>NZ_KV878783.1:3144694-4344694 GCF_001890765.1 Spirulina major PCC 6313 | reverse complement strand
CTGTGGGGCCTAGAGCCGCAGCACAGCGTACCCACTTCGGTCACCGTGGGGATTAGTGATCCGGCCCTGGCCCAAGCGCGGGTGCGACAATGGCAAGATCAACTGGGGGCGCGACAGTTCAAGATTAAGCTGGGGTCTCCGGTGGGCATCGAGGCCGATCGCGCCATGTTTGAGGCGGTGCAGGCGGCGGCTCCCGATGGAGAATTTACCGTTGATGCCAATGGGGGATGGCGCTTAGAGGAAGCGATCGCCATGGCCGATTGGCTCGCGGATCGGGGCGTGCGTCACCTCGAACAACCCCTACCCGTGGAGGATGAAGGGGACTTTGCCGCCCTGTATGGGCGATCGCCCCTGCCCATTTTTGTCGATGAAAGTTGTTTCACCGCCGCTGATATTCCCCGCCTTGCCCCCGTCGTCCATGGCATCAACATTAAACTGATGAAAGCCGGGGGACTCACTGAAGTGCTCCGCATGATCCACACCGCCCAAAGCCACAAACTTCAGATCATGTACGGTTGCTACGCCGACAGCAGCCTCTCCAACGCTGCCCTCAATCAGTTAGCCCCCTACGCCCACTACATCGATCTCGACAGTCACCTCAATCTCCAGGATGATCCCTTCCAAGGAATGACCTACGCGGATGGGTGCTTAATCCCCGCCCCTGCGCCAGGTCTAGGGGTGGAATGGGTTAGCCCAGAATCAGTTGATTGATTTTTTGTAGCACCGTCGTCATGGATTGGTCAGCATCGGTGATCGTGCAGGTGGCATGGGCACAGAGGGAAGACACCGTATCTTTGGACTCATCGCGATAGTCCACCAGCAGAATCGGCAAGGTGGGGTACTGTTGGCGGATCGCAGCGAGGCGTTCGAGCCAGAAGGATTCAGCGGTGGGTTCATGGATATGCAACACCCAAAGATTAATCCGGTTATTGGCTAACTGCCGTTGAATTTCGGGCCAGGATTTGGAGAGCACCGTCCGGAATCCGGCGGTTTGGAGGTATTGGGTGAGGGCGTGGATAAAGCTGTGGGGGGCGTGGTGTTCCGGAGGGGCGGAGGGGGGCAGGCGCAGTTCATCACTGGCTACCAAAATATTGGGCTGGACGGTGATGCCGGTGGCCACTTGAATCACTTGCAGCAGGGCGGGAATACTGTCGGTGGTGATCGGAATCAGGCAGGGACAGACGGTGAGTTCGGGGTATTGGTTGGCGATCGCTGTGGTTTGATTGTCCAGGGTGATCAACGGTGGCACGGTCAAGGCCGGATAACTGGTGAGCGATCGCAAATACGACCCCGCATTCTGCAACTGTGTCCCATCCAACAACAGCGCATCCGGCTTCCACACCCGCGCCAAAATATCCGCCTGCTCTAGATCATCCGCCTCCAAAATCCGGTAATTTACCGGCCCGGTATGGTGGGCAATCTCCCCGCCAAACTCCCGAACAAAGGGAGAATGTCCCTCGACTGCCGGGTTCTCCTGGGCATTCAAATGCAAAATCGTAATATTCCGCGTCTCACCCACCAACGCAGTTTGAATCTTAAGCAAACTCTCCCGCAGTGGGGCTAACTTCACCGGTAGTGTCAAAAACCCATCGGCCCGATTCTGCTTCGCTTGGTTCTTCTCCGCCCGTGTTGCCGTCACCAGCACCGGAATATTGCAGGTACTCGGATCAGATTTCAACAGCGTCAACACATCCCACCCCGACAGCAACGGCAGCAACGGGTTGAGAAAAATAATCCGAGGTTGAATTTGCCGGGCTTTTTCCAACGCCTCAGTGCCCGATCGCGCAATCAACACTCGATAGCCCAACTGCTGCAAATACAACGTCAACCCTTCAATATAGTGGGGCACAGCCTCCACAATCATCACCAACTGATTCGGCGTGGGTTGTTGTACCGTTGTGCCATTGGCTTTTTTTGCCGCCCCTTGGGGTGGGCTAGGGGGTAACAATAGGGTGAAGCGACTGCCATGGCCAGACTTTGAGATAAACGAAATATCACCCCCATGGGCACGGGCCAAGCGTTGAGTCAAAACTAAGCCCAGGCCCGCGCCTTCAAATTGGCGAGTGAGGGGACTTTCCAACTGTTGGAACTTCTGAAAAATCAGATGTTGATCAGATTCTGGAATCCCGATCCCCGTATCCCAGACGGTGAAGTCAATCCAGCCTTGCCACCGGCTCACCGTTAACCCCACTTGCCCCGTGGGGGGCGTGAACTTCAGGGCATTTTCCAACAGGTGACTCAGCATTTGCCGCAAGCGCAACTCATCGGCAACCAGACCCGTTAGACCCGGCTCGATCGTGAGGGTGAATCGGGTTTGTTGGCTTTTTTCCGCGTCGGGGTTATGGCTGCTCACCACTTGGGCCAGGGCCTGTTCATAGGCGCGATCGCACAGCGATGCCAGTTGCACCGGCTCCGGATTCAGCTTCAGTTGCCCCGTTTCTAAGCGCGTTAAATCCAGAATGTCATTCACCACCCCCATCAGTTGCCGTCCACTTTGATGGATCAACTGGGCATAGCGGCTTTGGCGAGGATTCAACGGGCCAAGCTTGGCATCCTTGAGCAGATTGGACAGCCCCAGCACCGCCGTCAGAGGCGTTTTTAATTCATGGGTAATACAGGCTAAAAACTCATCTTTGAGGCGATTGAGTTGGACTAAATCCGCATTTTTGGCGGTTAATTCTTTACAGAGTTGTCGCTGTTCGGTGATATCCGTCGCCAGTACCAGCCGCAGCGGTTCCCCCGCATGGGCGAGGGGAATCGAGAGGGGAAAGCGGAGCAGCTTCCAAATATGCTGATTGTCGGAGGCTAGGTTCGGCCCTGAAAATTTCAGCGTCGATACAGTGGTGGAAAGGGTGCTGTCCTGCCGTGACGATACGGGAATCATCGGGTTGGCGGGTGCACTGTCGAGGCCAACATTCTCCTGGAGAAATTCAGCTTGGGGATCAACCTGATGTTGCCACATTTTGTTTTGTTGCAACACTTGCCCGGTTTCGGTTTCGAGGCGCAGGGGCATCGGGATATGATCGAGCAGCATCAGCAACGCTGTCATGCGCTCGGTGAGTTCCGGGCGTAGCAGTTGCGGTAAAAGTTGCCAACCATTCACGAGGCCCTGAAATTTCCCCTCGGTGTCTACCACCGCATAGTATTTTTTCGGATTTTCGTGGATGAAGGCGGCGATCGCATCACAACTTTCATCAAGGGTGACAATCGGGAGCGAGTGCAGCCAAGTGGACGAAAAGGACTGATCCGGTTGCGGTGCTTGGAGGAAGGGCAACAGCGTCGCCAGGGAAATCGTCCCCAAGGGTTTATAGTCCGCATCCAAGCACACCACCACATCCGTCGTGGTTCCTGAAAATAATCCCAAGAGCGATGTGAGCGTGACCTGAGGAGAGCACACCGGCACTGGACGAATCAGAGCGTGGAGGTTAGGGCAGGACGTAGACATGAGGAACGCTTGAGCACACAGCAAGAAGGAAAATCATTTCTCACTGATTTCAAACCCAATGAGAGGTCTAGGCACATTATCTCTATAGATCGAAAAGCTAACGGGATCTGCACACAATTAATTACATTTCTTTTCGTCTAGACATGAGAACTTCGTGATATCCAGCATTCTTAATCTTTGCTCAAGCATTCAACTCTAGAATCGTTCAATCACGACCCTCAAAATGAGCAAAGATTACGAAGATTCTCCCGATCTCCACAAGCCCCGATCCAGCGCATTCATTAAACCCCTTTTGGGTTTGGGATCACTGTATTTCAGGGATTCTATCCCTCGTTGTCCCGAATCTTCCCTTGATCATCTTGTCCGATTCCCATTATGTTTAACGCCGCTTATGCACTGGATTGCCCGATGCGGATGCGAATCATGTAAACCTCAAAAAGGTGCTGTGTTTTGGCCACGGGAATCGGGCCCATTGAAGCAGAGGGGGAACTCCTTTGAAGTGCCAATCGTTAAATAGAGTCGGAGTGATAATCCTGCGATCGCCATCCTGACAACCCCGCACAATTACGATACGATCGCCACCGGAATCAGCCATGATCGATCCGTAGCCCCACCGGGTTTACCCCCGCATCGGGGATTTTGGGGCAGGCCGCTAGGCAAGGCGATCGCCAACCCGCTAAAATCGAGGGCAATTCCTCTCCACCCTCAGACGGTTTGCCTATGCCCCTGCGTGATGTCACTGAACTCATTCTCAAAGTGTTCCTAGGGGCGGCCGGAATTTCGGGGGTGATTAAATATGTTGGCCCCCTCGTGGCAATTGCCCCAACGCGAGGTCATGCGATCGCCTTCGTCGCCTTGCCCCCCATCCTCCTCGCCCTTCTCCTCACTGTTCGAGCCTTGCGTCAATCGCCCCCCGCTTAACCCTTGAAATCATGAAATTTGGTCATTGGTTCGGACTCATCTTGCTGCTGATCGGGCTGTACGGAGCCTGGCAGGTGCGTCAACTGCTGGTGGTCGTCTTGGGCGCGATTATCCTCGCCAATGCCCTATCAGGGGTGGTGCGGGGTTTACAGCAAAATTTTAAATCCCTCGGCCGGGGTCGGGCCGTGATGGCGACGATCGCCCTCTCCCTGGTCTTGATTGTGGGCTTTTTTGGTCTGCTCGTCCCGCCCGTCGTCGCCCAAATTAACCAACTGCCCCAAGAAGTCATGGAGG
The DNA here is from genome assembly GCF_001890765.1 of Spirulina major PCC 6313. Taxonomy (NCBI): domain Bacteria; kingdom Bacillati; phylum Cyanobacteriota; class Cyanophyceae; order Spirulinales; family Spirulinaceae; genus Spirulina; species Spirulina major. The sequence goes on along the minus strand of NZ_KV878783.1, from coordinate 4,340,034 downwards.
GCATTGATCGCCTCGGCCCGTGGATTGCCCAATTTGAAGATCGCTTCAGTCCCCGCGTCTGGGCCCTGCTCCCCAATTGGCAGGATATGGGCGCACAACTCCCCGAATTGGGCAATAACATCCTCGGCGAGGGGTGGACGATTTTTTCTAGCACCTTAGGGGCGATGCTGAATGTCTTACTCTTGACAGCCCTAACCTTGATGCTGCTCGTAGACCCAAACCCCTATCGTCAGGGTGTGTTAAGGATGTTTCCCGCCTTCTATCGTCCACGGGTGAATCAGATTTTGGCCACCTGCGATCGCGCCCTACAACGGTGGTTTGAAGGCATCGTCGTCAACATGCTCACCGTCACCCTCCTCAGCTTCATCGGTCTCCTCTTGCTACGGATTCCCCTCGCCCTCTCCCAAGCCCTAATCGCCGGCCTGTTTACCCTGATCCCCACCCTCGGTGCTGGACTCAGTGCCATCCCCCCCATGGCGATCGCCCTCCTCGATCAACCCTGGAAATCCCTGATCGTCCTGTTGCTCTACATCACCATCCAACAACTCGAAAGCAACCTCCTCGCCCGCCGCCTCCTCACCCGCCCCGCCCTCAAACTCCCCGCCCTCACCCTCCTCGCCCAACTCTTTTTTGCGATCGCCTTTGGGATTCCCGGTCTTTTCCTCTCCTTGCCCCTCACCATCGTCGGCCAGATTTGGTTTACAGAAATCGTTTTGAAAGATATTCTCAATATTTGGAAGTCTGACCCATTACCTCCGGATTTTCCCTCTCACCCTTCGGTACTAGAGTAAGAATCACAATCGTCGCCAAGTGATATTCCCCAAGACTGATTCCCATTTCCTCACTCCTTGGTATCGTCCTAGGCTGCCTCATGACCAAATTTGATATTCTTAATATCTCCATTGATAATATTTCCTTAAAGAACTTGCTCCGGCAGATCAAACAAGGGGGATTTATCATTACCCCCAACGTAGATCACCTTATCAAACTTCAACATGATCCTGAATTTTTCCACGTCTATCAAACCGCTGACTATGTTATTTGTGACAGTCAAATATTAATGTGGATTTCGTTATTTTTAGGGAAACGCATTCAAGAAAAAATTTCCGGTTCAGATTTTTTTCCTGCCTTTTATGAATATTACAAAGACGATCCAGACATTCGTGTTTTCCTCCTCGGCTCCCGGGAAGGCGTGGCCCAACAAGCCCAGGAGCGCATCAACCAGAAAGTCGGACGAGAATTAGTGGTGGGTGTCCATTCCCCCTCCTTTGGCTTTGAACGGAATCTTGAGGAATGCGAAAAAATTCTCGATATTATTCAAGCCACCGATGCGAATGTGCTGGCCGTTGGAGTCGGCGCACCCAAGCAGGAAAAATGGATTTATAAATATCGCGATCGCCTCTCCCAGATTAAAATTTTCCTTGCGATCGGGGCGACGATTGATTTTGAGGCGGGCGTAACTCGCCGTGCCCCCCGTAACATGAGTCGGTGGGGCTTAGAGTGGCTGTATCGTCTCTGGGCAGAACCTCGGCGGCTGTGGAAACGCTACTTATTCGACATTTTGCCGATGTTTTGGCTCGCCACGCAACAAAAATTTAATCAGTATCGCTATAAAAAACCCTTGGGGTTATTGCTCCATGAAGCAGGGTTACTCTCGATGGATCAAGTCGAATTTTTGCTTGAAAAACAAGGTCAAGCACCGTCCCAACGCTTTGGGGAATTGATTGTGCAGCAGGGTTGGGTCAATCCCCAAACGGTTCGCTTTTTTCTGGTGGAGTTACCGCAATGGTTAAAACAGAAGCGATCCTATAATTTGACAGAATATTTACAAGTTTCAGGGCTATTAAATGACGACCAAATCGATCAGTTAATTCAAGACCAAAGCATTGAACCGATCGCCCTAGAGTTATTGGCAATTCAATATGGTTGGGTCAAAGATGAAACGGTGAACTTTTTTCGGCGGGCCCAACGGTTAGCGAGCAAAAATAATGTCAATAGTTTTGAGCGGGTATACTTCTACAAACCACGACCATTGTAGAAACGCAGAGGAGCAAAACGGGGATGGGTGTGCAGCGCACAATTACCGAAATCAATGCCAAGATTGTCCAGAAAACGGCGATCGCCCTCACCGTCACCGAAGTGAAGCAACGGGCCCTCACCGAGTCCATCGCCGACATTGCCGCAACGGTGGACGTGATCACCACGGGCACGTTTGAGCCGATGGAGTCCACCGGGGCGATGCTCAATATTGGCCATACCGATCCACCGATTAAAATTCGTCACTGTTGGCTCGATGATGTGCCGGTGTATGCGGGATTGGGGGCGGTGGATTTATATTTGGGGGCGACGATGCCCCAGGAAATTCCCCCGGACGGTGAAGCGCAAGAGCGGGGCGGTGGTCATGTGATTGAGGCGTTGATCGCGGGTAAATCTGTGCCATTGCGGGCGACGGGTCATGTGACCGATTGTTATCCCCGTGCGTCGTTGGATACGTCGATTCGGGCGGAGGCGATCAATCAGTTTTATTTGTTTAATCCGCGTAATTTATATCAAAACTTTATCGTGGGAGTGAATGGGAGCGATCGCCCCCTCTACACCTATCTGGGGGTGCTGCAACCCACCCTTGGCAATGCCGTCTATTCCAATCCCGGCGCGATGTCTCCTTTGTTGAATGACCCGGATTTAACCGTGGTGGGGATTGGCACTAAAATTTTCCTCGGTGGCGGTGTGGGCTATGTGGCCTGGGAAGGCACGCAACATTTTCCCTTACAAAAACGCCTCGAAAACCGCACCCCCATCGGCCCCGCCGCCACTGTAGCCTTGATCGGTGATGCCAAACAGATGTCGCCGGACTGGGTGCGGGGCTGCTATTTCAAGCATTACGGCCCGTCGATCATGTTGGGGGTGGGTGTGCCGATGCCGGTGTTGAATGAGGCGGTGGTGGCACGCTGTGCGGTGCAGGATGATGCGATCGTTGCACCGGTGATGGATTTTTCGATTCCGCGTCGGGTACGTCCTACCTTTGGCCTCGTCTCCTATGCACAGTTAAAAAGTGGCCGGATCAGCATCGAAGGCCAAACCGTGCGCACCGCGCCCCTGGCGAGTTTATACCGATCGCAACGGGTCGCCGAAGAACTCAAACAATGGATCACCGCCGGAGACTTCACCCTCACGGAACCCGTTGCCCCGTTACCGAGCGATCGCGCCTTCCTCTCCCAAGACCGCATTGATACCGCCATGCGCCTCGATACCTAACCACCGTGCTGCCTCTCAACCATCGCCATAAAATCACGGGTAATTCTGGCTAAACGGTCATCCAAATGGGCATAAACCTGAGTTGCGATCGCCGTCGGAACCCCGCCATAAAACCCCTGGGCAATTCCCCCCGTAATGCAGGTTAAGGTATCCGAATCTCCCCCCAAGGACACCGCCGTCCGCACCGCATCTTCAAAATCCGTTGCCTCAAACCAAGCCCGAATCGCTTGGGGCACAGTCTCTTGGGATGATTCCGTAAACGCATAGGTGGGGCGAATGTCATCCACGGATCGGCTTAAATCATAGCCAAATTGTGATTCAATGTAGGTCTTGATCTCTAATTTAGACTGACCCATGCGCCCCAAAAAAATCGCCGCCGCCGTGGCCTGGCCGCCTTTAATCCCTTCGGGGTGATTGTGGGTAACGGCGGTAAACTCTGCCGCTTTTGTTAATACGGTTTCGAGGTCATCATAGGCATAGCCCACCGGACTAATCCGCATCGCTGCCCCATTTCCCCAACTGTAATAGGGCTGCGGATTCGCCTGACTGGCCCAGTGGTGAAACCGATTTCCATAACCGCGATCGGGATACCATTGGAAAAACTGTTTTAAATTTTCAACGTAGCTCGTCCCCGTTAAAATTGAATCGGCCAGCGCCACCGTTAAAACCGTATCATCAGTGAAAAAACACTGTGGACTAAACAGCGGAAATTCTTTCGTTTTGATATTATTCCATTCGTACACCGAGCCAATAATATCTCCTGCGATCGCGCCAATCATCTTGCCTCTTCCCTTGCTCACAACATCCCTTCTATTATGGCGTTAATTCTGCCAGAGACCCTGCGATCGCCCCCCTCACTCTATTGACAGCCCGAACAAAAATACGGTATGCCAAGGAAGATATTCAGCCTCTCCCAAATCATTCATGACCCGCGCCCATCCTTGGCTTTGTGCGTTAACTGCACCGCAACGGAATAGTTTGATTGCCGCGATCGTTGTCATCTGTACCACTCTTCTCCTCTATTGGTTCAAGTTTGACAGTAACATCACCGGCTTTTTTCGCATTGGCTCAATTCTCCCCCTCTCCCCCTATCTCGACCCCGAAACCACCACAATTATCCCCAATGAATTAGGCTACGATGGTCAACAATTCCTCACCCTTGCCCTCGATCCCTTCCTCAATAATCCTGCTTCCATTGCTGCCCTCGATAACCCACCCTTTCGCTATCGTCGCATCTTCTATCCCCTCCTCAGTTATAGTTTAGGATTTGGCAATTCTGCGATTATTCCCTATGTCATGGTGCTCATCAATAGCCTTGCGATTGTTGTCATCATCTGGTGCATTAGTGATGTTCTCAATCGCCACACTCTACCAACCTGGCCAGCATTGGGAATTCTCAGTATTCCCGGTGTTTGGATTAGTCTTGTGTTTTCCACGGCTGATCTATTCAATACTATGCTGATCAGTTTAGTAATCTACAACTATCATCTCAAACGCCCGATTTGGGCTGCCCTTGCCCTGACCCTTGCAACCTTAACCCGTGAAACTTCACTGCTCATCGGTATTGCTTGGCTCATCACCAGCGGATGGAATCGAAAATATCAAGATTTGCGCTACAGTATCCCCGCCTTAATTCCAATGATATTGTGGAACTATGCCGTTTTAACTCGATTTGCGGCAACTCAAATCCCCGGCGCAACCGATAGTTTCACGATTCCATTGATGGGAATCATGGAAAAGCTAACGACTCTTCTAAATTCAGGACTAAACCCAAAATCTATCTATGATCTGTATTGTTTTATGTTATTGATTTTAATAATTGGAGTGGGGATAAAACTGAGTTTGCTAGATGTCAAACAGAACCGCCTAATTCTGATTAGCATCTCGCTCTACAGCATGGTTTTTATCATGAGCAGCATTAACATATTAGATTACTTTTTTAATTACCCGCGCACTTTTATCGACCTTTACATTCTATTTTTTTGGATTTCAGGTATATCAAAAGTTCGATATATTCAAGGGACTATGATGGGGGGACTTTTGGCATCAAGTTTGTTTTTTCTGGTCGGACATTCCTGAATATCTTTTGCTAGTTAAAAATTCAGTATAGTTAATGCTTTTATTTAAACATCCAGTTTGGAAATATACGATCATTGCGTTTTTCGTTGCCCTAGCGATCGCGATCGCAGTCTTCATTCGGTTTGATCACAACATCACCAGCTTCATGCGGATCGGCAATGTTTTACCGCTCTCCCCCTATGCCAATCCTGAAACAACATACCAATTCGATGAATTCGGCTACGATGGTCAACTCTTCTTCACGATCGCCCTCGATCCCTTCCTCCAAAATCCCGATTCCATCGCTGCTCTCGATGATCCGCCATTTCGCTATCGTCGCATCTTCTATCCACTCTTGAGCTATATTTTGGGGTTGGGAAATGCACAGCTTATCCCCTATATGATGGTTTTAATTAATATTCTCTCGATCCCTATTTTAGTATGGGTTTTGGGTCGATATTTAGAAACATGGCAGCAGCAAATTTGGCCCGCTTTGGGTGTCTTGAGTATTCCAGGACTTTGGATTGTGTTGGCTTTTTCAACGGCTGATGGATTGAATACCGTGCTGATGGCGATCGCTCTCTACACCTACAGTATTAAAAAGCCCCAATGGTCTGCCGTTGCGATCATGCTAGCCTGCCTCACCCGCGAAACATCTCTATTAATTTGGTTGACGCTGATGGGGGTCAGTGTTTGGGATTCTCGCCAAGCAGATTGGCGTTATTTCTTGCCGGCAATTATACCAAGTGTGTTATGGAATGGTTACGTGCTCACACGATTTAATAGCCAAACTATTCCAGGCACTACTACAAATTTTGTTGCGCCATTTTTTGGCATTTCAGCGAAAATTAAATCCTTTTTTAGTCTAGATTTTGATTTGAAAAATGGGTTTGATGGCTATATGTTTGGGGTGTTATGTCTCTTAATTTTGGTTAGCTTGATTATCGCAATCATCAAGCTTGAAGTGAATAAGTTCGTGCTGTTGGGAACGGTGGGGTACGGTGCGGTGGTTGTGATGAGTAGTATGTATATTTTGGACTATGTGTTTAACTATCCCCGCACCTTTATTGATTTATATACCCTCTTTTTCTTGCTGCGAGGAGGTCAAAATTTACGAATCTGTCAAGGGATTATGATTGGCTTGCTTGCGGTAGCTAGCTCAACATTTATTAGCGTGCATCTTTTTTAAATCAGCCTAGGATTTTTGATGGTGAATTTCACTCCTTGAGATGCTGCGGTGAAAATCAAGCTAAAGTGAAACCCTGTTGACTTGCCACTACGGGAAATTTGATCATCATGTCTGGGATTAGCATTGTACTGCTCGCCGCTCTCTGTTTCTGCGCTCAAAATGTGACGGTGCGAATTTTGTTTAATACCTCCTCGGTGTTTGGTTGGGAGGGGGTGGGCGGGTTTGTGGAGCCGTCTTTGGCGAATTCGTTTTTGCTGTTGGCGTTGCGGATGGTGTGGGTGGTGCCGGTGCTGAGTGTGGTGTCATTGCGGCTTTATCCGCCCCTGTGGGGGGCGATCGCCCAACTCCGCCACCGCCAAAACCGCCCCCTCTTGAAAAAAGCGATCGCGGGCGGCAGCCTCATGTTTCTCTATCTAGCCCTGCTCTACATTTCCATTGGTTTGATTCCCACCGGCATCGCCCTGATTCTCTTTTTTCTCTATCCCCTCTTCACCCTAATCCTCACCACCCTCCTCGGCCAGCAAGCCCCCACCCGCTTGCAAATAGTGGTGATGGTGATGATGTTAGGCGGCACAGCCCTCACCCTATCCCCTAGTGGCATCAACGCCGCTCCCCAGCAAGGCATTGGCATGATCTGCGGGGTGGCGGCGGGCCTTGCCTATGCGGGCTATAGCCTCGTCGGGCAACAAAGTTTCCAAGCGTTGCACCCCATCCCCTTCACCTGGCTCAGTTTCGCGATCACTCTCATTTTCGCTGCGATCTTGTTGCCCTTCACCCTCGATTTACCCCCGGATATCGCCTGGCAGGGGTTATGGATCGGTAGTTTGATTTCTGCCCTGGCAACCTTAGCAGGCCATGTGTTGCAAAATTTGGGGATTCGGCAAATTGGCGCTAATCAAGCCGCGCTGATTGGATCGAGTAATCCGACGTTAACGCTGATTTTGGCCTGGGTTGCGATCGGGGAATCGTTGACCTGGGTGCAGGTGTTGGGCGTGGTGGTGGTGACGCTGGGGATTATTACGCTGCGCGATCGGGCGATCGCCAAACGATAATCCAGACTCAAATCCGATAAAATCCAACTTGAAATTCCCTTCGTCTCCTATGTCTTCAGATTCTCTCATTCCACCCTTTGACCATTTTTTTGAACCAACCCTGACAGTCCTCAAACAATTGGGTGAGTCTGGTACGATTCAAGAAATTTATGATCGCGTCTGCGCATCCGGCCACTTCAGTGAAGCCCAGCAATCCGTTCTCCACAAAGATGGCCCCCAAACAGAAATCGCCTATCGTTTAGCCTGGGCCAGAACCTACCTCAAACATTATGAAGCCGTTGAAAATGTGAGTCGCGGCGTTTGGGCGTTAACCCCCAAAGGTCAAGCCCTACAGACCATCAACCAAACTCAAATCAAGCGATTTGTGACTGAAAAACTGAAAGCATCCGATTCCCCCTCATCTACCCAATGTGAAAATCCCGCAGATCGGGGCAGCCAATCTGATGCAGATGCAAATCTTGATCCTGAAATTCAGTGGAATAATCGAGCAGATATTCCCGTAGAGTCGAATGTCTGGATTGAGCATCTACTAGCAGAGTTAAAAACCATGGCTCCCGATGCTTTTGAGCGTCTCTGTCAGAGAGTTTTACGTCAATCGGGCTTTATCAAAGTGGAGGTGACCGGGAAAACAGGAGACGGGGGAATTGATGGAATTGGGGTGTTAAAAATGGCGATGTTAAGCTTCCCGGTCTTTTTTCAATGCAAACGTTATGCCGGTTCTGTGGGGGCTTCAGCGATTCGCGATTTTCGGGGGGCAATGGTAGGGCGCACCGACAGAGGATTATTCGTCACAACAGGAACATTCACCTCTGCGGCCAAGCAAGAGGCAACCCGCGATGGTGCGCCCGCATTAGATCTCATTGATGGCGAACAACTGTGCATCTTGTTGAAAGATTTAAAGCTGGGTGTGGAGACCAAGATGATTGAAGTGGTTACGATTCATCCGACTTGGTTTCGTCAGATTTAATCGGGTGTATCTCAGGTGTATCTGTCAGCCCCCATCCCTTAGATCCTGCTGCCAATTGGGAATTGACGTACTCCCCCGCATAAATGACGGAGGATTCTGGGTTCAGACAGCAATTGCAGGCGTAGCTCGTCTTATCTTGCCTAGCCCAATGGACAACGCCCTGCCCATAAGGTGCTCACCCCGGAATTTTACTTCGCGCTAGCGAACGCTTTTATTGTATCGCCACCGAATCAATTCGGTTATTCGCTTATATCCCCCGAATAAAATTCAGGGGGCTTTACGCATCACGCTCGTAAAGGAAGGAGCAAATGGTCAAAGTCCCTCGCCCTTGCGGGGAGAGGGACTGAGGGTGAGGGGGATCGGTTATTCAGCGGCTGCGAGTTCTGCGTCGATCTCGGTGAGCAGTTTGGAGGCGAGGGTATAGAGATCAGTGTGACAGGGGCCATTGCTGGCCATGAGTCCGCCCCACTGGTTGACATCGCCTTGGTTGTACAGGAGGGTTTTGCCTTCAAAGCTGGTGAATTGACCGCCGGCTTCGGTGAGGATTAATTCTGGGGCGGCAAAGTCCCAATCTTTGGGGGCGGATTTTCCGGAGAGGGAAATGTAGACATCGGTGTCTTGTTCGAGGATGGTGGAGACTTTGCAGCCGACGCTGCCGACGAATTTGCGATCGCTGAACGGAATCCGCTCCAACATCAGATTGAGGCGGGGATTGCGATGGCTCCAACTGGCTACCAAAACGAGGTCTTCAATCCGGTTTCGGGGTGAGGCCGTAATCGGGGTGGTCGTCCCGTCGGAGCGTTCGACTTTGGTGCCTTGGCCCTTGATCGCGTAGTAGAGTTTATCGGTTTCAGGGATGACGACGATGCCGATTTGGGGGCGACCTTGATAAGTGAGGGCAATATGGACGGCATATTGGCCGGTTTTTTCAATAAAATCTCGCGTTCCATCGAGGGGGTCAATAATCCAGACCCAATCTTGGGGGAATGCCTCCATCTTTTCCAGGTCGTAGGTTTCTTCGCTGAGGTAGCCGAAGGGTTCGCCGCTAAACTTGGCGGCAAAATTGTCGAGGATATAGCGATTGGCGGCCATGTCTGCGGCGGTGACGGGGTCGCCTTTTTTGTCTTTGATGTTCAGGTCGGTTTCGCCACGATAGAACGATCGCAACACATTCGCCGCACCCCACGCCACTTCACGGGCGATCGCACAAATTTCATCGAGTCGATTCTCAATCATGGCAACTCCACAGGTTCACAAGTCCGCTTTTATTCTATTACCCTGCTTCAGATTCTGAGTCTGGAGACTTTCAGCCCATGATCGGTTGTGATGGAGTCCAACGGTGATCCGGGTCTCGCCCGGTCTCAACAAACAACGGGAAAGGTAGTCCCTCTCCCGTTGTCAAGCTTGCTGTTGTCTAGATTGTGAGCGATTTGTGGGATCTGGAAAGAAAACCATCGTTCAAGAATTACTAGTGTTGGGGGAACTATCAAGCCAATCAAAAATGCGATCGAGTTGTTCGAGGGTCACAAGACCGTATTGCCAGAGAATCATCGGGAATGAACCCGGATTTTTCTCAAACGACCGTTGAGCGATCGCAATGGAATCTTTTGATAACGACAACTCATCGTGTAAGAATTTAATTAAACGGGCGTAGGTTCCTGTGTGCATGAGTAGTATCACCTCCTTATGGATTGCTTTAAATTGTGCTGCTGTTGATTGTGAATGACTATCGAAACTATCCTCAACCCGAAGGGCCAGTGCCTGATCTGTCCACTCCAGGGATTGAATGAATGGCGATTCTAGCGGGGATTGACCCCGCAACGCTGTCAACGAGTTGCCTGTGCTCCTCGATCTAACCGCATGGTGCTCAGATTTAAGCGCCGATTGCTAAACAATCCGCCCAAGGCTTAAATCTCAGACCGAAACACTGACACCAACTATGGCTCGGAGTGGGTTGCAGCTATTCTCCGATGGCATGGAATTTGATCTTGTTGAGCCTGATCAATAAAGGGTATGGTTTAACGCCGAAAACCCTTGGGAGACGCGACAAAATTTGCAATTCTAATGAACGGATCGGAGCATTTGATTCGATAGTGTAGCTGATTTTACACTGTTGTGGGAAGTTTGAACGATTAGTTTTGCAAAAATTCTAACGTTATGCGATCGCCCACGGCTAAGCCCATCTTTTGGGACTGGCCGCCCCGCACTTCGATCACCTGATCCACCACCACTGGCGGGCCATAGGTTGGGCAAGGATCGCTCGTACAGGGGGGCACATCGGCAGCGATCGCCACCACAACCCCCTCCCGCAGAAAAATCATATCCAGGTTGATCTGAACATTTTTCATCCAGAACGTCACCGGCCGCGGCGGGTCGAAAGGGAACAACATCCCTTGGTCTTCCGGCAAGCTGTCTAACTCCCGATTCATCAAGCCGAGGGACTGCTGCGCAGGAGTCCGAGCCACTTCTAGTTGTAGCTCGATGTTTTTGCTGGGAACGGTGGCGATCGCTTCGATGGGCAAAATTTGAGAAGAGGAACTAAGGTCAGTAATTACCTGGGATTCCGTGCGTGATGAAGGGTCTGATGTACTCGGTTCCGTCGGTGTTGCACAACTCCCTAAGCCAAAACCGATCACGACAATGATCACCCAATACCAACGATGTGAAATGTGCTTGACCCGCATCATAGAAAAAGTGTTGTTCAAGGATCACGAAAAAACAAGCATCCCCAGGCGATGACATCCCACCGTCGAATCTGTCTGTGATTCACCAGAGCGACTCATCATCCGACATAGGATCAATAGTAAAGAGTTTCTTGCCCCATTGCCCACCGAACAATTGCGGAAGATCCCTAGGGTTCCCGCAGCACATAGCCCACACCCCGCACCGTTTGGATCAATCGCTTTTCGCCCTCGTCTTCAATTTTGAGGCGGAGGTAGCGAATATACACTTCAATTACGTTGGATTCCCCCATAAAGTCATAGCCCCAGACATTTTCGAGAATCTGCTCACGGGTAACCACCTCACGGGGATGCAGCATTAGATATTTCAAGAGTTCAAATTCTTTCATGGTGAGGTCAAACTCGCGGCCATTGCGAATGGCGCGGCGGGTGCTGAGGTCAAGGACGAGATCGCCAAACCGCAGTTGTTCATCACTTTCGCGGGGGGGTTGTAGATAAAACCGCACTTGGGAGAGGAAGCGATCGCCCTGATAGGGAGCCACAATATAGTCATCGCCTCCGGCTTCGAGACAAGCGACGCGATCTGCTAACCGTTCTGATGTCATCAACAACAAAATCGGAAAACGATTTCCCTGATTGCGGAGCTGCCGACAAAGCTGTAAACCCACCTCGCCAAACTCGCCTTGATCAATCACCACTAATGCTGGTGCGATCGCGGCAACCTGTTGCTCTAGGGCATTCAAGGTTTCGCTACTGATCACGCCATACCCAGCCATCGTTAGGTCACGCTCAATCTGCTGACTCAAGGAGAGGTTAGTTGTCACCACCAAGACACAAGGGAAACCGTTCATACTGTTAACCCAGTTAATGGCGTGATTGTATCCGATCCGTTGACTGTGCTGCCCTGTTCAAGGCTAACGAAATCCACCATGATCGCCCAACCTCCATGGGATTAACACCGCTCCATTGTAGGTGAAGGAGGCGCATTGGATCGGGCATCAGAGGGGCAAGCGTCCCGCCGCTTCTTGGCGGAAATGACGGGCGATGCGAAAAAACTCCTGGCCCGTGTGCAAATAATTATGGTCGTAGTTACTCGTAAACCATTCCAACTCCAGCAGTCCATCCCCCAAATGATTCAGACAATAGTACAGATGGGTCGCCGTGGCTGCCGCTTGAGGGGGATTGGGTTGGGAGCGAAAGAGGGTTTGGGCTTGCTCTAGGGCGGCGCGACAGTCTTCGATATACAGCAGGAAATTGTCCATCAACTCATCATCAAAGGGATCGGCGGCGAGGTCGTCAATCTGATCATTGAGGGGGCTAATGATTTGGGTGATGATCCGATCCACGGGGGCATAGATGCGCTGGAGCCAGCGGGAGAGTTCACCGGTGTGGCGTTGGCGATCGCGATGATCCCGGTTGTAGATATCCTGGGCGGCGGCGGTGCGATCGACGCGGCGATTGCGGCGATCCTCCCGTTGGCGATCGTAGGATTGGCGACGCTCCGGATCACTCAACACCTCATAGGCGGCATTCAACGCCACAATCTGTTCATGGCTCGCCGTATTATTTTGACTGTCGGGGTGAAATTGTTTCGCCAGGCGACGGTAGGCCTGCTTCACCTCGGCGGCGGTGGCATCGGCGGAAATTTGCAGAATCTGGTAGGGATTGGGCGCAACCATTAGCCAAGCTGTTCAAAAAAGCGACTGTCTAGATCGTAACCAAGGGTTTGGGTCATGGCGCGGAGCTTGCCGGTTTGGCTGATGTGGTGGGCCTGGAGCCAGCGATGGACAGCAAAGACTTTCGCCATGATGAAGATTTCGAGGGCTTCGGGGTTGAACTGGATGCCTTCGGTGCGGCTGAATTGATGGGGGACGAGCATGGCGGTGTAGCGGGCCAGTTCGCTTGTCCAGTCAAGATAATAGGGCAGCCAGGGATAGACGGCATCGAGGCGGATAAACCAGAGCCGCACTTCCGGGAGTTCAGACAGTTCGCGGGGGTCGGTGGGGTCGCGGGGGATCTCGATGGTGAAGCGGAGGGGGTCGGGGTCGGTGGGGAGGGGGTCGGCGAGGAGGGGTGCGATCGCAGTCTGCACCGGCCCCAAATCAAGGCGGGTCAAATGCTCAAGGGTGAGGGTAATCGTGGTCATAACACTCGTGTTTCATCGGGTGGGAGTCTTTCCATCACAGTACCATCAACGATTTCATAGCCCCAACCTGAATGCCGCTCGGCCAGGTGGGTCGCCATCGCCACTTCCCCAATCCGACAAAGTTCGGTCAGTTGTTCATACCCATCAAAGCGGGCTTGGTGGCGGGCAGCCTGGCGATGGGCGGCCCGTTCAGCCTCGGTGGGCATGGGCCGACCGGGTTGGGTGAGGTCAAACTGATTGAGAGGTTCCATCGTATCGACTTTGCTAAATAGTGATTTCTAGGTCGTGATCAAAGATATAGCAGTTTCATTGACTTACTCCCCCGTTTAGAAAACGGGGGATTCTGGGATCAAACAGCAATAGCAGGCAACGCCTGTCTGACATCACCTAACCCAATGGCTGAAGCCCCAGCCACTTTAATATTCATCGCCGCATTCTCATCCCGGTCATTCTCTGTCGAGCAACTGGGACACCGCCAATGGCGAGTCTCTAAATCCAGATGCTCCAAAATATGACCACAACTTGAACAGGTCTTGCTCGAAGGGAACCAGCGGTCAACATAGACCACCCGCTTCCCCTTCTTCGTCGCCACCCACTCCAGGATTTGCAGAAACTCCCGAAACGCCAAATCACTCACCTTACGCCCCCAAAGCCGCTGCATCGCCTTGAGGTTCAAGGTTTCAAAACACAGCACATCAAACTGATTCGTCAGTTGATGGGCTAACTTCCAAAACCAGTCCCGCCGTCGATGGGCAATATCTTCATGCTTTCGGGCTAAGTTCAATCGGGCACGTTCTCGATTCGCTGAACCCTTTTGCTTACGGGACAACTCTCGACTCGCTTTGCGAACCGAGTTAAGTGACTGCTTGAAGAACAAGGGGGCATCAATCTTGAATCCCTCAGAACAGGTCAAGAAGGTCTTAAGTCCAAAATCAAAACCAGCAATGTTACCTGTCTCGGTTTTGACTTGGGGTTCTGACAGGGTATCTACCGTGACAATCATGAACAGCTCTCCCAAGGGAGTTCGTTATATCGTCACGGTCTTGACCTTGCCCTCAATGGGGCGAGAGTGCCAATATTGATAGACTTTGTTCCCAATCCTGACCCGGTTGCCACCGAGGAATTTGTACCCAGCCTGCTTGAGGGTGAAGGATTTGTACTTTCGGGTCTTCTTAAAGTTTGGCGGGCGAACGTCCTTTTTTGTTGTGCTTGAAGAGGAGTTGATAGGCTTTCTCAATCCGTTGGCAGATATCCTGTACGGCTTGAGAACCCACCTGCAACCACCAGGGGTTCCGTTTCCGAAGCTTGGCGATGTGTTTTGCAGTCGGGCGCAGTTCAAGTGCTTGCCCCACATTCGGTAGTACCGTTTGTGGAGGGCAACACAATGGTTGTAGATACGCCCTGCGGCATTGATTGTCCGCTTGAGGTATCTATTCCGCTTATGCTGGTAGAGCTTGAACTTGAGCGTTTTCATGGTTGCTATGATACCTCGGTATCACGGCTGAATAAATTCAGCCCTTCGCTTATATCCCCCGTTTGGAAAACGGGGGCTTTACGCTTTACATTCGTAAAAATTTCAGTAAAAATAAGATACCGATGGAAGCCTGAAACCCAGTAACAGGAAAGCATCCCAGTGGGGGAGAGGGGCTGAAGATGAGAGCTTGATTTTTCATTGACTTAGGATTGGGATAGATTGGGGATAAGATCAATTTGTGGGTAAGCAGTCGGGTCTAATGGACATCTTTCATCCACATTTCAAATAAAATTTTGATTAAGTTTTTATCCACATGATTAGATCGGGAAAATTCGTATAATTCATGGCTAGATGTCACGACTTAACTGGGGTTCTGTGCAACTATGAATTGCGATCGCTAGCTCAACAGATGCCTCCTAGGGGTATAGATTTTCTTGCGATGATTTGATAGCTTGAGGCTGTGTTAATCGCAGGCTCAGACTTATGATTTTAGGCTATTGCATCATTGAATGCTGCATAAATTCATTGCTTGAACCGCTGACTACATCTCAGTTCTGCTTGTCCATAGGCAGAATATTCATTTTGTTGAGAGAGAACCAAAAAATTATGTCTTACGAGCTTCCCATTTTACCCTACGACTACACCGCCCTTGAGCCTTACATCTCAAAGAGCACCTTAGAGTTCCACCACGATAAACATCATGCCGCTTACGTCAGTAAGTTCAATACTGCCGTTCAAGGAACCGATCTAGACAACAAGCCGATTGAAGATGTGATCAAAGCAATTGCAGGCGATGCTGAAAAAAGTGGGCTGTTTAACAATGCTGCGCAAGCGTGGAACCACACCTTTTATTGGAACAGCATGAAACCACAAGGGGGTGGTATGCCCACAGGCACTTTGGCTAGAAAAATCGAGACTGATTTTGGCAGCTTTGAGAAATTTGTAGAAGCGTTCAAATCTGCCGGAGCCAGTCAATTCGGCAGTGGCTGGGCCTGGTTAGTCTTGGACAATGGCACTCTCAAAGTAACGAAAACGCTCAATGCTGAGAACCCCCTCATCAGTGAACAGATTCCTCTAATGACTATGGATGTTTGGGAGCATGCTTACTACTTGGATTACCAGAACAAGCGTCCTGAGTACATTGGAGTCTTCTTAGATAGCCTAGTGAATTGGGATTTTGCCGCTCAAAATCTGGCAGCGGCCTAAGTAATACCGGGTCTACACTATTGTCTTCAATCCCTCAAGCCAATCTGACTCTGTCGTGCGCCGCTTCACCACCCCCTAACCGCTTCTCAGTATAGGCGGAGCACTGCGACGGCTCCAGGTAGTTTGGCTTGAGGGCGTATACACAGCTCTACCTCAGTGAGGTGGAGCCATTTAATAATGATTATCCAATCGAGTTATGATATGATCTTGAACCCTGATTTCCCTCATATCATTTGGTCGTTTACTTACCGGGGATGGCGACTAGAGGTAGACCAAAGTGACGAAAATGGTCAAATTTTCTATTCCGTGTGGGCAAATGACAAGATGGGCTGTGCGGTCGCTGTCCCCTGCGCTTTCAGCCGAACAGATGCGATCAGGAGAGCGAAGCTCTACGTTGATGCTCGATTGAAAAATCTTTCTACTCATACTTGATGAGTCGATGAGCAGACTTGACACTTTCCGTGTGCCCCACGGTAGTTAGTCCAAGGCGCAGGAGACAAACCCGCTTCACTATCGACTCAGCCCGATGCCGCTCCCAGACTAACCCGTTCACATTCAAGTCTTCCGAGGCGACCAAATCGTTAGATTGGATGACGCAGGCAATCCGTCCACTCATTACGCTGCCTGTTTACCCTTAAATGCTTCCAGGACTGTCGGTTTTTAGCCTTGTAAGCTTAGCCCATGCACCACTTGACCATGGCAAGGTTATCTGTACGAATTCGGGGTGCTTGGGGGTGTTGGGGTGTTCGTTGCGGGAGAGTGCGATCGCACGTCCCGATTCATACCCAGTCTTGTTTGTATAGATAACGATTTCGCCCTTGCTGTTTGGCGTGGTAGAGGGCTTGATCTGCGCCAGCAATTAGATGCTGAGGGGTGTTGTGGACACAGGGACAGAGGGTCATGAGTCCCATGCTCAGGGTGATGTGGGGGGTAACGGGTGACGCGGCATGGGGCAGAGCTAAGGTGGTGATCTGGGCTTGGATCTGTTGGGCGATGGCGATCGCCAAGGTGCGATCGCACTGGGGCAAAATCACCGCAAACTCTTCCCCCCCATAGCGAGCCACCACCGCGTTAGGATCTTGCACCGTTTGCTGAATCGTTTGGGCCACCTGACGCAGAGCATCATCGCCGGCCAGGTGGCCATAGTGGTCGTTAAAAGCCTTAAAAAAATCCACATCCATCAAAAGCAGGGTGATGGGGTGCTGATGATCGGTGGCCATCGTCCACAACAACAATAATGATTCATCAAACTGCCGCCGATTGCTAATCCCGGTTAATCCGTCGCGAGTGGCGAGGGTTTTGAATTTTTCGTTGGCTTGGGCTAGCTGTTGGGATGACTCTTGCAGCAGTTGAATCGTCAGTTGGTGGATATAAGAGTCGGCAATTAGGAGGTGATGGATGTCGAGCAGGCGATAGCTGTTCGGCTCAAGTTCAATAATGAGCGGTTCATAAAGATGATCGGGCGATCGCTGTAGAGCTTGCCATGCGGCATCCACAATCAACGTGGAACCGGGTAAGCGTAATGGTTTGGACTGAATGAACTGATATAAATGCTGAATCGGTCGCTGCGAAAAGAGTTCCAAACTGTAGGGGCGACTCATTTGTTCCCAAAAACGCCGCCGGGAAATCATGCCCACAAAGTTCTGATCCCGCAGGAGGATAACCCCCGGACGCTGGGGATGGAGATGGAGGGATTGGGCCACATCACGACCGCTGGTGGTGATGGGGATGCAAAAGCCATCGAGCGGCAATTGATCGACCGTTGCGGCTAAATGGAGGCTCTGGAGGAACCCGTAGGGCACGGTGGAACCACGAAAACGGCGGGACGAGACAACAGACACCAGGGAACGTACTCCTCAATTGCGATCGCACAACGTCATGTCAGACTTTTAGAAACCAATGGATTCGATGCCCCCGTTGCAACCTCGACGATCACACTTCGCCATTCATCGCCCTTGTTCCCCGACGCAATGGCTGATCTGCATGGCTCAAGATCATGGCAGCCTTGACCCTCTGACCTCTGGTATTTTGAGGTGCGATCGGTTGAACTTGGGCAAGAGAGGAAAGTCTCAACGCCGAATAACCCCAGGATAACCATGACTTATTTTGATTAGGTTAAGACCGGCGTTTTCATTGACCCGAATTGAATGCACTACGGGCCTGGGCTTGGCGTTGGAGTTCTGCAAAAACGGATTTATCCCCAAGATCGGGGGGAATCGCCTGCACCACTTTCCGTCCACTGAAGACCAGGAAGCACACCGCCCAGGTGATTAATAAACCCTGTTCCACTCCCACGGATAGGCCACCCCAAAGATGACCCAGAAGCAGGATCGGGACGAGGGGCGTTAAGATTTTCGTTTCCAAGCGGTTAAAGCAAAAGGCTTCTTTGAAGTAAATTCCGGTGAGGGCGGCGAAGGTGAAGCCCACACCGAGGATCAGGATCGGGTGATAGTAGAGGGCAAGGGGGAGGAGTTCGGGTTGGGTGAGGGCGATCGCACCACTGGCGATCGTGCCAATAGCCCAAAATGCCTGTAATGCCCGATGTAAGGGGCGCAGATAAATATGAATAAACCACAAGCTCACCCCCAACCCCGCCGTAAACAGAGCAAAGAGCAGCGTCACGATCTGCCATAGCCCAGGGCTGGGGGCTTGGAGACAGACCAACAACGTACCGAGGGCGAAACTCAGCGCCGCCACGGTTAACCCAGCTCGATACAGGATCACTTCGCGCCGGTCATGGTCGGTGATCGTAAATTCGCCAAATTGGCCGTGGTAAATCATGGATTCAGGGGATGATTGCATCGAGCCTCCGAGGGTGTGAGGGTTGGGTTAATTATAATGAGTGGCATACATTGTCGTTGGTGAGCATTATGGTTCAAGCGCCACGATCGCTTCAAGTCTTATACCCTGATTCGGATGGTCAACCGATGGCTGAAAATACGCTTCAGTATGATTGGATTGTTCGGCTAGTGGCGAATCTGAAGTATTTATTGCGCGATCGCACCGCCTTCGTCGCGGGCGATCTGCTTTGGTATCCCGTCCGAGTGACCGAGCCGCCGGTTCCCTGTCAAGCCCCGGATGTTTTGGTCGCCTTAGACCGTCCCCCCGGTCGGCGCGGCAGCTATAAACAATGGGAAGAAGCGGGAATTGCGCCGCAGGTGGTGTTTGAAATTCTGTCGCCGAGTAATACGGCTCTGGAAATGCTAAAAAAACTCGATTTTTATCGTGAGTATGGGGTATTAGAGTTTTATCTCTACAATCCTGATTTGCCCGATTTTATGGGCTATGTGCGCTCTAGCGTTGACGATGATTTTGAGAGCATTATGCCCCTGACTCTGCCGTGGTCATCGCCGCTGTTGGGTATTCAATTCACCTGGTCAGCGGCGGAGGGGTTGGCGGTGTTCTATCCCGATGGGGAACCGTTCAAAGATCCGGGGGACATCTTAGCAGAGCGAGACGAAGCACAACAGCAGCGGGACAAAGCACAACAGCAGCGCGATCGCGCCTTTGCTAAGTTACGCGAGTTAGGGATTGATCCGAGCACCTTAAACGGGGATGTAAAGTCTTAAGCCCTTAGCGCACTTGGGCGAGGCGGTGGACTTGGTGTTCCACTTCGGCCCAGAGGGTGCGGTTGTGGGGGTCGGTGCGGAGGGCTTTGCGGAGGTAGATTTTCGCTTTGGTGGCGTGGCCTTGGTCGATCAAGGATTTTCCCCATTGGTAATAGGCGATCGCTTGCCATTGCCGCACTTCTGGATCATCCGGCAGCCGAATCGCCAAGCCTTCGATCAACGCCACCGCCCGCGCAAACCGTCCTTTGCGCAACAGGGGTTGTAAATTGCGGTAGGCCTGGCGTTTAAGCTGTTGATCCTGCTCCGATGCAGCCGGAAAGGCGGTGATGCCGGGTAATGACTGGGCTTGGAGTAGCTGTTCATAGGCGTGGGTCAAGGCCACAAACTGAGCCTGCACCGCCGTAGGATTGTGGGGATGCATATCGGGGTGATACTGACGCGCCAATCGACGATAGGCCGCCTTGATTTCGGGCAAGGGCGAACCCCACTCCAGTCCTAGTAATTGGTAGCACGCTGCTAGATCCACCGGTTTAATGGCACAGAATAACGGGTTAATCCAGAATAACACCGCGATCGCTGCCTAGGCAGCGATCGCGGTGACCCCGTTCCTTCTAGACCGTCCGACATCACCAGGGCTTACGAGCGTGATGCTTAAAGCCCCCTGAATTTTATTCGGGGGATATAAGCGAATAACCGAATTGATTCGGTGGCGATACGATAAAAGCGTTCGCTAGCGCGAAGGAAAATTCCGGGGTGAGCACCTTATGGGCAAGGCGTTGTCCATTGGGCTAGGCAAGATAAGACGGGCTACGCCTGCAATTGCTGTCTGAACCCAGAATCCCCCGTCATTTATGCGGGGGAGTACGTCAACGGATATCCATGACCTTAGGTTGAGGTGATGGATTGCTGGTGGGGGTGATGTTTAGATCGGTTAGATCGGTGCGTTTGGGCTTGGGCATCAGCCAGCGACCCCATTGGGCGTAGAGGGCCGGGATCACAAGGAGGGTTAAGGTGGTGGAGGTGACTAGTCCGCCCAGCACGACGATCGCTAAGGGTTGCAGAATCTCGTTACCAGCGCCATGGGCGATCGCTAAGGGCAACATCCCCAATGCCGACGTGAAGGCGGTCATCAGAATGGCGTTGACCCGGTCTAGGGAGCCTTGGGTAATCACCGCCCTAATCGGCATCCCTTGGGCAAACTTGCGGTTGTAGTTATCCACAAGCAAGAGGCCATTGCGCACCGCCACGCCAAACAGGGTGATAAACCCCACCAGGGAAGCCACCGAGATCACCCCGCCGGTGAGGGCGATGGACAAAATACCGCCCACGAGTGCCAAGGGGAGATTGATCATGATGGCAATGGTGGCGGGGAAGGATTGCACCGAAAAGAACATCAACACGGTGATGACGATCGCCGCTAGACCGCTATAGAGCAGCAGGTTATGGGTGGCGTTTTGCTCCGCCTCGAACTGGCCGCCGTACTGGATAAAGTAGCCCTTGGGTAAGGGGACATTTTGGCGAATTTGGGACTGAATCTCCCCGACGACGCTGCCGAGGTCGCGATCGGCCACGTTGGCCGAGACAACGATTAAGCGCGATACATCTTCCCGATTCACCACATTCGCCCCCATGCCGTAGTCCACCGTCGCCACGTCTCCGAGGCTGATCATCTCCCCCGTGGGCGTGGAGAGGGGAATCGCCCGGATCGCATCCAGATGACTCCGAGCGGCGGCGGGGAGCGAGACGACAATATCAACAAACTGCTGATTTTCTTCGACTTGGGAGACGACGCGACCATTGAGGGCGGTTTCTACCAATTCGGAGAGGTGATCCATGCGGAGGCCGTAGGCGGCGGCGGCGGTGCGATCGTACTGGATTTGCACCTGGCGGATCGGTAACTGGGGTTCGAGTTGGAGGTCTACCACCCCCGCGATCGGTTCGATCCTGTTGCGGACTTGTTCGCCGATGCTGCGGAGTTGGGCTAAGTCGGGGCCGAAGATTTTGATGGCGATCGCACTGCGCACCCCCGACAGCACCTCATCCATGCGGTGGGAGATAAACCCGCCGATGTTGGGCGCAACACCGGGCAGTTGCAAAAACGCCGCTCGCAATTGCTGGACGCTGGCCTCACGATCTTGCAGGGCCGCAGCACTGAGTTCAATATCTACGTGGGCCATGTTCACCCCAGCCCCATCCGCATCACCGGGAGCGCGACCGGCCCGCACCTGCACCCAGTCATACAAAGGATTGTCCTGTAATGAATTGGCCAAGGCTTTGCCTGCGCCCGTGGTGATGTCGAGGGAGACCCCCGGAAACAGCACCATGGAGTTGACCAAGGAGCGTTCTTGAAATTCGGGTAAAAAGACTCGCCCCAAGGAGGGCACGAGGGCAGCACTGGCCACCAAGGCCGCGAGGGCCGCACCGAGGATGATCTGGGGCGATCGCAGGGAAAGCCGCAGCAACGGACGATAGAGCCGTTCAACCCAGCGAGACACCACCGTACCCTCTGGGGGAAGGGGTTGATCGGCCAATAAAAGGGCACAGAGGGCCGGGGACAGGGTCATGGCGACGAGGGTAGAAGCGGCGATCGAGAACAGATAGGCTAAACCCATTGGCGCAAAAATCCGGCCTTCAACCCCCGTCAGGCTAAAGATCGGGGCAAACACAACGATGATAATCACCGTGGAAAAAATCACCGCCAAGCGCACCTCCACCGAGGTTTCATAGACCACTTGAAACGGGTGCTTGGGGTTGCCCTGGGCTTGGTTTTGGCGTAGACCGCGATCGCAGTTTTCCATATCCACAATCGAATCATCCACCACCGACCCAATCGCCACCACCAGCCCGCCCAGGGTCATGGTGTTGATGCTCAACCCAAAAGCCTTCATGAACATCAACCCCACGAGCAACGACAGGGGAATCGCACTGAGGGTAATGATCGCAGTACGCCAGTTCATCAAAAACAGCAGCATAATCACCGCCACGATCACGATCCCTTGCAGCAGGGAGCCGCTGACATTGTGAATCGCTGCATCAATGAAGTCCGCTTGGCGGAAGGTACGGGTCATCTGCACATCAGCAGGAAAGGTGGGTTGCAGTTCAGCGATCGCGGCTTCGACGGCCTGGGTCACCGTGGGCGTATCCACAGCGGGCTGTTTGTTGATCATCAAGACGACTGCCGGTTCCCCGTTAAAACTGGCATCGCCGCGCTTCAGGGCCGAGCCGGTTTTCACCTCTGCCACATCTTGGAGCAGGATGGGGTTGCCCTGGTCTACTTTCACCACGGATTGCTGCAAGTCTGCGATCGACTGCACGGAACCAAGGCCACGCACGAGCAGTTCTTGACCGCCACCGATGAGAACGCCACCGGGGGCGTTGGCGTTCGCACCACGAGCGGCGGCGGTGACTTCGTTGAGGGAGACATTGCGCGATCGCAACCGTTCCGGATCAACCAAGACCTGCTCTTGACGCTCATCGCCACCATACACCGTCACTTGGGACACCCCCGCCACGGCCAAAATCTGATTACGCAGGGTGACATCCACCAGTCGCCGCAGTTCCATTAACGCGGTTTCCCCGGTGTCAGTGGTCGTGAATGAATATTGCAAAATTGTCGCCAAGGGGGAGAGGAGAGGCGAGATTTGCGGCGGATGAGCATTATCGGGTAATTGGTTGGTCACCTGCTGGAGGCGTTCCGTCACCGCTTGGCGGGCTTGGTAAATGTCCGCCTCTTGGTCAAAGACAATCTGCACCATGGAGAGTCCTACCTTGGAGGACGATCGCACCGTCGTCACCCCCGGCAGTCCATTCACCGCACTTTCAATGGGGATCGTGATCTGGGTTTCCACGGCTTCCGGCGCTAGCCCCACGGCTTCGGTTTGGATATCCACTTGGGGCGGCGCAAAGGGGGGAAAAACATCGAGGGGCATTTGGGTGACGCTGAATAGGCCCCAAAGGGTAACAGCGATCGCTCCCCCCACGATTAACCACCGCTGCGCGATCGCGGTTTTGAGGGTTTGATTCAGAAGTGAGTTCACCATGATGGCTTAAATGTCTCCATCTTTGCCAGCGGTGCGACGCTTCGTCCCACGGCCACCCACGAACCATGCGATCGCCCCCCCGACCAGGGCCACCACGCCCCCAGCGATCGCCATGACACCCAAGGGCAAGCCACCCGCTGCCTCGTCTGGAACTGCGGCGGTTTCTACGGTTTCCGTCACCACCGTTGGGGTCTCTGGTTGGGGGGTCTCTACCGCTGCGGTGGGAGCCGCTGTCGCTTCCGGTGCATCGGTTTCAGCGGTTTGGGTCTTGCGTGATTCGGCATAGAGAGACAAACTCCCCTGGGTCACGAGTTGCTCACCCACTGACAAGCCCGTTGTCACCTCGACCGTCTCCCCTTGGGTCGCCCCCAGGGTGACCGGCACTGGCTCATAGAAATTTTCATATTGCACAAAAACCAGGGACTGGCCATCCGCATCCACTAGGGCAGTGGTGGGGATTAGCACCGTGGCACTGCCATCGGGGGCGGCTTCAATGGGCGCGACTTGAATGCCGAAAATGGCATCGGTGTCGGGGTTGACCTGGACGCGATTAATGCCGCCTTCGGCTTGAAATTCATCCCCATGGCCCACATGGGCGATCGCAACATTGGGGGTTCCCAGGATTAAACTGACCCCAAGCATGGCACTGGCGAATGGCATGGATTTCATCAGAAGAATGCTCCTTTTCGTTGGGCAATGGATAATGTCCCCATAGCCTGCCACAGGGGGGATGAAAATCAGGTGAAATGGGAGCGAATTCGGTATGATCGAGCCGGTGGCGGTTAAATCATTAGGATGCGTGTACTACTTGTTGAGGATGAAGAGGATTTGGGTAGAGCGATTAAGCAGGTCTTGATCGGCGAAAAATATGTGGTGGATTGGTTGCTAGATGGGACGCAGGCTTGGCTGTGCTTGGAACATCAGTGGACGGATTACACCGTGGCGATCGTGGATTGGATGGTGCCGGGGTTGTCGGGGTTGGCCCTCTGTCAAAAATTGCGATCGCACCACAACCCGCTGCCGGTGCTGATGCTCACCGCCCTGGGGGAACCGGAAAACCGCGTTGCAGGCTTGGATGCCGGGGCGGATGACTACCTCGTTAAACCCTTTGTGATGGCGGAATTGTTGGCGCGGTTGCGGGCCTTGCAGCGGCGATCGCCCCAGATCCAACCCCAGGATCTCAGCGTCGGCCCCTTCACCCTCAACGATGCCAACAACGCCCTGCGGTTCACTACCCCAGACCCACCGCAAACCATTCCCCTCACGGTCAAAGAATTTCAAATTCTCACCTACTTGATGCAAAACCCCCATCGCATCCTGTCCGGCAGCAAAATCCGGCAGCAACTCTGGGATCTCGACGAGGAACCCATGAGCAATGTGGTGGCGGCCCAGATGCGGCTCCTGCGCCGGAAGCTGGCGAACCATGGCTGTCCCTGCCCGATTGAAACCGTTCCTGGCCAGGGCTATCGCTTTGGGGGCCCACCATGAGCATTCGCCCCCTCTTTCGCCGGAGTCGGGTGCGCTTGGCCCTGTGGTATTCCCTGGTGATGGGGGGGATTCTCAGTCTTTCGGCCTATGGGGTCTATCGTTCGATTGTGCAGTCCAATTGGGGGGCGATGGAGCGGGAAATTGAGTCGATCGCGGGAACCCTCCATGACAGCCTTGAGCCACTTTTGCCGACCACGGGTGATCCGACGCAGGTGTTGCAGCGTATCGTTCCGGATCTCTGTCTGGTGGGACAGGCTTGCACGGTTAACAGAACGTTGATTCAACGCCATACGACGGGGGTGAGCGATCGCACCCTCTACTACATTCGCTTGTTTGATCATCACGGTGAACTGCTGGCCTTTTCCCCCAATCAACCCGCCCCCACGGAAACTGCCCTCACCCCTGTCTGGCAAACCATCACCCCCCCCGATGGCAAACGCTACCGCCAATTCACCACCATTTTGCACAATGCTGAGGGGCAGACTTTGGCGGGGCACAGCCATGATTCTTGGGGCTATCTACAAATTGGCCGGGACTTAACCGCGTTGGAGGCTGAAGCGCAGCGCATTGGCTGGATTTTGGCGATCGCACTCCCCGTGACGCTCCTGGTGGTGGCGCTGTCGAGTTGGGGGCTGGCGGGTCTGGCGATGCGCCCCATTTATCAGTCCTACCAGCAGCAACAACAGTTCACCGCCAACGCCGCCCACGAATTGCGATCGCCCCTCGCCAGTCTTCTCGCCACCGTAGATGCGATCACCCACCTGGCCCCCACTGATCCCCAAACCCTCTTCCCCCTCTTAACCACCGTGGAGCGGCAGGGACGACGCTTAAGCCAGTTGATTAATGACCTTTTACTCCTCAGTCGCCTTGAACAAAACACCGCCACCACCCCCCTGCAACGCTGCTGTCTGAATGATTTAGTCAGTGATTTGGCCGAGGAATTTTTAGAATTGGCGATCGCCGCTGACCTCACCCTGACGAGTCACGTTCCCGCCGCGCCCCTGCCGGTGTGGGGCGATGAACCCCAACTCTACCGCCTCGTCGCGAACGTCATCGCCAACGCCATTCACTACACCCCACCCGGCGGCGCGATTCACCTCCGCCTCGACCAGAGCGATCGCACCGCACTGATCACGATTCAAGACAACGGGATCGGCATTGCCCCCGCTGATCTGCCACGCATTTTTGAACGCTTTTACCGGGTGACGAGCGATCGCTCACGTCAAACCGGAGGAACCGGGTTAGGACTGGCCCTCGTGAAAGCGATCGCCCACCGCCATCACGGCCAGATCACCGTGACCAGCACCCCCAACCAGGGCAGCACCTTCACCATTCATCTGCCGATTCACCCCGACAGGGCATCACCCCGCCAGCCTGCGCCGTTGATCCCCCTGCAACCCTGGAGCTACCCGCCGCCGCAATGACTACTGCACCACCAACACCGCACAGGGCGCATGGTGAACCACATAATTGCTCACACTGCCCATCACGATTTCTGCAAGTCCTGTCCGGCCACGACGGCCCACCACGACGAGATCCGCAGCCCAATCCTGCGCTAGTTTGCAAATATAGTGGCTCGGTTCCCCTTCTTTGACGCTCACTTCAGTGCTCACGCCCTGGTCTTGGATGGCCGTGGCGATCGCCGTCAGTTCATTAATTAAGCGATCGCGCTCCGCCCGCACCGCCGCTTGGGACTGTTCAAATAATTCCGGCGAATAGGAACTGCCATACATCCCCAGGCTGCCACTGGCAAACACATTGGACGCAGGCGGTAACGGGTCACTCATGCCATGGCAGAGCATCAATTTACTATTGTGCAATTTTGCCATCTGCACCGCTTGGGCCAACACCTGCGGGCTTTGGTGTTTGGGATCGAGGTCTAACGCCACCAAAATACGTTGAATTGGGGTCGGAGTGGTGTCCGTAAGGGCGATCGCCTGTGCTTGTGTATCCATAGCATCCTCCAAAAGAATGGGCTACTGCTTATCCATCAATCAAGTTACGAGTCTGGATCGAGTACTAAGTGAGCCAGAGGCTCACACTACCATTGCTGGAATCCTCTGTAGTGCGAGCTTCTAGCTCGCTGCCCTGACGGAGAGAGGGATCAAACGCAGACTGCTTCAACTCTTCTCTCCATGATCTCACAGGGGTCGAGGGCATCTCGTCTTTTTGAGAGAAAAATTCATGATCCCCCATGATCTCGGCAGTTGATGAAGATGAAAAGTTATGGCGCGATCGCAGTTTCGTAGCCATTGATACGGTGCAGTTCCTGAGGAGCACCATACACTACGGGGCAACAATTCAATAGGTCTCTAGGGTTCCGGTTTTATCCTCAACAAATAAAACGACTGGACCAAGAGAGACAGGTTATCCACCCTTAACAAATGTCGATAACCCCACGGCGGGATAAAAGCCCGGGAGAACAACATCATTCAGACCCCTTGAATGGTGAATTCTTCCGGGCTAATTATTTTGCAGCGCATCCCTACATCGGAGTAAATCAATGACAGACTCAGCCTTTCAACCCCCCAACGGCCAAAGCGAAGCCCAACGCGCCCTAGGGATGGAACAACACCTCCCCCTCACCGGCTGGCAACAGGAAGTGAATCAGGGCTTAGAATTCGGCCTAGAAGCCGCCGCCAGCATCCAAGACCGCACCATTCCCACCTTCTCGCGGGGTGAACTGCCCCACTATGCCGGGATTAACACCTTCATGAAGGCCCCCTATCTTGAAGACGTGCGCCAAGTGGGCAATTATGACGTGGCGATCATCGGTGTGCCCCACGATTCCGGCACCACCTACCGCCCCGGCACACGCTTCGGCCCCCAAGGCATTCGCCGCATTTCCGCCCTCTACACCCCCTACAACTTTGAATTTGGTGTGGATTTGCGTGAACAAATTACCCTCTGTGATGTAGGGGATATTTTCACGATTCCTGCGAATAATGAAAAGTCCTTTGATCAGATTTCTAAAGGGGTCGCCCATGTCTTTAGTTCCGGGGCATTTCCGATGATTTTAGGGGGCGATCATTCGATCGGATTTCCCACGGTGCGCGGCATTTGTCAGCATCTAGGCGATCAAAAAGTAGGCATTATTCACTTCGATCGCCATGTGGATACCCAAGAAACCGACCTCGATGAACGGATGCACACCTGTCCGTGGTTCCACGCCACAAATATCGCCAATGCCCCCGCGAAAAACCTCGTGCAGTTGGGGATTGGGGGTTGGCAAGTGCCGCGTCAAGGGGTGAAGGTGTGCCGCGAACGGGAAACGAATATTCTCACCGTCACGGACATTACCGAAATGGGGTTAGATGCGGCGGCGGATTTTGCGATCGCCCGCGCCACCGACGGCACCGATTGCGTCTGGATTAGCTTCGATATTGACTGCATTGATGCGGGCTTTGTCCCCGGCACCGGCTGGCCCGAACCCGGCGGTTTATTACCCCGTGAAGCCCTCTATCTACTGAAACGAATTATTCGGGAAACCAACGTATGCGGCATGGAAATTGTCGAAGTTTCACCGCCCTACGATGTCAGCGACATGACCGCCTTAATGGCAACACGGGTAATTTGCGACACCCTCGCCCATCTCGTCGTCTCCGAACAACTCCCCCGCAAAGCAACCCCTAGTTACATCCACCCCGAAGCCCAAGTGGTGGATCAACCCTGGCGTTAACCCCACGGTTAGGGTTGGTGATCGCGCCAGCCCTGACCTGTTTTATGGTGATACCGGAGCATCCTCAAAATGTATCGACTTTACGATTTTTTACCCTCAGGGAATGGCTATAAAGTGCGGCTCTTATTGCGTCAATTAGAGATTCCCTTCGAGCACATTGAAAAAAATATTATTGCCGGAGAAACTCGCACCCCTGACTTTTTAGCGATTAATGCCAATGGGCGCATTCCCGTCCTCGAAGTGTCGCCGGGTCAATACCTCGCCGAATCCAATGCCATCCTGTATTATCTCAGTCAAAACACCGCCTTTTTTCCCGATGATCCTTGGGATCAAGCTCAGGTGATGCGCTGGTTATTCTTTGAGCAATACAGCCATGAACCCCATATCGCCACCTCCCGTTATTGGCTCCACAGCCTCAATCAAGGCGAAAAATTTCGGGAACAACTCGACCAAAAACGCCCCTTAGGGTATGCCGCCCTCCAGGTGATGGAAGACCATTTAAAAACCCATACATTTTTTGTCAATGAGTCCTATTCCATTGCTGATATTGCGCTCTATGCCTATACCCATGTGGCGGATGAAGGGGGATTTGATTTGTCACCCTTTACGGCAATTCAAGCATGGTTTGCACGGGTCAAAACTCAACCTAATCATTGTTTAATTACGGATTCAATGTGACGTTTTTAGAGGCAATTTTTATGCACGAAACAGACATGACTAAGGCATTGATTATGACCGTCCGGGATTGGTTTGAACATCAGCATGGTACGCCCAATATTGAAGCGATTCATTTAATCGTGGGACAGTTCACCTGTGTGGAACCGGCCAGTTTAGAGTTTGCCTTTACGGCTCAGACCCAAGGCACGTTTTTGGAGGGGGTGCGCTTGATGATTCAAGAAATGCCATTGATTGCGTTTTGCCATTCCTGTCAGGCAG
Organism: Spirulina major PCC 6313; assembly: GCF_001890765.1. Classification (NCBI taxonomy): domain Bacteria; kingdom Bacillati; phylum Cyanobacteriota; class Cyanophyceae; order Spirulinales; family Spirulinaceae; genus Spirulina; species Spirulina major. Next base: position 4,310,294 of record NZ_KV878783.1, on the reverse strand, counting down.
AGTATGCGCCTCAAATGGGGCTGCAATATGCCTGTCCGACCTGTCACGCTCCGATGGAGGAGATTCGCTCTGGGCGTGAGTTAAAAATTGATCGGATTGAATATTCATATCACGAAGAAGATGCGATCGCATCCCCCACGTCCTGCTAAATCGGGTCAACGATGATCCCCCTAACACTTGTTTAAATCTGTCCCCATCATTCCCTATTGTGAGGTATTCCCATGCACCAAACCTTCGACGCTGCCCTGGAATTAAATTTGCTCCATGCCAACCAAGCCGGAGCGGATCACAATCGCGACCATTTCGATCGCTGGGGAATTCATTGTCTGAATTTAATGAGTAGTCCTGGCGCAGGTAAAACGGAACTCCTTGAACGCACCCTGGCGACCCTGAATGCTGAGTTAAAAATGGCGGTAATTGAAGGGGATATGACCACGGAATTAGATGCCGATCGCCTCCGTCAATACGATGTGCCGGTGATTGCGATTAATACCGGTCGCGCCTGTCATTTGGATTCCAAAATGGTCGCCGGGGGGCTGCATCAACTTTCCCATGACTATGATCCCACAACCTTTGATCTCGTCTTTGTGGAAAATGTGGGGAATCTCGTCTGTCCGGCGGAGTTTGAAGTGGGAGAACACGCTAAAGTTGCACTTCTAAGTGTGACCGAAGGGGAAGATAAGCCCTTGAAATATCCCTTAATGTTCCAGGAGGCGGATTGTCTTTTGGTGACCAAAATGGATCTCGCACCCTATCTGGATCTAGATCTGGAAATGCTCGTGGCTAATGTGCGTCAGATGAATTCTAATGCTGCGATTATTCCGGTATCAGCGAAGACAGGCGAGGGCCTCGATTTATGGTTCGATTGGGTGCGATCGCAAGTACAGGGCATGGTGTCTTCTCCACTGCTTACCCATTAATTGATTGGGTCTGCTCTCACCTGAAGTCTGGTGTAGATGTTGAAAGGGAAAGCGATCGAGGGAAAATCACAATGACACATCAACATTGAGAGAACTTTATTATGCCAAATCAGATTTTCTTTTGGGGAATTATTGCATTTCTTGTCCTGACCTTAGCCATTGGACTTTGGGCCGCGAAACAGATCAAAGGTGATAGTGTGAACTACTTAGTCGCGGGTCGTGGGTTGATTTTGCCCCTCGCCGCCGCAACTTTAATGGCCCAATCTGTAGACTCTAACGCCACCTTAGGAAACACCGATCTCGCGGGAGAATTCGGTTTTTGGGCGGGGGCTTCGTTACCCTTAGGATTAGCCCTCTGTTTATTCTTAACGGGGCTGTTTTTTGCGAAGCCGATGAACCGCATGGGGTTAATTACCTTGCCGGATTTTTATCGGGTGAAATATAACCGCCTCACGGAATGGATCGCCTCGATCATTATGGTGCTTAGTTTTGCCTTTCTCTTAGCAGGAAACTTAGTGGCGGGGGGATTTTTATTTCAGTCGTTTCTGGGAACCAGCTATGTGGCGGGGGTGATTCTCATCGCGTTGGTGGTGTTAATTTACACCGCCAGTGGTGGCCTGTTTGCGGTGGCCTATACCGATGCGATTCAAGTGGGCATTGCATTGATTGGGACGGTTGGATTGATCGGGTTTGTGGCGATTAATTATGGTTTCACGGTTCCCGAAGGCATGGGGCCCTTTGACCTCGAACAGTTAACAGACCCCAGCTTTGGGGCTGCGATTAACTGGGCAACACTGCTGGCTCTGGGTTTGGGGGATATTGTCGCGATTGATTTTATGGCGCGGGTTTTTGCGGCCGATAGTCCGGAAACGGCCCAGAGGGCTTGTTTAATTGGGTCGGCGGGTACGGTGTTGATCGGTGTGCCGTTTTCGATGTTGGCGCTGGCGGCTCCGACTATTTTAGAGGCTGCTGATGTGGCGCGTAATGCGGATCAACCGTTGCTGTTTAACCTGCTGTCGGGGGTTGTGCCGCCGGCCCTGGGGCTGTTGGTGATTACGGCGATTATGTCGGCTTCGCTGTCAACGGCGGATGGGGCGATTCTGGGCACGTCGTCGGTGATTGCCCATAATATCATTGGGATTCGCCACGATGACCACAATGCAGCGGGCGATCGCCTCCTGGCGATCACGCGGATGATGGCGGTAGTGATCACCGCCTTGGGCGTGATTTTCGCGGTGCTCGTGCCCCAAACCGGGATTCTGCTCCTCCTGGCGTTTGACCTGGGGTTTGCGGGGTTATTAATTCCCTTGGCTGGGGGGTTATTTTGGCCCAAAGCCAATGAATACGGCGCGTTAGCCTGCATCATCCTCGGCACAATCACCCGCTTGGCGTTTTTTGTCTTGATGCCGACGATGTTCGGCAGCGACAACACCCTGCTTTATATTCCAAACCCGATCTTCACCCCAGATTTTGATGGTTTCCCGACGTTGATTAGTCCCTTGGTGGGTTTAGCGGCGTTTGTGGGGGTTTCGCTGATGACGGGTGGCAAGGGTAAGAAAATTAGCCGCGACCCTAACAAAGCCCCGACGGAAGCAAACTTCTGATCGGTTAATCGAGGCGATAGCGGACGAGGGTTTGAATGGTGGTGACGGGCAGGTCGAGATCGGTGGCGATCGCTCGTTCCACCTCCGCAAAGTCCACAAACGGATATTCAAACTCTAGTGCTTGTAAACTACTCCCCACCGTTTGCACCACGACGCTGGTACTGCCCGACTGCTCATCAATCTCCGCATCAATGGAAGTGACGGTGAGGGTCATGGTTAAGTAGGTTTCACCCTGACGAATGGGGATGGTGTCGTCTGGAATGGTACGGGGCTGGCTGAGCACGCGGCCATCGAGCCACCCTGCACCGCCCCAGATGCCCAGGGCAATCAGTGGCAGCGGTAACCAAAATTCAAGCCCCCAGCGTCCTCCTTGGGACAGGAGCGGGGCGAAGATCGTGCGTCTTTTTCGAGTCATGGGATCATGATAGTGAAGAGTTAATGCTCAACGGGAGCAACGCAAGCCATGAAGGTCTTATTGGTGGAAGATGATCCGATGCAATTAGAACCCCTGCAACGGGCGTTGACGAAGGCGGGGCATAGTGTTGATGCGGTGGGAGATGGGGCGATCGCTGCCTCATTACTTGCAGACCGGGACTATGATTTGCTGATTTTAGACTGGATGTTACCGCAGATCAGCGGGGTGGAGTTGTGCCAGCGGTATCGCCAAGGGGGTAAGGGTGCTCCGGTTTTATTTTTGACGGCGAAAGATGCGATCGCAGACCGGATTACGGGTCTCGATGCGGGGGCGGATGACTATCTGATTAAGCCAGTGAATGTGCTGGAATTATTGGCACGGGTGCGGGCCTTGGGACGGCGATCGCCCCTCTGGCAAGGGGACAGCCTCGCCCTTGATGATCTGCGCCTCGATTGCGATACCCTGATCTTGACCTATCAAGACCACACCGTCCAACTCTCCGGGCGCGAATTTCAACTGATGGACTATCTCCTGCGCCACCCCCGCCAAGTGCTGACCCATACCCAACTTGAGCAGGCCCTCTGGGAGTGGGATCATGAGCCGGACAGCCATGCGATCGCCACCCTGATCTATCGCCTCCGCCAACGCCTCCAAAGCCTCGGCGCAGACTCCTGGCTACAAACGGTCTATGGCATGGGGTATCGACTCGTGAACCCCACGGATGATGTTTAACCACAGTCGCCGCCGCCTGGCTCGCTCCTTCACGCTGTCGATGGGGCTGATCTTAGTCACCTTTGCCGGGTTGGTCTATGGGCGTGAGGTGCGCGATCGCATTGATACCCTCGACCGCGCCCTCTACAGCACCAGCCAAGTGATGATCGGCGGTGTGGAAGTGACCCATTATCAAGGTCAGCAGTACATTGACCTCGAAGATATGCCGCTACTGGGCGACGATTCACGCTTTTTAAACACAGAACTCCACTTTGCACGGTGGTATACAACAAGCAAAACCCTGGTGCAATTTTTCGGTCCCATTCCCCCGCCTCGCCTCATGGATCAACCGGGGTTAATCACCCGTGGAGCGGCACAGACTCCGACGGGGGGACGGGGCGATCGCCTCCGTCAATTAACCCTTCCCGTCTACCAAAATCAAATCCTGATCGGTTATCTCCAGATCGCGACTTCCCTCCACCCCATCGAAACCCAACTGCAAAAACTGCGCTGGTTTTTAGCGATCGGTGTGCCGATTACCCTAGGGGCGATCGCTAGCGTCGGCTGGATTTTAGGCGGCATCGCCATGCAACCGATTCGCGTCTCTTACCAAAACCTCCAGCAATTCACCGCCGACGCATCCCACGAACTGCGTAACCCCCTCGCCGGGATCATCAACCATGCCCAAGTTGCCCTCATGGAGCCGATTGACCCCCAGGAACAAACGATGCGCCTCGAAACCATCGCCGCGATCGCCACCACCATGGGCAGCCTCGTTAGCCAACTCCTTTTCCTCGCCCGGCAAAGCGGCGAACTCCCCGCCCACCAACGGCAGCGGGTCAACGGAGCAACCCTCCTCGCTGCCGTCATCGCCGCCCACCAAGAAGCGATCGCCGCCAAACCCTTAACCCTCCAGACCCAATTCCCCGCCGATCCCGTCTGGCTCTGGGTTGAACCGGATCTATGGCGACAGGCGATCGCCAACCTCCTCAGCAACGCCTGTCGCTACACCGACCCCGGCGGCACCATTACCCTCGCCCTCAGCCAACAGACCCGCTGGGCGATCATCACCGTCACCGACACCGGCATCGGCATGACCCCCGCCGACCAAGCCGCCATTTTTAAACGGTTCTATCGCGTTGATCAGGCGCGATCGGCTGAAGGATTTGGCCTCGGCTTGGCCATTACTGAGCAAATTATCACCGCCCACCAGGGCAAAATCACCGTTCGCAGCCACCCCGGACAGGGCACTTGCTTTACGATTCGTGTTCCCCTTGCCCCGGATTATGAATCCTGAAATATTGGTGTGATATTTGCCTGTCATGCTGAACACATCAGCAAACCAATCACTCCATTTTTTGTTATGAACATCAACTCTTTCAACACCCTCGGTCTCGGTGCGATCGCCCTCTCCAGTGCCCTGGTCTTCTCAGAAGGAAACCCAACTGCGATCGCCCAATCCACCATCCGCGACCTGCAAACCACCCGCAGCACCACCGTCTCCGGCAAAATCGTTCACCTCTACGGCGATGAATTTATCCTCGATGATGGCACCGGTCAAATCATGGTCGAAGCCGAATCTCGCCCCCTCCGCCGCGCCCAAATCAGCCTCGGCGAAACCGTCACCGTCCTCGGCCAATTCGAGGACGATGAAAACGAACTCAACGCCTTCAAAATCATCCGTGCCAACGGTGAAGAAATCTACATCTTCGACGACTAATCCAAAATCCGAGCTTGGGTCTAACCCCATCCATTCAGGGTTTCACTCTTGACGGGGGGTAAGAAGATCCACTGCGATCGCCCCCCCGAAGCCACAGAAGTTAATTGATTGATCGCACTATTTTTTAGCGAAGAAATTTTGCGACTGCTTCACGAATTACAACGTCCCTTCCTTCCTTTTTATTCGCCTTCCCCAGAACTTGATCCTGATACTTCGTTTCCCATTCGTCCATAGACGTGACCTGCTTAATATTCAGATCATCTGCCTCCACCACAAACAACCCTTTCGGTAGTGTCGATAACTTCATTCCCTTAACGGGTTCATTATTCCATTTCAACCTGTTCTCCTGAGACTCTCCGTGGCCAAATGAATGGATGGCATTGGGTCCATAGGCAATAATCAGGCGTTGATATCCCGTTAGATGCTGTACCTTAAAGGCATCACCGGGGTAGCCAGACTTAACAGGCATCAGATAAGTTGTCCCTGTATTGTCTGGTTTATTTTCGTCATATACATCTGATACATCTTGCTCAGGTGTCATCTTGCCTTGCCCAAACCTTTGAGTCGGGCCAGTTCCATGGACAGCATCTAGGACGACTAGATTAACATCTACATCGTCACTGTAGGGGCTTGCGTTTTTGATCCAAGTTGCGAATGTTGTTGCTGTTGCTGAACCACGACTAAACCCTTTTATGTTTATTTGTACCTTTGGAATATCGGGATACTTAGTTTTGAGTTCCCAATATGCCACCATAAAATTTGTGAATTCGTCCTTAGCATCATCTAAATTTTTTGCTGTGCTGTTCTTACCTCTATCCGCAGCTCCCGCTCCTAGTCCTAAAATTTTCCCAAGAGGTCCAGCATATTCAACTACTTTTTTGACCGAGTCTTGAGCTTTTTTCTCTTTTCCGTATTTTAGTCCATCATGTTTATGCCTTGTAGGATCCATCTGTTTTTTGTTTGGGTTTTCGGGTTTCCGATGGGTTTTCCATGCCGGTTCCCCAGAACCAGCGAAATTGAACTTGAGAATATTAGGTCTAGAAGCTAAATCTTTTTGTAGTTGTTCTTGCTGCTCTGGCAGCAAGTGCCTAGCATTTCTTTTTGATGGATCAATTGGATTAATCCCTGCATTTCTTTTTGATGGATCAATTGGATTAATCCCTCTCACAACCTCTATAGATCTGCGTGGCATATCTGCCCGGCTTGGCCCCTGATTTGGGTTTGCCGGTGCTTGTTCTGGTTGTCGTTTTCTCAGTCTTGCTTGTTGTTGGGCTAATTCTTCTGGTGTAACACCAATGACTCTTTGAATGATTGGCTGTTGTATGGGCGATCGCTGTACTGCCCCGCCATTCTGTTGCACCACGTGGGTCAACTCATGGGCGATGAGGTGTTGACCACTGGGGTTGGTGGGTTGATATTCCCCTTGGCGGAAGAACACGTCTTGGCCGGTGGTGAAGGCTTTGGCTTGGATGGATTGATTGAGTTGATCCGATTGGGCATCGGTGTGGATTTTAACGCCGCTGAAATCTGCGCCCATGGCTTGGCCCATCTTGGTTTGCAGCGTCGGATCTAAGGATTGGCCGCCACCTTTCGCGCGGTTGATGCCCTGCTCAAGTTCTGGGTCAGCGGCTCCGGTGGGGACTGCCCGCTGTAGCTGCGGCTTCATCTGGAGTTCGTCGTCTTTGATGTCTTTGCGCTGCACAGATTGATCGGCAGAGGGGGCATTCAAGTTGTGGACGACTTGGGAAGCGACGTGATCGGCTTCTTGTTCGTAGCGATCGCCCGGTTGGCCGATAGTGAGTTTGGCTTGTACGGGAGTTTGTACGGGGTTTTGGCCAAGATTGGGGAGGGTTTTGCGTTGGCCGGGGTTCCACTGGGGAAGTTCTGCCGTTTCGGGGTCGGCTTTCGCCTGAACAATGATGGGTGGGGCAAATTGATTGGTTTGGGGTGGGAGCGTTGTCGATGTTTGGGGCTTTTTCTGGAAGTGAGAGCGCATATCGACAGGCCTCCAATGTTTAGGTAGTGAGCGAAAATTTGAGTATCACCCTCTTCAAGACATGTGAGGTGATGAGGCAATTTATTTGATCCAGTCTTCTCATTCTAGTTTAGTGAAAACGTTCCGATTGGAGCAATAGACATTTGTCTAGGTTTCAACGTTGATGGATGATCATTTGGCCAAGCAGCAGCATGGGGTGGTGGATGGAGCGATCGCAGAATCATTTCTCAAAAATCATGACGAAAACAACCTCAACACCATTGAAATCATACGCGTCAGCGGTGCAAAAACTTCAAACTTAGATGACTAAAACCCCACCCTAAAACTCTTAATTTAATACAGATAGGGCTGTTTATTTTTTTCATTCACCTCAGCACTACTCCAGCGTTGCTTCTCGCGATTCTTCTCCAAGCCATCCCAGCCCAAAGCCTTCCGGCGTTGGCTTTTCTCCCGTTCCCATTGCCATTGCTGACGCTGCTCCTCTTCAGAACGTAGCGTCTTAGAAGACGGATGATTGGATCGTAATTCACTCGTCCGACTACTTCCGTCTCGCATGGCCTTTTGACTTTTTTGTGACCAGCCAGAACTAGCCGTCACATTAATCAAGGTGCGGAAATGGCCGTGCTCTTCAGGATTTTTCGTCACATACCATTCCCCTCGGACACACCAAGCCAGAGCATCAGGACTTTCCTGCGCCACAGCCCCCACCATTTGTGCTTTGAGATTTTTGGTTTCATCGCGGAGACGACCTTCATGCACCTGATTGGTGATGTAACCCATCTGATCCCCATGCTGAATCATCGCGTAGGGAGAACCACCATGCAACGTATCTGCGGAAACCTCTCGATTATTATCCCCAATTTTAGCAGAGGCTTTTTCGACATGAATTGTGCCCTCTCGCAGGGGCATTTTTGGCGCACCGTTAGCCTCTTTTTTCTTTTGTCCATGGGCAATGTATTGATTAATACCGGTCAGCAGTCTCGCTTTTTCTCTTGACCCTTCCATGAGAGTTTTATTGTGTTTATAAATCTCGTGAAGATCGTAATCTCCTGTATATAAAAACTGTTTCCATCTATGATTCGGGAGTGCTTGGCAAAACGCGGCAAAATTCTTCATGGGAATATAGGGCGAGTTTGTATCTTTCCCCTCTACAAAGGGTTGAATGACTCTCAACCCCTGAGCATGGGGATCATCGTTATCTACTTTGCGAGCTAACTCTTTTTCAGTCAACACATCCTTTTTGTCCACTCTCACCCCCAAAAGCTGCCCAGTTCCATCTTTCCAATGGCCAACAAATCCTTTCAATTCACTGAGATTTACACCATCAATGTCGGGTAAAATTGCTGATCCATTGCGGAGTGCTTCGGCAGCTTCTGGATGGTATTTTTCCAGTGAACTTTTCTTGATTGACTTCTCTAGGATTGTATGGGGTTTTGGTTTTGCACCCTCTTTGACTCTGTCGAGGGAGAGACTACCTGTGTCTCGTGTTGAGAGAATTACATTGTATTTTTTGCAATATAGGCTGATGGCTTCTTTATGATCTTCAGTTACAAATTCTTTGGTGACTAATGAGTCATTTTTGTAGGATTTCAAGGTGTCTTCTTTGGTTAACGGTCCATAGGGAACCTCTGGCTCTGATTCTTCTGTCCCATCTTTTTTCGCTTTCGTTTTTACCCAACGTCCAGGGGATTCTTGCTTCCATTGGCTTCTCTGCACAAATGCGTCGGGCAAGGTAGATGAACGTGAGGATAACTGTGTGGGAGCGCGTTGCACAGAGCTTCCACTTTGCTGCACCCCATGGGTTAACTGATTGTTTTCGCGCTGTGGCGTATCGGTTGGGAGGGGATCGGGGGATTGTTGAAGGGTGGGGACGATTTGGGAGATGAGGCGATCGCTGTCTTGTTCGTAGTAGTCGTGGGGTTGGCCGAGGGTAAGCTTGGTTTGTACGGGTGTTCCGCTGAGAGTTTGGCCGAGGTTGGGGAGGGTGGCGTGTTGGCCGGGGTTCCACTGGGGAAGTTCCGCTGTTGCGGGGTCGGCTTTGGCCTGAAGAATGGGGGACGGAGCGAATGGGTTCGCCTGGAGCGGGGTTGTTTTGGATTGTTGAGGCCGTTTTGAAAAATGAGAGCGCATATTGACAGGCCTCCAATGTTGAGTCGTAATCGAAGTTTAGTAGTGATCGAAAATTTTAGTATCACCCTCTTCAAGAGACATTGAGTGATGATATCGATTCGTTTTATCCAGTCTTCTCATTCTAGTTTAGTGGAAACGTCCCGATCTGAGCTATGGACATTTGTCTAGAGAGATCTGTGAGGAAAAGATAAAAAAGAGGGGAGTGAAAGCCTCAAAAGATGGAAAAAGGGGGTAAAGAATGCAAGAGAAAAACATGCCTGGACAAGGATGCCCCAGCGATGCGAGCGACGCAGAATGGGAAATTATTCAACCCTTACTTACCATTTTGTGTGATCTTTATCGTTGTCCTGGCGGCCTCGTCCCAGAGTCACCAACTTATTCAAGTAGTCTTTTTGATAAAGTCCACCAACATGTTGATCTGTTTCAAGATGGTCTCCTGCTCGAGAATAACTAGATACATTAGTAAACTTACTTTTTTTGACATTCTGTAGTTTGGTTTTGTCGAGATCTAATTGATCACCTTTTGCTTCAGTTCCGCTCATAAAATGAATGGGGAGATCAGCATCTCGTTTAGCCAGTTTTTTTAAGTTTTCTATCGTATCGAAATTACCAGCACTTCCTTTCGCACCTAATCCTGGAATAATCCCTAGAAGCGGCTTGCCCATCGTTCCTTGACGATAGGCTGTATCGATCGAACTATGGAGAACTAAACCTCCGAGCGTAATATTTTCTTTCGCCAAAGATTTGGCAAGGTTTGAGGCTACAGCACCTCCCAATGAAAATCCGTGCAGCACAATGTTACCCGGCACAAATCCAGCATCATTAACATACTCATAGATGCGACGCGCATCTTTATAAACCCCTGCCTCCGACAAAAAGGGAGTGCTTTCCTCACCTTTTTTATTCAAATCCACACTTTCCCCAAACCCTCGATAATCAATGCCATAGACTGTTGTTCCGCCTTCACAATAGGTATTCGCAACGGGTTCTAACTGTTTCTCGTTAGGCCCTCCACTCCCAGAGAGTAGGATAACAGCCTTGCCATTCCGCTCTATTTTGGGATCATATCGAAAACCCCGTAAAGCATACTTTTTGTCTACCTTGATTTCAATTTTTTTTGCATCATAGTTACGATCATCTTTGGCATCAGGACGAACCCAGTCGTCTTGAGTGAGGTTCCCCTCGTCATCGATTTGCTTTTCTACATCTGTTCGCGTTTTTTCAAAGCCAAAGACATTCCTGGCTGCATATTCTGCACCAAGTGCGCCAAGAACTGGCAAACCGAGACCAAATGCAATATCTGACATTACTCTTCCTGTTTTTCCGCGTGCAGCTTGAATGGTTGGCACTTGGGCTGACTGTTGAATCATTGGGGTGGTTTGCTGTGACTGCGGTTTCATTTGGAGTTCGTTGTCTTCGATGTCTACGCGCTGCACAGAGTGATCAGCAGAGGGGGCATTCAGGTTTTGGACAATGTCAGAGGCGACGCGATCGGCTTCTTGTTCGTAGCGATCGCCCGGTTGGCCGATAGTGAGTTTGGCTTGTACGGGAGTTTGTACTGGGTTTTGGCCGAGGTTGGGGAGGGTGGCGCGTTGGCCGGGGTTCCACTGGGGGAGTTCCGCCGTTTCGGGGTCGGCTTTGGCTTGAATGACAGTGGGCGGAGCAAATTGATGGGACTGGGGTGGGGGCGTTGTTGATTGTTGGGGCTTTTTCTGGGAGTGAGAACGCATAGCGACAGGCCTCCAGTGATTTTAGGGTGTGAGAATTTTCCATCCTTGTTGTGGGACAAGATGGGGATAGATTTAGGGTGTGGCTGATCGTAATTCTAGTTCTTAGCTTAGGGGAACGAGTTGATCTAAGTTATTCGACTTTAGTCGAGTTTTGGGGGTTGGGCGGGTGATTCGGGCCGGAAACTGTACTACGCTGGGGAGTTAAGAAACGCGAGGATACTTTGATGTTATGGGTTTTGAGCGATCGCACCCCTCCCAATCTGACCCGACTTGGTATCAAGACAATTACGACTATTTAGTGGAAGCGATCGCCGTAATCCAGACGTGGCTCGATCGCACCATTGCCCAGAGTCAGGATCGCACCGCAGAGATGCCGCCGCCCCCGGACGAGGCAGGGATGGAGGCGATCGCGGCTCAGATGTCCCACCCTCCGGCGTTGCTCGAACTCTGTCAACGCTTTGGCTTGTCTACTTTTGAGCGAGATTTAATCGTGTTTTGTGCGGGGCGGGCCGTGCATCCGGAGTTTCGGGATCTCTGTGCGATCGCCCACCAACAGCCCCAATGCACCTATCCCACCTTTCAGCTTGCCTTGCAACTGTTTCCCCATAGCCATTGGCAAGCCCTCACCCCCCACGCGCCCCTGCGCCGTTGGAACTTGTTGCACAACTCCACCGATGACGACATCACCCATGCCCGGCTGCAAATTGATGAAAGCATTTTGCACTATCTCCTGGGTGAACCCTACGTCGATGGGCTGTTAGCTGGGGTGATTGAGCCACTATCCTCGCAGCAATCCCCCCTGTCGTCCTCCCATGCGGCCCTCGTTGAGCCGATCGCAGCGATGTTGACGGCGGCGCAATCTAGCCCGATCGTGCAACTGTGCGGGGCGAATCCGGAACAACGCCAAGCGATCGCGATCGCCGTCAGCCACGCCAGTCACGCCCCCCTCTATCGGATCGCCTTGGCGGATCTGCCCACCGCTGCCCCGGCGTTAACCTCCCTCATTCTGTGCTGGCAACGCTTTGTGATCTTGACGGGGAGTTTACTGGTCTGTGATCTAGACGCGGGGCTAGGGAGCGAACAAACCACGGTCCTGCAACGGTTTGCCCATCGCCTCAATGCTCCCCTGCTGCTCTCTACGGCGGAGCGGATTGAACTGTCTCAAGGGGCGATCGCCGTTTTCAATATTCCACCTCTCACCCACCCCGAACAGTGGCAACTGTGGCACACCGCCCTCGGCCTGCTCGACGAAACCCACCACGCCGCCCTCAATGACATCATTGCCCATTTCACCCTTTCCCCCCGCACGATCCAAACCGCCAGTCTGGTAGAGGTTGACCCCGATCCGGCGGTGTTTAAACAAACCCTCTGGACATTTTGCCGCCACCAAGCCCGCCCCCGCCTCGACCACCTCGCCCAACGCATTGATGCGATCGCCACCTGGGATGATTTGATCTTAGGCGATCGCGAAAAAGCCCTCCTCAAAGCCACCGTCGAGCAAGTCAACCAACGCCACACCGTTTATGAAACCTGGGGATTCGCCAGTAAAGGCCGCCGCGGCCTAGGGATTACCGCCCTGTTTGCGGGCCCTAGTGGGACGGGGAAAACCATGGCCGCCGAAGTGATCGCCCGCGAACTCAACCTCGACCTCTACCGCATCGATCTCAGTGCGGTCACCAGTAAATACATCGGCGAAACCGAGAAAAATCTCCGCCAAATTTTCGACGCAGCCGAAGCGGGCGGTGTGGTGCTGCTGTTTGACGAAGCCGATGCCCTCTTTGGCAAACGCACCCAAGTCAAAGACAGCCACGATCGCCACGCCAACATGGAGGTCAGCTATCTGTTACAGCGCATGGAAGCCTATCACGGCCTCGCCATCCTCACCACCAACCTCAAAGACAATCTCGACGATGCCTTCACCCGGCGGCTGCGATTTATCATTAACTTTCCCTTCCCCGAAGCCGAGTCCCGTGCCCAAATTTGGCAGCAGATTTTCCCGCCCCAAATGCCCCAAAAAGGGCTTGATTTTGACCTTCTCAGTCAACTCAACGTTACGGGGGGAAATATTCGCTCCATCGCTCTCAATGCGGCTTTTCTCGCCGCCCAAGCCGATGCCCCCGTCACGATGCAGGCCATTCTCGACGCGGCTCAATCGGAATACCTCAAATTCGGCCAAAGCCTCACCCCTGCCGAAATCCGGGGCTGGAAAAAACGGTCTTGGTCGCCTTAAGTCCTGGGTATCCGGTTTAGGCGGGTAAGTCGAACCGCTTCAACGCCGCGATCGCATGGAGGCGCACCCGATGATCCACATCCCCCATCAACTGCACCAGGGCATCAATGGCAATCGGATCGCCCAGTTGGCCCCAGGCTTGGGTGAGGGCTTGTTTGAGGCGATAGTCCAGGTTGCGATCGTGGTACTGCCGGTAGTAGTTGAGCAGCAGGGTTGCACCGGCCGGGCGGAGCGACTCCCGCTCAATTCGTCCGACGATGTGGATCGCTTCGACCCCCAATCCAATCGAGAGACGCGGCAGCAACTCCTGTAAGACGGCTAAACTTTCGGGGGTGGCCGTCCAGCCCAGCGCCCGGATTAAATCCTGTTGCAGGGGGGCGGGGGTGGTGGTGCGTTCGAGGACGCGGGCGATCGCTGCCACCGCCGCCGGACTGCCTAAACGCCCCAAGGTTAACGCCGCCTGTTGACAGACTTCCAAATGCCAATCTTCTAAACAGGGGCACACCGTCGCCAACACCGCCTGCTCCCCGATCTGAGTCACCCGCAACCCCAAGCCCATCAAGGCCTCACGCCGCACCGCCGCCACGGGATCGCGCACGGCCTGCTGTAACACTGGGCCAATGCGTGTATCTTGGAAGCCGCTCAGGGCCTCGATCGCTGTTTTACGGATGATTGGGTCGGCATCTTGGGTAACGGTGAGGAGGGGGTCAATCACTGCCTGGTGGTGAATTTGGGCGAGGGAGCGCACGGCGATAGGGCGGGCAGTGGGTTGATCAAGGCTATGGGTGAGGGCAGCGATCGCCGGTTGGCCAATCTGAGCCAGGGCCCCAGCCACCACCGTACACAATTCTTCATCAGCACAGGTTTGCAACAGATCAATCAGGGTATCAATCACCTGCGGCTCTGGGAATTCGCCGAGAATGCGTCCGGTAAACCAGCGTTCTTCGAGTTCTCGTTCTCCATTGGAGAGGATCGCGAGGAGCGGTGCGATCGCCCCCGTACCGAAACGCGGCAACACCTTCGCCACCTCCCAACGCTCTTGAAAATCCCCCCATTCCAACACCAACAACGCCAAATCCAGGGCGTGCCGTTCTTCATCTGGTGGCGAAACGGGTGCGATCGCCAACCATTGACGCAGATGCTGACACACCGCCGACCACTTTCCCGCTTGGGCACATTGAGTCGCAGCAGTAAGGGAATGAGACATAAAAACCTAAGAACACCAGTGACAATCAAAACACGCATCATCCAGGTTCAAACCGCCCACAAGCCTGGATCGCAACTTCCCCATAGCATGGCCCTGAGCACAGCACAGGGGTGAGTCTTCAGTGTAAAAGAAATTTTCGTTTTCCTCTCCCTTTTTCATGCACAAATCGCATCATTTTCAGATTCGATCCTCATAAAGAAACAAAAGTTGTGCCCAATACTACAAAATTCCGAGGATTTTCTCCATAAGGTGAACCTAATTCTAGACTCAATCCCATCGCCTTTCTCCAGCCCATATCCGCCCAGCCTGGTTGACTGACAAAATTAGCCAGATCCCGGCAAGCCCTCACCCTAGCCCTCTCCCTAGGGGATAGGAAACTGGAAAAATGGATCGGCTCCCCTCGCCCTCTGGGAGGTTGGGGGTGAGGGCTATCAAGTCAGTCAACCATCCGCCCAGCACTGAACCTATCTGAATCACTCGCTATGACTAGCCAACCCTCCTTAAACCGATTTGAACAATTAAAAGCTGCCAAAGATGGATTGGCGGTGAAAGATGAACTTGAACAATTTGCTGCCCTTGGTTGGGAAGCCATCGACAAGAGCGACCTCGAACATCGTCTCAAGTGGCTGGGTATTTTTTACCGACCGGTGACCCCCGGTAAATTCATGTTGCGGCTGCGGATTCCCAACGGCATCATTACCGCTGACCAAATGCACGTCTTGGCGGAAGTGGTGCAACGCTACGGAGACGATGGCAGTGCCGACATCACCACCCGTCAAAACCTCCAACTGCGGGGCCTGCGCTTTGAAGATTTTCCCGATATTTTTCGTCGTTTTAAAGCGGTTGGCCTCACCTCTGTGCAGTCGGGGATGGACAATGTGCGCAATATTACTGGCTCTCCCGTCGCAGGTATTGATGGCGATGAATTGATCGATACCCGTGATCTTGTCCAAGCGGTGCAGGACATGATCACCAACAAGGGCGAAGGGAATGCCGAATTTACCAACCTGCCGCGTAAATTCAACATTGCCATTGAAGGCGGTCGGGATAATGCTGTTCATGCTGAAATTAACGACATTGCGTTTGTGCCGGCGTACAACGCGGGTGAACTGGGCTTTAATGTGCTAGTTGGTGGCTTTTTCTCAGCACGGCGGTGTGAAGCGGCGATTCCTTTAGATGCTTGGGTTCCACCGACGGCGGCGGCGGTGGTGGGGATCTGCCGCGCCATTTTGACGGTGTACCGGGATTATGGGTTGCGATCGAATCGTCAGAAGGCACGGCTAATGTGGCTGATCGATGAGTGGGGGATGGAGCGGTTCCAGGCGGCGATCGCTGACCACCTCGGCCACCCCTTAACCCCAGCCGCAGCAAAAGACGAAATTGATTGGGACAAGCGGGATCATCTCGGCGTTCACCCGCAACTGCAACCGGGTTTTAGTTTCGTGGGGCTCCATATTCCCGTCGGGCGTTTAGATGCGGCGGCCATGTTTGAGTTGGCGCGGCTAGCAGAGGTGTATGGCAATGGGGAAATTCGCTGGACAGTAGAACAGAATGTGATTTTGCCGTTTATTGCCAATGAAAATCTGCCGATGTTCTTAGCCGAACCTCTCTTAGAACGCTTTAGGCTGGAGCCGACACCGTTAACGCGATCGCTCGTCTCTTGTACCGGTGCACAATTTTGTAATTTCGCCCTCGTGGAAACCAAACAACGGGCCGTTGCGATCGCCCAAACCCTCGATCAACGCCTCGATATTCCCCACCGAATTCGCATCCATTGGACAGGCTGCCCCAACTCCTGCGGTCAGCCCCAAGTGGCTGATATTGGCCTGATGGGAACCAAAGTCCGCAAAGATGGCAAAACCGTTGAAGGTGTGGATATTTATATGGGGGGAACCGTGGGCAAAGATGCCCAGCTTGGCACCTGTGTCCAAAAAGGGATCGCCTGTGATGATTTAATTGCTGTTTTAGAATCCCTCATGATCGAAAAATTGGGGGCAACGCCTAAGGCACCCGCCCCATAGGAGGTAGCGACAGCGGCCAGATCAAAATCACGTTAACCACAACATTTGATCCATGGCGATCGCACCCTAATATCACCCCCATCACCCTTTCCTGAATTCGATAAAAATCAGTCCGCTGGTCTGATTTTTTTTGTCTGCAATTTTGCGCTTAAGACCGACTCAAAAGGTATGCAATCTTAAATAAAAAGTGATGATTTAATTGCATTTCATTTATTTTTTTGTATCAAAAAACACGAAACATCTCAAGTAACAGTGTGATGCTAAAGGACATCAACAACAACCATTTTGAATGTAGTCATTGATTCAGAATGAGGGAGATTAATCCTCTTGTTGACGTTCTCTATTTTTGTTACTGTTTCGCCTAACTTTTATCATTGCAATGCTCACAGAAATACTGTCTTTTCGGGATCGATATCGCGTTTTACATTTAACCTGGTTTGCCTTTTTCCTCTCCTTTGTGGTGTGGTTCAATATGGCTCCCTTAATGACCACCATTAAGGAAGAATTTGACCTCGCCCAAGGGCAAGTCGGCACATTACTAATGTGTAATGTGGCGTTAACCGTTCCGGCCCGAATCATTATCGGAATGCTCCTCGATAAATATGGCCCCCGATTAACCTATTCAGCCTTATTAGTGTATGCGGCAATTCCCTGCTGGCTCTTTGCGACCGCAGGGGATTTCAATCAACTGGTGTTAGGTCGGTTGTTGATGGGGATTGTGGGTGCAGGGTTCGTGATTGGGATTCGGATGACGGCGGAATGGTTCCCCCCGAAAGAAATTGGTCTCGCGGAAGGGATCTATGGCGGCTGGGGTAACTTTGGCTCTGCGTTTGCAGCGTTAAGTCTCGTGTTAGTGGCGGGAGCGTTGAGCTTCTTCCCCGGTTCCTTTGAATTAGCCACGGGTCAAGTGTTGAACTGGCGCGGTGCGATCGCTGCCACTGGTACCATTGCCGCCATCTACGGCTGTTTCTACTTCTTCAACGTCACCGACACCCCCCCCGGTAAAGTCTACCAACGCCCCGAAAGTGCCCGTGGCATCGAAGTGACCACCGTGAAAGACTTCTGGCTCTTGATGGCCATGAATGCCCCCCTCACCGGGATTCTAATGGTCTTGGCTTGGCGCTTGCAAAAAGTGAACTTCCTCTCCCCCACGGGCATGATGATTGCCTGGGTCGCTCTAGTTGGTTTGTACCTCTTTCAATCCTATAACTGTTGGGAAGTCAACAAAGACCTGCTCGCCGGTCGCAAACACTATGCCCCCGAAGATCGCTACAAGTTCAAGCAAGTGGCCATCCTCGAACTCACCTACATTGTCAACTTCGGGTCTGAATTAGCGGTGGTCTCCATGCTACCGGCATTCTTTGAAGGCACCTTTGGGCTGGATAAAGCCTTGGCGGGGTTGCTCGGTGCGAGTTATGCCTTTGTGAATTTGGTGGCGCGTCCCGGTGGTGGTTTAATCTCTGACCGCTTGGGCAGTCGGAAAAACACCATGGCAATTCTGACCTTCGGGATGGGGATTGGCTATCTGGTGATGAGTAGCATTCCTTCCCTGCGCGACTCTCTCGGCCTCTCGCAAATGCCGATGATTATCCTAGCGGTGGTGATGACCATGGCTTGCTCCTTCTTTGTCCAAGCGGGTGAAGGGTCTACCTTTGCGATCGTGCCGCTGATTAAGCGTCGCGTGACCGGGCAAATTGCGGGTAACGTGGGGGCGTATGGCAACGTGGGAGCGGTGGCATACTTAACGATTTTGAGTATGTTGCCGGTGTGGTTAGGGGGCGGGGCGGAAGCAAGCCCGGCGATCATTGACCAAGCCAATGTGATCTTCTTCCAAATCTTGGGGGTGGCGAGTTTGGTGGTGGCGTTCCTCTGCTTCTTTATCTTGGAAGAACCCCAAGGCTCTTTCGCAGAATTCCATGAAGGGGAAGCGGAAGTGGTGGCCGCCCATGGTCATCCCTCGGTGTTACCGGAAGATCAATCTGCTCGGATTCTCTAAGTCTTGGCGTGAACTCCAGCAACAATTGACAGACGTAATGACCTTGGTGCTCTGTCAATTGTTGCTATTCAGCATTTAACTGTAATTTTCAATCGTTTTTAACACCCCTAGTTTTAACCTGTTGCACTGACTATGATTGAAACCCATCGCACTCTCTGTCCCTATTGTGGTGTGGGCTGTGGTTTAGAAGTGACCCCGCCCGCTATTCCTGGTCGGGGGACGCTACGTGATGCTCAGGGGACTCCGATTTGGCGGGTGAAAGGCGATCGCGCCCATCCCTCTAGTCTTGGTCATGTGTGCGTTAAAGGGGCAACCATTGCCGAATCCCTAGAGTGCGATCGCCTCGAATATCCGATGGGGCGCGATCGCCTCGATCAACCCTTTGAGCGCATTTCCTGGGACGAGGCCTGCGATCGCATCGTTGCGCAAATCCAAACCACCCGCGCCACCCTTGGCCCCGACGGCATTTGCATGTATGGCTCCGGCCAACTCCAAACCGAAGACTACTACACCGCCCAAAAACTCCTCAAGGGCTGTCTCGGCACCAATAATTTCGATGCCAACTCCCGCCTCTGTATGTCCTCCGCCGTCGCTGGCTACACCCAGAGCTTCGGCTCCGATGGCCCTCCCTGCTGTTATGACGACCTCGAAACCACCGACTTTGCCTTCATCGCCGGGGCGAACATGGCCGAATGTCACCCGATCGCCTTCAACCGTCTCGCGAAGTACCACAAGCGCAATCGTCACGTCAAAATGGTCGTCGTCGATCCGCGTTGCACCCCCACCGCCGAGAAGGCCGACATCCACCTCGCCATCAAACCCGGCACAGATATCACCCTGTTTAACGGCATCGCCTACTTGCTTCTTAAGTCCCGCAAGATCGAAACCTTCTTCATTGATGAATGTACTCGCAATTTCCCGGCCTACGCAGAGGTGATCCAGCATTATCCCCCTGAAGTGGTGGCCGAAACCTGCGGGATTAGTCTCGGTGACTTGAAAAAAGTGGCCCAATGGTGGTCAAAGTCCGAGCGGGTGCTGTCCCTGTGGTCGATGGGCCTCAATCAATCCTCTGAAGGGACGGCTAAGGTGCGCACCTTGATCAATTTGCACCTGATGACGGGCAATATTGGCAAACCGGGCGCAGGCCCCTTTTCCCTCACGGGTCAACCCAATGCCATGGGCGGCAGAGAAGCGGGCGGTTTGGCGCATATTTTGCCGGGCTATCGCAGTGTGAAAAATCCGGAGCATCGGGCCGAACTTGAACAGGCCTGGGGGTTGCCAGCCGGTCAGATTGCCGCAACGCCGGGCCGCGATGCTTGGGCGATGATCCAAGGATTAGAACAGGATCACGTCGGGCTGTTGTGGGTGGTGGCAACCAATCCGGCGGTGAGTATGCCGGATCTAAAACGGACGCAGGCGGCCTTGTTGCGATCGCCCTTCACCATCTGCCAAGATGCCTACTACCCCACGGAAACCGCCGCCTACGCCCACCTGCTCCTTCCCGCCGCCCAATGGAGCGAAAAAACCGGCACGATGACCAACTCCGAGCGCGTCGTCACCCTCTGCCCCGCTTTCCGACCCGCGCCCCGCGAGGCTCGCGCCGATTGGGAAATCTTCGCCGCAGTGGGGCGGCGTTTGGGGTTTGAGGCGCAATTCACCGCCACCACCGCCGCCGAGGTGCACCAAGAATTCACCCGCCTCACCGCTGGCCGTCCCTGCGACATGACCGGGATCAGCCACGATCGCCTCCAGGACTTCGGCCCGATTCAATGGCCCTGCCCCCAAGACAGCGAACCCCAATCCCACGGTGTTCAACTCTACACCAACGCCAGTTTTAACACCCCCGACGGTCGCGCCCAGTTTGCCGCCTTCCATTCACGCGGCCTTGCCGAACCCCCCGACCCAGACTATCCCTTTGTCCTCACCGTGGGGCGACTCTACGGCCATTGGCATACCCAATCTCGCACCGGCCGCATTGAAAAAATCGTCAAAATGCACCCCCACCCCACCCTCGAAATTCACCCCCGCGATGCTCGCACCTTGGGGGTGAATGATGGGGATTGGTTAGAGGTGCGATCGCGCCGAGGCTTCTGTCGCTTCCCTGCGCAGGTGACGAAAGCGATCGCCCCCGGTACGGTCTTTGCACCGATGCATTGGGGCGCACTCTGGGGCGATGATACCGAAGCGAATATCCTCACCCATGCCGCTGCCTGCCCCACTTCATTACAACCAGAACTCAAGGCCTGTGCGGTGCAACTCTTCCCCGTTCAAGGGAATTTGTCTTCAGTGCCTGCAACCGCTGAAGAACGCACATTAGCCTTTAATCCGGTACTATCCCAACGTTAAGCCGGCCATCCGCCTACCTAACGTCCCCCCCGCGTACTCAAGGTTGTTTGCCATAGGGTGGCTTCGTGGGGAGTGACTCCCGCTTGGCGAACTTGGGTTAGGGGTAAAACCACTAACACAGCCACAATCGTGCTGGCACAAAGCACCGTCATCCAGTCCCACGCTGTACTGTGGCTGATTACGTCATGGGTGCGGCGATTAAATTTGGTATACGCATTCAGCATGGCTTGCTATCCTCCGAGATTGTGGTGAATTCATTTCATCTCCTAGTGTAGAAAAAAATCAGCCAAAAATGTAGCGATTGTTACTTTTATCTAAAAAAGAGTGATTTTGAATACGGATTTTTTTTTAAAAAGGGGTGCGAAATCAGGGCCGTTCCCGGTGCTGCCGATCGCCCCCTGCGTAAAGATATGTCACAATGGGTCACTAAGTCTTTTGTACAGTCAGCCCCACAAATTAAACTATGTCCGTTTTGGCAGCGATCGCCGTCCTTGGCCTCCTGATTGCAGTGCATGAACTGGGTCACTTTGCCGCCGCTCGGTTGCAAAATATCCACGTCAATCGATTTGCGATCGGGTTTGGCCCCGTCTTGCTCCGTCACCAAGGCCCTCAAACTGAATATTCTCTCCGCGCCATTCCCCTCGGTGGCTTCGTCGGCTTTCCCGATGATGATCCTGACAGTGAAATCCCCCCCGATGACCCGAACCTGCTGCGCAATCGTCCGCTCCTAGATCGTGCGATCGTGATTAGTGCCGGGGTGATTGCCAACCTGATTTTGGCCTACGTCCTCCTCGTGACGCAGATCGCCACCGTCGGCATTCCCGAAGTGCATTTCAATCCCGGTGTGGTTGTCCCGGAAGTGATGACCACGGGCGATGTCCATGCCGCCGAACAAGCCGGCCTCCAAGCCGGTGACATTATCCTCGCCGTGGATCAAACCCCCCTCCCCCCTGAAGCCGAAGCCGTGCGCAGTTTGATGGCCACGATCCAGGCTTCCCCCAGTCAGGAGCTAACCTTGACGGTGCGCCGCAACCAAGACACCCTCACCCTCCCGATCACCCCGGAAGCGGGCGCGGATGGTCTCGGTAAAATTGGGGTCACCCTTTCCCCCAACCAAAACATCACCCGCCAACGCACCAGCATCATCGGCGCGTTTAGCAGCGGTGCGACGGAGTTTCAACGCTTGACGCGGTTGATTTTGATCGGGTTCGGGACGTTGGTGAGTAATTTCCAAGAGACGGCGGGCCAAGTGGCTAGCCCGGTGAAAATTGTCGAAATTGGCGCAAATTTAGCCGATTCTGACCTGAGTAGTTTGTTTCAATTCGGGGCGTTGATCAGTATCAACCTGGCGATTATCAATATTCTGCCCCTGCCGGCATTAGATGGGGGACAGTTGGCGTTTTTGATCATTGAAGGGGTGATGGGTAAACCCCTGCCGGGCCGGATTCAAGATGGCATTATGCAAACGGGGATTGTGTTGTTGATGGGTTTAGGGGTGTTTTTGATTGTGCGGGATACGGTGAATCTTGCCATTGTGCAAGACCTGTTCCAAGAACGACCCTAGAATGGCGCGATCGCTCCCCAAACAACGAGCCAACGCGATCCTGCTGCGGCTCCATTCCCTTTATCCTGATGCCACCTGTAGCCTCACCTATCAATCCCCGGTGCAGCTATTGGTGGCGACGATTCTGTCGGCCCAATGCACCGATGAGCGGGTTAATCTTGTCACCCCGGCCCTGTTTGCGGCCTATCCTGATGCGATCGCCTTGGCCGGGTGCGATCGCACCCATCTCGAAACCCTGATCCACTCCACCGGCTTCTATCGCAACAAAGCCAAACACATTCAAGGCGCGTGCCACAAAATCGTCACTGACTTTAACGGCCAAGTCCCCCAACGCATGGAAGACCTGCTCACCTTGCCAGGAGTCGCCCGCAAAACCGCCAATGTCGTTTTGGCCCACGCCTTCGGCATCCTCCAAGGGGTGACGGTGGATACCCATGTCAAACGCTTGAGCACCCGGTTAGGGCTAACGAAACAAACCGATCCGGTCAAAATCGAGCGGGATTTGATGAAGCTAATCCCCCAACCGGACTGGGAAAATTGGTCAATTCGCTTGATTTACCACGGGCGGGCGGTGTGCAAGGCGCGGAAACCGGATTGCGGCCATTGTGCGATCGCTGACCTCTGCCCCGCTGCGGGCCAGGCATAGCCCCCCCCTGGATTCTGCATCTCTAATCCTGAGATTGCGGCAGCGTAAAAATGAAGGTACTTCCCTGATTAATTTGACTTTCCGCCCAAATCGAGCCGTGGTGTTGGCGGATAATTTCTCGACAAATAGCCAAACCCAGACCCGTGCCTTTATACACATTTTGATCCTCGGTTTTAACCTGTTTAAAGCGTTCAAAAATGCGATCGCACTGCTCCGGGTCAATGCCTCGCCCTTGATCATTCACAAGCACTTTGACCAGATTATCCTGGACTTCGGTGTGAATGGTAATAGCACTCTGGGCAGGAGAAAACTTAATCGCGTTGTTGATTAAATTGGTGAGAATTTGCAAGATTTGGTCGCCATCGGCCCACACATTCAACGTCGTTGGAATCTTGTCATAATTGAGGGTAATTTCTTGTTTTTGAGCCATGGGCTGCATGGCGGCGATCGCTTGTTCCACCAGTTCCAGAATGGCGTAGCTCTTTTTATCCATCTGCAACTCTCCCGACTCCAAGCGTTCTAAATTCAACAGATTGTTAATCAGACGAATCAATCGATCAATATTCGTCGCGGCAATGTCAATTAATTGCTGGCCTTGGGGGTTGAACTCGCCCAGCTTTCCCGTTGCCAATAGCCGCACCGCAGCAGAAATTGAAGTGAGGGGAGTTCGTAATTCATGGCCTGCGATCGCCAGTAATTCATCTTTCCGCTTTGAAATTTTTTGCCGCTCCTGTTCAAGTTGATCCACTGCAATATACTTGCCCAAGCCCCGCGCCATTAACTCCAAAACATCCACTTCATGGGATTGAAAGGGATAGTCTCGCCGTTCCTCATCCCCGAAATAGAGCATGCCAAACAGTTGACCATTCACCCAGATCGGGGTGCTGAAAGAGGTGGCAATGGGAAAGGGTAACTGGTGGGAAATGGGGTCAATATTTTGGGGTTGAGTCTGCTGTAGCACAGCATAGGTTTTTTGAGAAATTTCTGACAGATGACCCATGCTGTAATCCATGGGCAAAGCCAAAGCCGAATTGGTTGTTTTTTGGGCAATGACGTGAGTGCGATCGCGCTCCACACGGGTAATCAGACCCATTGCCAAGCCAAACATTTGGCAACCCGTCGCTAAATGATCGTCAAAAATAGCAGCCACAGAATCATAGGTTCGAGTATCTAAACGATGGAGCGTTTTGAGGTTATGGCTGAATTTTTCCAGTTGAATATTTTGAGTTTGGAGTGACTGTTGGATGCGGCTCAATTGAAGCTGAGTTTTAATCCGAGCCAAGACCTCTGATTTGATAAAGGGTTTGGTAATAAAATCCACAGCACCGGCTTCAAAGGCAGCGAGAATATCTTCCTTATCTTTGCTTGCCGTTAAAAACAGGATGGGAATGGCTTCAAATTCAGGCGTGGATTTAAGATAATTACAGACTTGTAAGCCATCCATTTCGGGCATCATCAAGTCCAATAAAATCAGATTCGGGTGTGATTGTTGCACACGGTTAATGGCTTGCACTCCACTTTGGGCAATCGTCACACGATACCCTTGGCGATCTAAAATAGATCCCATTATTTTCAAGTTCTGACTGAGATCATCGACCACTAAAATTAAAAAGTCAGAAGGATTAAATTCCGGCATGAAATCCTACTCGCTGCATATAATATTAACTGGATATGGCATTTTGATTGATCTTCAAATTTCATCCGGGCATGATCATCACAAAAATTAAAATTTTTACTGAAGTCACAGAAACTATAGCGCTCCTAAATCAATCGAAGATCTTATCTCCTCATCAACAAGGGGCTTAAGCCCCTTGGCTGTGCATGAATCAAAAAGGATTGCTACATTACCCAAAAACACTAATGATCTGGTGGGTTCAAGATTGCCTCACTGAGATGCACCCAAATCGCTAGATTTTCCTCATGAAAGAGCAGACGAGCTTCATGATTAGCCACTGTGCCAATGCAGAGTCGCGAAGACGGTGAACCCCGTTGAACCAATTTTCCCTCAGATTTCCGAACGAGATGGACGATGGGAAGAGCGAGCACTCAATTAATTCGCCCTGCAACTATTGCAACATAAAGAATGCAACTATAGAATAGTTTATTCTGATGAGCCAAAAAACGAATGCCGTCATTTTGCCTAGACGTGGGATGTGGGGGCGAGGAGCGATCGCAGATTGAGATATAGTGATCACTTGCTGTCCACTCAATCCTCACCATGCTCAGAGCCGGAATCGTCGGACTCCCCAACGTTGGAAAATCTACTCTGTTTAACGCCCTTGTCGCCAATGCCAAGGCTGATGCCGCCAACTTCCCATTTTGCACCATTGAACCCAATGTCGGCGTGGTTGCCGTTCCTGATCCCCGCCTCACGGTACTCGGAGATCTCTCCAAATCCAAGCAAATTGTCCCGACTCGCATTGAATTTGTCGATATTGCCGGTTTGGTCAAAGGGGCAAGCCAAGGGGAAGGGCTGGGCAATCAGTTCCTGGCGAATATTCGCGAAGTGGATGCGATCGTCCATGTGGTGCGTTGTTTTGATGATGATGACATTATCCATGTGGCGGGTTCGGTTGATCCGGTGCGGGATATTGAGGTGATTAATTTGGAGCTTGCCCTGGCGGATCTGTTCCAAGTCGAACGCCGCATCGATCGCGTCCGTAAACAAGCTCGCGCCAATAAAGACGCTCAAGTGGAACTCGAAGTGCTGCAAAAATTGCAAACAGCCCTCGATGCGGGACAATCGGCCCGCCTGGTGGAGCTAGACCCCGAAGAAGCCGAACTGATTAAATCCCTCGGCCTCCTGACCCGTAAGCCGGTTATCTACGCCACTAATGTTTCCGAGGATGATCTCGCCAGCGGGAATGCTTGGGTGGAAGCGGTGCAAACCGTGGCAACCCAGGAACACGCCAAGGTGGTGATTATTTCCGCCCAGGTGGAATCGGAATTGGTGGAATTGTCGGCGGAAGAGGCGGCGGATTTTCTCGATGCCCTTGGGGTGACGGAGGGGGGCTTAAAGTCCTTGATCCGAGCGACCTATGATCTGCTGGGACTGCGCACCTATTTAACGACGGGAGAGACAGAAACCCGCGCCTGGACGATTATCGCCGGCATGACCGCGCCCCAAGCCGCTGGGGTGATTCACACGGATTTTGAGCGGGGCTTTATTCGGGCGGAAACGGTGTCCTATGAGGATTTGGTGGCGACGGGTTCGATGACGGCGGCGAAGGAGAAGGGTTTGGTGCGCAGTGAGGGGAAGGAGTATGTGGTGCAGGAGGGGGATGTGATGTTGTTCCGGTTTAATGTCTAGGGCGACGGAATTGGGGCGATCGCATCCCCGGCCCCATTGTCCCTAAAACCGACGTTCACGGCGGAGCATCTGCTGATAGGACAGCCCACCAAGGATCAGCATGGCGATCGCAAATCCGGCCAAAATGCTCAGATGATCCCGAATGTCACCCACGGTCGCCCCGTCCGCCCACACCCCCGTTAAGGCCTCGGTCATGTGAAAGATGGGGTTAAATTGGGCGATCGTGAGGAGAGATGCCGGAAAAATCATTGTGGGTAAAAACGCGCCCCCCAGAATCAGCAACGGTACACCAAACGCGGCGATCAGGGTATTGACATCCTCCGTGCGGCGGGCCAATTGCGTCCCCAACAAAAACCCTACCCCCACATAGGCCAAGATACTCAGCCCAACAATCACCACACCCAACCACCACGCCCCGACAAATCGCGCTCCCATCCCCCGCGCCACACCATAGAGCAGCACTGTTTGACCGAGAGCGATCGCCCCCTGGGCCCCACAGATGCCCAGGAAATACCCCTCCCCACTCAAGGGCGAGAGAAACAACCGTTTCAGGGTCTGTTGTTCCCGTTCCGCCACCAAGGTCGCCACCGTACCGCCGACGCAGCTAAAAAACAACGCCGCCCCCGCCAGGGTTGCCGGAGCCGCCAATTCCAACGCCAAGGACAGGGGCAGTTCAGCGCGATCGGCCAAAATCACCCCCATCAAAATCAACACCGACAGCGGAAACACCCCCCAAAACACCAGACTCCGCCGCCGCCGCCCCATTTCCCACAAAATTCGCTGCGCCACAGCAACGGCATCATTGATAACCTGCGAGCCTAATCTGTTCATTTTGATCTCATTCATGCTCAAACGCCTACGCCATTCACAACCCGATCTTACCCACTTATTGAAATACGATCACCTCATTGGGCCAGCGCATAATACTACCAAACTGATGCCCAAAAAGATGCACCGTCTGCTCATCCGATAACTCCATAAATAAAACATTACGTCGCCCCACCATCCACACTTCATTCTCTTTTTTCTGCGCTAGTTGTTCAGGGATGAATTTTGGTGCAGGGCCATAAAAGATGTAGTCAATACTATTTTCTGGGATTTGATAGTCTAAGACGAAGCGGGCCGTAACACTATCGATAACGATGATTTTATCAGTAACAGCTTGAAGCTCTTGGTGAATCGCTTGATAGTCTGAATCAGGAGTCTGTTCTTGTCCAATTACGCTAATGATCGCAGTGCTTTGATAAAGCAGAAAAACTGCGATCGCAACCCCATAAAAAAGGAATTGCTGAGACTCCGTTAAAATCAAGAGAACTGAAAGCCAAACAAAAAAATCAAGTGATCCATACAGCCAATTGTTGCTATAGATCAATACGTTCAAAAATAATCCTAAAAAGATACTAATCGTTACGCCGATTAGTGAGGCAGATTGCTGCTTGTGAGCAATAAAAAGATAGATAATGCAGGTCAGATACAACAGATAAAGCCCGCCGAAAATAATCGCATTGTAGCCAAGCTTTAGGTAATGGGTGATTAACGCGATTGATCCTTGAATACTGAAAAATTGATCAAATTCGCTCCGACTTAAGGACGAGTGCCATAAAAAATCAGCTAAAAACCGTTGAATGTCAAACTGAATCAGTGCCAAAAATAAGAGACCAACAATGATCACTGCTGTCATGAGATCTGTTACTGTTTGACGAATGAATGTTTGAGTTTTAAGCTGTTGCTTGAGGTTGTACCATCGCTCAATTAATATCCCCCCAGTGAAAGGAATTCCATAGGCAATTAATTGTGGATAGACCAACGCCGAAAGGCCGACGCAACAAAAGCCGCCAATCGTTGCCCATCGGTTTGTTTGAATTAAAAGCCATAGCCCGATCGCCAATAGGGCCATCCCAAAACCATCGTGGCGTAGGCCACTGTTGGAGAGCCAGACAGTACTGTAGAGAATGGGAGTGAGGAGGCAGGCGAGTTTAGAGAAACCGTAATGTTGCAGGATGGCGGCAGTGGCGATGGAAACAGCGATCGCACAAACACATTGAAAGAGTAAAAGACTCTGGGTATTGATGCCAAAGAGGACAAACCACGCGGCTAAGGTATAGGGATAAATGGGGGTGTGTAGATAGTAGTGGTCAACCGCTCGGTCTGTCCAAAAGCGTAATAAGGGGTTCACCAATTCGCCCGTTTTAAACAGATGATCCGCCGTGCCAACAAAGAATAAATCATCCACAGATGGCGGCGGAAATTCGAGTGACCACAAGATCAACCAAAAGAGAACAATAGGTAAGACAATGTGCAGTACAAAGGGCTGCATGAGAGTACGGCGAACGGTGTGAAACTGGATATCACGCATCGGGAGTTGCTAAGAGGTGATTCGACTCGGCATGACCCAAGCGGAGGTAGACCGGGTTTATTATCCTTTGTATTCAATCAGGGTGGCTTGTTTGCCGCGCCATTGGGTGAGCCAATATTGCAGTTGGCCGATCGCTTGGGGGAGTTTGGAGAGGACGGTATAGACGGCGTAGAGGCGGGCATGGGTGGGGCGATCGCGAAAGGATTGGCGACGATAGCGATAGACTCGCCAGATCAAATAGGGATAGCCCAACCAGAGGAGCAGGCTCAGGCCACGGGTGGGCCAGGCGAGGAGCAGCCCCAGCAGGGGAACCACGATCCCCCAGAGCCAGCCGCTTTTGTATTGCCGTTGCATATACTGTTCCGGCGGTTGGCCATACATCACATAGCCTTCGGCCACCGCCCAGCCGCCCCGCACCGATCGCTTCCAAAATTGCTTAAATTGGGTCATTGCCGCATCGTGGAGGGTCATATCTACGTCAAGGCGAAAAATTGTCCAGCCCTGTTGACGGAGACGAATGCACATCTCCGGCTCTTCACCACAGATCAGGCGCGGGTTAAATCCATTCACCCCTTGGAGGGCTTTGACGCGGGCGAGGGAATCGCCACCGCAGGCAGGGGCGGGGCCCACGGGGGTATTCCATTCCATGTCAGCGAGGCGATTGTAGGGGGAGGTATCGGGGAAGCGTTCGCGACGACGACCACAGACGATCGCACAATCGGGATTCGCGTCGAGGTGCGCGATCGCCGCCTCGATCCAGCCCGCCATCAATTCACAATCGCCGTCTAAAAACTGCACATAGTCGAGGTCGGGATCAGTCTCTAGGAGGCGATAAAACCCCGTGTTACGGCTGCGGGCGGCGGTGAAGGGAATCGACAAATCTAGGGCAATGGTGCGCACACCGAGGGCTGCGGCACGGGCCATGCTGTCATCCGTTGATCCCGAATCCACATAAACAATCGGCACATCGTCCGGCAAGCGATCGCGCAACGACTGAAGACACCGGATGAGGCGATCGCCCTCATTCCGGCCAATTGTCACCACACCAATCCGACTCATCATTCCCCCTCATCTCATCGCGTTCACCCCTCAATATACGGGGTGATTTTTAAATATACGGAGTAATATCCTCGCCCTGGTCATCAGCCAGATAGGACAAAGCCCGGAACCGCAAGCCCACAAGCTGTTCATAGAGCGGATTAATCTTACACATCGGCGGAATATGGACGATTTTGTGGCCAAAAAGCACCACATCGCGCTCAAAGGGGCATTGAGGCGGAACCATCTTACAGATAAATCGCGCCACCCGTGGATCGTGCATATCCATCCCATCAAGCCAATCGCGCACCGGATGGAGGGGATCAATGGCCGGTTTGGGCGGGTGACCAGATTTCGGCGTTTTCGCTTTGGTAATTTCCTCGGTCAAGGCTTCATCCACAAACGCATCATCGGCCTGAAGATCATGTTTCTCCGGATCATAGAGAGTATGTTCTAGCGACTTGAGGGCATCCACTTCTAAGCCGAGGGCCGCGAGAAACCCGTTGACCACCTTCGACTCTTCGATGGAATAGACCCCATTGGCCAGGGCCATCATCACGGCAGTCCGCATGAAGTTTTCTGCGGTGGTGGGGTCGTCGCCTAGGGTTTGGGCCAGTTCAGCGGCGGAAATGGGTTTGAGATCACCGAGATCCGTGGCGGGGGCAAGATCGTCTTGGGTGAGTTGGGTAATCAGGTCTTGTTCTTCGGGGTCAAAGTGACCGTCAGCCCAGGCAATGGTCAGCAGTCCCCGTAACCAAACGGAAACTTGGGCATCGGTGTAGTGATAGGATTGCGCCGGATTCGTCATTGTTTCGTTCTGTAGTTGTGCCGGGTTTGCGCAACGATCGCAAGTGTATGTCCATTTTACCTAGGCTCTGGAACCTCAAGTTCTCCTGGCATAATGGTTGATTGTTGCTAGTACAAGGTGCTGCCATGATGCCGAAGCCCACTGAAACCACCTACCCGATCCATCCCCTGATTCGCGATCGCTGGAGTCCCCTCGCCTTTGACCCTCGCCCCGTTGAACCCGCCAAACTCGGCAGCCTCCTCGAAGCGGCTCGCTGGGCCGCCTCTTGTTATAACGAGCAACCGTGGTTTTTCTTGGTCGCCACCGCCGATCAACCCGCCGAATTTGAACGGATGTTCAGTTGCATCGTCGAAGCTAATCAATCCTGGGCCAAAGCCGCTTCGGTGCTGATGATTGGGGTGGCATCGCGCACCTTTGCCCGCAATGGTAACGAGAACCGCCATGGATATCACGACCTAGGGGCAGCGATCGCCAACCTCGCCACCCAAGCCACCGCCCTCGACCTGGTTGTCCACGCCATGGGCGGCTTCGACCCCGATCGCGCCCGCGAACTCTACCAAATCCCCCCCAGTTACGACCCGGTGACGGCGATCGCCGTCGGCTATCAAGGCGAACTGCGCCAACTGCCCACGGAGCAACTCCAACAGCGCGAAGCCGCCCCCCGCAGCCGCAAACCCCTAACGGATTTCGTCTTTACCGGCCAATGGAACCAAACCGCCCCCTGGTTAGCACGATCATAGGGAATGTTCAACCCTGAAAACCCAAAGGTTTAAGCTCTGGGCTAGTCTCGATCTGCGTTGGGATTGCGCCAGATCCTCTCTAGACGACCCGATCAATCGGTCAGGGTCGATCATCGTCTGGCCGAGATTTAGCGGTGTGTCTTATCCTAAGAGATGAAAACCTGTCTGCGGTAAAGATGAGCAAACAGCCAATTCGTATCGGTATTCTTGGCGGGGGCTTTGGGGGGTTGTATACCGCTTTGCGCCTCAATCAACTGCAATGGAACGGATCAGCGCGTCCGGAAATTGTGCTGATCGATAAAAACGATCGCTTTGTGTTTTCGCCGTTGCTCTATGAACTCGTGACGGGGGAAATGCAAACCTGGGAAGTGGCCCCGCCCTATGAAGAAGTCTTTGCCAACACTGGCATCACCTTTCGACAAGGCACGATTACGGGGATTGACCTGGCGACGAAAACCGTTGAATTGGCGGATCAACCATCGTTGACCTGCGATCGCCTCGTCGTTGCCCTCGGTGGCAAAACCCCCGTTGATGGCATTCCCGGCGTGAAAGAACACGCCCTGCCCTTCCGTACCCTAGGCGATGCCTCCCACCTCCAACAAAAATTACGCCAGCTTGAACAGGACAAAACCGACCCGATCCGCGTCGTGATTGTGGGGGGGGGCTATAGCGGCGTGGAATTGGCTTGTAAATTGGCGGATCGGTTGGGCGATCGCGGTAAAATCCGCATTGTCGATCGCGGTGAAGATATTCTCAAAGGTTCCCCCGCGTTTAACCGCAAAACCGCCCTCGCCGCCCTCGAAACCCGCAAAATTTGGCTGGATTTCAGCACCTCCGTTGAATCCGTTCAACCTGAAGCGATCGCTTTACTGTATAAAGAACAGGTAGATACGATTCCGGCAGATCTGGTGTTGTGGACTGTGGGAACGGAAGTGGGTCAACTCATTCAATCACTACCCGTGGCCAAAACAGCCCAAGGCTTGATTCAGGTCAAGTCAACCTTACAAATTGAGGCCTTTCCCGATTGTTTTGCGATCGGAGATGCCACCGATTGTGTGGATGCCGAAGGACAACTGTTGCCCGCCACCGGCCAAGTGGCGCTCCAGCAAGCGGATTACTGCGCCTGGAATATTTGGGCCTCATTGTGCGATCGCCCCTTCCTCCCCTTCCGGTATCAACCCCTCGGTGAAATGCTCAGTTTAGGCGTGGATCAAGCCACCCTCACCGGACTCGGCATCCAACTCACCGGGCCCGCCGCCTACCTCGCGCGACGGCTCGCCTACCTGTATCGATTACCCACCTTAAATCATCAACTGGCGGTGGGGTTCAACTGGCTCACACAACCACTCGTTAACGCATTGGCGCAACAGAATTAGGGGACTATGACGAAAACGAAAGTCATTTTTTTAGATGCCGTTGGCACATTATTCGGGGTGCAAGGGAATGTGGGCAAAGTGTATGGCAAAATCGCCCGCGAATTCAAAGTTCAGGCCCCATCGGATGCCATCAACGAAGCCTTTTACAAAAGTTTTAGCCAAGCCAGTCCCTTAGCCTTCCCCGATACGCCGTTGATGGAATTGCCCGAACGCGAATATCAATGGTGGTACGACATTGCCAAGATCACAATGGAATCCGTGGGAGTGTTGGAACAATTCGACGACTTTGATCACTTCTTCAATCGGCTGTATGGCTATTTCGCCCTCCCGGATGCCTGGTTTGTATATCCCGATGTCAAAAAAATGCTCTACGCTTGGCGGGAAAATGACATCGAATTGGGGATCATTTCTAACTTCGATACCCGGATTTACGCCCTCTTAGACGTGTTTGGATTGACCAGTTACTTTAAAACCATTACCCTATCTTCCGTCAGCGGCGTTGCCAAACCCAATCCTAAAATCTTTCAGGTGGCCTTGAGAAAACACCATTGTGCGCCCAACCAAGCGATGCACGTTGGCGATAGTGTCGAAAACGATTATAAAGGAGCCAAAGCAGCGGGACTCAGACCCTATTTACTCAAACGTGACCCGATTGTTATTCCGAATCCGGACGACTAAGGGCGATCGCCCCTTGACCCCAACAGACTTAATCCTTCGGGAGGAACACCAGCCTTGGATGCGGCCAACCAACAAAAAATCTTAGGATACTTCATTGAAGAAGCGAGGGAACATCTCGAAACCCTGGCAGAGGGTTTGATGGATCTCTCGAAGGTGATCAATGATCCTGAAGAAATTAATGAGCTATTCCGGGCAGCCCACTCGGTAAAAGGGGGGTCAGCAATGTTGGGCTATAACAGCATTCAACGCACCGCCCACCGCCTCGAAGACTGCTTTAAACTGCTCAAAGAGCACGATATTCCGGCTGACTCTAAGCTCGAATCTCTCTTTTTAAAGGGCTACGACACCCTGCATACGTTGATCGATCAACTCGAAAGCCCCTTTGGACTCCGGGATGAAGATGCAGACAAAATTACCGCTGCCGCTGACCCGGATTTTGCCGAACTCGAAGCCTATTTAAACCAACTGATTCGCGGCAGTGTGCCTGTTCCGGCCCCAACTCCGTCCGTTCCGTCATCGGGACAGCGACCGGCGGACCCAGTGATGACGATCGCTCCTGAGCAGGAAAAGTTTAGCCACAATGTAACGGTGTTGCTCAAGGAAATGCTGCGCCTGTTTAAGCAAAAGCCCAGTGCTGACGGACGGAAGGAGTTACAAAAGCGCTGTATCCGCTTGTCGAAGTTAGCCCCGTCGGTGAAGATTTGGCAGCGGCTGACAAAAAATTGTTATCAGGCGATCGGTAATCCGAAATTTTCCTATCGTACGTTGGCTCCGATTGTGATCCAAGAGTTGAAACAGGCGAGCGATCGCATTACCCTCAACGAAGTCGATCAGATCACGATTAGCAGCGGTTTGAAGCAACTCGCAACGGCCAAAGTTCCCCAAATTCTCATTTCTGTCGAACCCGCTGCCGCTGCGAAAACGTTGCTGCGTACCTTTGATAAAAAGCAAGTGGTTCAACTCGTTAAATTGTTATCCGATGCGTCATGAGTGACATTTTTTGGCAAGTGGTACATGGTTTTTTTGCGGTTCTGGCCTGGAGTTTTCTGGGGGTTGTGGTTTGGCAACTGGTGGGGTTTGGGCGATCCGTTCGACAACGCGCCATGACGATGCATCAGATTCCCTGTACCCAGTGTCAGTTTTTTACCAATCATCCCGCCCTCAAATGTACGCTCCACCCCCAGAGTGCGAATACGGAAACGGCGATCGCTTGTCGCGATTTTTGCTCGTTGGGTTAGGGTGGGGTGCGGTGGGAATCAGTCTCGTGCCGGATGGGTCGGATCGTTCGGTTCTAGGAATGGGCAGCAAGGATCTAAAAATGCCTGAGATTATCCTGACCGGGGGAAAGTGATCCGATAGAATATAGGGTGCGAATTGATGAGGTTCAAGGAGTTTCATGGAGCAACGCGGAGTTACAGTTTGGTTTACGGGCCTCAGTGGCGCAGGCAAAACCACCATTAGTCAGGTCGTTGCGGAACGACTGCGATCGCAGGGCTATCCGTTAGAAGTCCTCGATGGGGATATTGTGCGGACAAACCTCACCAAAGGCTTAGGGTTTAGCAAAGAAGACCGCGACGAAAATATTCGGCGGATTGGGTTTGTCTCGCACCTGTTGACCCGCAATGGTGTGATTGTGATTGTCTCCGCGATTTCCCCCTATCGCGCTATTCGCGAAGAAGTCCGCGCTCGCGTCGGGAGTTTTGTGGAAGTGTTTGTGAATGCGCCCCTCGCGGTCTGTGAAGAGCGGGATGTGAAGGGCTTGTATAAGCGGGCGCGATCGGGTGAAATTAAGCAATTTACGGGGATTTCTGATCCCTACGAACCGCCTGCTAACCCTGAAATTGAATGCCGCACGGATCTTGAAGACCTTGAAGAAAGTGTCGAAAAAGTCCTCTCTGCGTTGAAAGAAGGCGGCTACATTAGCTAGCGATCGCGCCCCCAGTCCAGACCCGCCCAATGCCGATTCCACTGATTTTTACAGTGGGATCGGCATTTCGCTGCTCTGCCCAAGCTAGAGACCCAAGGGGCTGAAGCTGCCTTGTCTATGTTGAGACGTTTAGGGTGTGTTGCTGTGGATCTGGCAGGGTTTGAAGGAACGGCGATGGAGCGGCGACACACCATGCTCAGTCAAGGCCAAGCGATGTTTCGCAGTGCCGTAGCCTTTATTATTCGCCAAATCATACTGAGGATACCGCTGCGCTAACCGTTCGATCAGGCGATCGCGCCACACTTTCGCGATGATGCTCGCCGCAGCGATCGCAATTTCCTGTTGGTCGCCTTTAATGATCGCCGTTTGGGGCAGGGTCAGGCCGGGAATCGTAAACGTGCCGTCAACGTAGCAATGGTGGGGCGTAGGGGTAAGTCGCTGTACCGCCCTGGCCATGGCGGCCAGGGACGCTTGCAGGATGTTGCGGCGATCGATTTCGCGGGGGGTGGCGTAGCCGATTTTGACATCAGTGGCGATCGCCTGAATCTCAGGGACGTAGTGCGATCGCCGCTTGGCACTCAATTGCTTACTATCCCGCACGCCGCGATCGCGTAACTGCCCCCCTTGATCCGGCGTGATCAGCACCGCCGCCGCCACCACCGGCCCAAACCAAGCCCCCCGCCCCACCTCATCAACCCCCGCCACCACAGCCGGGCATGAGGCAAGGTCGAGGGGCGCAACCCTAGGAACCACTACGAGCCGAAGACCGACGGCGACGGCGACGAGTCCCGCCCCCTGCGCTTGTCCGTGGTGTGGACAAGGCCTCACTCTCCGGGGACACAGCCTCACTGTTCTTTTTCTTGGGCTTGCTCGAAGCAGCCGATGTGACCACAACCTGGGTCGATTCCTCGGCCTCTTCCTCCTCGGTTGAGGGTTCTGGTTCCTGTTTCACGGGGGCAGGGATTCCCTCGTGATCCACCGTTTCCTGAGCCGGCGGCGTAGTTGCTGCGGTCACGGGAACGTCAGGCAATTCAGTCACCGTCTCCTGAAACTCCTGGGCCGCTGCTGATGAGTCCACATCCGCCACCGACACCAAAACGGACTTGGGATCTTTCACCTCCCGCTCAATCCGAATCAGGGGAGAAACCCCCATCAGGGCGTAAATTTCCTGTTCCAAGGGGGTCATGGGCACGGTTACTTTTTCCGGAGGAGTGTATTCACGGCGTGACACTCGGCCGGAGGCGGTGCGATCGCGCTCTTGCCGTTCGGGTCGCTCTTGCCGTTCAGCACTATCCGTCACCCCAGAAGACGACTCTGCCTCAAAAGTTTCTTTTTCCGGCTCCCCATTTCGATTCGCATTCAAGCGCGGCTTTGTCCTGCTGGGGATACTGCTTGCACTGCCATTCGTGACACTCTCCCCGTCCCCAATGCGCCGCCGCCGCCGCCGCCGATTGCCGGTATTACCGCTGTCTTGGTAACTGGGATGATTGACCAAATCTAGCGATTTCTCATTCTCGCTTTCCCCATCAAACAGCGTTTCCTCCTCATCCTCACGTTTATCCAAAATCCGAGGCGTTTTGCTCACCGTGGTAGGAGTCGATGGGATCGACAACGGGGCGCGTTCTAGGGGGGTGTGGTCTGCCTCCCCTGGTAAACGCGCCAAATGCCCCAAGCCACCGCAATGGGGACATTCTTTGCCAAACAGTTCATAGAGGTTTTGCCCCTGGCGTTTACGGGTCAGTTCCACCAGTCCCAATTCCGACAACTGCGCAATTTGGGGGCGGGCTTTATCTGCCGCCAGGGCTTTGGTGAAATGTTCGAGTAGGGCCAATTGGTCGCGGCGCGAGTCCATATCGATGAAGTCCACCACCAAAACCCCGGCCAAGTTCCGGAGGCGCATTTGGCGGGCGATTTCTGTGGCGGCTTCGTAGTTCGTCCACAGCACCGTTTCGCGGGAGGTGGCGGAGCGGGTGAAGGAGCCGGAGTTGACATCAATGACGGTGAGGGCTTCCGTGGGTTCGATGATGATGTAGCCCCCCGACGGCAGATCCACCCGGGGTTTGAGGGCTTCACGAATCGCCGCATTGACGCGGAAAAATTCTAGGATCGGTAAGCGATCGCGGTGATGGTCAATTAAGACCCCTTCCGGGGCGCGACCCCCGCTCCAATTCCGGAGATGCTGCTTGACGCGCTTCACCGCCGCCGCTGAATCTACGACAATCCGGTTCACATCGGCGGTGTAGATGTCCCGTAACACCCGCTGGATAAAGTCATCATCGCGGTTGAGCAACATGGGCGGCCGGGCGGAACTTGCCTGGGTCTGCACCGATTCCCATTGCTTGAGGAGATAGTCCAAATCCTCTAAAATCTCATCTTCACCCTTGCCCTCGGCCTCGGTACGCACCAGCAGCCCCATCCCCGCCGGTTTAATCAACACCGCTAAAGCCCGCAGCCGACTGCGTTCTGCTTCACTTTCGATCCGTCGGGAGAGGTTCACCCCCCGGCCGTAGGGCATCAAGACTAGGTAGCGGCCCGGCATGCTGATGTTGCCGGTTAAGCGGGGGCCTTTGTTCCCCGTCGGCTCTTTCATCACCTGCACCAGCACTTTTTGCTGCGGGGACAGCAGTTCGGTAATTGCTGAGGCACTGCGCCGCAGCCGCAAGGGGCCCAGATCGGTCACGTGCATAAAGCCGTTGCGATCGCTGTCCCCAATATTGACAAAGGCTGCATCAATTCCAGGTAATACGTTTTCTACGGTTCCAAGGTAGATATCACTGACCTGTTGTGTACCTGTCGAGACAACAAGCTCTTGAATTTGATCTTCACTAAAAACAGCCGCGATCTGATGCTGTTCTGCAATAATAATCTGCTTAGGCATGCAAGCTCCTCGAAACGTGTAATGCTTCTCAACTCGCGCAGTCTAGATACCATCAAAACTGAGGTCAGTCTAGAACCGAGTGAGGACGAGCGAAAATAAAGAGGCTTAGGATTTCAGCCGTGATCACCACTGCATGAAACCTAGGCAATTGATTTTAATCATCAACAAATCTGGGCAAGATTAATCGTAGAACCGACTAAAATGAACCCATTTCAACCATCTCAATCTGGAAAATTTTCCGGGTTCACCGTTGTTAACTCCTGGGAATCAACTAAACATTGAACGGTGAGATAATGACTGAAACTGAAGTCGAGAGACCCCAAGTTTCCGAGCGATCCACACTTAACAAGGATAAGGTGGGAGATTCATACCACAAAACTGATGGGGGTAAGACTGGCGGAATGCTTTCATCGCTGAATGTCCGGGCAACTCCGAAGTGATGGTGATAGGAAATAACGGCCTCGTTATCTGCGACTCGCGCTCAAAACCATATTTTCGGAACGGGAAATTCTGTTGATTAAAGCATTTCTATACCACTATTCACTACCTCGCAAGGGCCGCTTTCCGCAGGTAATGTAGCGATCGCAGCGTTTTACCTGATCTGTCGGTGGCAGAATGAAATCGAAACGAGTGTGAGGTGACATATGGCCAACACTGTGCTGACGGAACAGAGCGGTCTATGCGCCTCAAGTGAGGACTTCATCATCGCATGAGGTTTTTGTTAAACCCCACGTTTAGGTGAGCGGCACGTCGCTGCTCCTGGACGATTCTGAACGGAACCGAGGAACAGTGAAATAACTCCTCTCGCGGTTTCCCATGGGAAAAACGAGACTTTTAGCAACTCGCGCAAAAACACTGCAACGTAATTTAGAGTTTGAGCGCTGGGCTATTCAGTATCACCCTAGTTGCGGGTTGACTCCATAGCAGAGGCTAAAAGTGACAATGCTGGCACAACGGGAAAACAAAGACCCCATCGGACGATTGTCTGGAAAACGGGGTGACGTGGTATTCACTCTGCCAGGGTATAACTCCGGAAATTACACTGATGCAGATTCTGACGCACGCTTACGTCCGTATTATAAACCATTCTTGAACGTTTCGT
The DNA here is from genome assembly GCF_001890765.1 of Spirulina major PCC 6313. Lineage (NCBI taxonomy): Bacteria > Bacillati > Cyanobacteriota > Cyanophyceae > Spirulinales > Spirulinaceae > Spirulina > Spirulina major. The sequence goes on along the minus strand of NZ_KV878783.1, from coordinate 4,270,845 downwards.
GTTGCTGGGGTGATTGGGGGGAGGAACGGAGGGCCGTGATTGTGGTTTGGACGGCGATCGCCACGCGATCAATCTCGGCTGCTGTTGTTTGACGACCGAGGCCAAACCGCAGCGAGGCAGCGGCGATCGCATCACTACGCCCCAGGGCCAGCAACACATGGGACGGGGCAGCATTGGTACTCGCACAGGCCGACCCCGACGACAGCGCCACCGTGGGCTGTAGCCCCAATAACAACGCCGCCCCATTCACCCCCAGAATGCTGATATTGAGATTTCCCGGTAGGCGTTGGGTGGGGTGACCATTGAGCAAGATCCCGTCAAGGGCTTGGATCTCCGTCCAGAGGCGATCGCGCAATTGCCGCAACCGTTCCCCCTCCGTTTCTCGGTGCTCCATGGCGATCGCCACCGCCGCCCCAAACCCGACAATCTGCGGCGTGGACAACGTCCCCGATCGTCGGCCCCGTTCCTGTCCCCCGCCGTGGAGTTGGGCCGCCAGGTTCACCCGTGGCCGTCGTCGCCGCACATACAGCGCCCCAATTCCCTTCGGGCCGTAGAGTTTATGGGCCGTCAACGACATCAAATCAATCTGCATCGCGACCACATCCAGGGGAATTTTCCCCAAAGCCTGAGCCGCGTCCGTATGGAACAGCACCCCCCGCTCGTGGCACAGTGCGCCGATCGCCGCCAAGGGTTGCACCACCCCGATCTCATTATTTGCCGCCATCACCGACACCAGCACCGTATCTGGGCGAATCGCCGCGCTCAATTCGTCCACATCCACCAGTCCATCCCCCTGCACAGGCAACGTCGTCACCTCAAACCCCAGCGCCTCCAAATAGGCGCAAGGATCGAGCACGGCGCTGTGTTCCGTGGCAACGGTGATAATGTGGCGACCCTGGGAAAAATAGGCCTCGGCAACCCCTTTGATTGCCAGGTTATTGGATTCCGTCGCGCCACTGGTGAAAATCAGTTCATCGGGGTCGCAGTGAATCGCGTCGGCTAGATGTTGGCGAGCCTGTTTAACGGCTGCTTCGGCCTCCCACCCGTAGAGGTGACCGTTGCTCGATGGATTGCCGAAGGATTCGGTAAAGTAGGGTAACATCGCCTCAACGACCTGGGGGTCAACGGGGGTTGTGGCATTGTGGTCGAGATAGATGGGGCGTTGACGCATGGGAACGAAGGCATGAGCATTGGTTTCATTGTAGAAAATGAAGCACAGGATGCGGGTTCGCCTGCTTGGGGGCGTGGGATTTGATCCATGGTGCTGGGGTTTAGCTTTGTTTCAGGGTGGGAAGGGAATGCGCTTTGAACTCGCACAATTAACGCCCGCCGCCTACGCTCACCATCGGTTTTGGATGGGGGAGGCGTTGGCGTTGGCGCGGGAGGCTGGGGCGGCGGGGGATGTGCCGGTGGGGGCGGTGGTGGTGGATCAGGGGGGGCATTGCTTGGGGCGGGCGGGAAATCGGAAAGAGCGCGATCGCAACCCCACCGCCCACGCTGAAATTCTCGCCATCCAACAAGCCAGCCACACCCGACAAGATTGGCATCTCACCCCCTGCACCCTCTACGTCACCCTCGAACCCTGCCCCATGTGTACCGGCGCGATTATCCAAGCTCGCCTTGGCCTGCTGGTCTATGGCTGTGATGACCCCAAAACGGGAACGGTGCGCAGTGTTCTCAATTTGCCCGACCATCCCTGCTCTAACCATCGCTTGCCCGTCCTCGCCGGGATTGAAGCCGCCGCCTGTCAAACCCTGCTCTCGGATTGGTTTGCCCAGCGTCGCGCTTGAGGACGGATGCTGAATTCACTGGGGCGATCGCTCACCGAATCCCGCTCACCGATCCCGCTCACCGATCCCGTTCACCGATTCTCTGTGTTCATGATTTGTTGATGCTCCGTAGAATTCCACTTGCGCAACTGTCCCCTTCTGGGGGTAGATCATCATGGGGGTGAGGGGCAAAACCCACCCTTAAACCCTGTTCGCTCCGTAAACTGGCACGATCGCACCCGTGAACTTCAGCCTGAATCCCTAGGCTGAAAGCAAGTCGAAGCCCCTTTGTAAACCGCCATGAACACCATTACCCCCTCAAAAATTTCCTCCCGTATTTCTCCCCTCTTTAGTGCGATCGCCTATCCCCTGGGCAATCAATTCGTGCTGCCCTACTACTTCGATCACATCTTCGTCACAGGTCAACACCATATTCCCAACCATGGCCCCGTCATCCTCGCCCCGACCCATCGCTCCCGGTGGGATGCGCTGATCGTCGCCCACGCCACGGGCAGAGGGGTCACAGGGCGTTACCTACGGTTTATGGTGTCGGCGGATGAAATGAGGGGGGTGCAGGGGTGGTTTATTCGGCAGTTGGGCGGCTTTCCCGTGGATACACGCCGCACTCATCGCACCAAAATGGCGAGCCTAGACCACACCATTGAACTGTTGCATCGGGGGCAAATGGTGGTGATTTTTCCTGAGGGGAATATTTTTCGAGACACCCAGGTGCAACCGATTAAACGCGGTGTGGCAAAAATTGCCCTCGACGCACAGGCACAGCGTTCTAACACCCTGCCGCCCGTGCAAATTGTGCCCATTGATCTGCACTATTCCGACCCCATTCCGCACCGGGGTACGGCGGTGCGCGTCACGATTGGTCAGCCCCTTACGGCGACGGACTACAGCAGCGATTCTGTGAAGGCCGGCTCAAAACAATTAACCCAAGACCTGGCAGCAGCATTGCAATCTCTGGGGTCACGGGTTTGCCGTGAAAAGTCTGCTCCGGCACAATGAGATACTAGAGATTAACTATCTCTTCCCTTGTGCGATCGCTGCCAATTTATTTATGCCTGCTTTGCCGTCTTTCCGTAACCCCGACTTGCTCCGTCAAGCTCTCACCCATAGTTCGTTTGCCCACGAAAGTAATACCCGTGAGGCCGATAATGAACGGCTGGAGTTTTTGGGAGATGCGCTGTTGACGTTTCTCTGTGGTGAATTTTTATACCACCATGAGCCGGAATTGAGTGAAGGGGATATGACGCGGCTCCGCACGACGATGGTAGATCGGGAACAGTTGGCGGAATTTGCGATCGCCCTCGGCATTGATGAGCAACTGCGCCTGGGAAAATCGGCTGAACAAAATGGAGCCCGCTTTAATCCGCGCCTGCTCTGTGGGGCGTTTGAGGCGATGTTAGGGGCCTATTACCTCGATTCCTATGATTTAGAAATTGTGCAAGATTTTATGACCCCGCTGTTTGAGCGGATTTTGACGGAGCTTTTGACTCCGCAACAAAACAGCATGGATGGGAAAAAAGCCGATCATAAAAGTCTCCTGCAACAGCACGCCCTCGCCGACAGCGATCGCAACCCCCAACGCGACCCACCCCGCTACTACACCGAACGGATTGGGGGGACGGATGATGCACCGTATTTTGAGGCCGAGGTGGCGATTGATGGGGTGGTCTATGGCAAAGGTCAGGGGCGATCGAAAAAAGAAGCCGAAAAAGCCGCCGCCAAAGCCGCCCTCACCGAATTTCTCACCGATGACGATTGAAAGCGGTGCAGTGAAGCCCCCACGCCTAACCTAAGATATTTAACCTGTCATGCACAACACCCTGAAAACATAGGTTGTGATGTTAAGTGACATACTCCCGACGCTCATGCTACGCAGAGAGCGCGGGCTTCTCCATCCCGTTGCCGCGACTTCGCGTTTTTGACTCAATAATCTGCTCCAATCCACCGATCTAGGTTTGTCAAGGTGGTGGCCAAGAATTATGAAGATTTTGGGGTGTGGGAGAAAATCTCCAGTGTTCTTGAGTATTAATTAAAGACACTTTATTAATTTTAACTGTATTCCTTCAGGAACATAACTGTCTGAACTCTTGAGGAGAGATTGAATAATGATTGCCTTGCGTGATGATGGTGAGCAAAGTGACGCTCATCCATCTGCTTCATCTAGAATGTCCACGGATGATGATCGAGTTTTTTGGTCGATGTGGTTGCAGCACGAAGCCGAGATTTACCGTTGCTGTTTGCGGTGGATGGGGAATAGACCCGATGCGGAGGATGCCTGGTCAGCAGCGATGTTAAGGGCAAAGGCGAAAGCCAAGCAGAGCAAGATTGATAATGAGCGAGCTTGGTTGCGCCAGTTGGCAAAAAATCTATGTATCGATCTCCATCGTCAGCGGGGTCGTCGGGCGGTAGTTTGTGGTGATTTTGATGCGATCGCTCCGTCAGGAGATGGGGAATATGGGCCGGGAGATCCGGTGAACTATGCCTTGCAGGCAGAGTTGATCACGTTCTGTTGGGAAGCGATCGCGGCTTTACCATCGAAATTGCGGGAGGTGATGGTGTTATGGGTGGAGGAAGATTGTTCCTATGGGGAGATTGGGGAGCGGTTAGGTCTTTCGACGGCAAATGTGCGGAAGCGGGTTTCCCAAGCGCGGGCGATTTTGCGTCGTCGGTTGGCGGAGTATGAGCGGGGCGTAAAGCATAAGAATGTGAATCAATGATCAGTGTTACCGTGAGTTAATTTGCAATTATTTTGTTGTTTTAATCAACTAACTCTTTGCCTTTGGTGGAGGGGATTTTCTCTGGTTTCTTGTGATTCATGAAATCCAAAAAAAAGCTTAAAATTGATTTTTTAATCTTGACGAATCAATATTTTGTGATATTTAGCACAATACATTAGTAATACTGCTCAATTGTGGTTGGCCCATCGACAGATTATTTTTTCACAAATGGATGACTTGAAACGTCTCCTAAGTAGAAAAGAAAAAAGCCCCTCGGAGGTTTGATCATGGTTCCTAAAATTCTGAATCGTCGTTTTGCTCTTGTTGCAAGTCTTGCCGTTCTCGGTGCTGTCACCTTCGCCCCCAAAGCCTCCGCCGTCACTGTTGATGTGATTTTTCAGGGTACGATCGCACCCACTTGTAACTTTGGAACACCTACTTTGCCTGCTGCGAATGTGCTGACGGCAACTGGAGATACATTTAATACAACTGCCCCTGGTACTGTTGATTTAACTTGTAATAGTGCAGCTAGTACCTTAGCAATTGCTGCTCCTGTTGCAGCGAATGCGGCAGCAACTGCACTCGGTGCGGCAACTGCTAGTAGCAGTCAAGTCACCGGAACAAACGTTAATAGTGGTACTGCTATTACAAATGCTGCTGGAGCAGTCGCGATTGGTCAGGTTATTACAAATGAAACCTTAAGTGTTGAAATGACATGGCAAGATGATGTTGCTATCCCGGCTGGTACATATCAATTTAGTGTTACTCTAACTGCTGTTGCTTTGTAGAATAATGTGTAGGTGGGCAATGCTCACATGCTCACCTTACTAAATCTATCAATTTTACAACCGGATTTCATGGGGTATTCCGCCGTAGTCAATGAGTAGGGTGGGCAATGCCAACCCTACTAAATTCATCAATTCTACAACCGAATTCTATACTACTTGTTTCTGCCAAGTAACGCCCCATTTTGGGGTTTCTACCTCCATTCCAATCCATAACAAAACCGTCAAACTGTGGGATAGGTTAACCGTTGCAACCATCCATGAAACTTTCCTTTTTAAAAACCCTCATCCCCCCCCTGAGTAGCATTTTCCTCACTGGTTTATGCCTCAGTGGGGGTCGTGCCTTGGCCTGCACCTTTAGCGGCCTCAGTAATGGCGCATTTGCCACGCCTGCCCTCCAACAAGGTTGGCTTGAATCTGCCAGCGCCATCGGCGGCGCTGGCACATCCGCCACCGTCATCATTAACTGCACCACCGCCAGCCAAATCAGCGCCGCCACCATCCAACACATTAGCTCCCCCACCAGCTTCAACACCGCCAATCCCAGTGCCAGAACCATTGTCCGCTACCCTGCCGATAGCAAAGTCCTCAACATTGGCACCAGTGGATTTAGCTCCGGTAGCGGTAATTGGGGATTGTCCAACTCTGCCGATTTCAACCTTCCCAGCAATACCAATGCCACTTTAGATGTCTCCCTCGTTGTCGGCTTCGCTGATAGCCGCGTCCTCCCCGCCGGTAACTACAGCTATACTGTCACCCTCACCGCCACATCACCATGATCAATCCCTTGCGCCCCTTCACCACCGGTCTCCTCCTTGCCAGCCTCCTCCTGTTCGGTGACACCGCTCAAGCCAATGTGGGCATCTCTCCGATGGTGATTGAAACCGAACTCCGACGCGGCCAAGCCCAAGGCATCATCAATATTAGAAACACAGGCGAAAACGACTTTCGCGCCCGCGTCTATACCAGCCCCTTCACCTACGACCCGGAAACCGGCATTCAATTCCTCGACTCCAGCCCCAACGACCTCACCCCCTACCTGCTCTTTTCCCCCCGTGAATTGCAAGTTCCCGGCTCCAACGAGCGGCGCATTCGCTTCATTGCCCGCATCCCCCCCAGCGCCCCCGATGGTGAATATCGCACGATGATCTTCACCGAAAACCTCCAAGCCACGATCCAAGAACAAGAACAAAGTGATGGTGATGTGGTGATTCGCACAACGATCGTTCCCCGCATCGGTGTAGCCGTTTATGTCCGCAAAGGCAACATCTCCCACGAACTCAGCACCCCCCAAGCCCGCTTTAACCCCGAAACCCAAGCCTTGCAGCTATTGGTGGAAAATACCGGCCTGGCCAGCGTCATCGCCCAAGGCAATTGGACCTTAAGCAAAGATGGCGAAACCCTCTACACCGGCCTTGGTATTCCCACAACCATCATTGCCAACGGGTCACGGTATCTCACGGTGGACTACAACACCGAAGCCAACCCCCTCACCCTCACCCCCGGCACTTACGAACTCTCAGGGCATCTCGGTTCTGGTGTGAACTACAACAGCGATCGCACCCCCTTCCGCGTCACCTTCACGATTCCCTAGCCCATAGTGAAACCCCATCACCATCCTAAAACCTGGTTGAGCAGTATCCTCGCCCTCCTGCTGCTCAACCCCTTGAGTATGGCGATCGCCCAACCCTCCCCAACCCCCGACGAACTCCCGATCATCGGCCTCAACCTGGGGAATCGCAACGTTAACCCCGGCGTATTCGTCCGGGGAGAAATCGACGAATTCACGGCCGTTGATTTTGAGAATTGGCTGATTCCCTACGATGCGGTGCTAGAGGTGTTGCAAATTCGCACCACCGCGATCAGCGCGACCGAAATCGAACTGCGATCGCCCTACAAAGTCCTGCGCCTCGACCCCAACGACATTCGCCAAGACCCGGAATTGGGCCGCGTCTTTTCCGTGGCTGAAATCCGCGATCGCTTCGAGATTGGTGTCGAATTTGATGCCTTTGACTATGCGATCGTCTTTGATGTGCCCACCGTGAACGCGACGCGCAGTAGCCGTCGTGAACCGCCCCTGGTCAGTTTGGCAGGCCTGCCCGTGGTGCGATCGCCCTCCTTTGGTTTAACCCTCATCGAGCCAAACCTCACCTTTGACAAAACCAAAGACTCCGACTGGCAAAATCGCAGCGAACTCCTCGCCGTCGGCACGATGTTCGGCAGTAGTTGGTTTGCCCGGATTAACCCCGGCAATCTCCTCGATGGCGACCCCTGGCAACTGGCCGAATTTCAAATCTTGAACCAAAGCGATCGCGCCGACTACTTTTTCGGTTCCCAGCCCACCTTTTGGCGCGGCCAAACCCCCGGCGATTTTTGGGGCACAACCACCATCCAACGCCGAGGCTTCACCCCCTTCTCCTACCGCAACATCAGCGGCGGCGCGAACCCCACCCGCCGCCTCCAACCCAACCAAGTCACCGCCACGATCAACGGCCGCGCCGAACCCGGAACCCTCGTCCAACTCGTCACCAACCTCCAGCAGCGCGATGTGTGGGATGAAGAACTCGTCGATGGTTCCGGGGTCTATCGGTTTACTGATGTCCCCGTGGGACGGGATGCGCCGCGCAACTATTATCTGCTTCTGTTTCCCAACGGTTCCCTCGCCGCCGAGCCGGTCATCGAAGCAGCCGAATTCACCCTCCTGCCCGAACAACTCCCCACCGGCGCATCAGCCCTGATCGCGTCTAGCGGTTGGCGACGCATCCGCAAGCCCGATAAATTTATTGGGGAATTTCAGGGGTTAAGCGGCGGTGTTGCCTACCGTTACGGCATCAGTGAAGACCTCACCCTTGGTATCGGCAGTGTTTATGATGGCGACCTCTACGGCTTGGCAGAACTGTTTTATCAACCCAAGGGTACGCCCCTGCGCGTTGCCATTTCGGGGTTAATGAGTACTGATAGTGATGTGGATGCGGAGGTGGTGTGGGATCAGCAGGACTTGTATATCACGCTGAACACGAATTTAGACCGCACACAATATAGTTTGAATTGGGAAGTGCTTGCGGGGCTGCGGTTGTTCAGTCGGGGCACTTGGGATGATTTTGCCCGGTTTGGGGTGCAATATTCCACCTCTGGCCGCTTGGCTTCAACGATTTTGGGGTTGAATTGGCAGACGGATGCTCGAACAGATTGGCTCTTGTATCAACGTCTTGATCAGTGGACGCTGACCCATCGTGGCGACGATCGCAGCGATCGCCTCACCACCGACACCCAACTAGACTATCGCCTCAACCGTACTAATCAGTCTGATTTTCTCGCCCTGGGTCTTGAAACCGAGTGGGTCGAGGGCGGGCAAGGTCGCACTGCACAAGATAATTACCTCTTAACTGCCGGATGGCACTATAAATCCCGCGATCGCAATGACATCGGCCAATCCCTCTGGCAAACGGAACTGGGTTATGGCGTGAGCGCGAAAAGCCACGGCCCCTATGCCCTCATCGGTACGACGGTGGTTCCTGGCCTGTTTCTCGAAGCCCGCTACGAAGTGGTCACCCTCCGCGCCAATCAAAACCGTTTCACGTTTCAACTACGCTCTAGTTTAGGAGTGCAGCCGGGGTTTGGGCCCGGTGAACGCCGTCCCGAACGGTTACGCACCGAAGGTGGGATATTAGTGCAGCCGTTCTATGATTTTAATGGTAACGGTGAGCGCGACGCGGGGGAATCTCTGTATCAGGACAGTGTTGATTTTCTGATTGTCGATCATGAAGTAGTGCGATCGCAAGACCTGTATCAGGAAGGCGATCGCCTCCTCTTGCCCCTCAGTGCCGGATTCCATCGCATCGACCTCGAAGAGGCCGGATTTCCCCCGGATTTCCAACCGACCATCACCAGTTTTGCCGTCGAGGTGGCAGAGGGCAGCTACACCCCGTTTCCGATCCCCTTGCAGGCATCCTATACGCTGATGGGAGTGGTGACGAATGCCGACGGGAACCCAGTCGCTGGGGCGCGAGTCGAAGCCGTGGATGAACAGGGCGAGATCGTCAGTTTTTCAATTACCAACAGCGCCGGGGTGTATTATCTCGAACAGCTTCGCCTTGGAACCTATCGCATCAACATCAACGGTCAAGCCGTGGGCGATCGCAATCAAATCATTTTCAACCCGAACTCAGACACCCTCGAAGAATTGAACCTCCAAACCCCTCCCCCCAATAACGACAGGTCTCAACGCCGCACCTCAAAACGCCGAAAAATCATCTCTCTTCCCTATCGCCACCCCGCCGATCAGGTCGGCACGCTGCCCTGATCGGCGGGGTGATTTAGCTCTGCTCTGATTGAGGCTTCGCCCTGCAAGTCAGACTCAATCTTAGATAGGATTAAGATAAGTATAAATCTAAAGAAATTCTAACCTTTCTTCGGGTCTAAAATGGACGCGATAGGATCAGAGTTTATGATGCAAGGCTCCCCCCGAACGATAGCCCTACCTTGAAAAGGATAACGAACGAAAACACCATGGTTTCAAAAGCAGTGGCGGGTCAAATTCGCGATCGCATGAAAGCCGAAGGGCTGCGGATTACGCCGCAACGGTTTGCGGTGTACAACAGCCTGCTGTCTCGCACGGATCATCCCACGGTGGATCAGATCCTCGACACGATCAACGAAGAAATCCCCATTGCCTCGAAAGCCAGTGTGTATAGTGCGTTGAACATTCTGCGAGAAGTGGGACTCGTGCGTGAGGTGCTCCTGGAAGCAGGGGTGACGCGCTACGATGCCAATGTGAGTTCTCATCATCACTTTGTTTGCCAGGGTTGCGGCGCGATCGCGGATATTCCCTGGGATGCGTTGAGCGATCGCCTCGACCTCAGCAAAATCCCGGCATCGCTCCACGCCACCAGCTACGAAGTGACGGTGAAAGGCTTCTGTGGGGACTGTCGTCAAAACCCTTAGACAGTAAAGTGATCGGCTTCGCGACAGATTGCAACACAACCGCTGTAAAGTAGTACATAGAATCTAAACTGAACCTCGGCCGAGGCTGCTGATCAGCCCCGGTTTCATCCTGCGATCGAGGTGCTGAATTCAGCGCCGACCGGCCCAATATTTTGGGATAATAACCGAGCGACTCCGCCATTGCCCCCATGCCCTACGAACCGCTCCATCATAAGTATCGCCCCCAAACCTTTGGGGAATTGGTGGGCCAAGAAGCGATCGCCCAAACTTTGACCAATGCGATTTTGAGCGATCGTATTGCCCCCGCCTACCTCTTCACCGGGCCGAGGGGAACCGGCAAAACCTCCTCCTCCCGCATCCTCGCCAAATCCCTCAACTGCCTCACCGCCGGCAAACCCACCCCCACTCCCTGCGGCCACTGTCAAACCTGCCTAGAAATCGCCCGTGGCTCTGCCATGGACATCATCGAAATCGATGCCGCCAGCAATACCGGCGTGGACAACATCCGCGAAATCATCGAACGCGCCCAATTTGCCCCCGTCCAATGTCGCTACAAAGTCTACGTAGTGGACGAATGCCTAACAGGGGACACGCTTGTCTTAACTGAGCAAGGGTTATGCAGGATTGATAATCCAGAGATTCAAAATCAACGGGTTCTCAGTTACAACGAACGCTCTGGGCATTGGGACTATCAAAAAGTCGTTCGTTGGCTTCAGCAAGGTGTTAAAGATACCATAACAATCAAAACTCGCAACACAACAATTTCCTGTACTAGTAATCATTTAATCAGGACAGATCAAGGCTGGAAACCAGCCAAAGAAATCACACCAGGGATGAAAATCGTATCCCCAAGTTCGTTGCCGATTTGCGACCCTACAGTATTGCCGCAATGGCATACAAATTTCGAGAATGTTGAATCCGTGACACCCGGACAAGCGGCTCCTGTTTATGACATTGAAGTGCAGCATAATCATAATTTTGTCGCGAATGGTTTGCTGGTGCATAACTGTCACATGCTCAGTACGGCGGCGTTTAATGCCCTGTTAAAAACCCTCGAAGAACCGCCCGATCGCGTCGTTTTTGTCCTTGCCACCACTGATCCGCAGCGGGTGCTAAATACGATTATTTCCCGGTGTCAGCGGTTTGATTTTCGGCGGATTCCCCTGGATGCGATGGTGCAGCATTTGGGTGCGATCGCTCACACCGAAACCATTGCAATTGCCCCCGATGCCCTCACCCTCGTGGCTCAAATTGCCAACGGAGGGTTGCGGGATGCGGAAAGTTTGCTCGATCAATTGAGTTTGCTCAGTGGTGAAATTACCGCCGAGAAAGTGTGGGATCTGGTGGGAGCCGTGCCGGAGCGGGATTTGCTGTCCCTGTTGCAGGCGATTCGCAGCGACAACATTGAAGCGGTGTTGTCCAATTGTCGGCACTTGCTCGATCGCGGTCGAGAACCCTTGATCGTGTTGCAAAATTTAGCGTCGTTTTATCTGAATTTATTAATTGCCAAAACCGCAGCCCAACGGAGTGATCTCGTCGCGGTGACGGCTCCCACCTGGCAAGCCTTGGTAGCAGAGGCGCAACAGTGGCACGTTGCCACCATCCTCCAGGGCCAACAAAAACTCAAAGACAGCGAATATCAGATCAAACAAACAACCCAGCCGCGCCTTTGGCTAGAAGTTGCGCTCTTGGGTCTGTTGCCGTCGTCTTTAGTGCAAGTTGCGGCGACGGTTGGCGCTGCCCAACCCGCTCCAGCAAACCATCGCCCCTCGACAACTCCCGCAACCCCCGCGCCACCATCCGCCACACCCCAGCACCCGCAGCCGCAGGTCTCACCACCCCAACCAGCACCTGCCCGCAACACTCCGGCAACATTCCACATTTCCACCTCCAGTCTGGCAACTCCAGCCCCACCGGCCCCCACAGTGAATCCAGCCTCAACCTTCACCGTTAACCCAAACCCATCGAAGGCCCCTGAACCCTCGCCGCCACAACGGCACACCACGCCATCCGGATCAACCGACCCGGATGCAATCCTGCAACAACGGCTCCAAGATACGTGGAAACGGGTATTAACAACATTAGAGCCGCCTTCGACTCGGAGTTTGGTGAACCAGCATTGTACGCTGTTGGATTTTGATATTGAAGATGCGATCGCCCATCTGGGGGTGTCGTCGCAACCCTTGCTCAAAATTGCCGAAAGCAAAGCCCCCCAAATTGCGATCGCCTTTGAGCGCGTCTGGGAGCAAAAGATCACCATCCAATTCCAAGTCCGGGGCAAACACCAGCCCGCTCACGCTGCGCCCACCGTTGCGCCCTCACCGCCCCCGGTGCAGGTTGCCCCAGCCCCGCCCAGTTCGCCCCCGATGCAGGTTGCCCCAGCCCCACGCCCCCCGGAGCCGCTCCCCGCCCCGCCCCGTCCCCCAGCCCCGACCATCAGCGATCGCCCTGTTAACCCTCCCGCCCCAGCCAACCCTGACCCCTCCCCGCCTGAACCCGTTAACCCGTCGGATCTAGAGGCGGCGGTGCAGGACTTTGCAAAAGCATTTGAGGGGGATGTGATTGATTTGCTTTAGGGAGATGGGGCCGATCGCACCGCTGGCGGGAGATAGTGGCCATTGTGGTAATGCCAGCCGGTTAACTCGTGGAGATATTCCGGGATCGAGAGGCGGCGTAGGGAGGCATTGTGATCTAAGTTGTAGGGGTTGATGCCAAAGCGGCGACAGAGTTCGATCTCGCTCAGGGAGGAGGGAACCGTGGCACTGCGGGGATCATCATGGGTGGGGTAACTGTCCACGTCGATCCAACGGGCATCGTTATGGCGCTTGAGGGTTTCGACGTGGATTTCTACCACGTCCATTTTTGCTTCGATGCGGGCGAGGCGGTGATGGGTGGCGATCGCCTGCTGTTGCCAAGGCATCATTTTGTGATCAATCACGGCATCCACCCGCGCATTCACCACCTCCGCTGCACCCTGGGGCGATCGCACCGCTGCGAGATAGCCTTGAATGAAGGCGAGTAATGTCCCGGAAACTGTTTCTCCCTGGGCTTCAACGCGGGTCTTGAACTCTTGCCACGCAGCATAGGGAATCATAAACGTCGCTACGACGGGATCTTCAGGGTGACGCTGTCTTGCCTTTTTCGGTGTCACAGGAACTCAAAAAAAATGACCAGTTTAGTGGGGTATGCCCGACATCTTCCCGCCATCGTAACCGCAAACCGGACTAAGCCGGATCAGAATCGATGCCAGTTGACATCCTTTCCGCCACTGACTGTGCCATTGGGGACGGCAAGTTCTTGTGGCGCGATCGCCTAGCTCGCTGCCCTGATGAGGGGAATTATGCAGGCCAGGCCAATCGTTGCACGGTTATGTATAGCACTAGCCAGAGCGGTTAGGATATTCAGAGACTCTGGAACCAGGGGCTTAAGTCCCTTGCCTGTCCTAACGCACTTGTTGATTGCTATATCAGCAGTAACCTAATCCCCAAGCTCAAGCGCCACAAACCCGGTGCTGAACATCCGTATACTTAGGAATATGGGGGACAAAAAAGTATTTAATCTTACAGTTTTCAGTCTTGGAATCCGTAAGGCTACGGATGTGATGCCCAGCTTAAACTCTAAATTTGTCCAAGGGGGCTGGAGAGTTGTTTGACAAAGTTGAGACGAATAAAGATAAATTAATTCAAACTACCTCTATATACCTACCCCCATGAACGTGGATAAATTGGACACAGCTCGACGCATCGAAAATATTGAACTGATTCGGGATATCCTGTTCGGGCCGCAGTTGAAGGAGTATAGTAATCGACTCCAAAACCTAGAAAATGCCCATAAAGCGTTGCGTAGTGAGACGGCCAGTACCATTAAGGACGTGCGGGAAGACCTCAATAAGCGCACGGATGAGATCAAGCAAATTTTGAAAGAGTTTCAGATTGCGGTGCGGACGATTCGGGATGATTTAAAATCGTCGCGATCGGATGATGAAACCGAAAAGCATGAAATGCGTGAACAGCTTGATCGGTTTGGGAAGCGGTTGGCAAGCAATATTTCCAATCTCGATGAGACGATCGATAAGCAAGTTAGCTCACTCCGGGATGATTTGCTGTCGAGTCACCGCAAGCAACAGGCGGATCTGATTGCGGTGCGGGCTGAGTTGTTTGAGGAGTTAGAGAAGCGCATCACGACGCTGTCATCGGCGAAGGTGACGCGGGAAGATATGGCCGAATCGTTCTTTGAGTTGGCGTTGAAGCTGAAGGGAACGGAACTACCACCGACATCGCTGCCGGAGTCGAAACCGGTGGCGAGTCAACGCTATGTGATGCCGGAACCCAGCCCAACAAAAGAAACGGAGGCGAGCGAAGAATAACGGCGATCGCACCGCTCGCCTCGTTGTGGGTGTGTCAGTCGTGACATGTTTTCATTGGTGCGTTACGGTGGATTGTTAAATTACAGTTATAGCCTATGTTTTAGCCACCTAACGCACCCTATATAAAACCTCATTTTAGTTTAACTGCGATCGCGTAACACCTTCAACCCGAAGGAATACTTGCTCAAAAAGTCGTGCACAGTTTCCAGAACAGTTTGGAAGAAGCTGGGGTTGAGGGTTTGCTCCAGTTGGCGATAGGTTTCGAGTTCGGGAATGTTGAGATCGGCGGCGATCGCGATCGCTTGCTGGCAGTGGGTGCGGGCGACGGTGACATCGCCCACCTGCTGGTGAAGTTGCGCCAGGTTGTGGAAAATGGCGGCTTCGAGGTGGCGTGCTCCGATAGCCTGGGCAATGGTAAGGGATTCGCTGAGGCTGTTGCGGGCTTCGGCGTAGTCTTCGAGGGCGAGATAACTTTCGCCCAGGTGACAGAGAATGCGGGCAATTTCAGCGCGATCGCCCAATTCTTGCGCAATGGGTAGACTTTGGCGTAGGTGCTTCACCGCTTGGGTATAGTTTCCCATCAAACAGTAGGTTACGCCCAGATTCCCCAACGCCGCCCCGACCCCCGCTTGATCGCCATTGGCACGGGTGAGATTCCAGGATTGTTGATACAGGGACATGGCGCGATCGTAGTCGCCGATCGCATTGTAGGCACTGCCGAGGTGACCCAGCCAGCGACTTTCTTCGATCACATTTTGATGTTGGCGGGTGATTCGGAGTGCCTTTTGGAGAAAGGAAATGGCTTTGGGATATTGCCCCAGGGCAAAGTAGGCCGCCCCTAAATTACCAATCGCTTTACTTTTACCGATGGAATCACTGAGATGTTCAGCAATCACTAAATATTCTTCAAAGTAACCGATGGCGGTGGTGTAGTGACTCAAGGCCAGGTTGATACTGCCAAGTTGGGCGATCGCAGTACCATATTGCGCCTGATTGCCTGATGCTTCGCTGAGGGTTTTTAGTTCTTCAAATGTGGCGATCGCATTGTAATATTCCCCTAAATAACTATAGGCATTACCGACGTAAAAAAGTGCCTGGGCCACCTGTTTTTGATTCGGTTCCACCTGCCGCTGTTCGAGGGGTAAAAACCGCTGGAGATAATCCAAGGCATGGTTATCATCCCCCAATTCTCCATAGGCACAGCCTAAATCAAACAGGGCTTGGCGCAGGGCATCGGGTGGGGCATCACTGCCAATTAAGGTTAAATATTCCTGGAGAATCGTAATCGCCTGGGGGTGATTTCCTTGATGGGCATGGGTATCACCGAGATAAAACAAAGCCGCTTCAAGGGTTTTTGTATTATTGGGACTGGGTGCTTGAATCAGATTTAAATATTGCTGAAGATAGCGAATTGTTTCCTCATCATCCGCGAGTAAATAGGAAATTTTACCGAGGACAAATAGCGTCGTTTCAATATCTTGGGGATCATCAATGGAATCGGCCAGATTGAGATAAATTTGCAGATAGTCGCGGGCGGGTGGGAGGTCTTCGAGGGCATAGTAGGCCGTGCCCAACTGTAGACAGAGCAGGGCCAATGTGGCATCATCGGCTTCTGTCCATTGGCGATGATCGTGGTATTTCTGGAGGTATTCGACGGTTTTGCGGTAGTCTTGCAGTTCGTAGGCGGCGATGCCGAGTTGGAGAAAGGCCTGCTGCTGTTCGAGGGGGTCGGGATTGGGCGATCGCAACAAATACTGCTCTAAATACACCAGAGCCGACGCAAAATTCCCCTGCTTAAACAGGGCCGTACCGAGGGCAAAATTGACCACAGCGGCAAGGGGCGGTGCTTGGTGTTTTGAGACCCAACGCTGGGCCTGTTCGAGGGGGGCGATCGCTTCGGAATAGTGCTGCTGATCATAATAAGCCAACCCCAGATGCACCCAGGATTCTGGCCCGGTAATCTCCGGCTCCGTGGCGAAATATCGCTCCAACATAGCGATCGCCTCTGGTGCTTGCCGCTGATGATAATAGGCATTTCCCAAGAGTTGATACACCTCCGCTGGGGGTTCAATCTCCTGGGGAGCGATCGCCTCTAGATACGCCTGTAAATAGGTCACCGTTGGCCCATAGTTTTGGAGCGCGGCTTGACTTTTGCCCAAATGCAGCAGCGTCGTGGCGAGGGCGGGGGCGTTTTCCTGCTGCCGCACGATGGGTAAATAGGCGTGGAGGTATTGGCTGGCAATGTCGTAATGCTTCAGGTGATAGTGAGCATTACCCAAATTCGCCAAGGTGGCCCCGTCTCCTGGTGTTGCCTCTGACCCTTTCACCAGGTCTAAGCATTGTTCGAGGTAGGCGATCGTTTGGGGGTAGTCTTGGCGGGCATAATGGGCATTACCCAAGTAAAGATAGGTGCTACCCAGAGAGCCGCTTGGGCCGGTGGGGTTGGCTTCGATCTGCTCAAGGTATTGTTCGAGGTAGTGAACCGTTTGGTCGTAGTCTTGCAAGGCGTAGTAACTCGCGCCGAGGCCGTAGAGGCAGAGGGTGCGCAGTGGGGGGGCGGCGTGGTCAACCAAGGCAGCGTAGAGGGCGATCGCTTCCGAAAAATAGCCCCATTCCCGCAATTGCACATGGAGCGGTGTCTGGTGTTCAACGGGAACAAGGAGCAATTCTCCCGCCTCATCCCACGCCTTTAATTCCCGAAAATGTTCAAACGCTTCTAAATAATTCCGCACCCGCTCCAGCCCTGAATCACTGGCCGGGGTTGCATAGAGTTGCAAATAGTAAAATGCCCAGCGAATATGGGAAATTTCACTCAGGCTATAGTCCCCAAAAAGGTCGCGGAGGCTGGGGGGCGTGGGTTCGGCTTCAATCTCTGCCTGTAACCCACTCCAATGCTGCACGCAGGCAATGAAACGGGCGAGACGGGATACGGAGAATGGGTCGCTGGGGGATTCCTTCGGTTCCGGTTCGCCGGCTAAATAAAATTGGCCGGAGTCGGATCGATACCGAGTCCGGAGGGCATCGGTTACCGATAATTCACGCAGTTTGATGTCTGGATCGAGTTCAGCCACGCTCTACCTCAGGGGGATGGGGTGGGGTTGTCTTGAGGATAATTTTACGCAGTAAGGGCGGGATGCGATAGTGGGGCACGGTATTCATGGTGATGCTTTCGAGCCAAAAGCGATCGCGCAACATCGCCATTGTGCTGGCCTGGACTTCCGGCTCCACTTCCCCGATCAGGAATTGCCACCCCTGTTCACTGGCAAACTGCCGATTGGTCGCCCCCATACAGAGGAGTTCGTAGGCGAGGGGCATCTGTTGGGCCAGGCGTTGACTAGCCCGCTCTAGGAGGGTCAGCACCCAATCACTCAGGCTGCGGGTGGGGGTGGGGGTCGCAGCCTGATCGGGGTTCGTGGCGGCAATTTCGTATTCATAGCCGTAGTCTTGCCAATAGGCCCGGATGTTGCCGCTGTAGGGTCGGCTGCGAATTTCCCCAGCGATGATTTTGAGGGCGAGGGGATGGCCGTGATAGGTGCTGTGGATGGTGCGCAGACAATCGCGATCGCTGGCCGTCGCCAAGGGTACGCCCCACTGTTGAAATAAGGTGGCGATCGTCGGGAGATCGAGGCCATCGAGGTCTAATTGCTGGCAGCGGGGGGAGGGGAACAGGGGCGGCGTTTCTACCGTGAGAATCAGGCGCGATCGCATCTCCTCCCCCATCACCACTTGCGCCAAGAGTTCCTGCACCGCACTACTGGGCACACCGTTAAACCCATCCAACCACAGCAAACAGGGCTGCGATTGCAACTTCGCCCCAATCGCCTGCACCAATGCCGACACCCCACCCGCCTGCTGCGCCCGATGGGTGAGGGCTTCCCCCAGCACCTGCCGCCCGATCGCCACCAACTCCAACGCCGCCTGACTGACATTCACCGCCAACACCAGCGGATAGGCTTCCCGCAAGGCCGGATCAGAGATCAATGCTTGGGCGAGGGTGGTTTTGCCGATCCCCGCCATGCCCGCGATCGCCACCACCCAGGTATCTCCCTGAAGTTGCTGCTTTAGTTGGTCTAACACCGCCGCCCGCCCAAACCCCAAGGGCAGCGGCTCCGGCTGCACCTCTGTCTCCTCCCTTAGGTCCGTGCGCACCGTCTCAAGATCATCCCGCTGCACCCGGAGATCAAAGGCTTGGAACAGGGTCTTGATTGTTTTGAGGTCACACCCCTGCTGACGATAGAGAATCTTAATCGTTGTTTCGACCGGCAACTGAGCCGTTTGGGCAATTTGACGCGAATTGACCCGTAAATTTTGCGCTTGGTAATGGGATTGAATGGCTTGGGACAACCGTTCAGACCCGGCATCAGTCAGCAAACTTCGTCGTTTCACACGGGGAGTTGGGGCCATTGTTGAAGGGTATCAATCACGGGGCAGCAGTGCATTATTCTAGCGATCTGCGCCACACCTTGCGCAAGGCCACCTTCGACTACTTTAAAGCGATCGCACCTCACTTTTCGGAATGATTCCGGAAATTCCGCCACTTTCTGCCTCAATTTAGCTCACAGCAGGAATCATCAAGCCCTGGACAGAGTTAAACGGGTGGGGCAGCAAGGCGCGAATCCGGAGACTTAACGAGCGGCGATCTAGAGGCTTCTGCATCACATCACTGCCCCCCACTTTACGACTCAGCGCCTGAGATTTTTGACTCTGTTCCACCGTTGTAAAAATAACGGGAATGGGAGCCGTTTTGTGATTTTCCTTTAAACGGCGACAGACTTCTACCCCAGCAACGTCGGGTAAATACAAATCCATTAAAATCACATCAGGTTGATGATCGTTCACGAGATCTAAAACCTCTTGCCCGCAGGCCGCTTCAATGGTGCGAAACCCCTCAAACGCCAGCAAATCCGTTGCTAAACGCCGCAATAAGCAGTGATCATCTACCACAAGGACAACCGGAGCAGCAGGTAAGGATGGGGTATTTGGCATGATGTCAGTCTAGGAAGTCTGCCCTAGTATCACTAATTTTTGGAGGCGATTACCTCTGTTTTTTTACGGAGTGGGGGCCCGCACAAATCCGGAAATACTCCGCCAGAAAAACCGTATTTCTACGGTGAAGGAATAATCGAAGCATGGGGCGTAAACCAACGACGTTTCCACTGGCTACTGGGTTCTAAGGGGCTGTGGACTTGTTCCTGTTGACGGTGGGCGAGGATGGTGGCGGCGATCGCGGTGCCGGTGCGATCGCGATAGGGCACGGCGGCGCGGGTTTGGAGGTGTTCCTGTTCGCGGGGGGTTAACGGGGGTAACGCTGTGCCATCCCAGCGGGCGATCGTGCCGGGAGCTTTGCGCCCCACGCTGGGCGAGGAGGCGATGTGCAACCCGGCGGCTTGGAGGGCGGCCCGCACGGCGGCGGCACAGGAATAGGTGGCGAGGATTCCCGTCGGAGCGAGGCCTTGGGCAACCTGGGCGATAAACTCCACCGTCCACAGTTGGGGGCAGCGGGGCGGCGAAAAGGGGTCAAGAAAAATGGCATCGGCTTGATACTGCGATCGCGCCACCGTTTGAATCGTTTGGCGGGCATCCCCCACATGAAATTGGGCGGTGAATTGGGGGGTGCTGACACGGTGGGCGGTGCTGAGGGTGGCGAGGTGGGCAACGATTTCCGGGGGATAGGCGGCGAGGGCGTGATGTGCGATCGCCGCCTGAGCCGGACGCGCATCCACATCCAACGCCACCAAGTCCACCCCACAAGCCGGATTCACCGCCCAAATCGCCGCTAACGCCGCCGCGCTGTTGTACCCCAACCCATAGCACACATCCAGCAGCCTGATCCGGTCTTGGGTTTGGGCCAAGCGCCGCAATTCACAAGGCTCGACAAATTTCCCCTCGGCTTCCTGGGCGGCTCCAAATTCGGAATGAAACAGCTCCCCAAATTCCGCCGAAAAAAACGTGGCGGAACCATCACGAGTCCATTGAGGCGAAAACGGATCGGTCATGGTGAGCAGGGCTGAAGGTCTGGATTCTGATCATAAAGGATCGGGATGGGGGCGGGGGTTCCCGGTGGGGATGGGTAAAATGGGGGTGCTCTTTTAACCCCTTGGCACAATGCTCACGACGGAAACTGAAATTCTCGCTATCCTTCGCAATCTTCCCCAGCCTGCCTTAGAGGAAGCCAAAGTCTTTTTAGATTTTTTAGCGTGGCGCTATCAAAATACTTCGCCCCAAGGAGCAGCGTTAATTGACAGTTTGCGGGGAAAAGCAACCACAATCATGACGACGGATGAGATTCTCAATTTAACCAGGGGCGAAGAATGACAGATTGAATCCGGTTATTCTCTGAGCTGATCATCCAATACGCCATGTGAGGGTTCCTGGTGGGGGGGATAAAATGGGGGTGCTGTTTTGACCTTGCGGCTATGGAAGGGGTGTGATGGTTGCTGTCTATTTGGATGTGTGTTGTCTCAATCGCCCCTTTGATGACTGGATGCAGGAGCGGGTTCGGCTAGAGGGAGACTCAGTTTTAAGTATTCTGGAGCGGGTTCGTCGGGGGGAATGGCAACTCATCGCGAGTGAGGCGATCGCCGTGGAACTTGAAAAAATGCAAAATCTGGAGAAAAAAGCCAGTATTCTTGATCTTTTAGGGTTAGCAACAGGGAGGCAGGAAATCAATGCAGCAGTTGAGGAGCGTTCACGACAACTAGAAGATCTAGGGTTTGCGCTTTTCGATTCTTTTCATGTGGCTTGTGCTGAAGCGGCTGGGGCCGATATTTTTCTGTCTACGGATGATCGTCTGCTCAAAACAGCTCGCAGGTGTGGAGATCAATTAAATGTGAAGATTGGTAATCCGGTGGTGTGGCTCATTGAGGTTTTACAGGAGCAGTAAAAAGGAGTTATTGATGATGAAAGCAGTGGAATTAAGAGAACAAGGTTATCGGATTTTAGTTGATCATTTAGGGCAGTCGGATGCGATTCGCTTTTTGCAGCAAATGGGTTGGGGTCAGGGCGATTATACCCAGGAACGGCGGGAGGTTTTAGGGTCGGTGACGCGGGAGGATTTTTTGCAGGAGTTACGCAGGGTAAGGAATCTTTAAATAGATTTGAAACCGGGTTTTTAGGGCAATCTGGAGGGAAAAGGAGCCAATCTAGGCAACCCGGTTTCTGGGTTGGGGGGTAGAATGGGGGTGCTGTTTTGACCTTGCGGCTATGGATGAACTACGGGTACAGGCTTATCTCGCTCTGATTCAGGAACTTCTCAACTCTCCAAGGGCAGGAAACGAGATCCTTAACCGTCATTGGGAGTTGGTGGATGGGGGGTTTGTGCAGGTGTGTGAGCAGAGGGCGGCGCAGTTGCAGGGGGATGGACAGGAGAACGCGGCGGGGTTTTTGCGGAATTTGGCGCAGCAGGTGGGGGCGTTTTTGGCGTGGGAGGGGACGGGGGAAAATGAGAAAGTAAGATTACAGCAATTTTGGCTGCAACTGCTGCAAGCGGAATTTGAGGGTGATACAGCGGCGGTGCATCAGGTGATGCGGCAAAATATGGGGTTGATTGTTCCCAACCTGGGGGATACTATTGCCCAATCAATGCCGGGACTTCTCGCTCAGAATCCTGACAATTCTGAAGGTGTAGCAGGCGTGGTCGAAAATGTCTGCAACAGGATTCAGGGATTCCCCGATGGTCGGTATGCAGAAGCATTAGAGATTGCCATTCGCGGCTATGGGGTGGTGTTAGAACTGCGGGCGGATAACCCCCCAAAACGGGCGCAAACCCTGACTAACCTAGGGAATGCCTGCCTCACCCAAGCCGAGATGGGCATCGACCCGGCGGCGAATCTGGACAGAGCGATCGCAGTTTATGACGAAGCAGCGGCAATTATGCGGCGGTTGGGGTTAGAAAAAAACCTCTCCGGAACCCTGACTAACCTAGGGAATGCCTGCCTCACCCAAGCCGAGATGGGCATCGACCCGGCGGCGAATCTGGACAGAGCGATCGCCGCCTATGATGCAGCGGCCGAGATTATGCGGCGGTTGAAGTTAGAAAAAGACCTCTCCTCTACCCTGACTAACCTAGGGAATGCCCGCAGCACCCAAGCCCAGATGGGCATCGACTCCGGGGCGAATCTGGAACGGGCGATCGCCGCCTTAGATGAAGCGGCCGAGATTTTGCGGCGGTTGAAGTTAGAAAAAGACCTCTCCTCTACCCTGACTAACCTAGGGGTTGCCCGCCTCACCCAAGCCGAGATGGGCATCGACTCCGGGGCGAATCTGGAACGGGCGATCGCTGCATACGAGGAAGCTATCACTATCAGGCGACGGTTGGGGTTAGATAGAGATATTTCCTCTACTCTTACGAACCTAGGGAATGCCCGCCGCACCCAAGCCGAGATGGGCATCGACTCCGGGGCGAATCTGGAACGGGCGATCGCGGCTTATGACGAAGCAGCGGCAATTATGCGGCGGTTGGGGTTAGAAAAAGACCTCTCCTCTACCCTCACTAACCTAGGAAGTGCCCGCCACACCCAAGCCGAGATGGGCATCGACCCGGCGGCGAATCTGGACAGAGCGATCGCAGTTTATGACGAAGCAGCGGCAATTCGGCGGCGGTTGGGGTTAGAAAAAGACCTCTCCTCTACCCTCACTAACCTAGGGAATGCCCGCCTCACCCAAGCCGAGATGGGCATCGACCCGGCGGCGAATCTGGACAGAGCGATCGCAGTTTATGACGAAGCAGCGGCAATTCGGCGGCGGTTGGGGTTAGAAAAAGACTTCTCCGGAACCCTCACTAACCTAGGGGTGGCACGCCAAACCCAAGCCGAGATGGGCATCGACCCGGCGGCGAATCTGGACAGAGCGATCGCGGCACAGGACGAAGCAGCGGCAATTCGGCGGCGGTTGGGGTTAGAAAAGACCTCTCCTCTACCCTCAATAACCTAGGGGTGGCACGCCAAACCCAAGCCGAGATGGGCATCGACCCGGCGGCGAATCTGGACAGGGCGATCGCGGCACAGGACGAAGCAGCGGCAATTCGGCGGCGGTTGGGGTTAGTCCGTGATTTAGCCCAAACCTTGAATAATGCGGGGTTTGCCTACCAAGCACAAGCTCGCCTCAGTGAAGACCAGAAGCCCCAAGCCCTCGAAAATGCCTACCAGAGCTTTCAAGCAGCACTGGCCCAGATCGAACAATTGCGGGGTGAAATTGGAGCCGATAGCGAAGGCTATAAACGCAACTTCAATGAGGAGTGGAACAAGGTATATCGCGGCATGGTGGAAGTGTGTCTAGAGTTGGGGCGCAAGAGCGATGCGCTGGAATATGTAGACCGCAGCAAAGCCCGTAACCTCGTGGAACTCATCGCCACCCGTGACGCTTATCCGGGGGGCGTGATGCCTGAAAACATCCGCCAACAGTTGCAATCCCTCAAAATTGCCATTGCCCAAGCCGAACGCCACCTCCAACAGGAAGAGAACCCCGACCTAACCCGCCTCAACCAATTGCGGGAAGAAAAGCGGGAACTCGAACCCTACAAACCCCTGCATTTCCAGGGAATGCAAGAGTTACTGGATGAGGAAACCGCCATTTTGGAATGGTACATCTTGGGGGATAAATTCCTCACATTTACCCTCATGTCAGATCCCCCCCTAACCCCCCCTTTTGAAGGGGGGGAACCAGAGGTCGATCCCTCAGAACCCCCCTTTTTAAAACCAGAGGTCGATCCCTCAGAACCCCCCTTTTTAAAACCAGAGGTCGATCCCTCAGAACCCCCCTTTTTAAGGGGGGCAGGGGGGATCACACTCTGGACATCTTCCGAGGAAGATCTAAAAAACCTCATCGACTGGGGAAATGCCTACCTCAACGACTACCGCAACCGCAACAACAGCCAATGGCGCGAAACCCTAGCCGATCGCCTCGCAGAACTCCCCAAAATCCTCCACCTCGATGAAATCCTCTCCAACCTGTTTAAAAACTTCCCCACCTGCCAAAAACTGATCCTCATCCCCCATCGCTACCTCCACCTCTTCCCCCTCCACGCCTTACCCATCACCCTCGAAGAGGGCGGATACAATCCGCCCCTACATGACTCCGTAGGGGCGCAACGCTTGCGCCCAATCCCCTTGCGCCCCATCCCCCTCCAAGACCTATTCCCCAAAGGCATCACCTACGCCCCCAACTGCCAACTCCTCCAACAAGCCCAAAACCGCCCCCGCCCCCACTTTAACCGCCTCCTCGCCATCCAAAACCCCACCAACGACCTCAACTGGGCAGAAATCGAAGTCGAAACCATCCGCAACATCTTCCCCCAACAAGAAACCCTCAGCCGCGAAAACGCCCGCCTCGCCACCTTCCTCAACAAAAACCTCCCCCAAACCCATCACCTCTTCTTCTCCTGCCACGGCAGCTTTAACCCCAACTCCCCCCTAGACTCCGGCCTGCTCCTGGCCGATGGCGTTCTCACCCTAGAACAAATCATCGCCACCTTCAACCTCAAAGCGTGCAGCCTCGTCACCCTCTCCGCCTGCGAAACCGGCCAAGTCGCCCTAGACGACACCGACGAATATATCAGCATCGCCAGCGGCTTCCTCCTCGCCGGAAGCCCCAGCGTCCTCATGAGCCTCTGGTCAGTCAATGAAGCCTCCACCGCCCTGCTCCTGATCAAAACCTACGAAACCCTCAACCAACACCCCGGCCAACTCACCACCGCCCTCCAAACCGCCCAAACCTGGCTGCGAGAAACCACCAACAGCGGCTTTTACGATTGGGTACAAAAATCCCCCCTCTTAGATGACCATTGGCGCAAGATTCTCGCCCAAGTTTTCCAAACCAGGCAAAATAAAGAAGGGGCAAACTGCCGCCCCTACGAGTCCCCCTATCATTGGGCGGCCTTCTGCATTGTTGGACAAGGAGAGCAAAAAATGGCACGGGACAGAGACAAAATCGAAGCGTTTAAAATTCTTTTCAGTGAAGCCTTTGCCACCCTTCTCGATCCCCATCGATCAGACCTCAACCAGTTGCAAATCGGCGATGATGACACCCAAAACGTCAAAGCGATTGAAGCCTGGCTTGATTCCCGTGAATCCCTCAAACAAGCCTACAACCAAAAACTCGCCACCCTCACTGAGGTTAACCCGCTCTTAGGCACACCCCAAGAAATGGGAATTGGCGGTACTCGGCCCAATCCCCAAGGCCAAACGCTGCCAGAACTGTTAGACAACAACCAAAAACAAAATACGCCACCCCCACCCCAGCAACCGCCCGCACCCTCACCCGATCCAGATTGTTAACCGGACTGTGGGGCCAGTTGTGTGCAGAGCAGTTTTTGAGGTCATCATGCCAATTATTCACCACCCACAAATTCAGCTCTCGATGGTAGATATTGCTGCCTTTTGTGATCAATGGAAAATTACGGAGTTTGCATTGTTTGGTTCAGTCCTACGCGAGGATTTTAATGACCACAGTGATATTGATGTTTTAGTGTCCTTCGCGCCAAATAGTCCCTGGACAATCTTAGATTTAGTCACCATGGAACAAGAACTCGCACGGTATTTTCAGCGGGATGTTGATTTAGTGGAAAAGCAAGTGATTGAAAAGAGTTCTAACCCTATTCGGAAAACAAATATTCTTGGGTCTGCTCGTGTTATTTATGCTCAAAACAGAAAATCATGAATTCTCGCGATCGCGCTTCATTACTCGACATCATTAAAGCGGCTGATCTAAGTTTGGCGTTTGTCGAAAACACCAATAAATCCAAGTTTTTTCAAGACCTCAAGACCCAATCCGCTGTGCTCTACCAAATTGCCATTTTAGGCGAGGCTGTTAAACGGCTTTCTCCAGAATTACGAAACCAGCATCCGGATATCCCTTGGTCAGCCATGGCAGGCATGCGCGATAAATTAGTTCACGATTACGACGGCGTGGACACCGAACGAGTGTGGCTAACCTTAGAATCAAGTATCCCCGAACTGCGTCAAAAAATACAAACTCTGCTACAAGTGCCTTGAATTGTGAAAAACATCACTCTGACCCTTTATGCTTTTCACCTGAAACAAAGTTTGGGTGGCTTTCCGGAAACCTTGCCCAATCAAGGTGAGCAATTGTGGACAAGCTTGATTCAGTTAGGTAATGTCTACCCCTTTCCTGAACTCCAAAATCTCAAGTCTCATCTCGTGTCCTACACACCCGACCACAATGGTAATTACATCTACCACCCTGAAGCAGAAAAGCAGCACTCTGGAGGCTGTTTAACCCCCCATAATCATGCAATCACCCTCGGTCAAATCCAGACGACGGCAGGGTTTAAACTCACGGGGGACATTGAACCCTATTTACTGAACGATACCTATTGCCTCACGCTGACCCTGAACCCGATTGATGACTGGCCTTTTGAGCTAGGATTAGCCGATCTCAAGCCCTTTCATGCGCACTGTTTGATTCAGGATATTACCGCGAGTTTAGGTCGGGTGCTGGTGTTTTATGGTGAACAAGATGAACAGTTGGGTGAACCAACGCGGTTAGATGCAGAACAATGGGCGATCGCACTCTGTGAGCAGACCGGGTTACAGCCTGAATTTCGGGGTGAGTTTGTGTGGTTTAATAGTCGTGGTTTTTGGTTCGAGGCTTCAGGGTTAACGCTATGGATGCTATTGCCACAACCGCATCAGTTTGAGGGGGAGCAGTTTTCTGAAAATTCTCTCTTTTTTAGAGACTTGCTGTGGAGTTTTGTAAAAGTTAAGGCAGTTTATGCAGAGGCGAAAGCGAGCCATCAACAGGCGACATTGTATTATGAAAAACTTGAAAAACAAGTTGCGCAATTCTACACCACGCTGAATCAAGATGCTCAGAATAAGCTGAACACTTTAGCAAAAATGATTCAAATGGTTCCCCAAGATTTGCTCTATTATCACTGCTGTCTACGGGACTTGAGAACCCATCACACCACCCTGAAATCGAATATTCATAACTTTCAAGTCTCGCTAGACTATTTGCTCACGGTAAATGGAAATGAGTTCAAGAACTGGTCAGAGCTTGCCCAACGAACGTATCCGCATTATCTTCAGCAACTTGAGTTTTATTTAGAATATTTAGAGCCGGGACGGGAGTTATTTAGCGATTTAATTAATACGATTCGAGCTACGACGGAGATTGAACAAGCCAAGCATGAACAGGAGTTACAGCATCAGATCCAAGCGGTGGGGACGGGAATCGCGGCGGGGGCGATCGTCGCGTCGAGTTCGGGGTTAATCGTTGCGCAGGATGAGGATTATCCGATGTTTGGGGGGGTGGCGTGGCATCCGTTGGGGGTGGCGTTGCTGGCGAGTGTCGTCTGTGCGATTGGGTCGTGGGGGTTGATGTTGCGGTATTTGCGGCGTAAGGATGAGGGATAAAGGGAGTGTTGGGGTTAGCTTCCCTTGTAGAGTAGAAAAGGAGAGTAATCGCAAGCAAGGGAAAAGCGCGTGAGATTGATCATTTTGGGCGGGCCCGGATCGGGAAAAGGGACACAGTTAAATGTGATTCAGTCGGAATTGGATGTGGTGGGGATTTCCATCGGGGAAATTTTGCGACAGGCGATCGCTGACAACACCTTTTTGGGGGCCCAAGTGAAAACCGATGTTGCCCAGGGTGAACTCGTTCCGGATGAATTGATGGTGCAGGTGATTCGGCTGCGCTTCCTCGCCCACAATATGGATCAAGGCTGGATTCTCGAAGGCTATCCCCGCACCACCGTCCAGGCCGAAGAACTGGATTTCATGCTCGATGATTTTAATCAATCGGTTGATTATGCGCTCTATCTTGACGTGCCCGAAGCGGTGATGTTGGAGCGGTCTTTAGCGCGATCGCGCCCCGACGATACCCCCGAAATCCTCCACCGCCGGATTAAACGCTTTCACGACCAAATTCCCCCCATCCTCGAATACTACGGCTCACGGGGGAAACTCCTCCACCTCGATGCCACCCGCGACCCCAAGACGATCAGCGCCGAAATCTTGCAAAACCTTAAACCCTGAGCCAAACCGCCAAAACAGCCCCTAAGCTAGAGGCAACCCCCTCTCTTGGTGTACCCCCATGGCTTGGCAACGCCCCGATCAACGCGCCGTTAACGAACTCCGCCCCGTTTCTTTCGATCTCAACTTCACCCGCTTTGCTGCCGGATCGGTGCGTGTTCACTGTGGTCAGACCCAAGTGCTCTGTACCGCCAGTATTACCCCCGGTGTGCCGAAATTCCTCGAAGCCAGCAACCAAGGCTGGCTCACCGCCGAATATCGGATGCTCCCCAGTGCCACTCCCCAACGCCACCCCCGTGAACTCGTCAAACTCGGCGGCCGCACCCAAGAAATTCAACGCTTGATTGGTCGCAGTTTACGAGCGGCTTTGGATTTAGAGGCCCTCGGTCAACGGACGATCACCGTGGATGCGGATGTGCTGCAAGCCGATGCGGGGACGCGCACCGCTGCGATTACGGGGGGCTATGTGGCGATCGCCCTCGCGATCCAAGGCTTGATCGAGCGGGGCGAGTTGGCGGTGTCGCCGATTCGATATCCCGTGGCGGCGGTGTCGGTGGGGTTGATTGAGGATCAAGCCCTGCTGGATTTGAACTATGCCGAAGATGTGGCGGCGGATCTGGATTGTAATGTGGTGATGACGGGCAATTTAGAACTGATTGAAATTCAAGGTACGGCTGAATCCGGGAGCTTTAACCGCGACCAACTGAATCGCGTTCTCGACCTTGCCCAAGATGGCATTCAATCCCTGTTAATCGCCCAACAAAATGCCCTGAAAGGCTGCTGATGCCGTTGCCTCGGCTCAAGATTTCGGGGTTGGCGGTTGGGCGGTGATGATTGTGACGGGGTTGAGGGGGGCGAGGCGATGGCTTTGGGCGATGGGGAGCGATCGCGCCACATTCCACTGTGCTAGGTCGTAGGGCCAATCGTGCGATCGCAACCACTCTAGGGCGGTGTGGATTGATTCAAGCGTCGCCATGGCCAACACCAAACAGCCACCGGGATTGAGCACGTTCTGGCAATGGCTGAGAATCGCCGCTAAATTGCCGCCACTGCCCCCGATGAAAACGCGATCCGGGCGGGGTAAAGGGTTCAAAGCCTCCGGGGCTGCCCCACTGACCGCTTGCAGATTCTGCACCTGAAAGCGTTGGGCATTTTGCTCGATTAAGTTCACCCCCATGGCGGTTTTTTCGATGGCGAACACCTGAGACGTGGGACACAGCCGCCCGATTTCCACCGCCACCGACCCTGTCCCCGCGCCAATATCCCACACCACTTGAGCGGGCATCAGGGCCAAGGCTCCGAGGATGGCGAGGCGAATCTCGCCTTTGGTCATCAGGCCGGGGCGATCGCGAAAGGTGAGGAAATGCTGATCCGGAATCCCGATGATCGGCAAGGGGGGCAGCGATCGCGCTTCTTCTTGACGCACCAACACCACCACATTCAACGGCGCGAAGTGATCGGCGGTGAGGGATGGCGCGATCGCTAAATCCAATTCAAACACCCGCTCATCCGCCCCGCCTAAATTTTCACAGACCCAGATCCGATAGATCTGGGGTAAATCTAAGGCCTGATAGAGAGTCGCGATCGCCCCCGGATGATGCACCCCATCGGTCAACACCGCGATCTTCTCCACTCCGCGCCGCAGGAGACGAATCAACTCATCCGGCTCGCGGCCATGGACACTGGCGATCGCCGCATCCTGCCAGGGTAGCTTCAACCGACTAAACGCCAACTGAATCGAACTGACATGGGGGTGAAACACCAAGACTGCGGCGGGAAAATAGGCCAACAGTAACCGCCCCAAGCCAAAACAGAGGGGATCACCCGACGCGAGGATCACCAAGCGATCGCCCTGTTCCCAGCGTGCTTTTGCCTCGGTAAGCGTTGCGTGCAGGTGAGTAATTGGTAACAAGTCCCCGGCCAGATGGCGTAGGCTGTGAAGTTGGCGATCGCTCCCCACTACTACCGTGGCCTGCTGCAAACAGTTCTGTTCAGCGATCGCCAAAGACGACCACCCCGCCCGGCCGATGCCAATCACATGCACACACCCTTCAACCGTCCCCCTGTCAGTGATCATCGCCACACTTAAGATTAGAAATTCCCATACAATGAAATGCCGACTCAACGATTCGTTGCATTGATCACACTATCTTAAAGAACGGTCGCTAGAATTGGGGTGTGAGTCGTAAGCTTCCCTGGTTGGATCGCCCAACGCTCATCACAAACCCTATAAATTGCATCTCAATTTTTTAAAAACGGTATGGAATCCAGCGGTTCGTCTGCTCAAGCTTCAGAGCCTCCTAGTCACAGGTGGAGTCAAACCCTCGGTACATTGATCGCAATCTTGACCCTCACGATTCCGATATTTATGATTGCGTCCTATGCATCACCCAAAGGATTAGACCTGAGCCGGTCTAACTACGCTTCGCGCCCAGTCCCCATGCCAGAACCGGCCAATACCTGGGTCAGTTGGGCGGAGCGATCGCGCTAACACCCTCACCGGGCCAATCTCCCCAATTGCTGGTATTATGCTTCATGCAAACCCTGCCGTTTGCACCCTATTAAACTGCACATCACCGCCCTGTGTTTTCGGAGTAATTTCATGGATTTAGCGCGAATTCCAGCCCAGCCCAAACCCGGTCTTCTCAACGTTTTGATTGAAATTCCGGCGGGCAGCAAAAACAAATATGAATTCGACAAAGACTTAAACGCCTTCGCCCTTGACCGGGTACTCTTCTCCTCGGTTCACTACCCCTACGACTACGGCTTCATCCCCAACACCCTGGCCGATGATGGCGACCCCCTCGATGGCATGGTTTTGATCGACCAACCCACCTTCCCCGGCTGCGTGATTCCCGTCCGCCCCATTGGGATGTTGGAAATGATCGATGGAGGCGATCGCGATGAAAAACTGATCTGCGTGCCCAACGATGACCCCCGCTGCGCCCAAGTCCAGTCCCTCGAAAACATCGCCCCCCACCGCCTCGATGAAATCGCCGAGTTTTTCCGCACCTACAAAAACCTCGAAAAGAAAGAAACGGAAATCCTAGGCTGGAAAGGTGTGAGCGAAGTCTTAACCCTTGTTGAGCGTTGTATTCAAGCGGCGAAATAATCGTTTTCAAGGCCACCCTCTGGGGCTGAAGCGAAATGAAGTTAGGCCTTGTGATATAACTCACAAGGTCTGCCTAATCTCCACGCTAATATAATTGGAAGCTCAGGGAAAACTATCCCGACTCCCCAATGGGTGTGAGTAGAGTTAAAGTAAGGGAAGATTCCCACACTGCTATCCTAATTATTGGATTGCCAACTGACGAACATTCAAGGGGGTTTTTGTGCTTCATCTCCGAAGTTCCACCGTCCTGAGACAAGTTCCCTTGAAGTCTGAGGGCTATACTGTGTGGTGTAGTCCTGTGTGCCGGGTTTCCCCTTGTTAATTGTTTTGAGTTTATTCCCAGCCAGCAGCCATAGATGTCGCAATGCCGAGTACCCATGATGTCCAGGAGGAGAGCCTTGCTGTGAGCGTTGATGTGCAGTTTTGGGGCGTTCGTGATCAGATCCCAACTCCCGGTGAAGATACTGTGCGGTACGGTGGTAATACGTCCTGTGTAGAACTTCGTATTGATGACCATTGCCTGGTCTTCGACGGAGGGACGGGGTTGCGAATTCTTGGCAATAGTCTTTTGTCCCGGATGCCCGTTGAAGCACACCTTTTCTTCACCCATTGCCATTGGGATCGCATTCAGGGTTTTCCATTTTTTGTGCCTGCGTTTATCCCCATCAATCACTTTCATATCTATGGGGCTAATGCCTCCAACGGCTCAACATTTCAGCAACGTCTCAGCAAGCAAATGCTAGGGCCTAATTTTCCGGTGCCGATCCAGGTGATGCAATCCAAGCTGGAATTTCATGACCTGAATGATCTTAACAAGTGTCACATTGGCGATGACATTGTGATTGAGAGTTGTTTGCTCAATGATCATCATCGTTCGGTGGGGTATCGCACGACGGTTCACGATAAGGCGATCGTCTATGCGATGAGTCCCGATGATTGTCTTGAAAGTGCCAGTTCTCCGTTGTTTGAGTTTGCCCGCAATGCCGATCTTTTGATGCTAGCGGCTCCCCGTGCCACTTCGGCGGGTGTGCCGTTGGCATTAGAGAGTAGCGATCGCCTCCACCACAACATCAAAACCGCGAAAGATGTCGGCGTTAAACACATCATCCTTTCCCTCCACAATCCAGACCACAGCGACGACTATTTAGATCACATCGAATCCAAGCTTCAGCAATTATTCCCCAACCTCAACCTGGCCCGTGAAGGCATGGTCGTGCCCCTCTCTCCGTGACAACAATCGTTACAATTGGGAGAACAGCAGGAATCTCGTCCCTGATGGTTTGTCCTCATTCACCCTTGTTGATCCCCTAAGCAAACGCTGATGCCCTTCTCACTCCATCCGCCTACGTGGCACCTCCGCGAAAACCACGTCACCTCCGAATCGGCATACTTTACCCGTCGTCACGTCCTCAAGACCCTGTTGGGCTTCGGGGTGAGTGCCTCAATTTTGCCCTTGACTGGCTGTAAATCGACTCCCTCAGGCCCAGGGAGTGAACTCGAACAAAGCTTTCAACTTCCGAAACTATCGCCCATTCGCAAAAACCCAGATTTTCGGGAGGGCGATCGCCCCCTCACCACCCAAAACCTCGCCAGTCAATACAACAACTTCTACGAATTCGGCGGCACGAAATCGATCTGGAAAGCCGCCCAAACCCTCCCCACTAATCCGTGGACTCTGGCAGTAACCGGCCTGGTGAAAAATCCTCGCACCTATGACCTCGACGATCTGCGCAACACCTTTGACCTCGAAGAACGGATCTACCGTTTCCGCTGTGTCGAAGCTTGGTCGATGGTGCTGCCCTGGGTGGGGTTCCCGATGCGCAAAATCATCGAAGCCGTTGAACCCACATCCAACGCAAAATTTGTCCGCTTTACCTCCTTCTACGATGAAAAAATCACCCCAGGGCCTGGTTTCCACTTAGGCTCATTGCCTTGGCCCTATCAAGAAGGGTTACGCATTGAAGAGATGGCCAATGATTTGGCCTTTTTCGCCGTGGGCATTTACGGCAAAGAACTACCGAAGCAACATGGTGCGCCGATCCGGGCAGTGTTGCCCTGGAAATATGGGTTTAAAGGGGCGAAATCCATTGTCAAAATTGAGTTTGTGGCCGAACAACCCGCCACCTATTGGAATAGTCTGATCCCTAATGAATACGGCTTTGAAGCGAATGTGAATCCGGGAAAACCCCATCCCCGTTGGTCTCAAGCTACGGAGCGATTCATCGGGCCGGGAACAACGCTGGATTGGGAAATGAAGGAGACGCTTCTGTATAACGGCTACGCGGAGCAGGTGGGGGGTTTATATCGGCTCTAATGGATGAGGATCGGGCGCGGTGAGGGGTGCGATCGCGCTTTTCCCCACCCCTTTAATCCTGAGGGCTGATCTCAAGATCCTAGGGTCTCGATTGTCGAAAGCCTTGCATTGATGGGGGAGCGACTGAGGCGGGCGATCGCGCCCTTCAACCAACGCGCCCCCGTACCCCTTCGACAGAATTTGACACTCCCCACGAAGACAGCGACGGGGATTCTGGGTTCATCCACCGGACTTAACCGAGCCGGATTGCTCCAACCCCGCCAGAGGTCTAATCTCCCCAAGCGGATAACGTCCCTTGTGCCCCACGGTAGTTAGTCCAAGGCGCAGGATACAAGCCCGCTTCACTATCGACTCAGCCCGATGCCGATCCCAGACTAACCCGTTCACCTTCAAGTCTTCCCAGGCGACCAAATCGTTAGATTGGATGACGCAGTCGGCAATCCGCCCACTCATGACGCTGCCTGCTTACCCTTAAATGCTTCCAGGCCCGTCGGTTTGTAAACATCGCTTGCAGTTTCAGCATCCCCCTGAGCAATTCAGTCTAGAATGATACTTCTGACTCGCTAAATTCTATAGAAAACGGGTTTTTGAACCACAAGACCCTAAACGTAATCGACTATGTTAAATCCCAACTTGGATGACATCCAACTCAGTAAAGACGACTACGAACGCTACGCCCGGCACATCATCCTGCCCGAAGTGGGCCTTGAAGGACAAAAACGCCTCAAAGCTGCTAGCGTTCTCTGCATTGGCACTGGTGGCCTAGGGTCACCCCTGCTCCTCTATCTTGCCGCCGCCGGGATTGGCCGGATCGGGATCGTAGACTTTGACGTGGTGGATCATTCCAACCTCCAACGCCAAGTCATTCACGGCACATCCTGGGTCGGCAAGCCGAAAATCGAATCCGCTAAGCACCGCATCCTCGAAATTAACCCCACCTGCCAAGTAGACCTCTACAACACCCGCCTCAGTTCGGAAAATGCCCTCGATATTTTCCGCCCCTACGATGTGGTGATTGACGGTACGGATAATTTTCCGACCCGGTATTTAACCAACGATGCTTGCGTGCTCTTGGATAAACCCAACGTCTACGGCTCGATCTTCCGGTTTGAAGGTCAAGCCACGGTGTTTAACTATGAAGGCGGGCCCAACTACCGCGACCTCTATCCTGAACCGCCGCCGCCGGGCATGGTTCCGTCTTGTGCTGAGGGTGGGGTCTTGGGTGTGCTGCCGGGAATTATCGGGGTGATTCAAGCCACCGAGGCGATTAAGATCATTCTTGGTTCAAATACAACTTTGAGTGGGCGGCTCTTGCTTTACAATGCCTTAGAAATGTCCTTCCGAGAACTCAAGCTGCGCCCTAATCCGGTTCGCCCCGTGATTGAAAAACTGATCGACTACGAACAGTTTTGCGGCATTCCCCAAGCCCAAGCCGAAGCCGAACAGGAAAAAGCAGCGATGCAAGAAATGACCGTGACTGAACTCAAGGCATTGCTCGATAGTGATGCTCAGGATTACGTGCTGATTGATGTGCGCAATCCCAACGAGTATGAAATTGCTCAGATTCCCGGTGCTGTGTTGATTCCCTTGCCGGATATTGAACAGGGGCCGGGGGTGGAAAAAGTGAAAGCAGTGCTCAATGGCCATCGCTTAATCGCTCATTGCAAGATGGGGGGGCGATCGGCGACCGCCATTCGGATTTTGAAAGAGCACGGGATTGATGGCACGAATGTGGTGGGCGGCATTACCGCTTGGAGCCAAGAGGTTGATTCCTCTGTGCCGCAATATTAAGCACCCCTCACCTAACCCTCTCCCACTGGAGAGGGCTTTTTTCTCCCTTTTCCCGGTGGGAGAAGGGTCGGGGATGAGGGGTTTAGGGTGTGAGGGAGGCGATCGCCTCCACATCACCGCCGCCAATCACCGCTAAATGGGCGGTGATTTTTTCAATGGGCCAATCCCACCAGGCGACCTGGATCAGGGTTTCGATCTCCGCATCGGTGAAGCGTTTGCGGATTACCCGTGCGGGGTTGCCCGCGACGATCGCATAGGGTTCTACATCGTGCGTCACGACGGATTTTGTGCCAATAATCGCCCCATGTCCCACCGTCACCCCTGGCATCAGCGTGGCTTGATAGCCAATCCAGACATCATGGCCGATCGTGGTGTCGCCCTTGTGGGGCCATGCGGTGGGCATCGCGCTTTCCCACCCTTGGCCGAAAATGCCGAAGGGATAGGTGCTGATGCCCTGGGTGGCGTGGTTGCCGCCGTTCATGATGAAGGTGGCACCGGAGGCGATCGCGCAAAACTTACCGATGATTAAGCGATCGCCCACAAAGTCAAAGTGATACAGCACATTGCGCTCGAACGTTGTCGGATCATCCGGGTCATCGTAATAGGTGTAGTCGCCCACCTGGATATGGGGATTGGTAATCACCCTGTTGAGAAAAACGAGCCGCGTTTGACCGGGTAAGGGATAGCGCGTCTGAGGATCGGGGCCGTGGGTCATGGAAATGATGGACAAATGAAGAATACAGCGACCATCCTAGGGGATCTGAGCTTGGAGTAGGGCGCGGACTTCCGCCATAACCGGTTCCCAGTGATCGAGTTCCGTTTGACGAAAGAGGTTCATGGTGGGATACCAGGGGCTATCGAGGCGACCGGGGAGGCTGTCGGCTTCGCGATCGCGCAACCACCGCCAATCCGGATCGGCACAGAGCAGCACCCACACCTTCAGTCCCAACGCCCCCGCCAAATGCGCCCCTGAGGTGTCCACCGTGATCACCAAATCCAACTGTTTTAAAAAATTCGCCGTATCGCCAAAATCCTGAATCTGCGGCCCCAAATCCTGCACCGTCACCTCTGGCGGTAAATCGGCCAACTCCGCCGATCGCTCCCCTTTTTGCAGCGAGAAAAACGTCACCCCCGGCACAGTTAAAATCGGCAACCACGCCGCCAAGCGCGTCGAACGGTGGTGATCATTTTTATGGGTAGGACTGCCACCCCAGACAATCCCTACCTTTAACCCCTCGCCTAAAAGTTGCATCGTCGGCGATCGCTCCACATCCAGATAGGGCACAGTGTTGGGGAGTGTTTCTAGGGTCGTGCCGAGACAGTAGGGCAAACTCATCAGCGGCACAAAGGCTTGAAAATCACTCAGGGACAATTGACCGGGGGGGAGTAGCTTCGTGATCCCCGGCACGGTGCGCAACAGGGGCATCAGTTCCGGCATACAGACGAGGAGAATTTGGGCACACCGTTCAGCAACCAGGGGAATAAATCGGCAAAACTGGATCGCGTCCCCGGCTCCCTGTTCGGTGTGAATGAGGAGAGTTTTGCCGGTAATGTCTTCGCCCTGCCAGCGGGGATGGGGGCAATCAAAGGGGGTGAATTCCTCCGTTTGCCACCGCCATTCCGATTCGGTGAAGCCGCGCTTCAGGTCGCCCAAACTAAGCAGCAACATCCCGTAGTTAAAATGCGCTGTGGCAAAATCGGGTTGTAGGGCGATCGCTCGTTCATAATCCCGCACCGCATCCTGATAGCGGCCTTGATGCTGTGCCACAATCCCCAAATTGTTATACACCGCCGCATTCTTCGGATCGGTGGCCACCACCTGTTTAAACGCCGCCTCCGCCTCGGCCCAGCGTTCCATCTGCCGATAGATCACCCCCAAGTTGTAGCGAGCGAGGGGAAAATCCGGTTTCAGTTCGAGGCACTGTTGATAGTTTTGCATGGCTTCGGTGAGGTTGCCTTGGGTGTAGCGATCGTTGCCGGAACGAAAGAGAAAGTCCGCCTGCTCATCGTGATCAAACTCTAGGGGGCCTTGGGCCACTTCTTGCACCGCCGCATCGGGCAACACATAGGACGACCCCAACAAGGTTTCATCCCAATCAATCAACTCCGGGAAGCGAATCCCCGGCAACACCTGCACCGAAAAAATCTCCTGTACCGCCGCCTCAAACCGCAAAAAGGCGAGAATCTGCCCCGTATCCAAATGCACCGCCCACACGCCACAATTGCGATCGCCCTGCTCCGTAATTGGCAACCCACTAAACACCGCCGTTTCCCGCACCTGAGACAGCCCCACAAACGCCACCCGATGCCAAAAATCCAAGCCCCGCGTAAACCCCGGCATCAGTGTCACCGTCTCCACCGCTCCCGTCATCGGGTCTACCTGTGCAAGGGAGCCTTTCCCGGATTCCAAGACCCACAGCTTGCCGTCATACCAGCGGGGCGAGTGGGGCATCGATAACCCTTGGGTGACAAATTCATTGTTGGAGACATCCATCAAAATGCCGCCACTGGCTTTGTTTTTGCGCCATCCGGCAGGGGTATCGGTGGCTCCGAGGGCGGTGATGTAGCGGGGTTGATCATCAACGACAGCGAGGCCGTTGAGGTGACAGCGATCGCTCAAATCATAGGCCGAAATAAACGGCGGTCGCCAACGCGGCACAAAGGAACAGGTGGGGTCTTCCAGGGTACAAAGGCAGGAAAACCGCGTATTCACAAACCACAAGTCCGACCCCGCATAGGCCATTTCATGGATATCAATATCCCCCGTGATATGAATTTTTCGAGGTAAATAACAAGCATCGTGGCGATCGGGCGGGTCAAGTTTCGCCGCCACCGCTGGCACATTCCGCAATTCAAAAATCTGCAACGTTGACCCGATCGCCATCCGCTCCCGATCCGCCACCAACCCCATGGGTTTGGGAAACACCCGAAAATGAGTATTCATCGTATTCCCATCAGCCCGCATCACAATCACTTTCCCCGCTTGATAGGTAGACACCACCAAGGAAATCCCCAACTGATTCAGCAAGTCAGGAAAGTTGCTCGTATGAACACTACGCAGCGGCGCATCAGGGTCAGTCATGGCGAAGGAGCGATCGGGACTGCCATCAATGTATCAGACCTTCCGTTTGGCAGCCGTAATCGTTACACTCATTATCTCCCATCAATTCTTGGGTGGATGACGATTATCCCGCACGAGTAAACGCCTGAGATTAACAACACCCTGGCGATTCATGTGCAGAGCTTCAACTGTTGCACGACCACATTATGTTTTGCCAATCACTGGTGTTGAATCAGTGCTCCAAGCAAAATGTCTATGCCATTGTTGCGGGTATGGATGAAAAAGGGGAGCCAAATTTGACTCCCCCGTAATTGTGACATTAGATTTCTGGCTCAGAACTACTTCACAGTGGCGGGCATTCCTAGAATGTCCTCGATTTTGGGCATTTGGTCGAGGGGAATGACGCGGCCTTCGTCTTCAAAATCGGCGATTTGGTCGAAATTGAGATAGCGATAGAGTTCGTCCGCGAAGGGGTCGAGTTTTTCCGTCACGATCGCTAAATACTCCGCCACCGTTGGAATCTTACCCAGCAGCGCACAGACCGCCGCCAACTCCGCCGAACCCAGGTAAACCTGTGCGCCCTTGCCCATGCGGTTATTGAAATTCCGGGTCGAAGTGGAAAACACCGTCACGCCATCTTCAACGCGGGCTTGGTTGCCCATGCAGAGAGAGCAACCGGGCATTTCCGTCCGCGCTCCGGCAGCGGCAAACACCCCATAAACCCCCTCTTCGCGCAATTGCTTTTCATCCATGCGCGTTGGCGGACAAATCCAAAGCCGGCCTTTGACCGGGCCCGCCCCTTCGAGGATTTTCGCAGCAGCGCGATAGTGGCCGATGTTGGTCATGCAGGAACCGATAAACACCTCATGGATCGTGTCGCCTGCACATTCAGACATCAGTTTGACATTGTCCGGATCATTGGGGGCAGCAACGATCGGCTCCTTAATCTCGTTGAGATTGATCTCAATCGTGTCCACATAGTCCGCATCCGCATCCGCAGACATCAATTCAGGGTTGGCGAGCCACTGTTCCATTTTTGCCACGCGGCGCATCAGGGTTTTGGGGTCTTGATAGCCGCGAGCCACCATATTTTTCAGCAACGCCACATTGGAGCGGAGATATTCCGCCACGGTTTCCTCGCTGAGCTTAATCGTTGAACCGGCGCAAGACCGTTCAGCCGTAGCATCGGTGAGTTCAAAGGCTTGCTCCACTTTGAGATCGGGCAACCCTTCCATTTCCATGATCCGACCGTTGAAGACGTTGATTTTGTCGCCTTTACCGGCGGTGAGTTTGCCCTGTTGCATCGCCACCCAGGGGATCGCGTTGACGATATCCCGCAGCGTGACACCGGGTTGCAGTTCGCCGCTAAATTTCACCAGCACCGATTCCGGCATATCCAGAGGCATCGCGCCCAACGCCGCCGCAAAGGCCACTAACCCGGAACCAGCGGGGAAAGAAATCCCCAAGGGGAAACGGGTGTGGGAGTCGCCGCCTGTACCGACGGTATCCGGCAGAAGCATCCGGTTCAGCCAAGAGTGAATGATGCCGTCACCGGGTCGCAGGGCTACGCCGCCACGGGTGGCGAAGAAGTCGGGAAGGTTTTTGTGGGTGGTGATATCGACGGGTTTGGGATAGGCGGCGGTGTGGCAGAAGGTTTGCAAGGTGAGGTCAGCGGAGAAACCCAGACAGGCGAGTTCTTTGAGTTCGTCGCGGGTCATGGGGCCGGTGGTGTCTTGGGAACCCACGGTGGTCATTAGGGGTTCGCAGGAAGTGCCGGGACGAATGCCGGGGAGGCCGCAGGCTTTGCCGACCATTTTTTGGGCGAGGGTGAAACCGTTGCCGGTGTCGCTGGGGAGGGTGGGGCGGGTGAAAAGGTCACTGAGGGGGAGGCCGAGGGCTTCGCGGGTTTTGTCCGTGAGGCTGCGACCGATGAGGAGGGGAATCCGACCGCCAGCCCGGACTTCATCAACGATGGTTTCGGGTTTGAGTTCAAAGCTGGAGATGGTTTCGCCTGCTGCGTTGGTGATTTTGCCGGCGTAGGGGTGAATGGTGATCACGTCGCCGGTGTTGAGGGCGTTCACGTCGCATTCAATGGGGAGTGCGCCGGAGTCTTCGCAGGTGTTGAAGAAGATTGGGGCGATTTTACCGCCAAGGACAACACCGCCCGATCGCTTATTGGGGATGAAGGGGATGTCGTTGCCGATGTGCCAGAGCAGGGAGTTGGCGGCGGATTTCCGGCTTGACCCTGTGCCGACGACATCGCCGACGTAGGCTACGGGGTGGCCCTGTGCTTTGAGTTGGGCAATGGTGGCGAGGCCGTCGGGCATCCGCGATTCCAGCATGACGGTGGCGTGGAGGGGGATGTCGGGGCGGGTGGTGGCGTGGGGGGCGGGGGAAAGGTCGTCGGTGTTGGTTTCGCCGGGGACTTTGAAGACGGTGACGGTGATGGTTTCCGGGAGTTTGGGTTTGCTGATGAACCAGTCGCCTTCGGCCCAAGCGTCGATCACTTGTTTGGCGTGGGGGTTGACTTCGGAGAGGTTTAACACATCGTTGAAAGCATCGAAAACGAGGGTGGTTTTGCTGAGGGCGATCGCTGCCGTCGATGCCACTTCTGGATCACGCGATTTCAACAGATCCACCAGGGATTGCACGTTATACCCGCCCACCATCGTACCGAGGAGATCGATCGCGCCTTGTTTGGAAATGAGCGGACAGGGGATCTCGCCTTTGGCAATGCCGGTTAAAAATCCTGCTTTCACATAGGCGGCTTCGTCCACACCGGGGGGAACGCGATCGCGTAGCAACATCAACAATTCTTCTTTTTCGGCTGCGGGCGGATTCTTCAGCAGTTCGCACAGGTCTGTGGTTTGGGCGGCAGTGAGGGGGAGGGGCGGAATGCCCAGAACAGCGCGTTCGGCCACATGGTTGCGATAGGCTTCAAGCATCAAGGTCTCCTCAATCTAGATGGGGTGAATACAGCGATGGAGGACAGTTTATCCTCACTGATCACTTTAATCGTTCTCTGGCCGGTCGGGTTGATTGAGGCGATCCCAAATGTCAAGAATTGCCAGAATTTTCGATTCTGCCTTCTGCCTTAAACGATCGCCCCCGCCGCCCGACATTGGGCGATCGCTGCCTCCACCATCCCCCCCAGTTCCGGCGATACCCGCGCCACCGGAGCCATGCGATCGCGAATCCGCGCCTCATCAATGCCGTGCTCCCGCCAAGTTCCCCCATGGTTGGCCAAATTCAACAAAAACGGTTGGAGGCGATCCAGGGCGATCGCAAACTGGGCCGTCACCGTCTCCCCCGCCTCAAACTCATCCCACAGATCGCGATACTGTTGAGATTGATCCTTCGGTAACAGGCCAAAAATGCGATCAGCCGCAGCCTGTTCCCGTGCCGCCTTATC
The DNA here is from genome assembly GCF_001890765.1 of Spirulina major PCC 6313. Classification (NCBI taxonomy): domain Bacteria; kingdom Bacillati; phylum Cyanobacteriota; class Cyanophyceae; order Spirulinales; family Spirulinaceae; genus Spirulina; species Spirulina major. Next base: position 4,228,565 of record NZ_KV878783.1, on the reverse strand, counting down.
GGCATTGCCCGCCAGATCGTAGCAGAAGGTATCCCCCGCATCGATTTCCACCACGTCATGGACGAGCAAGAGCGCGATCGCCCGATGCAAATCCACCCCCGGCGGTGCATAGTCCGCCAGCGCGATCGCCATCAGCGCCAAATGCCAGGAATGTTCAGCACTATTCTCCCGCCGCGACCCATCCGCCAAGCTCGTTTGACGCAACACCGTCTTGAGGCGATCGATCTCCACAATAAACCGCATCTGAGCCATCAAGCGCGGCTCCAATCCCACCGGCAATAAAGACATCATTTAGCCATGCTCCAGCAACACAGCCCCTATCTTAACGAGCCGCCGGCCCCTGAGCCTTGACCCCAAAAAAAAGAGCCAGTGGGTCAAACTCACTGAACTCTAACCTTGCTATTCTTGAAGCGAGCGTGGAGAGAGTCGAACTCCCGACACCCAGAACCGGAATCTGGTGCTCTATCCACTGAGCTACACGCCCTTAATCATTTAGGAATTATAGTCTATCATCATATTGCCTACTCTGGAAACACTGTGGCTGAAAACACTGTTAGTATTCACACATTGATCTCTCTGTAAATTTTCCCTTGTGAAATGGAAAACCCTTAGGTTATCTAGGAGATAGCAAAGCACCATGGCTAACCTACAGCAAAGATTGCACGGGTGGTGAATGGAGTCGTGGTGAATTGATGGCAACTTTTGAGTGTCCTGAAAAGTCTTGATCTGTACTTGGAAACGTGAGACAGGATCAGCCGAACTGAAGGATGGTTGCCAATGGTGAGATGCTGAGGAGATTAATGCTGATTTTGATGTGATCCCAACAAGATTCCTCCTCGCCATGAACTATCCTAAAACTTCCAGCCCTTGGACTGCTTAATCATCGCATGCTAGACCATACCGAGTCTCATCTACCGAATTCATTACCCGCCTCTCCCGCCTCCCCCTCATCTCAGTCCGCCTCTCCATTTGTGGCGGGTGCTTATCGCCGCGTCTTGATTGTGACTCAGTTTTATCCGCCGGACTATGCCGCCACGGGGCAACTGATTGCAGAATTGGCGGTGCATTTGAGTCGGATGGGGTTAAATGTGCGTATATTTACGGGGCAACCGGGCTATGCCTTTGATCGGGAGTTTGCCCCCAAACGAGAAGCGAATCAACAGGTGGAAGTGCAGCGATCGCGGGCCTCACGAGCTTGGCCCTTGCGGGTTAGAGGTCGAGCAATTAATGGTCTCTTGTTCTGTATGCGCACCGCCATGCACCTGATCCGGGTGGCTCGCCATCGAGATGTGATGGTGGTGACCAGTGAGCCGCCCTATTTGCCGGTGCTGGGATATTTGGCGAATCGGTTACTCAGGCTCCGCTACATTTGCCTGCTGTATGATTTGTATCCCGATGTGGCGGTGGCATTGAAGATGGTGTCTTCTCGACATTGGCTGGTGCGCCTGTGGAATTGGCTCAATATGCAAATCTGGCAACAAGCGGATCAGATTATTGTGCTGAGTTCTTCAATGCGCGATCGCGTCTTGGCCAAAGCCCCTCATCTCAAAGCCAAAATCAGCGTGATCCCTAGTTGGGCCGATCCTCAATTAATCGTGCCCATGGACAAAACGCACAATTGGTTTGCGCAACATTATGACTGTGTGAACACCTTCACGGTGCAATATTCCGGCAACCTCGGACGCTGCCACGACCTCGACACGATTTTACGGGCGGCGGAGTTACTGCGCGATGAACCGATTCAATTCCTGTTCATTGGACGAGGCGCACAACTGCGGGCCTGTGTGGAACGAGTGGCGCGATCGCAACTGACCCGCTGCCGCTTCCTCCCCTACCAAGACAAAGAAATCCTCCCCTATTCCCTCACTGCCTGCGACCTCTCCCTCGTCAGCATCAGCCCCGGTCTCGAAGGCCTCGTTGCCCCCAGCAAACTCTATGGCATTCTCGCCGCCGGTCGCCCCGTCGCCGCCATCTGCGAATCCCACTCCTACCTCCGCAAAATCCTCCACGAAGCCCACTGCGGCCAAGCCTTTGAAAGTGGCGATGCCGCCGGACTCGCCCACTATATTCGGACACTCTCCCAAAGCCCTAAACTCGTCAAAACCCTCGGTCAATCCGGGCGGGACTACCTCGACCAACACTACACCCCCAGCAAAATCGCCCAGGCCTACTGGCAAGTGCTCACCCAAGATTAAGACTGAATGGACGATCAGACTGCGAGGGGGGCGATCGCACTCCAGCCCCTACCCCAGAATAATTCGCACCAACAGGATGCAGACCCGATATAGCCCAGCAAACCGAGCACAATCGGAATGATTAATATTGAAACGGTTAAACTCCCCAGGTAGGATTCGAACCTACGACCAATCGGTTAACAGCCGACCGCTCTACCACTGAGCTACTGAGGATTGAAATTTCAGCGACAGTTACTCATTGTATGGGATTGAACAAAAAAACGCAAGTGATTTTCTGTTAATTTGCCCAAAGACCTGTAACACCTCCGTTGCGAAGTCATTGATGCCTCAAAATGCAAGGTATCGTGAAGGAAAGCCGCACCCTTGACGATCCTGCCTCTATGTTGACCCACTACCGCTGTCCAGTCTCGCTGTCTTTCGTGGCGACCAATCTCCCCCTCTGGTCAGCGTTTGACACCTATGCAACGCTCTATCAAAAAGACCGCGATTGTTTTCATCTTCTCCTCAAGCACCCCGTCTTTCCCCGCACCGGCGAAGACTTCACCGCAGCCCCAGACCCCCAAAAAGCCGGACTCCTCTGGTTTGAATTTTCCTCCCAACGGGTGTTAATGACCCTCCAGGGGCGGAGTCAACTGGGCTATCGTCACCATTGGGCCAACGGAGTCTACGGAACCTCCCGGTACTGGCTCCACGATGAAACCGACCACCTACACAGCGCGATCCGGTTACGAAATTTCACCCGGCGGCTCGTTGTCTCCGGCTATCCCTTGCCCGATCGCATCCAAATTGAATATGAACTCTGGTCGGGTAACTTGATGTTAGGGTGTTACATTGTTCATCTGGACTTACACCTCTAAACCCCATGCAGTAGATTCAGTCCCCAGAATTTCCACAATCTGTCACGATAAAGAACGAAACACTTTTAGCAATCCGCTCAAACGAGTCTATGGGAAACGATCGCATCGTTTTACTCTCAAAACGTGAAATTGCCAAAATGCGGGAAGCCGGCAAACTGGCTGCCCAACTCCTAGACCACCTCGCCCCGATGGTCAAACCCGGCATCAGCACCCTTGAACTAAATGATGAAGCGGAACGCTGGACCCAAGCCCATGGAGCCATCAGCGCCCCCCTGGGATATCACGGCTTTCCGAAATCCATTTGTACCAGCATCAACGAGGTAATCTGCCACGGCATTCCCAGCGTCACTGAAATTCTCAAAGATGGCGACATCATCAATATTGATGTCACCCCGATCCTCGACGGCTACTACGGAGACACCTCCCGCACCTTCTTTGTGGGTGAACCGTCCCCCCTTGCCAAACAACTCGTTGAAGTAACCGCAGAATGCTTGCAACGCGGGATTGAAGCCGTGCAGCCCGGTGGACGAGTGGGAGATATTGGCGCGGCCATTCAAGAACATGCCGAAGCCCATGGATTTTCCGTGGTGCGGGATTTTGTCGGCCATGGCGTGAACCGGGTCTTTCATACCGCCCCGCAAATTCCCCACTATGGCACGCGGGGCAAAGGGAAAAAACTCCGCCCCGGCATGGTGTTCACCATTGAGCCGATGATTAATGAAGGGACATGGGAAGCCCAGGTACAGGCCGATGGTTGGACGGCACTCACGAAGGATCGCAAACTCTCGGCGCAGTTTGAACATACGATCGCAATCCTCGAAACGGGGGTTGAAATTCTGACGCGCCCCGCTGATGATTAAGCAACAGGCCTCCCACCCACCCGTTGAATTCCAGTTATCGAGAACGCCCCTATGCAACTCACCCCCCAGGAAAAAGATAAATTATTGATTTTCACCGCGGCCCTCCTGGCTGAGCGGCGCAAAGCGAAGGGATTAAAGCTCAATTACCCCGAAGCGGTGGCCTATCTGACGGCGGCGATCCTCGAAGGGGCCCGCGAAGGGCGCAGCGTGGCAGAACTGATGACCGCAGGCACGACCATCCTCACCCGTGCTGATGTGATGGAGGGGATTGCGGAAATGATTCCGGAGGTGCAAGTGGAAGCGACCTTTCCCGATGGGACGAAGTTGGTCACGGTGCATGATCCGATCCGTTAAGGATCGTGGCGGGGGACGAGGCAACTGTGGAGGGTGTTGAGCAGATTGTTGATGTTGATCGGTTTGGGGAGGAAGGCTTTAAACCCTAGTTGTTTGGCAGTTTGGGCGGCTTCGTTGGAGTTGAGTCCACTGGTGGCGATCGCAATCACCTCCGGGTTAATCCGCTGCAACAGAGGCAGCGTCGCGGGCCCATCCATAATCGGCATCATGATGTCCATCACCACCGCCTGGATGCTGCGGTGATGCTCAGAATACAGGGAGATCGCCGCGAGGCCATGGTTGGCGGTGAGGACGCGATAGTGATAGGTTTCGAGGGTCGTTTTGATCACATCACAGACCACCTCTTCATCATCCACCACCAAAATTAACTCCTGGTTACCCACAGGCACTACGCCCGCCGCTTCCGACTGCTCAGAAAGGGCAATATGGGCCGGGAGATAGACAATAAAGGTACTGCCCCCTTGGGCGGCACTGTGGACATCAATAAATCCCCCGTGACTTTTAATGATGCCCAAGACCGCCGAAAGACCAAGGCCTGTACCCTTGCCGATTTCTTTGGTGGTGAAGAAGGGATCAAAAATACGCGGCAGAAGTTCGGGGGCAATCCCCATGCCGGTGTCGGCAATGGTGATTTGCACATGGGGGCCTGCGATCGCATCAAAATGCTGCCGCGCTAACCCCTCATCCACGATCCAATTCATCGCCGTCATTTGCAGCGTGCCCCCCAACGGCATCGCATCGCGGGCATTCACACAGAGATTCATCAACACCTGATGCAACTGGGTTAAATTCCCATTCACCATCCATAAATCTCGCTCCAGATCCATCGTAATTTCAATGGATTTAGGCAGGGTTTGGCGAATCATCTGCTGAATATCCGTGAGCAGATGGCCCACTTGCAGACAAATCCGCTTGTCTTCCATGCCCCGCGCAAAGGACAAAATTTGCTTGATCAACTCACTCCCCCGGCGAGCACTAGTTTCCAGAATATTCAAAAGATTGAGATTTTGGGCATCGAGATTGGGCAGTTTGAGGGGCAGCAGTTGAGCAACGGAGAGGATCGGGGTGAGGATATTGTTGAGGTCGTGGGCAATGCCGCTGGCTAAGGTGCCTAAGCTTTCGAGGCGTTGGGCCCGGAGAAACTGGGCTTCGAGTTGCTTTTTTTCGGTGATGTCCATATGGAGACCGATCAGGCGTTGGGGTTTGCCGTCACCGGCCGGAAAAACGGTGCTGGTGACGGCGATCCAATGGAGTGTATTGTCCGGCCAGTGAATCCGAAATTCGAGATTGAGGCCAATATGACGCTGGCGGGTGTTGTCGATCGCCTGTTGAAGACGGGGGCGATCTTCAGGGTAGATGCGTTGGAGCCAGGTGTGGTGGCGATCGCCAAACTCCCCCGGCTGGACCCCATACAGAGCCTCTAATTCCGCCGTCCATAACACCTGATCTGTCTCTAAAATCCATTCAAACGTGCCGATTTTGCCCACCTGTTGCGCCAAGGTGAGCCGCTCTTGAATGTGCTGCCGCCCTGCCACTTCCTGCTGGAGGGATTCATTGGCGGCTTTCAATTCGGCCGTGCGTTGGCTGACCCGCAATTCTAGGGTTTCTTTGGCGATCCGGAGGGCTTCGGCGGCTTGCTTGCGCTCGATCGCATAATGAACCGCCCGGCTCAACATTTCCGCGTTAATCTGCCGTTTGATCAGATAGTCCTGAGCTCCGTGGCGCACCGCTTGCAGCGCCAGTTGATCATCGTTGGTGTTGGTCAACACCACAATCGGCAACTGGGGTGCATGGTGAGTGATCGTATCCAAGGAGGCGAGGCCGTAGCTATCCGGAAGGGTGAGATCTAAGAGCACGACGGCGATCGCTTCTTGTTCTGCCTGGTCTAGGAGCGTCGTGGCCGCTTGGAGGCGTTGCACATGGAGAAAACGACTGTTGGATAAAGGACTGCCCCGCAACACTTCTTGGAGGAGGCGAGCATCGGCCAAACTGTCTTCAATCAGCAGAATTGTACCGTGGCCCGTCTTTAGTGAATGTTGGGGGGTAAGGTCGTAGTTTCTAACCAAAATTCTTCAATCCCCCGCACAATTTTGAACAATTGGCTCAAATTACGTGATTTGGAAATATAGCAGTTGACATGGAGATCATAGCTATTGATGATGTCATCTTCATGGCGTGATGTCGTCAGTACAACAACGGGAATGCGTTTTAAGGCAGGATCAGTTTTAATCTCAGCCAGAACCTCCCGCCCGTCTTTTCGGGGCAAGTTGAGATCTAGCAAGATCAAGTCCGGGTGTACGATGGGGTAATCGTCGAGGCCACGTAACTGGGCGATCGCTTCGACCCCATCGCGGGCAATGACAATGTCAAGGTCAAGGGTACTCGTTTTGAGCGCCTCTTGAATCAGGCGAATATCGCCAAGATTATCGTCCACTAACAAAATAGTTTTGCGTTTTGCGTCGGTTGACATGGTGACGATCGCGATCCTCCACAGGCAGAGTGAAATAAAATGTAGTGCCTTTTCCAAGCTCAGACTCTACCCAAATTTGGCCCCGATGGCCTTCAACAATCTTTTTACAGATTGCCAAGCCAATCCCAGAGCCATCGTATTCATCACGGGTGTGCAGGCGTTGGAAAATCACAAAGATGCGATCGGCAAACTGCACATCGAGGCCAATGCCGTTATCCTGCACCGTGAATAGCCACACATCTTCCTGGCGTTCTACCCCCACATGAATCTGCGGCACTGTATCCGGTGAACGGAACTTAATCCCATTACTGATCAGATTTTGAAAGAGTTGCATCAGTTGCGTGGGGTCCGCCATCACCACCGGCATATCATCCCAGGTGATTTCGGCATGGGTGGCCCCGATCCGGCTCCGGACATTGGCGATCGCCCGCTCAATGGCATCCTGCACCTCCACCGACTCGCACTCAATCCCCCGCGAATCCACCTTGGAATAGGCCAACACATCATCAATCAAGGTTTGCATCAAGCTCACCCCATTCACCGCAAAATTAATAAAATCCTTAGCATCTTGGTCAAGCACCTCGTCATAGCGCATTTCCAACAACTGCACATAGTTCGCCACCTGATTGAGCGGCTCTTGCAAATCATGGGAGGCCACATAGGCAAACTTTTTCAGTTCCGCATTCGACCGTTCCAAATCCTGCGCCAACAGGGCTAACTCTTCCGCTTGGCGCAGCACATTATTGACGATCGCCTTGCGCAATTCCAGCACCGCCCGCACCTCATCTTGCTGCCAGGGCAACGCCGTCAGCTTCACCGTCTCTTTCCACAACTCAAAGGATTGACGCGGACAGAGTTTCACCTCGCCTTCATGTTCCTCCACATGGTACGCCTGCTGAGGGTTTCCCCCCCAATTCACCGTTTGCAGCACTTCTGGGCGGAACCACATGACAAAACTGCGTTGGGCCAACGGAATCGCCAACAAGCCACTGGCTAAACCCTTAAACCGTTCCGCGTCAAAATAGATCGACGGCAACGAATCAGTGACCAACACATCATCCGCGATCGCTTTCGTCAACCATTGCCCCAACCCCTCCAAATCTTCCCGGGCCGGAGTTTGCCCCACCAGCGTCCATTGATTATTAAAATAAATCGCCGCCCCCGTCGCCTTCACCAAATCCAGCAGCAGCGTCGGCGTTTTCACCAAACCCGCAATAAAATCATCGGCATCAGACATCGCCTCAATCAGATCCGCCTGCACCCTCGCCAGCTTAATCCGGTAGCGATAATCCGCCTCCTCCTCACGGGTAGACAGTTCTGCAAAAATCACCCGCCCTAAAAATTCACAGGCCTTGCGCAGTTCATAGGAAATCTGTTTCGGGGTGCGATGGTGACAGGCAATCAAGCCCCACAGCCGATCATCTTTAATCAGAGAAATCGTCAACGATGCCCCCACCCCCATGTTTTTCAGATACTCAATGTGGCAGGAAAAGGGACTGCGGAGAATTGAAAGGGTGAGATCCGTCGGCTGCTGGGTTTCGGGATGGAGGGTGGGATAGAGGGGCACGGGTTCCGCCGTGACATCGGGAATGGCCCGAATCCAGTTCGAGAGAAACAGTTGGCGGGCCGGGGCGGGAATGTCCGATTCCGGGAAATGCAGCCCCAAATAGGAATCCAGTTCTTCAATTTTCGCTTCGGCTAACACTTCACCGTGGTTATCTTCGTTAAACCGATAGAGCATCACCCGGTCAAAGTCTGTGAGGTTGCGGACTTCCTGGACAATGATGTGACAAAAATCGTGGAGATTGGTGGTGGTGGTGATGCGATTGATCGAGGATTTCGCCAGGTGATAGAAGCTGAGGAAGGGAATATTTTCCAGGGCGATCGCCGGTTCACACTCCATCACCAACACCCCATCCGCCGTGCGATAAAACACCGCATCAAACACCCCATACTCATCCCCTTGGCGACGAATCCAGATTTTGCTCGGATTAATGGGGTCAAGGGTTACAGACCGTAAGCCCGCTTGAATTTGCTCCATCTGCACCACATCTAGGAGCGTTTCAAGGCATTGTCCCAGGAGATCCTCCGGGGTCAAGCCCAACAGCCGCTGCGTATTACGACTCACTTGCAGAATCGTTAAATCCGGTTCACTCAGCACCAAGAGAATGCCATGGGATTGAATCTGGGGCAGGGTATGAATCGTTGGTTGTTTGAGTTGACTCAGATCATATTGTTGGGCTGAAAAAGTAAGACTCGTCATGATCCCTGCTCCATACGGCACATAATAAATGGGGGGAATTGAGATGCCAGCGCTTCAATTCCTATGCATCTATCCCCCTTCAGCGTAATGGATTCCCCTGACCAGACTTCAAAACAGGGCTTAAAAGAATCTGTAATTTAGTGAGAATTCACGAATGATATGCAATGTAATTTAACAAGACTTTATGGTATTTTGAGTCTCAATTGTGTTGAGATACAAAAATAAACATTTGTTGATTTTTACTCATCATTGAGAGGCTAAGTCAGCCCTGAAAAAATGTGTGGTTTTCTGTTGGAGCGTGGGGCGATCGCTGTCTAAGGCCCCATCTGCTGGGTAACGGTATTGCAGAGCACAAAATCTAAAGAAGCACGGATCTAACATACTTCCTTGGTTTAATCGCTCAACGCCCCTTGCTGCATAAGCTGTAAGATCACTGGGAGCAAAAGCGATTGTTAATTTTTTAAAGAACGTGAGGCAACGAACGGAACATGGTACAACCAAACATCGGGCGACGGAAATTTCTGCTCTACGGAACCGCCGCCCTAGGCACAAGTATTCTGCTGAAAGCCTGCGGTGCGCCGCCAGAAGACACTGAAACCACCACAGAAGAGGGTGGCGATGAAACCGCTAGCAGCGATAGCGGTGACAGCGGCGACACGATTAAAGTTGGGATTCTGCACTCCCTGAGTGGCACGATGGCCATCAGTGAAACCACCGTCGTTGATGCTGAGCAACTCGCCATCAAAGAAATCAACGCCGCCGGGGGTGTCCTCGGTAAGCAAATCGAAGCCGTGATCGAAGACGGTGAATCCGATTGGCCCACCTTCGCGGAAAAAGCCGGTAAACTCATCGACCAAGATGAAGTTGCTGTCGTTTTTGGCTGTTGGACTTCCGCCAGCCGTAAAGCCGTCTTGGATGTGTTTGAATCCAAAGACCACATGCTTTGGTATCCCGTCCAATACGAAGGCCAAGAATGCTCCAAAAACATCTTCTACACCGGGGCTGCCCCTAACCAGCAAATTGAACCCGCTGTGGATTGGCTCCTCGAAAACAAAGGCACACAATTCTTCCTCGTTGGCTCTGACTACGTGTTCCCCCGCACCGCCAACACGGTGATTAAAGAACAACTCAAAGCCAACGGCGGCGAAACTGTCGGGGAAGACTACCTCCCCTTGGGCAACACCGAAGTCACCCCGATCATCACCAAGATTCAACAAGCCCTACCTGATGGCGGCGTGATTTTCAACACCCTCAACGGTGACAGCAATGTGGCATTTTTCAAACAAATGCAAGGGGCGGGCTTAACCCCGGATAAATACCCCGTCATGTCCGTCAGTGTTGCCGAAGAAGAAGTGCGCCAAATTGGCCCGGAATTCCTTGTCGGTCATTACGCGGCGTGGAACTACTTCCAAACCGTGGAGACTCCGGAAAACGAAAAGTGGGTCGCTGACTTCAAAGCGGAATACGGTGACGATCGCGTCACCAATGACCCAATGGAAGCCGCCTACATCATGGTGTACCTCTGGAAGCAAGCCGTGGAAGAAGCGGGGACGACAGATCTGGAAGCCGTGCGCGCAGCAGCCATCGGCCAAACCTTCGACGCGCCGGAAGGGCCGGTAACGATGAACGCTAACCACCACCTTTCTAAGACGGTGCGCATTGGTGAAATCAACGAAGACGGGATGTTTGATATTGTCTTTGAAACCGATGGCCCCGTTGATCCCCAGCCCTGGAACCAGTATGTACCGGAAACGAAGGGCTTTGCCTGTGACTGGAGTGATCCGGAAAAAGGTGGCAAGTACAAAGTGGAAGCTTAGCGATCGCTAGATGATAACTATCCTGATCGTTTGCCTGTCTCAACAGCGATCGGGATCAATCATCGCCTGTTGAACTGTCCAGCCTCAGTCCTGATCTGTGCTCAGGGTGTGAATGAGTCCATTCACGCCAAGTTTTAGTTTTACTGTGCCCTTATGGTTGATTTTATTGTCCAGCTTTTGATTGGTGCATTTAATGGCATCAGTATTGGTTCGGTGTTGCTGATTTCGGCGTTAGGATTGGCGATCGTCTTTGGCTTGATGGGGGTGATCAACCTCGCCCACGGTGAGTTAATGATGCTCGGTGCTTACACGACCTTTTTTGTCCAAAATTTATTTAATGCTTTGGGTGATCCCTGGGCACAGGTTTATACGATCGCTGCCATTCCCGCCGCCTTTCTTGTCGCGGCCCTCGTCGGGCTGATCTTGGAACGGGGCGTGATCCGCTTTCTCTACGGGCGACCCCTCGAAACCCTCTTAGCCACCTGGGGGGTGAGCTTGATCCTGCGGCAGTTGGTGCGCACCACGATCAGCGCCCGGAACGTAGATGTAACGGCTCCGGCTTGGCTGCGGGGCGGGTTGCAAATTGACACAGGCAGTGCTGTCCCGATTCAATTGCCCTATGCGCGCATGTTCATCATCGTTTTGACGATCGCCTGTGTCGTAGGGGTGTATTTTTTCCTCAATGGTTCTAATTGGGGGTTGCGGATTCGCTCCGTCACCCAAAACCGTCAGATGAGTGCCTGTTTAGGCATTCCCACCGCGAAAGTGGATGCGCTGACCTTTGCGATCGGCTCCGGTTTGGCCGGGATTGCCGGTTGTGCGATTACCCTCCTCGGCTCGGTGGGCCCCAATACCGGCCAAAACTACATCATTGATACGTTTATGGTGGTGGTCGTGGGCGGGGTGGGGAATCTCTTCGGCTCGATTGTCTCAGCGATGGTGATTGGGATTGTCACCTATCTAATCGGGTCTGGAACCTTTGCTGTGCTCCTCAGCCCCATGGATTCGATGCAGCCGGTGGTGGCCTTTTTTGAATTTTTCGCCTCATCGAGTATGGCGAAAGTGATGGTGTTTGCCTTGATTATTGGGTTTTTACAGATTAAACCGGCGGGGATTTTTCCCCAAAAGGGACGCACCGCCGAGCTATGACCTTGCTCGCTGCCTTCCCATGAGTTGCCATGGCCTCTGGTCGCTAAACCTCTGAATTTGTCCTCGTTTGAACAACGTCCGCACAGAAAATTATGACGGTGAATGGTGTGAATCAAAGGAATCCGAAACAAGCGATCGCAAGGCAACGCTTCATCATTGAAGGCATCACCTTGATTGTGTTAGCGATCGTGATGATGGGGGTGTTGCCGTCTCTGTTGTCCGCCTTTCAGCTTAAATTGTTGGGACGATTTTTGTCCCTGGCGATCGTCGCCCTCGGCATTGACCTGATTTGGGGCTACACCGGCCTGCTCAGTTTGGGCCATGGTATTTTCTTTGCCCTGGGGGGGTATGGCTTAGCCATGCACCTCAGCCTCCAACTCCCGGAGGGCCAGATTCCCGACTTTTTCAGCCTCTACGGAGTCCAGAAACTCCCCTTCTTTTGGTATCCCTACTATTCCCTGCCGATCACGGTGCTACTGGTGATCGTTGTGCCTGCGATCGTGGCGGCGATCCTCGGTTTTGTGGTGTTCCGCAACCGGATTAAAGGGGTGTATTTTTCCATCCTCACCCAAGCGGCGCTCCTCGTCTTCTATAACTTTTTCACCGGACAACAAAAACTGATCAACGGCACCAACGGCCTGAAAACCGACACCACCGAACTGTTTGGCCAGGTAGTCAGTTCGCCCCGGATGCAATGGACGTTTTATCAATACACGGTGCTGGCGGCGATCGCCATCTATCTCCTCTGTCGCTGGCTCACCAGTGGCCGCTTTGGCCGCCTTCTTGTCGCCATCCGCGACGACGAAAACCGGGTGCGCTTCTCCGGCTATGACCCCACCTGGTTTAAAGTCCTCGTCTTCGCCGTCTCCGGAGGCATCGCCGGCGTTGCTGGAGCACTCTACACCGTCCAGTCCGGCATCATCACCCCCAGCGCCATGGAAGTCGCCTTTTCCATTGAAATGGTGATTTGGGTTGCCGTCGGGGGTCGCGCTACCCTCATCGGTGCCATCATTGGCACGCTCCTCGTCCAATATGCCCGCACCACCCTCAGCACCCAATTCCCGGAAGTGTGGCTCTTTTTCCAAGGGTTTCTCTTCTTGCTCGTGGTTACCGTGCTCCCCAGCGGCATTATGGGTCTCTTGAATGACGGCTTGTGGCCCAAAATTCGGGGCCGTCTCGGCCTCGCTCCCCCGGTGCGCACCTATCCCAGCCTCGAAAGCGACCCGGATATCCAACAAGAACGGGAGCAGTTTAGTCATGACCCAGAACCGCCAACCAACCCAGAACCCCTGAGTCATGAGTCAGAACCCTAGCCCGCCTCACACCGGTGCTCACACCTCCCACCTAACCGCTGCAACCTTGATTTAACCTCGCCTTCCTGACGTTTCTCCCCGTCCTTCCTATGCCTCAACCGATTCTGGAAATTGACCATCTGACCGTCAGCTTTGACGGGTTTAAAGCCCTCAATAACCTCACCTTTGCGATGCAGCCCGGTGAATTGCGGGTGATTATTGGCCCCAACGGTGCAGGAAAAACCACCTTCCTCGACATCATCACCGGCAAAGTGCAACCTACTTCTGGCTCCGTGCGTTTTAAGGGGCGTGACCTGCGCAAGTTGCCTGAACATACGATTTCTCGCCTTGGTGTGGGTCGTAAGTTCCAAACCCCCCGCGTCTATCTCAACTTGACGGTGCGGGAAAATTTAGACTTGGCTTGTAATCGGAATAAAAATGTCTTGGCGACCTTGTTTCGGAAACCGGAAAAGCGCGATCGCGCCACCGTCGTCCAACTCCTCGAAACCATCAGCCTCGCCAGCAAAGCCGACCTCCCCGCCAATCTCCTCTCTCACGGTGAAAAACAACGCCTCGAAATCGGCATGCTCGTCGCCCAATCCCCCGAACTCCTCCTCGTTGATGAACCCGTGGCGGGCCTCACCGACGAAGAAACTGAGCGCGTGGGGGACTTATTAATCTCCCTGGCCCAGAGTCATTCGATCATCGTCATCGAACATGACATGGAATTCGTCCGCCAAATTGCCCGCCAAGTCACCGTCTTACATCAAGGCTCGGTACTGTGCGAAGGCTCCATGGACGAAATTCAAGACGATCCCCGCGTCATTGAAGTCTATCTCGGCCAAGCCCCCACGATTAGCCCATCGCAACTGCGCATTTTACGGATTGCCGCCGCCATGGCCTGGGCCGATGGGTATTTTGCCCCTGAACAATTACAAGTCATCTTGACCCGATTAAGCCGGAAATTCGCCCCCGACCCCACCCAACAAGACGACCTCCGCCAAGAACTGCAAAACTACCTCAGTACAGAAACTTCATTAGAAACCCTGATCCCGCAATTAGAAAATGAACAGGAGAAAGAACAGGTCTTAAAACTCTGTTATGAAATCATCCGCGCTAACACAATCAACGAACAAGAAAGTGTAGTCTATCAAAAACTGTTAGAACTGCTCAATTTACCCGATGGGGTGGTGAGTCAAACCGAAGAATCCATTAACCTCGGCATGACCAACGGCACATTAGACGACTATCTCAACGTCAGCTAGCCAACCCTTGATCCCCTTTCAATTCAGCATTGATCCCATCCTAATCATCTCACCCCTAATCCGATGACAAACCCCACCTTAGAAAAAAAAGCTGACACGAACCGTCCGAGTCGCCCGATTTTAAATGTTTCGGGGTTGAATGTTTTCTATGGTGAAAGTCATATTTTACGCAATGTAGATATGAGTATTCGCACCGGGGAAATGGTCTGCTTAATTGGGCGAAACGGTGTGGGTAAAACCACCTTGTTAAAAACAATTATGGGATTACTCAAACCCCGCAGCGGTTCGTTGCAGTTGTTTGAGCAAGATATTGTTAAAAAGTCGCCGGATCAGCGGGCGCGGATGGGGATTGGCTATGTGCCCCAGGGTCGGGAAGTGATTCCACGGGTGACGGTGCGGGAAAATTTATTGCTAGGCTTAGAAGCGCGGCCCAAAGGAGTGACGAAACGCAACGAGATCCCCGATGAAATTTTTGAGCTGTTTCCGGTGTTGCGGACGATGTTGCATCGGATGGGGGGCGATCTCAGTGGGGGGCAGCAACAACAGTTAGCGATCGCCCGCGCCCTGATGGGGAAACCGCAGCTCCTCGTTTTAGACGAACCCACCGAAGGGATTCAACCCTCGATCATTCTTGAAATTGAGGCCGCTGTGAAGGGGATTATCGCCAATACCGGCATTTCCGTTTTACTCGTGGAACAACACCTCCATTTCGTCCGCCAAGCCGATCGCTACTACGCGATGCAAAAAGGTGGCATTGTTGCATCGGGCGACACCCAAGACCTCAGCCAAGAAGTGATCCAAAAATTCCTGGCGGTGTAGCGATCGCGCCTTTTTCCAATGCCCCCAAATTCGAGCACTGAGGGTCGTCGAAATGCGGTCTCACAGCAACGGCCAGCCTTCGACGACCCTCAGGCTTCATCGGCTCAGGCTTCAGTGCATTTTTAAACTATGGGACAATGAAACCCTCAACAGTCCCAAAGATGTCATGAAAATCGCAACGTGGAATGTCAACTCAATCCGCAGCCGTCAAGCCATTGTCCTGGATTGGCTGGCGGCGAATCCGGTGGATGTGCTTTGTCTGCAAGAAACGAAAGTGGTGGACAAGGATTTTCCCTGCGCACCGTTTGAAGAGATTGGCTATCAGTTGGCAATTTCGGGGCAAAAATCCTATAACGGCGTGGCCATTTTTAGCCGTCAACCGATGACCGAGATCAGCGCGGGATTCGGCGCAGTTCTAGGGGAAGAGACGGATCTCGATGAGCAGAAACGGGTGATTACGGCGGTGATTGGTGGGGTGCGGGTGGTGAATTTATATGTGCCCAATGGGTCAGCGATCAAGAGTGAAAAATATGACTACAAATTGCGCTGGTTTGCCACGTTGCAAACCTATCTTGCCCAGTTGCAAAGCTCCATTGTGTCGGATCTCTGCGTCTGTGGGGATTTTAATGTGGCTCCCGATGACCGCGACATTTATAAACCCGATGGCAAAGACAAGCACATCATGGCCTCGCCTCCAGAGCGGGAAGCCCTGGCCTCGGTGCTGGGTTTAGGCTTCACGGATATTTTTCGGCACTTTACCCCCGACGGTGGCCATTACAGTTGGTGGGACTATCGCCAAGGTGGATTTGCCAAGAATCGCGGCTGGCGGATTGACCATATTTACCTGACCGATGCCCTGTGCGATCGCGCCCAATCCTGCACCATCGACCTCGAACCCCGCCGCCGCGAAAAACCCAGCGATCACACCCCCGTCATCGTTGACCTGCGTGATTAAGCTAAGCCAAACTCCATCATGGCGGGTTTAAAATTGCGATTTTCATGACTGGGCCGACTGAGTTTAATTAAGGCAAATCGTTGATCCGGTTGCAGTGATTGCCATTGCTCAAGCGTAATCGTTAATCCCACCTTGGCCGCCTGTTCAGTCACCGCTGCGGGAATCTTGCCCACGTCTAACCAGGGGGGAGCGGCGGGAATTTCTAATTCTGACGCAGGTTTGCCCATGTGCGCGATCACCATGGCTTGTAACTGGTCGCGGTAGAGCGTGGCTTCGCTGTCCGTTGTGCAAGGTTGATCAACAAGCGTTTGGCGTTCGTCTAAACTGAAGCGATTCCAGTGATCCAGTTTTAACTTCACCCCGCAGGTATCAAGCTTCATCCGCACTCGCATCGGAATACAGCGCAAGGATTCAACAAAATCCTGCTCAAATTGAAAAAACGTCATGACATCCCCTTTATTTGACCTGATTGTGATCTCTAAAATTATTGCACCCGCCAAATTCCATGGAAACTATGGGGAATGGGTTGGGGGAGAGCGAGGCGACAGATTGGCCCGGCGGTGATGTCGTCACTGTGATATAACCAGACTTCCGATTGGTGGGTGTGGCTATCGTAGACGACGGTGATCAGAGAGTCGGGGCCGGTGGGGTTGGGGATGTAGACGGGTTCGCTGGGGTAGTGGTGGGGGCCGAGTTCGGTAATGGTGAGGGTGTCGGTGGTGCGATCGCACGTCCCCAAGGCCCGATAGAGTTCCTGCTCTGGATTCGGCCCCACTTTGACCGAGAAATGCGATCGCGCCCACGGTTGCCCCACCTGCTCCGGATGTACCGTCGGAAACTCGCACCAGGTTTCACAGAGGGTCGTTTGGTGGATAATCGCGCCGGTGCGGGGATCAAGGCAGAGGCTGCGGAGACTGCCGGGGGCAGGATGGCGAATCACGCCAGAGGGCACTTCTCTTAGATATTGATTCGTGGTGAAGTCGTCATAGTGAACATAGTCGATCTGCACCGTGCCGTTAGGATGTTCGCAGCCGTTGCTAAAGTGCCATTGATACCAAGGATCGGCGGTTTTTTGGGTGACAAGGGTTAAGGTGTCGCGGTCAAAAATCAGAATCTGTGTCCCCAATTCCGGCCGCCACGCCATCGCATCGCAATAACTCCCCTGGCCGAAAATCACCGTTAATAAATTCACCCGCACCGGACTGACAAAAAAGACCAAATACCGCCCCGCCAAACAAAAGTCATGGAGCACGGGCAAGCCATCAAGGGCAAAGGTTCCCTGTTTGAGGAGTTGGCCCTGGGCATTGTGGCGGTAGAGGTGGAGGGTATTTTTCGGGCCGGGGGTAACGCCAAAGTTATAGATTTCGCCGCTATGGGGGTCGCGTTTGGGATGGGCGGAAAAGGGAGTGTTATCGAGGCCAAGGGAGTCAATGCCGTAAGTCGCTAACGTATCGAGATCGAGGGCGTGGGGCTGTCCCCCTTCCCAGAGGGCGAGGAGGCGATCGCCCCACACGATCACGGAGGTATTCGCCGCATTTTTCACGGGCCGCAGCCAATTATTCCACAAGGGGCCGGGGGCTTGACGACCATAGTTGGGGAATAGGAAGCGATCGCGCTCCGCCTCTGCTTGATAGCCCGCCGTTTGCACATAGCGATAGGTCGCTTGGGCCTGACCGCCAGCAAATTGCACCGCCAAGATAGCCCCGTCCCCATCAAACCAATGCCCCACCGTTTCCCCGCCCCGCTCCAACCGACCTGGGCCATTGCGGTAGAGTGTGCCGCTTAAATCGGGAGGAATTGCACCGTCTAGGATGGATAAATTCGTTGGAGGGAATTCCTGGCCGGGGGTGTTGAGGACTTGATGCCAAGCGGGTTTTGTCGCGGGAGAAGTCATGATGGCCTTGGGGGGGTTAGGGGTGCGATCGGATCAGATTCATTGCCGAATCATCCGCTTGTGGAATAGCCGTCCTGGCAATCTAGATCGCCAGGACGGCC
This sequence comes from Spirulina major PCC 6313, assembly GCF_001890765.1. NCBI lineage: Bacteria > Bacillati > Cyanobacteriota > Cyanophyceae > Spirulinales > Spirulinaceae > Spirulina > Spirulina major. The sequence continues at coordinate 4,210,274 of NZ_KV878783.1, read as the reverse complement.
TCATGAATTTAGCAAATGCTACCCGACGAAGGGGCAGGATCAGCCAATGTGATTATTCAATTGCTAGGGTCGATTTCGCAATGACGGCGGGTTTACCCTCATATTCGACCTCTAGGGTTTTGCGGATGTCGCCATCCCATTTGACATCGTAATCGCGTTCCACTTCTTCAGCCACGAAGGATTGAACCTCGCCAATGACGCGCACGTTTTGTTCTAGCTCCAGCCCTTGGGTTGCTGCCACATCAACGATGAGCACCTTTGGTTCGCCACCCAAGTCAACGTCATTGATTTCGCCCATGACGAAGGCGTTCGGCGCAATGATTTGTTCCACTTCACCCGATAGCTCAATGGTTTCACCATCCCATTCGACCCGGTTATCCACCACGTCTTCAACGCGGGCATCACCACTCCCATCAATGACAGGGCCAGCGGTTTCACCACAACCGGGAACCAAGATCAGTGCCAAGGTTGCAATGCCCAGGGTAGGGAGGCGTAGGGTTTTAACGAGTTGTCGCATAGTCATATATTTTCTCCAATTCACAACAGAGGTGGAGCGCGATCGCGGGGCGATCGCTCTCACCAGGGTTCCCCAAAGGGGATCACGTCAGGCGTTAAGCGGTGACGGCTTCACGCTTGCGAGTTTTCCAGCGGCCCGCTTCGTCTTCCTCAAACTGGTCATGGATTGCTTGCCATGCGGCTTGTTCGGCTTCGATTTCGCGGCCGGTCGCCTCAAGCTGCTGGTTGTAGGTCGCGATGAAAACCTGTTGCGCGTCTTCGGATAGGTGCGTCCGAATTTCCGGAGATAAGTCTTCGAGAGACTCACAGGGGCCGGGACAGGGACGGGGTAGGGCTTGCTCGGCAATGTGGATTTCGTCGCCGCCTACACTTTCCATCAAAAGTTGATATTCACCGGATTTCGCCGCCGGGACTTCGGCCATGAGGACGTATTCACCGGCTTGCAGGCGAGTTTGATAGAGGACGGCTTTGTCTTTCGGCATGCCTAATGTGGTGAGGAATGAAACTAAACCGGCTCCGGCTCCACCGGCGATCGCACCCGTAGCCGCCCCTAAGAGAATGGAGCTAATCGGCCCAGCCGCCACCACAGATCCCACAAAGGGGATGAAGAGAACGCCGATCCCCGTAAAGAGACTGAGGATACTGCCGAACAGCGACCCGAACACAGCCCCCGTGCGGAGTCCGCCTAAAATCACATCTTTTTTCGTGATAAACCCTGAAATCCGGGTTTCGGACTGGAAATTACGTCCCATCACCGAGAGGTGTTCACGATCTACGCCTCGCTCGATGAGGCGGTCAACGGCGGTTCTGACCTGTGCTTCTGTGGTGAAAATTGCGGTGATCGTTCGTTCTGCGGTGTATGCCATGGGGCCTCCAAGTTTCGACAAGTTCGCTGGATTGGGAGGGGCGATTACACTTTGAGGGTGGCGACACCGTGGGGCTGCATTGCAGAATCGGGAGAAACGGGTTCACCGTCGATGAACGATCGCAACATCCAGGCCATGTCTTCGTGGGCTTCCATCAGGCCCGTGAGGAAATCGGCTGTGCCTTCGTCGTTGAATTTTTCGCTGCACTGGGTAATGTGCGATCGCAAATTCCGAATGATTTGCTCATGGTCTAACACCAGGCGGGACACCATTTCGGAGGCGCTGGGTAAGTCGCCCGGATGTTCCCGGAGGGTGGTGAGTTGCAAGAAGGTGGCCGCCGTCCCGATGGGATAACCCCCTAGGGCGCGGGTTCGTTCAGCGATCGCATCAATGTTGGCCGCGATCATTTCGTATTGCTCGTTCCAAATCTCATGGAGCGTGCGGAACTGCGGGCCTACCACATCCCAATGGTATTTCCGCGTTTTGATTGACAACAGGTAGAAGTCCGCTAGATTGGCGTTGAGTAAACTCACTACACCCTGTCGTTGGTTGTCGGTTAAACCGATATTGATCGTACGCATAAACAATGTGTACCTCGTTGACTTCACTTCCCATTACACCGAAATCCCCCCCGCCTTGACATCTCTAGATCGAGGGAGATTCCCGGTCTATCAAAAGGAAGACGTTTGGACAGAATGCTGCGTTTTTCTCCCTCAGGCTGAAGAGAATGGGATAATAGGCACACTCATCACTCGTGTTATCCGTTGACTCGCCATGTCCGACATTCAGGCCGCCGTCGCCAAGCTCTACAATACCTACCCTTTCCCCCCCGATCCCCTCTCCGATGCCCCGCCCCCCGGCTATAACTGGCGCTGGACTTGGGTGGCCGCCCACAGTTTTTGCACCGGGCGCAGTCCGGCACGGGAAGATATTCAAATCCTCGACGCAGGCTGCGGCACGGGGAACGGCACGGATTATCTGGTTCATCTCAACCCCCAGGCGCAGGTGACCGCTATTGATCTCAGTGCAGGGGCGTTGGCCGTAGCGCGGGAACGGTGTCGGCGTTCTGGAGCCGATCGCGTCACCTTTCGCCAGATGCCCCTCGAAGAAGCCGCGCTCAAACTACCAGGGGAATTCGACCTAATTAACTGCGTCGGAGTGTTGCACCATTTGCCCGACCCGATCGCTGGGATTCAATCCATTGCCCAAAAACTCGCCCCCGGTGGCTTGATGCATATTTTTGTCTATGCGGCCTTGGGACGCTGGGAAATTCAACTGATGCAGGAAGCGATCGCCCTCCTCCAAGGCAACAAGCGCGGCGACTACACCGATGGCGTGGCCGTGGGGCGTGATATTTTTGCCACCCTCCCGGAACAGAACCCCCTCGTCCAGCGGGAAAAAGAACGCTGGTCGGGGGAAAATCGCCGCGATGAATGTTTCGCGGACATGTACGTCCATCCCCAAGAGGTGGACTACACGATCCAGAGCCTGTTTGAATTAATCGATGCGTCGGGGTTGGAATTCGTTGGTTTTTCTAATCCGCAGTTTTGGCAATTAGAGCGATTGCTTGGCCCCTCCTCCGACTTGATGGCACGGGGGCAGGCATTGGTGGAGCGCGATCGCTACCGCCTGATCGAACTCCTCGACCCCAAATCCGTCACCCACTACGAATTCTTCCTCGCCCGTCCCCCCTTCACCCCCACCGATTGGGCCGACGATGCCGAACTCCTTGCCGCTGTCCCGCGCCTGCATCCCTGTCTCCATGGCTGGCCCAGTCTCAGCCTCTTCAATGACGACTACGAACTGATCCAACTCAGCGATGCCGAATTCGCCGCCCTCGAAGCCTGCGACGGTGAACAAAGCGTTGGCCAACTGGTGGCATCCCTCCCCCTTGACCTGGCCACCGTGCGGCAACTGTGGCGGCAACGTCTCTTAGTTTTGGGGTGAATTGACGGCGACAATCGAGAGTGGGCGATCGCACCTCAACCCCCAAACACAACCCCTTCCCCCATACACAAATTTTTAAGAATTGATCCCGCACCGTGATAAGATTTCACTTGGCTCGGAACATACGAGCCATCATGTTCAATCGGCACAGACAAATTGCCATTCATTGCCTAACAGTCACTGGTTCAACATCACCCCCTAGTAGTCAAATACGCAGTGGGTCGTTAATCGCTGTCAGCAACGGATAGCATTTGTATGACTATGACAAAGCCTAATGGTGAATGAGCCTAACGCCAATTCAGTCCCTGAGTCTGAAACTGCGCCTTCCCCCGCCGATCCAGCGATCGCTAATAGCAGTTCTGCCATGCAGGACTACTACCAGTTGAAACAAACCCTCCTCTGGGTTACCCTCGGCATCACTGCTGTGGTTTTCATTTCCGTCTGGATCACCTACTCCCTCAATATAGCTCTCAATTATTTGATTGGAGCCTGCGTGGGTGTTGTTTATTTAGGCATGTTGGCGCGAGATGTGGAACGAATCGGGGTTCAGAAAAAGCGGCTTGGCTCGAATCGACTAGCTCCATTCATTGGACTAATCGTGATCGCCACCCAATGGCAGACGTTACATATTGTGCCTATATTTCTAGGATTCATCACCTATAAAGCCGCCATCATTATTTATGTAGTGCAGTCTACGTTACGTCCTGTATCGTCATCATAAATAATGCCCACGCTGGACTTGGGATTGATACCTAGCTTGTCCTTAAAAAGTTGGGGAACTTACGCCCAATGGAAATTCTCACTGGTTTGAAGGGTCTCACCTTCTTCCCTTTAGCTGAACTCGAAGTGGGTCAGCACTTTTACTGGCAGATCGGCAACCTCAAGGTTCATGGCCAAGTGTTTATGGTCTCTTGGTTTGTCATTGCGGTGCTGGTGTTGGCATCACTCGCAGCCACTCGTAGCATCCAAAGGGTACCGAGTGGGGTACAGAACCTCATGGAATACGCGCTCGAATTCTTGCGGGATTTGGTAAAAAACCAAATTGGCGAGAAAGAGTATCGTCCCTGGGTTCCCTTTGTGGGCACGCTGTTCTTGTTCATTTTTGTGTCCAACTGGTCGGGCGCACTGGTGCCATGGAAATTGGTCCACCTCCCGGCTGGTGAACTGGCTGCGCCAACCAACGACATCAATACGACGGTTGCTCTCGCGCTGCTCACCTCGTTGGCCTATTTTTACGCGGGATTTAAGAAACGAGGGTTGGGGTACTTAACCAAGTATATTGAACCTACCCCGATTTTACTTCCGATTAATATCCTCGAAGACTTTACCAAGCCCCTCTCCCTCAGCTTCCGTCTTTTCGGAAATATTCTGGCGGATGAATTGGTGGTTGCGGTACTGGTGTTACTTGTGCCGTTATTTATTCCCCTGCCCGTGATGGCCTTGGGGTTATTTACGAGTGCAATCCAAGCGTTGATCTTCGCAACATTAGCGGCAGCCTATATTGGTGAAGCAATGGAAGGTCACGGTGGCGAGGAGCACGATTAATCGGGCTATCTCGGTTCCTGTTTGAGTCCCCGCTGACCCGGCGGTTATTGTGGGTAATTGTTTTTGTCAGTGTTTCAATTAGACAAAGGAAAAGAAAATCATGGATAGTTTAGTTGCTGCTGCGTCCGTTATTGCTGCTGCCTTAGCTGTTGGTTTAGCTGCAATCGGCCCTGGGATTGGTCAAGGTAATGCTGCTGGTCAAGCCGTGGAAGGGATTGCGCGTCAGCCGGAAGCTGAAGGTAAAATCCGAGGCACCTTGCTGCTGAGTTTGGCATTTATGGAAGCGCTCACCATCTACGGTTTGGTGGTTGCTTTGGTGCTCCTCTTTGCGAACCCCTTCTCGTAGTCGGGAGATTCTAGGGGGGTGGCGATCGCTCCTCCCCTAGCCCGTTTCAATCTATTCAGCAAGAGAACATAGCAATGATACAGTGGACAATTTTGCTGGCGGAAGCGGCTGAAGAAGCCGGAGGGCTGTTCGATTTTGATGCGACATTGCCGTTAATGGCCGTACAGTTTTTGGTGCTGGTCGTTTTGCTGAACGTGCTGTTCTACAAGCCGATTGGGAAAGCGATCGACGATCGCGCCGAATATATCCGGCAAACCCAACAGGCCGCCAAAGAACGGCTCGAAAAGACAAACGCCCTCGCTAAACAGTATGAGCAAGAGCTTGTTACGGTACGACGAGAAACCCAAGCGGTGGTCTCGGCGGCCCAGGCAGACGCTCAAAAAATCGTGACCTCCCAGATTCAAGAAGCCCAGCAACAGGTGCAACGAGAACGGGAAGCTGCGGCTCAAGAAATTGAAGCGCAAAAGGCCCAAGCGTTCCAATCCTTAGAAGGAGAGGTCGATGCCCTGACTCGTCAGATTCTCGAAAAGCTCTTAGGGCCGGAGTTGGTGTAATTACCAAGCGCGTCAAGATAAGGTCAATAACAGATCATAGATCATGGGAATTTGCTTATACCTAGCCTCCTCAGAAGGGGGTATTGGGTTGAATTTTGATATTCTCGAAACGAATTTACTCAACCTCATCATTATTATCGGGGTTTTAATTTATTTTGGTCGTTCGTTCCTCGGCTCCATGCTGGGGGAACGGCGGGCCGGAATTGAAACTGCGATTACAGAAGCGGAGCAGCGGGCTGCGCAGGCATCGGCGACGTTAGCGGATGCCCAACAGAAGCTCGCCCAAGCTCAAGCCGAAGCCGAACGGATTCGCACCGAAGCGCAAGCAACGGCAGAACGGGCGAAACAAGAGGTGCTCTCGAAAGGGGCTGCCGATGTTGAGAAAATCAAGGCAGCGGCGGCGGCGGATCTCAGTTCTGAGCAAGATCGTGCGATCGCAGAACTGCGCCAACGGATTAGTGCGATCGCCCTGCAAAAGGCAGAAGCACAACTCCAAGATCGCCTCCAAGATCAATCCGTCCAAACCCGGTTGGTGGATCGCTGTATTGCTCAAATCGGAGGACAGTCATGAAGGGAAGCTTAGTCAGTAGTGAAATTGCTGAACCCTATGCCCAGGCGTTAATGTCTCTGGCGCAAGCCCGCGACATCACCGGTTACATTGGGGATGAATTTCGCAGTTTGGGTCAGCTTTTAGAGGAGTCACCGGAACTGCAAGACTTCATCACCAACCCTGTGATTGATGACGCTGACAAAAAAAATGTCCTGCGTCAGATTTTGGGGGATTGCGATCGCGACTTGCTCAACTTTTTGATGCTGCTAGTGGATCGCCGTCGCATTGCATTTTTACCGGCGGTGATTGAGCAATACCTCACCATTTTGCGCGTCTTGAACAAAACGGTACTCGCCGAAGTGACGATTGCTCAAGAGCCAAACGACGATCAACGCCATGCCATTGAAGCCAAGGTGCGTCAGTTAATCAGCGCCGAAAGCGTTGAACTGAAAATCGTTGTTGATGCCAGTGTTTTAGGGGGGTTGATTGTGCGGGTTGGGTCTCAGGTTTTTGATGCCAGTTTACGGGGTCAACTGCGACGCATCGGCATGCAACTCAATGTCTAATCGTTACGGGTGGGGTTGGGCCTAGCCCGACACACTCATTCAATCCGAGGCGACTCGGATCGACACCCTGGGGGATGTTGCGATCGCAACAGATGCCAGAACAAAGCTACGACAAACCAAGATTTACAAGAGTGAACCCTATGGTTAGTATCAGACCGGACGAAATTAGTAACATTATTCGTCAACAAATTGAATCCTATGACCAAGATGTCCAAGTTTCCAATGTGGGAACCGTGCTCCAAGTCGGAGATGGCATCGCCCTGATTTACGGGCTAGAAAGTGTTATGGCGGGGGAACTCGTCGAATTTGAAGACGGAACCGTCGGCATCGCCCTCAACCTCGAAGAGGACAACGTCGGGGTGGTGTTGATGGGGAACGGCTTCGGTATTCAAGAAGGCAGCACCGTCAAGTCCACCGGCAAAATCGCTCAAATCCCGGTTGGGGATGCGATGGTGGGCCGCGTCGTCGATGCCCTCGCTAAACCGATCGACGGCAAAGGCGATATTGCCAGCACCGAAAGCCGCCTGATTGAATCCGGCGCACCGGGCATTATTGAACGCCGTTCCGTCCATGAACCGATGCAAACCGGGATCACTGCCATTGACGCGATGATTCCCGTCGGTCGCGGTCAACGGGAATTGATCATTGGTGACCGTCAAACCGGGAAAACCGCTGTGGCGGTGGACACGATCCTCAACCAAAAAGGCGAAGATGTGATCTGCGTCTATGTGGCAGTGGGTCAAAAGGCCTCCACCGTTGCCCAAGTGGTGGGTGAACTGCAAGAACGGGGCGCGATGGACTACACCGTGGTGGTGGCAGCTAACGCCAGTGACCCGGCAACCCTGCAATATTTGGCTCCTTATACCGGGGCTGCGATCGCAGAATACTTCATGTACAACGGCAAAGCCACCTTGGTGATCTACGACGATCTCTCCAAGCAAGCCCAAGCCTACCGTCAAATGTCGCTGCTGCTCCGTCGGCCGCCCGGTCGTGAAGCCTATCCCGGCGACGTGTTCTATCTCCACTCCCGTCTCCTCGAACGCGCCGCAAAACTGAGCGACGAACTCGGCGGCGGTAGCATGACGGCCCTGCCGATCATCGAAACCCAAGCCGGTGACGTGTCCGCCTACATTCCCACCAACGTGATTTCGATCACCGACGGTCAGATCTTCTTATCCTCTGACCTGTTTAACTCCGGCTTCCGCCCGGCGATCAACGCGGGGATTTCCGTGTCACGGGTGGGATCGGCGGCGCAAATCAAAGCGATGAAGCAAGTGGCCGGTAAACTGAAGCTCGAACTCGCCCAGTTCGCGGAACTCGAAGCCTTTGCACAATTCGCCTCCGACCTCGACGAAGCTACCCAAGCCCAACTGCAACGGGGTCAACGGTTGCGGGAAATGCTCAAGCAGCCCCAATACTCTCCCCTGTCCGTTACGGAACAAGTGGCGCTGGTGTATGCCGGGATTAACGGCTATCTCGATGAGTTACCCGCTGATCAGGTGGCTGACTTTGCCCTCGGTTTCCGTGAGTATCTGAAAACGAGCAAAACCGAGTTCATGGATACGGTGAAGGCCGAGAAAAAACTCAGCGATGCCACCGAAGCGATGCTCAAAGACGCGATCAATGAGTACAAGCAAACCTTCATGGTTTCAGCCTAAGGGATTAAGCAATCAGGGACACCGCTGCGGTTTGTCCCTGATTGTGGTTATTTTTCGATGTCTGGATATTAAAACGAAATGCCTAACCTAAAATTAATTCGCGATCGCATCGACTCGGTGAAAAATACCCGCAAAATCACCGAAGCGATGCGCCTAGTGGCCGCCGCCAAAGTCCGCCGCGCCCAAGAACAGGTCAACGCCACCCGCCCCTTTGCCAACTGTTTAGCAGAAGTCCTTTACAACCTCCAAAGTCGGCTCAAATTTGAAGATGTAGACCTACCCCTCCTCAAACAACGGGAGGTGAAAACCGTCGGACTCTTAGTCATTTCTGGCGATCGCGGTCTCTGCGGCGGCTACAACGCCAACATCATCAAACAAGCCGAAGCCCGGATCACCGAACTCAAAGCCGACGGCTACGACTACAAACTGATCCTCGTCGGCCGCAAAGCTGCTCAATATTACGAACGGCGCAAAGCCCCCATTGCCCAAACCTACATCGGGCTTGAGCAAATCCCCACCGCCGACGAAGCCTCCCGCATTGCTGATTACTTGCTCTCCCTGTTTCTCTCCGAAACCGTAGACCGCGTCGAATTGATCTACACCAAATTTGTGTCCCTGATCAATTCCCGCCCTGTGATTCAAACCCTCTTGCCCTTGTCCCCCCAAGGCCTCGAAAACAGCGATGATGAAATTTTTCATCTCACCTCTAAAAGTGGTCATTTTGAAATTGAGCGAGAATCGGTTTCAGGGCAATCCCACGATTATCCCCGTGACATGATCTTTGAACAAGATCCCACCCAAATTTTGGATGCCCTGTTACCCCTGTATCTCAACAACCAACTGCTGCGCGGCTTACAAGAATCCGCCGCCAGTGAATTGGCCTCCCGGATGACGGCGATGAACAACGCCAGCGACAACGCCAGCGAGTTGGTCAAAACCTTAACCTTGTCCTACAACAAAGCCCGGCAAGCCGCCATTACCCAAGAACTGCTCGAAGTGGTTGCGGGTGCGAATGCCCTTTAAAACTACATTTTGAGTTGAAAAGAGTTGTAACGCCTGACCCCGATCAGGCGTTTTATTTATGCTTAATCGTGGTAATTCTGAGATGCCACTATTTTTTCGTTAGGTTACAGGAGATGCGCTCAATTCGTCACTTTTTTCGCTGGCTTGGTAAACTCGCTCGCAATAACAATGAATTTCTCGTGATGTTGAAATTCATGGAAAGTTTGGTTTCAAAAATCCTGTCAATTTTTATGATTGGGCTGATCTTTTTTGCCCTGTATGATATTTCTGTCTTTTTAGTGCAAGAATGGTTCATTCACTCGTCTGATCCCTTGAAAACACGCTTATTTGATGCCTTTGGCCTCTTTTTAAATGTTTTAATTGCGCTGGAACTGCTGGATAATATCACGGCGTATTTAAAGAACCATGTGATCCAGTTAGAGTTGGTGATTGTGACGGCGATTATTGCGATCGCTCGTAAAGTGATTATTTTTGACCTTGAGAAATCGTCCTCCGATGACCTGATGGCGATCGGGGTCACGGTCTTGCTCCTGTCCCTCAGTTACTTTTTCATCTCCATTCCCAACCGCAAACAAGCTTCAAAATAGGCCGATCACCATCGGCTGGGGACAGGATTCGGGCAGTATTGTCTTTCAGAAGCCCCGCCCAACTTGCTATGATTGCCACGTTATGGCGATCGCCGACCAGACTCAACCGCCACAACATCTACACCATTTCGTAATTCCACGCATCACAATGTCCACGACCTACACTGTCACGATTAACCACAACGGCGCAACGAGCACGGTTCAAGTCCCCGAAGACCAAACCATCCTCCAAGTCGCCCTCGATAGCGGCATCGAACTGCCCTCCTCCTGTCTCGCGGGGGTTTGCACCACCTGCGCCGCCAAAGTGGTGAGCGGCACGGTGGAACAGCCCGACGCGATGGGCGTTTCATCCGAGTTGCAAGCCGAAGGCTATGTGTTGCTCTGCACCGCCTATCCTCGGTCGGATGTCACCGTGGAAGCCGGCAAAGAGGATGAACTCTACGATCGCCAATTTGGCCAGCCCTCCTAAGCCTTCCATGCCTGATCTCACCGTGGCGATCGTCCCCTACACAGCAGCCGAGCCAACCCTAATCCAGATTCGCACCCGTGTGTTCCAGGCAGAGCAGGGCGTTCCGGCAGAGTTGGAATTTGATGGCCAGGATGCGATCGCCACCCATTTCCTCGCTCACTGGCGAGGTCAGCCCGTGGCGACCCTCCGCCTCCGCCCCCTGGACGAAACCACCCTCAAACTCGAACGCCTCGCCGTCCTCCCTGAAGCCCGCGGCCAAGGCATCGCCACCGCCCTCACCCAAGCCGCCCTCGACTACGCCCAAACCCACGCCTACCAAGCAATCACCCTCAACGCCCAAGCCTACATTCAGGGACTGTATCAACGCCTTGGCTTCACGATTAACGGCAAAGAATTTTTAGAAGCCGGGATTCCCCACATCAAAATGAGCAAAGTCCTGGAGCAGATCCCAAACGAGATCACGTCAGGATGAATTGTTGAGACCGCCGCAAGGTGTTAGGCTCAGGGGTCGAACCCCTGTTAAATCTCCCCATGTCCCACGCCAAAGATTTAAAAATTCTCGGCATTATCTGGCTACTCACTGCGATTCACGATCGCCTCTGGTTAGCCTTCGATCGCACGATTCCCGCCTGGGACATGAGCCACCACCTCACCGGTTCCCTCAACCACCTCAACGCCCTCCAAACGCTTCAACTCACCGATGGCGATTGGTGGCTCAACTTTTGGCGACTGTCCCATAAATATCCGCCCCTCACCTATACCCTGGCAGCGCCGTTTCAACAGGTGTTTGGCGTGGGGTTGGATGCAGCGGCGGCGGTGAATTTGGTGTATCTGGCTTTGCTGTTGATTGCGGTTTATCACCTGGGGCGGCGACTGTTTGATGGCACGGTGGGACTGTGGGCAGCGGGGATCACAGTCTTGATGCCGACGCTGTATTTTTACCGTTTAGATTACCTCTTGGATACGGGGGTGACGGCGTTAACGGTGCTGACCTTTACGACCCTAACGATTTGGTGGGGGGAGGAGGCGCGATCGCAACAATGGCGTTGGGCCGTCATTTTCGGCATTAGCCTCGGCTTTGCGATCATGACCAAACAAAATGTCATGTTTTTCCTGATCACGCCCTTGATCTGGGTGACGGGGGGCAGTCTGTGGCGCAAACAGTGGGGACGCTTGCTACAACTTCTGTTGAGCGGCGTGATTTCCCTGCCGATCTGGGGGCCGTGGTATCACACCAACTGGATCTATCTCTTCAGTACCGCCCAAAACGCCAACGCCATCCCCGCCTCCCTCGAAGGCGATCCCCCCCTCAACACCTGGGCCGCCTGGAGCTACTACGCCCGGCAACTGCCCCAAGCCGCATCGTGGGTGCTGTTAATCGTGCCAGCGGTGGGGCTGCTGTTTTGGCTGTTTACCACGGGGCGGCGAGCCGATGAAACTGCCCAGCGAGAACGGCAGGGCGTGGCGTGGTTGCTGCTTTATTGGGGGGGGGCGTATTTGATCTGTTCGGCGATTTTCAATAAGGATTCGCGGTTTGTGATGCCCTATCTGCCCGTGTTGGCGGTGATTTTGGCCCAGGGGTTAGCCCAGTGGCGGCGTTGGTTGGTGGGGGTGCGCTGGCTGACGGTGGGGGCGGCGGCGTTTTTGATGGTGAGTAGTCTTTACCCAATTCCGCAACTGGGGGAGGTGACGCGCCAAGTACCAGACCTGATCACAAAGTCATTTCATGCTCAACCGTCGATCCCGTTGACGGCGATCGTCGATGAAGTTGTCGCAACGGCTCCCTATCTGCGCTCAACGGTGGCGATTGTGCCCAGTACCCCAGCGTTGAACCACAACACGTTCAACTATTACGGCAACCGGGAGAACTTCCAGGTCTATGGTCGGGAGTTGGGCGGCAGTGAGGATCACCTCTTGCAGGATGAGCGATCGCACCTCTGGTTCATCACCCAAAGTCAACATAATGATGCGGCGCGACCGGAACATGTGGCGTTAGGAGATGCGATCGCCGCCGATCCCCGCTTTAAACCCGAAGGCCAATGGACGACCGCCGATCAAACCGTGATCACCCTCCACCATCGCCGCAATCCCCCCGTGCGCGTCATCAACCAAGACCGCCAACGGCAACATGTGATCTTGCAACGGGTTAACGTTCCTGCCAGCGCTCCCCCCGGTCAACCCATCCCGATCACCTACGAATGGACAGGCCCTTGGGCACAACTGCAAAATAGCGTCGCGATCGTCACCTGGATCGCCGCCACAGGTGAGGCCTGGACGCACGATCACGGCATTGGCCTCGGTAATCTCCACACCGCCGAACCCATCGCCCCCGATGCTGGGTTTCGGGTCGTGGAAAATCTCGCCATGTTACCCCCCGCCGATCTGCCAGCGGGTGACTATGCGATCGCCGTCACCCTCCTCGATCGCACCACTGCCAAAGCCGAAATCCTCACCCCTCCTAGCACCACGATCCGCCTCGACCCCGCCGCCGACCCCCAACCTGCCCCGGAACTGGACTACGTCACCCAACTGCGCCAACTCGCCCAAGGCCTCCCCCAAGGCCGCCCCGGCCTAGAGCCGATTTTTCAACAGATTGGCCGGATCAACCAATACGACCCGATCCAGGACTATCTCGTCCAAGCCGAAGCCGCCAGCCGCTACCGTCTCCAACAAAACGCCAACGATCGCGCCTCCCTCTACAGCCTCGCCCTCGCCGCCGGTCTCCAGGAAGACGCTCAAACCACCCTCACCACAATGCAACACTTAGCCAAAATCGCCCCCGCCACCCCGATCCATCACGCCTACGTCGCCTTCGTCCATCTCTACCTCTGGCAACCCCGCCGCGCCGCCGATGCGATCGCCCTCGCCCGCCAAGACGACCCCACGAACCCCGATTATCAAGCCCTCGACGGCATCGCCGCCCTCATGCAAGGCAATCTCTGGAAAGCCTGGCAGGAGTTACGCCCGATCCTCTAATCCCTAGGGGCGATCGCGCCCCCTAAGGGTTCGGCCGAACTGTAACACCCCATACACCACCACCGCCGAGAGCACCCCCAACCCCAAACTCACCCCCACGGACTCCACCCCTGGATGCAGGCGAGGCGTACTGAAGGGGGGCAGGATCGGCACCGCTTCCTCAGGAGTGGGACGAATGTAGGGGTAAGCCGTGGCCGTCACCCCTGCCACACCCAAACCGCCCCCAATAGCTGTGATCACAATCTGGAGGTTGCGATCGCGATCAATCTCCTGTTGCTGTTGCTCGCGATCGTGTTCCTGTTGAGCCGCTTGGACACGAGTTTCTTCGAGACGAATGAACCCTTCCGTTGTTTTGAGGGAATTATCCAGTAAGGCTGAACTGACTGATAATGTATTGAAATCGTTGGTGACTTGGGGGATAAATTGTTCGGTAACGTAGTCTTGAAACGTTAGGAAAAAGCCCCCTTTTTGGGGAGAGTCAATGTTTAAGAATCGGCAAAATCGTTTTTGATAATTATCGCTGTTTACCTGGAGTGCGTAGCGATATTCATCTAAATAACTGAGCCAAGTGACATAGCGTTGATAAATCTCAAACCCTGTTTCTAGCTGTGATTGTAGACTATCCAATCGGTTTGAGTTTTCTTGTGGGCTGGATTTGACGATCGCTGTAGTCTTCTGGATTTCAGGGGCTTGATTTTTGAGTTTTTGTTTAATCTCGCGGGTTTGGTGATAAATCCAGAGGATTTTGCTGCGATAGTAGGCGACCTGCATCAGCTCTGGATAGAGTTGGGTTTGCACTGCATTCAAGAGAGTTTCATCGCTTAAATGATGCGGGAAAAGGACAATTAAAATTTGGGGTTTTTCTTGCTGGAGGGGAAGGGGTTGGTTGGGAATTTCGGACAGTTCAAATAGAGTTGCCTCTTGCCATTTGCCTTGGTTTTGCTGTTGCTCATTCCAGTTGCTAGGGATGTCACGACGGACGGATTTCAAAAGCTCTTGAGCGAGTTGAGTTAAACAATCATCACTACAAGCTTCTGTGAGTTTGCCCCAGATCAGCCAAGTCTCTCCCAGTTGACCCGGCGTTTGATGGCGTTCTTTGATAATTTGATGAATTTCTTGTAAATCTTGGGCCGTGCAGGTTTTAGTTGCCCAATCCCGATAGCCCGAACAATTAATCTGTAACCCGTAGCTATCGCCAATTTTAGCAGGAGAATAATAGCCATCAAGAGGTTCTTTAAAGGCCTGAATATAGGGTGTTGGTAAGAGGTAGGCGAACCTTGTGCTATTTTGATCACGACCTTTGAAGGTCTTAATCTCTTCATCACTCAAGGGTGGATTGGCAATGCGTGTTAAGAACTGCTCACGATTGCTTGCTAACTTTTCTCCATCTTGCCCCAAACCTTCACGATGATCGAAGCAAAAGATGTCTAGATTGAGATAACGTAAGCCGGGTAATTGTGTCACAGAACTTTTCCTTCCCCATGAAGTCTCAGCGTAGGTTTAATTTTCCGGTGCTTGGAGTGCTGACTTCAATTCTGCTTTAGATTGCTCATCCAACACACGCACCAAATTTTCTACGTCTTTGCTGTCATCGTTTACGGGTGGTATTGGAGTTACATTCAAGCCAGCTTTGCGGGTGCTGGCGGCACTGATTAGGAGGGTTCGCGCTTGTTGATAAGCGTTGCAAAGTTGGCTATGATTGCAGGCGATCGCATCTAATTCATTCGCCCGATTCTCAAGGTCGGCTTGAATCCCCAGTAATTCAGGAATGGGGGGGCGATCGTTGGCGATGTAGGCAGCGGTGAAGGCTTTGAGGGTGAGCAGGTCGCTATCGTCCATGGTGTTAGGGGGGGAGGTGTGGTGATTGCATAGCTTTATTTTAGGGGCATGGCTGGCGATGGCGGTGTTTTCTGGGCAAGGAGTCGAGTACAATTGAGGGAAAATTTTTGAAATGGCTATGGCATCGGTCGCAGAACTTCAAAATAAACTCACTCTGTTGATGGGTCAGCTTTCTCTGGAGCAGTTGCAGGTACTCACGGATTGCGCAACCTATTTGGCTGATCAGGAAAGTGAGGCTGCAACCCAAGAGATGTTAAGTATTCCGGGTCTACTGGAGCGGGTTCGACAACTGGAGGCAACACCCCACGCTACGGCTCAAAATTGGCGATCGCTGCGCTCTGATGTATGAAGTTCTCCTGAGTGCTGATGCGCAAAAAACCTACCAGAAGGCTAACCAAATACTCGCCAAGAAAATTGCCCGCTGTTTAGAGCAGCTTGAACAAAATCCACGTCACCATCCGAATATCAAAGCACTCAAGGGTGAGCTATCGGGCTACTATCGTTATCGTTTGGGGGATTATCGATTGTTGTATCGGATCAATGATGCGCAAGTTCAGGTTGTGGTGATGGCGATCGCCCACCGCAGCAAGGCGTATAACGCTTAGTGTTGCCATTGATTCAGATCTCCTATTGCGTCACGATAAAGGCTGCCCAATAGTAGGGGTTTTGATAGGGTTGGTGTCCCGCTGGCCATGGTTCAATTTCATTGAGTTTGTCTCGCCAGAGTAGTTCGTTGGGCCAAGTGGTTTGGGCCTGATTGACTGACAAAAGAAGTGGTAGGGATAGCTAAAGAGGTTGCCCTGACTGAAATACAGAGAATTAAGAAATGGGAGTCAGTCCTCTAGAATTGAGTTACCACAACAAAACTCTGGAGAACTGTGAAAAAAACTCCCAAATTTACAATGCCCTGAAAACCTGGTTGGGTCAAGACATCCCCTGGGCGCATCTGAGCCACCTGACTACCTGCATCTGGATGGTCATCGCCGTCATCCAAACCGGAGCAGTCAACCTCACGAAATGGCTGCCGTATCTGCCCTGTCGAGGATTGTTTGCCCAAAGTAAACAGCGGCGAGTCCGACGCTGGCTGGGCAATAGCCGCATCAATATTCATCGACTCTACAAACCCATCATCAAAGCCGCCTTAGCCGATTGGCAGGATGAGGTGATGTACCTGAGCTTAGACACCTCACTATTTTGGGATGAGTATTGTCTGATTCGGGTGGCTGTGGTGCATCGCGGTCGTGCTTTACCCCTAGGCTGGCGTGTGTTGGCTCATCCCAGTGCCTCGGTTGCCGCCAACACCTACCGAGAACTGCTCCAAGATGTCGCTCGACTCCTACCGCAAGGGGTGAAGGTGGTGCTGCTGGCTGACCGTGGCTTTGTGCAGACGGAGACTATGACGCTGGTGCGCACCTTCGGCTGGCATTATCGCATCCGCATCAAAAGCAATACCTGGCTTTGGCACTCTGCCAAGGGCTGGAGCCAACCAAAAGCGTTTCATCTCAAACCCGGTGAAGCCCTCTGCTGGCACAACGTCAAACTTCACAAAGGTGAATGGTATGGTCCGGTTCATGTCATTTTCGGTCGCAACAATGTCAATGGCGAGTTTTGGGCGGTTGTCAGTGATGAACCGACCCACCTCCAGACTTTTGCTGAGTATGGTCTCCGGTTTGATATCGAGGAGGCGTTTCTCGATGACCAGTCTGGGGGTTGGCACCTCCAATCTTCCCAACTTCGCTCAGTTTGTGTTCTTTCCCGTCTCTGCTTCATTCTGGCTCTGGCGACTCTCTATGTCTCAGCTCAGGGTCTTGAGGTTGTCCAATCGGGCAAGCGTCGCTGGGTTGACCCCCATTGGTTTCGCGGCAATAGCTATTTTCGTATCGGTCTTGAGTGGATTCGTACTGCTCTCCTTGAGGGCTGGCGCTTGATTCGGCTTGTTGCTTTCTTTTCTAATTCTGACCCTGAACCGGCTATGGCTTCTCGTCCTCAGCATCGGCAACGCTCTTATCGCCTTGAATTCCAGTTTTGCTCTTTTTCTTACTCCCCTGACTGAATCTTTTGTCCGTCAATCAGGGTTTGGGCAGTTTGGAGCCAGGTTTGGAGGTCTTCGCGGGTCAGGTTTCGGAGCCAGATTTGCACTTCAGCGAGGGCTTGGGCGGCGGGCATTCCGGCCCGATAGCGGCGATGGAATTCGATCATGGTGAGGGTTGTGGGGAAGGATTCGACAGACCATTGGCTACTGAGGACTTGTTTTGCGCCGCTTTTGAGGAAGGCACTGGGTAGGCCCACAAATTCATTAATG
Source organism: Spirulina major PCC 6313 (assembly GCF_001890765.1). Classification (NCBI taxonomy): domain Bacteria; kingdom Bacillati; phylum Cyanobacteriota; class Cyanophyceae; order Spirulinales; family Spirulinaceae; genus Spirulina; species Spirulina major. Next base: position 4,192,530 of record NZ_KV878783.1, on the reverse strand, counting down.
AATTCTCCTGTATTGGTGAGGGCGGTTTCGCAGGCGGACAGGCTGACGAGATCGTAGGCGGGGAGGTTGAGGGTGAGGAGGGTTTCGACGGTGAGGGTGTCTTTGTTGTTGAGGTAGAGGCAGGATTTTAGGGGATTGTCGGGATCGCTGTTGCCATGGCCGGCGAAGTGAAATTGATGATGGGGTTGGGTGAGGTGTGGGGTGATGTGGGCAAGGTGGGCGTTGGGGCGTTTAATGATCGTGCTGGTGTAGAGGGTGCTGAGGCTGTCTACTTCGGTTTCTGCCCAAGGTAGGGTTCCTGTGGCGATGGTGCTTTGGGGATTTTTGATGATCAGGAGGGTGGGGTCGGGGTTGGGGGAATGGGTGGGGATGGGTTGGGTGAGGTTGGGGCGGTAGGTGATGCGGAATCCCCCTAAATCCCCCTTGGCAAGGGGGACGTTTGATGAATTAAAGAGGGCGTGGAGGGGGAGGAGATGGAGGTCGCGGTGGGGGATGAGGATGAGGGTTTCGATGGTGGGGAGGTGTTCAAGGATTTGGGGGATGTTGAGGAGGTTGGGGAGGGGTGCGAGGAGTGGGGGGAGTTCATCGCGCCATTGTGATCCCCCTAAATCCCCCTTGGGAAGGGGGACTTTTTCGGAGGATGTTTTGCGGGTTTGGTTGTAGGTGGTTTTGTAGTGTTTGAGCCATTCGGTGAAGTTTTCGGTGGTTTGGGTGGTGGGGGTGAAGGGGGGATCGGTGGGGATGGGGGTGATGATTTGGGGGTCTTGGTGGGGGCGGAGGAGGAAGATGGTGATTTGGGCGGGGCTGAGATGCCAGTAGAGGATGGCGGTTTGGGGGTTGGGGCAGAGTTGCCCGATGGCGGTTTGGAGGGTTTCGCGGGTGAGGGGTTGGGGGTCGGCGTTGGGGTTTTGGAGCCAAGTGAGGGCAAGGCGTTTCCATTGTTCGGCTTCGATCAGGGCTTCCCAGGGTTGGTTTTGGCTGATGAGGCGATCGACGTCTAAAAAGTAAAGAGATTGAAATTCAAGACGCAAATATTTTCGATAGAAGGGATCAGCAAACTCCAGCATTCTTTTGTTAATACGTTGGATGGCTTCTAATACCCTTTTATTGCTATTTTCAACAAGTCCTAGAGCCTTGAGCGAAATACTCCAATCTAAAAGGATTTTCAATATGTTTTCTGTATATCTAGGATGATCTTTGATCAAATCATAAGCAGTTGCATAGCTTTTTGTCGCTTTACACGAAAAAAGCGGCCGTTCTTTATAGTCCTGTTCAATAGAGGAATACGCGCCAAAATACTTCTTAGATTGATCAGCATAAGCTTTTCCCTTGCTCTGATGAAGAATCGCACAACCCAAGGGTTCAACATCTGGCTTGATGTGTTTCTCTAAGGCCTCATTCCAATTTTCTAAGGCTGCTTGATAGCCAGACTGATGATAAAGTGCCCAACCCCGATCATCCCACGAATTAAAAAGTTTTGGGTCAAGTTCGATTGCTTTTTCATGATCCTGAATTGCCTCTTCGTATCGCTTCAGTCTACGGTGGGCAAAGCCGCGAGCATAATAAGTATGGGCGAGGTCAAGATCAATTTCTAGAGCTTTGTTTAAGTTTCTGATCGCTTCCTCATATCGGCCCAAATTATTGAAAGCAACGCCTAAACTGTTGTAGGCAGAGGCAAAGTTGGGGTCAATTTCAATAGCTCTGGTATAGTCTGCGATCGCTTCTTCGTAATGCTTCAGATCAGAGTAGGCAAGGCCGCGATTGGTAAGCATTCAGGTCATGAGGATTTGGCTGTAAGCACTGCTCAGTATGGGTTTCAGCTATTTTGAGCTATTTTATTATTCTCAATAAACAAGGCTGTAACCCCTAGTCTTGCGTAATTATTGAGAATGAACTGTTAGTTTAGAACTCACCTCGATTTTGAAAGCCTTGCTGTGACTGCGTTTCAAGTACCTGAATCCTTACCGCGATTGTTGTAGGCATAGGCATATTTGGGGTCAATATCAATGGCGCTGGTGTAGTCGGCGATCGCTTCTTCGTACCTTTTTAGGGCATTGTAGGCATTGCCGCGATTGTAGTAGGCAGAGGCATCGTTGGGGTCAATTTCAATGGCGCTGGTGTAGTCGGTGATCGCCTCTTCGTATCGCTTCAGGTTAGAGTAGGCAAGGCCGCGATTGTAGTAGGCATAGGCAAAGTTGGGGTCAATTTCAATGGCTTGACTCCAAAGATCAATTGCGCCCATTAAATCCCCTGCTTGATAACGATCAACCCCTTGGTTAAAAAGTTCTTTCGCTTCGGGTTTGATGTGGGATGTGTCTGGACGATAAAAAGTGCCGCCCGTTGGTGATGGTGGATTCTTTATAGGTATAGGTGGATTGTCTTTTTCAGGTTTATTCGGTGGTTCAACAACCTCCCCCCCCAACTCCCGCACCACATCCCCCGCCACCTCACTCAACCCCCCCAAATCCGCCGCCGCCAACCGCCCCCATTCCCGCACCGACAACAGATCACGCCCCTCCCCCGATCGCACCCATTCAATTAACTCCTCCTCCGTCACCCGACAACGCGGCAACCCCTGCAACGCCACATAACCCCGCTGCCCCCCAATCACAAACCCCCCCACAGACCGTAACGCCCCCACAAAATCCCGCCCCTGCGCCTTGGGTTGCTTCTTCTTCCGTCGAAATAGCCAACACATCAGCCTTTCCCCTCAAAAAACTCCCCCCATCCTAACCCAAACCCCAAGGGCGCAAACATTGCGCCCCTACGATGCGTCCCCTCCCCTAGCACCCCCGTAAAAAGAAACTCAGTTTCCTTGAAAAATTCATATACTGAAAAAGCAAATCGAGAGCCTTCCTCCTCATGAGCATCATCACCCTACCCAGCGAACTCGTCCATTTCCAACTCCCCACCGCCCTGCAAAATCGTTTACAAACCCTCCTCGATCATCAGGATCTAGGTCAGCCCCTCACCCCAGATGAACAAGCCGAAGCCCTCGGACTCGTCGAACTCGCCGAATTTTTATCCTTGCTTGGGATGAAGTGCAAGTCGTGGGGTTGACCGCAATTGAACGAGCAACATTGACCCTATTGGTGATGAATCGCCCCACAATTCTAGCCATTCGCCAAGAACAGAAATTTTTCCAGCGTCATCCTCAACCCCCTCCTTCACAACTCAAAAAGCGCGTTGATACTACAACTTGATCAATTGCTCCTCATGCAACGTTGCCAACCTATAGATTTTGCCTTGTAAATCCACCAACTCAACCGCAAAAAAAATCGATTCATACATCTCAAGAATAGTCCTTAACTTGCCCCCGGAATCAATTTTTCTGGGGTAAATTCGTCATGATTGGAGTTTGTGGTAGCAGGCTTGGGCTAGCTTGGCATCGTCGAGGGCGTTGTGGAGGGTGAGGGTGGAAAGTCCGGCGAATTGAGCACGATCGCACGTCGCATCCAAGCCCGCGCAGTGGAATAGGGTTGCGAGATCGTAGGGGCTGTAGTGCAGGCCGGGGGGGAGTTGTTGGGAGCCGCCGAAGAGTTCGCAAAATAAGACCCAATCGTAGGCGGGACAGTCGGCCCAGAGTTCGATGCGGTGGAATTGGGCGAACCAATGCACAAGGGTTTTGGCGATGGTGGCGCGATCGCTTTTCATGCGGTGGTGGCGATCGCCCAAGCTCGGTGTGTGGTGCTCACAATCGGGAAACAATAGATGGGGTATCACATGGGTTTCGAGCCAGGGGTTGAGTTGGTGGGGGTCGTAGTCGTTGAATTCGGCGTAAAAGGTGCGATCGCAGTCCGCTACGAGGCCGAGACTGATCAGCGTTGTCTGTTGATGGAGACCGGTGAATTCCGTATCCAAAAAAATCAACATCCCGAATCCTCCCCAGACGTAACAGGATGAACCTGGTCTTGCTCTTGCCAGGCGGCAATCGTCGCCGCCGCCGCCACGGGAGCCGTGACCGCCCGTAAAATGCGCCGCCCCAGGGAAACGGGACGAAACCCAGCGGCGATCGCTGCTGCCTGTTCCGTGGGAGTCCAACCGCCTTCGGGGCCCGTGGCGATCGCCAGTTCAGTGGATCGGGGTAGGCAGTTTAGAACCGTCGTGAGAGGGGGTGAATCACCACGAGCGAGGGCGATCAAGGCTGTGGTTTGAGTTCCTGGGTCTAAACTGTCGCGGAAGGGGAGCGGGTCATGGACGACGGGCACGATCGCCCGCTCGGATTGTTCGGCGGCTTCTTGGGCGATGCGTTGCCAACGGGTGAGTTTTTGGGGACTGGGTTTTAAAAGGGTGCGATCGCTGATCACCGGCTGAAACCGACTTACGCCTAATTCCGTTCCGCTCCGGATGATGTCTTCAAAGCCGCTCCCCTTCGGCAGTGCCACGATCAGGGTCAGGGGGTGGGGTAATTCTGTGCCGAGTTCGAGGGGATTGAGCAAGGTGGCCCAATCGTCGGCCAGGGAAGCGATCCAGGCTTTGCCCCTGCCGTTGATCACAATGCAGCGATCGCCCGCCGTCAACCGCAGCACCCGATAGAGATAATGCTGTTGGTCTGGGGTGAGGTGAATACGATCGCCGTGCTGCTGCATCGGTGCGATCGCCAAGCGATAGAGGTGCTGTCCCATCAATACCCTCCTAACTTATTGCTACTGCTTATACATAACCCAAAGTTACGAATCGAGGGGGTATGAGTGAGCCAGAGGCTCACACGACCCTGCCTGGAATTCTCTGTAGTGCGAGCTTCTCGCTCGCTGCCTTGATGACAGAGGGGGATTAAACGCAGACGAGATCAACCTGAGAACATTGTGTACAAGCCGTCGCAATTTATTGAGAGGACACCGCTACGTCAGCCTGGGAGAGCAGCACAGGATTGCAGTCGCGACAGTCCTCACAGCCGGCACTATGGTCATGGGGCTGGAACGGAACACCGTCGAGTAAAAAGGAAAATTCACTACCCCGATGGGGTTCACTGGTAATGATTAACTGACTTTTCATCTGGTTTAAATAGGACTGACAGAGAATAAGCCCCAGCCCCATGCCTTTTTCCTGCTGCGTGCCCCGTTTGGAAAAGCGAGTCGAAACACAGTGAACTTTTTTCAGTTCCTCCACCGTCATCCCAACCCCTTCATCCCTGACCCCAAGGCGAATCTGAGACTCGTGCTCGACGGCAAACACCGTGATGCGATCGCCCTGCCGAGAAAACTTAATCGCATTACTCAACAAATTCCGCAACACAATTTCCAATAATTCCCCATCCCCCCACACAGAATGCGTAGTGTGTAATTCACAGACCAAATCAACCCCTTTTCGCTGGGCATTTTGCCGTACCCACGCCAAGCTCGCCGCCGTAATCTCTGCCAGGGGACAAGCACACAACTCCACATCTGCCCCCCGCATTTGATCCTCTGCCCATTGCAACACATGGTTGAGATGGGCAACGCCTTGTTCTAATTCAGGGCGGATTTGCTGCATCAAGGTGTTCACGTCTTCAGCACTGAGGCCATTCTGAAACAGTTCTAAAATTGATTCTAAAGACGCGAGGGGGCTGCGCAAATCATGGGACAACAACGCCAAGGTCTGATCTTTTAACGTATTGAGCGATTCTAAGGTCTGCTTTTGTTCTTGGATGATCGTGAGGCTTTCTTCTAGGTGTCGCTGCCGGAGGCGGAGTTCAAGTTGTCGTTCGACTTGGTGGGCTAAGACTTTGAGGGCTTGACGTTGGAGCGGTGTCAGTTGGCGAGGGTAGCGATCGATCACACAGAGTGTGCCAAACGTATGGCCCGAAGCCGCATAAAGAGGTTGGCCCGCATAGAAGCGAATTTCTGGGCCGTGGGTCACTAAGGGATTATCAAAAAAGCGTTCATCTTGGGTGGCATTGGGAACCTCCATAATGTCATCGCCATGGATGGCATGGGCACAGAAGGCTTGATCTTTTGGGGTTTCACAGGCATCAATGCCATGGCGAGCTTTAAACCATTGCCGGTGATCATCCACCAGCGAAATTAAAGAAATCTCAGCACCGCATACTTGCGCTGCTAAATCCACGAGATCATTAAAATCTTGCTCTTCGGGCGTGTCTAGAATGTCATAGCGTAGCAGTTCTTTGAGTCGCTCCGCTTCATTGGGAAGGGGTTGGGCAGGAATCATGACAATTGGGTGTCGAAAAAACCAGTCTGGCGTGATTGCAAATGTTCGGAACAAAAGACCATTATGCGATCGCATTGCCAGCATGATCTTTGATGTCCTCACTAGCGATCGCCCTACATCGGAAGCAATATGGGGTTGGATAACGAGTTGCGCATGGATAACACCCCATAGTGTTAGAGTATCTTGACTGATGACCTGAATGGAGCATCCCTCAACATATTGATACTCTCCTGGATACTCCCCGCCTCTGCTTAAACATCATAGTCGGGTGGGGTGGATTCGGCAGCTTTGGGGGTGGGGCGGCCGGTGCTGTAACGGGGCAGGAGTTCGAGTTGGGCGGCGGCGGGTTGGGGGGTGCTGCGGCGGCGTTCGGAGGTGCGTTCTTCGCTGGTGTCGGTGGCGATCACTTCGTAGAGGATGGCGAGTTTATCGGGGCTGTTGCCTTTGCGTAAGACGCGGCCCAGACGTTGCACATATTCCCGCGTTGAACCTGTGCCGGAGAGGATGATCGCGATCTGGGCATCGGGCACATCAACCCCTTCGTTGAGGACATGGGAGGCGGCGATCGCACCATACTCGCCCCGGCGAAATTTGCCGAGGATGTGATGGCGTTCTTTGACGGGGGTTTGATGGGTGAGAGCGGGAATGAGGAATTCGCGGGAGATGCGGTAAACCGTGGCGTTGTCGTTGGTGAAGATCAAGATCCGAGCGGGGTAATGGGTGGCGATCAGTTCAGCGAGGGTGCGGAGTTTGCTGTCGGTGCCATTGGCGATCGCTTTTGCCTCGCGGTGGGCGAGCATGGCCCGACGACCGGCGGCCGATCGCGCCGAAGCCCGCACGAATTCCTGCCAACCCTCTAAACTACCGAGAAAGATCCGCGAGTCTTGTAAAAATTGGTTGCGGGTTTGGATCGCGTCGTCGTAGCGATCGCGCTCTTCTGCCGACAGGCTCACTTTGATTTGCCGCACTTCATGGTCAGCAAGGGTGTTGCCGGACAGATCATCGGGGGCTTTGCGATAAATAATCGGGCCGATCAGGTGGTCTAGCTCTTGGTGGGAATCATCGGCGCGTTCGGGGGTGGCACTGAGGCCGAGGCGATAGGGGGCGATCGCATATTCCGCAATCACCCGAAAAAAATCCGTCGGTAAATGGTGGCATTCATCAAAAATCAGCAACCCGTAGAGATTCCCTAGGGTTTCCGCCTGGATCGCCGCACTGTTATAGGTGGCCACCAAAATCGCGGTGCGATCCTTCGATCCACCCCCCAATAGCCCCAATTCCACCCCCGGAAAGGCCGCCTCTAGTTCGGCATACCATTGGTGCATCAAGTCCAGGGTAGGAACAACGATGAGGGTGGATCGGGGGGTGGAAGCGATCGCCAATTGAGCCAGAAAGGTTTTACCCGCTGCCGTGGGGAGAACCACAACCCCTTGCCGCTCGGACTTTTTCCAGGCCTGGAGGGCTTCGGCTTGGTGGGGATAGGGGTTTTTTTGAAAATTAGCGTTGAGGTCGAGGGGAAAAAACGCCTTGGCTTCATCGACAAACTCCACCTGATCGCCCTGGAGGGTTTCCACGAGGCTGCGATAATGCTGGGCGGGAATGCGAAATTTTTCGATGCGATCGTCCCAGGTGGCAAAGTCGATCCACCCTTTGCCGCGTGGGGGGGGATGCAAAATTAATGTGCCGCGATCGTAGGTGAGTTTCGGGGCGCGGGCCATGGGGTGGGTTAGGAGGGGTCGCTCTGGGATTCGGTGGCGGCGGCTTCGTCGGCTTCGATTTCCGCTTGCAGTTGGGCCAGTTCTTCTGGGGTCATTTCCTCTAGACGTTTACGCAGCACTGCTTCTTTGTAGTTTTGCATCTGTTCATTGAGGGTCATGCCTTTGGTGAGGGCCCGAAAGACATAGGTGGCCAACCAGCCAATCAGACCCCCGATCAGAATGGCTTGACTCCAAATGCCGGCGGACAGATTATCAAACCCGATCGCTCGAAAGAGGAGATAAATCGCACCCCCACCGAGGAAAAGACCAAAGGTGAGGGCGATCGCATCAATTCGGCGCATTAGGATTCAGCTCGTTTGGGACGAAGATTCAAAAACGGACTCAGGAGCAGCAGCCCAGGGAACAGCAGAAACACGAAAAAGTACATAATCACGCGCTCAATGGAACTGGCCACATACCAGCGCAGATTGAGATACGCATAGAGACCAGCGGGAAGCACGACAAGATATAACCCGCTCAAGACAAGATAGATGAGGGCGATAAACTGGGGACTGTTGACATCAAGCATCATAGTCAAGACAAGCCAATATTTCCGGTTTATTGTACCGTTTTAGCTGGACGTTTGGGGTGAGAGTTGATGAGTCAGGGGCAAAACGTGGGGCAATTTTATCTCGGTTGTGCCGTGTGGGCGTTTCCCGGCTGGGTGGGGTCGTTCTATCCGGCCAAGGCTCCGGCGCGGGAGTTTTTGCCCTTGTATTGCGATCGCTTCATCGCCGTTGAGGGTAATACCACTTTTTACGCTGTTCCTGATGCGGCAACGCTGCACCGTTGGCGCGACACCATGCCGCCGGGGTTTAAATTCTGCCCAAAATTTCCCAAAACTGTCACCCATCAGGGGCCGCTCATGGGACAGATCGAGGGCGCGATCGCATTTCTGAACCATTTAAAAACTGGATTGGGCGATCGCCTCGGCCCCGTGTTCGCCCAACTTCCCCCCAGTTACAGCCCCGCCCACAGCGACGATCTCGCCCAATTTTTCGCCGCCCTCCCCACGGATCATCCCCTTGGCCTCGAACTGCGTCACCCGGACTGGTTCACCCCAACAGGGCGCGATCGCCTCGCTCCCCTCCTCGACGCGATCACCCCGGTCTGCCTCGACACCCGCCCCATCTACCGCTGCCCCGACAACCCCCAAGCCCGATCCCGCAACCACAAACCCGATCTTCCCGTTCTCCCCCACTGCCCCGCCCCCATCGTCTTGATCCGCTGGATCACCCATCCCGACCCGCAATACAACGAAATCACCCAAAATTTTTGGGTTCATCAAGTGGCGCAATGGCTCATCGAAGGCAAGACTGTTTATTTTTTCGTCCACTGCCCCCAGGAAGAGCATTCCCCCCACACCGCCCGCCAGTTCTACCATCAGTTGCAAGCGATCGCGCCCCATTTACCGCCTCTCCCCTGGGACACGCTCCCCGAACCGCCCCAACAATTGAGCCTGTTTTGAGTGGGGAGTGATACGAAATCCGACTTTGATACCCCAAAACAGCGCAGACTGAGGGCCTCGGATCATTAGCGGGCAAGGTTGATGCAGATTTCGTCTGAGGGGTGAGAAGGGTAGGATTGAGGGGTTCTGGTTTGGTTGAGTGAGCTTATGTTGCGCTTTACACTTTGTTTGGTTCTGTTTTGTACGGCGATCACGCTTCCCCCCGCCATTTCCACCGTTCATGCTCAAATGAGAGAACAAGATGCGATCGCACCGGAGCGCGTCGAAGCCCTCGCCCGTCACCTCAGCCGCATTAACGCCCGCGTCTACAGTGCCTATTGGTGTCCCCACTGTCGCGCCCAGCGGGCCCAGTTTGGCCCGGAAGATTGGCTAGTGCGCTACGGTATCTATCTCGAATGCGAACCGGGTGGGGAACAGCCCGCCAGTCCGGCATTATGTGCGATGAATAACATTCAAGCCTATCCCACCTGGAAGATTAACGGTGAGTATCATCGCGGCGTGATGAGCCTCGAAACATTGGCAGAATTATCGGGATTTGGCGATCTGTAGTTTTATGTATTATGATACTACAAGCGAATTTGGGAAACTCCCATGCCCTACGCATCCTTAAACCTGTCTAGTCCGAAGCCTGTCCTGTCTTGGGCCGGTCATCCCCTCGGTTCTGCCGAAACCCAGATGGCGAAAAATGTCGCCTCGTTGCCCTTCGTGTTTAAACACGTTGCCCTGATGCCCGATGTGCATTTGGGGAAAGGGGCGTTAGTTGGCTCCGTCATCGCCACCCACGAAGCGATTATCCCCGCCGCCGTGGGAGTGGATATTGGCTGCGGCATGGCAGCGGTAAAACTACCGTTTCACGGCGATCAATTAGAGGGAAAGTTAAAGCGGATTCGCCTCGATATTGAAGCGGCGATTCCCGTGGGATTTGAATCGAATCGGGAGTGCGATCGCGCCGTCACCAACTGGCAAGGCTGGCGCGAGTTTAAAACCCTCCATCCCGGCGTGCAACGTTTAGACGGTAAAGCCATGCAGCAACTGGGTTCCCTCGGTGGCGGCAATCACTTCATCGAACTCTGTTTAGATGCTGATGATCACGTCTGGTTAATGCTCCATTCCGGTTCGCGGCATATCGGCAACAAACTTGCCCAATGCCACATCGACACCGCCAAAACCCTGCAAAAACTCAGCGATCGTAAAATCCCCGACCCGGATCTATCCTACTTCGTCACCGGAACCCCCGAATTTGCCGCCTATTGGCGTGATCTCCAATGGGCGCAAAATTACGCCCGCTATAACCGCGAGGTAATGATGGCCCGGTTTAAACGGATTGTCGAGCAACACCTGGCCGGCGGCAAACCCACCCAACCCCTGTTAACCGTCAACTGTCACCACAACTACGCCGCAAAAGAAGTCCACTTTGGCGAAGAAGTCTACGTCACCCGCAAGGGAGCCGTCCGGGCCCGCCGCGAAGACTACGGCATCATCCCCGGTTCCATGGGTGCAAAATCCTACATTGTCAAAGGCAAAGGCAATGCCCACAGCTATTGCAGTTGCAGCCACGGAGCCGGGCGGCAAATGTCCCGCACCAAAGCCAAAAAACAGTTCACTGTTGATGATTTGGTGGCCCAAACGGAGGGGATCGAATGCCGTAAAGATCAGCACGTTCTCGATGAAATTCCCAGCGCCTATAAGTCCATCGAAACGGTGATGAATAATCAAGCCGATCTGGTGGAAATTGTCGCCACTTTGAAACAGGTGGTCTGTGTGAAGGGGTAGGGTGCGATCGCACAGTTCAATGGTGGGTTACGACAATGACCATCGTTATTTCTGAAGCGCGATCGCACCCTCTTTCGCGAAATAGGTCAGAGATCACATCGGCTCCTGCCCGCTTCATGCTCAGCAGGGTTTCCAAGATCACCTTTTGCTCATCAATCCAACCCTTTTGGAAGGCATCGCGGAACGGCCCATCGTATGCCGAGGCGTATTTCGCGGAATAGGCCAGAATGCCCAGGTTGATCCACCCTGTCGCATCCAGCCCTTGGCGAACCGCACCAACGCGACCATCCATCATGTCCGAGGGCGCGACAATATCAGACCCGGCTTCGGCGATCGCTTGCTTGACCAAAACCGCAACGGTTTCATCATTGAGAATTTGCCCATTGTCAACAATGCCGTCATGCCCCGCTGTTCATTGGTCGTTATTGAGGAGCGATCGCACTGCGATCTACTCCTTCGAGCACACGACTCCCATGCTGAAAGACTGGGGATCAGGCGAGGCAATCGTTGAGATGTTGCCGTAGTTCATCCCCATTGAGATGTCGCCCGATAAAAATAAGCTGGTTGCGAGGTGGGGTGTGCCATTCTTCGCCTCTTAGGTCAAATCGAGGGCCACTGAGCTGAAAAATGTTGCGGAGTTCGCTTTCTTGAAACCAGAGAATGCCTTTAGCTCGAAATACATTTTGCGGTAGTTTTTCTTGCAAGAACTGTTCAAACTTTTCAACCTGGAAGGGGCGATCGCTTTCAAAGGCGATCGAAACAAACCCATCATTCTCTAAATGGGAGGAATGGTGATGATGATGTTCATGTTCGTGATGGTCATGATCGTGATCATGATGATGCCCGTGGTCGTGGTGGTGATGCCCATGAGCGCGATCGTGTTCTGTCTGCTCAATTTCCTCCTGCACCAGAGCAGCATAGGCAGCGGGGTCGTTATAGCCCACATCGAGAATGAGCGGCAGGGGCACTTGACCTTGTTGGCTATGGAGAATTCTCGCTCCACTTTTCATTGTTCCGATGTAGGTTTCTAATTGCTTCACTTTTTCAGGAGCCGCTAAATCTGTTTTATTCAAGATAGTGACATCTGCACAGATAATTTGCTGAAGTGCTGCTTCGCTGTCAAAGTGGTCAGGCGTAAACACCTCTGCATCAACCATCGTGATAATGGAATCAAGATGAGTGAAATCCCGCAATTCAGTGCCGAGAAAGGTCAAGATAATTGGTAAAGGATCGGCTAAACCTGTGGTTTCAATCACAAGACAGTTGACCTGTTTTCCTCGTTCTAAGATCCGGTAAACTGCATCAACTAAGTCATCATTGATTGTACAACAAATACAGCCGTTACTGAGTTCGACCATCTCTTGATCAACCGAGACAAGCAACTGGCTATCGATATTGATGTCACCAAATTCATTCACCAAGACAGCAGCTTTTAAATTGTTGTTGTTGCTGAGAATATGGTTCAACAGTGTTGTTTTACCACTGCCTAGAAAACCCGTGATAATGGTCACAGGTATTCCTCGTTTGATCGATAGTTCGGACGATGGGGATGTCATAATTAATGCCTTGGTTGAGTAAATAAACTAGGTTGGGTTATTTGCGAACTTCTACATTAAAAATATTCAGGATGTCAGGTCATGGGGCGATCGCTCCTCTCGAATAACCTCGCTATTTTGGGAATATCAAACTTTGGAAACGCCAAACCCTTTGGCACGGTCGTAGGCAATGGTTCTAAAGGTGACTTGATCATTGCCGGGGTTGTAGAGGGTATAGGTGGCTTGGTTGGGCTTGCGGCCAACATTGCCCACCCCGACGACGCGGCGGGCGGTTTTGCCCTGTTCTTGGGGGTCTTGGGTTCCGTCTAAGGTCGTGAGGGTCGATCGCAACTCATGCGGTGTCACCCAACATTCAAAACTCAGCCCCGATCGCCCGCAGAATAGCGTATTGGCATCGGCGCGAATCAGACGATCGCACAACTGAATGGCGGGAGTTGCGGGGGTGAGTTCATCGGCATAGCCCGCCATACTGCCGTGTATCAGGAGGCAATCCAACTCATGAAAACCAAAATGGAGCGATCGCAACCACCGCACCAACTCCCGCGATACCGAATCCCACAGTTGCTTCACCCCATCCCCTCCGAATTGCGCCAGAAGTTCGGGAGCATCGGTTACCTCCCTCAGCCCATGGAGGCTAAAGCATTGCTCCTCCCACCAGCCCACACAAATCTGAGGTTCGAGTTCACCGGGACGGGGCGATCGCAGTCGCCGAATCAGCGCCTCATTATCCCCCTTCAGCCCCACCACATCCCCCAAAATAAAGAGGGTCGTCACCGGATGACGCTGCCGCCGAATATCCTGCAACACCGCCTCATAGGCCGCCAAATTCCCCTCAATCCCGCTCAAAATCGCCCAATGCATCGACTCACCTCCTGATATTCAAAACTCCCCACTTCCTTACCGCTGACACACATGACTTGGGTCATCGGCTCGTTCTGCAAACTCCATGCCCCGCGCTAATCGCCAGGCAAAGATCGGCGGCAACCCTTTTTCCAGAATGTCAGCACAGGTTTTTTCGTAGTCGTAGGCGACTTCCCGGAGGCTGACTTGGGTGGTATCGGTGTCGTAAATCACATAGGTGGCGTTGGGGCGACCGTGGCGGGGTTCTCCCACGGAACCAGCATTAATAATCTGTTTAACAGGGGTTGTGAACTGGGTTTCTGAAGGATCTCGACCAGGTTGCTGCACCTGTACCGTTAAGGTGCCATTTTCCAAACGCCGCACATAGGGCACATGGGTATGGCCACAAAACAACACATCGGCATCAACCGCCAGGACTCGTTCTAGGGCCGCAAAGCCATCCATACTGGGCAAGAGATACTCGTGCTGACTATTGGGACTGCCATGGACAAAACAGAGATTATCCCGCTTCAGGGTCATGGGCAGGGTTGCCAGATACTCGCGCACCTCTGGATGAATGGCCTCGTTTGTCCATTCATGGGCTAAGCGTCCCCGTTTTTCTGCTAATTGCGACGGATAACTGCATTCGCAGGCGTTTAACCCCTCGACAATATCTTCATCCCAGCAGCCCTGAACCGTGGGAATATCAAGGGAGCGAATCATCTCCACCACTGCATTCGGGTGGGGGCCATAACCAACTAAATCCCCCAAGCAGTAGATCTGATCGGCGTTTTGATCATCAATATCCGACAACACCGCGTTAAGTGCTTCATAGTTGCCATGGATGCAGGACATAACGGCTAATTTCATGCCAGGATTGTCTCCTCTGGATTAGTTTCGTCAGATATTAAGGCTTTGTATTGTTCTTGGTATTGGGCAATGATGCTATCGGATAAGCACCCATCGAGGACGGTTTGGGCGATCGCATCTTTATCCAAGTTCCAGCCCACCACTTCAATGCCGCTTAAGCGATTGGGGCGGCCCTCTAGCCAGCGGGGAATGCTCAATTCTGTGTATTCGATCCCCTGTAAGCCTTCGAGAAAGTCAACGTAAAAGGCCCGTCCATCGGGCAATTCAAAAATTCCCTTGGCACGCTGCACCCTCCCGTAAGCACCGCTGGTCAGTTCGATCAACATCTCATCCAAACTCGGAGGATCAAATACCTGTCCAGTGAGGGGCGATCGCCACAATTCCGGCAGGTTATCAGAGGTCGGAACCGTGATGGCGTTACCGGGAATCACTTCATCGGCCCAGTCGTGCCACTCCGAAGCCGTCAGTTCCGGCGGCAACACTGCCACGTGATGGCAGGGCAGCGCAGCAAAAAACGGCGAGTCAAGATCAAGGTGAAAACCCACCTCAAAATAAACTCGCGCCTGGTCTGGCAAGGTGGTTAAGACCTGCTGAGCTTGGTGCTCCGGAATCAACTGCACCCAGGGAAAGCGATAGGCAATCCGCACCTGATCCACCGAACCCGCACCCGCTCCGGGACAGCAGTAGAACAAAGAACGGTTCGGGTCTTGTAGGAACTGGCTCATCCATGTGGTTTTGCCGCTACCCGTTGGCCCAGCCACCGCAATTAATGTCACGGAACTCATGAAATCCTGTTTCAAAATGGAGTAAAGTTTAGAATGATAATCATTATCATATTGAGCTACAGTGTTTAATGCAACTCTTTAGTTTTCTACTATGCGATCGCTCTCAGATGTGCCGTCTTTGCCGAACACTGTTGATATCGCCATTGTGGGCGGCGGCCCCCAGGCGTTAACCCTGGTTACGCACCTCCTGAAAAAGAAAAAGTCCATGCGTCATCGCTTTGTGGTACTCGATCCGGCGGGGGATTGGCTGCACCAGTGGCAGCACCAGTTTGCCGCCTATGAGATTCCGCATTTGCGATCGCCCGCTGTTCACCATCCCGACCCCAATCCCCACGCCCTCCGCGCCTTTGCCGAATCTCGCCCGGCGGAACTGTTTCCCCCCTATGCCCTCCCCGGAACCCAACTGTTCTACGACTTTTGCCAGGAGGTGATCCGCCGCTGGGATCTACAAGAGCGAGTGATCCCGACCCAGGTACACCGCATTGATCTGCTCCATCGGCGGGGATGGCAGCGGTTCCGTCTCGGACTGGCTGACGGTCGGGAACTGACGGCGAAGCGGGTGGTGTTAGCGATCGCCGGGGGAAGACCCAACTATCCCCCATGGATGCAAACCCTATCCTCTCATTACCCCCAGGATCGCCTGCGTCATGCCCATCACGTTGATCTGCAAACCCTACCGCAGTTGAGGGACGAAACGATTTTAATTGTGGGGAGTGGGCTGACCAGTGGGCATCTAGCCGTGGGGGCGATCGCCCGTGGCGCAAGGGTGATCATGATGGCGCGGCGCACTTTTTATGAAAAGCTCTTCGATGCCGAACCCGGATGGCTGGGGCCCAAATATCTCAATGGGTTTCACGCCGAAACCGATTGGCAAACCCGCTGGCAGATGATTCAATCGGCCCGTAACGGCGGTTCCCTCACCCCTACCATTCTCACCAAACTGCGCCGCCTGGAACGGGAGGGCAAACTCTCATTTTATGAACAATGCGAAGTGCGCTCAGCCCAGTGGAAAGGGGATGCCTGGCAAGTGAACTGTGATCAATCGGCTGCCCATGATTGCATTGCCCATCTCCCTATTGATCGCATCTGGCTCGCCACGGGCAGCACACTGGATGTGAATCAATGGCCTCTGTTAGACCAAATTCGCACAACCCACCCGATTCCCGTGGTCAATGGCTTACGAATGTAAAGCGTAAAGCCCCCGTTTTCCAAACGGGGGATATAAGCGAAGGGCTGAATTTATTCAGCCGTGATACCGAGGTATCATAGCAACCATGAAAACGCTCAAGTTCAAGCTCTACCAGCATAAGCGGAATAGATACCTCAAGCGGACAATCAATGCCGCAGGGCGTATCTACAACCATTGTGTTGCCCTCCACAAACGGTACTACCGAATGTGGGGCAAGCACTTGAACTGCGCCCGACTACAAAAACACATCGCCAAGCTTCGGAAACGGAACCCCTGGTGGTTGCAGGTGGGTTCTCAAGCCGTACAGGATATCTGCCAACGAATTGAGAAAGCCTATCAACTGTTCTTCAAACACAAAGATAGAAGCGTTCGACCGCCCAACTTCAAGAAAACCCGAAAATACAAATCCTTCACCCTCAAGCAAGCTGGGTACAAATTCCTCGGTGGCAACCGGGTCAGGATTGGGAACAAAGTCTATCAATATTGGAACTCTCGCCCCATTGAGGGCAAGGTCAAGACCGTGACGATTAAACGAACTCCCTTGGGAGAACTGTTCATGATTGTCACGGTAGATACCCTGTCAGAACCCCAAGTCAAAACCGAGACAGGTAACATTGCTGGTTTTGATTTTGGACTCAAGACGTTTCTGACCTGTTCTGAGGGATTCAAGATTGATGCACCCTTGTTCTTCAAGCAGTCACTCAATGCAGTTCGCAAAGCGAGTCGAGAGTTGTCCCGTAAGCAAAAGGGTTCAGCGAATCGGGAACGTGCCCGATTAAACTTAGCCCGCAAGCATGAAGATATTGCCCATCGACGGCGGGACTGGTTTTGGAAGTTAGCCCATCAACTGACGAATCAGTTTGATGTGCTGTGTTTTGAAACCTTGAACCTCAAGGCGATGCAGCGGCTCTGGGGGCGTAAGGTGAGTGATTTGGCGTTTCGGGAGTTTCTGCAAATCCTGGAGTGGGTGGCGACGAAGAAGGGGAAGCGGGTGGTCTATGTTGACCGCTGGTTCCCTTCGAGCAAGGCCTGTTCAAGTTGTGGTCATATTTTGGAGCATCTGGATTTAGAGACTCGCCATTGGCGGTGTCCCAGTTGCTCGGCAGAGAATGACCGGGATGAGAATGCGGCGATGAATATTAAAGTGGCTGGGGCTTCAGCCATTGGGTTAGGTGATGTCAGACAGGCGTTGCCTGCTATTGCTGTTTGATCCCAGAATCCCCCGTTTTCTAAACGGGGGAGTAAGTCAACCGTTTTGGATGATCAACTGCGCTGGCCAGGCTGCAACCTGTTCATCATGGGGGGAGCTGCTGCCCTGCAACTGGGGCCGGTGGCGCGTAACCTCTTTGGTGCCAGGCTCGCCATTGAGCGCATTATGCCCGCGCTGATTAAAGACTTCAAGCGGCGATCATGCCCCATTTAATGGGATATGTCGAACGAGGGCGCGATCGCATTGGGATACAAATCGGGCGATCGCGCATCGGCCGTATCCAAGTCCAATCGTTCCAGGGTCGCGATTAAATTGGTTTTATGAATCGGTTCATCCAAGACATCGGGCAGTAATCGCCACAGTTTGTAACTGGTATCTTTCACATGGCCAGGGGTGCAGCCATAATCTTGTGCGATCTGGGCATATCGTTGTCCCTTAAAAATGCGTCAACAGAAACCAAAACCGAACTTCAAGATTTTGAAGGCTAGATTTTTCTAAAACAGCAGAAAGCCCCCTCAACTGAGGGGGCTTTCTGATTCAGTTATTCAACCTAGCTCAAGAGCGTGTCAATTAACCGTTAATCGCAGGAGCGGTCAAAGCCACAGGCGCAGACTCAGCAGAAGCCAAATCTAAGGGGAAGTTGTGGGCATTGCGTTCGTGCATCACTTCAAAACCGAGGTTAGCGCGGTTCAGGATGTCCGCCCAGGTATTGATGACGCGACCTTGGCTATCGAGCACCGATTGGTTGAAGTTGAACCCGTTCAGGTTGAATGCCATCGTGGACACACCCAAGGCGGTGAACCAAATCCCAATCACGGGCCATGCACCTAAAAAGAAGTGCAGAGCGCGGGAGTTGTTGAAGGAAGCGTATTGGAAGATGAGACGACCGAAGTAGCCGTGGGCTGCAACGATGTTGTAGGTTTCTTCTTCTTGTCCGAATTTGTAGCCGTAGTTTTGGCTTTCGATTTCGGTGGTTTCCCGCACTAGGGAGGAAGTCACCAAGGAACCGTGCATGGCGGAGAACAAAGCACCACCGAAGACACCAGCCACACCGAGCATGTGGAAGGGGTGCATCAGGATGTTGTGCTCGGCTTGGAACACGAGCATGAAGTTAAAGGTTCCGGAGATTCCGAGGGGCATGCCGTCGGAGAAGGACCCTTGACCCATGGGGTAGATGAGGAACACTGCGGAAGCGGCGGAGACGGGTGCAGAGTATGCAACACAAATCCAAGGACGCATACCGAGGCGGTAGCTGAGTTCCCACTGACGACCCATGTAGCAGAAGATGCCGATCAGGAAGTGGAAAATCACCAGTTGGTAAGGGCCACCGTTGTACAGCCACTCATCGAGGGAAGCAGCTTCCCAGATCGGGTAGAAGTGCAAACCGATAGCGTTTGAGGAAGGCACAACAGCACCGGAGATGATGTTGTTGCCGTAGAGGAGAGAACCGGCCACGGGTTCACGGATGCCGTCGATGTCCACGGGGGGAGCAGCGATGAAGGCGATGATGAAGCAGGTGGTGGCGGTCAAGAGGGTGGGGATCATCAAGACACCAAACCAGCCCACGTAGAGGCGGTTGTTGGTGCTGGTGACCCATTGGCAAAAGCGTTCCCAAACGGAACCGCCTTGTTGGGTTTGAACTGTAGTTGTCATATTCAGATTATTGCTTAACTGAAATTTACGGGTATCCGGAAAATAATGTGGATAACCTACCGCCCATTATAAAGAAATCATTGCGAATTGTAAAGGGATCGCCGGAGATTCTCAGAAATCAACCGGGGGGCCAGGCCATGGCGCGACCGCCCAAGATGTGGAGATGGAGATGGTCTACGGTTTGCCCGCCATCTTGGCCGTTGTTAATCACGACGCGATAGCCGTTGCTTAGGCCGGCGTTGGCGGCAATTTGGCGCACCATGCAAAGCAGGTGACCGAGAATGGCGTGATCTTCGCTGTGGGAGTCGGAGAGGCGGGGAATGTTTTTTTTGGGGATGACCAAAATATGGGTGGGGGCTTGGGGGCTGATGTCGTTGAAGGCAAGACAAAGATCGTCTTCGTAAACGATATCGGCGGGAATTTCACGGCGAATGATTTTGCCAAAAATGGTGTCGCTCATAGTTGGGAGGTGAAGAACAGTAATCAGCATCCTGCCCGGCGATCGCACCCCTTGCAGAGTCACGAAAACCAGGCAGAACGGTCGAACAAGTCCAGGTTACGAATATTGTTCGCTGGAATCGAGATTAAACAGGAGATGGAGGGATTGCACGGCTTTGCGGCGAGCTTCAATGTCTTGCTGGGCCCGCAGTTGCACCATGGGTTCATGGAGGATTTTATTGACGATGCCCCGCGTGAGGGCTTCGATCACCTCTTGGTGCTTGTCGGCAAATTCAACCCCCAGGCGGGAGAGGGCTTTTTCGAGTTCTTGCTCGCGGATGCCTTCGATTTTGTGCCGCAGGGAGTTGATCGTGGGGACGGTTTCGAGGGAGCGTCGCCACACTTCGTAGGCGGCCACTTCTTCTTCGAGGAGGGTTTCGGCTTCTTGGGCCATTTGGCGGCGTTGGGCGGTGTTTTGGGCGACAACGGCTTTGAGATCGTCAACGTTGAAGTTTTGTACGTGGGGGAGTTCTTCCACGTCCTGGTGAACGTTGAGCGGGACGGAAATGTCCACGAGCATCAAAGGTTGGTTGGGGGTGAGGACGCTGCTCAGTTTGGCGCGATCGACGATGGGTTCGGTGGCTCCGGTGCTGGTGAAGGTGATGTCAGAAGCGGCGATCGCATCGAGCATTTCATCCAAGGGTCGCAACACCAAGGACACATCCGGAAATTGCTTGGCGAGGTCTTGCGATCGCTTTAGCGACCGATTAACCACAGTGATTTCCTGCACCCCTTTTGAGGAGAGGTGTTTCACCAAGAGTTGCGACATCTTGCCTGCTCCGATGATCGCAATCTTGCAGTGATCGAGGTCATCCCGCTTGATCTGCACCAATTCCACCGCCGCTGAGGAGATCGACACCGCCCCCGTGCCGATGTTGGTTTCCGTGCGCACCCGCTTGCCCGCCGTGATCGCTTGTTTAAAGAGGCGATCGAGGAGGCGGCCAATCCCTTTATATTTCTGCGCTTGCTTATGGGTGGTTTTCACTTGGGCGAGAATTTGCCCTTCACCCAGCACCAAGCTATCCAGCCCGGCGGCAACGCGCATCAGGTGGCGCAACGCATCTTGATGGAGCAGGGTGAACAGGTGGCGGCGCAGTTGCAGGAGCGGCAATCCACTTTTTTCCGAGAGAAATTGCGTGATTTCGACGACACCGGGTTCACTTTCCGTCGCGACAAAGTAGATCTCTAAGCGGTTACAGGTGCTGAGGATCGCCACTTCTTCAATGTGCGGATAGGTTTTGAGGTGGGCGATCGCAGCCTCAATTTCCGATTCAGGAATACTGAGCTTTTCACGCACTTCCACGGGTGCGGTCTTGTGGCTTAAGCCAACCACTGCAATGTTCATAAAAATTTAGTGTTAAACGCTCTGTTACATTACCTGCCTATTGTTGGACATTTCCCTCCAGGGCCATGATTGTCAGTAATAAGATTTAACAAAAAATTTACACCCTGGCCCGTTGTAGGCTGGAGCGCGATCGCGCCATCAAAAACTCCCTCGATCCGGTCATAGCACCAGACATCGAGGGAGTTTAGCCCGTTAAACCGGGCAACTAGGCATCAACCCTAGCGCAATTGGATGTATTTGGGTTGGTCGAACATATGCACCGTATCCACAAAACGAGCCGTTTTAGATTGGCTCGAAATGACCAAGCTTTGGGTGCGAGCGCCACCATGGAACAAACGCACACCATCCATCAACGTACCAGGGGTAATCCCACAAGCAGCAAACAACACCGTCTCACCGCACGCCAGTTCCTGCGCATCATACACCCGGTCAATGTCCGTGATACCCATACTGTTGAGGCGAGCAATATTGCCTTCTTTGCTTTCACCGATCAGACCGGTTTTCACCACTTCGGGATCGTAGATCAGTTGACCTTGGAAGTGACCACCCAAGCAGCGCATTGCCGCCGCCGAAATCACCCCTTCGGGAGCCGCCCCAATCCCCATCAGAGCGTGAATGTTCGTCCCAGCAAACGCACAGGACAGCGCCGCCGAAACGTCACCATCACTAATTAAGCGCACCCGTGCCCCAGCAGTGCGGATTTCAGCGATCAGGTCTTTGTGGCGAGACCGATCCATCACCACCACCACCAATTCTTCAATGGAGCGATCGAGACATTCCGACAAAATTTGCAGGTTTTGGGTGGCCGTTTTGTTGATGTCAACGTGGTTTTTGGCCGCCGGAGGAGCTGCCAATTTCTTCATGTAGAAGTCAGGTGCTGCAAACAGCCCACCTTTTTCGGAAATAGCCAGCACCGCCATCGAACCCGGTTGACCGTAAGCAACGAGGTTAGTACCTTCACAGGGATCAACCGCAATATCGATCTCGACTAGTTCTTCCATATTGCAGAACGCAGCGGCGTTTTCTTGGGTGCAAATCCCCACTTCTTCGCCGATGTAGAGCATGGGGGCATCGTCACGTTCACCTTCCCCGATCACGATGCGGCCCCGCATGTGAATTTTGTTCATCCGCTCCCGCATCGCTTCGACAGCTACTTCATCGGCGGTGTCCTTTTCCCCTTTCCCCATCCATTTCGCGGAGGCGAGGGCAGCTTGTTCAACAACTTCAATAATTTCTAATCCAAGCGTACTTTCCACAGAGTCTAGTCCTCTTATTTTTAAATCGTATTTAGGCGACGTATCATAACAGATGCCAAGGAAAAGTCTATCACCAAGGGGGGATCACGCGGGATCAGGGGAGATCAAAAAGAACCCTGCGATCGCAGGGTTCTTTTTGATTCCAATCCAGGGAGTGTGACGCAGCTCTAGAACAAGCCCAAGGTCAAAGAGGTGTCAATGGGGAACAGAGCACCCGCGCCGAGCCACAAGGTCACCACCGTTCCAAACATGAAAACCGCCGTAGCCACCGGGCGACGGAACGGGTTTTGGAATTTATTCACGTTTTCAATGAACGGCACGAGCATCAAGCCCATGGGAATCGCCCCTTGAGCCACAATCCCCAACAGTTTATTGGGAACCACGCGCAAAATTTGGAACGTGGGGTAGAGATACCATTCCGGCAGAATTTCCAGGGGAGTCGCGAAGGGGTTCGCCGGTTCACCCACCATGGCCGGGTCAAGCACCGCCAGACCCACAATCAAGGCGATCGTTCCCATGATCACAATTGGGAAGGTGTAGAGCAGGTCATTGGGCCAAGCCGGTTCTCCGTAATAGTTGTGACCCATGCCATTCGCAAGTTTTGCGAGCATCTTCGGATCACTTAAGTCAGGCTTTTTCAGCGTGGACATAATAGTGTAATTTCTCCTTATTCAGTGTTAGTCGGTGCTAACGGTCAACAAGCTATGGAAACAGCCTCAGGTTTGATGGCGCACCTTAGAGGGGGCCAGAGATGCCTTGTTTGCGGATCATCAAGAAGTGAGCCAGCATGAACACAGCAATCATCCACGGCAACACAAAGGTGTGGAGACTGTAGAAACGAGTGAGGGTCGCTTGGCCCACCGATACGCCACCGCGCATCAGTTCAACCATTTGATCGCCCACGACGGGAATCGCAGCCGGCACACCAGAGACGATATTCACCGCCCAGTAGCCCACTTGATCCCACGGCAAAGAGTAGCCGGTTACCCCGAAGGACACCGTCAGCACCGCCATCACAACACCCGTGATCCAGGTGAGTTCACGGGGACGCTTGAAGCCACCGGTCAAGTAGACGCGGAAGACGTGGAGGATCATCATCAGCACCATCATGCTGGCGGACCAGCGATGGACTGAACGAATCAACCACCCGAAATTTACTTCGGTCATCAGGTATTGAACGGAGTTGAACGCTTCCGTTACCGTGGGACGGTAATAGAAGGTCATGGCGAAGCCTGTGGCAAATTGGATTAGGAAGCAGACCAGTGTCACACCGCCCAGGCAATAGAAAATATTGACATGGGGGGGGACGTATTTGCTGCTGATGTCATCTGAGATGGCTTGGATCTCAAGACGCTCCTGAAACCATTGATATGCTTTGGAGTCAGTGACTTGTTTGGTAAACATGGAGCTTGAATTCAGTGCTGGGTAATGAAGGAATGCGTTGACAGATTCTCTAGTGACACAATCAGGCGACGGTGGTGGATGGTCATCCTAGCCACAATAGACGAGGGTCTCACTCAATCCAAACGTTGGCCTGGTTGAGAACTAGAGAGTTGGCGCGTCTGAAGAGGGCGAATCTTTTTGAGGAAATTCTGTGTCTTTCATTTGCGCCCGTTTAACGTCTCGAACTGCCAGCCCGCGACTTGGACGAATATGCTGACGATTGAGTTCGGTGTGTGGAGTCACTTGGGTTATGGTGCTCCGACACGTAAGAACTATAATACCGAAAAGTAGCCCTAGGGGGATGAGGCGCACATCCCATTTTGGGGGGTTAACTCAGCTTGGCAACTATTAACTAATGAAGAACCGTCAATTTTGGGTCAATTTTGCGTTGTGTTTGCTGATCGGGTTGGTGAGTTGGGGCGTGATGCCGGTGGCTCATGCGTTTTCCGAGGATCAAAAGATTTTTTTGCAAGCATGGCGGATTGTCAATCAAGCCTATTTAGATGACACGTTTAATGATCACAATTGGTGGCGACTGCGCCAGGATTATTTGCGGCGATCGCTGCCGGATCGTGAGGCGGCCTATGGGGCGATTGAGGAAATGCTGGGGACGTTGGATGATCCCTTTACGCGGCTGTTGCGGCCCGAGCAGTATCGCAGCTTGCAGGTGAGTACGTCGGGGTCGCTGTCGGGGGTGGGATTACAGATTGATCTCAATCCCACGAGCCATCAGTTAGAGGTGGTGGCTCCGATCGCTGATTCGCCGGCGGATCAAGCGGGGATTTTGGCGGGCGATCGCATTCTGGCCATTGACCATCATCCCACTGAACAATTATCCCTCGAAGAGGCGGCGAATCTGATGCGGGGCCCACGGGGAACGGCTGTCACCCTGGAGGTGGCGCGACCGGATACGGAGGCAGCGTATGAGTTTAAAGTGGTGCGCGATCGCATTGACCTGAATCCAGTGGTGGCCGAACTCGATACCCGCCTTCTCGATACCCCCATCGGCTACCTCCGTCTTTCGCAATTCAGCGCCAACGCCTACCGCGAGCTAGAACACGCCCTCGCCCGACTCCAACGCCAAGGAGCCGAAGGGTATATCCTCGACCTGCGCAATAATCCGGGGGGACTCCTTCAGGCCGGGATTGAAATTGCAGGACTGTGGCTCAATGATGCCACCATTGTCTACACCGTCAACCGTCAAGGGATGTTTGACAGTTTTACTGCCGCCCATAATGCCCTCACCACCGCCCCCCTGGTCGTGCTGGTGAATAAAGGTACTGCCAGCGCGAGCGAAATCTTAGCCGGGGCATTACAGGATAATGGTCGGGCAGAACTGATCGGCGATCGCACCTTTGGCAAAGGGTTAATCCAATCCCTGTTTGAACTCCCGGATGATTCTGGGCTAGCGGTGACGGTGGCGAAATACGAAACCCCCAATCACCATGACATCCATCGCCTCGGCATCCTGCCGGATTATGTTGTGTCTCAAGACCCAATCACGCGGCAGGACATCGCCTCAGCGCGGGATTTGCAATATCAAACGGCAATCGATCGCCTCGCTCAACAACTCACCTCTGCTTCATCACAGTCGGAGGTGGCGGGCTGATCAGCGGGAAAGGCCGCCGGCATCACCCGATCAGATGGGAGGCGATCGCTGCGATGCGCTTGAGGGAATTGAGGCTGTCCTGGGGCTGTGGTCGCTTTTTGGGCTTTCGCCAGATGGAGCTTGAGCGCACAGTCCACCCCCGCACTTTCCGCCAGACTTGGGTCATAGGGTAACGGTTGGGAAGACTTGACCGGATGGGGCAGCCCGGTGAGGCGGTGGCGAATTTTGGCGAGATGTCCATTGCTGCTGAGGGGAAGCCGGGGTTTAGGAATCTCTAGGTTGGGCCAGGTGTCGAGGTCGGCACAGGGACAGGTGGTGGCAGGCATACCCCGTACTTTTTGGGGAACGAGGAGTTCACACCGATAGCAGGCCGTCACATTCCATTGTTCTGAAAACAGTTCTGCCAATTCCTGATCCGTACCGGTGATGTGGCATCCTTCGCCGTGACGGGCTTCGACCTGTTGCCAAAGGGATTCAAATTCGTTGCAGTAGGTTTCCTGCGCCAACACTGTCTTGCAGTACACCGGAGGGCGATCGCCAATCACAATTCCCTTGCCAAGCTGAACCCAATAGGCAAGGTACTGTTTAATCTTTTGTGGGGATGCCATAGAATCTCCTCTGGTTGCATCTCCCTTTATCCTAACAAGAATATTGGGAGAATAACCGAGGCAAAACGGTCGAAACACCCTGATTTTAATGCAATTTTTGAGGGTTTGAATGTTCTTGAAACAGCCCGACAGTGAGGAAATTAACAAAATCACCTTGACTGATTAATCAGTTGTGTGATGGTTGTTCTTAAAACGTTACATTTCGAGAATATTGCCCTTGAATTGCGATAATTATGCAAGAATCTTTACATTTAATTTATATTATTTGAGTCTAGAGGTTTGGTTTGAGGGCGATCGCACCATCAGCACTTCAAATCATGGCATCCGGTGCGATCGCAAATTTCCACACCCTTACGGCAAATCAAACAGCAACAACTCCGCCGCTGTGGTGGCGGTGATGGTTATCGCGTCCTCTCCACTGATCGCCACCCCATCCCCCGCTTGGAGAGGAATTTCATTGAGGCTCAAGTCCCCCCGCGCCACCTGAATCCAAGCATAACGATCCGGTGCGATCGCCTGGTGAACTTCATCCCCCGCCCCCAACTGCCCCGCATAGAGGCGCATATCCTGCTGCACCGGAATCACATTCTCCACCTCACCCACTGGCCCCGCCACCAGATGCAGCTTGCCCAACTCCGTCGCAATCGGAAACTCCCGCTGCGCATAACGCGGCTCAATCCCCGTTTGATTCGGCGTAATCCAAATCTGCAACAGATGCACCGGTTCGCGCTGGGAATGGTTATATTCACTATGTTGAATCCCCGTGCCCGCGCTCATCTGTTGCACTTCCCCCGGACGAATCACTGACCCAGTGCCTAAACTATCCTGATGCTCCAAAGCACCATTGAGCACATAGGTAATGATTTCCATATCGCGATGGCCATGGGTCGCAAACCCAGCACCCGGATCAATTCGGTCTTCATTAATCACCCGTAAGCTGCGAAAGCTCATGTGATTTGGATCGTAATAACTCGCGAATGAAAAGGTATGGTACGAGTCTAACCAACCATGATTCGCATGACCTCGTTCATGACTTTTCCGAACTTGTAACATTTAAGACCTCCTCATGAAAGAAAACTCTAGTATTGTAGGGGGAATTTAGGGATGATGTCCGGTAGAACTCACCACCAGAGAAACAACAGGAGACAATGACGTGATGGCTCAAGAGACCGTACTCACCGCCAAGATTCAGAACGACAGGAGGGACGCAGCGATCGCGCGGTCTGATTGTTTGCGTCCCTCCCATCCCCTGAATCAACCCGTGGAACGTTAACGCCTTAAAGCGATGTATGAGCACCATCACAAAACGGTTTGTTGGCACTGTGTTTGCAGTTACACAGGGCTACTTTTTGAGCAGATTCAAGCTCGAATTTAACCGGCGTGAAGTCTGTGCCTTGATGACCGCCATCACAAAAGGGTTGATTTTTAGATTGGCCACAACTACACCAGAAATAGGTTCCCGCTTCAAGGTCTAAAACCGCAGGCTTATGATCGAAAACAACGGGCTTACTCATGATTTTTGATCCAATCCTATAACGACTTTTACGGTCTAAAATTCAGCCAGTTCAAAGGCTGAATCTTCTATAATTAGACTTTAAATCGAGTACCATCGGTTTGCACAGTAAGCACTAAAAAGTAAGGTAGTACCCAAAACGATACTATGGTGAATCAAGCATCCATTTCACAGATTGGAAACAAGCAGGTCTATTGTGCGGTGGAGCGGACATTGGCGGTGATTGGTGGACGTTGGAAGGTGTTGATTTTGCGGGAATTGTTGGGGGGAGTGCGGCGTTTTGGCGAGTTGCAACGGGCGTTAACGGGGATTACCCAAAAGATGCTGACCCAACAGTTACGGGAAATGGAGGCGGATGGCATTGTGCATCGGGAGGTGTATGCTCAGGTGCCGCCGAAGGTGGAATATTCCCTGACGGGGTTGGGGGAAAGTTTGCGGCCGATTTTGGCGGTGATGCATGAGTGGGGAATCCAGCATCAACAGCTTGAGCAGTTGGAGTCCTGAGAGCTAGAGTAAGGGGACAGGTTTGAGGGAAGGACGCGATGCAACGAACGCGGTTGAATGGTTTGTTGACGGGGGTGGGCGATCGCACCACGCAATGGGCAAGTAATCCCTGGCGGCGGTTGTCGCTGTTGGTGATTGGCTTGCTGGTGGGGTTTTTCCTGGCGAGTGGGGTCTCCAGTACAGCAGGGCAGATGGCTCTATGGGATATCTCGATCGCGGCCTTTTGTGTGGCGGTGACGGAGGTGATCAGCCGTTTCATTTATGGTCAAGGTCAGCGATCGCCCCGCATCGCCTGGGGGGATGTGATCAATGCCCTGAAAATTGGTTTCATCTATGGTCTGTTTCTCGAAGCCTTTAAGCTCAATTCCTAACGAGTTCTATGCGTTCACTGTGGATTTCAGGGTCGAGTCGGAGTGGGAAGACCCAGCGTTTGTTGGAAATGTTTGAGCAATGGACGGGTCAACATCGATCGCTGCCGTTGCCGAAGCAGGGACGGCCAGCGATTACCCCGGCGGTTTTGGTCTTGACGGCGAGTACGGCTAATCAGCGGGATTTGAGCGATCGCCTCCTGGCCGAGGTGATCAGCCATGAACCGATTGTGATGAAAACGCCGATCGCCTTTATGAAGGATGAGGTGTCGCTGTTTTGGCCGCTCATTTTCCAAGCCCTCAAACTCAATGCCCAATTTCCCCTCCATCTGCGCCCCGAAACGGAGCAAGAACTGGCCACACAATTGTGGCGATCGCACCTCGAAGACTTGCAACGGGACAACAGCGGCATGATGGAATATCGCTTCGTGCGCGATACCCTGGATCTGCTGCAACTGGCGGGGGCGGGGGGCACACCCTTAAGCCAGATTGCCGATCTGCTCTGTGCCGGGTTGCCGGGATTGTGCTGGGATGAACAAACGGATATTAGTTGCCAGCGGGGGGAACTATTGCAAGGGTGGCACACCTGGTGTTTAGAACGGGGGTTCCTGTCCTATGGCGTGATCTACGATCTGTATAGTCATTACTTGCTGGGGAATCCCAGTTATGAAGTGCAACTTTTGCGCCGCTATCAGGCCGTTTTTGCCGATGATCTCGATGATTATCCAGCCTTGGCTGCGGATATTTTGCGGACGTTTTTAGATCATCGGGTGTATTGTGTGGCGACCTATAATATTCATGGCCAAAGCCGTTTGGGGTTAAATGCAGACCCGCAAGCTCTGTGGCAACTTCAGGAGCAATTTGAGCAATGCGAGCGTCTCAATCGCACCGCTGGCCTGACAGAAATATTAACGCCGCTGCTGGATTCCCTGGTCTCAGATTCGCCGCAATTGCTAAACTTGCCGCCGACGGTGGAGGTGGTGCAACTGCAACAAACGCGCCACGATCGCATTGAACAATATTTGCCAGTGTCGCGGGCCTCGTTGTTGCGGGCGACGGCGGATCGGATTATTCGAGCAGTGCAGGAGGAAGGGGTGAGGGCGGCGGATATTGCGGTAATTGCGCCGGGGTTAGATGCGATCGCCCGCTACACCCTGATCGATATTCTCAGTAAAAATCAGATTGCCGTTGAACCCCTCAACGAGCAACGCCCCTTGATCACGTCTCCCCTAGTGCGGGCCTTGTTAACCTTGCTCACCTTGGTCTATCCCAATTTAGGCCACCTGACGGAGCGCGATCGCATCGCCGAAATGCTCGTTGTGCTCAGTCCACCATTACCGAACCGCAGTCCTGCCGCCACCATCGATCCGGTGCGGGCGGGTCTCCTCTCGGATCACTGCTACCACTTCGCCCCTGACCATCCCCACCTCTTACCGATCATGGATTACGATCGCTGGGATCGCTTTGGGCATCAAGTGGTTACCGCCTATGAACAGATCTACACCTGGATTGAACGGCAACGCTCCCACCTTGCCCAGCATCCTCCGCAATATGCGGAAAAACCCGCTCAGGTCTTAAATCGTGCCATTCAAGATTTTTTCGGCGCAACCCGGCCGCAACTCACCTATGGCGAGTTATCGGTGTTGCGGGAACTGATGGAAACGGCGCAACATTTTTGGGATGTGGAACGGCGACTCGAACAGAGCGGCTCCCCGAAACGCACGGCTTCAGAGACCTTAGAGCAATTTATTAAACTGTTGCGGCGAGGCACAATTACCGCCAATGCTTACCCCAGTCGTCAGGGGAAGCCGGACAATGCGGTGCTGCTGGCCACGATTTATCAATACCGGACGTTGCGACGATCGCACCCTTGGCAATTTTGGCTCGATGTGGGGTCGGTGCTGTGGCAAGAGGGGGGCGCAACGGGATTATTCGCCCATCATCTGTTTTGGCGCGATCGCCTAGGGCAACCCTGGAGCCCAGAGGAGCAAGAGCAGGACAAGCGCGATCGCCTCAATCGCGTCTTACGAGATCTGATTGCACGGGTGGATCAGCGGTTGATTCTGTGCCATAGCGAATTGGCGGTGAATGGTGCAGAACAACTGGGGCCCCTGTCGCCGTTAGTGCAGTCGGCGAATTTCTCCTAATCGAAGTGTGAGCCTCTGGCTCACTAAATCCTAGATTTGGGCGAGCAAGTGCCATCGGTTTGTTGTGTCGCGAATCGGATAGCGAGCTAAAAGCTTGCACTCCCAGAGGCTAGCAAGCCCCATAGTTTCGGTTTGTTGTCTGGGGTAGGCTCTGGTTTAGGATGGTGAAACGGCCTGGCGTTGACTGTAGCCAATCAAAACCGCCACACAG
Source organism: Spirulina major PCC 6313 (assembly GCF_001890765.1). NCBI lineage: Bacteria > Bacillati > Cyanobacteriota > Cyanophyceae > Spirulinales > Spirulinaceae > Spirulina > Spirulina major. The sequence goes on along the minus strand of NZ_KV878783.1, from coordinate 4,161,780 downwards.
ACCAGCGCGATCGCCCCGCCCATGCCCTGCACCGTTGCCACCGGTTCCAGGGCCTTAAACACCAGATCAAAAAAGCTAAACCCACCTCCCAACGCGCCAAAATACAACCCCAGTCCAAAGCCTTTATCCGTTGTCGGCACAAGGTTGAGAACAAAGGGAATCGCGCCATTGAGTACGCCACTGAGGGGAATCGCCACGATCGCCACTCCCAGGATCACCATCAGGGGCTGTGGATTGCCCAGCATCATCACCAACCCCAGCGCCGCCAACCCCGCACCGCCCACCATCGTTATCCCATTCCCCCAGCGTGTTGCCAGGTATCCCACGGGCAAGGCAGCGATCGCCAACGTGAGACTAAACGCCAAACTCCCCATGGCTTTTTGTTCCGGGCTGAACCCCAGCGCCACCACCATCGGAATTGTGGCAAAGACAAAGCGCAACCCCACCGAAAGGGTAAGACCCACCCCGACAATTAGGGCGATCGTCAACGGAGTGAGAGCCGTGGGAGACGGTTCGACGGGTTGGGGTTGATCGGGTTGGGGGGGAATGGCCCAGCGGAGAAACGCGATCGCCCCCAACAGCACCACTGACCCCAAACCAAAAGCAAACCCTGGCCCCCAACTCAAAATCACCCCGTACACCGTGAATCGCAACGCCCCGATCAGTTGTTGCACCAGGGTTAAGGCACTGGCCGCAAGGGGCAATTGGGGGCGGGGTGCTGCCGTGGCCAGCAGACTCATCACCGGACTGCGAAACACCGCCATGGCCGAAGCCCAAGCGATCGCCACCCCGATCAACAACATCGGCACAGCTTTCCCCCACACCACCACCGCCGGAAACCCCATCAACAGCGTCGCCGTTGCCAAACTTCCCACCACAATCCAGGGGTAACGGGTCCCTAGCTTCCGTTGGCTGCGATCGGACAGCCGCCCCACAATCGGCTCAATCACCACCTCCAGCCCATGCTCAATCGTCAGTAACAGCCCCGCCCATTCCGGCGCTAATCCTAATTCTGTTAAAAGTTGCGGCAAGTACAGCGCGTACAACACCCATCCCAAGGTAATCGCCCCCTGAACCGCCGTTACCCCCAACACTCGCGCTTTGCTGATCATCCCTTCGCCTCATGATTTTCTGCTTGGTCTATCCCGATGTTAACCGGAGAACTATCCCGCTTCAGGAGGTCATGGGGTGTTGGGAGGATGGTTTTTCAAAGGGGATCAACTTTGGGCTAGCACCGTCCTTATATTGGGAAAAAATGCGATAGTTTTCCATCAAGTCTTGATCTGCGGAGTCATAGTCTGCGGTGTTGCCGCTCCGAATCCGAATCAGGTTATATTCCACATTGCGATCGCCGTGAATCGCAAAGGCAATATTAAACACCTCAAAAAAATGAACCACCCAATCACAATCATCCACGGGATATTGCATGTAATAGCGAATTAATTTCGCCACTTGATGATCTAAATGGGTTCTCGCATTGGGACAGACCAGAACAATTTTCAGCAGTAAAACCACTAAGGTCAGCGCATGACCTTGGGTGAGAATAAACACGAAAAAATCCGAGGGTGTGTCATTGCGTTCAATGGTCAAAAAATCAATTACACGGTTACAGGTGCGCAGCAGTAGAGCTTCATCTAGCCCATCATCGCTGTAATCGGGGTAGAGGTTTTGAATCCGGCGCAGTAACTGTTTGCTGACAGAATTTTGCTGAACGGCAGAATCAGTGGAGTAGGATAAATAGTTGCATAACGCCCCTTTAAATTCACCGTAGCTTAACCCTTGAATTTGCTTGAGAAAAATATTGGCAAAGTGGGAATAACTGTAGCGACCTTGACGGGCCACAATGGTTTTAATCAGGCGAAGCACATCATCCCCTAAGCCGGTGGGATTTTGAAGATCAGTTTTACGGTCTGGAATGCCCGACTGCGATCGCGCTGTATACATTGCCAAATCAAACTTAAACTTATCTTTGAGTTCCTGCGATCGCTTCTGAGCCACTGCCCGCTGTTCTGGCGAATTTTCCGCATTCATAAATTGGGGAACCAACAGATAAGATGTGTAGCGTGTACTCCAGTGCGGTGCTGGTGCGTCTTCCTCCCTCTGGTTCTCTCCTTGCGGCTGTAGATGCTGCGCTGTAAATAACTTTAAATCTTGATAATCTTGACTATCAACAAATTCTTTCAACCATGCTTTTAAATGTTTACGTGCCTTGGTCGCAGTGGGCATATGCCAGTCAATTTCAGTGAAGCTACTCACCAAATTTGGGATGCAGTGGGTTTTCCGTTGCGTTTCCCAGTTGTTCACTAAAATATAACAACACCGTTTCAATGTTCCTAAAAACTCGTCCTTGTCATGATGTTTAAGGAGAAGAACGAGATCAGAAAATGCTGATAAGTTGCCTGGATGAGAACGATGCTCCAAAAAGAGAGCCTTAAACTCATCAAGGGCAATTTCTGGTGAACAGTTACGAACAACATCAAGGAGGAATTTATAGATCATCGTTCACCTAGCCTTAGGCATACAGCACCGAGCGAAATATAGGATTGAGAATGAGTGAACCAGAGACCCACGCCGCCGCAGCGTCCGCTCATCTTTTTCCCAGGATACATTGACTATCAAGGATATCAGTGATTTCCACGATGATCTTTATCGATCCTGCTGCTGATTTCCGTCTAAATACGGGTTGATCTCGATCACGTTCGGTATTAATGACGTTGCGATCGCCCCCGGACTCGGTCAATCTCCGCCTGGAGCCGTTCCACTTGACGCTGTAGCTCGTTCACTTCGCGATCGCTCTCCTGGGCAGATACGTTGACCGCGCCTTCCGAATTCGCCGTCCTGTATTGGCCATTACGAATTCGCTGATACTGGTCAGAGGTTGACCATTGTTGGAGAAAATGCAGCCGCTCCACGGGAAACGGATGGGTGAGCAACGCGCCCCGACCGCCGTTATAGAGCAAAAATTTATAAATCTGGTTGAGTTCGTCTTGATCCTGAGCCTGATAGCGTTCCGCTTGGTTCATAAATTCCGTCAGGCTGCATTCATGGGCGTATTTCTGACTGCCACCGGCCAGCTTCAGCATCGTTTGCGCCACCAGTGGCAAATCTTCGACCACCAAATGGGCAGCGCGATCGGCCGACAGTTCCGCCTTGCGACTCCATTCATAGAACCCAAACACCAGGCCCGGCGTGAGCATTTTTCCAATCCCCAAGGTGAGATCGCCGATTAATTGAGTGGCTTCCATTGCCCAGATTGCCATCTGTTTGAGCACGGTATGGCCGCATTTAATATGTCCCAATTCATGGGCGATGACGGTGCGCAGTTCCGCTTCATTGAGTAAGTCCAACGCCCCGGAATTAATCACCATGCTGGGATGATCAGAGCCGAGGGAATAGCTATTCACTTCGGGATTTTGACTGACGAAAAGATGGGGTTCTATGGGGAGGCTGAGATCCCGCACGCATTCGCGAAAAATGCCGTAGATGGTGGCATATTGACGGGGGCCCACTTCGACGCAATTGCCCATTAAATAGACATGTTGGGGGCGTTCGTAGAGGTATTCCACAAAACCACGGGTGAATTGCTGAAAACCGGGAATGGAGCGCAGGGCTTGCTCCGCTTGGGCATCGAGGGGATGTCGGAAGGCTTCGCTAGAAAGGCCGGGATAGGTTGCCATAGCAGGTTTTTCTTACAACACGGTTTGTTCTTGATTGTAGTCTGACACTGTGGGGAGCTGGGCGATCGCCCTCATCTGCCCATAGTCGAGTTTGCCTTGGGCATTGCGGGGGAGTTGGGCGAAACCGTGCCACTGTTTGGGGAGTTTGTGGGGGGCGAGGGTGCGGCGGAGGTGAGTTTGGAGGCTGTGTAACTGGGTTTCGGAGAGAATCGGGGCATGGAGGGCGGCGATCGCTTCTCCCCAAACGGGATCGGGCAGGCCCACAACGCAGACATCCGCCACCTGGCCCGTCGCTAAAATTGCCGCTTCGATTTCCTCTGGGGCGACATTTTCGCCGCCCGTGATGATTTGCCGCTGCTGCCGACCGATCAGGGTTAAGTGACCCTGGGGATCGAACTGGCCGAGATCATCGGCGGTGAAGGTGCGATCGCGCCACAGGTTCGGATAATACCCCCAGCAGAGGGACGCGGCCCGAATCTGAAGCCGTCGATCGGGCAAACTCTCAATCTGGGCATGGGGCAGCACCGGCCCGCTCGTGCGGTTGCCGGCGAGAAAATCGGCGGGTTTGAGGGTGGCGATCTGGGCGGCGGTTTCGGTCATGCCGTAGGTGGGGGCGAGGGGGAGTCCTAGGGCGGCGGCACGATCCAACAGGGCCGGATTCGCGGGCGCACCGCCGATGAAAATTGCCCGAAATTGCCGTAACCATTGCGGTGCATCGTCCCAAGTCAAGATCTGTTGTAATTGCGTGGGCACGAGGGATAGAAACGTCTCCGAGTCTAAATGGGTTGGGAATTGTCCCTGTTTCAAGCGGCGATAGTCCCCGATCCCAACCTGTCCCCCGGTGAGAATCGCCCGTAATGCTTGCATCAACCCGCTGACATGGTAGAGCGGCAACACACAATAACTCTGCACCGGACGGCGATCGAAATAGTCGTAAAATCCCGTCACCGCTGCCGTCAGGGTGTTCCAGGTATGGATCGCAAACTTCACCCGCCCCGACGATCCGCCGGTGGGAATGCCAATGATCCCTTGGCCGTTGATCTGTGCGATCGCTGCCTCATGATCATCCTGCTCACCATCGGCCAGGGGCTTCATCTCTTGGCTCTGCTGCTGCGTTTCAGGGAGTCCCCACATCAAATCCGGTTGCACGGTTGCCTGTACCTGCTGCCATTCCTGGGCTTGCCAGCGGGGATCACAGAGAAAAACTGGGGTTTGAGTTGCGATCGCGGCGCAACATTGGGCGAGAAAGCGTACCGGGTCGGGTTCGGCTAAACAAAGGCGGGGGCGTTGCTGGCTCAATCGGTCACAGGCGATCGCATAGTCCACCGCAAACCGCGCCCGATCCGCCCGTTCCTGAGCCGGATCATCCCGGCGCAACCACGGCGATCGCGCTTCCAAATACGCCCCCAATCCTAACCCGTTTCCCATAACCATCCTGCCGTCCCAAATCCCAACGCCCGCGCCGGGTTATGAATCGTCATCGCCCATTGAAGCGCATTTTGGCGACCGATCGCCGTTTCAAACACTGATGATGCAATCACATCAAGCTGATGAGCCTGACATAATGCCTGTAATTGCCACGGATCACCCGCGATCGCCACCTTCACCACATAGATCCCCCGCCAACCCCACCGCACCCACTGCGCCAACTGCCCCACCGTCGCCACCGCCTCATCCAACGCCAAGGGCAGCGGCGATCGCGCCTGCCATCGCAACAGCACATCCACCTGATCCGGCGGTAACGGTTGCTCGATCAATTCCACCCGCGCCGACGCACCCACCCCGTCAAGCCACGCCCCCAACGCCGCCTCGCTTAAACTCCCGTTGGCATCCAACCGGATCATGATCCCCGGCGGGAGGCGATCGCACAGTTCCCGCCACCAGCCCAATTCCTCCGCCACGGTCGCCACCCCAATTTTCCATTTCACCGTCTGTGTCCCTGCTGGCACTGTTGCGATCGCACCCATGGCAGCCTGTCCCGTCGGTAACAGGTAGGCAATTTGAGCGGGTTGGAGGGCGATCGCATCCGGTTGATGGTGAAGGGCAAAGAGGGCTGAAGCGGCGGCGAATTGGCAGGCGGGCAGGTGGTCGGGAATCTGCGTCAGTTGTGCCGGGGTGCAGGTGGGGCCAAGGTGGTTAAAAAAGGCGATCGCCTCTGCTAACGTTTCCGACCCAAACCACGGAATCGGCGCGATTTCCCCCTGACCCGTGCGATCGCCCCCATCCCAAAGTTGCAAAATCGCCCCCTCTCGCTGTCGCCATATCCCGTGCGCCGTTGACAGTGGTCGCCGAAATGCGATCGTATAGGGCTGCACCCTGCACCGTAACCCCTGATTCATTTTGACATTTCCAAACCAACTCGCTATCATGGGAGGGCTGCACATTCGCGGGTGTAGTTTAGTGGTAAAACCTTAGCCTTCCAAGCTAATGATAGGGGTTCGATTCCCCTCACCCGCTTTTTCCTAACATTTTCAAGCTCAAGCCAAGACAAGCGATCGGCTCAGAATCTCACTCCACTGATCAGAATCGATTAATTTTTCACCCCCCATCAATACCACTGCCGACACATCAGCCACGTTGCGAGTCTGGAACCAGTATGCGTAAGCCAAAGGCCCACAGTCCCCTTCCTAGAAGCCTCTGTAGTGCGAGCTTCTAGCTCGCTTGCAAACCTCTAGCTCGCTTGCAAACCTCTAGCTCGCTTGCAAACCTCTAGCTCGCTTGCAAACCTCTAGCTCACTTGCAAACCTCTAGCTCACTTGCAAACCTCTAGCCCTGACGGAGAGGGAGGATCAAGCGCAGGCTAGGTCAACATTGGACGGTTGTGTATAGGCAGTAGCATTGATGAGTCACTCCAGATACAGAAAGAAGAGGCTGATCGATCAGCCTCTTCTTTCTGCAAGACGCAGTATTTTTATGGGGTTGAGTCAGACTCTAAGACTTTTCTACCACCCAGAACGGAATCGTTTGACTGGGGTTCATTTCAAGGCGGCTCACCTCATTGCGGGCAAAAACATATTCCTTGGTTTGCCAAAGAGGGATGTAGGGGAGATCTTCGGCCAGCTTGGTTTGAATTTGGCTGATGATTTCCTGCCGTTGAGTGGGGTCGCTCTCCTCCCGTTGGGCATTGATCAAGTCGTTCATTTCCTTGTTGTAATAGAACGAGCCTTGACTTTGTGCGCCCCCTTCCGAACAGCCAGCGGCCTCGCTGCCTTGGGAGCAACTGAGGAAGGGGTGGATGTAGTTGTCCGGGTCGAGAAAGTCCGGATACCAGTTGACGAGGGCGGCGGGGTAGATGCCTTCTTTGATGTTTTTGAAGAATGAGGCCCCATCGACGGTGTTGGGTTCAAACTGAAGGATGCCCTCTAGCTGCTGCTCCGCGAGAGCTTGGAGGGTTTGCGCCACGAGGGAACGTGTGGTGGAAGCGGTGGGGAACCAGAGGGGGATCACCGCCGGGTTGGCTGCGGAAAACCCAGCTTCGGTGAGCAGTTCCATCGCGGCTTCGCTGTCGGCATCACCGTAGGCGGCTTGGAGGGTGGGTTCGTAATAGTTCTCAAAAGCGGTGGGGATGAGGCTGTAGAGGGGTTCGGCTTGACCTTGGAAGACGCGCTCATTGATCAAGGCCCGATCAACCAGGGAAGCGATCGCTTGTCGCACTTCCACTTGATCGAGGGGTTCTTGATTCACGTTAAGCACCATGAAATTCACCGCCGTACCAGGGGCTTCAATCACCTGCCAGTCCTCTTGATCACCGCCCTCTTGGAGCGTCGTAATTTGTTCCGGATCGAGGGATTGATAGGCCACATCCACCGCGCCCGTAGTGAAGGCATTAAAGAGGTTGGCGGAGTTGTCGCCATAGATTTGAATATCAACCCCTTCATTGGCGGGTGCATCACCCCAATAGTCCGGGTTAGCATCCATGCGAATCGTGTCGCTGGTGAATTCCGTCAGGCTGTAGGGGCCAGTGCCGACAAAGGTATCGGGGTTGAATTCCCCTTCGCCGATGGTGTAGGCATCGGGAGAAATGGCGCAAGTTCCGGCAAAGCCTAGGAGGGCGGGGAACGCCGCAAAGGGTTGTTTGAGGGTGATAGTTAGTTCGTAGTCACCGGATGCCTCCACGGTTTCCACTACGTCAGCCAGGAGAAACGCCGGTTTGCCGCCGTTGCCGATGAAGCGATCGAGGGAAAATTTCATCGCTTCGGCATTAAAGGGTGTGCCGTCGTGGAAGGTGACCCCTTCCCGCAGGGGGATGATGTAGGTGAGGCCATCGTCGCTAATCGTTGGCATGGCCGTGGCTAAACTGGGTTCGAGTTCGGTGGTTCCCGGTTGGTAGGTATAGAGGGTATCGCTAAGGTTATAAATAATTTCGATCCCGGCCATTTCATAGCTGTCGGCGGGGTCGATGGTGCGGGGTTTTAGGGTCGTGCCGTAGATGATGCGATCGCTCGGTGTGGTGCTAGCGGCCGTATCGCTGGGGGCATCGCTCGCCCTGTCCGAGGAAGCAGGATTGCAGCCCACCACCAAGACGGCACAGAGTAAAAATAAACCTACAAATTGTCCGCAAGCTCGCCAAAATCGGGATAGCGGGAAGGAGCGTTGTGTCATGTTTGAATGTGTTAAAAATTCAGTGTCTGGAGTCTTAATGATTCTACTCGCATTGGGTGAAGATCGTGGCTTTGCGACCTTGACATCTTCATCCCCATCGCCCTACTGGGGGCGCTGGGAAAGGAGGGCAACGCAAACATGGGATCACTGCGCAGTCCTGGCTTAACTGTCACAAGAAGACTTCCGTTCGAGTCGATTGGCTTTACGGTGAGATGAATTTGGACATTCTAAGATGGAACCATAGTCCTGATCTATTCCCAAGTATGCGTCTGCCTGATGACCCTGACACCCCGTTAAGCATCAATCTCATCTCGATGATTGATGTGATTTTTGTGATTTTGGCCTTTGTGATTCTCGCGGCGGTGCAGTTGGTGCGCTTAACCGGAATGCCCGTCAATCTCCCCCCAGCGGCCACCTCCGAAGCCCAGCCCGTGCCGCCAGTGACGGTGACGCTGCGGGCCGATGGTCAGATTTTTTTCAATCAAACCCCCACCCCCCTACCGCAGATCATCACCGCCTTGGAGGGGATGCAAACCCCGGAGCAGCCTTTGGTGGTGTTGTTGAATGCGGATCGGGTAGTTCCCCACGGGGATGTTGTCGCGGTGATGGATCAATTGCGGCAGTTGGGGGGGGTGCAGTTAGCGATCGCCACTCAACCCGCCCCCATTGATTCCGCCCCCGTTAATCCTGCGATCGCCCCCTAGCCCCAACCTTCCCGATGGGATCGGGTGTGGAAATCCGCCGTCAGATGCAAGAAAATGCCGTTCCCCGTTGCGATCGCCAATTTGTCACAATGGAACCAAACGATTAACGCCCTGAACCCGCTAAACCTATGAGCATGTCACCCCAAGCCCTCTACAACTGGTATCGCACCACCCTCCGCAACCCTAAATATCGGTGGTGGATTATTCTCGGCAGTTTGGCTTACCTCGTCAGCCCCTTAGACATCGCCCCTGACCTGATCCCGATTGTGGGGCAAATCGATGACATCGCGATTTTGACCCTGTTAATTAGCGAAGTTTCCCAAATGGTGCTCGACTTCGCTAAAGCGCGACAGAGTGAAGGTGTTACCCCCGATGATGGCATTGGCAGCACCGCCACCGTTGATGTGGATGCGGTCTCAGTGGAGGATTGACTTACTCCCCCGTTTAGAAAACGGGGGATTCTGGGATCAAACAGCAATAGCAGGCAACGCCTGTCTGACATCACCTAACCCAATGGCTGAAGCCCCAGCCACTTTAATATTCATCGCCGCATTCTCATCCCGGTCATTCTCTGTCGAGCAACTGGGACACCGCCAATGGCGAGTCTCTAAATCCAGATGCTCCAAAATATGACCACAACTTGAACAGGTCTTGCTCGAAGGGAACCAGCGGTCAACATAGACCACCCGCTTCCCCTTCTTCGTCGCCACCCACTCCAGGATTTGCAGAAACTCCCGAAACGCCAAATCACTCACCTTACGCCCCCAGAGCCGCTGCATCGCCTTGAGGTTCAAGGTTTCAAAACACAGCACATCAAACTGATTCGTCAGGCGGTGAGCCAACTTCCAGAACCAGTCCCGCCGTCGATGGGCAATATCTTCATGCTTGCGGGCTAAGTTCAATCGGGCACGTTCCCGATGGGCTGAACCCTTTTGCTTACGGGACAACTCTCGACTCGCTTTGCGAACCGAGTTAAGTGACTGCTTGAAGAACAAGGGGGCATCAATCTTGAATCCCTCAGAACAGGTCAAGAAGGTCTTAAGTCCAAAATCAAAACCAGCAATGTTACCTGTCTCGGTTTTGACTTGGGGTTCTGACAGGGTATCTACCGTGACAATCATGAACAGTTCTCCCAAGGGAGTTCGTTTAATCGTCACGGTCTTGACCTTGCCCTCAATGGGGCGAGAGTGCCAATATTGATAGACTTTGTTGCCAATCCTGACCCGGTTGCCACCGAGGAATTTGTACCCAGCTTGCTTGAGGGTGAAGGATTTGTATTTTCGGGTTTTCTTAAAGTTTGGCAGGCGAACGCCTTTTTTGTTGTGTTTGAAGAACAGTTGATACGCTTTCTCAATTCGTTGGCAGATATCCTGTACGGCTTGAGAACCCACCTGCAACCACCAGGGGTTCCGTTTACGGAGCTTGGCGATGTGTTTTTGTAGTCGGGCGCAGTTCAAGTGCTTGCCCCACATTCGGTAGTACCGTTTGTGGAGGGCAACACAATGGTTGTAGATACGCCCTGCGGCATTGATTGTCCGCTTGAGGTATCTATTCCGCTTATGCTGGTAGAGCTTGAACTTGAGCGTTTTCATGGTTGCTATGATACCTCGGTATCACGGCTGAATAAATTCAGCCCTTCGCTTATATCCCCCGTTTGGAAAACGGGGGCTTTACGCTTTACATTCGTAACTCTAGTCGTAACATTTCGGTGGCGGGTGTGGCGGGTGTTTGTACCATTGGATCTCTCCAAGCCTAAGAGATGGGCTGGTTTGATTCTAGGCGATCGCCCCCAATCCCTCCACCCTTGCGAGGCTGGAGGGAAACCCCATCATTGCCCTGACCGGAGAGCCTGTAGACAGGCGGGATCGAGGCCGTGGAGGGTCTTTTCGATGCGGGCTTCCCAGGAATAGGACTGCACCGCGTTCCAGGGGTAGAGGCCTTGGGGAGTCCAGGCGGGTTGGGTCGTTAGGGTTTTGCGGAGTTGGAGCGCGAAGTCTTGGGGGTTGTCGGGTTCGGCCCAAGCGGTGATTAAGGGGGAGGTTTGGAATTCGCGCAGGGGTGGGATGGTGGTGGAGATGATATTACGCCCGGCGGCGATGTAGTCAAAGAGTTTCATGGGGGAGGTGAAGTTGGCCGCGTTGCCCGCGTGGTGGGGATAGACCAGAATATCGGCGGCTTGGAGCAGGGGGGCGAGGCGATCGTGGCTGAGGTAGCCGAGGAGAGAGACGTTAGTGAGGTGGCGGGTTTTGAGTTCGGCTTCGTAATGGGCGATCTGGGTGGGAGGGCCACCGGCCAGGGCGAATTGAACATCGGGAAACTGGGGGGCAATGTCGAGGATGATATCAATGCCTTTGAAGGGTTCGAGAGCACCGGCATAGACGACGAGGGATTGATCGGCGGTGAGGAGGCGATCGCGCCACGCCTGCGCCTGGTCGGGGTGTCGTTCGTAAAATCCCCGGTTAAACCCATTATGAAATTGGCGGATTTTCTCCGGGGGCATCCCATTGGCGATTAAATTGTCTCGCACCGGAGTCGCCACGGTCACCGTGGCATGGAGGAGGGGACTCTGGACGATCTCCGGCTCGTAGCGTTTTGTTTCGCAGTGGTCGCGCTCATAGATGGCGGGAATGCCCTGCTGAATCGCGGCTTTGACAAAATTCCAATCGCGACTATGCACCAAGCCCGTCTGCTGGCGCAGATGCAGGGGTAGATGGTATTTACAGACGACGGTGCTGCGGTTGGTGAGTTTGCCGAGGAGGCCGGGGAGGCGATCGCCCCCCCTTAGCACAGCCAACTCTGCCGTTTGTAAGTCGGCTTGCAATTGATAATAGGCCCGCAGATCCGCCGCCGCCCCTTGGGGGTGAAATCCGGCCACCCAACGCCAAACGCGCCGGGTAGGGCGTGGGTACACTAACACCGCCCGATAGCCCAGATTCGCCGCCGCGTTGGCAAGATGAACCATCTGCACGAGATACGCCCCCGACATCGGTAGAGTCTCGCGCACATAGAACAGGTAATAACGCCTCATGACAGCCTAGGACGTTGCAGCAGAATCCGGGTCGGGATCAGGGATTGTGTTTTCACTACTGGGCAATTCTAAACAGTAGCCCGCACCATAAACGGTTTTGATGTAGCAGGGATGCCGGGGATCAGGTTCAATTTTGGTGCGCAAATGCCGGATATGAACCCGAATCGTCTCAATGTCGTCATCGGGATCGTAGCCCCAGACTTCTTTGAGAATTTCGCTCGGTGATACGGTTTGCCCGTGGCGTTGCAGCAGACAGTGAAGCAATTCAAATTCAAGATGGGTGAGTTTAACGGTTTTGTTAAACCAAATGGCTTCAAACCGTTCCGGAATCAGGGTTAACGGGCCATAGTTGAGAATTTCGGAATGCTTGGCGGCTTGGGGAATGCGATCAGTGCGGCGCAATAAGGCCCGCACTCGCGCCAACATTTCTTCAAGCTCAAAGGGTTTCGTGAGATAGTCATCGGCTCCAGCGTTAAAGCCACCGACTTTATCTTGGGTTTGATCGAGGGCTGTCAACATCAAAACTGGGATATCGGTGGTGCGAGCATCCCGTCGTAGGCGTTGACAGATGGTAAAGCCATCGACTTTGGGAAGCATCAGGTCAAGCAGGATCAAATCCGGTTGGAGTTGGACTGCGAGGGCCTGGCCTTTGATGCCATCACTGGCTAGATTGACATCATAACCAGCCATCTCCAGATTGATGGAGACGAGTTCTGAGATTGCGGGATCATCATCAATGACCAATATTCGGGGCATGACCTACAGGAATGTCAACACGATTCATTACAGATTGCTACGAACTGTAGCAATAAATGAACGATGTTTTGATTATACGCGCTAATTTTGCATCTTCCCCAGGTGGGGATCGGGATTCGCGGCGAGGCTGGGGGGTGGGGGGTGAAGCGGGGTGACGGGGGGTGACGGGGGCGATCGCATCGCGGGGGAGCAATGAGAGGCAGAGTCAGAGCGAGAGGGGATGGGGTTTCTCTGGACGGGGACGATCGCAGTTTGGGGCAATTGGGGCGGGATCGGCCTCCCTTGCTAAGTTAACAAATGTTGATAATTGGGGCAAGGTGGCGGGCAGCGGTGGGGTTTAACGCGGTTGAGGGGTGCGATCGCGCTGCGCGGTTAAGCGTTCGGCATTGTCCAAAATAACGCCCACCTGTCGATTGAACACCTGCATATAGCGTTGGTCATGGGCATCAAAACCGGTGTGGAGATAGTCCGGGATGCCGTGGGGGGGGTGGGTTCTTGCCTGTGGAGGTTGGGGCGAATTTTATTGACGAGTTGAGTGACGGCAATCAGTTCGCCTTGGGGATTCCACACCGGCAGACAGAGGAGGCTACAGGTGCGATAGCCGGTGCAGCGATCGATGGTTTTGGCGGTGGCGGATTGGGGGTGATCGTAGAGGTCGTAGGGAATATTGACGGGTAGGGTATGTTGGGCGACCCAGCCCGCGTAGCCTTCGCCGAGGTTGAGGCGGAGTTCGCGGGTTGTGCCGTTGATCGAGGTGATTTTTGTCCAGAGTTCTTGGCGATCGCGGTCGAGGAGCCACAGGGTGCTGCGATCGGCGTTGAGCAGATCTTGGGCCGCGGTCATGACTTGGTGAATCACGCCGTCAATGGTGAGTTTGCCTTGGGAGACGGAGCGGGTGGCGGCCATGAGGGCGGCGGCGATGCGTTGTTGCTTGGCGGTGCGGTGGTAGGCGCGGAAACTTTCGAGGATCATCCGCATCAGGGGGGTGTTGTCTAAAAAGCGGCTGATGTCGGCGGTGGTGAAGCCGGCGGGGTCGATGCGTTGGGCGAGGGGGGCGGTGCGATCGTGGAAGCGTTGGAGTTTGTTGAGGCATTGGACGACGGCGATCAGGTTGCCTTGCTCATTGAGCAAGGGAACGGCCACGAGGGTATAGGTGCGATAGTTATTTTTGCGATCCTGGATTTGGGCGATCGCCGACCGGGGATCATCATAAAAATCGTAGGGAATATTCAAAATCTGACGACACCGCGCCGTTTCCCCCACAATGCCCTGATCCGCCGGAATCCGAATTTCTAAATCATTGGTGCCGTCCGCCTCCGCCAAGATTGACCAAAATTCCTGATTGTCTTCATCAAGCAAAAAAATGGTGGTGCGATCGGCATTTAACGCCCGTCCCACCCGCAGCGTAATCGATCGCAAGGTGGTATCGAGAATATCGTCAAAGCCATTCCCATCCATGACTTGATTGAGGAGGTCGAGGGTTTGGCTCACCGCATTGTCGGAACGCGGTTGGGCTTGGCGTTGCATCTGTTCGAGTTGTCGGGCATTGTGGAGAGCGATCCCCACTTGGGTATTAAAAATCTTGAGGTATTGTTGACTGTTGCGATCGAAACTGGCTTGGAAGGCGTAGGGGGCAGCGGGCCAGTTTCTCGCGTCGTAGGGTTCCTGTGCTCCGGGGCGGCGTTTATTCACCAATTGGGTCACGCCCAATAATTCCCCGTCGGGACTCCACACCGGTAGGCAAAGGAGGCTACAGGTGCGATAACCGGTCTGTTGGTCAGTTTGCTGGGCGATGACGGAGTCGGGATGGTCGTAGAGGTCGTAGGGAATGTTGAGGGGTTGCCCGGTGGCGGCGACTTGTCCGGCAAAGCCTTGGCTGACGGGGATGCGGATCGTGTGGACGGAGCCATCACTAAAGGGAATCTCTGTCCAGAGTTGGTCGTTACGGTCATCAAGGAGCCAGAGGGTGCTGCGATCGGCGTTCATGAGGCGTTTGGCGGCGGCCATGACGCGGCGGATGATGTCTTGGGTGTTGAGGCTGCTGTGGGCGACGGTGCGGGTGGCTTCGGCGATCGCTTCAGAAATATGGAGGCGCTGGGTAAAGCTGTAGCAGTCTTGGCAACGCTTGAGCATCCGATGGAGGGCGGGGGCGGCGGTGTTGAGGCGATCGCGATCGCGTTCGGTAAACCCATTGAGGTCAATGCGTTCCACGAGGGGTAACTCTGGACGGGAGGGAACTTTGAGCTTATTCATCACCTGAATAAAGGCGACAATTTCCCCCGTTTCATCCCGCAACGGCAGCGTCAATTCATTGCGAAACAGTGCCGTTTGGGCTTGAACATTGGCCACAATCACCCCCCAATCGTTGGCCGTGGTTCTCGACACATGCACCGCCTTTTTATAGATCATGACACGCTCTGGGGTGGCAGTCTCGGCAAAAAGTTGAATCTTGGTGCTGTGGCTGACCGTGGTTTGGGTCAAGATCGACCAGAGTTCATCGGTCTCCGAATTCAAAAAAAACAAGTTGACATGATCCGCCGCCAGCATTTCCCCCAGGTTGAGAATTAAAGTTCCCAAAATCGACCCCAACAGATCTTCAAAATCCTGGCCGGTCTGCCCCTTCAAAACGGTGAGTAATTGATGTTCTTGTTCCAGCACCAAGTTGATAAAATCCGGCTGGAGGGTGGCGATCGCCTCCTGTACCCACACCGCCGAAAACACCGCCTGATAAATCCGGTTCGCCACCCGCGCCCGCCCCGACTCGACCCGAATCAACCCCAGCACCTGCAACTCCTGCTGCACCGCGCTCCGTTCCACCGCTTCCCCTTGGCCTGTCACCACGGCCTGATACCCCTGTAAACGCGGCAATAGGTTAGGACCAGGGGCCAAAAGGCGATCGCAGATCAACCGCAGATGGGGCGGCTGATCGTGGCTTGCCCACGGGTCGAGCAGTTGCGTCGTGATCAACTGCGTTAGCCAGGCCCCTTGGCCATCCGCCGGAGGGGACTGGGGGGCTTGGACAATCAGCGCACAGAGTTTTTGGGTTAAAAACGGTTGTCCCCCCGTCCAGTCCAAAATCAACGCCATCATCGCCTCCGGATCGGGCACATGCTCCCGCAAGCCCTGCCAGAGGGGTTGAGTGGCCGCCAGGGCAAAGCCACCGGGGGTGATCCGAGAGCCGCATTGAGTGAGGAGGGCGCGACCGGCTCGATCTAACCCGTCCGGGGCGAGGGTATCCCCAAACAGGGCCACTCGAATTGTCCCGGACTCCCAGCAGCCCCGCAACACCGCAAAAAAGTCATTAGGACTAAACTGAAGTGTCCCCAAACGCTCCACATCATCAATAAACAGCACGATCGGGGCCTGGACGGTTGGGAAAATCAGGGTTTCGAGGAGTTCGCTGAATTGCTGTACCGGCGAGAGAAAGGCGCGATCGCGTAACCACACCCCCAACGACATCTCCACCCCCAACCGCAGCACCAACTGCTGCATGATGCCCCCATACCACTGTTGGGACGTGCTATCCTCACAGCCCATCTTCATCAATTCCAACGCCACACAGGCATAGCCCTCCCGCTGAAGGCGATCCATCACTCGCAATCGCAGGCTCGTTTTGCCCATCTGACCGGGGGCAAACACCCCACAGCAGCCCTCTCCCTTGAGAGCCATTTCCAACTCATGATCAACGGGGCGGACGACATAGCTAGGAGCATTGGGCTGGAGGGGGCCACCAACCGTGTAGAGATAAGGGGATAGAGGAGAAAACATGGTCATCAGTGATCCAAGCATTCAGTCATGCTTTAGGGTGATCTCGTTAAAGTTTGGCTTGGATTTATATCTTCCATGCTACGGTGTCGAGCGGATTGAGGACTGTGCTAGGGATTGCAATCTGTGCCCCATCCCGCTCAACTGCATTATCCCTTAGTCTTTAAAACTGAGGGGATGGTGACCACGTCCCTGGGCGATCCTGGGGTTGGGAGATTGCGGGGCATGGATGGGGAACGGTCCAACCGCTTGGTTGTTTTGGCTTGGATGAGAGAATAAGACAGCTGGCCATCCTGCGGTTGTATTGTCGAGGAATTAAGTAAAAATACGGACTGATTTCCGCTGGTTTTTTAGGGGATACTGGAGCAGTTGGGGTGAAATGAGGATCAGCAGACCCTGGGATGGTGCGATCGCGCCATAACCGCTTGCCTTCTGTTGTGTTCTGGGTCAAGGGTCTTGTCTCTGAACCATCCCCCTTGCCCGATCAGAGGCAACTGGTGTCTAAGGTGGATCTCAGGGAACGCATGGTGTTCAAGATGGTTGATCGTGAAATTCAATATTGTCGTCAACAGTTGCGGCGGGGCTATGCCCAAACCTACGAGCAGATTCACCCGGACTATGGTGAGGTGTTGGGTGATGTGGCTACAACGGTGCTGACGGCGATCGCGGCCAGTGATGCGGCGTACCATGATGTGGAGCATACGATCCTGGTGACCTTAACGGGCCAAGAAATCCTGCGGGGCAAGCAGCAGCAGGATGGTGGCGTGACTCCGGAGGACTGGTTTCACGGCCTCCTCGCCTTGCTCTGCCATGATGTGGGCTATTTGAAAGGCATTTGTCAGGGCGATCGCCCCCAATACCACCTCTACACCACGGGCGTGGGTAGCCGCATGGTCACCCTCACCCCAGACCAAACCGACGCAAGCCTCACCCCCTACCATGTGGATCGGGGTCAGCGCTTTGTGGCAGAACAGTTTAGGGATCATCCCCTGATCGATGTGAAGCGTGTCCAAGATGGCATCGAACTGACCCGTTTTCCCGTTCCATCCGGAACTCGTTACGATGACACCCGTGGCTATCCGGGGTTAATCCGAGCGGCGGATCTCCTGGGGCAATTGGCAGACCCGCGCTATTTGGATAAACTGCCCGCGCTGTTTCAAGAATTTGCCGAAAATGGCACCAATCAACAATTGGGGTATCAGCATCCGGGGGATTTGCGGGACGGTGTGCCGGGGTTTTTCTGGACGGTGGTTGCGCCCTATATTCAGGATGGGCTGAAATATCTCTGTGCGACCCAAGGGGGTAAGCAGGTGGTGGCCAATCTCTATGGGAATATTTTTTTAGTAGAGCATGAGTTACACTCGAAGGCGATGCAGCAACAGGCGGAGCACCTCAGCGGGATGCGATCGCCCTCTACGGCTCTTCCAGCCTAGTCCAGGTTGCTGCCGATGTCGGCCCTCACCCTGAACCCATGGCTCCAGACTTACCACTCCTCGCACTTGATTTTGATGGGGTCATCTGTGATGGGTTACTCGAATATTTTCAAACCACCTGTCGGGCCTATTCCGTTCTCTGGGGGAAAAGCCTCGATTTATCCCCCTGGGAAGCGGAATTTTGTCGCCTCCGCCCGGTGATTGAAAGTGGCTGGGAAATGCCGATACTGTTGCGAGCATTGGTCACGGGGGTTTCCGGTGACGCGATCGCTGACCATTGGGCCCCGATTCGTAATGAAATTGTTAAGGCCGAAGAGTGCGATCGTATCCATCTTGCCACCGTTGTTGATCACGTCCGCGACCAATGGATGCAAACGGATCTAGACGGCTGGCTTGCTCTCCACCGCTTCTATCCCGGCGTTCTCGATCGTCTGCGCACCTGGCTCGCCGCCGACACACCAGAACTGTGGATCATCAGCACCAAAGAAGGCCGCTTCATTGACCAACTCCTCCGGCAACAGGGCCTCAACTTTCCCCGCGCCCATATTTTCGGCAAAGAAGTCAAACGCCCCAAAGCCGACTCCCTGCGCCAATTACTCTTTCAAACCCCCCAAGCCTGGTTTATTGAAGACCGCCTCAGTACCCTAGAAAATATCGCCGACCAACCGGATCTGCGCATCGTTAAACTTTTCCTCGCCGACTGGGGCTACAACACCGCAGCCATGCGAGAGACTGCCCAACACCACGATCGCTTCCAACTCCTCTCCCTCGATCAGTTTCATCAAGACATCTCCCAGTGGTGCTAAGAACGGAGCATCGCGGGCTTAGCCGTCACCGTCGCCACCACAGTACAATCACGCCCCCCTTCCTTCGCCGCGTACAACGCCGCATCCGCCGCCTGTAAGAGATCACATTCCGTAGACCCATGGTGTGGAAATTCCGCAATGCCAATGGAAATGTTGACTTACTCCCCCGTTTAGAAAACGGGGGATTCTGGGATCAAACAGCAATAGCAGGCAACGCCTGTCTGACATCACCTAACCCAATGGCTGAAGCCCCAGCCACTTTAATATTCATCGCCGCATTCTCATCCCGGTCATTCTCTGTCGAGCAACTGGGACACCGCCAATGGCGAGTCTCTAAATCCAGATGCTCCAAAATATGACCACAACTTGAACAGGTCTTGCTCGAAGGGAACCAGCGGTCAACATAGACCACCCGCTTCCCCTTCTTCGTCGCCACCCACTCCAGGATTTGCAGAAACTCCCGAAACGCCAAATCACTCACCTTACGCCCCCAAAGCCGCTGCATCGCCTTGAGGTTCAAGGTTTCAAAACACAGCACATCAAACTGATTCGTCAGGCGGTGAGCCAACTTCCAGAACCAGTCCCGCCGTCGATGGGCAATATCTTCATGCTTGCGGGCTAAGTTCAATCGGGCACGTTCTCGATTCGCTGAACCCTTTTGCTTGCGAGATAATTCTCGACTTGCTTTGCGAACTGCATTGAGTGACTGCTTGAAGAACAAGGGGGCATCAATCTTGAATCCCTCCGAACAGGTCAGAAACGTCTTAAGTCCAAAATCAAAACCAGCAATGTTACCTGTCTCGGTTTTGACTTGGGGTCTGACAGGGTATCTACCGTGACAATCATGAACAGTTCTCCCAAGGGAGTTCGTTTAATCGTCACGGTCTTGACCTTGCCCTCAATGGGGCGAGAGTTCCAATATTGATAGACTTTGTTCCCAATCCTGACCCGGTTGCCACCGAGGAATTTGTACCCAGCTTGCTTGAGGGTGAAGGATTTGTACTTTCGGGTCTTCTTAAAGTTTGGCAGGCGAACGCCTTTTTTGTTGTGTTTGAAGAACAGTTGATACGCTTTCTCAATTCGTTGGCTGATATCCTGTACGGCTTGAGAACCCACTTGTAACCACCAGGGGTTCCGTTTCCGAAGCTTGGCGATGTGTTTTTGCAGTCGGGCGCAGTTCAAGTGCTTGCCCCACATTCGGTAGTACCGTTTGTGGAGGGCAACACAATGGTTGTAGATACGCCCTGCGGCATTGATTGTCCGCTTGAGGTATCTATTCCGCTTATGCTGGTAGAGCTTGAACTTGAGCGTTTTCATGGTTGCTATGATACCTCGGTATCACGGCTGAATAAATTCAGCCCTTCGCTTTATATCCCCCGTTTGGAAAACGGGGGCTTTACGCTTTACATTCGTAAGATCGTTCATACCCTTGACGCAATCACCACCATGAAAATTCTCATTGTGGAAGACAACGCCGAAATCGCTCAACTGTTGAGCGATACCTTGGCGCGGGAGGGGTTTGGGTGCGATCGCGCCGCCGACGGCCCCCAAGCCCTCCACCTTGTGCAAAGCATTCAGCCCGACCTAATCATCCTTGACCTGATGCTTCCCGGCCTCGACGGCCTCGAAGTCTGCACCCGTATTCGTCAAATGGGCCTCCCCAAAGACCCCTACATCCTAATGCTCACCGCCCGCAGCGACGAGATCGATCGCGTCATCGGCCTTTCCACCGGAGCCGATGACTATCTCGTCAAACCCTTCAGCCCCCGCGAACTCGTCGCCCGCGTCCGCGCCCTCCTGCGCCGTAGCCTGCGCGGCGAAAAAAGCCGCCTCCACCAAACCGCTCACTTCACCCTCGACCTCGATCAACACCTCGTCACCCGCCACAATCCCAGCCACGGCGACGAAATTCTTGACCTCACCGCCCTTGAATTCAACCTCCTCAGCGTCTTCCTCAGCTACCCCGGCCGCGTCTGGACACGCCCCCAACTGATCGAAAAACTCTGGGGGGATGACTTCTTTGGCGATGAGCGCGTCGTCGATACCCACGTTGGCCGCCTCCGGAAAAAAGTTGAATTCGACCCCTCCCAACCCCAATTCATCAAAACCGTCATCGGCCTCGGCTACAAATTTGAAGACGATGCCTAACCCCGCCCCTACCCCCCAACCCGGTACAATAACCACGGAGTACAATCGGTCATTCCTCACGCCCCATGGATATTAAAAACGGTTTTGTCGGTACAGTCGGAAACACACCCCTCCTTCGCCTCAACAGTTTTAGTGATGAAACCGGGTGTGAAATTCTGGGTAAAGCTGAGTTTTTAAATCCCGGCGGGTCTGTTAAAGACCGGGCCGCCCTCTACATCATCGAAGCGGCGGAAAAACAAGGACACTTAAAGCCCGGCGGCACCGTGGTTGAAGGCACTGCGGGCAACACCGGGATTGGCCTAGCCCATATCTGCAATGCCAAAGGCTACAAATGCCTGATCATCATCCCAGAAACCCAATCTCAAGAAAAAATGGATATGCTGCGCACCCTCGGCGCAGAGGTTCGCCCCGTGCCCGCCGTGCCCTATAAAGACCCCAACAACTACGTCAAACTGTCGGGCCGGGTGGCGGAGGAATTAGAAAACGGCATCTGGGCGAATCAGTTTGAAAACCTGGCGAATCGTAACGCCCACTACGAAACCACGGGCCCCGAACTCTGGGCCCAAACCGATGGCGCGATCGATGGTTGGGTGGCGGCGACGGGGACGGGGGGAACCTATGCCGGGGTCACTCTATTTTTGAAGGAGAAAAATCCGGACATTCGCTGTGTGGTGGCTGACCCGATGGGGAGCGGTCTTTATAGCTACGTGAAAACGGGGGAGATTAACCCCGAAGGCAGTTCAATCACTGAGGGGATTGGCAATAGCCGGATCACGGGCAATATGGAGGGTGTGCCTATTGATGACGCGATCCAAATTGACGATAAAGAATGTGTGCGGGTGCTGTACCAACTGCTCGAAAAAGAAGGGTTATTTATGGGCGGTTCCGTGGGGATTAATGTGGCGGCGGCCTATGCGTTGGCGAAGGAGATGGGGCCGGGTCATACGATCGCAACGGTACTGTGTGATGGCGGTTCGCGCTATCAATCGAAGCTCTATAACCCGGATTGGTTGGTGAGCCGGGGCTTATATCCCCACGCTTAAACGCGATCGCAGTTCCGATGGGTGTCAGCCCTATTCCAGGGTTTACCCTGAAAATGGCAAAGTGTGGCGATCAGGAGAGATGTAGGTTATGGCTTCTCAGTGGGAAAATTTATTGCAAAATGCGGGGACGTGGGAGGGAACGTTTATCCGGTTAAGTCCGGAGGGGGCGATCGCTAGTCAAACTCCGTCGCGGCTTTGTTTGGAACAGTTGGGCGATCGCGCTGCCCGCTTTGAGTTGACCCGCTTCCCCGCCGATGCCCCGTCTACCACCCACCGCAACGAATTCGCGACCCTTTCCCGCAGTGTTTTGTTTGGGAATGATGGCTCATTTACCAAAGGATCAATGCAATGGAGTCCTGTGTCAGATTTTGGCACTGAATTTGGCTTAACCCAGCCCGAAGCCCGTTTACGGTTGGTGCAGATGTATCAGCGGGGCGGGGAGTTGGATTATTTGGTGTTGATTACGGAAACGCGGGCGGGGTGTGATCCGGTGGTGCGTCCGACGTTGACGATGGAGCAGTTGGTGGGAACCTGGCAGGGAGAAGCGGTGACCTATCACCAAGATTGGACGGTGTCATCGTTCCCGACCCATTTAACCATCACCCAAACCGCCCCCGACACGATCGCCCAAACCCTCACCTATGGGTCAAGTCCAGCGATCGCATCCCAAGGGCAACGAGTGGGCGATCGCCTCCTCTTCACCCAAAGTGAACTGTCCTATCAATTATTGCTATTACCCCATGGTGGTTCATCCCTCTGTCCGCAACGGATTCCCCGCGTCACCGCCTTTGTCTGTGAATTGGGCTGGCTCCTCAATCCGACAACACGCCTGCGCTTAGTGCGCCAATACGATCGCACCGGGGCTTGGCTGAATCAAACCTGGATCAAAGAATGCAAAATGGCTGAGTGATGTTGAGCCAAGTACAGATCAGAAGATCCTCGCCCCGTGGGAGAGGGGTTTGGGGTGAAGGTCATGAGTGAACAAGCTGTAAAACCTGGAGTTATAGCGATCCTAAATCAATCGGAGATCTGATCTCCTCATCAACAAGGGACTGAAGCCCCTTACGAGCGTGATGCGTAAAGCCCCCTGAATTTTATTCGGGGGATATAAGCGAATAATCGAATTGATTTGGTGGTGATACGATAAAAGCGTTCGCTAGCGCGAAGTAAAATTCCGGGGTGAGCACCGTATGGGCAGGGCGTTGTCCATTGGGCTAGGCAAGATAAGACGGGCTACGCCTGCAATTGCTGTCTGAACCCAGAATCCCCCGTCATTTATGCGGGGGAGTACGTCAACTGTTCATGAATCAAATAGGATTGCTATAAGCTGATCGGCAGCTAACTTGCATCCTCATTGTTCTGAGTCTCTTTATAAGAGAGCTTTAGGGTGAGTGGCACAGTGTAGCTTGAATGCTGATTCGCTTCACTGGAAACAAGTCACGAAAAAAGAGAGAGAACAATTCAATGTCACTCTCTCTTTTTCCTAATCCTAGAAACTGTGAGTAAAGTCTTAAAAGTTCCTTGCCTTGGCTAAATCACTTGAATTTTAGATTTAACGACGGACAAAGCCCAGAACCACTCACAGAGTCCTAAGCTTCTTTTTCGATGTAGATAAACAGCAGTCCCATGGTGACGAGCGGCATCAGCCAGCAGACCATCGGAATCAGAATCCAGGGAAGAAAGGAAGCAGCGTAATCACCAGTCATGTCTATAACGCTCCAATTTCAAAAAAGTTTAGGTTAACAGTGCCAAGCAATTCAAATCCAAACATCGAGGACTAGTTGACAAATCCACGCAGAATAGCGTCAACAGCCTCGAAATTGTCCAACAAGAAAAATGCCAAAAATGCACTTCCCATGCCACCGACAAAAAATCCAGCCGTGAACTCACTCCAGCCCTTGGAACTTTGCAGGGAGTCCTGGTTGTTGGATGATTGGTCTTGGAAGCTGACTAATCCATAGGCAGCTAAACAAGCTGTGGCAATGAGCAACAGGGTTCCGCCGCAAATCAAGCCGTTGAGGTTAGCGAACTCCGTACCCCGTTGGGTGCCGAGCATGACCCAGGGGCCACCGATAAAGTAGCCATGAGCCATGCCAATCTCTAGGCCTCGCAGTAGCGGCGACAGGCCAGGACGGTAGGCGGGAAGGTTGCCAATAAAGGCACGAGTGAAGGCCGAGTCACTAATGGGTGTGGACAGATGACCCATTTGAGGGTCACCCTGATAAGGCTTCACCATCTGATTGCTGGTGGACATTGTCATGAAAATTTCTCCTATTCTCCAAAATTCTTGATTAAAGAACTTTAAGCTAATATTCTAGAGACGTGTGGGCGATTTCGTCCCAAAAGCATTAAATAACTTTAGAAAAGTTCATTGAAATCGGAACCCTGGACGGACGTTTGGCTCTGGGGCCCCTTAAATGTATGGGGCAAAAGTCTAATCCAGCAAGAGAGTGAGATCAAACAAATGCGGTTTTTAAGTCCTGGTAAGCCAGGCCCAGATCAAAAATCAGGTCGAGGGTCAAAACATCGCTGAAACCGTTACTTGATACTTAGTGAAACAAATGCCTGGCCGTGGATAGATTTGAGCCAAATATTAGCCTGAGTTTTTGTCCCAGCACCACTAGCTTAGGCCCAACAAACTGAGGATAATGTAGATGAAATAGGCGAAGGCCGCACCGCCACAGCCACCGAGCAGGAATCCGCTGGCGAAGTTGCTCCACCCTTCTTTAGTGGCAAAGCTATCCGGCGGGTTTGGCGTGGTTAAGGTGGCAATGGGTTTGCCCGATTCCACCGCCCCGTAAATCACCAAGCAAATGGTGAGGATCACCACCAACCCAATTGCCGATATCAGACCTGCTAACTCAGCGTATTCCGTATTTCGGAGGGGTCCCAAGAGTGCGAAGGGCCCGTAGAGCAAATAGCCATGGGCCATTCCCACTTCCAGGCCGCGGCGATTTGCTGACAATCCAGCCCGATAGGCGGGTAGATTGTTGATCAAAGCCTTGGTAAATCTCGAAGAATTGACTGGTGTGGCGAGGTTCCCAACTTGAGGATCGCCACCATCACTAATTACATCCAATGCCATGAATGCTATCTCCTCATCAATGTAGACGTAGACAAAATGCTCTTTTGACTTTTTGATATCCTCCCCGGCCTAAAGGCACGGGGATTTTCAGTCTGCCCATAATCAATGGACTCCTGATGGGTAGACAGACAAGCAACCGCCCCGGATTGGGGTCTTACCCTGCTGAACGTCTGTCCATTCAGGTCGGCAAGCCCTGCCGTTACCCTATTCACACTGGCATTGATGCTCCGGTCTTGTTCTGCACCGCAGTTCAGGTACAGTGTCCGTTGCTCACCAGGGGGAATTGTCTTCAGCAGAACCAGGACATCGCTCCACACCACACGACAGCATCCGCACTGTTTGGTTGGTGCGGTTTGCTGATTTGAGGCGGGGTGGATTGCGTCCGGGTATCGGCTTTTCATAGTGCGATGATACCAGAGACAGAGAAAACTGAATGATCAATTTAAAGAAGAAAGGTCGTTCTCACGGGCTTGTCCTGGGCTTGCTGTAGGGGTGGAGCTTCAGACCTTTTCGTGCGGGTGAACGTTGCGATCGCCATCTATATGATCGATATACAGGGAAGATTACTCAGGATCACAAAGGGTTAAGATTAGTCTAGTTTTATCAGACAAGCGTAGCAGGGACGCGAGATCCGACCGTTGTGTTTAAAAAAGTTCATGTTTCCCCTCGCGGGCGAATCTGCCCACGCGGCAACCCCGGTCACCCTCAAGCGTGAGCGGGGGACTCGCCTCGCCCTTTACAATTTAGGGATGCAATTATTCGTGATTAGGTCAATACTTATGTTTCAATCTTCCCTAGGGATGGTGCTACGACGGGGGGCGATCGCGCTCTGTTGTGCCATCCTCAGCCTCACCCTCTGGATCGCGCCGAGCCATGCCACCACGGTTTATGATCTCCCCAGCCCAGTGGAGAGCAGCGGCGTGATTGACTCCGCTGATGTCCTCAGCCGTCTCAGTGTGGGCAAGTTAAACAAAGCCCTCCAAGCCCTCACCGAGTCCACCGGTCAACAGGTGCATCTCGTCACCATCGAACGCCTCGAATACGACGACACGATCGCCGCCTTTACCGATCGCCTTTTTGAGCGTTGGTTTCCCACCCCAGACACTCAAGCCAATCAAACCGTGGTAGTCTTGGCAACCCTGACCAACCAAGGCGGCATCCATACCACCGCCGGCGAAGCCCTCCCCGCCGAGATTGCCACGAGCATCGCTGAAGATACCCTCCTCGCCCCCCTGCGCCAAGGCGGCGGTAAATATAATAAAGCCCTCATTGATGCGGGCGATCGCCTCGTGGCGGTACTCTCCGGACAACCCGATCCCGGTGCGCCAGAGGTGGGCGGCGTGGATGTGGAAGCCACCTTCGCCAGCGCGGAAGAAACCGACGATCGCAATGCCACAGTCTGGGTGGTGGTGTTGCTCATTGTGGCGACGGTGGTTCCCATGGTGACCTATTTCGTCTATGTGGGCCTGCCGGGCCGCTAAGCCGCGCCCCCTCAGCCTTGAGATCCCTGGGGAACCCACTCCAGGGATTTGCCCTGATCTTTCAACCTTGTATGGCGATCAATTATGAAGTTTAAATCTGCACCGATGACCTTGTATCCCATCGATATTGCGGCCCTGAGCACGGTGGTGGTGCTTACGGTTTTGGCCGGGATCTTGTTGCTCAGCGGGGTCATCTGTCGGGGCGATCGCTGTTGGGTGGATACGCGCCCGAAGGTGGCCGCCTTTAACTGGCAAGATGAAATTATTCGGGCCGAAGACAACGCCTTTGTGCTGGAATTCAACCGCCCCATGGATCACGACGGTGTCGAAAACAACCTCAAGATCACGATCCCCGATAAACCCGAAATTACCAATCCACTGCCCGGAAAAGTAAGTTGGGCGGGGCGACGCTTGGCCTATACGTTGGATTTTCCGGCTCCCTATGGCGATCGCTACCAATTGAACCTCGCCGGAGCCCAGGAAAAATTTCGCGGCAATGACGAACTGGGTCAGGAAATGCAACCCTTCACCGCCACCTTCCGCACCCCCGATCGCATCTTTGCCTACATCGGGCTAGAACGCGAAGAAGAAGGCCGCCTCATTCTCTACAACCTCACCCAACAGCGCAAAACCATCCTCACCCCGCCCAATTTAGTCATCACGGAATTTGAACCCTACCCCGACGGCCAGAGCATTTTATTCACGGCCATTGATGCTGATCTGACCCGAACCGATCTCCTCGAACAACAACTCTATCGAGTTACTACGGGGATCAGTGCCACCCTCGATGCCGAACCCACCGCCGCCGGCCAAGTCACCCCCCAGTTAACCAATGAAACCCACCAAATTCTCAATTTCGACCTCTCGGCAGATGGCAGCATTATCGTCGTCCAGCGGGTAGAACGAGATGACCCAACCCAGATGGGGCTGTGGTTAATCCGGGACGACCAAGACCCCGTACCCCTCGAAAATCAACCGGGGGGCGTGTTCCAGATTGCCCCGGATAATCAACTCATTGCGATGGCCCAAGGGGAAGGCATTGCGCTGCTTTCCTTAGAACCGGGGGCGGAACCCTTGGACTTTTTTGCACAGTTCGGGATGGTGTTGGATTTCGCGCCGGACGGCACAACGGCGGCGATGGTGGACTATAACCGCGACAAGCCGGATCTGCTCTATACGCGATCGCTCTACCTCGTCACCAACCAACGCAGCCAAGAAAAAGTCTTTGACACCCGTGGCTCAATTGTGGACTGTGACTTCGATCCACGGGGGAAAAATCTCTACTGTCTGTTAACTAATCTGTTGGAGGGACAGGAATATGCCGAGCAGCCCTATGTGGCCCAGGTCAACCTAGAAACGAAAGAGATTCTCCCCCTCACCACCCTACCGAACTATCAAGATATTCACCTCAGCGTTGCCCCCGATGGCTTGGCGCTGCTCTTCGACCAACTCACCACTGACCCGGATGCAGGGCGCGATCGCCGCTTACAAACCGATGGCGGCGAAGCGATCGTCAATAGTCAATTGTGGATCTTGATCCCCCCCGCTGACCCCGAAGATCCCCCCGCCTTAGAAGAGTTGCCCTTTGTCGGCATCCAACCCCAATGGCTCCCCTAGAATGCGATCGTGCCTCGTCTCTTTACGAAAAGAGTGCGAGAGTCTGAAAGCCCCGCACTCTTTTCGTAAATTCTGACCTTGAAGGCTTTCAACATACTCTTGCTTTAACATAAACCCATCGTTAGGTTAATCAGTTGCCTGATGAGATGTAGGGATCGTTTGTTCCTTCGCTCCGCTCAGTCACGCGGCTCCCATCCCGACGCTGACCTTGCCGTTACAGCGCGGGGCTTCCCGCCGATTAGCTAAAGGTTCAGACTGGATCAATCATGGATCGGGGAAGCGCGATCGCATCGCCTGGCAGGGATTGCCCCAGGCCACCTGCGCGGGCGGGAGATCGCGAAAAACGCTGCTCCGTGCTCCCACGATGGTATTTGACCCAATCGTCACCCCTGGGGCAATGAAGCAATCCGTGGCAATCCACACGCCATGGCCGATCGTGATGGGAGTGGTTTTGAGTTTGAAGGTGCGATCGCTAATATCGTGGCTGCCGGTGCAGAGATAGCATTCCTGGGAAATGACGGTGTGAGCGCCGATGGTGATGCGATCGAGGCTGTAGAGCACCACATCATCGCCGATCCAACTGTAATCGCCGATCGCAACTTTCCAGGGATACGTGACCCGCGCCGTAGGCCGAATCACCACCCCTGTACCAATCGTGGCCCCAAACAGGCGCAATAGGGCGCAACGAATGCCGCTCATGTTATGCAGGGTGAGGGGAAAACAGACCGCCTGCACGAACCACCAGAGCAGAATCACCACAGTGGGACGACCGCGATCAAAAAAGGATTGATCATAACGGCTGAGATCGACCCAGGCGCGATCGCACCCTTCGAGATCCGGCGGTGGGGTGGGGTTAGGATTCATGGGTCGATTTTGCGGGTTGGGCATTCGTGGGGGTAACGTTCAATTGCCCCCCAAATTTTCGCAGTTCGTAGAGTTTTACGCCAATTTGATATTCATATTGGCTCAACAATCGGCCATAGGTATAGCCCGCATGGCCATCTAAAAACCCCAACCGCAAAATATAAAACAACACAAACCGCAACGTAGGCTTAAACGGTAATCGCACCCAAATCGTTTTTAAAAACCGTTTCCGCTGCACCGCATCGCCGAACAAATTTGCGCCAATCGTGCCATCTTTACCTTTGCCGGTGAGGAGGTTGTAATAGACGCGGGCTTCCCAATTGGAATAGCGATTGTGGCGGGCTAGCCAGTGGTAGATATCCCGAAAATCAATGTGAAGCATATCTGCTTTGAGATAGCCCACGGAGCCATCGAGGATGACATGTTCATGAACTTCGTTGTCGCCGGTGTTGCGGATTTCTTCGGTGTTGAGGTTTTCGTAGCGGCCGAGTTTGTGGTGAAACAAACGTAGGTTCCAGTCGGGATATTTGCCGCCGTGACGAATCCATTGACCGAGGAAATAGACACGACGATTGAGATAGTAACCCTGGTGGGTGGGGTCTTGGATGCGTTGGGCGATTTCGTCCCACAGTTCTGGGGTGATGCGTTCGTCACAATCGACGATTAAGACCCAATCATTGCGAAAGGGGAGATTTTCCAGAGACCAATTTTTCTTTTTGGGCCAGCGGCCGTTGAAGTGAAATTGCACCACCGTCGCACCGTGGCTCTCGGCAATTTCGATGGAGCGATCGCTACTCTGGGAATCCACCACAAACACTTCATCCGCCCGCGCCACACTGTCGAGACAAGCGGGGAGATTCGATTCTTCATTTTTAGCCGGAATCAAAACAGAAACCGGGATTTTTCCGGGGGAGGAAGTCATGGGATTAGGGCGTTAGTTGGGCGGGGAATCTTGAAACAATTAGGATTTAAACGAGGGCGGGAATAGGATGCCCTGTAAGGAAGTGATGAGATAGCCGATTTGACCGTAGGCATACACCAAATTATCAAACCTCAATGCCGGATCAGCAATGTATTTTAGGGATTTATACAGGCCGCGAACGATGCGCTCGCCGCCTCTGGGAAATTGGCCCCAGCCGCCCGCGCCAGTGAGTTGCTCGCGATAGGATTCGCTCACCCCTTGCCACCAGCCGCGTTTGAGGAACCAGCGCCGCTCTAGCCGTTCGGGGGTGACGTGGTGGGCAACGGTGGCGGCGGGGAGATAGGTGACGTGCCAGCCGCGTTTGAGGGCGAGTTCGGTCATGCGCAGTTCTTCGTTGGAGAGGAGATTTTTGCCGACGCGGCCGAGGTTGCGATCGAATCCTCCCACTTGTTCCCAAAAGAGGCGACGGATGGCGTAGTTTAAGCCCCGTGGAGTGAGGTTGTGCTGGGTGATGGCGCGGGGTTGGTTGCCGAGGTCGTAGGCTCCGAGGTTGGCGGCGAGGCCGTCGGAGAGCCAGGGGGGGGCGCAGGTGCAGCCGTCGGGCCAAATTAACGTAACATTGCCGCCGGCGATCGCTAACTCCTCGTCTTCCTCAAATCCCGCTTCTAAGGCAGTCAGCCAGCCGGGAGATGCGATCGCATCATCATCAAGATAGGTAATGATCGCCGCTTCGGTTTCCCGCACACCGCGATTGCGAGCCGCTGAAAGTCCCACCTCTGCCTCGTAGCAATAGCGCAGCCGGGGATGGGGTAAGCGGGCTTCGACAATCTCACGGGTGCGATCGGTGGAGGCATTATCGACAACAATCACCTCGTAATCGTCGTGATCTTGCGTGAGCAGACTATCGATCGCTTTGCCGAGGTAGTCTTCTCGATTGTGAGTACAGATAATTGCTGCGATCGCCACCGTCATAGTTTTTCACTAAAAATTCAAAAACCGTCAATCATGCACCCCTAATCTTCCCCTGTCTTAACACGCCACCCGCCCGATTCCCTCATCCCCGGCCCTTCTCCCACGGGAGAAGGGCGTTAGCAGCCCTCGCCTGAGGGAGAGGGTTGGGTGAGGTCATCTAACTCTTCAGGCGACGATGCACTAAAACGAGGGTTTCGGCGATGTTGCTTAAACGCTGCTCTAAACCCTGTTTTTTCTTGAGGAGTTGGCGGAGTTTTTGATACCGGGCGATCGCCATACTCACCCCAGCCACCTGATGGGGCGGGCAGGGTTTCGACCAGACTCGCCCTTGATCATCGCGGCCACAAAGACGATACCCCGACCGGGGAAATTCATAACTGACCCGTCCGTAGTTCGATTCAATCTGTTGGCGGGCTGTTTGGGGAAGCGATCGCGCCGGATCGGCCTCTTGGGATTCTAGCCAACCATCCACCATCGGCCCTTCAAGGTAGAGGTTTTGAATCTGGATCAAAATTTGTTTTAACTCCCGTTGCCAGCCGACGATCACCGCTTCAATTTCCCGCAAAATATTCGTGGCGAGGGCGGGGTTGACGTTGTGGCGATGGTGACTGAGGCGACCGGCGGGCACATGGGTGATCTGTCCCCCCGATGGGGCGGGGGGGCGTTGGGGTGGGGAGGGAGGAGGCGCGGGCTGGGCTTGGGGCGTGGGGGGACGTTGGGGAGAGGGGGATTGGGGTGGGGATTGGACGCGAAAGGACGGGGGCGAAACGGGTCGGGGGGGGTTGGCGGGGTTGGTGCGGTAGGCGTGGGGGGTTTGGGGCGATCGCATCGGCGGCAGACCCGTGGAACGGGGGGGGAGATTAATCCCACCGGGGGGAGAAACCGGGCGCGGCGGTGGGGGTGTGGGGTAGGGGGCGGTGCGCGGCGGCATATAGGGGAGTTGGGGCGATCGCGGCGTTGCAGAGGCAGGGGAGGCCGACGGAGCTTGCCGTTGTCCTTCTAAATGTTGCAGGGTGGTTTCAATCCGTCGAAGTTCAGGTTTCATGGGGTTGCCACTGATTGAGCATCATGCGATCGCGCCACGGGTCGAGCAATCTTTGTTAATGATAAATCTGCTTTTTATTGTATGGTCTCGCTTATCGTTCTTCATGATATGCACCCAGTTTAATGGCTTCTCCTCTTTGCATTTTAGTCACCGGCCCCGCCAGTTCCGGCAAAAGTGAATGGGCCGAACAAGCCGCCCACGACACCGGCCAACCCGTCACCTACATCGCCACCGCCCAACGTTTACCTGATGATCCCGAATGGCAGGCCAAAATTGAACGCCACCGCGATCGCCGCCCCACCCATTGGCACACCGAACATATCCCCGTCACCCTGCCGGCCTATCTCGCCGCCCAAACCCAGGCCGATCACTGTTACCTGATCGACTCCCTCGGCACTTGGCTCGCCAGTTGGTTAGAGGCGGACGAACGGGAGTGGTTCGGGCAGGTTGAGCAGTTGATCGCCGCCGTGCAGAACTGTGAGGGAACCTTGATTTTCGTTGCCGAGGAAGTGGGCTGGGGCTTAGTGCCGGTGTATCCTTTGGGGCGAATCTTTCGCGATCGCCTCGGTCAATTGGTGCGCCGCCTTAGTCCCCACTGTGACGCGGTGTATCTGGTCACGGGGGGCTATGCGTTGGATCTCGTGAAATTGGGCACACCGTTACCGCCCGTGGAGGAATTGCCGGAGCTTCGTTAAACTGGGGCAGAGTATGGCGGGGAAATTATGGCGATTCAAAGCACCTACGGCAATGGCAACGAGGCAGAGCGATCGCGATCGCGCCGTCCCCCCCGCGAAGTCCTCGACCCCACCCCCGCCCCGGAAGAAACCCCCCAAACCGAGGAAACCATTCGCCCCCAATCCCTCGCGGACTATGTGGGACAAAAGGATTTAAAGGCCGTCTTGCAGATTGCGATCGCCGCCGCCCAATCACGCCAAGACCCCCTCGATCATACCCTCTTTTACGGCCCGCCCGGTTTGGGTAAAACCACCATGGCCCTAATCCTCGCGGCGGAAATGGGGGTGAACTGCAAAATCACCGCCGCCCCCTCCCTCGAACGTCCCCGCGACATTACCGGCCTGTTGGTGAATCTCCAAAAAGGCGACATTCTGTTCATCGATGAGATCCACCGCCTCAACCGGATCACCGAAGAACTGCTCTACTCTGCCATGGAAGATTTTCGCCTCGATATCACCATCGGCAAAGGTCAATCCGCCCGCACCCGTAGCCTGCCCCTCCCGCCCTTTACGATCATCGGTGCGACAACGAACATGGGGGCGCTCACGTCTCCCCTGCGCGATCGCTTCGGCCTAATTCAACGCTTGCGGTTTTATGACGTGGACGAATTGAGTGCGATCGTCACCCGTAGCGCCGCCCTCTTTGCTGTTCCGATCACCCCCGACGGAGCCGCCGAAATCGCCCGCCGCGCCCGTGGCACACCCCGGATCGCCAACCGCCTCCTACGCCGCATCCGTGACTACGCCCAAGTCAAAGCCCTAGGGGACATCACCGCCGCCGTCGCCACCGCTGCCCTCGAACTCCTCAACGTCGATCCCAGGGGGTTAGATTGGACAGACCGCCTCGTTTTAACCACGATGATCGAACAGTTCAACGGCGGGCCGGTGGGGGTGGAAGCGATCGCCGCCGCCACCGGCGAAGATGCCCGTACCATAGAGGAAGTTTACGAACCCTACCTGCTGCAAATTGGCTTCATCAACCGCACCGCCCGCGGCCGCGTCGCCACCCCCAACGCCTATGCCCACCTGGGTTACTCGCCAGAATCCACCCAAACCACCCTCTTTTAATCTCCCTACCGTTGAGGCTCACTGATGTTTAAATTCTCCCCATTGCTCGCCACCGGACTTGTCGCCTTCCTCGTCTTACCCGGTTGCGCCAACTCTGCCCCCCCTGCCCCCGAACCCGCCCCAGCAGCGGATCAAACCTCCACCCCTACCGAAGCCCCGGCCCCAGTAGCTGACGGTGCGATCCTGCGAACTGGCTCATGGCAAGACGCGGAACACCCCACCAGCGGCACGGTGACCATCGAAGAAACCGATGGCGATCGCGTCCTCATCCTCAGCGAAGATTTCAAAACCGACCCCGGCCCCGACCTCACCGTCGTCCTCCACAAAGCCCCCAACATCCTCGAAGTCACCGATCCCCCCGCCTACGGCATCCAAGAAGGCGACTACATCCTGCTCGATCTCCTCGCATCCCCCACGGGTGAGCAAACCTATGCGATCCCCGCCGATGTGGATCTAGAAACCTACCAATCCGCCGCGATCTGGTGTCGTGAGTTTAATGCCACCTTTGGCGTGGCTTCGTTGATCACGCCGTAACTGGGGCGAACTCAAAACGTCTCTTCTTGTTGGTGGGTTAATGGGACAGCGAGTTTGCCGACCGGGAGGGGGATTGCGTCTCCTGGATTAGAGACGGCGCATTTCGCGGTGAACCTGTATCCCCAATTCCACAGCATCGTGCAGCAGTCGGGCGGTTTCGGTCTTGGGATCTTCGGTATTGGCGTGCAGTAAGATGTTGAGTTGTTGGTCTAGTTGGGCGATCAGCGTTTGATGGTGAGGCGGGTGGCCAGGGTGACGGGAGTAGAGTTGTTCGAGTTGAATCCGCCCCAACAGGCTGGTACGCAGGGCTGCCAGGGTTTCGTAGATTTCGGGGCCGTAGAGGGCGAAAAAGCAAGAACTGCAAATCAGCAGTGAAAGGGCGGTCTGGTGAAGATATTTTTCGCTTTGGACAGTCTCGAAGAATTTGGGGCGATCGCGCAAAAACTGCATCAAAACATTGACTTACTCCCCCGTTTAGAAAACGGGGGATTCTGGGATCAAACAGCAATAGCAGGCAACGCCTGTCTGACATCACCTAACCCAATGGCTGAAGCCCCAGCCACTTTAATATTCATCGCCGCATTCTCATCCCGGTCATTCTCTGTCGAGCAACTGGGACACCGCCAATGGCGAGTCTCTAAATCCAGATGCTCCAAAATATGACCACAACTTGAACAGGTCTTGCTCGAAGGGAACCAGCGGTCAACATAGACCACCCGCTTCCCCTTCTTCGTCGCCACCCACTCCAGGATTTGCAGAAACTCCCGAAACGCCAAATCACTCACCTTACGCCCCCAGAGCCGCTGCATCGCCTTGAGGTTCAAGGTTTCAAAACACAGCACATCAAACTGATTCGTCAGGCGGTGAGCCAACTTCCAGAACCAGTCCCGCCGTCGATGGGCAATATCTTCATGCTTGCGGGATAAGTTTAATCGGGCACGTTCCCGATGGGCTGAACCCTTTTGCTTACGGGACAACTCTCGACTTGCTTTGCGAACCGAGTTAAGTGACTGCTTGAAGAACAAGGGGGCATCAATCTTGAATCCCTCAGAACAGGTCAGAAACGTCTTGAGTCCAAAATCAAAACCAGCAATGTTACCTGTCTCGGTTTTGACTTGGGGTTCTGACAGGGTATCTACCGTGACAATCATGAACAGTTCTCCCAAGGGAGTTCGTTTAATCGTCAGGGTTTTGACCTTGCCCTCAATGGGGCGAGAGTGCCAATATTGATAGACTTTGTTCCCAATCCTGACCCGGTTGCCACCGAGGAATTTGTACCCAGCTTGCTTGAGGGTGAAGGATTTGTATTTTCGGGTTTTCTTGAAGTTGGGCGGTCGAACGCTTCTATCTTTGTGCTTGAAGAACAGTTGATAGGCTTTCTCAATTCGTTGGCAGATATCCTGTACGGCTTGAGAACCCACTTGCAACCACCAGGGGTTCCGTTTCCGAAGCTTGGCGATGTGTTTTTGCAGTCGGGCACAGTTCAAGTGCTTGCCCCACATTCGGTAGTACCGTTTGTGGAGGGCAACACAATGGTTGTAGATACGCCCTGCGGCATTGATTGTCCGCTTGAGGTATCGATTCCGCTTATGCTGGTAGAGCTTGAACTTGAGCGTTTTCATGGTTGCTATGATACCTCGGTATCACGGCTGAATAAATTCAGCCCTTCGCTTATATCCCCCGTTTGGAAAACGGGGGATATAAGCTTTACATTCGTAAAGTGATTCATCAGTCTACGGGGTGAATAACCCAGAGTAATCAGTCCAACGATAAAAAATCTTTTTCCGAAATCTAGGCTTCAATCCCAACCCGAACGACACTGGCAGCCTGCGATCGTACCGTTCCGATCACCATTCTTAATCATTTTTCTGCTTGGGCGGTTCGTGCTCCCGACCAGAAACACTTTCGAGGGCGGCGATTAAGGCTTGGGAGGCAGCGAGAATATCTCGTTCTTCCCCCCCCAGATAGAGGCGGCCAAAACTACCGATCGCAGAAACTTGCAAAATATTAATCAAGGCAGCTTTTTCGGCCTCATTGGCGGCCAAGGCGGCATAGGCTGCGGGTTGCACTTCAAGAACGTAGAGGGTTTGCCCCGCGAGCATCATCTGACCGCGTCGGGTGCGGTTGATCAGTTGGGCTTGGTGGGGGTCGAGGTTACGGATGATTTGGCTGGAGACAATGCGCGGCTTGAGGCGATCGCGCTCCCGCACTCCCAAGGATTCCAAAATTGCCTTTCCGGCTTGGCGGGTTTCCCCTTGGCGGCTGGCGTGAATTTCCAGCAACCCGTAGAGCCGTTCAACAAACTGCACCCCCGGACGCACGACAGTAGACTTCAACGCCACATCGGTAATCCGGTTGATCTCGATCCCCGGTGAAATTTCAATCCACAGGGAACTATCCCCCGGCAAGGGCAAAAAACCCAAAGCCACTGTGCCAATATAGGCCGCGTGTTGGGGTTGCAAGCTATCTAAAAAAACGTAACTCCGTAACTCAATCCCCAAGAGAATTCTCCATTTTGGCTAACAGCATTGTACTGGGTTGGGGGTCGCTGCCTGGGTGTGCCACCCAATTACCCTCACCCCTAACCCCTCTCCCAGGTCTAATCCTGTAGGGGTTTTACGGAACAAAGTGAGACGATGATGAGATAATAACGAAAATCCCCCCAACTAGAGATGTCAGAGTTCAGCCCACTCAATGCCTTCCCTCCCCAGGTAAAAACCCCCTAAATAGAGCCTATGAACTGGCCTCCGAAAAACCGAACTTGTCATTTTCGCGTTGTATGGGCAACCGCTTTAGGCAAACAGTGGCAAAGCTCCGCGCCCACCGAATGTGGATTTGCTGGTGCGGGTGTTTCAACCCCATCGAGTCGAAGTGACGGCAGCCGCAACGGTCTGCCCATTAGTCAATGCCTTAACGTTCTACTCGGTGGTCGCAGGGCACATTTTGGGGCTGACCTATGCCCTGCGTCATGACCCTGAGCAGTCGGTTCTGACTCTGTTCGATGCTGAGGAACTGAGGTTTTTACATCTCCTCTTCGGCCAAGCTGTTGACTCTCTACGACAGGCGACGTTGGCGTTAGCGAAGTTAGTGGGTTTTGCCCCTTCTCGGAGGCAACCTCTGCCAGGGGTTAAAGTCCTGACAACTGCGATTGAGCGTTTTTTCTTTTTCAAGCAAGGTGCTCAGGCTACTTCCAAACCCCTACAGGATTAGCGCCCCGTGGGAGAGGGGTTTGGGGTGAGGGGTTTGGGGTGAGGGGAATCCGCTCAAGCTCGATCCAAGGACTAGAAAAACACATCCATTTCAGAGCGGCCGGTGGTTTTGAGCCAGTTTTGCGCTTCGATGTAGTTATTGGGGGTGATCCGGATCGCTTGTTTCCAATATTCAGCGGCGCGATCGTAGAAGGATTCAGCCAGGTCGCTGTTGCCCGCTTCCTGAGCCTGATCCCCTTGGTAGTGGTAGATCACGGCGATATTATTGAGGGCTTGGGGCATATTGGGGTTGAGTTCGATCGCGTCGTGATAGTAGCCGAGGGCTTTTTCATGATCGCCGTTGCTGGCGTGAATCAGGCCGATGTTGTAGAGGATATAGCAGCGATCGCCCGCCTCGTCTTCCAGTTTCAGGGCTTCGTGATAGTTTTCCAGAGCTTCGGCATATTCCCCATCGGCTTGGGCGGACATCCCGTCTCGATAATAGGCGAAGGCTTCTTTTGATTTCTGATTGGTGGGCAGAATCTTGAGGATGATGTCTGCCATGACGGTAAAGCTTTTATCAATAAAGTTATCGTTGCGTTGGGTGCGTGGCATAGGGATAAATTGAGGATTTCAATGGGAATTGTGTATTTAGTGTAGTGTATGCCAACCGCCCGTTGTATCGATCAGCGATCTCGTAAAATGAAAGGCTGAACCCTTGGCAACTGAGATGGCATGACCAAAACCGCCGCAATTTCCGCGCAAACCGCCGATCGCCGCTGGCCCTATTGGCCGATTGTGCCGATTTATCCCTACGGGCAACGTCGCACCCTACGCCGGGAGCTTGTCCCGGATTGGATTTGGGTGTTTGAGCAGGTGCAGGGGATTTTCTATGTGGTGGTGCCGATTCGGATGACGGTGGTGCGGTTGGAGGCGGGGGGCTTGTTGGTCTATGCGCCGGTGGCTCCGACGGGGGAATGTTTGGGGTTATTGCGGGAACTGTGCGATCGCTTCGGGGACGTGCGCTATATTATCCTGCCGACGATTTCCGGGATTGAACATAAGGTATTTATCGGCCCCTTTGCCCGTCGTTTCCCGGCTGCAACGGTGTTTGTCGCCCCCGGTCAATGGAGTTTTCCCCTCAATTTACCCCTGAGTTGGTTGGGCTGTCCCTGGGGACGGACGGAAATTTTGCCCCCGGAACGGTCGGCCACGCCCTTCGCCGATGAGTTTGATTATGAAATTTTGGGGCCGTTGAGTTTGGGGCTGGGGAAATTTGGCGAAGTGGTGTTTTATCATCGGCGATCGCGCACTCTCCTCGCCACGGATACGATCCTCTCCGTTCCCCCCGACCCGCCGGAGGTGGTGCAGCTTGACCCCTACCCCCTCCTCTTCCACGCCAAGGACGGAGCCGCCGACCCGATCCGCGACACCCCCAGCAACCGCCAAAAGGGCTGGCAACGGATTTGCCTCTTTGCCCTCTATTTTCGCCCCGCCACTTTAGAAACGGTTGATCTCGGCCCGGCGTGGCAGGAGGCGAAACAGGGGAGCGATCGCACCCGCCGGGCCTATTTCGGCCTCTATCCCTTCACCTGGAAAGCCGGTTGGCGCGACACCTTCGCCACCCTCAGCCACCATGAAACCCTCCGCGTCGCCCCGATCCTCCAAACCCTGATCCTCAACCGTGACCCTGTGACCGTGCGCCATTGGTGCGATCGCGTC
This sequence comes from Spirulina major PCC 6313, assembly GCF_001890765.1. Classification (NCBI taxonomy): domain Bacteria; kingdom Bacillati; phylum Cyanobacteriota; class Cyanophyceae; order Spirulinales; family Spirulinaceae; genus Spirulina; species Spirulina major. Next base: position 4,122,586 of record NZ_KV878783.1, on the reverse strand, counting down.
GCCCGCTGGCCCTTCGAGCGGATTATTCCCTGTCATTTCACTGCTGCGATCGCCGCCACCCCCCACGATTGGCGCGACGCTTTTCAATTCCTCACCCCCAACCCCGCCCAGACGTTACCCGCCGCCGATCTCCAAGTCCTGCGGGATATCGATCGCCGCCTCATCGATCTGAAGGTCACGCCCCCGCCCGCCTAATCCGTGGGATTGCCCCCCCGCTCGGTTTGGTAGGTGCGATCGCCTACAACCCGTTGCCGATCAAAATAAAGGGCGACCAATGGTAAGGATGACTAAAACCGGGGGGGTTGGGGGTGGCTGCACCGTTGCGGGGTCGCACAGATACCAAAGAGCGACTATCAGCCATGCGTGTTTCAAAGTCGGCGGTTTCCTCTCGGTACAACAGGCTCAACTGTGCTTGACGCAGGGCCTCGGCTTGGCTGAGTTCCCCCGTGGAGAGCAGGGCATAAAACCGCTGCATCAATACGCTGGTGCTGCTGTCGTTCACTGACCACAGGGAGGCGATCGCCGTTTTGGCGCGACCGTCTTTGAGAAAATAGGAACTAATCCCGGCAATTTCTGTTCCATCGCCCCCATCACCCCCCAGGGCGGTTTGACAGGCTGACAACACCACCAATTGCAGATTGCGCAACCGCCGATCCATCACATCAATATCGGCGGTTTTCAGCGTGGTTCCATCACCGAGCAAAATATAGGAATCTTCAGCGCGACCGGGGACAAACTCAGCATGGGTGGCTAGATGGAGGATGTTATGGCTGAGGACGTTGGTTTTGAGGTTGTCGAGGGTAAAGTCACGATTGAGCAGCACTTGACCGGGATAGACCCCCGGATCATTGCCTTCGATCACAATCGCATCCAATTCAGCTTGCACTGCTGGGAGGGGGCTAAAGCCGGCGATCGCATCGGTTAACCCCAAGCCGAGGACGTTGGTTTGTTGATGGTCGAGGCGGCTGCTGGTGTCGGTGAGGGCGGGGGCGAGGACGCTGGAAATCTGGAACCGTTCGAGTAGGTATTGTTCACCATCAAACAGGGCTGCCATGGGAATGTAGCGGGTGACGCGATCGTTCACGAATACTAAATGATCAATCTCGTTGGCGGCAAGTTCGCTTTCGAGGGGTTTAATGATCCAATCATAAAGTTGTTGGCTGGCGGTTTGGATGGCTTGGATGTTGCCGCTGGTTTTGAGGTGGCGACCGAGGTGGTGGACGGTTTGGGCGAGTTCGGCTTGGGTGACGGGAACTTCAATGCTACCAATCACGCCCCCGGCGGCTGCCCAGACGAGCCAGAGTTTATCTTCGAGGACGAAGGGATAAATTAGGACGGCATTCTGTCCCGCGTCCTGATAGGCCATGAGCAGGTCTTCGGCTTCGCTGCTGAGGTTATCGAGGTCTTGGAATACGTCGTCATCTCTGCGATTGGCTTGGATGGTGGCGATAAAGTTTTCGATTTGGGCGTTGTATTGGGCTTTGAGTCCTTCGAGTTGGCGGTAGAGGCGATCGAGGTCGTTGCAGTTGCTGTCTTCGCAGGTGAGGATTGTGGTTCCGAGGGCGATGAGGCTGTTGTGGTCATTGAGGACGGCTTGTTCGGGGTCGGTGTAGCGGATTTTGCCGTCGCTGGTGAAGGTGGCGCGGGTATTGGTGAAGTCGCGCAGTTCTTCGAGTTTGAGGAGGTCTAAGACTTGTTGGGCTTCGGGGATGCGGGCTTGTTGGAGGAGGAGGTTGACGAGGAAACGGTAGTCGTCTTCGATGGTGGTGATGTAGGTTTGGCGGAGTTGTTCGTCGAGTTGGCGGTTATCGGTGCGGATGGTTTCGCGGATGCGGACGGATTCTTTGAGGAAGATGATCGCGACTTCGGGTTGGTTTTGGTCGGCGAATATTCTGCCGATGTTATTGAGGGTAATACTGATCCCTTCGCGATCGCCTACCGCCTGCCTCAGGGGTAAGGCTTGGTTCAAATACTCCAATGCCTGGCTCTTTTCTCCTAGGTTGTAATAAACCGCACCTATACTATTGAGGCTCGCGGCTTCCCCATTGCGATTATCCATTGCGCGAAAAAGTGGCAAGGCTTGCTTGAAGGAGTTGAGGGCGCGTTCTCTTTCTCCTGATGCTAAGTAAATATTGCCAATACCATTGAGAATATAGGCTTCCCCATTGCGATTATCCATTGCGCGAAAAAGTGGCAAGGCTTGGTTGTAATAATCGAGAGCACGATTTTTTTCGTTTAGAGAATAATAAACTAAACCAATATTATTGAGGCTCACAGCTTCCCCATTGCGATCACCCACTGCCTGAAAAAGTAGCAAAGCTTGCTTGAAGGAGTTGAGGGCTTTTTCTCTTTCGCCTAAGAAATCGTATACTCTACCGATATTATTGAATGTGGTGGCTTCCCCACCACGATTACCTACAGTACGAAAAAGTGACAAACCTTGATTGTAGTATTCAAGAGCACGGCTCTTTTCTCCTAATGTTGAGTAAACTCTACCAATATTATTGAGGGTTGTGGCTTCTCCATCGCGATCTTCTACTGCATGAAAAAGTGGCAAAGCTTGATTGTAATATTCAAGAGCACGGCTCTTTTCTCCTAAATCATCATAGACAATACCGATATTATTAAGGGTTATGGCTTCACCGATTCGATTGCTTATTGCACGTCTGAGGAGCAAGGCTTGGTTAAAGTATTCAAGGGCGCGACTCTTTTCTCCTAATGCATTGTAGACACTACCAATATCATTGAGCGTATTCGCTTGCCATTGCTGCACCAGTTGCAAGTCTTCACCTGTTGATTGCTGGCTTAAGTTCTGCCACAATTTGAGGGATTTTTCATACTGTTGTAATGCTTGAGTATTAAAATTCAACCTGAGATGTGCAAAGCCCGCATAATATCGTGTAATGGCTTCACCAAATGTTCTACCACTCGATTGCAATAAAGGGATCGCGGCTTCAAACTTTTCAAGTGCTGCTCGTAACGATTCCGCTGTCCCTTGGTCGAACAATTCCCGCCCTTCTTGATAAAGCCGCAACGCCTCATTCACTTCGGCACTTTGCGCGAGGAGTTCACGGGAAAATTCGGGGTCTGGTGCAGGGAGTAGCTGAGTTTGCGTCTCCAATAGCCGGACTATCTCCGCTGGAGAGGCTTCGCCAACGACTCCGCTCAGTCCTCGATCACTGAGGGTTGAGCGGAGTCGAAACCCGGATGGTTCCACACCTTTAGCGGCCTCCCCCGCCAACAACCCCGCCAACACAATCCCACCCAGCAACCCCCTTAATCCCCCCATCACTATCCACTCCCCAACCGATAGAAATACGCCCCCAGTCTAGCCCAGCCTTCCCGGTTAGACATCACCCGTTGCCAAAATAGAAACAGGGCGTACAAAAAAACCCCCCCTTTTTAAGGGGGGCAGGGGGGATCGAGAGCCTGAAACGAAGCGAGGGACTAGCGTCTGCGGCACACCTTGCGCGATCCCCCCGGCTTCGCCGACCCCCTTTTTAAGGGGGTTAAATTCTGGGAGAAATCCGCCAACATCACCATCCACTCCCCAACCGATAGAAATACGCCCCCAGTCTAGCCCAGCCTTCCCGATTAGACATCGCCCGTTGCGGAAAGAATAGAGATCGCCCCCAAACCCAACAACGATGCTACCTTAACCACCATGGCATTCATCTCAACCCAACCCATGCCAAGGCGCGATCGCATTGGCCACCGTGCTAACTTTCTCTCTGAATACCGCCGCTACAATTGAGAGAAAATCCCACAATTCCCATGCAAATTACCGGATTTTAGAGATAATTACTGAGCGATTTTAGGGGTTGCGATCGCGCGATCGCTACTCTGCGGGTTGAGGGGTAACCTGATCATTTAACTCTTGGAGGAGAGTTTCAAGTTGTTGGGTGAGTTCGCCATATTCGGCCCAGTTACCAGCCTGGAGGGCCTCTTGGGCGGCTTCGTAGGTTTCGAGGGCCTCTTGGGCGAGGGGGGTAATTGTGGGTGAGGTGGTCGCCGTTTGGGGGGATGAAGTCACAGCCGTGGGGGTTGCATTTTGGGGCTGTACCGTTTGCTGGCCGAAGACAACAGCGAGGGATTCTTCTAGGGTTTCTCGCATGACAATTTGTTCATCGTAGGCAACAATCACCTGCTTTAATTCTGGCAATTCACTCTGTTCGGCGCGGAGATAAATCGGCTCCACATAGAGCAGCGAATTTTCAAGGGGAATGATCAATAAATCGCCGCGAATAACCTGCGAACCTTCTTGGCTCCAGAGGGTAAGTTGTGGGGAAATGTCGGAGTCTTGATCGATGCGGGCTTCGATCTGTTGGGGGCCGTAGATGAGTTCTTGTTTGGGGAAATCATAGAGTAAGGCTGTGCCGTAGTTGTCGCCATCACAACGGGCAGCCATCCAAGCGACCATATTATCTTTATTGACTGGCGTAAAGGGCAAGATTAAGAGGAATTCTTCTTGCTCGGATTCCGGTAATTTCATGATCACATAATAAGGCTCCATCACTTCTTCTGCATCTTCATACAGTTGGGTGGGGAGCCGCCAGAGGTCTTCTTGGTTGTAGAAGACTTCGGGGCTTGTCATGTGGTAGGACAAATACATTTGCGCCTGGATTTGGAAGAGATCCACGGGGTAGCGAAAATGGGCGCGAACATTGTCGGGAATGGGGTCGTTGGTGAAGAGACTGGGGAAGATTTTGGCGTAGGTTTGGAGGACGGGATCGGTTGGATCGACGATGAAGAATTGCACCGTGCCATTATAGGCATCGACGAGGACTTTAACGGAGTTGCGAATGTAGTTGAACTGGGGGGAAATGGGTTCGGAGTAGGGGAAGCGATCGCTAATCGTATAGCCATCAATCAGCCATTGCAGCCGACCGTCAATGATGGCGAGGTAGGGGTCACGATCGAGGCGGAGGAAGGGGGCGAGGCGTTGGATGCGATCGCGAATCGTGCGGTGATAATGGATGCGCGATTCGGGTGTGAAATAGTTCGAGATTAAGACTTTGAAATCGCGGCGATCGATGGCATACAGCAAGCGATGGAAAAACGATGGCATCGGCACACCGCCCAGGCCATCGTAGCGGTTGGCGGCGTTTTCTTCCCCGATGGGATAGTCAAATTCATCGGTGCTCATGCCAGTGTAAATGAATGTATCCGTGGCTTCACCGTAATAGATGCGCGGCTGATCAATGGTGATATCGATGGAGCTTTGGGGGGGAATGTCTTGGATGAAGAGTTCCGGCAGGCCTTGGGGGGTGACGCGATTCACGGGACTCATGACCGCGCCGTAGCCGTGGGTATATTTGAGGCGTTGGTTGACCCAGGTTTGGGCGCGATCGGGCACTTGGGTGTAGTCGAGTTCACGCCCGGCGAGCATCACTTGGCGATAGTTCTCGTTGAGGATGTAGCGGTCAATGTCCACATCCCGAAAGCTGTAGTAGAGGCGCAGTTCTTGCAGTTCGCGGTAGGTGCTGAGGAGGGGGCGATAGTCCCAGAGGCGAATGTTGTTGATCGTGCCGGGGTTGGCGTTGAGGACTTCCCAGTTGAGGTTGGATTCAACGGGATAGGGTTGGGTTTGGATTTGGTCGAGGCCGTAGGCTTGGCGGGTGAGGTCGATGCTGTGGGTGATGTAGGGTTTTTCTTTGGTGAGTTCGTTGGGGGCAACGAAGAGGTTTTGCTCAAGGGCGGGGAGGACGGTGGGCAACAGGAGCGCGATCGCCACATAGCCCGTCACGGTGACGATCGCTAAGGCCACACCATTACGCCGCAACGACCACCAGAGCAGACCTGCGGCGATCGCTCCCCCCAAACTCAACACCGCCAGCGACAACAGCCGCGAATGGGCATCGGTATAGCCCGCCCCAAACACCACGCCCTCAGATGAATAGAGCAATTCATAACGTTGCAGCCAATAGCCCCAGCCAATCAGCAACACCAAGCCACTGATCAGCACGGTGAGATGGGCTTTCACCCGGCCAATCACAATATTTTGCCACCCGCGCCCCGCGTCAATGCTGCCCTTGAGCACATAGACGGGAATCGTGGTGACTAAACTTCCCACCACGAGATAGATCAACCAATTTTTCAACTGATCATAGGCGGGCAATTGGAAGATATAAAACCCCACATCTTGGCCAAAAATCGGGTCGCTACTGCCAAAGGGGGTGCTGTTGAAATATTTCCACACCACTTCCCACCCATCGATAAAGCCACTCGCCCCGGAAATCGCCAGGAAAAGCGATAACCCCACCGCCCCAATGCTGACCAAGGTTTGTACTGGCATTGAATCGGGGGAGAGGCCCGACTTGAGCCGGAACACACTGTAGCGGGTCAGTTTGAGGGCGATCTGATAATTCCCCCAAAAACAGAGGAAAAACAGCAGCGCCGACAATCCCCAAGCGAGCGATCGCCCCACCGTCACTGTCATGAAAACCGGCACTTGGCCCAAGCTGTCATACCACCACCATTCGGTAATCAGATGCACAGTGGGAGACAGGATCAACACAATGCCGACCACAAGACCAATGAGAACAAGACTCAGTTTTGACGATAAACGCACGAGGGTTTCAGACCAATGAGGGACAGGGGAGGGTTGCGATCCCTTCTCTCCATGGGAGCTAATCCTGTAGGGGTTTGGAGACAGCCTGAGCCCCCTGCTTAACAAAGAAAAAACGTTCAATCGCAATAGCCAGGACTTTGACCCCTGGCAGTGGTTGCCTTCGAGAAGGAGCAAAGCCCACTAACTTCGTCAACGCCAGCGTAGCCTGTCGCAGGGAGTCAACAGCTTGGCCCGAGAGCTGATGCAACAACCTGAGTTCATCGGCATCAAAAAGCGTCTGAGCCGACTGTTCAGGGTCTTGACGCAAGGCATAAGTCAACCCGAGAAGCCGCCAAGCGACCACCGAGTAAAAAGTTAAGGCATTGACCAAGGTATGCACATCGTCAAATTGGAGCCGCTCCACATTTAACGCCCCAGACTTGAGAGTGAAGTGAAGCCGTTCAATGCGCCAACGCAGAGCATAGAAACGGAGGATGCGTTGGACATCCGCTGCCGTTGCCACCGGTAGACTGGTGAGCAAAGACCAGCACAGACTGTTGTCAGCGTCGAAGCAGTCCACCTGCGTTTTCCCATCGACACAAGCGACCTCGGTAGCCATAACCAGCGTAAGGGGCTGCGTCTTGTGGCGAGCGGGGCTCAAATCTTGACGCGGGTAGATGTAAACGGTTGCCGCCTGCAACTGCAAGGTCACGTCTACCGTTCGTCCCTTGCCCTCATACAGCCGCTCAATCTGCACTGAATACTGCCCGTAGTCGTCGAGCTGCTCAGCGACATCCGGCAATGGACAGACCGTTCCGGCGGCAGCCACTTCGACGCGGCGGGGTTGACACACCCGCACCAGCAAATCCACATTGGGCTCACGCTCAGCTTTGAAGAACTCGAAAATATCCCCTTCTCGGTCACAGGTGACCACCCACCGTCGGTTTGACCCTTGGGCTTGTTGGTTGACCGCAACCAAGCCCTTGAACCACTTTTGAGATTCTTTTTGCGGCGACGGCCAATCTATCGCCCCCCCTCGCGTCCAGTACTGTTGATGGATTAGTCCTAGGGGCTGCCCCTCCTGCTCCATGAGCAACACATTGTGCTGCATCAGTCCCCGCACCTTACCCTGGATTCTCCCCAATCCCGACATCTGCGTCTGACCTGAGTAGTTGTAGTACGTTGTGTCCTGAGCCGCGATGAGATACTCACTCTCACTGGCTTGGACTCGGGCTTGGGTGGATGCCACGTGACCGGACAACATCGTTGCACTGTTCATGTCCTTGCGGGCAAACAAACCGGCCACTGTTTGCCTAAAGCTGTTGCCCATACAACTCGAAAAGGACAAGTTGGGTTTTTCGTAGGCACGTTCATAGGCTTGGTTCAGACTTTTTTTACCTGGGGGCGGAAGGCGTTGAGTTGGCTAAACTCTGACATCTCTACTGTGCTTACTCCTCATCATTTTGGGCATAGTCTAACCTCCATAGCCTTACTGGGCTTTATCTCTCAGGATATCTTCAACCCCCTAATACATATGACTTAGTAAAACCCCTACAGGATTAGCCATGGGAGAAGGGTGGGGGATGAGGGCAACGGGAGACTAGGCAGCGATCGCATCATGGAGAAACTGCACCAATTGCGGCCCTTGCATTAGCCCTTCAATGCGCTCGGCCGGTTGACCATTTTTGAAGAGAACGAGGGTAGGCAGGGCGTGGATACCGTAGCGGCTTGCCAGTTGCGGATATTTATCTGTGTCAATTTTAACGATTTGGATTTGATCTTTCATTTGGTAGCCCACTTCTTCGAGGAGCGGGGCCATCATCTGACAAGGGCCGCACCAGGTGGCGTAGAAATCCACTAAAACGGGCTTAGTGGCTTGGGTGAGGAGGTCTTCAAAACTGGTGAATTGTTTTTTTACAGCCATAGGACATGAAGAGAGGGGATAAGGACTTGATGCAGAGGAAAGCCGTTCAAGGGGTAGAGCTACGACGAGACACGATGCAAATTGATTTTGGGGCCAAATTCGGGGATCGTTAAAGACTGTACAGACTTTAACGATAGACAAAACTATGGAACGCCTGCCGGAATCATTACAAAAACTTCAAGGGAAAGTGGCGATCGTCACAGGGGCATCGCGGGGGATTGGGAAAGCGATCGCCCTCCAGTTGGCCAGTGAAGGGGCCAAAGTGGTGATTAACTATGCCCGCTCCAGTGAAGCAGCCGAGCAGGTGGTGGCGGAAATTCAGGCAGCCGGGGGGGAAGCGATCGCCGCCCAAGCCGATGCCGCCCAAGCCGACCAAATCGAAACCCTAATCACCCAAACGAAAAAAGACTGGGGCAGCCTTGATATCCTCGTCAACAACGCCGGGATCACCCGCGACACCCTGCTGCTGCGCATGAAGCTCGAAGACTGGCAAGCTGTGATCGACCTCAACCTCACCGGCGTTTTCCTCGCCACCCGCGCCGCCAGCAAAATCATGCTCAAACAACGCAGCGGCAGAATTATTAACATCGCCTCCGTTGCCGGGCAAATGGGCAACCCCGGCCAAGCCAACTACAGTGCCGCCAAAGCCGGCGTAATCGGCTTTACGAAAACCGTTGCCAAAGAACTCGCCCCCCGGGGTGTCACCGTTAACGCCGTCGCCCCCGGTTTCATTGCCACGGACATGACCCACGGCCTCGACAGTGACGAAATCCTCAAATTCATCCCCCTCGGTCGCTACGGTCAACCGGACGAAATCGCCGGGATGGTGCGCTTTTTGGCCGCCGACCCCGCCGCCGCCTACATTACGGGCCAAGTGTTTAACGTCGATGGCGGTATGGTGATGGCGTAATATTAATTTTTCCCCTCACCCAACCCTCTCCCACAGGCGAGGGCTTCTGACTCCCTTCTCCCGTGGGCTACTGTTTATACATAAGTCGATCTCAGGTGAACATCCTGGCTCGATCCCCCCTAACCCCCCTTAATTAAGGGGGGAAACTCGGAAAAGCCCCCTTGGGCAGCGGGGAAATCCAAAAAAGTCCCCCTTTTTAAGGGGGATTGAGGGGGATCAAACAAGCTAGGTCAAGAATTGAGCGTTATGTATAAGCGGTAGCTCCCGTGGGAGGAGGGCTTGGGATGAGGGCATTCATTTAGGAGATAACTAGAGATCATGATGAAATTTGTTTTGAAGCTGGGCGCGATCGCATTCCTCACGGCTGTTGCTTGCCAGGGACTGAGTCCCGCCGCTAGCCTCGCCCATCCCCACCACTCCCCTAGCATTGGCAACCCCCAAACCCGCGACACGGGGCGGCATTTTCGGGAATTGGGGATTGAGGGATCGATTTTGATTGAGAATTTGGCGGGCGATCGCCTCCTGCACCACAACCCCCAACGCAACGCCACCGCCTTCCCCACCGCCTCCACCTTTAAAATTTTTAACTCCCTCGTGGCGTTGGAAACGGGTGCGATCGCCAACGACCTCGCGATCCTCACCTGGGACGGCATCCCCCGCGACCTCCCCACCTGGAACCGTGACCTCAACCTCCGGGAAGCCTTCCGCATTTCGGCGGTCTGGTTCTACCAAGTCCTCGCCCGTCGCGCGGGCCATGCTCAAATGCAGCAATGGATCGATGCGACGAACTACGGCAATGAGGCGATCGGTGGCCCTGACAAAATTGATCAATTTTGGCTCGATGGCACCTTACAAATCACCCCACAGGAGCAGATTGATTTTCTGCGGCAATTGTATCGGGGTGAATTGCCCTTTTCCGTGCGATCGCAAACCCTCGTCAAGGACATCATGATCGTCGAAAAAACCCCCACCTACACCATCCACGCCAAAACCGGCTGGTATGGCTTCGGCAATAATGCGATCCAAAATATCGGCTGGTATGTGGGCTACGTTGAAACCGCTGATCAGGTCTACTTTTTTGCCACCAACATCAACATCAATCGCCCCGAAGACGGAGCCGCCCGCCTCGAACTCACCCGCCGCCACTTCCACGATCTCGGTGTGTTCTAGCCTGAATTATTCATGACAATTTCGTTGGGACGGGGCGAATCATAAACGCACCTCCCCCCCTGCGGGGTACTCCTCCCTGGAGGAGATTTTTGGTAAGGAATCCCCTCCAGGGAGGGGTGCGCGGAGCACGGGGTGGGTTCTAATGATGTGCTGAGTTTAATTCAGAGGGGCTGAATGTCCTAACCTGAATGATTCACCCGTTGCTGTAATCCTTGATGGCTGGACAGCTCAAAAACAGAATGTTTTTTGAGGAAATTGCTGGATTGCTTGCCTGAATTGGGTTTCAGCGATTTTTTGAAGTTGTCATGAATAATCCAGGCTAGAAAAGACAACTCAGCGCAACCTAGGGCTTGGCAACCAAGCCCTGTGACTACGGTAAGGATCGGGCGAGGGTTAGCCGCTGCCGAGGGTGGGTAAAAAGGTGACGAGGGCGGGGAAGAGAATAATTAATACCATGACCAGGAGTTGCAGCAGAATGAACGGAATCACGCCGCGATAGATATCTTGGGTGCTGACCGTTTCGGGGGCAACGCCACGCAGGTAGAAGAGGGCGAAACCGAAGGGGGGCGTGAGGAAAGAGGTTTGGAGGTTTGCGCCCAGGATGACCCCGTACCAGAGCATATTAATTCCCAGGGCTTCGGCGATGGGGGCGAAGATCGGGACGATGATGAAGGCGATTTCAAAGAAGTCGATGAAAAAGCCGAGGATGAACACCGTGAGTAGGTTGACGACGAGGAATGTCCATTGACCGCCGGGGAGGTTGGAGAGGAGGTCGAACATGAAGCGATCGCCATGCAAGGCTCGAAACACCAAACTAAAGGCCGTCGAACCGATCAGGATGAAGATCACCATGCTGCTGATCCGGAGGGTAGCATCACACACCTGCCGCACGGTGTTCCAGGTGAGTTGTCGATTCAACGCCGCGAGGAGCATTGCCCCGGCTGACCCGACGGCTCCGGCTTCGGTGGGGGTGGCGAACCCGAAAAAGATACTCCCCAACACCAACAGAATTAACCCCAAGGGCGGCAGCATCACTTTCACCACCCGTGCCCACAGTTCCCCTGGGGCGAAGGTGCGCACGGATTCCGGCAGGGCGGGGGCGAGGCTGGGGCGCACCCAAGCGAGGATCAACACGTAGATCGCGAAGGCTCCCGCCATCATCACCCCTGGAATCAGGGAGCCGATGAAGAGATCCCCGACGGAAATGCCCAGTTGATCCCCCAAGACGACGAGGACGACGCTGGGGGGGATGATTTGGCCGAGGGTTCCGGAGGCGACGATGATGCCGGTGGCGAGGCGTTTGTCGTAGCCGTAGCGCAGCATGATCGGTAGGGAGATTAAGCCCATGGCGACGACGGTGGCGGCGACCACGCCGGTGGAGGCGGCGAGGAGTGCGCCAACGACGACGACGGCGAGGGCGAGTCCACCTCGGAGCCGACCGAAGAGGATGCCCATGGTTTCGAGGAGGCGTTCGGCGATGCCGGTTTTTTCGAGCATGGCCCCTAGGAAGATGAAATAGGGGATGGCCAGGAGGGTATAGTTGGCCATGATGCCGAAGATGCGCTGGGGCATGACGGCCATGAGCATGGGGTTAAAGAGGTCTAAGCCGATGCCGATCGCACCAAATAAAATCGCTACGCCACCGAGGGAGAAGGCGACGGGGTAGCCCAGGGCGAGGAAGCTGAGCGCACCGATGAACATAGCGGGGCCGAGCCAGTCATAGCCCATGGTGATTCTCCGGGGTGAGGATGACGGCGATCGCACGACATAATTCGGCCAATCCCTGAATGATTAACAGGGCAAAGCTGACTAAAATCATGGTTTTAATCGGGTAGCGGGGTAAACCACCGGGATCGGGGGACATTTCCCAAATGGCCCAGGAATTGACCACTGTTGACCAGGAAAAATAGATTACCAATAGGCAAAAGGGGATTAAAAAAACCACCGTTCCGATCGCATTGGCCCAGGCTTTGGTTTTCGGACTCCAGCGTTTGGAGAGCACATCGACGCGCACATGGTCATTGTGTTTGAGGGTGTAGGCTGCGCCGAGGAGAAAGACAAGATCGAAGAGATACCATTGAATTTCGATCAGGGCGTTGGAGGTGAGGTTTTGCCCGATGAAGCGTCCGAGGTAGCGACCCACCACATTCCACACCCCCACCCCCACCATGATTAATACTAGGCCTGTGGCAAACCGCCCCACCCATTCATTGAGGTGATCGAGACGGCGGGCGATCGCAGTTAAGCGTTGAGGCAACATGACCACACCACGATAAGAACGTCCCTTAATCTACCGCAAAGGAGGGGATCGGCCCAAACTGGCGCGGGTGGTGGTTAGTTCTCCTCAGCGGGGGGACTGTCTGGGTCAGACTCTGGCAGGGTGGGCAGGGATGGATCGGCGAATTTTTCCGGGATGAGGATCTCGGTTACGGGGCTGGGGGATGGGATGGGTAGAGGTCTAGAGTCGGGAATGAGGGGGCGATCGCGATCAATGGCCGACGGAGCCGCATCTTCGATCGCTTCGTTCACGCCGTCTTCGGTGACGGTTTGCCCCCGACTGACAAAAATCACCAATTTCAACGGACGGCCCACCTGCTGACTGATAAACCGTTGCACCTCCTGCACCTGTTTCGCCGTGATGCCCTCGACAACATTACTCGACACTTGCACATTGAGATAGACGATGGGAATCTTGGCCCCCCAATCAATCCGCGTATCGACGAGGGTGACATCCTGCTGCCCAATGGTGACGGTGTTGCGAACCACCAGGGTGCGAATGTAGTCTTCGACGCGGGCTTGACGAATTTGGGAAATAAAATTTGCCCCCAAGGGAATGAACAAGAGCGCCACGGAAATCATCGCCCAGGTAATTGAGTGGCTCACTTCGGCATAACCCGCCAGGATGAAGACCAACATACAGGCAAGCACAATCCCCAGTAAGTTGGTGAGATAAAGAAGCATGGCTTGCTGACTGAAGACCCAAAAGCTGGGGGTATCGAAGGCTTTGGCGATGGACAGACCAACGACGCAGATCGGGGGCATGAGGGCGACGGCGATCGCAGTCCCCGCCAGAGCATCACTAATGCTATCGCGCACCTTGGCAAAGCCACTAATTCCCCCAGCGGCGAGCGCAATCCCCAAATCCACTAAACTGGGCTGCACCCGGGCTTGAAACTCTGAACCAAAGGACGGAATCGGCGTGACGAGGCCAATCACCATCGCCAACCCCACGGACAACAACGTCCCCCCCACAATCGAAAACAGCGATCGCTTCAACAGATCCAGATCCCCCTCTAGAGCCGCAAACGCAAAGGCCCGCAGGGGTAACATTAACGGCGCAATCAACATCGCCCCAATAATCACCGCCGTGCTGTTACTAATCAGGCCGAAGGTGGCGATCGCACAGGAACTAATAATCAGCACCACAAAATTCGTTGACCAGGTCGCCTCTACGGTCAATTCCCGATGGAGGTTGCGGCCCTGCTCAATAGACACTGGCCGCGGCAAAAACCGACGCAAGACAGCAAAATAGTGGGTCATGGATGGTTTCATGATCTTCCTCCGAAAAACCCCATCCCCTTGGAGGTGGAGTTGTGGACAGCACAACCTTACGGGGTCAGCCCTGACCTACTGTACAGTAGATTTTTGATAACTTTGCCCAAGAGACAGACTACACTAGGTTCAACGCCAGGGTTGCCCCTCTTTCGCCCATGCAATCGGTATTCTGCAACGCTCATGAATCGCCAAACGCTTTTGCAACGCTACGCCGACGGAGAACGGGATTTTTGTGACTTAACGCTGCCCCAGATTAACCTCAGCCATACCACACTGACCCACAGCGCCTTCATCCAAGCAGACCTCACGGAGGCTTTATTTCAACAGTCCGAACTCAATAACACGAGCTTCAATAGTGCAATCCTAGACGGGGCGAATTTTGAACAGGCGAACCTGAGCCAAAGTGATCTGAGTATGGCGGAGTTGACTCGCGCTAACCTCAGCTATGGGGTGTTAAATCTGGCCAGCTTGATGGGGGCGGAACTCAGTGAAGGGTATTTGGTGATGGCTAAACTGTTGGGCTGTGACCTGAGTGGGGCAAATTTGACCGGGGCGACGCTGCTGGGGTCAAGCTGTATGGGGGCGAATTTTGCCGGGGCAGATCTTTCGGGGGCGAATTTCAGCCGGGCGTATCTCTATGAAGCGGATTTGCGGGATACCCTCCTTGAGGGTGCGGTGTTCAAAGGCTCACTGTGCAATTGCCGCACTCAATTTCCACCGGATTATGATGCGATCGCCGCCGGGGCCTATCTGATCGCGCCGGGGGTGGATTTGCAGGGGACGTTGTTGAGTGGGCTGTATCTGGCGACGTTGAATTTAGCCGGGGCGAACTTGAGCGGGGCGGATTTGCAACATACGAATTTAATGGGGGCGAACCTCACCGAGGCCAATCTCCAAGACACCAACTTCAGCGGGGCCAATCTCAGCGGCGCAAATTTAACCGGGGCCCGGTGCGATCGCGCCTGTTTTGACGAGGCTAATCTCTGCGGGGCAACCCTTGCCGACGGCACGATTCACCCGTGAAACTGGATCTGTTACCTTGACGCAACCACATGGGACAGTCAAGGGCAGCGGCGGTTACGTTAAAGAAACATGATTCTGTTATGGTTTAACCTGATGACCTCTAACCCATTGCCGCCCGGTTCTTTCGGATTGCCCCTCATTGGTGAAACGGTGCAGTTTCTGCGCGATCGCGACTTTGCCCTGAAACGCCAAGCACAGTACGGCCCCATTTTCAAAACGCAGATTCTCAACCGCCCCACGGTGATCATGGTGGGTGCGGAGGCGAATCGGTTTATTTTATCGACTCACATGGAGTATTTTTCCTGGCGGGAGGGGTGGCCCGACACCTTTAAAACCCTGTTGGGGCGATCGCTGTTTCTGATGGAAGGAGAAGAACACCGCCGCAACCGGAAACTACTGATGCCCGCCTTCCATGGCCCCGCCTTAGCCAACTATTTCACCACCATGAACGATACCTGTCGCCGCTATCTTGACCGCTGGGTCACGCGGGGCGAGGCAACCATGTTGGATGAACTCAAACAGATGACCTTTGCGATCGCCAGCACCCTCCTCCTCGGCAGTGAACCCGGTGATCAAACCGCCCAGCTTTCCCAATGGTTTAAAGCACTATCCGCCGGTCTTTTTTCCGTGCCGATTAACCTCCCGTGGACCACCTTTGGCAAGGCGATTCGGGCCCGCGATCGCATCCTCGCCCACCTCGAACACGCCATCCAAGACCGCTACCAAACCCCCACCACCGATGCCCTCGGCCTTTTGGTGCAAACCACAGACGAAAACGGCGATCGCCTCAGCCTCGACGAACTCAAAGCCCAAGCCATCCTGATGCTCTTTGCCGGCCACGAAACCACCACCTCCATGCTCACCTCCTTAATCATGGCCCTGGGGCAAAACAGAGACCTGTGCGATCGGGCCCGCGCCGAACAACAGACCCTCGCCGCCCAAGGCCCCCTCGACCTCGCCCAACTCAAAACCATGCCCTACCTTGAGCAAGTCTTAACCGAAATTGAGCGGCTCTATCCCCCCATCGCGGGCGGCTTTCGCGGTGTCGTCAAAGCCTTTGACTTCAACGGTTACCACATTCCCGCCGGGTGGCAAGTCCTCTACCGCATCGACGGAACCCACAAACTCGCCGACTACTACCCCGACCCCAACCACTTCGACCCCGATCGCTTCAACCCCGACCACCCCCAAGCCAAGCCCGGCGACTTCCGCCTGGTGGGGTTTGGCGGTGGGCCCAGGGTGTGTTTAGGGTTAGCCTTTGCACAAATGGAAATGAAAATTTTCGCCGCCCAACTGTTGCGCCACTATCACTGGGAGATCCTACCCAACCAAGACCTGAGCTTGGATCGCATTCCCTCATTGCATCCCCGTTCTGGGTTGACCGTGCGTTGGTCTACCCTAACAACGGCCGCTTAGAGGTGCGATCGCGCCCCTGAAGCCTCCCGTCGGGATTAGGGTAAGCGACCGGGCTTCGACAGGCTCAGCCCGCTCGAATTTCCCTTTTTAAACAGCCTCTTAGGTGCGTGCTTGATCTCTAAAATTCGACTTTTACGATAGTCTCTGAGGCGACGGATTAAAGGAGATTGTTGATCAGGTTGCCAATAATTGAATTGGAGAGGCTTAAGATCAGTGCGCCGAGTGCCGCACTCCAGATGCCGTTTTTCAGTCGAAACCCTTCGACTAACTGAGCAGCGAGGGCAAAAATAATCACATTGACGATAAATCTCACTAGCCCGTAGGCGAGACCGAGGGTCAAGATCGTGACGGGTAGGGCCAACGTTAAAAGAATCGGGGCGACGATCGCATTCAAAACCCCAAACACCAGCCCCGCGATTAACGCCTTATTAAAGCCGTCAATTTCAATTCCCAAGGGCAGGTGAGAAATAATCACTAAACTAATGGTCGTGATCAATGCCGTGATCAAGAAGGTCATCATAGGGGCGAGGCTCCGATGTTAAAAGGGGATATCGTCTAGATCGTCATTGGACAGGGGTTGCGGTTCTGAATTGGGCAGCGGGGCAGGGGGCGCAACGGGAGCAGGGCTAGGCAAAGGCGGGCTATTGAGGGGGCGGCTGTAGTTTTCCATCGACACGACGTTACTGGGGCGATCGCTGCCACTGGCCACAAACGCACCGTCTTGTTTGAAAATTTGGGAGGCACTCAGTTCAGCGCGTTTTTCCTTCAGCCCGTCGGGACGGTCGATGGTGTTCATGCGGAGGTTGCCCTGGATGATGATGCGATCGCCCACCTGATACTGCTCTTGAATTTCCGTCGCCAGATTGCCCCAGCCCACCACCTTAATCCGATTGGGTGGATCGGTGTCCCGCGAGGCCGGGAACTCTACCAACATTTGAGCCACCGGACGCTGATTATCTTGGGTGTAGCGTAGTTCCGGAGCTTGGACAATTTGCGCCATCAAAATACAACTGTTCATAATATCCTCAACATGATCAGCAGGGAGAAACGCCCTCATCCTATTTTAGGAGTGCGCGGTGCGATGGGCATCATTTCTCTTCAGTGTAGCGCAGCGATCGCCCCTCATTAGATCAAAAATACTCATCCATCACCCCGATCACACCTTCATCATCTCCGTCCCCTGCTCGTGGTCAATAAACTGCTGCACCCGGTGGCGATACTCCTTCAGGGTCAAATCCACCCAATCCCGGTCTTCACTATTGGCATAAAGATGAACAATCGGCTCCTCGGCATCGGGTAAAATCAGCACCCAATTGTCATTCTGGCGATTAATAATCTTCACCCCATCAATTAACTCCAACTCCTCCGCCGGATGGGTCTCCACCAAATGCCGCATCAACGCCCCCTTCACCGTCCAGGGGCAACGCATCGTATAGGACTTGTACCAAACTCGCGGCAGTTCGGCGCGAATTTGTTCGAGCGATCGCTCCTGCACCGTCAACATCTCGATCATCTTGGCAATACAAAACATCGCATCAAACCCCGGATGCAACTGCGGGAAAATAAACCCCGTTTCACCACTACCACCGAGCACCACCCCCTGATTCGCCTGACAGGTTTCCATCAACGCCGTCGGGTTCGCCTTCGTCCGGATCACCTGGGCATCGTGGCGGCGGGCAATTTGTTCCACCGCGCTCGACACCTGCACCGGCATCACAATTTTGTTACGTGGATAGGCCGTCAACATCATATCCACCATCAACGCCGTCAAGGTTTCACCCCGAATCGGCAACCCCCCCTCATCCACTAAAATAAACTGCTCGCCATTGGCCGACACCTGCACCCCAAAATTAGCCTTCACCGCCTCCACCACATGGCCCAACTGCATTAACAACCCTTCGCGGCTCTCGTTCGACACCGCCGTTTGATTCAAGCTCGCGTTGAGCACCACCGCATCACAGCCAAATTTCGCCAACAGACGCGGCAAAATCGCCCCCGACACCGCATACACATAATCAATCACCACCTTGGCCCGGCTCATCCGCACCGCTTCCACATTAAGCTGCCGTTCAAAACTTTGGCTGTAGGCTTCGAGCATTTGGGAGGCGTAGCTCATCGTGCCAATTTCCGAGATCGCCACCCGGCGCAGATCTTCTTTGAAATAGACCCCTTCAATTTTTTTCTCTTTGGCTTTGGAAATATTGATCCCTTTGCGGTCAAAAAATTCGATCAAAATTGAATCGGGGCGATCGGGATGGAGGCGCACATGGATGCCCCCTTCCACGTTTTGGGCGGGGATAATGGTGCGGGCGAGGGGGATGGCGGTGGATTCGAGGTTTTGCACGCCGACCCCGGTAGACATGAGACCGGCGATCAGCGATCGGCTCACCATGCGCGAAATGGCCCGTTGATCCCGTGACACCGTGACCATCGCTCCCGGCTTTAGGGTTGACCCGTAGGCGGCTCCGAGCTTGACGGCGAATTCGGGGGTGATGTCAATGTTGGCTAAGCCGGAAACGCCTTGCTGACCGAAGAGATTGCGCTGGGCCATATTTCCCCAAATGAGATTGATATTGAGAATGGCTCCGGATTCGATTTTTTTGCTGGGCCAAACTCTAACCCCTGGGCTGATTTGGGCTTCTTCGCCAACGCTGGAGAGGGAGCCAACCACGGCACCTTCGAGGATGTGGGCGCGGCGATCGACGCGAGTGCCCCGTGAGATAATGCAGCCCCGCAGGTGGGCTTCTTCCCCGATGATCACCCCGTTGGCGATGATCGGGCGTTTGAGGTTGGCATCGGCTCCGACGGTGATGTTGTCGCCGAGGATGGTTCCGGCTTCGATGTGGACGCGGGGGCCAATGCGACAGTTGTGGCCGATGAGGACGGGGCGTTCAATGCGGGCGGAGGAGTCAATGTAGGTGTTTTGTCCGACCCAGAGGCCGGTGGACTGTTCGGGGTAGTCGAAGTCGAGGGTGAGGCGTTTTTCGAGGCAGGCGTATTGGGCTTCTCGGTAGGCATCGAGGTGGCCGACATCGCACCAGTAACCTTCGGCGATGTAGCCGTAGAGGGGTTCTCCGGCGGCGAGGAGGAGGGGAAAGAGGTCTTTGGAGAAGTCGGATTCTTCGTTGGGGGGGAGGTATTGGAGAACGTCGGGTTCGAGGATGTAGGTACCGGTGTTGACGGTGTCGGAGAAGATTTCGCTGGTGGCGGGTTTTTCGAGGAAGCGGGTGATGCGGTGGTTGCTGTCGGTGATGACAACGCCGAATTCGATGGGGTTGGGGACGCGGGTGAGGATGATCGTGGCTTTGGCGTTTTTGGTTTTGTGGAAGGCGATCGCTGCTCGCAGATCAAAATCCGTCAAGCTGTCGCCACTGATCACCAAAAACGTATCGTGGAGCAATTCTTCAATATTCTTCACACAGCCAGAGGTGCCGAGGGGTTGCTCTTCTTCCACGGCATAGGTCATTTGTACGCCAAAATCACTGCCATCTTGGAAATAGTCGCGCATGATGTCCGGAAGATAGTGCAGCGTGGCAATGACTTCGGTAATCCCATTCCGCTTCAGCAGGTTGATGATATGTTCAGCAATGGGACGATTGACGATCGGCACCATCGGTTTGGGGAGATCACAGGTGAGGGGGCGCAGTCGTGTGCCCGAACCACCTGCCATCAGCACTGCACGCATAACTACTCCTGTACTTGTTGTGAGAATTTCGGGATCAGGGTGGAGTGATTTGTCTTGTTTTCCTGGGGCAATCCATCCTGGAATACAGCGTAGAATTGATCCTGTATCCATTCAGGCTGCATTTTCCACCCGAATTCTATCAAATTCCTCCCCAGTCCCAAGAACTCCGGCCCTGAATCCTGAGGGAATCCGGACGATTTATCGATCGAACTGTCAGCGATCGCCCCTCCCGATCCCATGATGCCTCGTGTCTGATTGACTGGAGCGATCGCCACAGGAGCAAGAGGCTATCCCTCAAAAAGGGGTGCGATCGCCACGGCAAACTCTGGCAATAACGGCGACGTGAGCAGATCCCCCACCCCCAAGGTGGCCGCTCGCTCAAGCTGTGCCGCCACCCGCCGATAAACCTCAATCGTTTTCAATCGCCAATTAACAATCCAATATTCCTGCACACCATAGCGAGAATAAAGCTTGAGCTTAATTTCCGTATCTCGTTGGATATTTTGCGGCCCTGCCGAAAGCACCTCAATGACCAACTCCGGAGCAACGATAAAATGCCCCGATTCATCCAGACCGTTCTCTAGACGGGTATTGCTCACCCAGACCAGATCCGGAATCACCGCCTCATAAGGCGAAAAAATGACACCGGGTGTACTCACGGGTTTACCTAATTTGGTTTGGCGTGACCAAGATTCCAACTCAAACTGAAGATTGCCACTGACATTTTGGTGGCAAATATGGGGGGCGCGGGTCACGTAGAGTTCTCCATCAATGATTTCGTAGCGTTTCCAACCCCCATCGTCGGGCATGGCAGTCAAGTCTCGGGTAGTCCAGCGGAGGGTAGGGGCAACCATTGGCGTTGTGATCCGGGCACAGATTGTAATCAATTATAACGATAACGCGCTGGCGATCAGCCCCTGTAGCGCGAGCTTCTCGCTCGCTGCTGTTGATCATTTTGGGTTATGTATCCACATTGGGGATGGGTTAGGGCTTGAGCGATCGCACCCTACGCCATGAAATTCGCCTCCACATCATTGAAGTCACTGGGTTTCCACGTCGTATCACCAAACAGCACCAGGGAGCAGTCCAGTTTAGACAGTACCGCCGTGGTCACATCACTGACGGCTAAACCGCCCACCGTCCGCCGTCGCACCGATCGCAGCAGCACCAGATCGTAGGACTGGGCTTGGTGCAAAATCGCCTTGGCAATATTGTCTTGGCAAATGACTTTGGGAATGATCGGGACGGAGGTGGCAGATTGGGCGATAAATTGATCGAGTTTGTCTTGAAACTGCTCGATTTCTGGCTGGGTGGCGAAGCGATCGCACACATGGAGCACGGTGATCGTCGCGGCGTGGGTTTCGGCAAACCATTGGGCAAACCGCACCGTCTGCAACGCCTGGGGCGTGATATTTTTCACCGGCACTAAAATCCGATGGAGATTCACCGGCTCATCCAGCAAGCGCATCACCGCCACCGGACAATGGGACGACCAAAACACATTGTCAATCACCGTGCCAAAGAGGCGGGCTTGGAGGCTTGTGGTGGGACTCCAGCCCATGACGATTAAATTCGCGTTGGCCTCACGGGCGGCGCGGCTGATCCCGTGGGCAATGTCATCATCAATGCGAATCCGGGGCTGGGATGCGACGTTGAATTCTTCGCCGACCGCGATCGCCCGTTCGAGGAGGTGAGCGCAGCGTTGCACCATCGCATTCAGTTGCGGATCATCCATATGCACCGAGGCTTTGGCGATCGCCAACGGCACAATATACCCCTGCTCACGGTTCGCCAACAACGCCCCCATTTCAATCAGATAACGCTGGGTATAGGGGTTATAGATGGGGATCAACACCGTAAACCGCTCCGACTGATCCGGGCGAGCGATCGGCATTTCCTCATTCAACACCGACAGATCCACCGTTTCTAAAGCAGTGGTCACCGTCAGCGATCGCGCAAACCGCCCCGTCAGCACCGGCCCCAAAATCGCCGTCACCAACATCATCACGATCACCGCATTAAACACCGATATATTGATCACCCCCACCGTCACCCCCACCAACGCCGCCGCCAGCGTCGCCGCCACCTGAGGCAGCGACAATGACCACATCGTGATCATCTCATTCCACGAATAGCGGTAGAGCAACTTCGCCACCAACGCCGCCAAAAACTTCGAGCTAATCAACCCCCCCACCATCATCACCGTCAGCGCCAGTTCCGAAGTCAAGGTCGTCGCCAAACTCGACAGACTCAACAACAAGCCCATATTGACAAAGAAAAAGGGGATAAACAGCGTACTCCCCACAAACTCCACCTTTTCCTTCACCGGCGAACCACCCACCACATCATTCACCGCCAAACCCGCCAAAAACGCCCCGACGATTTTATCCACATTGACAATTTGCGCCCCCACCGAAGCCAGAAACACCGCCAACAGCACAAAGAGAAATTGATTACTCTGCTCATCCCCCGTGCGGCGAAAATACGCCTTCCCCACCCAATCAAACCCAAATAAAACGATCGCCGCATAAACCCCCAACGCCACCAACTGCGACATTAAACTCGCCGCCGAAAAATCCCCATCATGCACCGACACACAGACCGCCAACACCAACAACGCCGAAATATCCGTGAAAATTGTCGCCCCAATCGTCACCGTCACCGCCTCATTATTCACCACCCCCAACCGATTCACGATCGGATAGCCCAGCAGTGTATGGGAGGCCAGGAGAGACCCAATCAGAATCGACGCATTCCAGCCCAACCCCACAACACGCCCCACGAGAATCCCCGCCATCATCGGAATGATAAACGTGGCGAAACCAAAGCCCAGGGAGCGGTTTTTTGTGCGGCGAAATTGGGCGAGATCAATCTCTAAACCCGCCACAAACATTAGGTAAATCTTGCCAATATCCGCCAGGAGTTCCATCGTCTCACTTTCGGCATTAAGCAAGCCGATGCCATCAGGGCCCAAAAAGACCCCTGCCACCAACAACCCCACCAATCCCGGCAATTGCAAGCGTTCAAAGATGGGGGGAATCGTCAAAATCACCAACAGTAACAGCGTGAAGGAAATTAACGGACTGTTAGGTAGGGCTTGAAAGAATGAGGTCATGGGCATTGGCAAGGGGGGAATGGGTAGCCTGATCAAAAATCCGGTCATCAATCTGAGAGATGATGACCGAATCTGGCGTAATTTTTTTGTTGTGATGTTAACGCAGTTTGGCGTTAATCGGTGACGTTGGGTCGATCATTTTGGGTCATGTTGCAGTGCTTGGTGCGGTGCTCGGTGTTGTGCTTGGGGGAGTATCGTCGGTTTGCAGAACATCATCACCCGCATCAATGTCGATCAGTTCCATGGCTCGCACTAGGGCTTCTTGGCGTTGCATCACGAGGTGATGGGTGGGGATTTTGGCCAGGATGCCGAGTTTTTCGAGGCGGCGCTGAATGCTACCGGTGGCACCGACGATGAAGACGTGGCGACCTTGCTCGATCGCTTCGTTGATCGCGTTTTCGATGGCGAGGGAAGAGGTCACACCCAATACCGGCACATCGCTGAGGTCGAGGACGAGGCTTTCGTACTGTTGAATGGCGTTGTGCTCGCGGGCGATCGCTTTCGAGACCCCAAAGATCATCGGGCCACTGAGGTGGAACAGGAGAATCCGGCCCTCGGCGCGATCGAGAATTTGCATTTCCGTCGGTGACAGGATGATTTCGTCGTCCGCATCGGTGACGGTTTTCACCCGTTGGGATTGGAGTTTGGTCAAGCGTTCAATGGTGAGAATGTTGGCGACGAAGACCCCCACACCGACAGCGACAATCAAGTCCACAAAGACCGTTAAGAGGATCACGCCGTACATAATGAAGGCGGCTTTGGGCGAAACTTTGTGGGCCCGCTTCAAGAAGCTCCAGTCCACAATATCGATCCCCACTTTGATCGCGATCCCCGCCAAGACGGCCAAGGGAATCGGAGCGACTAAGGGCGCAGCGATCGCCACAATCACAAACAGGATCAAAGAACGAGTCAAGCCAGATAGAGCCGTGCGTCCCCCGGTTTTGATGTTGACCACGGTTCCCATGGTTGCCCCGGCTCCGGCAATCCCACCGAAAAGACCGGACATCAAGTTTCCTAAGCCTTGCCCAATCAATTCTTTATCAGAATTATGTTCGGTACGGGTTAAGCTGTCGGCCACCAGGGAAGTCAGCAAAGCATCAATGCAGCCCAACATCGCCAACAGCAGCGAATCCACGAGCATCAGCCGAAATTCACCACCACTGACGCTGAACATCGGGATGTGCAACTTGGGTAGCCCCATGGGAATTTCGCCAATGACACGGATGTCCACGTTATGGAAGAAGACTAAGGCGACCACTGTACCGACAATCAAGGAGATTAATTGCGGAGGGATGACCTTGCGCACGGCTTTGGGGGTGACGTAGAGCAAGGCGACGGCGATCGCAGCCAAGATCGTTTCCGACGGATTGATATTGCTGAGGAGTTCCGGCAGGTTTTGGATCGTGCCGACCACTCCCCCTTTGGGGCTAGCTTGGCCGAGGAAGGGAGCCGTTTGCAGGATGATCAGGATGATCCCAATGCCTGACATGAACCCCGAAATCACGGTGTAGGGCATCAGGGTGATGTAGCGCCCCAGCCGCAGGACTCCAAAGAGCATTTGGAACACCCCTGCCATCATCACCACGGTGAAGGCCAGGGCGAGGCCGTTTTCGGGGTTGCTGATCGTGAAGTGGGCGATCACGGCGGTCATCACCACGGTCATCGGCCCAGTGGGTTCAGAAATGAGGGTGGGCGTTCCCCCAAAGAGGGCGGCAAAGAAGCCGACGAGGACAGCGCCCCAAAGACCGGCGGAAGCACCGGCTCCGGAGGCGACCCCGAAGGCGAGGGCCATGGGGAGAGCAATGACGGCGGCGGTTAGACCTCCGAAAATGTCCCCCTGGACATTTTTAAAATTGATGGTGTTGGTCAGTTGCATGAGTGGTTATCGAGATTGAATGATCGAAAAAATGAGCAATGTTAAAAAAGTTGTCTTGGGTCGCGATCGCACCCTGGGTCGTGGGCTTGCGGCTACAGTCGCTTCGGCAACATACGATCGCTCACTCCCCTTGAGAATTACATCCCAAAACCAGCGGATATATCCTGTCCAATGCCAGGGTGACTGCGATCGTCAAACGAAGATTACAGTACATTGACCAAAATCAATGTTTGGCTGCAATCAATTCAGTTCCATCGATGACAAGGCTAGGGTACAGGCGATGCAACTCATGTACAGTTAAGAATTCTTAATGCCGTAAGGTGCGAAGACTGGGCTTGTGTCTGTCATCAAGGGTGGACCGGCTGCCTTCAGTATCCGGCAAAATGGCCCAGGAATGAAGGAGTTGGAGGGATTTCTCCCAAGCCCAGGGGTTAACCCCTAGAACCGCTAACGGTAGGGGAGTTCAGACCCGATCGCCGCCTCAAAATTGGGGAGGTTGTGGGTATCGAGTTGAGCGAGGAGGCCCGTGAGGATTTGACGCACGAGGAGCGGGCCTTGGTAGATCCAGCCGGTGTAGAGTTGGACGAGGCTGGCCCCGGCGGTGATTTTTTCCCAGGCATCGGCGGCGCTGAAAATGCCCCCAACGCCAATAATCGGTAACGTGCCGTGGGTTTCCTGCCAGAGGAGGCGGATCACGGCGGTGGAGCGCGATCGCACCGGACGGCCACTGATCCCCCCGGCTTCGGCGGTGACGGCTTGGCCGGTTTGGGCGAGGTGGGTGGTGGTGAGGTCGCGGCGGATCGTGGTGTTGGTGGCGATGATCCCGGCGATCGCATAGTCTTGCGCGATCGCGACCACATCGAGAATATCCCCATCGGCGAGATCCGGTGCAATCTTCACCACGATCGGTTTTTGGCTTGTATTTGCCGTTTGGAGGGCGGCGAAAATGGGTTCAAGTTGGTCGCGGGCTTGGAGCGATCGCAGCCCCGGCGTATTCGGTGAACTCACATTCACGACAAAATAATCCCCTAAGTCCTGCAACCGCTCGAAACTGCCGACATAATCCGCTGCTGCTGCCTCTAGGGGGGTAATTTTCGATTTGCCTAAATTGATCCCGATGGGAATGGAGAAGGGATGCGATCGCTCCGCTAGGCGTGTTTGCAACGCCGCACTGCCTGCATTATTGAACCCCATCCGATTCAGCACCGCCTCATCCGCCACGAGGCGAAAGAGGCGCGGCTTCGGGTTGCCCGGCTGAGGATGGTAGGTCACCGTTCCCAACTCCGCAAACCCAAACCCAAAGGCATCCCACAGGCCCGCCCCTTCGCCATCTTTGTCAAACCCTGCCGCCAACCCCACCGGATTGGGAAATTCAATCCCCCACAGGGTTTGGGTTAAGCGCGGATCATGGAACTGACAGAATTGGGCAATACTGTCGGGAATGCCCAGGAACCGGGTGCGATCGAGCCAAGCGATCGCGGCAAGACTGCGCTGATGCACCTGTTCTGCATCGCCCAGCATTCCGGAAAAAAACACCGGTCGCGCCCATTGCTGATACCAATTCACCCCTACCCCCCAAACCGCCGCTGATAACTCCATACCGTATTGTGCAGCAACATCGCCACGGTCATCGGGCCAATGCCACCGGGAACCGGCGTAATCGCGCTGGCGATCGCCGCCACGGGTCCATAGTCCACATCGCCGACGAGCTTACCTTTGCCCGTCTCTGGGTTCTCAACGCGATTAATCCCCACATCAATCACCACGGCTCCCGGTTTCACCATATCGGCGGTGATCATCTTCGGTTTCCCGACGGCGGCGACGAGAATATCAGCGCTGCGGGTGAGGGCGGCGAGGTCCTGCGATCGCGAATGGGCCACCATCACCGTGGCATTGGCTTCGAGCAACATCAACGCCATCGGTTTCCCCACTAAAATGCTGCGTCCGACGATCACCGCCTGTTTGCCCGCTGGATTAATGTCGTATTCCTTCAACACTGCCATCACCCCATAGGGCGTACAACTGCGCAGGCCCGTTTCACCCCGAATCAACCGCCCTAGATTCGTCGGGTGCAGCCCATCCGCATCTTTATCCGGGTCAATTTCATGGAGCAACGCCACACTGTCCAGGTGATCCGGCAGCGGCAATTGAACCAGAATGCCATCGACGCGCTCATCGGCGTTCAGTGCATGGATGACGGCGGTGAGTTCGGCTTGGGTGGTGGTGATGGGGAAATGCCGGCCAAAGGACGTGATCCCCACCTTGGCGCAGGCCCGTTCCTTATTGCGCACATAGGCCGCACTGGCGGGATTGTCCCCCACCATCAACACCGCTAACCCCGGCGATCGCCCCCCTTGGGCTTGGATGATTTCGACTTGGGTTTTGAGGGTGGCTTGAAGTTTTGCGGCGAGTGCCTTGCCGTCGAGGGTCTGCGACATAGGATGATAGGAAATGAGCAGCTTAAGTTTTGGATTGTACGAGAAACTGATGGCCAACGCGAAACTTCTTATACTTGCTTTACTATTCCTGGGGATGCTCGGCATCACGGGTTGCCCTGCCACCCTACCGCCCTTGGGCAGTCCTGCCACCATTGATCGCATCCAAGCCGATCATCAGGGGCAATCGGTGCGCCTCGTGGGAACCGTGACCCAGCGGGCGATGTTTTTGCAAGGGGGAGCGTATCAACTGCAAGACGAGTCTGGCAGTATTTGGGTGTTAACGCAGCAACCCGTGCCGGCGGTGGGCGATCGCCTCTCGATTCAGGGGGAAATCACCTACGACGCGATCGCCGTGAATGGACAAGAACTGGGCGAGGTTTATATTGATGAACGCGATCGCCAATTAGCCTCCTAAGACAGAATCGTTAACCGCAGAGATACCACGCCGGTCATGAAGCCGACCGGATCGCCGAGTTCGACGGGGCAATCCGCAGCGAGCATGGGGTTGGGGTGAGGGCGATCAACTTTTGTCAGTCAACCAGGAACGCCACACCCAGCACCGCATCATCAAAATCAGAATCGATCCTGAACATCATGCAATCATTACATTTTGAATTTTAAAAATTGCATCAAAAAAGTTTTTTTGTAGCCGTGATCACAAATAAGACCGAATAAAACTGATATTTATTCTGTACATCATTAAATTCAGTCAAAATTGTTTGTCAATTCAGCGAAGAAAGTCTCAACTCAACGATCGAAATCATCATGTTTCGGGATTGAGTAATGTCTTGATACGGGTTTTACAAACTTTTGCGCTTTAGTCATAACCAATTAGGGCTGAAAAAATAGATTTTCAACAGCAGATTTTTTGGAGAAAAGCATAGGCCAATGTCCTTACAAGTTGAATGTCTTGAGCAGAGTTTTGAAAAAGTAAAGCCCAATGCTGACGCATTCGTCACGAGTTTTTATGACAACTTGACGACCATGTACCCCGAAGCTGCGCCGCTATTTTCCAGCACCGACATGGCCGCCCAAAAGAAAAAGCTCCTCGCCTCCCTGGTGTTGGTGGTGGAAAACCTCCGCAACCCCGATGCCCTCACGGATGCACTCCACGGCCTCGGCGCTCGTCACGTTAAATATGGAGCCTTGCCGGAACATTACCCCCTCGTTGGGAATGCCCTCCTCAAAACCTTTGAAGACTATCTCCAAGACGATTGGACGGCTGAAGTCAAGCAAGCCTGGGTGGATGCCTACGGTGCGATCGCTGAACTGATGCTCGCGGGTGCGGATTATTCCGCCGCAGCAGTGGCCCTTGAACCTCCCCCGGCGGAATCGTCACCTTCCCCAGCCCCGACCCCCGAACCTTCCCCCGAACCCTCCCCCGAACCCGATGTATCTCCCCTTGAAGTCCCTGAGTTTGGGATTAATTGGGGCCTGTTTGGTGGGTTGATCGCGGGTGGTGGCATCGTGACGCTGCTGTTACTCCTGCTGTAATCGAAAGACGATGATTTCTTGGTTGAAACAGCACTTCTCAATCCAATCTTTCCTGAAGACAAGAACTGCAATTATTTTACTGATTGTGGGGTTTGTGATTTGGTTTGGTGCAGCCTTTGCAATGGATCAAAAACAGATTTTTCTACCCGGACAAACATCGGAAGGACACCATCTTTTTGAAGCGTCCTGTAGCTCTTGTCATGAAGGATTTAAGCCGGTGAGCAATGACAATTGCAATCGTTGCCATGAGGCGGAATTGGCCGCAGATGTGCATGGGGTGAAGAAATTTCGTGATCCCCGTTGGGCGGTTCTCCTTGAAGACATTGATGTGCTCACTTGTACGGCGTGCCATAACGAACATGTCCAAATGTTTGGGCGCGGGGTGCATCTCCATCCGGATCTCTGTATGGCGTGTCATGAGGGGATTATTCAGGGGGATCTCGCTAGTCATGATGGGTTTACACCCGATGGCTGTTGGACGGCGGGCTGTCATAATTTCCACGACCATCGCTCAATTTCCACGGCATTTTTAACGCAAAATCTAGATCAACCGTTCATGCTGCCTACGCCAGAAGTGCCGGAATTAGAGGTGGAGGTTACGCTCGATCGCGCCCCGACACCGGATCTAGACCGGGAGTTTTTGGGGGGTGGGGCATGAAGCTGATGCGTGTGCTGTTTTGTGGGGTAATGCTGTGGTTGGGGCTGAGTGCGATCGCACCCCTCACCCCGATCGCGATCGCCTCCCCCATCACCCAAGCCCAACTCGATGAAATCACCACCCAATGGCAAGACAGCACCCACGCCCTCGCCGATGTGAACTGTTCGAGTTGTCATCAAAACGAGGAGACTCAAGAGTTTGTCCCAGCACCCGGCTATGAAAGCTGCCAAAGCTGTCATGAGCCGGAAACCGAGACTTTTTTACTCGGTAAGCATGGGATTCGGCTCCAGGAAGGCTTATCCCCCCTGACTCCGGCACTGGCGAGGCTTCCTATGCACGCGGAGGCGAGCGATCGCCCCCTCAACTGCAACACCTGCCACGATGTCCACGCCCTGCAAACCCGCCCCGCCGCCGTGGATGCCTGCCTCACCTGTCACAACGACACCCATTCCAACAACTACAAAAATTCACCCCACGCCACCCTATTTAGCTCTGCTGGGGAGTTACCCCGTCCGGACAGTAGCGCCGTGACCTGTGCAACTTGTCACCTGCCCCGGCAAACCCTAGGGGAAACCGACACGGTGTTCGTTAACCACAACAACACCTACACGCTGTTGCCTCGCGATCGCATGGTGAGCGATGTCTGTATGAATTGTCATGGTCTTGAACATTCCTACAACAGCATCTTTGACGATGATCTTGTCGAAGCCAACTTTAATCAACGGCCCACTCAAGCAATGGAAACCTTCGAGTTAATTCGGGCCTTTGAGCAACAGCGTTCCAGTCAAAACACCCCTGAAACACCCCAAGAGTGACACCGATCATTCGCGGTTCTCTCGATTCATATCCACTCATATCCACCAGAGGAGAAATCACACCGATGCTCAAATTCATCAACTATTGGAAACAACGGATTCGCTTAAAAGTATTCACCCTTTACGCCTTGATTGCTGCTGTGTGTATCACGGCGGTGGCCTGTAGCAGTGGCGGTGGTGCGTCAGAATCCGAACCCTCCGCAAGCATACCCCCCGAAATGGTCACGGACTATATTCATACCGTCCTCGAAGCCGATCGCACCGCCTACACCCGGCATGTGGTCAACCGTTCTGAAGTGCTCGAAGGCAAAGACAACGAAAAAGGTGTGTTAACCGTCGAAGCCACCGAAGGTTGGCAAACCGCCGACGGGATTCCCCTCCCGGCCCAAATGTTCCGCTTAGGGTCTGAAATTGCCGCCGAAAAAGGCGATGGCAGCTTCACCTATGGTCTGATTTCAACCTGGAACATCAACGACAACCAAGCGCCGAAAAACGACTTTGAAAAAGAGGCGATGGATTCTGTCAATGAAACCGGTGAACCCTACAAAGGCTATCAAGAAATCGCGGGTCAACAGTATTTCTCGGCTCTCTATCCAGATGTTGCTGTTGCTGAAGCCTGCGTCACCTGTCACAATACCCACCCCATTCACCTCGAACGCTATCCCGACAAAGTGTTTGAAATGGGCGATGTGATGGGCGGCGTGATGATCAATATTCCCCTCGAAGAATCGTAATTTCAGATTGATTAGATTACAAGAGGAGGCATCATGCTTCCTCTTCTTTGCGATCGCGTTCTGTATGATAAATACGCTAATCGGCATTTAACTCGCTAAGGCGATCTGCTTGCAGCAAGGGCTTCAGGGTAATTGATATAGCGGATTGCGAAAAGATGAGAACGCTACTTCCCCCTTGTTAAGGGGGATTGAGGGGGATCTTTATACCGCAATTTTATGAAAACCGCTATATGCAGTTTAGATGCTGATCAAGCTTAGACAAGGGGCTTTTGCCCCTTGTCGGCAAGAATTGTGGACTCCTCATTCATTGAGAATTGCTACACCGAGGGCATTTTCAACCAAAATCATGAAGCTTAATTTTGCCAAATTAATTGTTTTAACGCTCATCACTGCGGTTTTATTGCTGCCGTTTGTGTTTAGTCCGCAATATATTGACATTTTGCGCGAAGACTATTTTGATATTCACGCCCTGTTGCAAGGGGAGATATATAAACAGATCACCGGCTATATTTCCCTACTGTTTGTGGTGATTGAAATGGCCTTCACGGCCCGCAAACGCGGCCGGGGCTGGCCGATTAAAATCACGCTTCCCGGCTCGATGATGTTGTGGCGAACACTGCATATTATTCTCGGTGTGGCGGTGTTGGCTTCAACGCTGGTGCATACCGTGGGGGTGCAAGGGTTGAACTATAACGCGATTTTCCTCTGGGTCTTTTTTGGCGTGACCCTCTCAGCCTTGATTGGAATCGTGGCGGAAACGGGAATTTTAGAATCGCCCCGCCGTTATTTTGGCTGGCAAACGGCAGATGGCCCTGATGCGATCGCAACCCTCTATAAAGGGCCGTTAATTCGGAATTTGCGATCGCTCTGGTTGGCGACTCATATTATTCTGGTGAGTATCTTTTTAGTAATGTTAGTGGGTCATATTTTCTTGGCCTATTACTTCCGATAAGCGCCATGATCACGAGCACGATAGGACGAATGATGAAGCAAAAAATGGGGTCAATCCTGGGAACCGTGGGTTTAATCCTGCTCTGTTGGTTCAGCACTGGGCCAGCGACAGCATCATCCCTGACCGGATTAGCAGCATTGCGAGCCTCGGCTCAGGAGGCGACTCCCTACGCTGTGGCGATGGAGAATGGCAAGCCGACGGTGATTGAGTTCTACGCGGATTGGTGCGGAACCTGCCAAGGGTTGGCGAAAACGATGCGATCGCTCGCGGCGGAGTACGGCGATCGCATCAACATCGTCATGCTCAACATCGACGACCCCCAATGGATCGACCTCGTGGAAACCCACCAGGTCACCGGCGTGCCCCAACTCACCGCCCTCAGTGCGGATCATCGCGTTCAACGCTATCTCGTTGGAGCCGTCCCGAAACCCGTCCTCACCGATCTATTTGAGCAATTATTGCCCCCGGCTTGAAAAAGTCTCGCTCTAGACTTGAAAATTAACGCGGTACATTCGTCGCTCCCTGATCCCGCAGCCATTGTTTTTGGGCCGCCGTCAGCCCTTGCGCATCGGTAAACGTTGCCCCAGCCACATGGCAGGTGGAAAAATCCACATCGATCGCATCTTGCCACACCGTATTTTCCAAATTTGCATTTTCCAAATTTGCATTTTCTAGATTCACCTGACAAAAATGCGCCCCCTCAAAATCCACCTCATAGAGTGCCGCATCGGAAAAATTCACATTCATCAACGTACTGTGGTTAAAGTCCGCTTCGAGTAAT
Organism: Spirulina major PCC 6313; assembly: GCF_001890765.1. Classification (NCBI taxonomy): domain Bacteria; kingdom Bacillati; phylum Cyanobacteriota; class Cyanophyceae; order Spirulinales; family Spirulinaceae; genus Spirulina; species Spirulina major. Next base: position 4,089,490 of record NZ_KV878783.1, on the reverse strand, counting down.
TCCGCACCGTTAAAGTTCACGTTTTGGACATGGGTATGGCCAAAGTTAGCTTGAATTAATTGGGCATTGAGAAACTCAGCCCCCCGGAGCCGAGACTCTTGAAAATTGGCTCGTTCTAAGGTGGCGTGATGCCATTGGGTTTCTTCGAGTTGCGCTTTGATAAACTGCGCCCGACAAAAGGAACTGTGATGAAAAATGGCTGCGGTCATCCGGGCATTGCCGAAATGGGCGCGATCGCCGATTGCGTGGGTGAAATTTCCACGGGGGGCCGCACTGTCGCGAAAATCGGCCTGCTGAAAATTTGCCCCTTGGGCATTTAAATCACTGAGCTTCGCGCCATAAAATTTGCTCTTGACACATTGAGTCTTGCTAAAGTCCGCTTCGTTACCAGTGGCACTATTCAATTCCGCTTCGGTAAAGTCTGATTCTGAAACCTTGGCATGATCAAAGTTTGAAAAATGTAGAATCGTCTGGGTAAATTTGGTCTTGTAGGCGATCGCTCCTGAAAAATTTCCACTCTTTATATAAGCTTGATTAAAATCTCCTCCTGTAATCGTACAGCCGGATAAATCGAGGTGACTTAGCTCTGCTTTTTGGAGGGATTGACCGGTTTTAATTCGCTCTAAAACGTCGTCGGGCGTGAATAATGTCATAGCGATTCAAAGATTGAAACAAGAGATGCGATGAATGGTTCCGGTGTGGAATCACTCCAGATTAACATGAAGAATATTACCGCCAATCTTAACGCTACCGAAACAGATCACCGGCAAAAAAACCCCTAAATTGTGTCATCCTGCACTACAGCTTGTTCACTCATTACCCTCACCCCAAACCCCTCTCCCACAAGGCGAGGGGCTTCTGATCTGTAGGTGATGATTTCTGAGCAAGCTGGAGCAAACTAAGCACTGACCTTAACCAAAACTAAGCCATCTTCTTCTTTCACTTCAAAGACGGGTAACGGTTTTTCCGCCGGCCCAGTGGTCACAGACCCATCCAGGGCAAAGACGGAACCATGGCAGGGACAGGGTAAATTTTTCGCGTCGGGGTCGAGCTTGACGGTGCAGCCCTGATGGGTACACATGGGATTGAGGGCGACGAGATCAGCGGTATCCGGATGCCGAAAAATCATCACATAGGCGGCGGTATTGGTTTTATCCACCACGGGTTCAGCGTTGACCTGTTCGATGGTGGCGAGGGCTTGAAACCCGTCCTCCCGTGGGGTGGTGTCGATGTCGGGTTCGGGGGGTGAGGCTTCGGGGCTGGGTTCGTCGGCGGTGGTTTCAGTCCCGCAGGCGGCTAAGACCATCGGCAGGGAACTAGCAAGCATCCCAACGCTGACCCAGCTTAAAAATTGACGACGTTCCATGATGGTGTTTTGAAACTATTTTGAAACTATAGAGACTGAGTGTAGAGGGATGGGGGGGTTAGGACTGTTTGACGGGAACATCCGGTTTCGTCACCACGACATGGGGGTCGGTGGTGGGGGTGGGGACGGGGGTCGGGCGGAGTTTGTAACGAGCGGCTGCGATCGCCACCAAGAGCAAATCCATCCCCACCAGACCCGCGACAATCCACTGCGATCCCCCGGTGGCGAATCCATAACTATGCAACCCGGTTCCAAGGACAAAGTTAACGCCATACCAGGCCATCAACACCGCATTGAACCCCACCACACTCGTTACAGCCAACCCAAAGGAACCGAGCCACCCCATGAGACGACCGTGGAGCGGGACAACGTAACACATCAACGCAATCAAGGCCCAGGTTTCTTTCGGGTCCCACCCCCAAAAGCGTCCCCAGGAGAAATGCGCCCAGATGCCACCGAGAATAATCCCCGTCGTGAGCAATAACACACCCACTTGCAGCACACCGTAATTCCATTTGCTGAGTTGGGCGATGCGGGGGGATTGGGGGGCGAAGAGATAGAACCCCAGCAGGATATGGCCTAACCCCAAGGCCAGGGCGAAACTGGCGTAACTCAGGGTGATCGTCGGGACATGAACCGCGAGCCAAAAGTTATCGCGCAGGACGGGGACGAGGGGGCGGATGCTGGGGTCGAGGACGGCGGGGAGGCTGTCGGCGAGGAGGAGGCAGACGATGGAGAGGGGGGCTGCGGCGAGGAGGTAGTAGCGGGCGCGGTGGCGGAGTTCAAACAGAAGCGCGATCGCTGCCACCCCAAAACTGACCCAAATCACCGATTCATACATATTCGTCACGGGGGGACGACCGGCGATCTGCATCCGTTCCACAAAGCCGTAGCCGTGAATCCCTAACCCCGCCACGAACAGCCCGATCGCCCCTTGATCCCATTCCTGTTTCCCCGTGAGGACGACGAGCAACATCGTGACGAAGGCGATCGCATAGAGTCGCCAAGCTTTGGCGAAGGGGTGGAGGCGATAAAAGCGGGTTTCCCGTTCGAGGGGGACAGTGTCGGGGTACACCGTCGGGCTGAGGTCGGCGAGGGTGTCGTGGAGGGTTTGGGCTTGGCTGGCGAGATCGTCGGTGTGTTGGCGATAACTGCGGCGCAGGGATTGGTAGAGGCTCGTGATTCGTTCCGCTGTGCTGTCAGGATAGAGGGTCGCGGTGTCGGCAATGCCGACCCATGCACCGTGGCGATCGCTGGGATGGGGGACGAGGGGCAAGTCTTGGCTGCTCACCGTGCCGATCAACAGGGTGAGGCGGTCTTCGAGGCGCAGGGCTTCCCGTTCAGCGCGGCTCAGGTCTTGGTCTTGGGCTTGGTGTTGGTGAGCGGTGGAGACGATGCCGCCGAGGCGCGATCGCATCAACTCCCCAAAGGTGAAATACTTTTGCTCCGGATCTAGCCCCACTTCTGCTTTTAACGGGCGATAGTTGAACAGAATAAACGGCTCTTGGTTCCAGTCGCGATCGTTAAACAACAACGCGAGATAGGCCTGGAGTCCGTCCAACCGTTCCCCATTGGTGGCGGTGTAGGTGGTACGACCGTGGATCTGCTGCACTGTTTCCCGCGCCACCGTATCTAACGGCTTTTTCCGACCGTCCAACTGCACCGCTAAATCTTGCAGCGGTGCAAGGGGCGAGGCGGGAAATTGACTGACGGGAACCAGAATCAAAACTAAGCCTAAACAGAGTCCAATTAGGAATTTTGCAAATTTCATGGGTTCAATGGAAAGGTTCAACAAGAGCAGTGATCGGATTCTTTCACCCAATAGAAAAAGGGTCGGGGATGAGGGCCTATCTAGGACGGGGAAACGGGTTCAGGTGTTGCGATCGCGCTGCTTAATTCCGCCTCAGACTCTGACGCGAGGGGAACGGTTGACGACTCAGTATGCCGCCATTGTTTCACCACTGCCGGGCCATAGAACATCACCGCAATCCCGCTAATCACCAGCGCCGACCCGATCCAGGTTAACGCCGTCACCCACGCCGGTTCCCGCTTCACTTGCAGGGTGGATTGTTTCAGATCCCCCGGATTCCACGAGGCTTGGGCCAGTTTCCAACCGTGATACCAGGTGGGGTGATTCATCCACACCCGCCGAGCTTCCACCCACTGCGCCGCCGGATCAATAATCTCAATCTGACTTGTCCACATCGCCACCGACTCCGAGCCTTCATTGCGATCGACGATGAAATCATCCAACTGCACCGCAAAGGGCAGTTGCAACAGTTTGGGCGTAAAGGCGGCCAGGGTTTCCCCGCCGTCGGGTTCGTTAATCACCGTCGGTTCTCCCCACGGTAACCAAGCCTCAGTTCCTGCCGCCGTGCGCACACGCAGGGCGGGCGATCCTTCGATGCCCGGCTCTTCAACGGGGACAATCTCGCGGTGTAGTTGGGCATGGTCGAGCACATCGGCAAGGCGAATCTGGAAATCTGCCCAGCCGGGGGTGACGGTTTGACCGAGCTTAAACGTCCCGGATTTGACCCCTTGGGAGGATTTCGCCACGTAATAGCACTGTGTATCGGGCCCGATCACCACATGGAAATAGTCTTGGGGTTGGGGTGGCGCGATCGCATAATCAACCCTCAGATTCTCTGTGAATCCCGTCGTGATCGGCGTGCGCACGGGCGGAAAATCCGGTTTCGCAAACACAAACCACCGCTCTTTTCCCGTCGGAGCTTGCACCGTCAACTGTACCGCCGGATTTTGAAACTCATCCGAGACGCTGATCGGCTGGCCTTTACCGTTGAGTTGAAAATTGGGAAACACTGCCACCACTTGCGCTGTGATATCCCCGACGCGAATCGGCTGATCCGACTGGGCCGCCGTCTGAAGATCGATCACGTTCGATTGATCCAATGTGGTGAGGGTGAGGGTTCCCCAAGGGTGAGAATCAGCATCGGTGGAGGGATGGAGAAGCTGATCAAGTTCGGCCTCGCTCTCAGCGCGGGCGATCGCCAGTTCCGCCGGGCCCATCGTGACCGAACGATAGGGAAGCGGCGCGATCGCCAGCCAGCGATCCACCGTTTGGGCCATGCGATCGCTGCGTAACTCCAGCCGCACCGCCGGATTCTCCACAGCGCCACCCGTCTGAAAACTCACGGTTTTAATCGTATTTTCGCGATAATCCAGCAATTCCAAACCCGCCGCCTGCCGCGTTTTCACCTGCCCATTGGTAATCACTACCTCCGCCTGCGCCAGGGATTGATCGGGCTGGATCACCTCTAAAAATTCCCCCTCCACCCGAATTTGATTCGTCGGGTTTGCATCCGTGCGCACGAGTAACATCCCTTCCACCCCCACATGGATCACCGCCGCCGCCCCCGCAATCAACACAATCAGCCCCCAATGAGTCAAGGCAAACCCCACCTTCCGCGCCCCCCGCCAGGGATAGCGCGACATCGCCGAAACCCCCAAATTCAAAGCCAGCAAAAACATCAAGGCCCCAAACCAGGGACTTTTATAAATCACCTCTTGCACCGTACTCGACCCCACCTGGGATTCGTACATCGTCGCCCCGATCAAAATCACCACAATGGCCGCCATCAACGGCACTGCCAAGCGAATCGAGCCGAATCCTTTCAACAAACGACGGAGCATCATAGTCACGAAGAAGGGAACAAGATAATGTCCCCCATGGTGTCGGTACTCGATCATTTTTTTTGTAGTGAAAGCAGCAAAACCCGGCTCGATCATGCAAATTAATCATGGTTCGATGCATGATTCACCCACCCATCCCACCTACTTGATCGCCGCCGGAGCCTCACCGTCCACCACCAAATCTGTAAAGTAGATCGCCACGTTGGATTCCGGTAACTGTTGATCGGGAACTTTCTGCCAATCAGTCGCTTGGGGAAAGCGGTTTTTGAGGGTCTGGAACCGAGGGCGATCGCGCTCAATCGATCGCGACACCACCAACACCACCCGCAACGGCTCCGAGGTCAGAAACGGACTTTCGCTATAAACACTCATTGCTCGTCCATGGGTTGTTACGAACAATTCGTCAGAATAGGCCAGCGGTAAAACACGCCCATCCACCAATAACCATGATGAAAAAGCACTAATATTATCAAGCCCCAGCGTAATTACATCCTGTTGTGGGTTTTGAATTAGATCTTGAATTCCAGTAAGAATCCCTGGAATATTTTGCGATGCGATGTTTCGATCATAGAGGTATTCTGATGTGGTGAAATATTTAGAATTATTTTGATCTAAAATGTTTTCTTTGGCGAAAGTGCTGACATGAAAAGCATTAGGAAATATGATGATAAATAGCAGGACAAACCAGGATAGTTTTCGTAACTTTTGACGTTGTTTTTTGAGCAAGAGTATTGATCGCAAAAGAATGGTTAAGATAATTATTTCAATGATAATAAAATGATATGATCCATGGCGTGGATTAAACATCAAATAGTTGTACCCAATGCGGTGGGAGAGGTAAGCAAGGGGTAAGAGAGGAATAAAGGCCACACAGGCAGCAAACCTTAAGAGTGATGGGCTAAACTGATGGCGATGATGCCATAGTAGCCATGCCATTGCAGCACTCAGGGGCAAGACGAGAATGGCAAGGGGAATAATTCGATTATGAAAGACAATATCGGAAAAGAAGGGCAACCAGCTATCACTAAAAAAGACAAAATGCATCCACACAAACATACCTTGGAAGAGGTAGAGGGTCGGAACAGCGAGAAGAAAAAGGAGCATGTACCAGCCGCGTGGGTGATCCGGTGAAAACGCTGAGAGTTCTGATTGTTCAATGATGTTAACGGTTTGGGTTAAGGCTTGGTTGATCCCTGAAAGAAGAGTGGGTGGGATGGCAAAACTGAATCCACCGATCGTGAGTAAGATCAGTTTTTGTGGCCCGCTTAGTGACGTTTTGAGATAGAAAAATAATTCAATGACGAGATAAATACAGAGGGCAAACGCAGCGGTGACCGCAGAATATTTCAGCCAATAGACGCTGCCGGCAAGGAGGCCGATCGAGGCAATATCGAAGGCGGTTTTACGGAAGCAGAGTGAGGCGGCTTGGGCTTGCCAGCGGGCGATGAGGTGTAAACCGTAGAGGTAGAGCCAGGGGAGGAGACCAAAGGGGGGAAGTTCGCTGTTCCAGAGGCGCACGGCTCCGCCAACGGAGAGGGCGTAGAGGGGAAGGGTGCAGGCGAGGATGATTTGGACGGGTTGGGGAATTTTGAAGTGTTTGGCGATCGCAAGCCAGCCTAAACTCCCACTCACCAAAAATAGATAGGAGGTAATCCGGGCGGCAATCCCCAGGGGCAGACCAAGGGCAATGAGGGGGTAGTACAGCAGGGTCATGCCGGGGGGATACCAGACAATCCAGGTTTGGGTATCTTGGGCGATATCGGTGGCGCTCGGAAGGGTGAGACTTTGGAGCCAGGGGGTGACACCTTGGCTCAGTTGTTGGGCGGATTTGAGCAGAATGGCGGCATCATCACTGATGTAGTAAGGAATGTGCCAACTGATCGCAAACAGGAGGGTGAGGTTAAAGAGGGCGATCGCATCAGGAACGCGAGGATGTCGCCAGTGACGAAAGATAGGCATGATGGAGAGAAAGATTGCTAGATTGCGGTGGACTAATCCGCTCGGATCAGTTCAACGGCATCGTGGCCGTCGTAGCCTTGGAGATAGACGCGCACCTGTTCTTCGGAGGAGGTGGGTAGATGTCGCCCGGTGAAGTCCGGGTGGATGGGCAATTGGCGATGGCCGCGATCGACTAATACCGCAAGATAGATGCGATCCGGACGGCCAAACTCCCCAACGGCGTTGAGGGCTGCCCGCACGGTACGGCCTTTATAAATCACGTCATCGACGAGAACGACGATGCGATCGGTGAGATCGCAGGGCATGGCGCTTTTGGCGGGGGTGCGCATGCCGATGGCCCTGAGGTCATCGCGGTAAAAGGTGATGTCAAGCTGACCGACGGGAATGTCGCAGGGTTCTAGGGCCATCATTTGGGCGGCGAGGGATTCGGCGAGGGGAACGCCCCGCGTGTGGATGCCGACGAGGACGACGCGAGAGAGGTCGCCGACCTTTTCGATCACTTCGGAGGCGAGGCGGGTGAGGGTGCGGCGAATTTCGTCGGCGGAGAGAATTTCAACAACGGTGGCAGCCATAGGCGATCGCAATTCAAAACAGCAGGAATGATCTTCCTCGCTTACCATAGCCCAATTTTCCGGCAGACTTGGACGCTCTGCTCTTTAAACCACCTGATACACCAAGGGCAACGCAGCCCAGGCTTCCACATGCAAGGCGTAATGATCGCCGCTGTTTTCGGTGGGGGTGAGGGGTTGGCTGGCGGCGTGGAGGTCTTTGAGGAGGGCTTGGGTGAGGGGGAGAGGTTTATCGAGTTCGATGAAGCGATCGCCGTCGCCCTTGGGGGGGGGCAATTGGGCGAGATAGGTGCGCATGGTGGGGAATGGGGCCCGACTACAGATGATATAGAGTTGGGTGAGTCCGGAGGTGCCTGCCATTAGGCCGGTGAGGGTCGAGGGGTTCGAGGGGTGGGGCAGCGTCAGAGAGGTGTTAGCCTCAACGACCCAATGGGATGCATCGCTGGTGGCGGGAGGATAGAGGGCGATCGCTTTACTGCGACTATCCAAACCCACCACCATCGTATAGAGGGGCTGATCACCAAAGTTTTCAATCTGGTATTGCACCATTCCCCCCAGGGGCAGAGTGGTGAAGGCTTGGGCAGTGAGATCCGCCACGGGGGGCGCGATCTGACGAGCGCGGCGGGTGCTCTGGACGGCCAGAATACTGGGCTGGGGTTTGATTAACCGTAGGGAAGCCTGGACAGGCAGTTGCGAGGACCCCGCATTCACCAACAAACGCCACCATTTGGCAGCGAGGAGGGTGGCAAAGGTGGGCACTAAGCGATTGATCGCGAGTTTAACGGCTTCATCAGACCCGCCGATGGTGTTGGCGATGGGCACACCGCCGGCTGAGTAGAGTTCATAGCCTTGGATCAGGTTTTTTTGGGTGCTGGCGATCGCCACGGGGGTTACAGAACCGCTCCGACTGAGGAGGTAGTCCGTCGCTTGCTCCCCGGCGAGCACCACATTAGCAACACTCTTAATATTGGCGAGGGCGCTGGTGGCATCGACCCGTTCAATCCGTTGCAGGCTGTGATCCAGGGCAATGGTTAACCCCAAATTACGAGGCAAAGCTCGCACCCATTCCTGAACGCGATCGCCCACTTGAGGACGGATCTCATTGTCCAAGGGCATCGCCTTCGCGGTCAGTTTCGAGCCTGAGCGCAACTGGAGAATGCCCCCCACCTCGCCACTATTGGTAATGACTCGAACCCGCGATCGCCCCTCCGTCTGATTCCACACCCACGGCACTATCCCCCCCAATTTCAACTGCACCTCGTTGGAATTGGGGTCTACCGCCGCCACATAGCCTTCCCCTCCCGTCGGGGCACTGGGGGTAATGGCGTAGGGGAGCACCGCTTGCGGAGTCTTGGCTTTGCCCCGCAGGTAGGGTTGTTGATCGGCAATGGGAACGAGGGTTTCGCTTAAATGTTTGAGGGTCATCAAGACCGTGGGCGAAGGGGTCATTTCCCAGAGCCATTGGGTGAGGCTATAGGTTAATAAGCCCGCACTAAAGCCCCGCCAGCGGCCTTCGAGGGCGGCTTCACTGCCCAAGAGCACCCCTGAATATTGCTCCCAACGGGATGCTGAGGAATGGCTAAGGCGTGTTTTTTTGCCAAGGCGTTGCTGGAGTTGTGCCGCCACTGCTAATTCTGCTTGGCTGGGGTGTTCGGCGGGGGCATCGGGATGAGCACGCGATCGCCAACTCCCCTGGAGCAACTGCCCAAAACTTTGATAGGCGGTATCAAGCACCACCGTCACCCGCCGCGTCGCCAGGGACTGCACCAGCAGCAGCAGGGTTTCTTCGAGAATGCCATTGCCCACCACCTCCGTCGCTTCGGCGGTTTCGCGGTCTACGGACACGAGGCGATTAGTGAGGATCGTTTGTTCCGGGTCGCGGTGGACTTGGGCCCCGTAGCCGCTGAAGTGAAAGACCACCGTATCGTCTTCCCGGGCCTGTTTGATCAGATGTTCTTGGAACGCCGCTTCAATATTTTCCCGTGTCCCTTGTTGATCCGTAATCGTGACAATATCCGCCGGCTGGAACCCCAACCGATGGATCAACACTTCCCGCTGCAATTCCACATCCATCCCACACCCTTCTAAAGAGGGATGGTGGGGATAGTTGTCGATCCCCACCAAGAGTGCGAGTTTGCGGCGATTTGTTGCGGTGACGGTTTTTTGGTATTCTGTCGCAGCCGCTGCCCAACTGGGGGGTGGAGCGATCGCGCCTGCTCCAGTGGCCAGTAGTGTGAGCCCGACCTGTTGCAAAAAGGTACGTCGATCCAATCTCATACCAACCTATGCTGCTGATGTGCGAATGCTTTGCTATCAGCCTATCAGCAATTGGTCATCCTCAACAGATTAAAAACCCAATACCGATAAGCTGACATTATACGAGAGCGCGTCTCAACCCAACCCCAATCCCCGTAACCCATCCCGACAACCAAACAAGGGGCTTAAAGCCCCTTGTCTTTCACCGTGAAGCCGATTTTGACGGCGAGCCCTAGCCCTGCATCGCCCGGATCAACTCCTGCGCCACTTCCGGCCGCGAAAATTCCGGCGGCGGTAATTTCCCATCCCGCAACAACGCCCGCACCTTCGTCCCCGACAGATGCACCCGCTCTTCCGGCGCACTCGGACTCGTTTTCGTTGTCGCCATCTGACCCGTGCGGGTGCAATAGAAAGCGTGCTCAAACTTCATCGGGATAATCCCCAATTCATCCGGCTTAAACTCATCAAAAATATGCTGAGCATCATAGGTTCCGTAATAGTCCCCCACCCCCGCATGATCGCGCCCGACAATGAAGTGTGTACAGCCGTAATTCTTCCGAATCAGGGCATGGAAAATCGCCTCACGGGGGCCCGCATAGCGCATCGCTGAGGGGTTAATCGCTAAAATCACCCGGTCTTGGGGGAAGTAGCGATCCATCATGATTTCATAACACCGCATCCGCACATCCGCCGGAATATCATCGCTTTTCGTTGCCCCCACCAGAGGATGCAAAAAGAGACCATCCACGGTTTCGAGGGCGCATTTTTGGATATATTCGTGGGCACGGTGGATCGGGTTCCGGGTTTGGAAACCCACGACGGTTTTCCAACCTGCCTCTTGAAACTTCGCCCGCGACACGGCCGGATCGATCTGATACTGCGGAAAGAGCGGATGGGGATCGCGCTGCAACAACCAGATGGGCCCCGCTAGATTAATCGGTCCTTGGTCGTACACCACTTTCACGCCGGGGTGCTTGTCTTCGTCGGTGCGATAGACGTTCACCGCTTCGTGGGTTTTGTTGTAGCGGTATTTTTGGGTCAGTTCGAGCACGCCGACAAATCGCCCGCTGGGATCATCCAAACGCACCCAGTTTCCTTCTTTGAGGGGTTCGGCGATCGCTTCTGTCACGGACAGGGTCACAGGCACTGCCCAGGGGAGACCGTTGGCGAGGCGCATATCGGTGACGACGGTTTCATAGTCGTTCTGCTCCATAAAGCCGGTGAGGGGACTAAAACCACCGATCGCAATCATGACTAAATCGGAAAAGGCCCGCTCGTCGAGTTGAACGCGGGGCATGGTTTCGCCTTGTTCGAGAAATTCTTTGCCTTCGGCTGCGGTGGCAATCCGATTAATTAAATGCCCGCCGTGGGCCGGAATCTGATCGTGGGTGCTCATAGGTGCTGGATTGTTTGGAGTTCCGGCTATTGATCCTAGCAAGAGGTGGTCTGTTCCGTATAGTTTTCAAGCGAGGCGGGGCTGGGTTTGAGCAAAGGCGCGAATGTCTTGGGGCAAGGGGGATGATTACAATCGAGGGAATGCGAGGATCAGGAGGGCCAAGATGCTCACGGTGGTTTCACCCGAAAAACTGTATCTTTCAGCGGGGACGGTGCTGCGATCGCCCGCCACCTGGCAAGACTATCAAGCCCTCCAGCAACAGCGGGGTGATGCGTCCCTGCCTCGGCTCAAATATCGATTGTTTCCGGGTTGGCCGGTGTCTGAGGGGGTGAGGCGCTGTTTTGCGATCGCCTCTGAACGCAACACCAGCGCCGCCATCCGAGACCTCCGCCAATGTCTAACCGACAAAAAAAGCACCTTGGTTTGAGAATTGCTGGTGCTGATTTTGGCAGATTGACAGACCAAGATCAACCAGCTACACTAGACTGTAATAGAACCCGCCCAGGCTCTTGTATGCAAATACATCCTCAAAGTGGCGGGTCATTTTTATGATTTAAATAATGTCCCAGCGTTTTACAAAGTCTCCTAAAACTGTTGCAGAACAAATTTCGCTGTTGCAAAAGCGTGGGCTAATTATTCCTGATCATAACGACGCTGAACAGTCTCTTTCTCGGATTAATTACTATCGACTGAAAGCATATTTCCTGCCCTTTGAGCGAGATCATACCCATATATTCAAAGAAAATACGAGTTTTTCTGATATTTTAGCCCTCTACACTTTTGATAGGAAACTTAGACTTCACCTCTTAGATGCCCTAGAGCATATCGAAATTTCGATCAGGCGACATTTCGCCTATGAGCTTTCTATGGATTCTGGTGCTCACGCTCATTTACAATCAGGGCTTTTTGATCGCTATTGGCAATCAAATATTGAGTATCTTAAGCAGCGAGTCCAGGAATCTACTGAAGACTTTATCGAGCATTTCAAAAACAATTATTCTGAGGATCTACCTCCTCTTTGGGTCGTTGTAGAGGTAATGTACTTTCGTACAGTATCATATTGGCTTTCATCACTAAAAAAAGATATTGTGAAGCGAAGAATTGCCAAGCACTATCAAATTAGTCCACAAGTTTTAGTCTCTTGGGTACACTACCTTTCAGTCATCAGAAATACCTGTGCTCATCATTCGAGACTTTGGAATCGGGAAATTTTGATCCAACCCAAACAGGTTAAACAAAAGTCTCATATCTTAAACGGTGTTCTAACTACTCAAGGACGAACTTATAATGCCTTAGTGATTATGCTTTATTTAATGGATCAAATCGATCCCAAGCATCGGTGGGGAAAACGCCTGTTGACTCTAATTGAATCTTGTCCACAGCCTAAAGCGTCAATGGGGTTTCCTGAGAGGTGGGAACGTTGTGCAATTTGGCAAAGATAATGGTGATGTGGCTTGTGAGAAAGCAGGGCTGGCAGTGCCCACCCTACAAGAGTATGGCTGCTTGCCCTTCGACGACCCTCAGGGTGCGCGGGGGTGCGCTGAGGGGTGCGATCGCTTCTCCTTTATAATTGTTGGGCTGCCGTTGCTCAACGACCGGCATCCAGTAGACCAGCAAGTAACACAGATCCTATGAGTTTCGATTATGACGTGATCATTATTGGTGCAGGGGTTGGCGGCCATGGGGCAGCCCTGCACGCGGTGCAATGTGGGCTGAAAACGGCGATCGTCGAAGCCGCCGACATGGGAGGAACCTGTGTGAATCGGGGTTGCATTCCCTCCAAGGCCTTATTAGCCGCCTCCGGACGGGTGCGCGAACTGCGCGATCGCCACCATCTCGAAGCCATGGGGGTTCATCTCAGCAGCGTTAGTTTTGATCGAGGCGCGATCGCCAACCACGCCACCAACTTGGTTGATAAAATTCGTGGCGACCTCACCAACAGTCTCAAACGCTTAGGAGTCACCACGATCCAAGGCTGGGGCCGCCTCGATGGGCCGCAAAAAGTCGGCGTAAAATCCGGCAACAGTGAGAGCTTCTTCACCGCCAAAAACATTATTATTTCCACTGGCTCCGTCCCCTTCGTTCCCCCCGGCATCGAGATCGACGGCAAAACCGTCTACACCAGTGACGACGCAGTGCGCCTCGAAAGCCTGCCCCAATGGATCGCGATTATCGGCAGCGGCTACATTGGCCTGGAATTTTCCGATGTGTATTCGGCGCTGGGCTGCGAGATTACGATGATTGAGGCCTTGGATACCCTGATGCCGGGGTTTGATCCCGATATCGCCAAAATTGCCGATCGCCTCCTCCTCAAAGGCCGCGACGTTGAAACCTATCAAGGCGTGCTCGCCAAGAAAATCACCCCCGGTGCGCCCGTGGTGATCGAACTCGCCGACGCGAAAACCAAAGAAACCATCGACGTGCTCGAAGTGGATGCCTGCTTGGTGGCCACGGGTCGGATTCCCGCCACGAAAAATTTGGGACTGGAAACCGTGGGCGTTGCCACCGATCGCCGGGGCTTCATTGATGTTAACGACAAAATGGAAGTGCTCCTCGACGGTCAGCCTGTGCCCAACCTCTATGCGATCGGGGATGCCACGGGTAAGATGATGCTGGCCCATGCGGCTTCGGCCCAGGGGGTGGTGGCGATTGAGAATATGTGCGATCGCACCAAAACCATCCAATACAACAGCATCCCCGCCGCCGCCTTCACCCACCCCGAAATTAGCTATGTGGGCCTCAGCGAACCCCAAGCCCAAGCCAAAGCAGAGGAGGAAGGCTTCAAAATCGCCACGGCGAAAACCTACTTTAAAGGCAACTCCAAGGCCCTGGCCGAAGGAGAAACCGACGGGATCGCCAAAATCATCTATCGTCCCGACACCGGGGAATTGTTGGGGGTGCATATCATTGGCATCCATGCATCGGACTTGATCCAAGAGGCGGCCAATGCGATCGCTGATGGCAAACCCGTCCAAGCGTTGGCCTTCAATGTCCACACTCACCCCACCCTCTCGGAAATTCTCGACGAGGCCTTCAAACGCGCCAAAGTCGCTTAGGGAATCCCCCCCGGCTGCGCCATCCCCCCTTGCAAAAGGGGGCAAAAAATTCCCCTCTAAGGGAGGCAAAGAATGCCCCCTTTTTTAAGGGGGCGCAAAGAACCCCCCCCTTAAAAAAGGGGGGGCAGGGGGGGATCACTCCCTAAGGGGGCGCAAAGAACCCCCCCTTAAAAAAAGGGGGGGCAGGGGGGGATCACTCCCATTGCCCATTGCATATTCAATCAACCTATGGAAATTCGCCGCATTAATCCGAGTCCGTCCGTCAATACTGATCCCCTTTGCTATCAAGCCCGACGGCCCGATAGTGAGCCGCGCCATATTTTAGAAAAAATTGTTTGGCATAAAGAGGCAGAGGTGGAGCGGTGGCGCGATCGCACCCCCCTGATCAAACTCCGTCAACAGATCCAATCCGTCGCCCCTGCCCTCGACTTTTACGCCGCCCTGCGGGATGGCCTCCGTCAACCCGCCCTGATTGCAGAGGTAAAAAAAGCCTCACCGAGCAAAGGTGTGATCCGCGAAGACTTCGACCCGGTGGCGATCGCCCAAGCCTACGCCAATGCGGGAGCAACCTGTTTATCGGTGCTCACCGATGCGGAATTTTTCCAGGGCAGTTTTGAAAATCTGTCCCTCGTCCGGGCGGCGGTCAATATCCCGCTCCTCTGTAAAGAATTTATCCTCTACCCCTATCAAATTTTCCTCGCCCGTAAGCATGGGGCCGATGCGATTTTGTTGATCGCGGCGATTTTAAGTGATCAAGATTTGACCTATTTCGTTAAAATTATTCGCAGTTTAGGGATGACCCCGTTGCTTGAAGTGCATAATTTAGCGGAATTAGATCGCGTCTTAGCCATTGATGGGGTTAATCTAGTGGGGATTAATAATCGCAACCTGGCGGATTTTTCTGTGGATCTCGCCACGACCCGTGACTTGATCACCGCCCGTCAGGATGCGATCGCGGCCCGCAATATCCTCCTCGTCAGTGAATCGGGAATTCATACCCCGGCTGACCTTGCCACGGTACACACTGCCGGAGCAAACGCCGTTTTGATTGGGGAATCCCTCGTCAAACAACCCGATCCCGGTGCTGCGATTCAGACCCTATTCCAAGATCGCTAAGATTGTTAAGATAGTGCGATCGCATCATCACCTATGGGACAATAATTATACCTTTCGCCCCGCCCCTGCTCCATGGATCAAATCCCCTTACCCTCACTAGTTCATTACGAATTGCTGCTCCAACTCTTGGAGCGTCAGAGTATTCATGCGGTGGATCAAAATCCAGCACTCCGGGAGCAAATTCACCAATTGATCATCACGATTCGCAAAGCGTTGGCCCAGCAGCGTCAGATTGAAACCATCTGCAATCAGGCCAATATTGACTATGAGCATCGCTGGTCGTTGAATAGTGTGGGCACAATGGCCAATGATGACGATGTGTTGCCCCAGGTGTTCCAGAGCCTCGAACAATAGCAGCATAGACCCGCTTAGCGGGTTTTAGGTTGCACCCCACTTCTTTTAACTTTCACGCTATGAACGATAAACAAATGCTGATGATTCCGGGGCCGACTCCGGTTCCCGCCCGTGTCCTGCAAGCCATGGCCAAGCACCCCATCGGCCATCGCAGCGGTGCATACAATGCTATCCAAGCGGAAGTCACCGCCCATTTAAAATGGCTCCACCAAACCGAGCATGATGTGATGGCCCTCACCGTCAGCGGTACGGGAGCGATGGAAGCCGGGATTATTAATTTCCTCAGCCCTGGCGATCGCGTCATCACCTGCTGTAATGGCAAATTCGGCGATCGCTGGGCTGAAATCTGCACCGCCTACGGCCTCAATGTCGAAAAAGTTACCGCCGAATGGGGCAAACCTCTCAACCCCGACGATGTCCGCGCCAAACTCCAAGCCGACACCGCCAAGGATATCAAAGCCGTCATCCTCACCCATTCGGAAACCTCCACCGGGGTTCTCAATGACCTTGAGGCCATTAACGCCGCCGTCAAAGAACACGGCACAGCGTTGATCATGGTGGATGCGGTCACGAGCCTCGGCGCGATTTCCGTGCCGATTGATGCATGGGGCTTAGATGTGGTGGCATCCGGGTCACAAAAAGGCTATATGATTCCTCCCGGTTTGGGGTTCGTTGCTGTCGGGCCAAAAGCTTGGGCCGCCTACGAAACCGCCACCTTGCCCCGCTACTATCTGGACTTGGGCAAATATCGCAAAGCCACCGCCAAAGACACCACCCCCTTCACGCCCCCGGTTAACCTCGTCTTTGCCCTGCAAGCAGCGTTACAGATGATGCGCGAAGAAGGTCTAGAGGCGATTTTCGCCCGCCATGCTCGCCACCAAAAAGCGACGCGGGCGGCGGTGCAGGCCTTAGGCTTGGCGACCTTGGGCGCGGATGACTGCGCGAGTCCGGCGGTGACGGCAGTGATGCCCACCCAAGTGGATGCGGAGGCGATTCGCAAAACCATGAATCAAAAATTTGATATTGCCCTGGCAGGGGGACAGGATCACCTGAAAGGGAAGCTGTTCCGAATTGGTCATTTGGGATTTGTCTGCGATCGCGACATTATCACAGCGATCGCTGCCCTCGAAGCCACCTTGCAGAATCTCGGTTGTGAGATTACCCCAGGGGCGGGCGTAGGCGCGGCCGCGGCTGTTTTCGCCCAAGGCTAACCCCTCGTGAATCCCCTGGCTCGATCCCCCCTAACTCCCCTTTTTAAGGGGGGAACCTCGAAAAAGCCCCCTTTAGAAGCGAGAAAATTGAAAGAAGTCCCCCTTTTTCAAGCAAGGTGCTCAGGCTGCTTCCAAACCCCTACAGGATTCGCTCCCAGGGGGCGAGGGGCTGGATCGCATTAGGATTGAGTACGAGACGATTCCAGCACCGATCGCAAATAGTTCCCCGTGTAGGAATCAGGATGAGCCGCTACGGTTTCCGGTGTGCCGATCGCCACAATCTGGCCGCCGCGATCGCCCCCCTCCGGCCCCAGATCAATCAACCAATCCGCACAGCGAATCACATCTAAATTGTGTTCAATCACCAACACCGAATTGCCCTTATCCACCAACCGCTGCAACACATTGAGCAAGTGATGCACATCGTAAAACGATAGCCCCGTCGTCGGTTCATCAATGAGATAGAGCGTCTTACCCGTGGCGCGGCGCGAGAGTTCCGACGCGAGTTTGACCCGCTGCGCTTCCCCACCGGACAGCGTCGGCGCAGGTTGACCTAAGCGCACATAGCCCAACCCCACATCCATCAGGGTTTGTAAGCGGGTGGCCGCCTTGGGGATTTTCTCAAAGGTGTGTAAGGCTTCCTCCACCGTCATGCCCAACACATCGGCGATCGAAAACCCCTTATATTTCACCTGCAACGTCTCCCGGTTATAGCGTGTCCCCTTGCAAATTTCGCACTGCACATACACATCGGGCAGAAAATTCATCTCGATCACGTTCACCCCTTGGCCGCTACAGGCTTCACAGCGTCCCCCCTTGACATTGAACGAGAATCGCCCCTGTTTGTAGCCCCGCGCTTTGGCTTCGATGGTTTCGGCGAAGAGGGCGCGAATCGAGTCGAAAATACCGGTATAGGTGGCGGGGTTGGAGCGGGGGGTGCGGCCAATGGGGGATTGATCGATGACGATCACCTTATCCACAGCGTTGAGACCGTCAATTTTCCCCAGATGGGTGGGGAAAGGGGTCTTTTTAGTGAAATGGTGTTGCAGGGCGGGGTAGAGGAGTTCATTGACGAGGGTAGATTTTCCCGAACCCGATACCCCGGTCACCGCGACTAATTGACCCAAGGGAATGTCTACATCGAGATGCCGCAAGTTGTTATGGTGGCAGTCTTTGAGTTTGAGGGTGCGACCGTTCCCTTTGCGGCGTTCGGGGGGGGTGTCGATGGTGCGCCGTCCGGAGAGATAGGCCCCGGTTAAGGAGGCTTCGGTCTGGAGGAGATCGTCAAAACTCCCGGCACAGACGATCGCACCGCCATGCACCCCGGCCTTGGGGCCAATATCCACAATGTGATCCGCAGCGCGGATCGTGTCTTCGTCATGTTCGACGACGATCAATGTGTTGCCCAGGTCGCGGAGTTTGCGGAGGGTGCTGAGGAGGCGATCGTTATCCCGTTGGTGGAGGCCGATGCTGGGTTCATCGAGGACGTAGAGCACGCCAGTGAGGCCGGAACCGATTTGGGTGGCGAGGCGGATGCGTTGGGCTTCACCGCCGGAGAGGGTCATGGCGGCGCGATCGAGGGTGAGATAATCTAAGCCCACATCGAGGAGGAATTGAAGGCGATCGCGAATCTCTTTTAACGCCAATGTACCGATCATCGCTTGGCGTGGGGTGAGATCAAGATGATGGATGCGATCGAGGGCAACGCGGATCGGCACGCTCGTCAGTTCAATGATGTTGTATTGACCGAGACGCACGGCCAGGCTTTCCGGTTTTAAGCGTTGCCCGTGACAGATTTCGCAGGTTTGAAAGACGATATATTGTTCAAGTTTTTGTTTATAGGTTTCTGAACTGGTGTCGGCATAGGCACGTTCGAGCATGGCCAGGATGCCCGCAAAATTACGATAGTAGCCTTTGCCGCGATAGGGGTCGGATTCCATCTGGATCGGCTGGTCTGCACCGTAAAGCAAGATGTGGCGTTGTTCGTCGCTGAGGCGATCCCAGGGGGTTTGGATTTCAAAATCATAGGCTTGGCCGATGCTGTGGAGCAGTGAGAGATAGTAGGCGTTGTCTTTGTCAGACCAGGGAGCGATCGCACTATACAGCGGTTGGCTTGGGTCAGGAATAATCAATTCCGGCGTGAAGGTGCGGAGGCTGCCGATCCCATGGCAGTGGGGGCAAGCGCCGTAGGGCGAATTAAAGGAAAATAAACGCGGCGAAAGTTCATCCATCACCGCCCCATGTTCCGGACAAGCAAAATTTTCTGAGAAGACCAATTCTTGGTCATCGGTGGCAATGATTGCTGTGCCTTCAGCGTGTTTTAAGGCGGTGGCGAGGGAGTCTACTAATCGTTCCTGGAGACCCTCTTTTTTGATCAGGCGATCAATCACAATTTCGATGCAATGGCTGTGATTCTTTTTTAACTCGATCGCATCACTGAGTTCTCGAATTTCACCATTAATTCGCACCCGCACAAATCCTTCACTGGCTAAGCTGGAGAGGAGTTTTTTATGGGTTCCTTTTTTCCCTTTCACCACGGGGGCTAAGACTTGAAAGCGAGTGCGATCGGGCAGGGCTAGTACGAGGTCGCACATTTCATCAATGGTCTGGGGGGCAATGCTGCGATCGCAGTGGGGACAGTGGGGCAACCCCGCCCGCCCGAACAGCAGCCGGAGATAGTCGTAAATTTCCGTCACCGTGCCCACCGTGGAGCGCGGATTGTGGGAGGTGGATTTTTGATCGATGGAAATGGCCGGACTCAACCCCTCGATCGCATCCACATCGGGTTTATCCAACTGCCCCAAAAACTGCCGCGCATAGGCGCTGAGGGATTCCACGTACCGCCGCTGCCCCTCGGCAAAAATCGTGTCAAAGGCGAGGGACGATTTACCCGAACCCGATACCCCCGTAAAGACAATGAGGCGATCGCGGGGTAAATCTAGGTCAATATTTTTCAAATTATGCTGCCGTGCGCCACGAATCCGAATCACATTCCGGGCGGTTCCTGCGGGATCAGCAGGCATCGGCAGCGAGTCGGATAGGTTCAATGGCTCTGACATAGGGGCAAGGGGTTAACAGTCCTTAACAATTTTAGCCCCTTGCGATCGCTTTGTTCAGAGCGTCCGAGTCTGGAGCGGCGATCGCTGCCCGGCTCCCGGTTTCCTTTTTGGGTGGTCAGAATTAATTCGGATTATCAAGCCTGTTCGCTGTAAGGGGAGGTGAACACACGCAATCAATCGAGTTTTTGTGGGGGCAATTGCAATTTTTTCCTCTTTTGAAGATCGCCTCATTGAATCCAGTGCGATCTTCAAATCAGAGAAAAAGGAGAGAAGCTTGCTAAAATCATTTGATGGATAATTAACGTTCCACAAAATCATACTATCTGATGTTTTTGAGTGACTGAAAATCAATCAAAATACGACTTAGTCCGAATCAGAGTCTCCCCGCTTTTTTAAGCGCAAAGATTGTGTGATTGTCTAACAGCCCAGCCCTGGATCAACAGTAAAGATAACGGCATGCAACAGGCAAACCCCAAACCCAGCCGAGTAGATGCTCAACCATGGCAATGGATAATCGGCGTTTTGTGGTGGGGGTGCTCACAGGGGGCGATCGCGCAACCCGTGCCGCCCAATATCCCGAACTCGCTGCCGCCCGCCTCCGATCGCTTACCACCCCTAGAGGAACTGCTGCCCCCCTCGACTCCGGAAGACATTCCGTTAGATGTGCCGATCGCCCCTCCTCCGGCAATGTTTCCCGCCCGCCCCGATGCGCCGCGTTTGACGATCAACCGCTTTGAATTTGCTGGGAATACGGCCTTTTCGGCGGCGGAATTAACGGCTGTGGTGGCGACATATCTGGGGCGATCGCTCACCCTCGCCGAGATCCAAGCCGCTGGCCAAGCGATCACTCAGCATTACCAAGACCAGGGCTACATTACCTCTGGGGCGTTTGTGCCGCCGCAGTCTGTGGCGGATGGGGCGTTACGAGTGCAGATTTTTGAAGGGGGCATTGAGGCGATCAATGTGACGGGGGTGCGGCGGTTGGATCGTAGCTATATTCGACAACGGGTGGCGGAGGCGGTGCGATCGCCCCTCAAGCAAGGGGATTTACTCAACGCCCTACAACGGCTCAAGCGTGATCCGCTGATCGAATCCATTGCCGCTGAACTTTCGGCAGGAACCCAGCCGGGGATGAATATCCTGGATTTGCGGGTCGTGGAGCGGGATGCCTTTGATATTGATTTCAGTGTTGATAATCAGCGATCGCCCAGTGTAGGTAGCGATCGCCGTCAGGTAAACTTCAGCCACGGTAATCTCACCGGGCGGGGCGATCGCCTCACCGTCGGCTGGGTCAATACCGAGGGGAGTAATAGCCTTAATAATCTCAGCTACACTGTGCCGATCAATGCCCGCAATGGCACGCTGGGTCTAAGTTACGGCAGGAGCGAAAACGCGATTATTGAAGCCCCGTTTAATGTCCTCGATATTTCGTCGCGATCGCACAATTACCAATTCACCTATCGCCAACCCCTGATCCAAACCGACAGCACAGACTTCGCCCTCAGCCTCTCCCTCAGTTATCAAGCCAGTCAAACCTTTCTCGGTTTTGATGACATCGGCCCGTTTCCCCTTTCCTTTGGGGCCGATGAAAACGGACGCACGACCATCACCGCCCTGCGTTTTGTCCAGGAGTATAGCCACCGTAGCGGTCGGGATGTCTTCGCCCTGCGATCGCAATTCAGCCTCGGCCTCGATGCCCTCAACAGCACGATCAACCCCGACCCGATCCCCGACAGCACCTTCGCCAGTTGGCGGCTGCAATCCCAATACCTCCGCCTCCTTGCCCCCCAAACCATCGCCCTGCTGCGCACCGATCTCCAACTCGCCGATCAAGGTCTCCTCGCCGCCGAACAATTTGCGATCGGGGGGGCGAGTACCGTGCGCGGCTACCGCCAAGACTTTCGCACGGCGGATAATGGTTTTTTTGCCTCCGCTGAACTCCGCCTCCCGATCCTGCGCATTCCCCAATGGGCAACACTGCTGCAAGTGACCCCCTTTGTGGACTATGGCTTTGTCTGGAATAGTTCCGAGTTCACTGCCGATAATCCCAGCACTCTGGCCTCGTTTGGCCTGGGTTCCCTGCTCAGTATTGGCGATCGCTTCTCCGCCCGGCTCGATTGGGGCATTCCCTTAATCAATCCCAACATTGACCAAAACAGTCTGCAAGAACAGGGGATTCATTTCAGCGTCAACTATCGGCTGTTTTGAGGAGGTTTGGATCTAGGATACTGATGGACGACGCTATTCAAAATGCATGAAAATTCCAGGGTTACTCGAACGCTATCAACTCAGAACGCGGCGACAACTCAATGCCCGTCTCCAAGCCTTGGAGGTCAACCTCTCCCGTGATGTAGACGGGGAAGAATACGCCAGTCCTGTGATTGTGCAAGCCTTGGACGACCTGCACGAATGGTTAGCCAAAGGGGGAAAACTCGCCGCCTACACGCCCCTGTCGCGGGTGATGACCGTGAGCACGCCCCAATCCCAAGGGGTGATCGATGTGTCGGCGGTTGCCGATGGAGAACTTGACCCGGATGGGTTTGACGAGGAGGACGAAACCGCAGCAGAAGACCCGATACCCTCCCCTTCTGATCCGGCCTTGGCGGCGTTGCTGGTGAATCTCTCCGATGCGATCGCAGCGCGATCGCCCCTCTCCCCCGCCATATCTCCCCTCCAAGTGTGGCGCGAACTCGAAGAAGCCTGTCATTATCAATGGTTGCTATCCACCTCCCAAGTGCGCACCCTGACCGGGATTGTGCCCAGTGGGGATATTTGTGAATATGGGGTATTTCGCTTCAAGCGACAGGGGAAAATTGGACGAGAGGCGGCGTGGGAAGTGTGGAAAATGACCTGAGAACAGCAATTCGCCCCCAATTGCAACAAAATGTTACGAAACATGACATAATTAACAGCATACCGATTGAGTCTGATCTACGATCGCACTCAACCCAAATGTGATTTAAGACATTAGGAACTAAAAATGCCCTATACCAAAGAAGAAGGCGGACGGATCAATAACTTTGCAGTTGAGCCGGACATGTACGTCGCTAACCCTCCCTCCTCCAACGAAAAGCGGAACTATGCGATCGGTGGTGTTCTCGCGCTGGTGGTGGTCAGCGGTGTAGTCTTCCTCGCCTTTTCCGTCTCTTAGTCCTGCATCATTCCATTGAACCCATTCCAAACATCCCGACAGGATAAGCTCATCTCTGCCCCTGTCGGGATTCGTTTGACCATGCCTGGATCTCTAAAATCGTAGGGTGGTTTAGGCGGTTTAAACCCTCGCCACAACTGCAATCTAGCAATCCGCCGTAACCCACCGATCTAGATTGAGACCCTCGCTCTTACTGCATGGGTGTTCTAGCCCGATAAGCCGTAAAAGAACACAATCAACGCAGGGGTGGCGATCGTATTAATTAAGGTCAGCGGCGCACCAATTTTAACAAAGTCCATAAACCGATAGCCCCCCGGCCCATAGACCATCGTATTGGTTTGGTAGCCGATGGGGGTCATGTAACTATTGGAGGCGGCGAACATGACCGCAAACATAAAGGCATAGGGGTTGAGGGATAGGGTTTGGGACACCTCAACGGCAATGGGCAACATCAGGAGCACGGCAGCATTGTTCGAGAGAATTTCGGTGAGCAATGCTGTGGCTAAATAGAACAGCACGAGAATGCCATAGCTCGAAAAGTTTTGCGAAATGGCGAGGAGATGGGTGGCGATCCATTGGGTTGTGCCGGAGGCTTCCATGGCGATTCCGAGGGGAATTAATCCGGCGAGTAAAAAGATAATATCCCACCGTACCGCGCCATAGATTTCCCCAGGTTTTAGGCAACCAGTTAACACCATCAGCACGACCCCAAGTAAAGCGCTGACTAAAATCGGGAATAGATTAAACGCGGCACTGAGGACTACGCCTAAACCAATCGCCACGGCAATAATGGCCTTGTCTTGGCGGAGCATTTCCACATCTCGCTGTTCGAGGACGAGGAGTTCGCGGGTGGTTTGCAACCCGATGAAGCTTTGTTTTGACCCCTGCACAAGGAGGACATCCCCGAAACGCAGGGCAATGCGGCCGAGGCGACCCCGCACGAGTTCTGAACCCCGTCGAATGGCGAGGACGGTGAGGTTGTAGCGTTGGCGAAAGCGAATGTCGCGGAGGGTGGTTCCCACGAGGCGAGAGTTGGAGAGGATGAGGACTTCGGCCATTTTTTCTTCGCCGGATTCGAGGACGGGTTGGACTTCGTCTTTAAATTGCACATCCGGTACGATGTTGAGGCCTTGCTGTTCGCGGATTTTGAGGAGTTCTTCGCGGGAACTGCGGACGACGAGGATATCGCCGACGTTGATGATTTTGTCGGCGATGGGGGGAGGAAACCGGGTGCTATGGCGAATGATTTCGAGGACATCGATATCAAAGGTGCGTTGAATTTGGCTGGTTTGGAGGGTTTTGCCGACGAGGGACGATCGCGCCGTCACGATGACTTCGGTGACGTAGTCTTTGAGGTTATAGTCTTGGGCAATGATGTCACCTAGGGCGGATTTGCGTTCGGGGAGGAGACGGGGGCCAGCGAGGACAAGGTAGGTTAGGCCGATCACGAAGACACAGAGGCCGAGTTTGGTGAACTCAAAGAGGCTGAAGGGTTCAAAGCCGAGTTGTTCGGAGAGACCGCTAGCGAGGATGTTGGTGGAGGTTCCGATCAAGGCGATCGTGCCACCGAGGATGGTGAGGTAGGAGAGGGGAATGAGGAGTTTGGAGGTGGAGATTTTTTGTTGTTTGCACCAGTCTTCGACGACGGGGAGCATGACGGCGACGATCGCAGTATTGGTGATAAAGGCACTGATGGGGGCGACCAGAATCCCCATCACAAAAATTTGCCGATTCAGGGTTTCGCCGCCTAGACGGATCAGTAGTTGCTTGACGATCAGGATCACCCCGGTTTTGGAGATGCCAGCACTGATGATGAACATGGCCATCACGGTGAGGGTGGCGGTGTTGCCAAAGCCGGAAATGCCCTGTTCGGGGGTGACGAGACCGAGCACCATGAGGGCAACCATGATCATCAAGGCGACGAGATCAACGGGGAGTAGCTCGGTGATGAAGAGGATGAGCGCAATGACGAGAACGGCGAGGGTTAGGAAGATGGGCGAGATGATGGGCATAGTGAGGATAGGGGTGGGCGATCGCAACGCAAAAACTCCGCCGGATCTCGTCGCCAAGGGGCGGGAATAGGATTCAGATCACGGCAGAGAATGATAGGCCTGATACCAGTCTACAAATCGCTGTAAGCCCACCTGAATCGGGGTGCTCGGACGAAAGCCCACATCCTGAATCAGATCGTCCACATCGGCATAGGTGCGAGGTACATCACCCGGTTGCATCGGGAGCATGGTTTTCACGGCTTCACGACCTAAGCAGGTTTCCAGGGTTTCGATCAGGGTCATCAGTTCGATGGGGCTGTGGTTGCCGATATTATAGAGTTTGTAGCGGGCGTGGTTGGGGCCGTTGGGGTCGGGAATTTTGGCCATGACGCGGATGATGCCTTCGATCACATCGTCTACATAGGTGAAATCTCGCTGCATTTTGCCGTGGTTGTAGACTTCGATGGGGCGATCGCGCAAAATCGCTTCGGTAAATTTCCAATAGGCCATATCAGGCCGTCCCCAGGGCCCATAGACCGTAAAAAATCGCAATCCCGTGATCGGAATCTGATAGAGATGGCTATAGCAATGGGCCATTAACTCATTGGATTTTTTCGTCGCTGCGTAGAGACTGACGGGATAGTCTACGTTGTCGTCGATGGCAAAGGGGATTTTCGGGCTGTTGCCATAGACCGAACTCGACGACGCAAAGACGAGATGCTCCACCTGTTGCTGCCGACAGCCTTCGAGGATGTGGAGGAAGCCAACCAGGTTACTTTCAACATAGGCGTGGGGATTTTCCAGGGAATAGCGCACCCCGGCTTGGGCGGCGAGGTGGACGACGGTTTGAAACCGATGGGTTTGAAACAGGGTTTCGATCGCGGTGCGATCGCTCAAATCCGCCCGCACAAACTCAAACGCCTCATAACCCTGCAACTGCTCCAGTCGCGCCCGTTTCAACCCCACATCATAGTAAGCATTGAGATTATCCAACCCCACCACCGTCACCGTCCCATTCTGCAACAACCGTTGACAGAGATGAAACCCAATAAACCCCGCCGCCCCCGTGACTAAAATCCTTGTCATGACCTCTTAACTCTCCAACGCCAGCTTGCTGCAATAGAGTACATCCTGAAGCCCCTCGCCCAGCGGGAGAGGGGTTTGGGGTGAGGGCCAATCCCCCTAAAACGTGGGCATCGCCACCCCAGAATGAGAATCCGACACCTTCGGGCGCGTCCCAAAATACACCTTGCCCCGTTGCGAATCCAGGGTCAAAATCGCCCCATCCCCGATCAACTCCGTCGCCTTCTTCAGACCCACAATCACCGGAATCCCCAACCGCAGCCCAATCACCGCCGCGTGGCTCGTCAAACTCGACTCCTCCGTAATAATCCCCCCAGCCTTGCGAATCACCTCCACATAGTCCACATTCGTCGCCGGAGCCACCAAAATTTCCCCCGGACTAAAATCACCAATCTCCTTCGGATTATTCACAACCCGAGCGCGACCCGTGATCGCCCCTTCCCCAATACCAACCCCTTCACCGAGCACCGCCGTCACCACCTCAACTTTAATCAAGTCCGTTGAACCGGCCACCCCTTGCAGCGTTCCCGCCGTCAAGATCACCAAATCCCCATCATGGAGCAATTGTTTTTCCTGGGCCACATTCATCGCCGCCTGAAACGTCTGGCTCGTCGAAGGTAGATCGAGAATCAACAGCGGCCGCACCCCCCACACCAGTTGCAACTGTCGCGCCACATCCACATGGGGCGTAACCGCCAAAATCGGCGTTAAGGGTCGGAATTTAGAAACATTGCGGGCCGTCGCTCCGGTTTTGGTGAGGGTCATAATCGCCGCTGCATCGAGTTGTTGGGCGATATGGCTCACTGCGCCGGAAATGGCGTTGGGGATCGAGCGTTTCGTGGTTTGGAAATGGCGGTGGGCGGGGGCCTGTTGTTCGACACAGGAGGCGATCCGGGCCATCGTGGCCACGGCTTCAATGGGGTAGTTCCCCACAGCGGTTTCATTGGAGAGCATGATCGCGTCGGTGCCGTCGAGGATGGCATTGGCCACATCAGAGACTTCCGCACGGGTGGCGCGGGGGCTGTTCACCATACTGTCGAGCATCTGGGTGGCGGTGATCACGGGGATGCCGAGGCGGTTGGCGGTGGCGATCAGGCGTTTTTGATGGAGGGGGACTTGTTCGGCGGGGAGTTCGACCCCCAGGTCGCCCCGTGCCACCATCACCCCATCACAGAGGGTGAGGATCGTGTCCATCTGTTCGATCGCTTCGTGTTTTTCGATTTTGGCGATCACGGGGACGGATTTCCCGGTGCTGGCGATCAGTTCTTTGATTTCGAGGATGTCTTGGGGCCGTTGCACAAAGCTGAGGGCGACCCAGTCCACGCCTTGATCGAGACCAAACATCAAGTCTTTGCGGTCTTTGTCGGTGAGGGCGCTGACGGTGAGGGAGACGTTGGGAAAGTTGACCCCTTTGTTGTCGGACAGTTTGCCGCCGACCACCACTTGACAATGAAGCTGCTTGTTATCGCGATCGACGGCATCGACGACCATTTCCACCTTGCCATCGTCAAGTAAGATCATCGCCCCGGCTGGCACTTCGTCGGTGAGGCGTTTGTAACTGACGTAGGACATTTCATGGGTGCAGGGGACGGGGTGACTGGTGAGGATGAAGCGATCGCCCTTATTCACCTGCACTGGCCCGGCTTCAAATTTACCGAGTCGAATTTTTGGCCCCTGTAGATCTTGCAAAATCCCCACCGGCTGATCCAATTCAAAGGCCGTCTGACGAATCAACCGAATCGCCCGATGGTGATCCGCATGGGTTCCGTGGGAAAAATTGAGGCGTAGGGTGGTTGCTCCGGCTTCAATCAACTCTCGCAACACCTGGGGTTGAAGCGTAGCGGGGCCAACGGTTGCCACGATTTTAGTGCGGCGGGCGGGGGGTTGCGAGCGGCTTACGCCACTGCTGATAGCGTCAACGGGCAAGTCCATCATTCAAAATGTAGCAATAAGGGAATCAGCGGGATGGGAGTTCGATTGATCCCACCATAATCCGCTATCGTCTCATGAATTGCAGTCGTTAAGCGAATCCAGCCGGAAACTTTGCCCCCTCTGAAAACCGCTACCCCGTCCTGTCATGGGGTAGCGGTTCAACGGAATCAATCTCTGGATTGGCATTAAGTTAGATAACCTGCTCTTATTAAGCGTTGGCTTGGCGGGATTTTTTAGGCTCTTTTTTGCCCTTATTAATCCCAATTAACATCAGTCCAGGTTGCCCAGGGCAAGCATGCCTCTAAGCCAGAGGGTGAGGGAGGGGATGCGATCGCACCACGCCCAGGCAACACAACCGCCAAAAAGCACATTGAATATTGCTATCCATAGGATGAAAAACCCTAATTTCTGAGTATGATTAAGCTTTCCATCTTCACAACCCTGAGAAATTATGCAAGCTATCCCCTTACACCCTTAACGATTGACATTCCCAATGAGAATCAATAAAAAAGTGTGTTTCATCACAGGAACAGGTCATTCCGGCTCAACATTATTGGGACTTCTTCTGGGGAATCATTCCCAAAGCTTTTACTGTGGAGAAGGCGAAAAAAGTCGTTTTCTGACGAAAGAAAAAGCCCCATTACAAAAACGCTCCTGCAAATTTTGTGGCATTCATTGTCCAGTCTGGGGTACTGTGTCACTCACCTCAGATTGCGATCTCTATGAACAACTCTCACAACATATCAGCACGACCCTTGGCATCACAGCACCCTTAATGATTGATTCCACCTCCGGTGCTGACTGGATTCACCAACAATACAAAAAACTGGTGAAGACTGAAGCCAAGCCCCATCTGATTTTCTTGAAACGTGATGGTCGAGGTGTTGTCAACTCTTATCGTCGCAAATATCCCGACCTTTCCATCGAAACAATCATCGAAAACTGGATAGAAAAAATCAAAAAAGCTCAAGCATTATTTGAGGAATTTGCAGGGCCAAAAATCATCATTCACTATGAAGAGCTTGCCAGCAATACCACCAGCATTCTCAAGGGTTTATGTGATTTTTTGACAATTCCCCATGAACCCCAAATGCGAGATTTTTCGCGACAAACCTATCACATTCTCGGCGGCAACAACGGTACACAATTCTTGGCGGCTCGTCATCAATCGCAGCTTTTGCAAACCATGACACCCAGTAACCGTCAATATTATCAGGAACATCAATCAGATATTATTCTTGATTTACGCTGGCAACAGGAACTGTCTCCAGAGCAGCACCAAATCTTCGCTCGCTTAGCGAGTGAGGTGAATCAATCCTTTGAATGGCATCCCTCCTAACTTAAGGCAACCTAACAACCATGACGAAACGTATTGATCTTGTCTTTCGGACTATTGACGAACGTACCAGCGCCATAGCCCTTGATTTAGCGATTCAACAAATCAAGCCGAATCGCGTTCACTTGATTGAAAATGTGCGTCCCTTTTCGGCCGCCGTTCAAAAAATGTTGCAAATTGACTATGATTGCGATTTTGTGGTATTTATGGATGCCGATTGCTTGATTTTGGAAGACTTGTCCAAATTTTTGCAGCGTAATTCATTTCCCTATGTGGATTGTTATGTGCTCGATAAGTTCCGAGGGCATATTCATCAGGGAGTGCATATTACGCGGATTGATGTCGTGCGCGAGATGCAAAAAATTGAGCCGCCAGAAAATGATGAAAAATATGTTCTACGGCCAGAATCGCGCTTGCGTAGCTTTGCATTGTCTAACCTCAAATTCAAGAAACATTTTAAGAGTTTCCGAATTCTTCATGACTATTTTCAGGCCTATCATCATGTCTATGCCAAGCTGGCGCTGCGTGAATTGCGGAGTCGAACGGCGGTGAACCGGAGTGAATTGGAGGCGGCATTAAAATATTGGGATAACTATCCTGATGATCTGGATTTTAAGATCGCTAAACTGGCGATTCAAAACACTCAACAGGATGTGGCGTTAGAGGCAACACCGGCTGAAATAGATGCCTATATTCAGCGATTACCGGAGATCGCTGAGGCGGCGATCGCAACCCTGGAATTGCCGGAACAGCCGGAGTTAACCTATGCAATGATTGATCAGCAGACACGGCAGGTGTGGCCGTGGCAGTTGGTAAATTTAGGAGGGGGTTCGCTGCAAATGCCGGCTGAGGCCCAATCGAGTTTTAAAGTGTTTGGCATTGGCCTCAGCCGGACGGGAACCAAAAGCCTCACCAGCGCGTTGCATGTTTTGGGGTTTAAAATGATTCATTACCCCGAAGATGAAACAACATTTCGGGAACTTGCAGAAGGACATTATCAGTTTTCCTTGCTTCAACAGTTTGATGGCATTACGGATATTACGGTGTCGGCGTTTTATCCACAGTTGGATCAGTTGTTTCCGGGGAGTAAATTTATTTTAACGATCCGCGATCGCGAGCAATGGCTTGATGCAATGGAGCGTCATTATGCCAACCGGCCGGCGTTTGACTTAAGTGATGTGCCAGAGCAAGAAATTCATATGCGGATTCGGCGTTTTCTGCGGAGTACGGTGTATGGGTGTTATGAGTTTAATCGCGATCGCATGGCCTATGTCTACGATTTGCACTATCGCAATACCCTCGACTATTTCCGCGATCGCCCTGAATCACTCTTAGTGCTCAATATTGGCGCAGGGGAAGGCTGGCAGCAGCTTTGTCCGTTCCTCGGCTGTCCTATGATTGAGCAGCCCTTCCCCTTTATCAAAAAGCAAACGATGTTAAAATCCTTGCTCAATGATGAGGCCCGTTTAATGGAGAATCCAGTCCTGTCCTAGGCATCGTAGCTGGAGGATTGGAGGGTGAACATCCGCGCATAAACACCATCGCGGGCCATGAGTTCGGCATGACTCCCCATTTCTTGGATCGTGCCATGTTCCAAAACAATGATGCGATCGGCCATGCGCACCGTTGAAAAGCGATGACTGACGAGAAAGGTGATTTTACCGGCGGCAAGTTTGCGAAAGCGTTGGAAGAGGTCGTATTCTGCGATCGCATCCAACGCCGCCGTCGGTTCATCCAAAATCAAAATTTGAGCTGGGGTCATAAACGCCCGCGCCAGGCCGATTTTTTGCCATTGCCCTCCAGATAATTCTCGCCCCCCCGGAAAAATCTTACCCAGCATCGTTTGATAGCCTTGATCTAGGGTGGTAATCATCGGATCTGCCCCCGCATCTCGTCCTGCTTTTTGAATAGAGGCAAGATTTTGATGGTCTTGAATATTCCCAAACCCGATATTATCAAAAACACTGAAGTTATACCGGGCAAAATCCTGAAAAATTACTCCCACATTACGCCGCAACTCCACTAAATCAAGCTGAGTAATCGGAATCTGATCAATGCTAATTTCACCGGAACTCACATCATAAAAACGAGTTAAAAGTTTCAATAATGTGGTTTTTCCCGCACCATTAACCCCCACGATCGCAATACTTTCCCCTGGCCGCACCGATAGGTTTAAATTGTCAAGAGTGGGCCGGTCTGCACCGGGATAGGTAAAACTGACATTTTCAAGGGTAAGACCCTGCTGTAATGGGTTGGGAAAAGGGCGAGGCTGGGCGGCATTTTTGACATGGGGTTGCAAGTTTAAAAAATCAAAAAATTGACTCACATATAGGTTTACCTCATAAAGCCTAGCGAGATCTTCAAGGAGACCCTGCATAGCGCTTTGGGATTGGCGAAATGCACCGCTATACATCCCTAAGGAGCCAATGGTGATTTGAGCGCGGAGGGTTTGAATCACAATCCAGGTATAGGTGGCATAAAATCCCAGTTTTGAGAGGAGGTTAGAGAAGGTGCGGGCGCGGGTTTGTTGGCGGGCAAGTTGTTCAGCTTCGTGGTTAAATTGATGCCGGATTGTGTGCCATTGTGCTAATAAATGTTCACTTAAATTAAACAGACGAATTTCTTTGACAAAGTCTTGATGGGTAAGAATGCGTTGGAGATAATCGGCGAATCGTCCGCTTTGGGTTTGGCGGCGTAATACCTTAAAGCGTTTGCCGGAAAACTGCACACTAATGGCAAAGGCGGGGATGGAGGTGGCAATCAGGAGGAGGGTGGCGAGGGGACTAAACTGAATCATGAGTCCCACGAGGGTGAGAAGTTTAATGCCTTGGCCGAGGAAACTGGTGAAGAGGGTGAGGGCGCGCACGGGGTAGGTGCTACCGCTTTGTTGGGCGCGACTGAGGAGGTCGTAGAATTCGGGGAGTTCGTAGTGGGCGAGATCAAGCTTGACGGCTTGGCGGAGCAGGATGTTACTGGCGTAGAGGGTGAAGCGATCGCTCAAAACCAACGATGTATAGGTGGAAAGCTCACTCAAAATGTCGTTGAACACCATCACCCCCAAGGCCGCGAGAATCAGGGTAAAAACAGGAGTCCAGAGGGCGGGGGGTTGTCCGATGACGGCAATAATCTGATCGAGGGTGAGTTTACCGATATAGAGTTGGACAGCGGGTAAAACAGACGTGCTGAGGGTCGTCAGGAGCGAAATGAGCAGCCATTTCGGACTGGCTGACCACACTAATTTCAGGAGTTGCGGGGTATTGGCTAAGACGGCAAAGAAACGTAGGGACATTCTGGAGCCAGAATGAATAATCGCTACTATAGCAGTGGTAAACGTGAAGCGAACAGGCTCAAGCCTTACTGGGGATCACTCCTCGCCCGGTGGCTTGGCCCAGGGGGACAGTCCTCACTATTGATGGGCGACAACAGTGGATAGCCCTCACCGTTGATGGGTGAACAAGCTGCAAGATAGCGAATTGCGCAAAGATGAGAGCGCCATCTCCTTTTTAAGGGGGATTGAGAATCTTTGTCCCTCGTGTTGATGGCAACCGCTATATTATTTCAAAAAGGAAAAAGTCCAGGGCATTGATGGCGACGCTGGATCATTCTAGGAATGTGGATTTATCTTGTTTGGGGGTTTTGAGTTTGTTTTTAATGTTGGTATCAATGTCGAGATGTTTAACGGCTTTGGGGGTGAGCGATCGCCGTTTAATCACTTTGCCTAACATCTCGGATTTCACAGCCCCTAACTGAATGCGTAATTTCGGGCCGGACTCTCCAAACCGAATCACCATCCCATCCGTAATATTGACCGTTGTTGCAAGCAAATGGCCGTTGACCATAATCCCATTCGTACCATGATTAGATAGCGTCCATTGATCGTCTTTGCATTCTAAAACGGCATGACGACGGGATACGACAGCACTGTAAAGTACGATATCATTTTGACTTCCGCGTCCCACTGTGACAACAGATTCACGCTCAAAGATCCAACTTTGAACTGGAGTGGATTGACTCGGATGAAGTAATGTAATGGCAATCACTAGCAAAGCCCTGCTTCATAATAAAAATTTATTATTGAGAGGTTTAGAGATGCACCTCGATTTTTAGAGTAACACTATCGTGATGGGTCTTGAAATTCCCTGTTCACGCTGTGATGACAGTTTCAAGGATGTTTTATGTGTCTGCCCGTTTGAACTGTCAGGATACGGGAGAAATGAAGGGTCATTCTGGGGATGGATGGGGGAAAATCACAGCATAACCGTTGGGATGGGGCGATCGCATCTTTGTTAAACTTTGTAAATGCCCTGATGGAGTCAACTCCCCCCCATGTTGGAACAGATCCAAACCACCCTCTACACCGCGTCACAGTTTGCAAACCACCTGGTTAGCGAACAACTCACCCACCTCAGCCTTGTCAGCGTGACGCTGATTTTTGGCGCGGGTCTGCTGACCAGTCTCACCCCCTGTATGCTGTCGATGCTGCCGATCACGGTGGCCTATATCGGCGGCTACGAATCCCAAGGGCGACTGATGGCGTTGGTGCAGTCGGTGTGGTTTGCCCTCGGATTAGCGACGACCCTGGCCGGGTTGGGCATCGGGGCGGCGACGTTGGGGCGCGTCTATGGTCAGGTGGGGATCGGCCTGCCGATTTTTGTTAGTGCGATCGCGATCCTCATGGGTCTCAATCTGTTGGAAATCATCCCGCTCCGCTGGCCCAGTTGGGGCGGCGGTGACTGGATTGCCGAAAACCTGCCCACGGGTGTCCGCTCCTACCTCCTCGGCCTCACCTTCGGCCTTGTCGCCTCCCCCTGTAGCACCCCTGTCCTCGCCACCCTCCTCGCCTGGGTGGGCAGCACCCAGGATCTCGCCCTCGGCGGTGTCCTGTTGCTCAGTTATGCGATCGGCTATGTTCTCCCCCTCGTCCTCGCCGGAACCTTCACCGCCACCCTAAAAAAACTCCTCACCGTGCGGCGTTGGTCAGGGTGGATTAACCCGACGAGCGGCGTGATTTTAATCGGATTTGGCGTGTTCTCCCTCCTCTCCCGCTTGGCCTGAGCCTACAATCCCAGAGCAGCGGCATGGTGCGCGAAATGATCCGCCATGAAGGAGGTAATGAAATAGTAGCTGTGGTCATAACCGGGCTGGTAACGGAGGGTGAGGTCCAGGCCCCGCGTGGCACAGGCGGCGGCGAATTGGTCAGGGTTTAATTGACCTTGGCTCAGAAAAGGATCGGCCTCGCCTTGATCAATGAGAATAGGCTGATCCCAGACCGTGGTTTTCACCAATTCCGTTCCATCGTAGGTTGCCCAGAGGGTGCGATCGCTCCCTAAATATCCCGTAAACGCTTTCTCTCCCCAGGGGCATTGCATCGGGGCCGCGATCGGCGCAAAGGCCGACACCGAACGGTAGCGATCGGGATACCGCAACGCACAGATCAACGCCCCATGTCCCCCCATGGAATGCCCCATGATGCTTTGTCGGGTCGGATCAGCGGGAAATTCGGCCGCAATCAGGGCGGGTAATTCCTCGGTGACGTAGCTAAACATCCGGTAATGGTCATGCCAGGGGGACGCGATCGCATCCACATAAAACCCCGCCCCCGTCCCAAAATCCCAACTCTCCTCCTCCCCCGGCAACCCCAACCCCCTCGGACTCGTATCCGGAGCCACCACCATCACCCCCCACGCCGCCGCGAGACGTTGCGCCCCCGCCTTCGCCATAAAATTCTCCTCCGTACAGGTCAACCCCGACAGCCAATAGATCACCGGGACTCGCCCCTCCTGAGCCTGAGGCGGCAGATACACCGAAAACTGCATCGGCGATCGGCACACCTCTGAATCGTGGCGATAAAACGCCAGCAAGCCACCAAAACAGCGGGTTTGACTGGTCACAGTTAAGTTGGACATGGTTTTCAGATCAAGGAATACAAACGGGTTCGTTCACCACAATTTATCGTTATTTTGCCGGGGGTGTTTGGGCTGCTTGGGGTGCGATCGCGCCTCAAAATTAGACCTTTAGCT
Organism: Spirulina major PCC 6313; assembly: GCF_001890765.1. Lineage (NCBI taxonomy): Bacteria > Bacillati > Cyanobacteriota > Cyanophyceae > Spirulinales > Spirulinaceae > Spirulina > Spirulina major. The sequence goes on along the minus strand of NZ_KV878783.1, from coordinate 4,053,984 downwards.
AATCGCCACACAACACCTCACCATGGCATCCTAGAACAAAATCCGCTAGAGGCTAAGATGATGGGCCGCCACTACACATCCGTGCCAAAGAGCACAAAAGCATCGGGTCACCACAAAACCGAAATCCCCCCCCATGCGCGGCCCTTCCCCAAAGCCCAAACCCCCCCCACCGCGAATGTCACCGAGTCCACCGCCCAGGCTCCCCCCACCGCCCTGCCCATCATGGCCAAACTCACCGTCGGGGCAGCCAATGACAAATACGAAAAAGAAGCCGATGCCGTCGCCGCCCAAGTCGTGCAGCGCCTCAACGCCCCACCCCCACCCGTTCAGCGAGAGAACAACGCAGCCGAAAACACTGTTCAACGCCAACTTCTAGAGGGTGCAGTTCAACGAGTGCCCGGTTATGGCAGTGAGGAAGACGACCAAAGCGTGCAGATGAAGCCCCTCGTACAACGGGCAGGAGCCAGCGCGGGCGGGACAGCATCAACAGAATTGGAGCAATCAATTCAGCGGGAACGGGGCAAAGGTCAATCCCTCAGTGACAGCATTCGCACCCCGATGGAAAACGCCTTTGGTGCAAACTTTAGCCAAGTGCGCATCCATACCAACAACACCGCCGATCAACTCAATCAATCCATTCAAGCCAAAGCCTTCACCACCGGGCAGGATGTGTTTTTCCGCCAAGGAGCCTATGCACCCCAGAATCAGGGAGGGCAGGAGTTACTTGCCCATGAATTAACCCATGTGGTGCAGCAAAGTGCTGGGACGGTGCAGCGCAAACAGACAAGAATAAAGCAGAGTACAATTTCGTCAAGCAGGACGCCTCTAAAATTACAACGAGAGATAAGTTATGAGAAATGGAAGAGTGGAGAAGATCAGAGCGAGGGTAAAGGGAATAGAGGATTACCTGGATTAAAATCTGATCCGTTAAACCCTGTAGATGGAAAACCCAATGATTTTCGGCTCAGTTTACAAGTGAAAGTTGCTGATCCAAATTACTTAACCAAAAGCCTACTGTTTATGACTAAAAAGTATGGTAGTAGGATGATGAATTATTGTTTGCCTTCGCTCTTTTCAAAATCTTTTGCTGTGCCACCTAGTGGAATGGGTCATTCTTGGGTAAAACTGGTGAGTTATGTAGATTCAAAACCTCAAGCATCTTATAGTTTGGGGTTCTATCCTGGGAAAATCGAAAATCCAGATTCCGCACAAACGATTCCTAGCGGTGGTGATCCAGAAGGATATAAGCGTTTAGCACTTGATTATAAGATTACTGAAGATCAGTGGGAGGCTGCTTTACACGAAGCATATGAGTGGAAGATTGGAGTCGAACCACCTAAGGGGAATCATACGCTTCATAGTTATGCTTTGTATGGTGAAAATTGCACTACCTTTGCACGAGCAATAACAGAAGCCGCAGGTATAGCATTTCCCTCTAGACAAGTTCCAGCCTACTCGTCCTCAGAAGGTTTTGCCTGGGTAGATAATCCAAACATGATGCTATCAGGAATATCTGCCTCCGAATATGCATATGATCCAACAACTACAGATGCACCTAAAGATGCTCCTACACCAGATGATGTGTTCTGGGATTTCATGGAACGCCTTTGGGTTTAATGTAGGCAAAATTAGTGAAATCGGACTCTATAGCGGTTTTCATAAACTTGAGGTACGAAGATCCCCCTCAATCCCCCTTAAAAAGGGAGAAGTGGCGTTCTCATTTTTTCGCAATTCGCTATATAGCAGTAGCCAGAAAAGTAGGAAGTCTAACATTATTCCTATCAAACGAGATGGTTGAGGGCTTGAGGGTCGCCGTTTGCGCAGCGTCTCCGTAGGAGATAGCCACAATCTTGACGTACTCCCCCGCATAAATGACGGGGGATTCTGGGTTCAGACAGCAATTGCAGGCGTAGCCCGTCTTATCTTGCCTCGCCCAATGGACAACGCCCTGCCCATAAGGTGCTCACCCCGGAATTTTACTTCGCGCTAGCGAACGCTTTTATTGTATCACCACCGAATCAATTCGGTTATTCGCTTATATCCCCCGAATAAAATTCAGGGGGCTTTACGCATCACGCTCGTAAGGTGGGCAAAATCGAGATTCTTCAAATCCAAAATATAGCAATGATGTTGCTGCTTAGGATATTTATAACCGAGGGCTGAGCTTGTCAAAGCCCGGCCGCTTACCCTTCGACAAGCTCAGGGTGCGCTGATTGAATGTCCTAACCTAGTCGCTCCTTGCTATATAAGCTCACCAATATTTCCTCATCCTTCACTTAATTCACCCAATTGTAAGGTGGGCAAAATTCGTAGCCTCGGATTCTCAAGTGCAAGCTTTTCAGTATTTGCCCACCCTACCTTCAATTCACCCAATCGCGGATTTCCGCATCGGTTAACACCTTCTCAATCTTGATATATTCACTCCGTGCCGCTTGCAACAGGTGCTTCATCTATAGCGGATTTCATAATCATGAGGTACAGCTCTAGTTCTGTATGCGCCTCCTTGACTGAGATAGAGAATTCAATCTGTACCGCATCTTTTCGCAATCCGCTATAGAACGACCAAAATCACCAAACTTAGATAACTGCATAATCGGTGTACTGTCGAATTTCAGGGGCTTGAAATCCCAGAACAATATCATTTTTACTGACTCCCCGTTCCATAAGTTCCTGAGCCACTTTCATTTCAGTCATATTCTGTTCAACCCAAACTTTGCCGTTCTTGATTGCCAAGTGTAAAATACAGCCATAGACTCGCCGATAGCCATCCCAGCCTACATTCATCACTTGGTAGTGATCATTTTGAAGATCAAAAATGGTGTAACAGTCAATCTGTCCATTAGCAATCGGAATCACGGCATAATCCGTTAATAATTCCCGAACAATCTGGCGATAAGAATCTAGGATATCCATTGCACAATTACCTCCTTAACGGGATCATAAATAATGAGTTTAATTTCATATCGCTTCAGTGAAATCTGCGAAAATTCTTTTTTGAAAAAGGATTCATGCGCTGTCACGGGTATGGCTAAATAGAGAATACGTGTTGGATCACTTATTTCTAACGCTAACCGATAATTCAAAAACTGCCCTAATGCAGCGTGATAATCGGTTAATGGTGAATCACTTAAAAAGGGTGCATCTCACTTTGGCGAATAGTTGATATGTACTTACCTAGTTTTGGGCATCAGCGGTTAAGCTACCTCCCATAGCTACTCCCTGATTCAGATGACCCCAGAACAAAAGCGCCAACTCAAAGCCCACACCGATGCCATCGCTGCTATCCTGCTCGCTGATGCCAAGGCCAAATGCCCCGAACGCCTAGAAACCCTCGAAGGCATCGAACTGACCGTCCGCCAGCAGATTCAAGCACACGTCAGTCCTCAAGTCGGTATTTTTTTATCGTCGATGGCAGCGGCACCACAGCCGGAAAATCCCGCACCTTAACCAGTATCCTAGGGGATTTGGTTTTGACGGCAAATCAAGCGAGCTACTACCAAGTCAAAGCCTACAGCCGTTGGAGTCCTGGCTTTGAGCGCTGTTGCCTGCTCCTTAGTGGTGCTCAGTCTTACCAACGCGCCGCAGCAGATGTCGAGATCTTGACTGGACTGAAGATGTCTCGCAGCACCCATCAACGCCTAGTTCAGCGTCAAGATTTCCCTGACCTTGAGGTGAGTGAACCCAGTGAACCGGTCGAAGAGATGAGCCTTGATGGGGGCAAGGTTCGCTTGCGCACCCCCGAAGGAGAAGCCAGTGAATGGCGGGATTACAAAGCTGTGAATCTCCATGGGCATGGGGTTGCCGCCTTCTTCGGGCAGAATGAGGATTTAGTGGCTTGGCTCCAAACTCAACTCATGGCAAGCCTAGTGGTTTGCCTGGGCGATGGTCATCCTGGGATTTGGAATCTATTTGCCCAAATTGGAGCGCAGCAGAACCGACTGGAAATTCTCGACTGGTATCACTTGATGGAGAACTTAGAGAAGGTTGGGGGTTCAGCGGCTCGTTTATCCCGAGTCAGAGGCCATTTATGGCGAGGAGATGTTGAGCAGGCGTTGGCTGAGTTTGATGATTGGCAGCATCCACGAGTGGATAATTTCAGGGTCTATCTCAAGCGTCATTGCCACCGGATCGTCAATTACGACTACTACCAGTGCGAGGGGATCTCCATCGGGTCTGGGGCGGTTGAATCCACGGTGAAGCAGTTCTCAGGACGGTTGAAGCTGCCGGGAGCGCAATGGAAGCGGGAGAATGTGCCCCAGGTGTTGAAGCACCGCAGTGCCTATCTCAATGGAGAGTTCTCTAGGATGCCGTGGCTGGCATGAGTATATCTACTCATCGCCAAATTGAGATGCACCCCTTAAAAATGTTTTGATTTCAACTGCAATTTTCTCTTGACCTCGCTCGGCGGCTAATAGCTGTTCTGCACCCAAGTCAATCTCAAACTTCGTCCCACCCACATCGATACGCAATGGATCATCAGTAATCTGCCACTGTTCTTTCTCTAGGGCAGCTCGAACCACGGCATGAAATTTATCCTTGGCAGCCATGGCTTCTTTCACTCTTTTCCTTAGCACCTAGATTATAGTGCAAGCGTTCATTGTCGAGGCAATTCCCTCCTAACTTTCAATTCACCCAATCGTCGATTTCCGCATCGGTTAACACCTTCTCAATCTTGATGTATTCACTCCGTGCCGCTTGCAACAGGTGCTTCATTTGAATCGGTTCATCCGCTTCCGCTGCAATAAATGCCGCATTCATGGCGATGCTCTTGATGTTGCCCCCGCTGACTTCCAACTGCGCTAAAAGGTTGTAATCGAGGTTTTGGGTGGGGGTTTGGGGGGGGAAGGTGCGTCGCCAAATTTCGGCGCGTTGGGGGGCTTTGGGGAAGGGGAAATTGATCACAAAGCGGATGCGGCGGAGGAAGGCTGGGTCGAGGGAGTTTTTGAGGTTGGTGGTGAGGATGGCGAGGCCTTGGAAGGCTTCGATGCGTTGGAGGAGATAGGCGACTTCGACGTTGGCATGGCGATCGCGACTATCTTTCACTTCGCTGCGTTTGCCAAAAAGGGCATCGGCTTCGTCGAAAAGGAGGATCACACCACCGCCTTCGGCAGCATCAAAGAGTTTGCGGAGATTTTTTTCGGTTTCGCCGATGTATTTACTAATAATTGAACTGAGGTCGATGCGGTAGAGATCGAGATTGAGGGCGGCGGCGATCGCTTCTGCTGCCAACGTCTTCCCTGTGCCGCTGGCCCCGGCAAAAAGGGCAGTGATGCCAAGGCCCCGTTCTTGATTGCGGCTAAAACCCCAATCCTGATAGACTCGCATCCGTTGGCGGACTTGGGCGGTGATCATCTGGAGGGCTTCGTATTCTCGTTCGGGTAACACCAGGTTGTCCCAGGCGGCGTTAGCAGTGATGCGTTGGGCGAGTTCATCGAGACGGGGGCGGCTTTGGTGGCGGCACACGTCCCAAAGGTCTTGATCATCGGGGGGGGGTTGGGTTTTCCAGACGATCGCCGCCGCTTGGATTTGGCCGGGGGTGAGGTTGAAGTTAGAGACAATTTGATCGAGATGGGGAGGAGTGAGGTGCGATCGCCCATCGGTCGCCGCCTGGGTCGCAAGGACCTGAGTCCACAGGGCGTACTGCTCTGGGTAGGTGGGAGCATTGATCTCAAAGGTGATCAGAGCGCGATGACGTTGAGACTGACGGATCATGGCGCTCAACAGGAGGGGGGCTTGGAGGGTGTCCAGGAGTCGAAACAGTCCCGGCGTGAGTTCCCCATGGCTTAAATCCAGCACCACCATGGCCCGATTTAACTGCCATTCCCGCTCTAGGAGACATTGGAGTAGGACTAAATCTTCCCCTTGTTTGGGGAGAAGTTCGGCAGCGATGATCAATAGGGTGGCATGGAAGTGGTGGGCGATGGCTTGGGCGATCGCTCGCTTCGTTTCGTCATTACTGCCCCAGAGTTGCAGGATCGGCAACGGACCGCTGGCCTGTTCCCATTGTTGAATCATGCGGGCTGCGATCGCGCCATGGGAGGGCACTAACGCCGCCTGCATCTCCGCCCCAGACTCCACCACCGTCGCGAGCCGCCTGTCCAGATATTGCACCCCCATAAGGTAATGCAAAATCCGCTCATCCAACCGCAGGGACCCATGGACTAAGGATTGACTCTCTCCCATTTCAATCAGTCGCCACCGTCGCAGGGGAGCCTCTGGGGTCAAGGCTTGCCAATCTGCCGCCGGTATGATTGCTAAGGCTAAACTCAACGTCGGATAGTTGCGGTACGGGTTGCCCTGGGCCTGACCACACAACTGATCCCAATCGCGCCGCAATTCTAACCCCGCACAGAGGAGGATGATATCCCGTTCAAAGACCGAGAGATTAAACCGTTGGCACAGATTGCCCAGGGCTGTATGGGCAAGATCTGGCTCCGGGGTGATCGCGCCCTCCGGGATATCTCCCTGAATCGAGCGTGTTAGATATTGCCCGATTCTGTCAATGCCGCCGTTAAGAGCCTGGTGATTCACTGTCATCCAAGGATCAAAACGTCACCACCGTCCGGATCGATTCCCCGGCATGCATCCAATCAAAGGCCTCATTAATTCGTTCGAGGGGGACAGTATGGGTCACCAGATGATCAAGATCAATCTTGCCATCCATATACCAATCCACCAACTTCGGCACATCCCGCCGCCCCTTCATACCCCCGAACGCTGACCCCCGCCAGACTCGACCCGTCACCAACTGAAACGGGCGCGTACTAATTTCTTGGCCCGCCCCCGCCACACCAATAATCACCGACTCACCCCAGCCCTTATGACAACATTCCAAGGCCTGCCGCATCACCTTGACATTACCAATACATTCAAAACTGTAGTCTGCGCCCCCGTCGGTGAGTTCGATGAGATGAGCGACGAGATCCCCCTCAAGGGTGTTGGGGTCAACAAAATGGGTCATGCCGTAGCGGGTAGCGAGTTCTTGTTTTGCCGGATTGAGATCCACGCCGATGATCAGATTGGCTCCCGCCAGACGCAACCCTTGGATCACACTTAAACCAATCCCCCCCAACCCAAACACCACCGCATTGGCCCCTGGTTCTACTTTGGCGGTATTAATCACTGCTCCGATCCCCGTCGTCACGCCACAGCCTAATAAACACACTTTGTCAAAGGGCGCATCCGATCGCACCTTCGCCACGGCAATTTCGGGCAGCACGGTGTAGTTGGCAAAGGTAGACGTGCCCATGTAATGGTGAATCATCTGGCCGTTTTGGGAAAACCGGCTTGTGCCGTCGGGCATCACGCCTTTGCCTTGGGTGCTGCGAATCGCTTGGCAGAGGTTGGTTTTACCGCTGAGGCAAAATTTACATTGGCGACATTCCGGGGTGTAGAGGGGAATGACATGATCGCCGGGTTTGACGCTGGTGACATCGGGGCCAATCTCCACCACGATCCCCGCGCCTTCATGGCCGAGGATGGCGGGAAAGAGGCCTTCGGGGTCGGAGCCGGAGAGGGTATAGGCATCGGTGTGACAGACTCCGGTGGCTTTGATTTCGATCAACACTTCCCCGGATTTTGGACCCTCCAGATGGACGGTTTCGAGGCTGAGGGGTGTTCCGGCTTCCCAAGCCACAGCGGCTTTAATGTCCATAGATTGTCCAAGGTTTGATGTGAGGAGTTGCCCAATTTTACCAAGGCGGGGGGCTGAATTAAGTAACGGGGATCTGCTCGCGGGGCAGGGTGATCACAAATTCAGTCCATTCACCGGGTTGTGATTCGCATTCGAGGTGGCCCCCGTGTTTATCGACGATGATTTGATAGCTGATCGAGAGGCCGAGACCCGTGCCTTTGCCCACATCTTTGGTGGTGAAGAAGGGGTCGAAGAGTTTGGCGCGGAGATCTTCAGGCACGCCGGTGCCGTTGTCGCGAATGCGAATAATCACTTGGTCGTCTGGGGCTTCGGTGACAAGGAGGAGATGGGGGCTATCAGCGCCGAAGTCTTTGCCGTCTGCGATCGCACTTTTCAACGCATCAATCCCGTTACTCATAATATTGAGCAAAACTTGATTCAGTGGCCCCGGATAACAAGAAACCTTCGGCAAGGTTCCATACTGTTTGAGAATACCCAAGGCCGGGCGATGATCTTTGGATTGCAAGCGATGTTTAAGCAGCAAAATCGTACTGTCTAAACTTTCATGGAGATCCACATATTTCGCCTCCGCTTCATCCAATCGCGAAAAATTTCGCAAACTGAGGACAATTTCCCGAATCCGTTTCGTCCCCACCTTCATCGAATCCATCAACTGCGGCAAGTCCGATCGCATAAATTCCAGATCAATACTGTCGGCTTCCTCAGCGATATCCGGATCGGGTTCAGGATAATGCTGCTCATAAAGATCAATGAGGTTGAGTAAATCCACCATGTATTGATCGGCATGGGTGAGGTTGCCGTGGATAAAATTCACCGGATTGTTGATTTCATGGGCAATCCCGGCCACCATTTGCCCCAGGCTGGACATTTTTTCGGTTTGGATCAGTTGAGCTTGGGTTTGCTGGAGATGGGTGAGGGTGGCGGTGAGTTCGGCGGTGCGGGCTTCGACGCGCTGTTCTAGGGTGCTATTGGCCGTAGAGAGGGCAGCAAAGGAGTCCTGCAAGCGGCGTTCCATGGCGTTAAAGGCCCGGGCCAGCGTGCCGAGTTCGTCTTGGCGGTGGTCAGGAACGGGGGTGAAGTGGTCTTGTTCGAGGGTGGCGACGGCAGCGGTGAGGTCGCGAATGGGGCGGACAATGCTGCGAATCAACACGATGGCCAGTAATGTTGCTCCGGCTCCGGCGACCCCCAAGGCGATGTAGCTGCGGAGGGTGGATTGGCGGAGGGAGGCGAGGAAGGTGGCTTCGGTGCGGGCAATGCCGAGAGTCCAGTCTTGGTGGCGGAGGGGAGCAAAGCCGGCGATGCGCTGCTGTTGGAGGGCGGGAAAATAATAGGTGACATAACCCGCTTGGGTGGCGTTGACCATGGCATGGGCGAGGGTGTTGAGGCCAAGGCTGGGGATGCGATCGACGGCATAGCGGCGATCGCGGATCACATCATCGCGCACCTTGGGGGGCAGTTCCGCCAAGCTGTGATAGAGCAGGGAGCGATCGCGGTGGGCAATCACAATCCCCGCATAGTCAATCAAAAACACATCACTATCACCACTGACGGGGAGATTATCCACCATCTCCCAAATCCGATCACCGTCTAGTTTCAGCACCACCACACCGAGAAATTCCCCTGTAATGCTGGTGATCGGAGCTGAAAAGAAAACGCCGGGCTGTTTTGTATTCGTGCCCACTAAGATGCTGGACACATAGCTTTCACCTTGGGTTTGGGGAATTTGGAAATAATTCCGAAACTGGAAACTATCCCCTAGGATCTCAGGCAGGCCGGGGGCTGCCACGGCCTCCCCGGACGCATTGAGTAAATAGACCAAGGTATAGTCTGAATTCGAGTCTTGTAGGATGCGGAGGGTTTGGTCTACGGCTACTTGGAGGGTTGAGCGGGCATCGGTCGGCGTGGCGAGATATTCCTTGAGGTGTGGGGTTTGGGCAATGTATTCAACGATGTGTTGCTGATCGAGGATGAATTGATCAATGCGATCGCTATGACTTTGGGCCAACAGGGTGAGGTTTTGATACTCGGCGGCTTCGACCTCTTCAAAATTTTGTTGGATATTGAAATATGTGATCAAGCCAGTGGGAACCAGGGCAACGGCCAAGAGGGTGGTGGAGAGTTTCACCGCAATGGGCCAACGGGATGGACGAAGCCAAGACAATTTCATACCGTGAAAGGAGGAGAAGGAATAGATCAAGCGTGGAATAATTGCGGAGGAGACAGCAGGGCACTTCGACACGTTTCGCTGGTTTCCCTCAACGTGCAATCGTCAGGATGGAATACAGGGGCTGAATCGGGAGCTAGCCTAGACGTTTTGGTGTGATGATGATTTCTATGGTAAGCCCTTATTGGCGAGGGGTGGAGGATGTTGGGATGGGGGCGGCGAGGGCGGACGGGTTGAGCCAGTGGCGATCGCGGGCCACGATTAACACCAACGCCGCCACGCCGAAACAGAGCACGCTTTCGATACCAATGGTGCAGAGTTCTAGGATCGTCCAGTGGGGTAGGGTTTCAAGGCTGGCCCCGGTGCGCACGCCACTAAAGGCCCAGACCACACCTTGCCATAGGTGGGGGTTGCGATCGCCCCGTACCGTGTAGCGGTAGGCAACGCCAAACAAAAACCCCGTCGCTAAGGCAATGGCCAAGCCCAGTAACGTCAGGTGATCTAGGGGTAAACCTTGAGACCACTGGGGCGGCAGTTGCCCCGCAATCAAGAGCAAACCGCCATAGGTGAGACTGTAGGCGATCGCCCCCATCAGTCCCGCATTCACAGAGGCTTGACGTTCGATCGGCTGCGGCATCAGGCTATACTCCAAATATAGAAATTCCAGGCTCCATCCAGAATTCTGTACACCATACCACAGACACGAGAGCCATTCTACGCTCCATTCTGTCCGCCAGACATCATGCCGATCACCCCGTCTCAGTTGGGCCGCCGGAAACACCAGCCGCCCGCCATTGTCACCCTCACCGCCTGGGACTATGCGATCGCTCGCCTCCTGGATCAAGCCGGTGTAGACATGATCCTTGTTGGCGATTCCCTCGCCATGGTGGCCCTGGGCCATGCCAACACCCTGCCGGTGGATCTCGACACGATGATCCACCACACCGCTGCCGTCTGTCGGGGGGTGAAGCGGGCCCTCGTTGTCTGTGATCTGCCCTTCCTCAGTTATCAAACCAGCATTCCCGATGCGATCGCCGCCGCCGGGCGCGTCCTCAAAGAAACCCCAGCCCAAGCCGTCAAACTCGAAGGCGGCAGCCCCGCCATGGTGGACACCATCCACCGCCTCACCACCCTGGGGATTCCCGTCCTTGGCCATGTGGGCCTCACGCCCCAATCCGTCCATCAATTGGGCTACCGACAACAGGGCAAAACCGCACCCGAAGCCGAGCGAATTTTGCACGAAGCGATCGCGATCGCCGCCGCCGGAGCCTATGCGATCGTCCTCGAACACATCCCCGACGACCTCGCCCACACCATCACCACCAAACTCCCCATTCCCACCATCGGCATCGGTGCCGGCCCCCACTGTGACGGTCAAGTCCTCGTCACCGCCGACCTCCTTGGCCTCTCCCCCAAAACCCCACCCTTTGCCAAAACCTACCTCAATCTCGGCGACCAAATCATCAGCGCCACCCGACAATTCGCCGCCGACATCCACAACGGCACATTTCCCGAAAACCCCCTCGACAGGATTTGATAAGATGGCGTTAACATCCCGTAACATGGAAAATCCGTGGGATATCGCTCCCGCCTGTTCGTCCAGTTCACCGCAGGGATGCCCCGCCGACTCCTGAGATAAGCCTGTTTCCCATAACGCCCGTCACCTATGACTGAACCCATGCCAGCCATCTTAACCCCGCCCCCTGTCCATCTCGGCGCATTTTTGCCCGCCCTTGACAGCCTCTTTTCCACTCAAGGCGTGATGGTAATGCTCTTGGTTGCCTATGCCGGGGCGATGTGGATGTTTCTGTCCAGTGCGCCAAAAGTTCACACGATTATGGTGTCGGATCTCAACGTGGCGCGGGAGTTCTACGAAGGGTTGTTAAATCTAGCTGTGGCCGATGTGCCGCTTCATTACTACTACAACTACGAGCAAAGCATGGGAGCCGCTAGCCTCGACCCCATCTACGGGATGTCGTCCCTGCCCACCACCGCCACCGCCCCCCCCACCCAATCCGAGGGGCTATGGTATCAACTGAAAAAAAATACCCAACTGCACATCATTTCCGGGGCGCAGTACGGGACGAAAAATCGGCAGCGCCATGTGTGCTTTGACCGCGATTGTTTAGAAAATATTTTGCTCCGGGTGCAGTCACGACGGTTACGGTTTAAGCTTCGCAGTCGGCGGCCTCTCAATTTTTTGGTGAAAGATATGGCCGAACGGGTGATCGAATTGGCCGAAGTGGCGGATTAATTCAACAGTTACGCAAGTCAATCAAACCAGACAAGGCGGCTTCAGCCCCTTGTATCCCAACGATCGCGAAACCAACATAGCGAGCTAGAAGCTCGCACCACCCAAAGCGATCGCACCGTTAAAATGCCTCCAAAGGTGCGATCGCTCCGGCTTAAGATCAATTCCCATTAACCCCGCGCCATCATCGGTAATCCAGCTCCATAGGTGCGCCACACCCCGACCAGCACCCCTTGGATTTGCACCTGATTCGCCGTGGTTTGAATCGGGTCATAGTTAGGATTGGACGCTTTGAGGGTCACTTGATTGCCACTTTGGTAATACCGCTTTAACGTCGTTCCTTCCCCTTCGACTCGCACCGCCACGATCGCGCCATCCTTCGGCGTTTGATCCTCCTGGGGTTGTCGCAACAAGACAAAATCCCCCTCCGTAATCATGTCGCCGATCATGCTATCCCCCGTCACCCGGAGGGCAAAACAATTGGGCTGATCCATCACCCCTTGCAGGTCGAGTTCCTCCTGCTGGTTTTGCACATCGGTGAACGGCTCCACGAGTCCCCCCGCCGTAATCACCCCCATAATTTGAATCCCCGGTCGATCTGGGGCATAGGTGATCCGAATCGTGCGGGCTTTCCCTTCATCCCAGGTGATATAGCCTTTTTTCCGCAACCGCTCCAGACGGCTTTGAATCGGCGCGGGGGACTTCAAGCTCATCGCTTTCATCATTTGCCGAATCGAGGGGGCGTGTTGGGAGGTGCGAATATAGTCCACCAGCCAATCGTATAGTTCTTGTTGCGCTCTTGTTAGTGATTCCATTGTGATTTTTTGGACAGACAATCAACAATTGCCCCGAAATGCATCCCGAATGTATCAATTAAGGTGACACCGTAGAACGTGAAATCCGAGTGCCGTCAAAGTCCGGTCTGGAAACTAGATTTTGTCAGAGATTCACGTTTGTGACGTTTGGGATTAACTCAGGGTTATTACTATTCTAGAACCTCTGTACTAAAATAATACAAAAATCCTAAAAATTATTTTGTTGCTAAAAAGATCAATCCAATCTGATCGCTGAATCCACCACAGAGCAAGGATTTTTTCGATTTAAAGCGGTCGAAACCATCAAAAATGAACAGAGCTGCGGACGGCATTTAATCGGTATTTTCGGGATTGAAAATTTGATTTTCCCGTCAATTTTTGCCCTTAGAGGAATGGTTTGGGTAAGGGCGGGGCAAAATCTCCCCGTTTACTCGTTCCGAGACCCACCCCAACGAGGGCTTCAACGAACTTCACCGCCACCCCCACGCCATCAATGACGGGAATGCCCAGTTCCGCCGTTAAATCTCGGCTTAAATTCGCCATCCCGGCACAACCCAGGACGATCGCACCGCATTCATCGGTGCATAAGGCTTGGCGGCAGGTGGCGAGAATTTGCGATCGCGCCTCCCCCGCCGGATCATCCAAATCCAGCACCGCCAACTCCGTCGCCCAAATCCCCCGACAAAACCGCTCCATCCCGTACTGCTCCACCAAATGCGCCGCAATACATTTCGTCCGCCCCAAGGTGGTCACAATCGAAAACCCCGTGGCGATCATACTTGCCCCGTGCATCGCCGCTTCGGCAATCCCCACCACGGGCCCCCGTGCTAATTCTCGCGCTGCGGCCAAGCCCGGATCACCAAAACAGGCGATTACATAACCCTCTACGCCCGCCGCTTCCCCCGCCTGCACCTCAGCAAGCACCCCCGGCACACTCAAGGCTTCATCGTAATGACCTTCGATGGAAACGGGGCCGTGGGGTGGGTTGACGGCGATGATTTCTGTCTGGGGGGAGGCGATCGCCCGCGCCGAATCGCCAATAATGGCCGTCATTGATGCCGTCGTGTTGGGATTAATGACCTTGATTTTTATCATTTTATCTTTATAGTTCTGTGCCCCCGTTTTAGTGTATATGTGGGCTTATAAGCACTAATTGTGATATTTATGCTGTCGCTCGATATACAAAAGAGCCGCACCACCCCAGAATTCACCACAACCCCCCGTGTTCTGGTGGTCGAAGATGAAGAGTTGATTCGAGAGATGGTGAGCCTTGCCCTCAAAGAGCAAGGCTACCAGGTAATTACCGCCATTGATGGGCGGTCTGCCCTCAATATCTTGAAAGAGTCACAGTCCAGCTTGCAACCGTCCTATGATTTGATCATTTTGGATGTGATGCTCCCACAGGTGAACGGTTTGGATCTGTGTCGCTTGTTGCGCTATCAAGGCAATACGATCCCGATTTTAATTCTCAGTGCCAAAGCGAGCGAAACCGATCGCGTCCTCGGCCTCGAAGTGGGAGCCGATGATTATTTAACCAAACCCTTCAGCATGCGCGAGTTGATCGCCCGCTGTCGGGCATTGCTCCGGCGACAGAGTTTCGCCGCCACGCCTCCCGCCCCCGTGCTGGAATACGAAGAGATTACCCTCTTCCCAGAAGAATGCCGCGTCTTGGTCAGTGGCGAGGAAATTAACCTTTCGCCGAAGGAATTTCGCCTCTTGGAACTCTTTATGGGGTCACCCCGCCGCGTTTGGTCACGGGATCAGCTGATCGAACAGGTGTGGGGGATGGATTTTATCGGCGATACGAAGACCGTGGATGTGCATATTCGCTGGCTCCGGGAAAAGCTCGAAGCTGACCCCAGCAAACCCCGCTATCTGATTACCGTCCGGGGGTTTGGCTATCGATTCGGCTAATTCGAGTCCGGATCTTAGGATTAGTGAGCCAGAGGCTCACACTACCCTGATTTTAATGATCTGTAGTGCGAGCTTCTAGCTCGCTTGCTCTGGCTTCTTGGCCTCGCTTGCTCTGGCTTCTAGCTCACGGCTAAAGTATGGAGTTTGCGAGTCCGGATCTTAGGATTAGTGAGCCAGAGGCTCACACTACCCTGATTTTAATGATCTGTAGTGCGAGCTTCTAGCTCGCTTGCTCTGGCTTCTTGGCCTCGCTTGCTCTGGCTTCTAGCTCACGGCTAAAGTATGGAGTCTGCGAGTCCGGATCTTAGGATTAGTGAGCCAGAGGCTCACACTACCCTGATTTTAATGATCTGTAGTGCGAGCTTCTAGCTCGCTTGCTCTGGTTTTTTGGCCTCGCTTGCTCTGGCTTCTAGCTCACTGCTAAAGTATGGAGTTTGCGAGTCCGGATCTTAGGATTAGTGAGCCAGAGGCTCACACTACCCTGATTTTAATGATCTGTAGTGCGAGCTTCTAGCTCGCTTGCTCTGGCTTCTTGGCCTCGCTTGCTCTGGCTTCTAGCTCACTGCTAAAGTATGGAGTTTGCGAGTCCGGATCTTAGGATTAGTGAGCCAGAGGCTCACACTACCCTGATTTTAATGATCTGTAGTGCGAGCTTCTAGCTCGCTTGCTCTGGCTTCTTGGCCTCGCTTGCTCTGGCTTCTAGCTCACTGCTAAAGTATGGAGTTTGCGAGTCCGGATCTTAGGATTAGTGAGCCAGAGGCTCACACTACCCTGATTTTAATGATCTGTAGTGCGAGCTTCTAGCTCGCTTGCTCTGGTTTTTTGGCCTCGCTTGCTCTGGTTTTTTGGCCTCGCTTGCTCTGGCCTCGCCTGATCCTTTTTCTGCCAGGGGAAGGGTTTTTTGTGCTGGGATATGGGGAGAATCCCGATGGTTTTGTGTTGGATGCTCTAGTTTTGGGAGATTTAAACGAGATAAGATTGAGGGCGTTGTCCGCCTCGTTGTGATCTGCCTATTATGACCCAAGCTAAGAAGACCTGGAGCGATCGCTTTGAAACTGCGCTCCATCCTGCGATCGCCCGTTTTAATGCCAGCATCGGTTTTGATATTGAACTGATTGACTATGACATTACCGGGTCGATCGCCCATGCGAAGATGTTGGCCCACACCGGGATCATCAGCACCGAAGAAGGACAACAACTGATCACGGGTCTAGAGCAGATTCGGATTGAATACCAAGAAGGGCGGTTTAATCCGGGGGTTGATGCGGAAGATGTGCATTTTGCGGTGGAACGTCGTCTCACGGAATTGATGGGGGATGTGGGGAAAAAGCTGCACACGGCGCGATCGCGCAATGACCAAGTGGGCACCGATATTCGCCTCTATCTCCGCGACCAAATCCAAACCCTGCGCGGCCAACTCCGAGAATGGCAAGGTGTGCTCCTCAAACACGCTGAAAAGCATGTGGAAACCCTGATCCCCGGCTATACCCACCTCCAACGCGCCCAACCCGTCAGCCTTGCCCACCATCTCCTCGCCTACTTCAACATGGCCCAGCGGGACTGGGAACGTCTGGGGCAAGTCTATCAGCGCACCAACATTTCCCCCCTCGGTAGTGGGGCGTTGGCGGGGACAACCTTTCCCATCGATCGCCATTACGCCGCTGCTGAATTGAAGTTTGGCGGGGTCTATTCCAATAGTTTGGATGGGGTGAGCGATCGCGACTTTGCGATCGAATTTCTCTGTGCTGCCAGTTTGATCATGGTGCATCTCAGCCGCCTCAGCGAAGAAATGATCCTCTGGGGTTCCCAGGAATTTAGCTTTGTCAAATTTCAAGACAGTTGCTCCACCGGGTCAAGCATCATGCCCCAGAAGAAAAACCCCGACATCCCCGAACTGGTGCGGGGCAAAACCGGGCGCGTCTTCGGCCATCTCCAAGCCCTGCTCACGATCATGAAAGGCTTACCCCTTGCCTATAACAAAGACCTCCAGGAAGACAAAGAAGCCATTTTCGACGGCGTGAAAACCGCCCAAGGTTGCCTCGAAGCGATGACGATTTTGCTCCGGGAAGGGGTAGAATTTCGCATCGAACGCCTTGAAGAAGCTGTTAATGAGGACTTTTCCAACGCCACCGATGTGGCGGACTATCTCGCGGCGAAGGGTGTGCCGTTCCGGGAAGCCTATAACCTGGTGGGCAAGGTGGTGAAAACCAGTCTCGCCGCTGGCAAGTTGCTCAAGGACTTGACCCTAGAGGAATGGCAAGCCCTCCATCCGGCCTTTGAAGGGGATATTTATGCGGCGATCGCGCCTCGCCAAGTGGTCGCCGCCCGCAACAGTTACGGCGGCACTGGCTTTGAACAGGTGCGCAACGCGATCAAAGCCGCCAAAGAACAACTCCTTGACACCGCTAGCTAAGCAAAGATCGAGGGCTGAACGGAGTTACATACCAAAACGCCTCATCTGTGGCCGACCCGTGAAGGGCGATCGCAGATGAGGCGTTCACTGTAGTCATAACCTTGCAACAGAAACAAGGGGCTTAAGCCCCTTGCTTGACGAATCGGGTGAGGGCGATCAATCCGAAGCAGTCTATTCTGCCGCAGCGGTTTCTTCTGCCGCTACTTCTTCCGCATCCACCGCGAAGAAACTGAGGTGATAGAGGGTTCCTTTCCAGGGGTGGGTTTGGGCTTCGCGGATCACCGCCGACCCTTGCCAGGATAAATCGGGGATCGTCACATCGATCACGGTTTCGTTAACTGCCGTTTTGCGGAGTAACAGCCCGGCATCTTTGGCATTGAGGACGAGAGAAATAGACTCTGCGCCGTTGTGGCCGTAGAGGTTGGCGGGAATCAAACCTTCACGACGGAGGGCGCGGGGTTTACTGCCTTCGGGGCGAGATTGACAAGCGATGGTCAGTGACATAGTGAATTTGTTTGGGTTGAGAGTGGATGGGTTTGAACAGACGAACGGGGGAGGTTAAACCGGAACCCCTTTGGCATCGAGTAACGCCCGTTTGGGGCCATGGATGGGATCTTCAACGATGATTGTTTGATCCCGACTGGCACCGAGGGAGACGATCGCGATCGGCACTTCCATCAGTTCTGCCAAAAACTTGAGGTAATTTAAAGCGGCTTGGGGCAGATCCTCAAGGGTGCGACAGTGAGCGGTGGACTGTTGCCAACCGGGCATGGTTTTGTAAATGGGCTGGCATTTGGCAAACTGGCGGGCGTTGCTGGGGAAATGATGGCAGGTTTCGCCTTCAATATTGTAAGCAACACAGACCTTGATTTCCGGCAGATCATCGAGCACATCAAGTTTGGTGATGGCCAAGCAGTCGAGGCCGTTAATCCGCACGGCGTAGCGACCGATCACGGCATCAAACCAGCCGCAGCGCCGGGCCCGGCCCGTGGTGGTGCCGAACTCTGCACCGCGATCGCCCAGTTGTTGCCCCACAGCATCGGTGAGTTCCGTGGGGAAGGGGCCTTCCCCGACGCGGGTGGTGTAGGCTTTGGCCACGCCGATCACCCGATCGATGATCGTGGGGCCAACCCCTGCACCGACGCAAGCCCCTCCAGAGATGGGATTGGAGGAGGTGACGTAGGGATAGGTGCCATGATCGAGGTCGAGTAAGGTGCCTTGAGCGCCTTCAAAAAGGATGTTGGCGCGATCGCGCACCGCCTCGTCGATATGGAGTGAACTGTCGATCACATGGGGACGAAGGCGATCGGCATAGCGGAGATATTCCTCAACGACCGCAGCGGGATCAAGGGGCGGTAGGTCGTAGAGCTTTTCGAGAATCTCGTTTTTATGATTCACGGCCCAGGTGACTTGCGATCGCAACCCATCGGGATCGATCAGGTCAATCATCCGCACCCCAATCCGTTCGGACTTGTCCGCATAGGTGGGGCCAATGCCGCGCTTGGTCGTGCCGATTTTATGCTCGCCGCGTCGCTCTTCCGAGGCCTGATCCAGCAGACGATGGTAGGGCATCGTCACATGGGCCGTTTGAGAAATGTAAAGCTGTTCAGTGGAAATGCCTAGGGTCGCAAGTTGATCCATTTCTGCAATCAGAACTTTGGGATCAATCACCGTGCCCGAACCGATGATACAGCGTGTCTTTGGATATAAGATCCCCGATGGGATGAGGTGCAGCTTGAAGGTTTGATCTTTGACAACAACAGTATGTCCAGCGTTTACCCCACCTTGATACCGGACCACAACGTCTGCTGAACGACTCAACAGATCCGTAATCTTGCCTTTGCCTTCGTCCCCCCACTGGGCACCAATAACGATAACGTTAGCCAATGGTCTTTTGATATACGACAGTTTTCACAAACTATCATTATCAAGATAGAGGGGGGTCTGTGTCAACCGCACAACGCACATCAATGCGGCTAGATTCAGAATGGCTGATGAGGGTTAAATCTTGAATCCGGTCATTGAAAAATCTATGAGCAAGATGCTCGCAGGCTCTCAATCTCTAGCGAGCAAGATGCTCGCACTACGGAATGACCGGATTATTTTCTTACGTTTCATCAGCCCCTGGGGTCTAACCCGTTGAGCGTCTTCTGAGATCTCCGGTTAAATCCCGGAACCGTCGAGGAATTCGAGGATTTCGCGATCGCGCAACTCACACCGGCCCGATGTGGCTAACACCGGCTCCTGACGATCTCCCAAGGCCGCATGAACCAGAGATTTCGTCCCCGCGTGCTGATCCTGTAACTGTTCTAATTGCTGTTCGAGGGCTTCGATCCGGTCTACCAACATCCGGATCACCGTCGCTTCAGAATCCGGCAATTTGCCATGTTCTAAGGGATTCACCCGCACCCCAGAGCGGTACACCACCCGGCCCGGCACGCCCACCACCGTACAGTCCGACGGCACATCGCGCAGCACCACAGACCCGGCCCCAATCCGGACATTATTCCCAATTTGCAGATTACCGAGGACTTTTGCCCCCGCTCCGACGACCACTTGTTCACCGAGGGTCGGGTGACGTTTGCCGTTTTCTTTCCCGGTTCCGCCTAACGTCACGCCTTGATAGATTAAGCAGTAATCGCCGAGGATCGCGGTTTCGCCGATCACCACACCCATGCCGTGGTCAATGAAGACTCCTTTGCCAATTTGCGCACCGGGATGAATTTCAATGCCGGTGATGAAGCGAGCGATATGGGAGAGGAAGCGCGGCACGAACGGAATGCCAATGTTGTAGAGCCAATGGGCGAGCCGATGACTCAGTAGTGCTTGTAAACCGGGGTAGCAAAATAAAACCTCGGCCCAATTACGGGCGGCGGGGTCGCGCTCGAAAATAATCCGGAAATCTGCGATGAGTGAGGATAGCACGGGATTTTCAGCAGTGAACGTGGAACCTTGACCATATTAACGTTGATGGGGGGACAGACAGCAAGGGGGGTTAACCCGCCGTTGCGGGACGATCATGATGGTATTCAGGGGCGCGGATGGTGTGGTTTTTGCGATCGCTGCGGGTAATGTTGGGCGCAACTCAATCGCATTTGGGGCGCTTAAAGTAAAAGACTTGGGAGTTTTTGTCGCCACCGGGAATCACGGCAACAAGTTCCCACCCTTGAGCACCCAGATAGTTCAAAGTTTCAAGGACAGACTTGCCCTGCAATACATCGGCGATCGCTTGATTTTCCGATTCCACCGTAATGCGGAGGGGGCGCAGGGGCACGATGGTTTCTTGGATGGCCAAATATTCCCACAAGGAGGCAGGTTTAATCACAGGGATTCTCTACGGATCTTTAGGAGTTGAACTCGTTTCCACGATATCAAAGAAGTCTTCGATCGCGTGCTTTAAAATTCAGTACAATTCGATGCAGTACAATCGCGGATAAAACTCCGGGCAAAATTTAGAGCAACGTCGTGTTTTCCCGAACGTTTAAATCATGGCTAGGGTTGGGGATCGTGCTAATTGGCCTTGAAGCGATCGCTCTCCACCAAGTTCATCGCACCTATTGGCAGAGTCGGCCCACGGAGGATCGGCCGAGCTTCGTGGGTGATCTACATCGCTGGGGTCGAGCGCCCCTATCCTCCCAGGGGACGGCTCCCCTGTATCGGCTGTGGACAGTGACACTGGTGGGGGGAGGGTTAGCCGTGGGGGTCGTCACCGGCCGGGGGCAACAGCACCGGGAGCGCGATCGCCAGCAGTTGCGATCGCTGCGGCAACAACTGGCAACGGTGCAGGAACAGTACGATACAGTGCAGATCACCCTAGATCGCCACCATCACGAACAGGCCGAACTCCACCACACCCTCCATCAATTCCAAGCGATCCAAGCCGCCGCCCAAGCTGCGATCGCCGCCAAAGACAAACAACTCCAGCACCTCCAAGCCCAACTCAATCAATACCGTCACCCTGAATATGACGTGATTGAACTCACCGCCGCCTTTGAAGACCTCACCGAAGAGCAAACCCAACTCGAAAACGACAACCAACTGCTCCGCGCCGAAATCAGCGACCTCCGCCATCAGCTTTGGCAACTGCGCACAGCACCCACGCCACCCCCCACCGAGATCGAGCCGCTCGACCCTGAACCCTTAACCCCAGGGGAATCCTGGCCCCTGTCCCAACTCGCTAACATTTCCACCAATCAAGCCGTCCAAGCCCTGAAACGCCTAGGCTTTGAAGTGGATCACCAAACCGGTAGCCATATCATTTTGAAACGCCCTAAACGCAGTTGTACGATTCCGGAAAAGTCGGAAGTCCGGCCAGGAACCTTAAAAAGTGCCCTCCAGCAAGCGGGCGTGAGTCTAGAGGAATTTCTAGAACAGTTGTAGACATGTCGATCCAGAAAATGTGCAGAATCCTTCGTGGAGTGGCTTAAACTCCTGCTATCACTGCAATCTAGAATCCGCCGTAACTCACTTTTTAAGACGTGCCACGGCACTAGGATGACCGCTGCCGTCGTGTCATGGCATAGTTAAAATGGTGCTTTATTGTAGGTAGATTAGGCGATTAAACTATAGGCTAAAAATGCAATCTAGCTATCTATCGTAACCTACTGATTAACGTATGTCGTGACAGGGGTAAAATGCGATCGCGCTATAATCCAAAGGGGTATCGCTGCAATAAATTTAGGCTAAATGCAAATTACGCTTCCTGAGCATCTTTTAACTCGTTTAAGTCAGTTAGCTGCACGGCAACAGCAGTCGGTCGAAAGTATTCTGACTGACCGATTATTTACCGCCCTGGATGATGAGTTGGATCAGCTCCCAACGGGAGAACAGGCTGAGTTAAGGGCATTACACCATTTATCAGATGATGTGTTGCGGTTGATTGTGGCCGAGCAGATGCGCCCAGAGGATCAGGACTGCTTGACCCAATTAATGGAACAAAATAGCCAAGAAACGCTAAGTCAATTGGAGCGAGATACATTAGCGGCGTTGATAGAGCGCGGTGATCAGCTCATGCTGCGGAAGGCGGAAACGGCAGCGATTCTTGTTCAACGAGGGTATGCGGAAACGGTGGCAGATCTAATCCATCATCATGATGCCCAACCCTAGCCCATCCAAACAAACCATCCGCAAGATTATTCATCAACGGGCGAATGGATGCTGTGAGTATTGCCAGACCTGTGCGGTCAACATTGGTCAGACGATGCATATTGAACACATCAAACCGGGTGAGGGAGATCACTTAGAAAATCTTTGCCTTGCCTGTCCAAATTGCAATTTATCAAAAGCGACATCCATCCAAGCGCCTGACCCAGAAACACAGGAACTGGTGTCTCTGTTTAATCCACGGGTTCAACGATGGGATGAGCATTTTGAATGGATAGATAATTATGCTCAGATTTCCGGTATTACGGCTATTGGTCGGGCGACAGTGGCCTGTTTTAAGATGAACCGTCCGCGCATGGTATTAACTCGGCGACGATGGGTACAGGCAGGACTGCATCCAGTTCTTTGAAGGAGTGCTCCACAATTCTCTACCGCGAGGAAATCCGAAACCAGCCGCCAGTGCGGGCAGTTTAGCGATACCGTTGGGTTAGGCTAAAACAGGCTTAAGCCTAGACATTGTTATTGTGCATCTGTGCCATGACCTCTCCGGCTGAAACAAGTTTCCAAGCAGGGCAAGCTGCTTTTCAGGCTAAAAATTATCCGGCGGCGATCGCCCATTTTGAAGCCGTGGTGCGCGATGAACTCGACCCGGCAATGCTCACCCAAGCCTATCAGGGTCTGATCGTGGCCTATTACAACGGCGATCGCGCCCGCGATGCCCTTGACCTTTGCAAACGTCTCAGCCAAGACCCCGACACCTATCCCTGGGCGGCCAAAACCCTCGCCGACTTGACCCGCCGCATCCGCAACGCCAACGCCGCCGCCTTCATCCCGCCCCAACAGCAACGGCCCCAGACTCCCCCCCCTGAACCCTCCACACCGCCCCAGGCTAAACGCCCCTTACCCGTTGCCTACGACAATGCCCCCGAAGCCACCCCAGCGGTTTTTATTTCCGGGCGCGAGTGGCGCAATGCTGAACGAGCCAGCCAGTGGAAACGGCTCAAACAGCCGCGTCGCTGGAAATTTTGGTTACGGTTGGGGGGGAGTGCGATCGCCTTCTATTTGCTCCTGCGCGTTTCGATCCTCGCCAGCCTGGGCCTAATTAAAACCGCGATTCTCACCCTACGCCTACCGGGGATTGCCCCGCCCCTCTGGTTAGATGCTGAACCGCAACGGCTGATCCTGGCGGTGCTTCTCCTCTGCTTGATCCTGTCGCCCTGGGCCTTGGATCTCCTCCTCGCTCGGCTTGCCAAGCAACAACCCTACGCCCTCTATCAACTGGCCGCCACCTTTCCCGAAAGCGCAAAAGTGTTGCAACGCCTGACGCGCCACGCCAAGATCCCGATGCCCACCCTCAAGCTCTTGCCCATCGGCGCACCGCTCACCTTCACCTATGGCAACCTGCCGCGCACCTCCCGCCTGGTGATTAGTGAGGGTCTCCTCGCTGCCGTGGAGGATGAAGAATTGGCCGCTCTCTTAACGACGCAAATTGCGGCGATCGCTCATCGTGATGTCTCGATCCTCTCCGCCGTGATCACCCTGCTCCACGTCCCGTTTTTGCTCTATCTCGGCAGTGCCACAGCGGGAGAACGGGGCCGGGATTGGTTGCAAAATCAGACTAAAATTCCCGATCGCATCCGAGCCATCCTCGCCGCTAGCGTTGCCGGGGTCGGGGGAATCTGCGCCGCCGTGGCCTATGGCTATTACTGGCTGTGGCGCGTGCCGTTGTTGTATTTTTCGCGGCAACGGCAATATTACGGCGATCGCTTCGCCGCAGAATTCACCGGCAACCCCAACGCCCTCAGTCGTGGCCTGTTGAAAGTAGCGATCGCCACCGCCCGCCATATCGAACAACGCGGCTCCACCCTCTGGCTTATGGAAAGCGTCGATCTCCTTTTGCCCATCGGCCATCGCCAAGCCCTCAGCCTCGGCAGCCTCCCCGACAAAACCCCCTTTGCCGAAGTCCTCACCTGGGAATGCACCAACCCCTATCGCCACTGGCTCGCCCTGATGAATTCTCACCCGTTAATGGGCGATCGCCTCTACCTCCTCAACCGCTACGCCAACCACTGGCAACTCCCCCCCGAAATCGACCTCCCCACCCTGATCCCCCCGCCCAAAACCCCCCTGCAACTTCTCGAACAACTGGCCAACAGCTACAAAGCCCTGCCCATTCTCCAAAGCGCAGTGATTTCCGGCCTCTTTTTCGGGGTTGTGCTGCGGGGCAGCTTTTGGTTTATCGGAGCCGCCGCCGATGTCCTCAGTTACTGGTTCCCCCTCTGGCGATTGATTTGGCTTGCCAACGCTCAACCCTTCCTCGATGGGTGTATTTTGATCGCCTTTAGCCTCAGTTTGATGGTTTGGATTAACGGCTACTTTCCTGATATTCGCGTCACCCCGTCCCGCGCCAATCCCCGCATTGAAGACCTCCTGCGCGACCCCAACGCCGTCCCCCCGCAAAGCGAAGGGGTCAAACTGACGGGTGAACTGATCGGCCGCCGGGGGCTAAAAAATTGGCTCGCCCAAGATTTAATGCTCAAAACCACGTCCGGCTCGATCAAACTCCACTTTTTCACCAAAGCCGGGCCCCTGGGGAATCTCTTCCCCAAACCCACCCGCCCGGAACAGTTGATCGGGCAAAAGGTGACGGTGTTGGGCTGGTTACGGCGGGGAAGTACGCTGTGGATTGATGTGGATGTGATTCGGCCTCGCCAAGGGGAGGGAACCCGCAGCGGCTATCCGGTGTGGATTACGGCGTTGGCGATCCTGGCGGCGTTGTGGGGGTCGTGGTTGATTTGGCAGGCTTAGTACAGCGTCAATGCCAAGCATTTAGACTGTTTGTAGGGTGCTGTTAGCAAAGCGTAAGGCACCATCACGTTGAGCATTGGACATTCAATCCGATCCGAATATTAAGTCTTGACTCTGCACTAGGGAGTGCGATCATGAAGGGTTGAGCGGGTCGAAACCCGATAGTCAGCTTGCGACCGGCTCAGGCTTTGGGTTGGCTCCGGATTGAGGGCGCGATCGTTGGCCATTCCCTTGCTATAACTAAAGAGCTAAACCATGAAAATTGAGAGTTAGGGTTATGGGGCAACAGCACAGAAACTGGACAACCGGGCTACGCGACGCGGGTCTGATGACCGTGGGGCTGGTGCTCAGTTGGGGAATGGTGGCCCCGGCGATCGCTCAAAAATTCGAGGCCGCGCCGAAGCAACGCATTGAAGGACTCTACAGCGAAAATCTTGATGCGGCCAGTGCCTTTCAACAGGGGGTGATGGCCTACGATCGCCAAGCCTTCACCCAAGCGGAAACTTTTCTCACCAAAGCCCTCACCTTTGACCCCTACATTGGGATGGCGTACTATCTCCTCGGTAATGTATACCTACAACAGGATCGCCTCGCCGATGCCGTCAGTCGATATCAGGAGGCGGTGATCCTCGAACCGATGCTTGGGGCGGCTTACTACAATCTCGGCATTGCCTTTTATCGTCAAGGGTCTCCCCAAGCGGCGATCGCACCCTTTGAACGAGTGACGTTAATTGAACCAAAATTTGCGGCAGGTCATTATAATTTGGCGCTGGCCTTCGATAGCATCGGCCAATACGACGCGGCGAGCCAATCCTACCGGCAGGCGTTGCTCTTGGATGACCAAAATGCCCAGGCCTATTACAATTTGGGGCTGATCGTCAATCGTCAGGGCAGCGCGGATGAGGCACTGGGCTTGTTTGAGCGGGCGATCGCCCTAGAGCCGGAATTTTCCGAAGCCTATTATCAACAGGGGTTGATCTATGCGCGGCGGGAACAGTGGGAAGCGGCGCGGGATGCCCTGGGCACTTCGACGGCGTTGGAACCGGAAAACGCCCTAGCGCAATACAATCTGGGCTTGGTTTATCTGGAATTGGAGAATTACAAAGCGGCGGCGAATCGGTTTGAGCGCACCGTTGCCCTCGATCCGACGAATGTGAATGCCTATCGTCAGTTGGGGGCGGCGCAGATTGAAACGGGCAATCCTGAAGATGCGATCGCGACTCTCCAACAGGCGGCGACCCTCCTCCCCAACGATGCCCGCACCTATTACAACTTAGGGATTGCCTACCAAGATGCGGAACTCTACGGGGACGCGATCGCCAACTATCGCCAAGCTTTAGATCTTGACCCAGTGTTTGCCGATGCCTACTACAACCTGGGGGTGTCGTTGTTTGAAAATGCCTATCGGGAAGCGGTGCGCTATGACCCCGAAGAAGCCGAAGCGGGGCCCACTGCGATCGCGAATTTCAACGCCCGCACCTTGGATCGGTACGACAACGCCATGGCGACCCTCGAAGAAGCGATGCGTCTCTACGAAGCAGAGGGCAACTTTGAGCGCGTTGAAGAAATCAATGCCTACATCCAAGACACCATCCTACCCACCACCCTGACCCCCCCGATTGATCCCAGCCAGGAAATGGATGATGTGGAAATTCCCGTCACTCCTGCCCCTGCCCGGCCCCTACCGGCCCCGATGCCCATCCCGGAACCGGCAGCCGACCCCGAACCCGTGGAGCCAGAATCCTCGTTTCCGTCGTTTCCTGAATCGGAAACCCAGGGGTCTGTGTTTAACGATGCCCTGCCACCCCGTCGTTAGGGCGTGAGGTTACACCATGGCTGAGAAGATGGAGCAACTCTTAGAACGGGCGATCGCGATCGCCCACCAGGCCCACTGCGATCAACTCGATAAAGGCGGCCATCCTTATATTGGCCATCCCCTCCGCGTCATGGCCCAAATGACCACGATCGAGGCGAAAATTGTGGCGGTGCTCCATGATGCGATCGAAGATTCCGACCTCAGCCTCGCAGACCTCACTGCCCAGGGTTTTCCGCCCTCCCTGCGCCGGGCCCTCGATGCCCTAACGAAGCGGGAGGGAGAAGCCTACACAGCCTATTTAGATCGGGTTATGGCTAACCCCCTCGCCCTCCGGGTCAAGATTGCAGACATGGCGGATAATTGCGATCGCACCCGCATTTCCCATCCCACCCCCAAGGACGAAGCCCGTCTCCAGCGCTATCACCACACCTTGCCCCATCTCCAAGCTGCCCTCCAGCGGTTCGACCCCTCTTAACCCACCTCCCACCCGCACCGCAGATCACAATTCACGATCAGCGATCCCACAGGATTGATAGACAGGAATGGGGCGGGTTGACTGACAAAAGTTGATCGCCCTCACCCCCAACACCTCTCCCAGAGGGCGAGGGAAGCCGATCCATTTTCCAGTTCCCTCTCCCTAGGGGAGAGGGCGAGGGTGAGGGCTTTCCGGGATCTGGCTAATTTTGTCAGTCAACCAGGGAATGGGATATCTCGCCATTGTTGATCGGAGTCTAAGCCTTACCATTGATTGAGGATTACGATATAGCAATCCTATTTGATTCATGAACAGGCAAGGAGCTTAAGCCCCTTGTTGACAAGGAGATAAGATCTCCGATTGATTTAGGATTACGATAGATAGGAGGGGAAGGCTTGATTGATTTCTGGACTTAATCTTGAATGCCAAAAACATAAGCTAAAAATATCAAAAAAAGAATCCACCGTCCCCAATTATTTTTCCTTGCAGGAATTGAAGCGATCGCAACAGGGCTATTCACTCTACCGTCCAATGGCAGTTTAGTCTGTGCGCTACATTACAACCTATTTATTATGGTGTTTTTATCCTAGGATTAATGATTAATTAAACTGTTTTACACACCTAGATTTCACAGTTCTTTACACCGGTTTCTAGTCAGTTTTCGTACAATAGAGGGAGAGTCTGTCACTCCCCCATAATAAACTTTTCTTAATAAAATCTATGATTCCTTGCCCGTGTTGCCATCAAGACATGGTTAGCCAAGCTCGAAAGAATCGAGTCTATTGGTTCTGCCAGCATTGTCATCAAGAAATGCCGGATCTCGTGAGCGTCATGCTCACGAAACGGCAGGAAATTCGAGCCTCCCATAGTCATCCCCACTTAACTAGTCTCTGCTTGGCATCTCTACCGGATTCATCGGGTATTGAGTTTGCCACGTCATAAGATCCGCTAAGGCGCGATCGCGGTATACCCCATACCGTTCGCGCTTGTTCCGTACCCGTTTTTCGAGGGGAGGAATAATGCCGAAATTCGGGGGCATCGGTTGAAAATGCTTCGGAGAAGCCGAGGTAATGAAATCGATCAACGCACCGAGCATCGTGGTTTTGGGGGCAACGAGGGGCGTTTGTCCCTGGGCCAACCGGGCCGCATTGGTTCCCGCTAGCCACCCCCCGGCCGCTGCGGCGGTGTAACCTTCCGTGCCCACTAATTGACCTGCCGCCAAGATCATGGCTTGGTGGTGAAATTGGAGGGTGGGGGCGAGGAGTTGGGGGGCATTAATGAAGGTGTTGCGGTGCATCACCCCCATGCGGACAAATTCTGCCTTTTCCAACCCTGGAATCATCCGAAAAACGCGCTTTTGCTCGCCCCAGCGGAGATTGGTTTGGAAGCCGACCATGTTCCACAGTTGCCCGGCTTTGTCTTCTTGGCGCAGTTGAATGACGGCATAGGGGCGATCGCGATCCGGATAGCGTGGATCACTCAACCCCACCGGCTTCAGCGGGCCGTAGCGCATTGTGTCTTCTCCCCGTCGCGCCTGTTCTTCAATGGGCAAGCAGCCTTCAAAAAACTTCGCCGTTTCCCGCTCAAACTCTTTGACTTCGGCTTGTTCGGCCTGGCGCAGAGCCTCCCAAAACGTTAAGTATTGGTTTTTGTCCATCGGACAGTTGAGATAAGCGGCTTCGCCTTTGTCGTAGCGGGAAGCGAGAAACGCCACGTCATGATTGATCGAATCACCGATAATAATCGGACTCGCGGCATCGAAAAAGCTCATGTAGTCCATGCCGGTGAACTGTTGGAGGTCATCGGCGAGGGCGGGGCTGGTGAGGGGGCCAGTGGTGAGGACGGTGATGCCGTCGCGGGGGATGCGTTGGACTTCTTCGCGTTGGAGGGTGATGTGGGGGTGGGCGGCGAGGGTTTGGGTGAGGTCGTGGCTAAAGTGGGCGCGATCGACAGCGAGCGCACCGCCAGCGGGGACGGCGTGCTCGTCGGCTTTGCCAATCACAATCGAACCGAGGTGACGCAGTTCGGTATGGAGCAGGCCAGCGGCGCGATCGCTACTCAAGGCTCCGAAGGAATTACTACAAACCAATTCTGCGAGTTCTTCGGTATGGTGGGCGGGACTGGTCGTAACGGGACGCATTTCGTGGAGCACCACATCAAGGCCGGCTTGGGCGATTTGCCAAGCGGCTTCTGTGCCGGCTAAACCGCCCCCAATAACGTGGATGGGAAGGTGTGTCATGGTGTGCTGATCCTGTTCAAGGTGATAATGGCCCGGTTCATCACAGCCATGCTGTCGCCGGGGTCTTTTATTGTAGAACAGGGATTAAACGCCAGCGGCGCGATCGCTGCTCCGGAGCCGGGGCAGTGGGTTTAGAACTGTCGAGGGTGGCTTCGAGTTCTGAGGTATTCACGAGAAGAGCATCGCGATCGCGCACGACTTTATCCCCCGTGGCCAATTCTGTCCGCCATTGACAGCCGGTTTTCCAGGCGTGATATTTCCGTGCCGTCCAGCGTGGATTGTGAGGATAGCCCATAAACCCAGCCCGCAACGCCGGAATTTGATCCAGGGGGAGGTTGGTTTGCACGGAAATACCGGCAACCAATTCAATGCTGTTGAGTGTGGGTTGTTTTGTAACAGGTAACACGTTCCTCACCTCCTCTCTATTTTGGATGTCGTTCAATGATCTGCACCGGACACCGGATACAGTGGATCGAAGCGTGAACCCGACAACTCAACAAAGGCAGACTATGCCTTGCATCTATGCAGCGTTGTCTGGTTGTAATGCTTGAATCTTCATTTAGCTTAATACTCAGGCTTTGAGATTGCAATTGTTTTGGCTTCTTAAATCAATCCCCAGAAATGGAGCGATCGCCACGTTTCAATGGGATGATCGCCGTCAAACATCTACAATTCTGTGACTATGGCTGCTGCAAACTTTTCTTGCCCCATCCCCATCGAGCAATATCCCACGGTGCTGCTGGCCCACGGGGGCGGTGGCAAACTGATGCAGCAACTGATTGGCCAAATGTTCGCCCCCGCCTTCGCCACCCAGGGGAAATCTCCCAATCAACACGATTCCGTTGCCCTCACCATCCCCAACGGCAAAATCGCCTTCACCACGGATTCCTACGTGATTCAACCCCTATTTTTTCCGGGAGGCGATATTGGTTCCTTGGCGATCCATGGCACGGTGAATGATTTGGCCATGAGTGGGGCGAGACCGCTCTATCTCAGTGTGAGCTTTATTTTAGAAGAAGGGTTACCGATGAAAACCCTGTGGTATGTGGTGCAATCGATGCAGCGGGCGGCACGACGAGCGGGGGTGCAGATTGTCACGGGGGATACGAAGGTGGTGGATCGGGGCAAGGGTGATGGCATTTTTATCAATACCAGTGGGGTGGGGGTGATTGAGCATGATCAGGCGATCGCACCCCATTCAGTCTGTTCCGGGGATGTGATTATTTTGAGCGGCGATCTCGGTCGTCACGGGATTGCGATTATGGCGAAGCGGGAAGGCTTAAGCTTTGAAACGACGATTAAAAGTGATTCCGCCCCCGTCCATGAGCCGGTGTTGGCGATGCTAGAGGCGGGGGTTGAACTCCATTGTTTGCGGGATTTAACGCGGGGCGGCTTGGCCAGTGCCTTAAATGAGATTGCGGCGACGGCGGGGGTGACGATGCAGATAGAAGAGGAGCTAATCTCTGTGCCGGAAGATGTGCAGGGGGCTTGCGAAATTTTAGGACTCGATCCGCTTTATGTGGCGAATGAGGGGCGATTTATTGCGATCGCTCCCTTCCACTGTGCGGAGCAAGCCGTGCAGATCATGCGCCGCTATGACCCCAAAGCCGAATGTATTGGGACAGTGCTCGGTCGTAGCGATCGCCCCCTCGGTCGCGTCACCCTCCAAAGCCGCATCGGTGCAACCCGCATCCTCGACCTCCTCAGCGGCGAACAACTCCCCCGCATCTGCTAGAAGATGTCTTATCCATCACCCAAGTTGCGAGGCTAGATCTGGCATGAGTGAGCCATGCGAGGCTGGATCTGGCATGAGTGAGCCATGCGAGGCTGGATCTGGCATGAGTGAGCCATGCGAGGCTGGATCTGGCATGAGTGAGCCATGCGAGGCTGGATCTGGCATGAGTGAGCCAGAGGCTCACACTACCCTTGCTGTCATCCTCTGTAGTACGAGCTTCTAGCTCGTTGCCCTGATCCGGGGGATCAAATTCGGGGTGAGCTTGTTAGGATTTATACACACAATACCGAAGGTTTTAAGCGCGTGAGCTTCTAGCTCGTTGCCCTGATCCGGGGGATCAAATTCGGGGTGAGCTTGTTAGGATTTATACACACAATACCGAAGGTTTTAAGCGCGTGAGTTTTACGATCCAGCACGTCCTCAGTCCGACATCCGATGGGTATGAAACCCTTGATCTTTATCTAGAGGGTGAAACCATCGCAGCCATTGCCCCCCACCTCGACCCCCAAGGCACGGTCATTGATGGGTCCAATCACCTGGTTTTACCGGGTTTCGTTAACGCTCACACCCATTCTTCGGAACTGTGGCAACGGGGCGCGATCGCCCCTTATCCCCTCGAACTTTGGATCGCCGAACTCCACGAATTTTCGCCGATCAACCCGGAACAGGTTTACCTCAGCGCCATCGGCACAGCGGTGGAAACCCTGCAAACGGGGGGAACCTGCGTAGTGGATCATTTGGTGTTGATTCCGGGGCGGGAGTTGGAGACGATTGAAGCCACCGTGCGCGGCTACCGTGATGCGGGGATTCGGGCATTTATTGGCCCGTTGATTCAGGATGAAGTGATCGCGGCGGCAATTCCCCAGGGGGATGAGGCTCAGGAGTACGGCAGTTTTCACCGCACCACGGCGGAAATTTTAGACATGATGGCCACAGCGGTGGAGCGGTTCCATCGGCCCGAGGAGGGGATTTCGATCATGGTGGCTCCCACGGGGACGCAATTGTGTTCCGATGCACTCTTCAAAGGCTGCATTGAATTGAGCGATCGCTACGATCTGCGCCGCCATGCCCATCTCCTCGAAACCAAGGCCCAGCAGATGCTCGCCCAGGAAAAATATGGTTGTTCGGCGGTGGAGCATCTGGAAAAACTGGGGTATTTGGGCGATCGCACCTCCCTCGCCCATTGCATTTGGTTGAGCGATCGCGACATTGAGATCATGGCCGCCACGGGGACAACAGCGGTACATAATCCCCTCAGTAACCTCCGTCTCGGTAGCGGTATCGCGCCGATTTTGAAATATCGCCAGCGGGGGGTGAATGTGGCGATCGGCTGCGACGGCACGGCCAGCAATGACAGTCAAGATGTCCTCGAAGCGATCAAAATTGGCACGCTGATCCATAACACCACCGATTTGGATTATCGCCATTGGATCACCCCCCGCGAAGCGGTGCAAATCGCAGCCCTGGGCGGGGCGAAGGGGCTGAAAATGAGCGATCGCTTCGGCTCTCTCACCGTCGGCAAACAGGCGGATCTCGTCCTCTACGATTTAACCAATCTCTCGCTCTTGCCGAAAACCGATCCCGTCGGTCTGTTGGTGATGGGGCGACCGACCCAAGTGGTGAATTATGCGTGGGTGCGGGGTCAGCCGGTGATCGCCGAGGGAAAATTAACCCGCGTTGATGTGGCGCAATTACGCCAAGATCTGTTTACCCACAGTGAATGGATTCAACAGCGTACCTCCCAGCATCGCCCTCAACTCGAAGCCCACTATCGTCAGGTGATGGGCTTAGAACCCTAAGCCAAATGACAGAGGAACTCTGGATAAAACTCTGGATAAACAGGGGGTTTTTGGTGGCGATCCGTTCGATCGCGCCGCATCTCAGTTAATAATAAGAGTCTGTGAATCTGCCGAGATCCGACATGAAACTCCTCTGCTTGAGTAATGGCCATGGTGAAGATGCGATCGCAGTTCGTATTCTTGATGCGCTGCGTCAACACCCCGATGCGCCTGAACTGGCCGCACTTCCCCTCGTCGGAGCAGGCCGCACCTACGTTCAAGCGGATATTCCCATCATTGGCCCCGTCAAAGCGATGCCCTCCGGTGGCTTTATTTATATGGATGGGCGGCAACTGTGGCAAGATGTGCGCGGCGGCTTGCTGGGGTTAACCTGGGCGCAGTTGCAGACGGTGAAACGATGGGGCAACAGTGGCGGGACGGTCTTGGCGGTGGGGGACATTGTGCCCCTGGCGATGGCCTGGTGGAGTGGGGGCAATTATGGCTTTGTGGGAACGGCGAAATCCGAATATTACATTCGCGATGATGGTGGCCGACTGTTGAAGCAGCGACGCTCTGAGGCTTGGTCGGGGTCGGTGTATTTGCCGTGGGAACGGTGGCTGTTGTCGCGATCGCGCTGTCGGGCGGTGTATCCTCGCGATTCCCTCACCACCGCCGTGCTCAAGCAGTTTAAAATCCCTGCCCATGACCTGGGCAATCCGATGATGGATGGGTTAGCGGTTCCCCGCTACGATCGCCCGGAACAGGAAGACCAACGGCCCTTAACGGTGCTGCTGTTAACCGGATCGCGATCGCCCGAAGCTGAACGCAATTGGCAGATCTTACTCGCTGCCGCCCAAGCTCTCTGCCGCGATCGCCCCCAACGGCCCCTGCTCTTTTTAGGGGCGATCGCCCCCGGTTTAGACCCTGCCCCCTTTCAGGCCGCGTTGAACAATCAGGGGTGGCGATCGACCCCGCTACCCGACACCGCCCCGATCACCGCCCCCGATGCCCAAGCCTGGAAACTCGATCGCGATCGCCACCAAATCATCCTCACGCAACAGGCCTATGCGCCCTGTCTCAACGCGGCGGATCTGGCCTTCGCCATGGCCGGCACAGCCACGGAGCAATTCGTCGGCCTCGGTAAACCGGCGATCGCCCTCCCCGGTGCTGGGCCTCAATTCACCCCCCAATTTGCCGAAGCCCAAACCCGACTCCTCGGCGTATCCGTCACCCTCGTTCAGCGCCCGCAGGACGTGCCGAAAATTTGCCACAGCCTGCTCAATAACGCCGACACCCTGCAAATCATCGCAGAAAATGGCCGCAATCGCATGGGCACGAGTGGCGCAGCCGCCCGGATTGCGGATCATGTGGTGGCGGTGCTGTAATACATTAAAATAACCAACGGCCTACCGCGAGTGATCCCCCATGAAACTAAGCCTTTGCATGATCGTTAAGGATGAAGAGCAGTCCTTGCCCCACTGTTTAGACAGTGCCAAAGATGTGGTAGACGAGATCGTGATTCTGGATACGGGATCGAGCGATCGCACCATTGCGATCGCCAAAGACTACGGGGCCACAGTGGCAGAATTTCCCTGGAATAATGATTTCGCCGCCGCTCGCAACGAAGCTCTCAAGCACGTCACCGGGGATTGGGTGCTCGTTCTCGATGCTGATGAAGAACTCACCGAAGAAGCCGGGCCGCATATTCGCACCGCCATGGTGGATGATTCCCTCTTGGTGGTGAGCCTGATTCGTGAAGAACTCGGAGCCGTGCAATCCCCCTATTCCCTCACCTCGCGCCTGTTCCGCCGTCACCCCAAAATCGAATTTTCCCGCCCCTACCACGCCCTGATTGACGACAGTGTAATGGCCCTGCTCGCAGCGGAACCCCAGTGGAATTTTGCCACCTTGCAAACCGTTGCGATCGCTCACACCGGCTACACCCAAGCCTCCATTAGCAAAAAAGACAAAAAAGCCCGCGCCCAAAAAGCGATGGAAACCTATCTTGCTGACCATCCCGACGACCCCTATGTATGCAGTAAATTAGGCGCACTCTACACCACCAGCGGCCAACATAAACCGGGCCGTGAACTCCTCGAACGAGGCTTAAAAACGCCCAATTTAGACCCCCCCGTCGCCTACGAACTGCACTACCACCTCGCCAACGCCTACGCCCGCAGAAATAACACCGACCAAGCCGTCATTCACTACCAAGCCGCCATTTCCCAAAACATTTTTCCGCTTTTAAAACTCGGTGCGTTGATTAATTTTGGGTCATTACTCCACATCGCCGGGGAATATGAAATGGCACAACGGCCCCTCGGTGCAGCAATTCAAATTGACCCCAGTTGTATGCTGGCCTATTACAATTTGGGGCTTGTGTTTAAGGCCTTGGGGAACTACAACGACGCGATTAAGGCCTACGAAAAAGCGATCGAACTCCAAGCGGACTATGCACCGGCCTATCAAAACCTAGGGGTGGTGTGGTTTAAATGCGGCAA
This sequence comes from Spirulina major PCC 6313, assembly GCF_001890765.1. Classification (NCBI taxonomy): domain Bacteria; kingdom Bacillati; phylum Cyanobacteriota; class Cyanophyceae; order Spirulinales; family Spirulinaceae; genus Spirulina; species Spirulina major. Next base: position 4,018,318 of record NZ_KV878783.1, on the reverse strand, counting down.
AATTGAAGAAGGGTTGGAGTATTTCGGGAAAGCGATCGCCATCCTCGACACCCAAAACCTCCTCGAAGCCGACAAACTCCGCAACCAACTCCACGACATGGGCTTCCAAGCCCCGAAATTTTCCGTACAAATCGAATCCTAGTGTCACGACACAGGTTGATCAGTGGGTTACGGCGGATTGCCGGATTGTAGTGATAGCGGAAGTTGAAGTCACCTAACCCACCCTACGATAAAGCACTATTTTAGCTGTGCCGTTACAGTGGGGTGCTGTGAGCGAAGCGTAATGCACCGTCACATTGAGCTTTGGATATTCAATCCGATCTGAATCTTAAGTCTTGACTCTGTACTAGCTCCCGATTGGGGCCGATTGGTGACTATCCCCCCAGATCAGGGGCTGAGGACAAGGCGGATTGACCCCCTTGTCCTTGGTTTTTGGCTGGGCTGTGAGCGATCGCTCACCATCCTTACCACCTTGCATCCTCTGATTAAACCCTGATCAAATTCCTTTTCTAGAGAGAAAATACAGGTCAAATCAGGGTTATATTATGAATTGAAATAAGCTCTTTTTTGCTAATATCAAGCACATTATCAGTGAAGATTAATGTCGTTTCAAGAAAGCGTTAAGAGTAGATTAAAAGATGGTCAAAATTTCAAAAAATAATGAAATTTGAGTATAAAATCTGACAGAACTTAAAGGAGCAGGATACAGTAGGAATAATGACGCTCACCCCGTTACCCCCATGCTTCAAACTTCTGCTCATTTTGCTGTGAATCACACTTTAGCGGCTAAACCCGATCGCCCCCTATCACCATTAGCATGGATGAACGATCGCCCCCTCGCCCTCGATACAACCCTACAAGCACTGTCTCGTCACACCGCCCAAATTGAGGCGGATCAGTTAGTGATTGATGTGGCACGAGTCTTTGAACAAAATCCCCTATCACCCGGTGTGATTTTATTGGAGTCTGGCCAGCTTTTCGGGATGATCTCGCGCCGTCGCTTTTTAGAGCGCATGAGTCGCCCCTATGCCTTGGAATTGTTTTTAAAACGTCCGGTGCGATCGCTGCATCATTTTACTAAAGGTAAACTGGAGATTTTCCCCGAAACCACCTTGATTGTTGAAGCAGCGCGGTGTTCCTTGGAGCGATCGCCGGAATTTCTCTACGAACCCATTCTTGTTTACTCCGAAGACCATCAAATCCACTATTTAGTCGATGTCCATCAACTCCTGCTCGCTCAATCCCGCATCCACCAACTGACGAGCCAACTCCTCGATGAAACCAGCTACGCCGAACGGATGCAAACGGAAAAAATGGTCAGTTTGGGGCGCATGGTGGCAGGGGTCGCCCATGAAATTAAAAACCCCGTCAATTCCGTTCATGGAAATATTCAATTCCTCGCTGACTATTACAATCATTTGACTGAACTGATCCAAACTCTTGAAACGAAAATCCCGGCCTCTGATCACGATGAGCTAGCGGAAATCAAGGACGAAATTGAATATGATTTCATCATCGAAGATACCCCCAAAATCATTAAAAGTATTCAACTCAGTTCGGAGCGATTGATTCAAATCGTGACGAGCTTGCGAAATTTCTCGCGCATTGATGATCAAAAACAACAACTAATTAACCTCCACGATTGTTTAGAGGGTACGCTACTAATCTTAGAAAATCAACTAAAGAATAGCATTACTGTTGAAAAAGACTATGAATACCTGCCGGAAGTGGCTTGCTATTCTGGGCAGATTAGTCAGGTTTTTATGAATTTATTGGCGAATGCGATCGATACGTTGATGGAGCGCAAAGCTCAAAATGATGACCCCCATTGGATACCCACAATTCGGATTGAAACCCGCTATTTAGAACAATATCAAAAGGGCCAAGGAATAAGTATTAAAATTATTGATAATGGTTTAGGCATTCCGCCCAAAAACCAACAGAAAATTTTTGATAATTTCTTTACAACGAAGCCTGTAGGCAAAGGGACGGGGCTGGGGCTGGCGATTAGCTATCAAATTGTGGTGAAAAAACACCAGGGTGAATTAAAACTCCGGTCTCAGGTGAATGAGGGGACTGAGTTTGAAGTGTTGCTGCCCTTTTAAGGGGGGCGATCGCACCGTCGCTATTTTTCCAAACGCACCACGTACCACTGTAAATAGTCCCCAGGGCCAAGGTCGATTTCGCAACTGGTTTCCATCAAGTGTTTTGCTTGGGCGGAGCGAGGGGCGAACCGTTGGAGATCGCGGGGGACATGATCGAGGGTGGCTAAGACCTCTTCGAGCTTGGTCAAGAGTTCCTCAGCCGTCAAAATTACCTGTTCCGGCTGCCCAGATTCCAGCACCACATAGGCATCCTCTTGATACATGATTGAATCCGCCATCATTCTCTCCTCGGTCAATTTTTGAGCAAAGCTTTCTAAAATGTTAAGGGTATTGCACCCCCTTTGCACTGATGGCGAACGCTTTTCTGACTTTAACCTATGAACCTGCCCTCGAAAACTTGGGGGATGACTATTATGATCGCGTCCCGGCGGCCACCTTCCCGGAGCATATCCTCCGGTTCCGTAACGATCGCCTCTTGCCCACCCTCGGCCTCGATCCGCGCCAGGTGGGGGATGATGACTTTATTGAAGCCTTTGGCCATTTCCAAGGCGTGCGCCCCTTCCTCGCCCTACGTTACCACGGCTATCAGTTTGGGCAATATAATCCGCAACTGGGGGACGGGCGCGGCTTTCTCTACGGTCAGGTGCGGGGCGTGGATGGCGTGCTGTACGACTTTGGCACGAAGGGATCGGGACGCACGCCCTATTCCCGGACGGCGGATGGACGGCTGACCCTGAAGGGGGGCGTGCGGGAAGTGTTGGCGGCGGAATTGTTAGCGCGGTTGGGGGTGACGACATCGCGCTGTTTGAGTTTGATTGAAACGGGGGAACCGCTTTGGCGGGGAGATGAACCGTCACCGACGCGATCGTCGGTGATGATCCGGATGAACCGATCGCACCTCCGGTTTGGCACGTTTGAGCGGCTCCATTATCTCCAACGTCCGGATCTGATCACGCCTCTCCTTGACCATGTGATCGCGGTGTATTATCCGGACATTGATCCGACGGGGGGCGATCGCTACGCCGAATTTTACGCAGCATTGGTGCAGCGGGTGGCAACCTTAGCGGCGCAATGGATGGCGGCGGGGTTCTGTCATGCCGTGCTGAACACCGATAATATGTCGATCACGGGGGAAAGCTTCGACTATGGCCCCTATGCGTTCATTCCCACCTACGATCGCACCTTCACCGCCGCCTATTTTGACTACAGTGGCCGCTATGCCTACGGCAATCAACCGGGAATCTGTCGGCTCAATTTAGAAATGTTGCAAGTGCCGCTCAAATTGGTGATGGCGACAGAGGCGTTAGAAGCTGGGCTAACTCAGTATGATCAGCAGTATTTCACAACCTATCAAAGCCTGATGCTGAAGCGGTTAGGATTTGGGGCATTGTTGGGAGAATTGGGGACTGATTTACTGAAGGCGACGATCGCCACCTTGGCCGAAACCCAAGCGGGCTATAGTGAATTTTTCATCACCCTCGCCCAGGAATTCCGGTCTGATTGGCGGCGCGATCGCACCCTGATCCTCAAAGATCTTAACCTCAGCATCGAGTGGGAACCCTGGGCAACCCTCTACCATCAAGCCCTCAATGAATTCGCCCCGGATCAGATGCCCACCATTGCCGATCAACTCCAAGCCGCTAACCCCAAAACCACCTTACTCCGCCCCGTGATCGAATCCGTGTGGGATGCGATCGCCCAGCACGACAACTGGCAACCCTTCACTGATCTCGTGGCGAAAATTTGGGATTAACATCCCGCCCTCATGACCCTATTGATTTGGAAAACCGCTGATGCTAACCACTGCCCCAGAACCCCCAGCCCTTCTTCATCCCAGCGGTGAACAACGGGTTATTTTTCATCACATGACATGGGACACCTACCTCCAAATGTTGGCTCTTTTACCCCAGTCGAGGAACTCGCGTCTCACCTACGATCACGGAATTTTAGAAATCACAATGCCCTTAGAAGATCATGAATTTTATCGGTGTATGCTTGAGCGATTTATTTTAGTTTTAGTGGAAATTTTGGAATTGCCAATTAAAACAATGGGATCAACAACGTTAAACTATCCCAATCTCGAAAAGGGGGCTGAACCCGACAATGCCTATTATTTCCAAAATCAACCCTTGGTGAAGGGGCGTAATGTGGATTTTGCCAATGATCCGCCGCCGGATTTAGTGGTTGAGGTGGATATTACCCACACAGATATTCAAAAAAATCAATTCTATGCCGCCTTGGGTGTGCCGGAATTTTGGCGGTTTAATGGACAGGTGTGGCATATCTATGTGTTGCGATCGCACGTCTACATTGAAGTCGAACAAAGCCCAACGTTTCCCGACATCCCAAAAACCTGGCTCTATGATTTCTTGGTCACCGCGAAAGAGGATGAAATCGGCGCAATGCGATCGCTCAGAAAGCAGTGGAACGCAGCACACCCGGCATAGTAGACAAGACGGTGCGTTACGCTTCGCTAACAGCACCCTGCTGTCACGGCACAGCCAGAATGATGTGGTATCGTAGGGTTGGGTTAGGCGGCTTAAACTCCCGCCATCACGACAACCCAGTAATCCGCCATACCCCACCGGTTAACGTGTGTCATGACACTACCATAACGGTAATCCTCTGTCGTGCGAGTGCCGTGCGAGCTTCTAGATCGTTGCTCTGTGGAGGGGGATTAACTGCCGGATGGCTCAACAGTTATCGCCATGTATAGGCAGTGGTTTTTAAGGGAGATTGAGGGGGATCTTTGTCCCTCGTGTTTATGGAAACCCCTATAACCCACTGAACTTAGCCAAAGGTGCGACCGTTCCAGCCCCACATCGCACCTTTGGCATCGGCAAATTCGATATAAATTCGAGTTTGATCAATGCCGAGGGTGCTGGCAATTTCAGCACAAAAGTCTTGGCTCATGGCAGCGGTTTGACCGGAACTCATGGAGCCGACACTTTTTACTTCGAGATAACAGGTCGGTTCTACTGTGCCGCTGAAGGTCATGGGAATATCGGCTTCAAAGGCGGTCATCACGTAGGATTCCGACTTACCTAAATGTTTGGCGAGTTTGCCGGAGAGGGTTTTTAACAGGCCTTCGACTTGGGCGGTTTCGGGTTTGGCCAGGGATGTTTGGACTTTAATAAAAGGCATAACTCAGTCAGTTTTGATGCAAAGGATGGAAAATAATGTGCTTAACCACCATATTGCCAGCCGGTGCTTTCTAGTAGCAAGGGGTCGCCCTCGCGGTGAACGCCAGCGCCAACCACTTCACCCACAAAGACTGTATGGTCGCCATGGTCAACGCTGCCCACCACACGGCATTCTACATACCCCAAGGAATCGGTGATCACGGGGCAACCGGTTTCTGGCCCGGCGATGCAATCTACATCGGCTAATTTATCCCCTACAATGCGCTGGGGTTTGAAAAATTGCGCGGCTACTTCTTTTTGGCTGCTGTCGAGGACGCTGAGGGCAAAGACACCACTAGTTTTAATCATGGCGTGGGAACCGGAATCAGCCCGGACACAGTTGACGACGAGGGGCGGCTTGAATGAGGCCTGCATTACCCAACTGGCGGTGAATCCATTGCGTTCGTCGCCATCTTTGACACCGCAAATATAGAGACCGTGGGGGATTTTACGGAGGATTGTTTTTTTCGCTTGTTCGTCGAGCATGATTCAGTTTTGAGGGGTGTGCATCTGCTAAAAAATCATAGCGTGTTGCGGCAACGGCTGGTTTGGCGGGGGTCATCACCCAATAGGTTTGGGGTTGGCCGAAGGTGTCAAACCAGGCGGTGATTGCAGTGGTGTGACTGTTGGGTGCGATCGCGCTGATTGCTGCCCGTTGCTCAGGGTCGCGGGTGATGATGGCAACGGGGTCGGGGCCTTGGAGTTGGGCGAGGATCTGAGCCGTGGTGCTGGCGCGATAGGTGCGGTGGTGTTGGTGGAGATAGGCGGGGATGCTGGGGAGATCGAAGCGATCGCCCAATAACACCACCGTATCGGGGGCAGTGTGGGCGGCGATCGCCTGGGCAATCTGGACTGAACCGGAGCGATCGGGTTCTAAGCTCGGTAGCGCAATGCCCCAGAGGATCAGTAAAAAAACAACAGCGTTCACTGTGGCGAGGGTAAACGCCCGTGACCCCTGCCCGCTTTGACTCAAGCGATAGACTCCCACTGCTCCCGCCATCCAGCCGATCGCTAAGGGCAAGACTGCGATCGCTGGCACGATCATTAACGTCCCCAACAACCCCAACGTAAACAGAATCGCCCCCCCAAACCCCACCTGAAACCAGCGTTTCATCCTCTGCGCCCCCGGCGGGGCAAGACTGGTTTGAGCGATCAGGATCGCGATCGCCGGATAGGCCCCTAGGGCATAGCTGGGCAGCTTGCTCGGAATCAATTCATACAGCAGCCAGCCCGCCACGATCCAAGCGGTGAGGGGCAGTTGAGTCGGCGATCGCCAACGCCGCATCGCCGGACCCAGGGCCGCCCCGAACCAAGGCAACCACGGCAGAAATGCGATCGCAAACACCCCCAAAAAATAGCCCGGCGGCCCCCATTGGCCAAACACCACCTCCCCCCCAACCCGGCGCAGCACATACCAGTCCCCCAGCCACCGCAACAACGCCCCACCATCTAAGCGCCAGGTCATCCAACCCCAAACCCCAAACGGGACGAGGGCTAGGGGCAGCCCGAATTCTGGGTGTAATTGTCGCAAGCCTTGGCGATCGGAGCCTGTCCCCAGAAACCACCAAAACAATCCACTCCCACCCACTAAAATCAAAATTGGCGGCCCTTTCGTCAGCACCCCCAACGCCATCGCCCCCCAGAGCCACAGTGGCCACGAACCATGGGGCGATCGCACCCCCCGCACCATCGCCAACATCGCCACCGTTTCCCACAACACCAGCAGCGCATCCGTCAGCGCCAACCGGCCCAGATTGGGCAAGATCCAAGACGTGAGCAGAATGAGCGCCGCCCGCTGCGCGATCGCCTCCCCCCAGACCCCACGCCCCCACCGCCACAACACCCAGCCCGTCAACCCCACCGCCACCCAACTCGGTAACCGTGCCGCCCACACCGTCCCCCCCAAACCCGCCAGCGACCCCGCCATCACCCAAAACTGAAGCGGCGGTTTGCGATGCACCTCCGACCAGAGAAACTCCGGAATCCACCATTGCCCCGTCTCTAGCATCCGCTGGGCAAACCCCAAATAAGCCGCCTCATCCTGATCCCAGAGTGCGATCGTATTGGTAGCGATCCCCATAATCAAAACCGCCATGACCAAAAGCCACAGCGGTTGCCAAGTCTTGCCACAGGTTTGTTTGCCAATGGTTTGCACTCTACACCTTCGATTCAAACGCCAGAGAACGGATGATACTCCATCGTGAGAGTCTGAATCATACCCTTCATTTAGTTATCAGACTCATTATTTTTGTTCGACTGCTCATTCGACTCACCCTCAGTGCTGCCACTAGAATATCGTCTTCCCTTGGAGTAAGAACGTGTCGATTTCTTCCGAAATTGTCTAGCGTAGGCTGCGTTACGAGCAGCTTTATCCTTCTTAAGATTGCGACGTTTGGCCACAGTAATTCCTCAAATAAACAAAAAGAATGCGCTGAGTGGGACAACTCTGTTGAAAGTAATAGCTCTCCCACCAGCGCAACAACCCATGATACCCAGTGTTTAGTACTTAGAGCTAGAACGGTTGTTTTCGCGGGGACGAGCTTCGTTCACTTTAAGCTCACGACCCATCCACTCAGCACCATTCAGTCCATCAATGGCTTCAGCTTCTTCTGTGGAACTATCCATTTCGACAAACGCAAAGCCACGCATCCGACCGGTTTCACGATCAGTCGGCACGTGAACCCGCTTCACTGTCCCGTAGTCCGAAAACACTTCGGTCAGGTTCTCTGGGGTGATTGAGTAGGCAAGATTACCAACGTAAATTGACATAGATTGAATGTCTCCTCAAGGCAGTTTGAATAATTGTTGGAGATAAGGTTGTCGGAGACTAGCTGTTCAATAGCTGAGAGAAAAACCAATCAATACTGAAAAACAAATGCTATTACCGATTCTCATACTCATTGAATAGTATAGCACCCCGATAAAACTGCTTTTCACAGCGGATGTTGTTTAACCCTAACCTGTGCAGCAGCAAAAACATTGGGGGCAGATTCAAAAATTAAAATGCTGACCCCCATGGGGTGATCTCTACTCCCAAAACGTGCTATCCCTTAGTAACGCAGGAGGATTCCAGCGGGATAATTCGTCGCCCTAGTGATTCTCGCGGGGACGAGCTGCATTCACTTTGATGTTGCGACCCATCCATTCTGCACCATCTAAGGTTTCGATCGCTTTTTTTTCCTCTTCTGAATCCTCCATTTCGACAAAGGCAAAACCGCGCATCCGGCCCGTTTCACGGTCAGTGGGGAGATGAACCCGCTTTACTGTTCCGTAGTCCGAAAACACTTCTTTGATGTCGTCCTGGGTAACGTCATAGGAAAGATTACCGACGTAGATTGACATGATTTGAAGATCTCCTTAGGGAGTGAATAATTATGTTAGGAAGTCAAGATTCTCGGAAACATGCCCATCAGTTGTTTCAGACAACTCAATCGATACTTAAAAAAAGTGATGACCGATTTTCATACCCGTCCGATAGCATAGCACTGATACAACGCTTTCCTCGGAACTCCATGTCACTTAATCAACATAAATTAATTTTATGCTGGCTAAGTAAAACCCCTAGGGAGTCGAAATTTCAAACAAGAGTGTATTTCCTGAAATGCTTTTTTGGCGAGGTTTTACACATTTGATTGAGGTCAAGCTTAATGAGAAATGAGGGTTAATGCCCATGTCATTGAAACTAAATCGATCAGGGCAGGCCGATTTTCATACCAGCGATCACCTAACCAAAAGACAGAGGTATTTTGATGAGTGAAAACAATAGTTATCGGAAGCTTTGCTTGAGCTTGGATGATGGGATTGATGGGCAGCGATGTCATCATTTCATGATTCTTGCGAAATAGCTAAAATCTGGAGATCATAAAACGATGAGTTTGCTGCTTTGGCGATTTCCTGCTCACAATACAGTTATGATGGTGAACCCAAGCTGCATGGGCAATAATTTCTTACCCATAACAGCTTAGGGCCATGCCATAACTGTCTAATGCTGGATTGCAGAGTAGTCGTGGCGACTACGGTCAGTTCAGCAATTAGAACACCACGAATTCGAGGAGAACAAATGTTTAGTGTAACTGCAAGACAACTCGTCCAACCGTAAGACTTCCGATGCTAAACTTTGCTTGTTGCGAATCGACTGGGGTCAAGGATACCGCTTCAACCTTTATCTGCCGCGTTGTTCCCGTTCGCGAGCTTTATTGACTTTGAGGGTACGCCCCATCCACTCGGCACTATCGAGAGCCTCGATCGCCTCTTCTTCTTCTGCATCTGCACTCATTTCAACAAATGCAAAGCCGCGCATTTTTCCTGTTTCACGGTCTTTGGGAACGTAGACTCGCTTAACAGAGCCGTAGTCGGCAAAAACGGCTTCCAGGTCTTTCTCCGTAACTTCGTAAGAAAGATTACCAACGTAAATTGACATAATTGAATCTTTTCAATCAATGGGTTGTCTAGAGAGATAAGATTTTCGGAAACTAGCGGTATCAATAGCTGAGGGGAAAAACCAATCAATACTGAAACACGAACGCTACGACCAATACTCATACTCATGACTCAGTATAGCACTGATACGAAAATGCTTTACGGGAAATTGCCGGGAAGATACTGAAGAATTCTAAATAAATGTAACAGTAGATGCTGATGGGACGTTGATTTCAACAATCTAGGTCGAAATCGCAAGAAAAAAGTACGTTTGATCCTTTTGAGTTGAGGCTGTGCAGGTATTAGCGGGCTTGATCATGATCCGGTTGATGGGCGATCGCGTCACTTGACAGAATTCTGCTCTGAGGGATGGTGCTCCCTATCGTGAGGCTGTAGCCCTCTGGCGGGATGACGGCCTCATCAAAATTTTCTGGAAACGCGCCATAACCATCCAGAGTGCTCTTTGTATCGTTTTGTATAGCACTGATCAAACGTCTCCTGTCTCGATCGCTGCTATTTTCGGGTTCCCATCCTGGGGACTTAAGCGTCATGCCTCAGCCGCCTCGATCCTCCCCAAACTGATTCTCTCGCTGAGGGCGATCGCTGATCACCCGACGACCCTCTAGATATGGATGATTTTGAGGTGAGTAATTATAAGGATGATGATTTCGAGAGTTTAGCTGTTGCTGCATCCACGGAACCCCACGACACAGGCGGGGTGTATCGCTTGATTCTCGCTACCGGGGAAGGTGACCTGCACAGGACGCGAGTGGTTGATCTGAATCAATGAGTTGAGAAAGTGCTAGCTTCACTCTCATTAATCTAGGGAAAAATTTGCGATTAATATCTCTTTTCCCATGGCAGCATTGTTTTGTTTGTAGTTATTCATGCCATATTGTAACTGCCACGATCGCATTTCAAACTCTTGGTATTGTTCGCGAATATAGTCACAATTATCATAGGTCATCAGCCAGCGATGACGACAGTTTTTTAATTCTGTCCCTAGGCGTGCATGGTCAAATGACGTGTGAAGATGTCCCTTCTTGCCGTATAGCTTGGAGCCGGTGACAGAATAATAAGGTGGGTCTAAAAAAATCAAAACATTTTGACCCGGTTGATTCAATAGCAGGCTGTAATCATCATGGGTGATTTCAATCTGTTCAATAATTGCGATCGCTGCTTCCAATCGATCAATGGATGAGTCGGTAAATCGTTTATGAAACGATGCATCGGAATACCCTCCAGAGTCCGCTACTCCTGAAAAGGTAATCCGATTCAACACAAAAAAATCCACCGCCCGCTGAAAGTCGGATAACTCTCCTTCCCGGCGCTCCATAATCTCCCGATAGAGCGATCGCCCATCCTGATACTGCTGCCGAATCGCCCGCACCGCATCCACTAGGCGCATTTTCTCGGTCTTTAACTGACTCCAAAAGCAATACAGCTCATAATAAAGTTCTGTCGCCAAAAATCGGCAACCGGGGGAATCCTGAACCGCAAAAAAACTCACCGATCCCCCACCCAAAAACGGCTCCCGAAACTCCTCAAAGTCCCCTAAATAATCCTTCAAAAATTTAATCGCCCTCGACTTCCCCCCCGGATACCGTAACGGACTTTTAATCATAGGTGATGCTTTTGTAGAGTTCAATGATTACGAGAGCAAGTATTCGTCATATTATACCCAGACTGCAAAATAAAGTAACCTTCATGCACATTGCTAACACTTCTCATCCATCATCTAGCCCTTTCTCTTTCGCTAACGTTTTGCGATACTCTGAAGCCTCAGCAATTTTCGTGAAATGTATTTCTGACTTGTTGCTAATTAGATTTTTATCGATTTCCTGGACGGCATGAACAATTTCATCAAGCGAAACCCTGAAAAAAGAGAATCAAGAGGAATCGATTACTTCATAAATTTAGGGGATTTCATAGTTGGTATCCATTGATGTCAGGTCTTTGATTTTTGCTCAGTCGTCTTTGTCGTCCCTCGTACGTTTCATAGCGAATTGTGATTTTAGCCAATTTTTCTTGATTTGAAAATGTAACTGATTTATTTTGTTCTGGGAACTCCCAAATAGTAAGTTTTTCAACTAATCGATCAACTTCTTTTTCTTGTGGTTCACCATAAATACCAGACAACATTAAAGAAATTGCCATTTCATCCATAATATGTTGACCTGTTTCTTCAGGATTAGCTCTATCCGTAGATTCAAAATTGTTCTTATCTCTGAATCGAATAGGTTCTTTGACTAAGATCACCTCTTCTAGTCCATTTTCGGAAATAATAAAATATACATCGAAGTAAATTTCACGAATTACTGGACGGGTGTTAACAAGAAATCCTTCCATTCTGTATTCGTAACAATTATTCTCATAAAAATTCATACATATTCGAGCCGAATCAGGCACTCTAACCATCTTAGAACTATCAAACTGACTAAATAGTTCTGATTCACTCATACCATATGTAGTATCGTAAGGATTCAGGTGGGGGGGGGTTGACAAATCAGAAAAAACAGCTAAGTTAGCACAATGAAGCCCATCGAGATTCCCCCAGCCGTCGAACGAGAGCAACTGAGACAAGCATCATCAGAGGTGCTGGTGGAACTGGTGTTGCGGCAACAAGAGATTATTCAGCAACTAGTCTGGGAAATAGAGCGGCTCAAGAACAACGCCAACAGCGATAGCGAGAGTTCATCGAAACCCCCATCAAGCGACATCCACAAACGCTCAGAACACCAACCCCCAGAAAAAGAGCCACCAAGCCAAGGAAAGCGTAAACCCGGTGGGCAACCCGGTCATCAGGGAAAAACTCGCAAAGGGTTTGGCAGAATAGACCGCTACGAAATGGTGCGAGCGCAAGTGTGTGGGTACTGTGGGAGCCAAGAGTTGAGCCTAGTCCCCCGAAAAACGCGCCGCCATGAAGTAGCCGAGTTAATCCAACCCGCCATAGAAGTAGTGGAGTATGAGCAGCAGTGCTGCTGTTGTAGCCGATGTGGACAGGAAACATGGGGAGAGTTACCGCCGCCGGTGCTGGGAGGTCAAAGCTTAGGAGCCGGACTGCAATCCCTGTTGGTGTGGTTGGGGAACTACGCTCACATGAGCTATGAACAGCAGCAGGAATTCCTAGAGGAACTGGGGAATATCACCGTGGGAGTAGGGACATTACAAGCGACCAACGAAAGGGCATCCCAAAGCGTTAAGCCGACAGTAGAGGAACTGGGAAACTGGGTGAAGCACCAAGACTATGCCCAAGTGGATGAAACACCATGGCTAGTCAAGGGAGTGAAAGAGTGGATGTGGGTAGTGTGTGGGGTGGGTTTTTGCCTCTTCCACGCCGCTGATACTCGTTCAAGGGCGGAATTAGAGACCCTATTAGGTCGAAGCTTTGATGGTGTACTCGTCTCTGATGACTTCAGTGTGTACAACGGTTATGAGGTGAAAGCCCAGCAGAAGTGCTTGGCTCATCTGAGGCGGCACTTCAAGAAAGTCTGCAAGCTCAGGCATGGAAAAAATCCAGAGTTGGCGAAGGCATTCCTGGATCTGATTGACACAGCCTTTGAGCAGCATCGTCAGTGGCGTGAAACCGAGGATGGGGCTGCCTATCATCAATGGGCGGCGGGCTTTATCTATGAGGTGAAGGCGGCTGTGGAGCATTGGCTCCCCCTGGCTGGGCATGAGGCAGGCTTGTTATTGCGCTCTCTACGTGATAAGGCAAATCAGTGGTGGTATTTCCTGTCCCATCCAGAAATTCCCCCGGATAATAATCGTGCGGAACGCTCGTTGCGGTTGGCTGTAACCAAGCGTAAGGTTTGTGGTGGCTCGCGTTCGATGGTAGGTTTTGCCCAGACGGCAAGGTTACTGAGTGTGATTCAGACTTGTCGGACTCAAGGGCGTTCGGTGTTGAGTTTCTTGAAACAAGCTTTGATGGCGACGGCTTCTCCTGAGCAAGTCTCCATGCCTTCCCTCATCCCTGCTACCTGAATCCTTACGTAGTATCATTCCAAAGCTCTACAGATGTGTTAGAAGATTGACTAGGTTCAATTTCTATTGAATCCGTATTTTGTTCTTGAGCTATTTCATTGTCAATTTGTTTTGATGAAAATAAATTAGACAACACGAACAAACCAAATAGCGTGAAAAACAAAATTGCAATTTTTTTTGGTTCTTTTTTAATAAAATCTGTTGTCAGGTTAATGATTTCTTTTGTTGTTAGATCAAGAATTTTCTTTTGCTTCTTAATTTTACTTTTTTGTTGTTTTTTTTCAAGATTCTTATCTATCCTTTTGATTTTCTGAACACCTTTTGTTGACATCTTCGTTTCTGAATTATTCTCTTTTGATGACTCTGAAAGAGAAAATGAAAGTTGCCATTGATTTGATGCTTGATTAGTAGCTCCACCTTTAATAACCACTCGTTCAATATTTTGGGGATTGAGTTTTGTTAGACCTTGTTGCAAAAAACTACTAACAGCTTTTTGATTTAGTGAAGTCTTAGACTTAACAATAAGGCTTAAGCAATCATGACTTAGTGATGCTTTTACACTTATACCTTTAGGGCTTAGTGTTTTATTTATCAAAGCCTCAATGGCTTTCGGATTTCCTTCCTTTGCCAAACTGTATTCATCAGAGTTTTTCATATGGTATAACGCTCCCATTTCATATTGTACAGATGTAGACTACTATTTTAATAGCATGAATTTCAATATAAAGCACGACAGCAAAAATGTAGTAGCAGGGTGGGTATTGCCATCTCTTGCAATACAAACAAGTAAACTATAAGCAAATAGCACGACAGAGTAGGAGTTTTAGAGATTACTACTTTGAATATTTCATCATTAAGCCAAAAGATTACATTTTGTTTTAAGAAATACTGCAATTTTTTTAATTAGAGTGAGAGACGGTTCACTCTTGGGGGGGGTTAGGCTTTGAGGAGTTCTATCTCACCGCAACTGCGATCTAGGGATTCCTCGAAGGTGTATTTGGGTTGCCAGTTTAAGACCGATTTAGCGTGTTTGTTGGTGTAGCGCAACGGTTTAAAACGACCGTGCAACTTTGCTGGAACCACAATCCCCGGCATTTTAGCTTTGCCGTCTAAAAAGGTTTGATTGATCCACCAACCGAAGCCCGCGATCGACTTCATTACCACCCAAGGGCAGTAATAGAGCTTCGGAGATTCGGCCCGCTTCATGAGTTCTTGGGTGTACTTCCCTTGGGTGGGTAAATTGTCATCCACAATGTTGATCGTTTCACCGATCGCACCCTCTGATTCTGCCGTGATGATCATCGCTTCGGCGCAGTTTTCTACATAGCTGAGGGGCAACGTTCCCCGCGTGCCAATGCGTAAGAGGACTGAGCCGAACTCAGCACCGAGGAGGGCGTGCCAGAGGTATTCTCGACCGTAGATCATGCCGGGTCTTAAGATCGTGACTTTGCCATTGTGTTCTGTGCCAAATTCGCGATAAAGCTCCTCTTGGATGAGCTTTGTTTGGGAATATTCATCTCGGTTGATCACCCGTTCTTGGGTGACAAGGGGGGAATTTTCATCAAGGAGACTATGGGCGCGTTTTTGTTGGTATTCGTAGACGGAAAAGGTGCTGATTGCCACGAGGCGTGATACTTGAGCCTCAGCCATGGCGGCGAGGAGGCTTTCCGTGGCCATCACCGTTCCGGCGAATTGGTCGTAGAAGTCGCCGGATTTGACAGCGGCGAGGTGGATGACGGCATCCACGCCGTTTAGGGCGGCGGTGAGTTCGGCTTGTTGGCGGAGGTCGATGCGAACGAGTTCGAGGCGATCGCAATCATGCCAGGGAATGCGGGTTACGTCGGTTTGGGGACGGACGACGGCTTTCACGTCATGACCCCGCCGCAGCCCTTCGGCCACGACATATTTACCCACAAAACCCGATGCGCCAGTAATTAGTAGTTTCATCAAAAACTCCTTGTGGAAACCCCCACCTCGCACCGCAGGTGGGGGAGGAAACAAGCGTCAGGCAGCGGGGTTAAATGCCCCACTGACTGACAATCTCTGCGGGCAACTGACCAAAATACCCGTGGCGCGATAGAGTAGCTCAACCTTGGCAGCACTAAACTGCCCAATACGCTTCCAAGTGAACTCAGAAACAGAAACTTGCCGAGTTGTATCCCCACTCACATAGCCCACCGAGACGCGACCTGCCATCTCAGCCCGCACTAGATCCCCCTTCCGGAATCCATGGCGGGTTACTGTGCCCCCATATTTGCGGCGTAGACCCTTCTGACGGGGAACCATGAGGTGCAGTTGCCTGCGACTGATGGGTGGCCGTTTAATCACCACAAATGGGGCAGATGTGAGCTTAACCTCTCCAAACCAAAGATAACCGTGACTGCGTTTCCGGTGGAAGGGACGATACTCGATGAAGTATCCACAGGCTAAAGCGATACCATCTACCGCATGGGTTTGGGGAATTTGTTCTGCTTTGTCCTGAGACTTCTTCAATCCCAAAGCAGAGCGAAGTTGAGCGGTGCCATTGCCATCCTGCTGCCACCCGTAGCGAGTGTAGACGGGGGCAATCTGCTCCATTTTCTCAATGGCATAGGCTTGCCCCACCATGACCGGAGAGAAACCTTTCCCAGATTTTGCTCCCTTTCGACCTGAGGTTAAGTCCACGTCGGCGCGAACTTTCTCGTAGCCAATGGTGGCAATGGGGAATAGTTGTCCCAACTCCTGAACAACTCGAAACTCTAGGTCTCGGTTGGCTCGGATACTGGGGGGCACTTTCTGCTGTTTACGGTTGTTAAATCGCTTTTGGCGATGATTTCGTAGCTGGAAGGGTAACTCTCGATTAATCCGCCGACTGCGGCGAGAACGCCGTAGCATTCTGCGATGATCCATCCGTTCACGCACCCTGGGGTAGGGGAGTTCTAGGTGGGACTGGAATAATGTCGCTTGAGCGGATTGAACGGCAATCCCTGAATAGAGTTTGCCGGGATCGAGCCCGACCACGATGGGCTGGGTATTACGACCCGATGGCTCCGCTTTCAGGCGCACTACCTTGATCCGTAGATTGGTTTTCACCCATTGGGCCTTGCCCTGCGCTACCCACCGTTGAGCGCGACTACTCTTGGTGGGCATGGCAGGAGTACCATCAGGGTTTTGGACTGGGATGCGTTGCATGGAAGATAATTCCAAAACTATAGGTCTCTTCAGCCAGTGAGTACGGTGTTTCTGGGCTGAACCCACTCCCTGAGATTCCAGGGCCTTACAAATAATCCGATTTAGAGAAGCAACCGGAAGTGTTGCCGTACTAACCTTGGTGGCCTATTCGCAGCTACGACCGGGTTATCTCCGGTCACTCCCCCACCTCGGCGGATGCCAGGTGGGGGTCATTGAACGTTGATTGTCCTCTGCGACTAAAGCGTCAATTAAGCGGCTGGTGCGTTCCATATCGTCGTAAGAGATGGGCAGGGGTGTGCCGTTGATCAGGGCGGTATAGGTGCGATCGAGGAGGATTTTTAAACCTTCGTAGGGGGTGCGCTGCATGATTTTGCGGCGGAAGTTGCGGACGCTGGCTTTCATCAGGTCGAGACCGTTGCACCAGTGGTTGACGAGGGGGGAGAGTTGTTTGCCGCCACGGGGATAGACGGCGCGAATGTAGGGTTGAAATAGGTCGGTTTCGGCGTAGCCTGCGGTGCCTCGGACGCGGAAGTGAAAGCCTTCGGGCATGGTGGTGCAACTGAACCGGAATCGGGCATGAACGTTGTCGCCAATCACCAGCGCGTCTAGATCGTCGTATTTGAAGAGATCGCCGCCGCCGTGGTTGTTCCAGGTGGCGCGAATATAGTCAAAGCTGGGCAGGTAGGGCAGGGCGAGATAGACGAGATGGGTGATCAGGTCGTGGATCACGCCGGCGGGCATTTGGTGGATTGGGCTGGGGAGGTTTTCGTCAGCAAAGCGACCGCCGCCCCGGAGGCCGAGGGACATCCGCACTTCGATTTCTTCGATCTGGCCGAGTTTGCCCTGGGTCACGAGGTCATGAATGGCGAGGATCGGCTCGTTGAAGCGATAGTTTTGGTCTTCGATTAGGGCGCGATCGCACTCCTGAGCCACTGCCCACAGTTCTTGAAAGTCTTGATAATTGGAGGCGATCGGTTTTTCACAAATCACATGGGCCCCAGCTTTTAAACAGGCCGTGGCGATGAATTTATGACTTTGGGGCGGCGTGAGGATATGCACTACATCGGGCTGCGCTTCGGCCAACATCTGGTTAAAGTCCGTGTAGGGTGCATCAGCGCCATACCGTTGGGCAGCATAGCGGGCTGCGGCTCGCGAGAGGTCACACACTCCCACTAACCGAGCGTGGGGACTGGCGGCAAGGAAGCTGAGATGTTCTTTTGAAATCACCCCAGTGCCAATTACCGCCGCTTTAAGCACGGTTGTCATGATTAACTGTTCTCCTGAACCAAGGATTATGAAGGGTTACTCACCAAACTCTATGCGGGCGTTTCCCCCGTGTTCCGGTATTTTAAGGTACGCCCCTAGGGTCACACCGTTTCCTGATATATTTCGCAAGTTGGTCAAACGGGGCGAGGCTGTACCGGCGTGACCGGAAAACCGTACAATCGTTGCAGGTTTTCCGTTGGGCAATGCACGATTCTTCTGGCCCCTATCAAAGTCGTTTGTTGAATGCGATTAATCGCGCTCGGATTGTGTGGGGCGATCGCCTTCAGCGCACGGTGCGATCGGCCCAGGTGGCGGCGGTGTGGGGTGTGCAAGTGTTGCTGTATCCCTTCTATGCGTTGACCCAATGGGGACGTAATTTTAGCCTGCAACTCGAAGGATTTTTTAGTCCGTCTCCTCCCTTAAATTTGCAACCGGCCGACCCCGATACGCCGATTCAAAAGCTCTTGGCTCAGGTGACGACCGGGACAGTTTGGGCGGATCTGGATCTCGAAGCGATCGCACCTCCGACAAACATATCCCCCACCGGACTGATTCGAGGCATTGCCAGCGATCGCACCACCCGCAGCCTCCTCCTCACCGCCCACGACAACAGCCCCATTGCCCTCCCCCCAGCGGAACAGCAACGCCTCGATCGCCATATTCGCCTCGAACTCGCCGACTACGCCTATCAGAACTATCGCCGCAAGGTGCAGGCCTATCGCACCCTGATTCCTGCCGCCCTCAGCCAAGATCCGCAGATTTGGCCCCCTGTGCGGCGGTTTTGGGCGGTGATGCGTTGGCTGCAACAGAGTCCAGTGGCGATCGCTACTAATCTGTTTCACGAAGACACCTTTTTTGAACCGCCGATCTTTCCCCTCGCCCTGCCTCCCGCCCTCACCCTGCCGCCGCCGCCGTCCCTCCCCTCAGCCTTGGCCAAGCTCGATCCGCAAGTGGTGAGCCTCGAAACCCAACAGGCCGCCCTCCAAGCCCGCTGGGTGGATTGGATGAAGACCCAAACGCAACAAGAAGCCCCGTCCGGTACGCTGCAAGGGTTAATCCAGAGCGCGATCGCCTATTTCTTCGGCCTCCAACCCCAACTCACCCCCTTACAGCCCCCACCTCCCCCGCCCAGACAGCCCTGGCTCCTCTGGGAAGACATCCCTAACCCATCCAGCGGCTTCATTCCCTCCGTTCCCCGCAGCCGCTCCATCATCGACGACGAAATGGCCCTCGAACTCTATGCCGTCGAGCCGCCCCACCGTGACCCCTCGCCTCTGTCCCTCTTAAAACCCCCCATGACCTCCCCCGCCGACGATGCCCCCGCCCCCCTTCGCCGCCGCGAATCCACCGCCGCCCCGCCGGACTATCAACCGGACTGGCTCGATATCCCCGCCGAACCCGTGGGCTATGAAAAACATTGGCTCGAAGTGGTGCTAGGGGCCTTTGACCGGTTGATGGCACGGGTGGAAGATGCGGTCATTGGGCTGTGGCGACGGGTGCGATCGCGCCTCACCGGAGGGCGATGATTAGTTATCTCAACGGTCAAGTGGTAGCGGTGCAGCGGCGCAATCAGCGGCTGGTGGCGATCGTTGAAGTGAATCAGATCGGCTATGAAGTGCAGATTCCCGGCCGGTGGGCGACACAATTACCCACCGGCACAGGGGAGATGCTCCAAATCTTCACCCACCACCAAACCCGCGAGGATCAAACCCTGCTCTATGGCTTTGCGTCCATGGCTGAGCGGGATCTATTTCGCCAGTTAATCGCCGTCAGCGGCATCGGGGCCCAGTTAGCGATCGCCCTTCTCGATGCCCTGGGGTTAGAGGAATTGGTGCAAGCGATCGTCACCAACAACACCCGCGTTTTAATCAAAACCCCCGGCGTGGGCAAAAAAACCGCCGAACGCATCGCCCTCGAACTGAAAACCAGCCTCGCCCAATGGCGCACCACCGCCCAAATCGCCCCACCCGCCACCGCCAACCTTGACCCCACCCTCCAAGAAGATGTAGAACTCACCCTCCTCGCCCTCGGTTACGACCAAGACGAAATCACCTCGGCCCTCATCCACCTCCACCAAGACCCCCAACTCCTCAAAACCCCCGCGCCGGAATTATGGATCAAAGCAGCGATCGCTTGGCTCAGTCAAGGCTAGTGTCTTGTCTAGCTTAAAAAGGTGAGTTGTTATCCAGAGGGGTGAGGGTCGTCGAACCCCGGAGCACCAGACTTCAACTTCGCTCAGTCTTCAAGTTACTTGCCATCTGAGGCTAGACAGTCCACTAGTACAGCATCAAGGCTAAGAATCAGGATACTTGTAATAGCACGACACATCTTAAAAAGTGAGTTTTGGTTAATCGCTGGATTGCATCAATGGCAAGAGTTAAATCCACCCAACCCACCCTACTGTAAAGTACTACTTTAGCTGTGCCATGGCAGTAGGGTGCTGTTAGCGAAACGTAACGCACCATCACAACGCACCGACCGTCACCTTGAGCGTTGGCCATTCAATCCGATCCGAATCATAAGTCTTGACTCTGCGCAAGGGTCTAATCTGCGGCAGCATTGCCGCGAGGACTTATTTCGGTTTGCCATCAATCCAGACTTAAACAAAATCAATCGTATTCACCCGCGCCATCGGCTCTAACGCCGTCAAAATCTTCGCCCCGTAGCTGCGATGATTGACCCGATTATCCAAGAGCGCCACCACCCCCTGCACCTCCCGCACCGGCACGATCGCCCGCTGCAATTCCTGCATTGCCACCGGCAACAAGTAGTAGTGAAACCAGTCTTGGTGTTGGTGTTTATAATGGCGGACACGACCGGCCACCAGGGGATTTTCCATCGATGGCAGGGGCAACGTGGCAATGATCAGCAACTGCGGCAAGGGTAAAGCCTCTTGATGGCAACGCCAGAACGTCCAGCCACAGACCAAAATCCCCTCCGGCGCAAGCCCCTTCTGCTCCACCTTCACCACAGAGCCAAACTCCGCCGCCACCGTTGCCGCCACTTGTCCGCGTAGGGGCACATCATCCACAATCACCACGACCGGACGTTTCAACGGGGCAATCCAATCGGGGGGGTGGCGATGGCTCCGCCGCTGACTGATCATGCCACCGCGACAGAGGCGCAACACTTGATCCAAGAGGCGGGGCTGAAAATCCCGTGTGTTGGGGAGCGGCATGCGATCGGGGATATAAAGCTGGATATAGTCGTTTTGACGCTGGGGGGAAAACTTAACTTGCATCCAATCCCCCAGGCCTAACTGTTGCCGATAGCGATGCCCCTTGTTGGTTTCAAGCCCTAAAAACCCGCCCATCAAAACAATCGGTTGTTGCTCCCAAATCCCTCGTAAGGGCTGATCTACCTCAATGGGCGCGAGGTGGAGATTGACCTGTTGCGTTGCAGCATTGCGGCTGGCCCAATGGAGTTGCCCCGGTTGCGGCCATTGTTGACGGAATTGCTCCCAGGGGGGCGGTAGGGGGGCGGGGGGGAGTTGCTCGTGGAGGGTGGTGAGTTGGTCGAGTTCCTCAGGGTTGAGGGGGTGGCTGTGGTAGGGGTTGCTGGGACGGCGGCGAATGGCTTGGGTGATGCTTTGGTACAGATTCAGGATGATCTGTTGGGGGTCGGGTTGATCGGGGTGGGCGAGCCACGATCGCCACAGGGCATCCCAATCCTGGGGGGTGAGGGTGAGGGTGAGGTGTTGGCGGGTGAGTTGGGCCCAATCGTCAGCGGGATCAATCAGGGTGGGAATCTGGGGGGGAAAGCCACCACAAGCAGAGAGGCGATCGCCGAGCCAAGTTTCGGGCGTAGTCACCCAAAGCCCCTGAAACTCCGGCGGCATCTGCTCACCGGTTTGTACTGCTTTTGTCACCCCAAACGCCCCTAAGAGGCGCGGAATATCAACGGTGAGCAAGGATTCATGATGAAATTCCGGCGTGACTAGGACAACAGCATCGGGCCAGAGGAGGGCAGCCGCGAGATAGCTGAGGCGATAGGTGGCGGGACGGGTGGCGGTTTGGATCAGGGCCGATCGCCCAAGCCGGAAGGCACGGACGACGAGCCGGGTTAAGGTGAGATGGTGTTGCCAAAGGGGTCGGTCTTGCGATCGCAAAAATTCCAGCAACGCCTGATGAGCCTGAGCTTCAGTAATCATGAATCTGCACGACAAAAAACCATGGCAACCCGCTTATTTTAACGGTTTCACCGCCCCCCTCGATGCCAAGAGGTCATGAGACCAACGTTGCCGTTGCTTTGCATCAGCCCCATGGCTTGCCAGCGATCGCCTGTTTAAGCAAAACAATCCTGCATAAACTGGATCAAAATCTGAAGGGGTGGCAAGGACATTTCCGGCAACGCGGACTGCTCCGATGAATCCATTTCATCGCCTTGCACCGCTGGAATATATTTCCCGAAATAGGGATGATGGTACAGGTCGATACTATGGTTATTGGCATTTGTGAGCACCGTGTAGGTAGGCGACTCCAAAAACAGAGAAGCATCTTGAGGCATGACATTATCCTGCTCCGCTTTAACCGATGCTAAATGTTGCATTAACTGTTTTAAGTCTTGATACCACTGTTGGAGAATTTCCTGTTTGACTGTTGACAACTCACCCTGAGGCGTATGGGTTACCGCACTCAGAATCTTCTGAAGTTGTGTGCCGATCGCCTCAGAATCCAGAAATGGCAACATCACGCAATAGGCCGTCAAAAAAAGGTCAGAATTACGATTCACCGTAAAGGTTAGATAGGTGCGACGGGTGGTGATTTGGATGCTGGGTGGGTGTTCCATGCGGGGATAGGCCTGGGTGATCTGGTGGTAGATCGTCGCCAAGGCAAGATTGGCCGAAAGATTAAAGGGAGCATCAACGGCAACTTTAACCATCGGCCGGGTTTCCTTAAAAAAGGACTGCACTTGCTCCGGTCGTAACTGTCGCACTTCCGACCCATCCCCCAAGGGACTCAGATCCACCCACTCGCAACTCAAATTTGTGGTTTTCAGGTTCGAGCGCAACACATTATGCAACATGGCCCCCGTCAATGTTGCGCCGGTGAGATCCGCGCCATCCCATTCCGCCCGCATTAAGCGCACCCGGCTGAGATCGGCATGGACAAGGCTGGCATTAATTAAGTTGGCATCCCGCAAATCTGCCCCGGTCAAACTTGCGCCGCTCAACTTGGCATCACTGAGGTCTGCCCCGGTGAGGTTCGCCCCGCTTAAATCTGTCCACCGGAGGTTTGCCCCCCGCAAGTCCGCCCCGGTTAAATCCGCGCACATTAAGCGAGCATGGCTGAGATCGGCATCACGGAGATTCGCGGCAATCAGTTTCGCACGGGTGAGATCGCCGCTGCTGAGGTCAACTTGTTCGAGGTTGCCTTCGGTGAGGTTTGCGCCCCGGAGATTGGTTTCGCTGAGGTTGCAGTAGCTGAGGTTGACTTGGCGCAGACTCGCTTCGCGCAGGTCGGTTCCGTTTAAGTTGGCCCCGCTGAGGTTGGCCCCGCTGAGGTTGGCGCGCACCAGTTCAGAACGAATGATCACCGCTTCAATCAGTTCGGCGTTGCGTAGATCGGCTCGGATCAGGTTGGCGACGTTGAGTTGAGCTTGATTGAATTTGGCTCCGATTAGGTTGGTTCCACTGAGGCGGGCAACGTGTAGTTTGGTGTTGCTGAGGTCTGCGCCGCTGAGGTTAGCACCGCTGAGGTTAGCCACGATGAGCCGTGAGCCTTTTAAAATGGCTCCGCTGAGGTTTACGCCCCGCAGGTTTGCTTCGTTGAGATTGAGGGGGCCAAAATCTCGCTTGCCAGTTGCATAGAGATGGCAGAGTTCTTTAAGATTCATGGGGGGGCAGGCGTGCGTAAACCGATACAGAGACGATAAGAAAATGCTATCAGGGATTTTTGGCTTGTGATGGATGTGGGCATTGTGGGGTTGGGGCTGATTGGGGGATCGTTGGGGCTAGAGTTACGATCGCAGGGCTATCGAGTCTTGGGCGTGTCCCGACGACCGGAAACCTGTGAACGGGCGATCGCCAAAGGGATCGCCGACCGGACTAGTACAACGTTTGACATACTGTCGGCGGCACAACTCGTTTTCCTCTGTCCCCCCCTTGATGCGCTACGCCCCACGGTGGAGGCTCTGATCCCTCACCTCGATCCTGAGGTGATTTTAACGGATGTTGGTTCGGTTAAGGCTCCGATTGTGGAAGCGATCGCGCCGCTGTGGCCGCGCTTTGTGGGGGGGCATCCCATGGCGGGGACGGCAGAACAGGGCATCGAAGCGGCTCAATCGGGCTTATTTCGCAATGCGCCCTATGTCCTCACCCCCACCGAGACTACCCCCCCGGACTGTCTGGCTACTGTGGCGGAGGTGGTGCGATCGCTTGGTTCTGAGATCTTCACCTGTAGCCCGCACCAGCATGATCAATCCGTGGCCTGGATTTCCCATCTTCCCGTGTTCGTCAGTGCCGCCTTGATCGCCAGTTGCGAAGCCGAAGCCGATCCCGCCATCAAGGCCTTGGCGCAACAATTTGCTAGCTCTGGGTTTCGCGATACAAGTCGCGTCGGCGGGGGAAACCCCGAACTGGGGATGATGATGGCGCAATATAATCAGCAGGCGGTGTTGCGATCGCTCCTCACCTACCGCGATACCCTCGACACCGTTATCGATCAGCTTCAACACCAAAACTGGGATGCGCTCAACCGCCAACTGCACAATACTGCCCGCGATCGCCCGCCCTACGTCGCTCAACCCGTTGCCCCATCCCCCGATTCCCCGCCATGACTCCCGCCACTGACCCCACCGCTCTGCTCCGTCTCCTCCAATTGGCCAGCCCCACCCTACCGATCGGGGCCTACAGCTATTCCGAAGGCTTAGAAACCCTCGCCGCAACAGGGCAACTCAACAATGCCACCGAGTTGCAGGGTTGGTTAATCCAGCAACTGCAATACGGCACAATTCGCATCGATGGGGCGGTGTTGTTGCGGGCCCGGGCGGCGGCGCAAGGGGGAGACTGGGACGCTGTGATCCAGTGGAATCAATGGTTATCCGCCAGCCGCGAAACCGCAGAATTGCGCCAATCGAGCCAGCAAATGGGTCAAGCCTTGCTGAAGTTGCTGGGGGATTTGGTGACTCCACCCCTGCCGTGGCCGGTGGCGGAGTTAACACCCTGTAATGGTGCGATCGCATTTGCTCTGGCCGCCTGGCAGTGGCAACTTGACTCCCAAACAGCCCTCTTGGGATATCTCCAAAGTTGGGCAACGAACGTGATCAGCGCGGGGGTCAAAGTGATTCCCCTGGGGCAAACCGCCGGTCAACGCCTCCTCTGGAGTCTTGATCCTCACCTTGACCAGGCCCGACAACAGATCAGCCAACTGGATGATCACAATCTCAACAGTTGTGGCTGGGGACTTTCCCTCGCTAGCATGGCCCATGAAACCCAATACAGCCGCCTCTTTCGCAGTTAAATCCCTGCCGCCGTCCATCGATTCCCCCGTCGTTCTCGCCCAGCCCCGCCATGACCCAACTCTTTCGTTACACCTGTACGGTTCCCCTGGGGGCAACGGATGCGGCGGGGGTGATCTATTTTGCGCGATTGTTTGACCTTTGCCACGCAGCCTATGAAGCGGCCTTTGCTGCGGCGGGCTTATCGCTGCGGCAATGGTTCGAGTCGGGGGCGATCGCCCTTCCCATCGTCCATTGCGATGCTCAATTTAAACAGCCGATTCGGTGGTGCGATCGCCTCCAAATCGATCTCCACACCGACACCCTCAGCCCCACCGCCTTCCAACTCCGCTACACCCTCTACACCCTAGACCCTGAACCCGTCCTCGCCGCCATAGCCACCACCAAACACGTCAGCATCGATCCTACCCGCCGCCAACGGGCCCCCCTGCCCCCCGAATGCATCGCCTACCTAAGCTGCGGCCTGCCATCCGACACTGATTCAGCATCCTAATGGCATGACACAGTTAATCGGTGGGTTACGGCGGATTGCTAGATTGCAGTTATAGTCGATATTCTAGCCGCCTAACCCACCCTACAATCAAGCCTAATTTTAGCTATGCCATGACAGTAGGGAATTGACGAGAAAAAATCATGTTAGAGAATCGCTTCGGTGAGTTCCTGCTGTTGCCAGAGGTCTTGATAGAGTCCTGGCTGATGGATTAACTCATCATGACTCCCCATTTGCACAATCCGACCGTGATCCATCACAAAAATCCGATCCGCCGTCGCCGCTGCTGACAGTTGATGGGAGATGAATAAAATCGTTTGATTTTGGACATTATTCGCCAAAATATCTAAAATTTCCGTCGCGGTTTGATTGTCAACACTGGCGAGGGCATCATCTAGGATCAACACCGGAGACGAGAGCAGGAGGGCCCGCGCTAGGGACGTGCGTTGGCGTTGGCCACCGGAAAGGGTGATACCGCGCTCACCGACGAGGGTGTCGTATTGGCGGGGAAAATTGAGGATTTCGGGGTGAATTTGGGACTGTTGGGCGGCTCCTTCGATATCGGATTGTTCGGCGAAGGGTTGACCGTAGCGGATATTTTCGCGGATTTGGGTGCTGAAGAGAAAACTATCCTGGGGAACGTAGGCGATCGCTTCTCGCAAATCCGTTAAACGCACCTTCGTAATATCACAACCATCAAGAAAAATCGTCCCCGCATCTACATTCAGTAGCCGAGGAATGGTATTCGCCAAGGTGGATTTTCCTGACCCAATCGGCCCGACGATCGCCACCGTTTCACCGGAATTAATCACAAAAGAAATATCATCAAGGGCCGGTTTTGTTTGGTCTGGGTAGGTGAAGGTTAAATTTTGCACCGTAAGTTTACCATCGACTAATTCCGGAGGCAACACAATCGCAGTGGATTCCGTTTGAATTTGAGGGTCAGCCGCCAAAATTGTTTCGATGCGATCAATACTGACCTCACCTCGCTGATAAGCCGTAATCGTAAATCCAAGGAGAGCAGTGGGAAAAACCAAGCGTTCGACATAAATTAAGAGGGCGACAAAATCCCCGATGGAAATGGCCCCCTGTTCGATCGCCCCCGTACCGAGCCAAAGCAGCACTAAGAGGGAGAAGTAGACTAAGCCTTCAATGATGGGAAAGAGTAAATTTCGGGTACGGGCTAGGGTGAGATTACTTTCTAGAACGCTGTGATTTTGGGCTTGAAAACCGAGTTTTTCGTTGAGTTCTTGGGCGTAGATTTTAATCAAGGCAATGCCGCTAATATCTTCTTGGATCAGTTGACTCAGATCAGATAGGGATTCTTGCACATCGCGCTGTTGTTCCCGCAGCTTTTCACTGAAGAGTTGAACGGTGATCAGCATCAGGGGATAAACGGCCAGGGAAAAGAGGGTTAATTTAATATTTAAGCCCAACATTACCGGCAAGGTGAGGGTATAGGCAAAGAGCGTATTCACTAAACTGAGGATCGCAAATCCTAAGAGGCGGCGAATATTATCCACATCGCTAGTGGCGCGGTTCATTAAATCGCCGATGCTGTTGGTGGCAAAATAAGTAGAATCGAGGCGCAGCAGGTGTTGAAAAATGCGTTGCTTGAGGTCAAATTCCACTTGCCGCCCTACGCCAAACATGATGATGCGGGAAAACATCCGCATTACCCACATGATTGAGGCATAGACAAAGATAAGGACGACGTAGCGAAAAATGACGTTGAATTGCAGTGCGCCTTGAAGTTGATCGATGCTGTCCCGGATCAGGAGGGGGATGTAAACACCGATGATATTCACAATCAGCAGTGCCACGATCCCAAGGGCAACCTTTGGCCAGTGGGGACGGAGATATTCACCTAGTTTTCGGAGTCGTGAACTCGCCATGATTTTGCCCAAGTCTTTGCTTACAGTGTGGCTGTGCCAATGTAAGCCTAGCAAGGATTGTTACGGTGTGGGGGCGGAGCGCGATCGCAGTTCGATCACGTCTTCTTTGATCGTCACATCATAGGAACCATAAACATTTTGTCCCAATAGCCCCATGCCACCGAGGGCCAGTTCATCAACGCCATCTGTTACCGCAATTTCAACATTGTTCAGGGAGAGATTCCCCACCTGCACCGAGGCCACCATGCCATAGCGGCTGGGCACAACGCGGCCATCCGCCACCGTGACCATGGCTTCCCCCAAGATGACTGGATCAATGCGGGCGGCGACGCTGGGCAAAATCATCGTCGTGGAGGCTCCGGTATCGAAGAGCATCGGGACGGTTTCGCCGTTGAAGGTGACGGCGACGACGGGAATGCCGCTACTACGCTCCAAAATGGGAATGGTGAAGCTATCAGAGGCGGCCACGGGTTGGGCGGCTTCGGCGCTGGGGAGGGCATCGCTACAGTCCCAGCCGGTGATGAAGATGTTGCGATCGGCGAGGGTTTGGAGGCGACTTTGATACACTGTAAGACGGGCTGCGTCTTGGGGGGCGAGGCGTTTCATTTCTGTGAGAATGCGAACCGCTTGGAACCAATTTTGCCCGCAAATGGACTGTTGCAGGAGGCGGTTGAGACTGTTGTCGGCACGGCTGGGTTTTGGCCAGAAGAGACAGCTACTCCAGAGGACTGCGATCGCAAAAGCCCGAAGGTTCATGACATTTTTCATTACAAAAAGGGAAAACCACCTCAATTATGGAAAGGGATGGCTGGAATGGCAACGGATCGAACGCCATAGGATGGGTTTGCCCTTGCCCTCAATTCCAGAATCAACGGATTTCCTCGATTCTAATGTGAAGACAAATAAGATATATCACTGCGCTTCTGCTCCTAACGCTGCTAAATTATGTCGCTGTTAAGCCCTGTTGAACATGAATTACGCTTGTTTCTACCGGCAAAGCTGTACACCTTGGCTTGGGTCAAACCGGACACGGCAACCCTAACGGCAGTGTTTGAGCACCTCCGCACCCTCCGCCACATCTTGGAGCAATATGTCCCCCCCACCATTGCCACGGCTCCCCCCATTCCCGGCCAAAACCGCTCGATCTGGCAAGCGGGCACGCTCTTATTTACGGATCTTGCGGGTTTCACAACCTTGATGGAGGCGTATTTTACCCAAGGCCATCACGGGGCGAATGAACTGCTAGCGGTGCTCAATCGCTACTTTGGGGCGATGGTGGAAATTATTAGTAAATCGGGGGGGAATTTGCTGGAATTTACCGGCGATGCCCTGTTGGCGGAGTTTCCCTGCGATCGCCAAGGAGACGATATTCTCCGCGCTGTGCGAGCGGGCCTACGGATGCAGCGGGCCATGGCGGATTTTGCCCACATTGAAACCCAGCAGGGTTCCCTCTCGCTGCGAATGCGGGTGGGGATTCACACGGGCCGCTTTCTGACGGTGGACACGGGCACACCGGCCCGAATGCTGCGAATGTTGTTAGGCCATGCGGTTCACCAAGGGAAGGGGGCAGAAGGGTCTGGGGTGGTGGGCCGCGTCTGTTTAACCGCTGCGGCGGCGCGTCAGTTACCGCCGGACTGGACGGTTGAACCCCTGTCGCCCCACCATGTGCTGGTGGTGGATAATTTTGAAGATGAATTGGGGGAATACGATATTACATTTCGGCGGCGGCGGGCGAGCGGCTCGCTTTTGTTTGACCGCACGCCGGCCGGGTTCACCCAGGAAATTACCACCCTCGTGCATCAGATCACGCCCTTGGCGAGTTATTTACCGCGGCCAGTGCTGGAGTTGGCGGTGATGAATGTCAATCAGCGGCAGATTCCGGCCCGATTTACGCCGTTAACGGTGATGTTTGTCAGTGTGATTGGGGTGTCGGCAGCCTGCGATCGCGCCCATCCCGACGAGGAAGCGGCTTTGGTACAACATTGTGGTTATGTGCTGTCATTAATTGACGGCCTCGTCACCGCAGCGGGGGGGATCATGAAAAACCCCACCTATCAATTAAATGATCCCGATATTTTGATTTATTTCGGGGCCCTGAGCCGCTACACCGATGATTCCCGTCGGGCGGTGCAGGTCGCTTGTCAAATTCAAGAGATGATCGCTCAACTGCCCGCCCTGCCAGTGGGTGACCAACTCTACCAACTGGCCTGTCAGATTGGCATTGCGCAGGGGTTGGTGTTTGCCGCCGAAATTGGCGAACCGAGGGGACGGCGGGAGTTTAATGTTCTGGGTGATACGGTGAATATTGCGTCGCGGCTCACCAGTCGGGCCCAGTGGGGGCAAACCTTGATCACGAAAAAGGTCTATCAATCGGTGCGCAATGAGCCCGGCAACGCAGCGGCGATCGCATTCACGGATCTAGGGCGGGTTGCCCTCAAGGGGAAAGAACGAGAGATGCAAATCTATGAGGTGATCGCCGATGCCCCCTGAACCAGATCATTGGGAAACTCTGGCAACCTTGGCGACGGTGCGATCGCCCTGGCTAACGCTGATCGCTGAACGACTGCGCGATCGCACCGGCCAAGAGCATGACTACTGGCGCGTCGAAAAAGCCGACTCGGTGATCATCCTCCCGATCCATCGCCATCACATCCTCTTACCCGCCCCCCAATACCGTCCCGGTGTGGGGCAGGCTACGTGGGACTTTCCCGGCGGGCGGGTTCCAGACGGTGGCAGTCCAGAGGCGATCGCCCCGGCCATCCTCAGCCGCGAACTCGGCATCACACCCGACGCGATCAGCACCCTCACCGCCTTAACGACCACAGGTTGGCTGATCAACAGTTCCTTTTCTAACCAAAAACTCTACGGTTTTGTTGCCGAGCTTGACCCCCGCCATGATCCGCCCTCCCTACCCGGTGGCGCTCGCTATCCCCACACCCGCGCCGGAATCACCCAACTGCGGCAGGATCTCACTTGCTTGCAATGTCGAACCGTTTTGATAGAGTATGGTTTAGCACAGCAAGACTAGAACGTTCCCAGACCCAATGTGTATACAGCGGTGCCCATGGCATCTGGCCTTGGGATTCACACCCTGCCCACTCGCTATCATGCTGCATCGGATTGTCTCCACGACATCCACCGAAAGCGGCATCCATCCAATCAATTTCAATGAAAATTCTTGTTCTAGCTTGGGAATTTCCGCCCCGTATCATTGGTGGGATTGCGCGTCATGTCGCTGAGTTATATCCCGAATTAGTGGCATTGGGCCACGAGATTCACCTAATTACCGTCGAATTTGGCAAAACACCCCAGCAGGAGGTGGTAGACGGGATTCATTTGCATCGGGTGGCGGTGGCCTATGGTAATGATTTTTTCCATTGGGTCGTCAACATGAACGAAAGCATGGGGAAATATGGGGGAGATCTGATCGCCGCTACGGGGGATTTTGACCTGATCCATGCCCATGATTGGCTGGTGGGGGATGCAGCGATCGCCCTCAAACATCGCTTTAAACTGCCCCTCCTCGCCACCATCCACGCCACGGAATACGGTCGCTACAACGGCATCTACACCCCCACCCAAAGCTATATCCATAGCAAAGAGGTGCAACTGTCCCACGAAGCCTGGCGCGTCATTGTCTGCACTGAACATATGAAACGCGAACTCCAAATCGCCTTTCACACCCCCCCGAACAAACTCGACATCATTTACAACGGCATCCGCGCTGCCAAAAAGAACCTCGACCCCAATTTTGATTACCGTACCTTCCGCGATCGCTTTGCCCTCAGCACTGAGAAAATTGTCTATTATCTCGGCCGCATGAGCTACGAGAAAGGGATCTCGGTGTTGATCGCCGCTGCACCCCGCGTGATTGCCGAGATGAACGGCAACGCCAAGATTGTCATTATCGGCGGCGGCAATGTGGATCACCTCAAAGAACAAGCTTGGAACTTGGGCATTGCCCATAAATGCTTGTTTACCGGGTTTATGCCAGAACAAGAGTTAAACCGGTTTCAGGTGATTGCCGACTGTGCCGTGTTCCCCAGTTTGTATGAACCCTTTGGCATTGTGGTGCTTGAAAGTTTTGCGGCGCGAGTGCCGGTGGTGGTGTCGGATACCTGCGGCCTGCCGGAGGTGGTGGAGCATGGCAAGACGGGAGTTGTCACCCAAACCAATAACCCCGATTCCCTCGCCTGGGGGATTTTAGATGTGCTGAAACATCCGGACTATGGCGCAAGGTTGGCTACAAATGCCTATGAAGATCTCAACCATAAGTTTCATTGGCGGCGCTTGGCGAAACAAACAGAGTTGGTCTGTCAGCGGGTGCTCCGTGAGCGGCAATTGGTTCACTGGAGTTAGGGAGATAGGGCGATGATTGTGATTGATCACAGTTGGTATGTGCGATCGCCGGATGTGCCGGTGCGGGTGTCGGCGGGGGGGGTGGTGGTGCGGCGCGATCGCAGCACCGATCAACGCCTGATCGCGGTGGTTGAAGAAGGCGATCGCCCCGTTAACACGGGCTACATCTTGCCCAAAGGCCATGTAGAACCAGGGGAAAGCATCGAAGCCGCCGCGAGGCGCGAGATCCACGAAGAAGCCGGCCTCAGCTCACTGCACTTGATCCAAAAACTAGACGTGTGCGAACGCCTCAACCTCCATAAAACCGCCTGGAAAGTGGTGCATTATTTCCTGTTCACCACCGCGCAAACCTCCGGCCAACCCACTGACCCCAATCGCCTGTACCGCCTCCATTGGTTTCCCCTCGACTCGTTACCGCCGATGGTCTGGCCCGAACAGCGCCGCCTCCTCGAACAATGCCAAGCTCTGGGGCAAACTGATGCGCATCTATGGTAATCGCCGCATTAAAACCCTGCCGGGCCAAACGGTGCGCCCCACCCCAAGCCGAGTGCGAGAGGCGATCTTCCAAATATGGCGCGATCGCATCTCCGGCTGTGACTGGCTCGATCTCTGTGCCGGGTCGGGGTCGATGGGGGCGGAGGCCCTGTGTCGGGGCGCGGCGACGGTGACGGGCATTGAAAAATGGGGCAGGGCCTACAGCGTGATTCGTGACAATTGGCAAACCCTGGCTCAACCGGAGCAACAGATTAAAATTTTGCGCGGTGATGTGGTGATAATGCTGGCCAAGTTCGCCGGCCGTCAGTTTGACTGTATTTATTTTGACCCGCCCTATGCCGGGGCACTGTATCAACCGGTGTTAACTGCGATCGCTGCCCATCACCTCCTCGCCCCAGATGGTGAAATGGCGGTGGAATATAGCCCGCGCCAATGGCAACCGCTTGAGATTGCGGGGCTGATGTGCGATCGCTGCAAAACCTACGGCAACAGTGCGATCGCGTTTTATCGCACCAGTCAAGATCCTGAAAACAGGCCAGAGGTGCAAGCTCCTTGGGTTTGAGCATGCTGTCGCCATCATCCCCAAAAACAATGGGACGAGCATCGTTGCTCATCCCACCTTCGTCTTCGCTGATTTTTTGAACAAGCCTTAGCTGATCGCTTGATCGTCGCGCTTGTATTGCAGGTATGCGGCCACAAATAAACCGGCCAACGTCACAGGCACCAGACCCATGACAATCCCCAATAAAAGATATTCAACCATGCTGCTCTCCGTATGTTGTGCTTCTTGTCGATTAAAAATGGCTATCGTTTCATCCTACCATTGGCGGCTCAGGGTTTAGGGTGCGATCGCTCCGGAAATTTCCCCCAGTCACCCCTTAAATCCTTAATGTCCCGTATTCAGCTTTTTCTCCACATACCGACTCCCCAAGGACATCGCGTAACAGAAGATCCAATACAGCAGCCCCACGAATAAATACACCTCAGAATAGCGACCGATAAAACTAGGGTTCGCCAAAATCGAGCGACTCATCCCCAGCAGTTCTTCTAAGCCCACAATCGAGAGGAGGGTGGTGTCTTGGAATAGGCTAATGAACTGACCCACGATCGCCGGGATCACTGCCTTGACTGCTTGGGGTAGCACAATTAATGAAACCGTCAGGGGGGAATTGAGACCTAGAGCTTTGGCGGCTTCCTCTTGACCCTTGGGAATGGACTGTAAGCCACCGCGCACATTCTCCGCTAAATAGGCGGAACTAAACAGCGTCAACCCGACGATCGCCCGTAACACCCGGTCGGGTCGCATCCCTTCGGGTAAAAAGAGCGGGATAATCACCTGACCCATGAAGAGGATGGCAATGAGCGGAATCCCCCGAACAATCTCGATATAGAGTACCGAAAATAACCGCACCACAGGCAGGTCACTTTGTCGTCCCAGGGCCAAGGTCACCCCAAAGGGAAAACAGATGGCAATGCTAACCACCGCCATGAAGACCGTCAGCACGACACCGCCCCATTCATTGGTCTTGACCGGTTCGAGGCCAAGATTGCCACTGATCAGCCAGAGATAGACAAAAAATGAACCGAGCCAGGCGAAGGTGGTGTATTGTCCGAGTTTGGGGACTTTTTTGCCGAGTTGCTGCCCGCTCCAGGCGGTGGCGGCGAGGAGAACGAGCATGAAGACGACGAGCGATCGCCACGGCACTACCGGAATCGGGATGATAAAGCAGATCACCGCTGCCACCCCTAAGCCAATCAACACATTGCGGCTAAACAGCGTCACATTTCGAGCCACAACCCCCCAGGAAATCCCAGCGAGGGTGACGATAATGCCCACCGCAACCCAGAGCCGCCAATATTGTTCATCGGGATAGCGACCTGTGGTAAAAATCGCTAGGTTGGCCGGAATCACTTGCCATTGCGCTTGGGTAAAGACCCAAACGAGAAATCCATAGGCTAACCAGAGAAAGCCGCCACCGATGATAACGGTGATCGCCGCGTTGTACCACGGGGTGAGGAGATTTTGCTTCACCCAATTGGCGGGTGTGGGGCGTACGTCTGGTGGGGGGAGAGCGGGACTAGTGGGGGTATGGGCAGTCATATTGGGGTTTAAATCCGTTGGATAGACGACAAAGAAGAACGAGGGATGGGGGTTCAAAAAGAACCCATCCGAGGTTTATCGTTCCTTGATTTGAACCGCACGGTTAAAGGCGTTCATGGATAAGGAGATGACCATGTTGATCGCAAGATACGTGACCGAAATGATCAGCATCACGTCAATGGGTCGTCCGGATTGGTTGTAGGTGGTGTTGGCGACGTTGTAGAGTTCGGCGTAGGCGATCGCAGCCCCTAAACTGGAGTTTTTCGCCAAGTTTTGGTACTGGCTATTCAACGGGGGAATGATCACCCGCAAGGCTTGGGGAAAGACCACCAAACGCATCGTGAGGTTGGGATAAATACCCAGAGCACTCGACGCTTCCCACTGCCCTTTCGCCACCGATTGAATCCCGGCGCGGACAATCTCCGCGATAAACGCAGCGGTATAGAGCACTAAGCCCACCAGTAGCGCCGAAAATTCGAGGGACAACCGCAACCCATATTCAAAATTCCCGGTTTGGAGACATTTGGGATAGGTGGCGATCGCTTCGTCACTGAGGGGAGGGGCCAGGGATGAGACTTGGTAGGTTTCGGCCACACATGCGGTGAAGTCTTCGATGTCGTTGGCTTCAAATTGACTCGGATCAAGGGTGAGTTCTTGGGGGAACGCCCAACCGAGGCCAAAACAAAAAATGACGATCATTGCGATCGCCACCCCAATCAGACCATAGAGTTGAGCTTTGCCGGGACGACCCTGCTCCACCATCAAGTAAACGCGCCATTTCCACAGCACAATCAGGCCAATCGTTCCCACAATCAACGCCGCCAAACTCACCCACATCAGCGGTGACGTAGCAGGCCAGGGCATGAAAATCCCGCGTTTACTAGCATAGAGCGCACCCACCAACTCCAGGCGTTCACCCGGTCGGGGGAGTTGAGAAAAGACCGCCGAATACCAGAAGAAGAGTTGCAGCAGCAACGGGGTATTGCGAATGATTTCGATATAAAGCTGACTGCCTTTTTGGAGCAGCCAATTGTTGGAAAACTGAAGAACGCCGACGATAATCCCCACAAGGGTGGTGAACACAATCCCACAGACCATCATGATCAGGGAATTGACCAAACCGGCTTGTAGCACGCGCCCATAACTATCCGTCGGACTGTAGGGGAAAATGCTGCTGTAGGTTTCTTCCGGAACATTGTAGGGGGCAACGCTATCGAGAATATCAAACGAGGCTTGGTTATCGAGGAACTCGAAACCGAATTCTAAGCCCGCCCGCTGCATGTTGATATTGAGGTTGTAGATCAGCAGTGAGGCGATCGCCACCACCACCACCACCGCTAAAACTTGCAGGGCGATTTTCCAGAAACGGTCATCGCGCCAAAGGGGAACCTGATGCTCTGGAGATTGGGTCATGGTGCAAAACCGAAATAACAACAATCAAGGAAGCCGGGCAGACTCGCCCCCCTCCTCGTTTAGATAGACATCACACCCTACCGGAAGGGAGGAGCATAGAGTAAGCCCCCTTCCGTCCAGAGAGTATTCAAGCCCCGTTCCAAATTAAATTGAGACTCAGAACCCAAGTTCCGCTCATAGATTTCACCGTAGTTCCCCACCGCTGAAATCACATTCACCATGAAGTCATTGTCTAAACCAATGCCTTCACCGAGATCCCCTTCACCCCCCAAGAAGCGGCTGATATTGGGGTCTTCGCTGTTCGCCATTTCTTCGACGTTCTCAGAGGTGATCCCAAATTCTTCCGCTTCAATCAAGCCGAAGGTCACCCACTTCACCACGTCGAACCAAGCCGAATCGTTATTAATCGTCACAGGGCCGAGGGGTTCTTTCGACATCGTGACATCAAGCAACACATGATCTTCCGGGTTAGAAAGCGTGGTTCGACGGGCGATCAACTGGGACTTGTCCGACGTAAACCCATCGCAAAGCTCATCATCATAGGCAGCATAGGCCGGATCAGCTTGTTGGAAGGTTTTCACTTCCGGGTCAACCCCCGCTTTCCGCATCTTGTCCGTGAGGTTTAGTTCAGTCGTCGTCCCCGCTTCCACGCAGACTGAGCGACCATCAAAGTCTTCGAGGCTTTCGATCCCACTGTCAGCCCGCACCATCATGCCTTGACCGTCGTAGAAGGTCGTCGGAGCGAATTCCAGACCCACAGAGGTATCACGGCTAATCGTCCAGGTCGTATTCCGGGACAGCATATCCACTTCACCCCCCGCCAGAGCGGTAAAACGTTCCGTGGAATCCAAACGACGATATTCAACGGCTTCGGCATCACCCAGCACCGCAGCAGCCACAGCTTTACAGATATCTACGTCTAGCCCTGAGTAGTCACCGGCTTCATCCACAAAGCTAAACCCAGGAATCCCACCATCAACACCGCAGATCAAAGTGCCGCGCTCTTTGACGGTATCCAAACGACTCGAACCAGCCACGGACTCGGTGTCTTCTGAGCCACCCTCTTCACCGTCTGCTGCGGGCTCAGGCGGTGTGGCACAGGCGGCCAAAGATCCCATTAAAAGCAAAGACAAAAATAACGAATTCCATTTACGCATGACAATCACACCACGAAGGCTAAGAATTTACACTAAACAAGTATATACACTTCGTGATTATCTGTAATGTTGGTGTGTCTTTTTTTACAAAATAAAAATTAAGTTTGTCACCCCAGATGTGAGGTTAGGGGCTGCATTTCCAGAAATTCGGTATCAAAAGTGACGAGATATTGAATCCTGCTGGAAAATTTCAGTCCTAGGGATGGGGCGTATTTTGGGTCATCCAGACTCCCCGGTGATGTGCTGATCGCAGCGATCAGCACATCCCTCTTGGGACGATGGGGAGAGTGCTTGTGGTGTGGGATATACGGTGTCAGATGTGGGGGAGATTTTGACAATCTAGATCCTGTCAATCGGTTTTTCGGGCTGAATGGGACTGGGCGGCGGGCGGGGACTCTTTCGATATTGGCGATCGCCTTGAGCTTCACCTCGCATTTGGGATGTTAGCCCTGGGCTGCTGCAATTTCTCGAATGAGTGGGGTGCGAGACCGAATATAATGGCTCACAAGTTCAACGTCTTCAGCGGCTAGGGAACATTGTTCACTGAGGCGGGCTAAAAGCCATTGAACAAGACTCGAATCGTCCTGATTTAGGATGGTCGTGGATTGAGCATTTTCAACCAAAGACCAGAGCTGTCGAAGCATTGCAGGAGTCATATGGACCTACCATTTGAGTGCAATAGGGGTATTATGCCATAGGCATTCCGGAGCTAGCGGTCAGAATGGTTACATTCTTTAATCTTTTCTTTAGATTCTCTAACTCTCTTCCTCACCCTAACGGATTTAGACATTCCCTGTGGGGTTTGTATCAATGCCGATACATCTTTTAATTCAGCCTCCTTTTGTCCTCAATTGCATTCATAAAATGACGCAGAACTTAATGTTAAAACGACTCAGTCTCTTTCTCGTTGGCATGATGGGAAGCGGCAAAAGCACGGTGGGCCGACTGTTGTCTCGTCAGATTAATTACCGTTTTTTCGATACGGATGTTTTGATTGAGCAGGTGACGAATCAGACGGTTTCTGACCTGTTTGCGACGGCGGGAGAAGGGTATTTCCGCACGCTGGAAACCCAGGTTTTGGAGCAGGTCTGTGCCTATAACCAAAGTGTGATTGCGACGGGTGGGGGGGCGGTGCTGGCCTCGAAAAACTGGGGCTATCTGCGGGAGGGGTTGGTGATCTGGCTTGATCCGCCGCTGGAGGTGATTGCGGCCCGTTTAGACCAGAGCCAGGATAGGAGTCGTCCGCTGTTGGGGGGGCAGGATCGGCTGTCGCAGTTGACAACGTTGCACGCGGCGCGGTGCGATCGCTACGCCCAAGCGGATCTGCATATTCAACCCCCACCGGAGGATTCACCAGAGGCGATCGCCACAACTATCCTCGCCGCCATTCCCACGGTGATCAAACCGCCCCAAACCCCAGTCCAAGAGTGAGAGAATCTTGACATCACTTTGACTTTCCTGGATGCCTTGCGTAAAATGACTCCTCGGTCAAAATCCTCGTGGGGGAAAAATCATGGGTCGCGCAGATAAAGTTATCCTTGCCTACTCTGGAGGTGTAGATACCTCTGTTTGTATTCCATACCTGAAAGAAGAATGGGGCGTGAAAGAAGTGATCACCCTCGCTGCTGATCTCGGTCAAGGCGATGAACTTGGCCCCATTCAACAAAAGGCGTTGGACTCTGGTGCGTCGGAGTCGCTCGTCATTGATGGTAAAGAACGATTTGTGACGGACTACGCCTTTCCGTCAATTCAAGCTAATGCTCTCTATGAAAGTCGCTACCCGCTCTCCACGGCCTTAGCTCGGCCCATGATCGCCAAAATGCTAGTGGAAGCGGCGGAAAAATATGGCGCGGATGCGGTGGCCCACGGCTGCACAGGGAAAGGGAATGATCAAGTTCGGTTTGATGTGGGCATTGCAGCCCTGAATCCGTCCTTGAAGGTGCTCGCTCCGGCGCGGGAATGGGGCATGAGCCGGGAAGAAACGATCGCCTACGGGGAAAAGTTCGGCATTCCCTCCCCGGTGAAAAAATCCTCGCCCTTCAGCATCGATCGCAACCTCCTCGGCCGCAGCATCGAAGCGGGCCCCCTCGAAGATCCGATGGTGGAACCCCCGGAAGAAATTTTTGCGATGACGCAGGCGATCGCAGATACCCCCAACGAGCCAGACTATGTAGAAATTGGCTTTGAGCAAGGCATTCCCGTCAGTCTCGACGGTCGCGCCCTTGGCCCCATCGCACTGATCACCGAACTGAATGATCGCGTCGGGGGCCACGGCATCGGCCGGATTGACATGGTCGAAAACCGAGTCGTCGGGATCAAGTCACGGGAAATCTATGAAGCACCCGCCCTGTTGGTGTTGATCCAAGCTCACCGCGACCTCGAAAGCCTGACCCTAACGGCAGATGTCACCCAATACAAGCAAACCATCGAACAGACCTACACCAACTTGGTCTATCAAGGTCTGTGGTACAGCCCCTTAAAAACAGCCCTTGATGCCTTTGTGAAACAAACCCAGGAGCGAGTTTCTGGGGTGGTGCGGGTCAAACTGTTCAAGGGCAGTGCCAGTATTGTGGGTCGTCGTTCCGACCTCTCGATCTACTCGCCGGATCTAGCCACCTACACCGCCGATGATCAATTCGATCACAAGGCTGCCGAAGGGTTTATTTACATCTGGGGCCTGCCGACTCGCGTTTGGGCTGAAAAGACCCGCTAAGGAATTTTCGCCCCTCAAAACGCAGGCATCAGTCTTCCGGATGTTGGTTCTGTTCAACCCGGTTCCACACCGGAAGATTTTCCATTTTTGGGTAAACAAGTCGGAAAACCTCACCTTTGGGGTCAATTCCCCCTGACCGGCCCTCGATACAATAGGGGGGCGCTGCAATTTTTGTGGCAGTTGTCCGAGGATACGAGGAACATACATGAACGGCAATATTCGCGTTGGTCAGTTATTTGGCATTCCCTTTTTTATCAACCCCTCTTGGTTTTTGATTTTAGCCTTGGGAACATTCTGGTTTGGGCAAGAGTTTGCTCTTTCTCTACCGCAATTTAATGGCTTTGCCTCGCTGCTCTTGGGGCTGGTGACGGTGCTGCTCCTGTTTGCGTCTGTCTTAGCCCACGAATTGGGTCATAGTCTGGTGGCTATGTCCCAAGGGATTACGGTTAAGTCGATCACCCTCTTTATTTTTGGTGGGTTAGCTCTCCTCGAAAAAGATGCGGAAAAGCCTTGGCAATCGTTGGCGATCGCGATCGCTGGTCCCCTCGTCAGTATTGCCCTGTTTATTCTCTTTGCCGGCATTGGCAGCGCGAACATTGGCCTTCCCCTGCCGGTGCTGGCTGTCCTGTCGTTCCTCGCCCCCATTAATTTAGTCCTAGCCCTGTTTAACCTCATCCCTGGCTTGCCCTTGGACGGGGGGAATATCCTCCGGGCGATCATTTGGAAAATCACCGGCAACCCCAACAAAGGCCTGCTCTATGCCAGCCGTGTGGGTCAAGTGTTTGGTTGGTTAGCCGTGGTGATCGGGATTCTCGCAGTCCTCGGCATTAGTCCCATCGGGAGCTTGTGGACGACCTTCATCGGCTTATTCTTACTGCAAAACGCCGGGATGTCCGCCCAATCTGCCCAGGTGCAGGACAAGTTAGACCACCTCACGGCTCAGGATGCGATCGCCCCCCACAGCCCCGTCGCTCCAGTGAGCATGAACGTTCGGGAATTCGTCAACAACTACATCATCGGTCAACCCCAACACTCACAATTCATCCTCACCAATGCCGACGGCAAACTACTCGGAACCCTCAACCCCGAAAGCCTCAAAACCATCCCCACCTCCCTCTGGACTGAAACCGATCTCAGCACCCTCCTCAACACCGAAACCCTACCCCTCACAATTCCCGCCCATCAATCCCTCCTAACCGTCGTTAAACAACTGGAAAAACAACCTAACACCACCTTCGTCGTCGTTGATGAGCAAAATAGCGTCCTCGGACTTCTAGAAAAAGCATCCATCATTAACCTTCTGTCCAAAGAAAAAAGCGATGACGCGCCCACCCTCCCCCCCGAACAACCCCTCGCATCTACCGAAGCCGAAGGGTAAACCGTGGCACTGGATACTAACCCGCTGAACCTTGGCCCCATCGAGACCCGTGAGCGGTCTCCCTCGGTAACCCTGAGCCTTGGGCAGGAACAGCGGGAAACCCCAACCCTAGGAACGATCAACGCCCTGGCGCAGAGTTGTCCCCAATGGATGTCGTACATTGTCATCACGAGCCAAATTTATGCTGATGGCAAAATATAGTGATCGTAATAGCGATCGTAGGGTGATCAACCCTCCGACAGAATGAGTCCCCCTCCCCTGTCCTGGCAATCGGCCGATTGCCGTCATCCTCTGACTAATCTCACCCCAAGCCATGCTACAAATTACTCAATCAGAGGTTAATATAGGTTCAATTCATGGCGAGATCATGCGAAAGCTAAGCCAGTTTAGACCCAAACCTATACCACAGGCAGGTCAATCTGCGGGGTGTCATTCTAGGCGACGAATTTCCAATACCTCTCTGTATTGGTTCTCCGCTATCCATCCCTTGAACGGTTAATCTAATAATGCGAGCCATTCATCCCACTGCGCTACAACCCACGTCTAAAGTTGGACGAAAACAAACCCCCAGAACCGTCGGTCTGAGCTACCAATCGGTTTTCATCATGCTCCTGATCAGCCTGACGTTGCTCGGCGGTATTGGTTCGCGGCTGGCATACCTCCAACTGGTAGAAGGCGAACGCAACAAAGAACTTGCCGAAAATAACCGCATTCGCGTTGTGCCCCGTCAACCCGTTCGCGGCACAATTTTTGATCGCAAAGGCCGAATTTTAGCCAGTAGCCGCCTCACCCATTCGGCCTACATCTGGCCGCTGGCCCAAAAATACGAAACCTGGGATCTCACCGTGCAGCGGTTGTCCCAAATCTTAAACCTCCCGGAAGCTGAAATTCGTGATCCCGTTGAAGCGGCGGGCTACAACTCTCCCACCCGAATTCGGGTCGGTCGAGACCTGACCCCTGAGCAAATTACAGCGATTCAAGAATATAGCGGTGATCTCCAAGGGGTTGATGTAGATATTGAGCATGTTCGGGACTATCCCAATCAAAAGTTAGCTTCCCACGTCTTGGGCTATACTGGCGAACTCAATGCCGAAGAGCTGAAAGAACGAGCACCCCGTGGCTATCGGTTAGGGGATATTGTGGGGCAAATGGGTGTGGAAGAAGCCCTCGAAGATGAACTACGGGGGGAATGGGGCGGCCAACAGGTGGAAGTAGATGGATCGGGGCAGGCCGTTCAAATTTTGGGACAAAAACCGGCGAAAGCAGGCCGTGATGTTCAACTCACCCTTGACCTTGATTTGCAAAGGGCGGCGGAGGCGGCTCTGGGTAAGCGTAAGGGTGCGATCGTGGCGATAGACCCACAAGATGGGGCCGTTTTGGCCATGGCCAGTTATCCCACCTTTGACCCTAATATTTTCTCCGGGCGGATCACAGAAGAACAATGGGCCGAACTCCAAGGGGAAGGAAATCCCTTCGTGAATCGGACGTTGCGGGGTTTCCCTCCGGCTTCGACGTTTAAGGTGGTGACTGCTACGGCGGGGATGGAGTCGGGAAAATATCCGCCGGATACGGTGTTGCCGACGTTTGCTTATCTGCGGGTCGGGGGAACGGCGTTCGGGGAATGGAACCGGGCTGGATTTGGCCCCATGGGCTATGTGCGGGCGATGGCTTGGAGTAGCAATACGTTCCATGGTCAGATTGGCCGGGGTGTGGGCGGGCCGGTGTTAATTGATTGGGCGCGTCGTTATGGGTTTGGTAAACCGACGGGGATTGAATTGAAATCGGAGACGGCGGGGCTGATTGCCGATGATGCCTGGAAGCGGGAACAGTTTGACTGGGAATGGACGGCCGGGGATACGGTGAATATGTCGATTGGTCAAGGGTTTACCCAGGCGACACCGCTGCAAGTGGCGGTGATGTTTGCGGTTCCGGCGAATGGGGGCTATCGGGTCACACCGCATTTGTTCCAAGATCCGGATCAGCCGCCGAAGCCGACTACGTCTATGGAGTTGAAGCCGACGACGCTGCAAGTGCTGCGCGAAGGTTTGCGGTCGGTGGTGACAGCGGGGACAGGGAATG
This sequence comes from Spirulina major PCC 6313, assembly GCF_001890765.1. Taxonomy (NCBI): domain Bacteria; kingdom Bacillati; phylum Cyanobacteriota; class Cyanophyceae; order Spirulinales; family Spirulinaceae; genus Spirulina; species Spirulina major. The sequence continues at coordinate 3,974,653 of NZ_KV878783.1, read as the reverse complement.
CGTTGAATATTCCGACGGTTCCCTCTGCTGCGGGGAAGAGTGGTACGGCGGAAGCGCCGCCGGGTGAGTCCCATGCTTGGTTTGGTGGGTTTGCGCCCTATGAGAATCCGGAGATTGTGGTGGTGGCCTTTGCGGAGCATTCGGGCGGCGGCGGTGGTAAGGTGGCCGGGCCGATGGTGGCGAAGGTGATGGAGGCCTATTTCCAAACGAAGGGGAAGTAGTTGGGAGTGATGAGCCGTTCTGATTCGCGTCCTTGGCGGGTGTCGTGGCAGGGTCTGTTTGCGGCGTTGATGTTTTTTTATATGTATTTGCCGATCGCAGTTTTGGCGGTCTATAGCGTCAATGAGTCGGCCTATAGTGCGGGTTGGACGGGGTTTTCTTGGCGCTGGTATCGGAAGCTGTTTCAGGATGGGCGGATTGTGCGGGCGTTGGAGAATAGCCTGATGGTGGCGATCGCATCCGTGGCGATCGCGGCTATTTTTGGGACGCTGATGGCGTTGGGCTTGGCGAAGTATCGCTTTTGGGGCAAGTCGCTCTATCGGGGGGTGGCCTATTTGCCGCTGATTGTGCCGGATATTGCGATCGCTGTCTCTACCCTCATTTTTCTGGCGGTGTTGGGGATTCAACTCAGCCTCTGGACGATTGTGGCGGCCCATGTGGTGTTTTGCCTGTCCTACGTGGCGATCGTTGTCTCCTCCCGTTTAACGACCCTTGACCCCCATCTCGAAGAAGCCGCGTTAGATCTGGGCGCGACTCCCCTTGAAGCCTTTTTTAAAGTGCTGTTACCGGAACTCGCCCCCGCTATTCTCGCGGGTTGCTTGCTCTCGTTTATCCTCAGCATGGATGATTTCTTGATCGCGAGCTTCACAGCGGGAACGGGAGCAACGACCCTGCCGATGGAGATTTTTAGTCGGATTCGCACCGGGGTTAAACCTGATATTAATGCCCTCAGTGTGCTGCTGATTTTGGCATCGGGAGCGGTGGCCTGCGGGGCGGAATATCTACGGTTTAAAGGAAATCAGCGGCACAACTCCTAAGGATTTGCGCCATCCTGCGATGTCCGGCGGCGCGTCTCGTTACGATGAACAATGCAGACGTGAGTTGATGTAACGGTATGACACCCCATTTTTTTGAGCAGTGGTCGCGATCGCCCCTCCCGCAAACCGCGAAAGCCCTGTGGCAATTTTCCCGCCCCCATACGATTATTGGCACGAGTTTAAGTGTGTTGGCCCTAGCCGCGATCGCGCTAGCTCAATCTCCGACGGCAGCGGTATCGCCGTTAACGGTGGCGATCGCCTGGGTAGCTTGTCTCGGCGGCAATATTTACATCGTCGGCTTAAACCAACTCGAAGACATCGAGATTGATCGGATTAATAAACCCCATCTGCCCCTGGCCGCTGGTGTTTTTTCCCCCGCCCAAGGTCGAGGCATTGTGATCACGGCGGGGATTGGGGCGATCGCCCTTGCCCTCACCCATCCTTGGCTCCTGTTCACCGTGGGCATTAGTTTGATCATCGGCACGGCCTATTCCTTGCCCCCGATTCGCCTCAAACGCTTTTCCCTCTGGGCAGCCCTGTGCATTCTCACGGTGCGGGGGGGGGTGGTGAATGTGGGGCTGTATCGCTATTTTCAAGGTGCAACGGGAGGCATTCCGGGGCCGGTGTGGGTGCTGACGGGGTTTATTCTCTGGTTTACGATCGCGATTGCCCTATTTAAAGATGTGCCGGATCTAGACGGCGATCGCCAATATCGCATCCAAACCGTGACGATTTTGCTCGGCAAACGGGCGGTGTTTCGGATCTGCTGCGGGTTAATTGTCGCTTGTTATGGGGCGATGATCGGGGTGGGACTGCTGGGGATACCGGGGATCAATGGAGCGGTGATGATCGCCACCCATACCGCCCTCGCCATTGCCCTGCTCTGGCGCAGTCGCGGGGTGGATCTTGCCCAAAAGCCCGAAATCGCCCGCTTTTATCAATTCATTTGGCTGCTGTTTTTCCTGGAATACTTGCTGTTTCCCCTGGCCTGTTGGTGGGCCTAGGGATGATCGAACTCTCGCTGTGGTCTCTAGCGAGCGAGACGCTCGCACTCCCTAAACTTTAGGATCGTTCTGGCGATCAATCCAAAATAATCAACGAACCGCGATCGCTGTCCAACTCCACCCGCACGCCCACGGGTAACGCCGCATTCCCGGATACATGACCAAAGGGCAGATTGGCAACAATCGGGATCTTGAGATCGGCGAGGCGATCGCGCAACATCTCCAGCACCGGCCAAGTCCCCGGATTGCCCGCACAATCCGTAAACTGCCCCAACGCAATCCCCCGCACGCCCTGCAACGCCCCGCTCAACCGCCACTGGGTAATCATCCGATCCAAACGATAGGGGGCTTCCGTCACATCCTCCCAGGCCAAAATCACCCCCTCTAGGTCGGGTTGAACCGGGGTACACAGGAGATTCGTCGCCACGGCTAAATTCGCGGGCAATAACGTCCCGATCGCCACCCCATTTCCCCAGCCCTCCCCCTGCAATGGCCCCAAGGGCCGCCCCTCCACACAATCAATCAACCGCTGCACCGACCAATCCGGCTCTTTCCCTAAAGAGGTCAACACGGGCCCATGCACCGCCCCCAATCTACGCCGCGCCAAACTCCACAACAGCCCCGTAATATCCGAAAACCCGATCAGCCACTTATGCCCCTTGGGCCACTGCCACTCTTCTAACAGTCTGGCGCTGCCGTAGCCACCCCGAATACAGAGCACGCCTTGATAGTCTGGGTTTTCCCAGGCCTGGCGGAGGGCCTCGCGGCGCTGGGCATCGTCGCCCGCGAGATAGCTATAGCGACTATCCCAATGGGGCCCCAGATCCACCCGATAGCCCCGCGCCTGCCAGAGGGCCAGACCATCCTGAAGCCGAGCGATTTCGTTGAGTGCGCCGCTGGGGGCGATCGCACAGAGGCGATCGCCCGGTTGGAGCGGCGGCGGAAAGCGAAACGGAGCAGAGTCAACCATGATCCCTAGGTCTTTGAAAACAAGTCAGTAGAATAGAAACATCGTTGCACTTTTTGGTCTCATGCAGAAAACCCTGATCGCCACTGGCCTCATCTCCACCCTGTTCGCCGCTCCTCTGCTGGCGGAAAACCTCAACCACACCAGCCAACTGCTGGCGACTGGGAATTGTGTGCAATGTGATCTAAGTCGGGCTGGGTTGGTATTGGCGGATCTCGAAGGGGCAGATTTGCGGGGGGCAGATTTACGGTTTGCCAACCTCAGCCAAGCGAACTTGGCCGGAGCGGACTTAACCGGGGCGGATCTCAGTGGTGCATCACTCCACAGTGCGAATCTGTTGGGGGCGACCCTGTTGGGGGCAAATTTGGCGGGGGCGGATTTGCGGCAGGCCTATTTGGTGAATACGAATCTTTGGGGAACGCGGTTAGATTTAGCCTGGACGGAAGGGGCGATCGGGTTGCCGCGCACCCTAGAGACAGCGGAACAGTACTACGCATTGGGAATCGTGGCAGCGAATCAACGTAACTATGTCGATGCGATCGCCAACTACAACCAAGCCCTGAATTTAAAACAAGACTTCGCCCCTGCCTATCTTGGTCGTGCCCTCGTCCGTCTCCGCCTCACCGATGAAGCCGGCGCGATTCAAGATGCCCAAATCGCAGCAGCCTTATTTGAACGTCAAGAGGACGAAGGTGGCCAAGCGATCGCCACAGGGTTAATCGAGGAAGTGAATAAACGCCAAGGTTCCGGCGGCGGCAATGGGTTAGGCATTCAACTCTTAAACCTGTTAGGGGGCTTTGGTTCGCTGTTGCGGTTTTTACTGTAATCAGCGTCAAACAACTCAAATTCACAAGGTATCGGGATCGATGCCCAACTCCCTTAATTTGGCAAACGCTTTATCTAATTTGGCAAACGCTTTATCCCGTTCATTGGCTAATTCGGTGAAGGTTTTAAACGGTTCACCATTGGGATAAAACACCGCCAAACCATCCTCGAACAGTTCAAACTGAATCTGCAACAGTGGCGAAACCCAGGGCAAATTCAGAACGAGTACCGGGGTGAAGCCCGCCTCTACGTGGTCGCGAGTCAGTCCCCAAAAATCGTAGGAATCGGGGTCATAAAAATACATTTCCAACACACCATGCTGGGCATAGAAATGTTGTTTAGCCACCATCTCGGTGGCGGTATTGCTGGGTGAGATGATCTCAAAGACCACTTGGGGGGCAATATCATCCTCTTCCCATTGTTTGTAACTGCCTCTGTCTCCAGCGGGACGACCCAAGACCACCATGGCATCGGGAGCTTGACCGGACGGCGTTTTACCCCCTTTAGCCTGGACGGGATACCAGAGCAGATCGCCAGCCACAAAGGCGGTTTGATCTTGCAGTAGGCATTTGAGATTTTCCACAAGACGTACAATCCATTGATACTGCTTGGTATTGTCTGCCATGGGTTTGCCGTCGGAGTCGGGATATTGGGTGTTGGGTTGAGAAGGTGCTTGTACCACGGGCGATCACAATATCGATGGTTTCATTATGACGCAACGAAAATGGAGGTGTTTGGCTTTTTCTCCTGCGATCGCACCCCCACAACAACAATCCCCACAAAAAAACAATACAGACCGACTGGATCTGTATTGCGGTTGAAGCTAGATGTGAGAAAAATCCTGTGAAACCGGGGCTGAGGGAGCGACTCGCCCGCCTCAGCATCCTACGGCATGACTATTGCACCGGGGCAACAAAGTCATCATCTAAGGTGAGGTTCAAGTTGGTTTCCGGTTCCACCACCAGGAGATCCACACTGTTACGACCGAGGAAGTTTTGGATCAGGGTCAATACTGCACCGGCTCCCGCTCCGATCAGCAGTTCTTCGGTGGCGATCGCCCGGTCTCCGGTGACGGCAGCGATCGCAGCAGCAGCAGCCGTCCCTAACGCCGCATTTTTCAGCAGATCCCCGGTATTCGTACCCCGGCGTACCGTTTCGGTTTTGGTGATCGGGCTAGAGGTCGCAGCAAAGGGTCGCGTCGAACCATCCGGATAGGTCAACTCCTGAGCCACAAACTGGGTCGCATCATCCCCAGCGGGGCGCAGTTCACCTTTCACCTGACTGCCCGCCGGAATCAACACGCTGCCATCTTGGGTGGTGATATTCGTCCGCACTGCGAACGTAACGGGCAGGGTTTCATCAGGCATCAAGAGGATTTTGTCCTTCATGTAGCTGACGGGGATCGTCGTCCCGGCGGGAATACGGTATTCCGTTGCGATCGGGGTGGCATTGGCAATATAGGGCGAATTAATCGCTGCCACTCGGCCTTCACTCACCATGGCTTGATAGAGGAACGCAGCAACTTCGGCGCGGGTCGCATTGCGGGTCGGATTCAACCGGTTGAGGGTGGGATAGTTCACCACCATCCGTTCTTCCGTTGCCGCCGCCACTGCTGACTGGGCAAAGTTAGAAATCGAGCCGTTGTCCACGTAGTAATTGAGCACTTGGTTGACCGGGGCATTCGAGCTATAGTTCAACCCGTTGGCGAGGGAAACGAGGACTTGTTCGCGGGGAATGTTTTGCTCAGGACGGAAAATATTACCGGGATAACCAGAGAGGAACCCCATTTCGTAGGATGTCCGAATCGAACCGGCGGCCCAATGGCTGCTGGGTACATCAGCAAAATTGATGGCGTTGCGAATCTTCGTTTTGTTGTACACCGCTTGCACCATGGAGGAATATTGCGCCCGGGTCACCGGTGCATCGGGGCGGAAGGTGCCATCGGGAAAACCGGCTAATACATTTTGAGCCACCAACGCATTGATGTAGTCTTTCGCCCAGTGGGTGCTGGGGACATCGGGGAAGCGGGTGGCTTGGGCCAAGGCGGGGGCAGCGGAGGAGGCAATCATCGGGGCGACGAAAATGGGTGCGATCGCCGTTGCATTCATCCCCAAGGTCATGATCAAGGCGGTCGTGGCTTGCCAGCGTTTGAAGTTAATCATTTATGGAATCTCCTATAAATTGCAGAGTGAGGTCAGTGGTTGTGAGTGCAAAGAGTGAATCAACCGTTGTGCTGGTTTTTCTGCTCTTGTTGTAAGTTATGACCAATGGAGTTCCTGTTAAGTTTCTGGGGTTAGTCCAGTTGATGATCTGGCTACGGAACAATAAACGCATTGTACGCCCTAATGGTGTTATTAATTGCGACTAAAACTATTGTCAGACAAGAGATTGCGGATTTTGATGCACAATCGCATTAGCCATTTTTAGAATTGTCACACACCCCTAATCCAAAAAGACTTGATCCGAAATTCCTGTGCATTTGGGGTGTTTGGCATCACTTTAAATCGTCATGATTGATTGAATCGAACTATGCTTAAACAGTGATGCATGGAATACGATCGCGATTCCATTCCTAACGGGACGCGATCGCTACAGGTCATCTGGGTTAATCCCCAGTTCTCGCAATTTGGCCGCCAAGCGATCGCGTTCCTGGGCAAACTCCGCCAAGGTCTTGAACGGTTCACCATCGGGATAAAACACGGCTAACCCATCCTCGAACAGTTCAAAACGAATCTGGAGCAGCGGCGACACCCAGGGCATATTCAGCGGCATCACCGGTTCAAGTTTATCGTCCACCGTGCCCCGCACCAACCCCCAGAACGTCTCCGACTGCGGATTGTAAAAATACAGTTCCAACACCCCATGTTCGATGTAAAAGGCCTGCTTGGCCGTCATTTCCGCCGCACTATTACTCGGTGAAATAATTTCAAACACCACCTGGGGCGCGATATTCTCTTCGTCCCATTGCTTGTAACTGCCTCGACAGTGATCCGGGCGACCGATGACCACCATCGCGTCCGGCGCTTGGGCAAGGGGAGTCTCACCGGGTTGCGCCTGGACTGGATACCACAGCAAATCTCCCGCAACAAAGGCATTTTGACCGGCTAACATCCGTTTGAGGTTTTCCACCAAGCGGACAATCCATTGGTATTGCAGGGTATTTTCGGCCATGGGTTTACCGTCAGAGTCGGGATAGCGGGTTGAGGCCTCAAAGGGAATCTGAACCATGATGCAACGTGGGCAGAGGATGTTGTTATTGTAGTCAATGGCTGAGAGGGGGCGATGGTGCGATCGCAAACCCCCACAGCAGGTTCGTGCCATGGGGGTTTTGTGAAAAAGAGGGGAAATTTAGTTAGGGATCAACCCAGCGATCGTCAGATTTAATCAGGTTAATCAGTTCTTCAACACCTTGATCTTCGGGGACTTTCTTGATTTCATCCCGCCCACGATACAGGGAAATGAAACCCGGTTGTTTCCCCACATAGCCATAGTCCGCATCGGCCATCTCGCCGGGGCCGTTGACAATGCAGCCCATCACCGCAATGTCTAAACCAGTCAGGTGTTTCGTGGCTTCCCGGACTTTATGAAGCACGTCTTCGAGGTTGAATAATGTCCGCCCACAGGAGGGGCAGGCCACATATTCCACCATGGTTTTGCGCAAGCCGAGGGCTTGGAGGATGCTGTAGCAGACGGGAATTTCTTTTTCCGGGGCTTCGGTGAGGGAGACGCGGATCGTGTCGCCGATGCCTTCGGCCAACAATGTCCCAATGCCAGCGGTGGATTTGATCCGCCCGTATTCCCCATCTCCGGCTTCGGTCACGCCCAAATGGAGGGGGTAGTCCATTCCGAGGGCATCCATGCGCTGACACATGAGGCGATAGGCGGCCAACATCACCGGCACGCGGGAGGCCTTGAGGGAAATCACCAGATTATAAAAATCGAGGGATTCACAGATGCGGATAAATTCGAGGGCAGATTCCACCATACCTTCGGGGGTGTCGCCGTAGGTGAAGAGCATCCGCTCGGAGAGGGAGCCATGATTAACGCCAATGCGCATCGATTTGCCTTGGTCGCGGAGGGAGACGACGAGGGGTTCGAGGGTGGCGCGGATTTTCGCCCCGATGTCATCAAATTCGGCTTGGCTGTATTCGGTGCGATCGCTGCTCGGCTTCTCGAATACATACAGCCCAGGGTTAATCCGGACTTTATCCACATGCTTCGCCACTTCGAGGGCAATTTTCATGCCGTTGTGGTGAACATCCGCTACTAGGGGTACGGGTTGGTAGGTGGCGGCTAATTTCGCTTTGATCTCGGCGAGGGCTTTGGCATGGGCGAGGCTGGGAACCGTGACCCGCACGATTTCACAGCCGATCTCATGGAGGCGGCGGATGGCGGCGACAGAGCCTTCAATATCGAGGGTGTCTTCGTTGATCATCGATTGCACCACCACCGGATGGCCGCCGCCGATGGTGATCGATCCCACGGGAACCGGGCGCGTTTTGCGGCGGTGAATCGTGGGATCAGTGAGGGCGATCGCAGAATTGACAGGTACGTCTAGGGTTTGCATCGGATTTGTACTCAGACATTAACAGGACTAGGTTCTAACCCCAACGCCTGCATCAAGCGCGGGGTATCAAAATGGGCGTGGATCAACTCTTGGATGCACTGGACTTTAATCGGTTCTTGGAGGCGGACTTGGCCAAAACTTTGGTCGGCAATTTCCACCGTTGTTAAGGTATCGAGATCCACCGATAGAATCGGAATCTCTAAATCTTCCGCCCGACTGAGGATAAAGTCTTGGGGGGCAGAATGCCCCGTCAGGATCAGGCAATTGGTGGAAGTCTCCAGGGCCGCAAGCTGCAATTCACTGCGATCGCCCCCCGTCACCACCGCCATATTGCGCCCCTTCCGGAAATACTCCAGGGCAGAATTCACATTCATCGCCCCAATCGTCAAACTCTCAACCATGAGATCCAACCGATCCGGACGGCACAGCACTTTGGCCTCTAACTTGGTCGCCAACTCTCGCACACTCACACTGCGGAGCAACCCATTGCGGGGCAGTTGCGCAAACACCGGAATCCCTTGCCGCTCCAGATAGGGGGCCACCTGTTCCGCCACCACCGCCGCATCAGACTCCGGAATATCATTGATCACAACCCCCATTAGGTGATCCCCCAGGGCCTCTTGCACATCCAACAGTTCATCAATCAACGTCACCGGATGATACAACGCCGTCATCAACACCGGCAGATCCAACTGAGCCGCCATCTGCACCAACGACAAATTCAGCAGTCGCCCCTCCGACAAACTGCCCGGCCCTTCTAGAAGTACCAAATCGCCAGCAATATCATCCACATAGCTCGACAGGGAATGCATCACATTCGTCACCTCACTCGTCGGCTGCAAATATTGAGTGAAGCTCGCTGCATTGAGGGTCAGTAACGGCGCTTTCGTCTGAGCCGGTGATAGCGCTAACTGTTCAGTGATAAATTGCACATCCGCATCCGTCGGCGCGATCGCCTCCGTGTTGAGATACGTTCCCAAGGGCTTGCCATAGCCGATTTGAATCCCTTGCTGATTCAGTTGATGGGCAAGTCCGAGAATAACCGCCGATTTGCCACTATGGGCCATCGTTGAACCGATCAACAGATGCTTATTGTGTTTGGCCTGTGCCACCCCTCACTCCTTCCTTATAACTGAAATAACTGAACTCAATGAATACTTTATAGGGTATCGATCTGGATGATTCGGTTTATGATGAGCCATCCATTTGTAATAATTTGCGATAGAACGCACGGGAGAAATCCGTATGTTTCGTGCGTTGGTAGTTCATGATCACCCCGATCAGATGATCCACAAACTCGGAATTCTGCATATCCACTTCGTAGCTGAGTTCCGCATTGCCATCAAACTGCAACCGACACCGGGTCGATTCCGCCGGCAGTTTCGAGACAAACCAGGTCGCCACAAAGGGAATGCTTTCCCCCCCCTCAATCATCCGCTCTCCCTCAAGGGAACCATTTTGGTAAATGCCGATCGCTTTCGGCAGCATTTTGCGCTTTTGGCCTTGAAAGTAAGGAACGTAGACCATTGCATCCTGTTTTGAAGCCGATTGAATTCCTTCTATCGACATAGCGCACGCCCCCTTTTATACAAACAACAGAACCGAACCATAGTTTGACACGCATTCCAGTAACAGGGTGACAGAGCCTTCAAACTCACGATGCTAGCACCCGATATTTTGCGACAATCCATCACCCTGAGCAGGGACGATGGAGATCGAAGCACCCATATCATACCAAGCTGCCTCATGGGATGCTATCCCCTCAAGTTAGGATCTAGGGGTGGGGAACTGGCACAGTGGGCGGAAGTCTGGCTCATCGCTGTCAAATGCTACGGTGTGAGTGATGGGGGGGGGCAACCGGTGTGCCCGCTGTGGTGGCTAGAGTTCGCCGCGAATTTCTTGGACAATGCCATCGCGAACCACGACTTCAACCTGGAGTTTTTTCACAAGGTTGTCGCCCACGGCTACGGTACAAGTGCCGTCAATCTGACCTTGGGCTACTTCTTGCTCCATTTCCACTTTTTCAAGTTGGTCAAGTTGCTGAAGCAGTTGGTTTTTGCGTTGTTGCAGTTCGTTTTTCTTTTGGTTGACTTGGTTTTGAATCGCTTCAATTTGCTGGAGTGCTTGGGGATTGGTTAAGGCCACACCCTGTTTTTGCACTTCTGCGATCGCCCGTTGCCCCTGCATATCGATGTCTTGCAGTTGTTGATCCAGTTGTGTGGTTTGGGTTTGCAGTTGTTGGGTGACTTCCTCTTTCCAGCGCGGGGTAACAATCACCTTCAAGACAACAGGGCGCTTAATGGTTAATTCGGTGGCCATGACTAAAATGGGTTCCTCTGAGTGGCAGTATAAAGCGGTGGATAAATTATGAAAACATCCCGTCAATCATAGCGTGATACCGATCGGTTACTACCGAGCGACGGACTTTCAGGGTTTGGGTGAGTAAACCATTTTCAATGGAGAAGGGTGCGAGAATCAAGCGAAAAACGGCGATTTGGTCATCGCGCCGGTAGCCGGGCCGATTTTTGATCCGCTGCTTCAGTTCGGTTTGAAAGAGGCGATGGATGGCGGGATCATCGAGGTCTTGGCGATCGCTCGCGCCCAATTCCGGCAAGGTCAGGCTTAACCCCTGTTCCGTCACCCACTGCTGCAAGGCATCGAGATTCGGCACGATCAACGCCCCTAGGATCTTTTGATCCTGACCCACGACCATGATTTGATCAATGTAGGGGCTTTGGACACAGACATCTTCGAGGGGTTGGGGTTCAATGTTTTCGCCGTTGCTGAGGACAATCGTATCTTTAGCACGTCCGGTGAGGACGAGATTACCGCCGTGGGTGAGCATTCCTAAATCGCCGCTGTCAAACCAACCCTCTGGGTCAATGGCTTTGGCGGTGGCTTCGGGTTTTTTATAATAGCCCTGCATGACTTGGGGGCCGCGAATCAACACGAGACCCTGTTCACCGTCGGGGAGCTAATCCTGTAGGGGTTTGGAGACAGCCTGAGCCCCCTGCTTAACAAAGAAAAAACGTTCAATCGCAATAGCCAGGACTTTGACCCCTGGCAGTGGTTGCCTTCGAGAAGGAGCAAAGCCCACTAACTTCGTCAACGCCAGCGTAGCCTGTCGCAGGGAGTCAACAGCTTGGCCCGAGAGCTGATGCAACAACCTGAGTTCATCGGCATCAAAAAGCGTCTGAGCCGACTGTTCAGGGTCTTGACGCAAGGCATAAGTCAACCCGAGAAGCCGCCAAGCGACCACCGAGTAAAAAGTTAAGGCATTGACCAAGGTATGCACATCGTCAAATTGGAGCCGCTCCACATTTAACGCCCCAGACTTGAGAGTGAAGTGAAGCCGTTCAATGCGCCAACGCAGAGCATAGAAACGGAGGATGCGTTGGACATCCGCTGCCGTTGCCACCGGTAGACTGGTGAGCAAAGACCAGCACAGACTGTTGTCAGCGTCGAAGCAGTCCACCTGCGTTTTCCCATCGACACAAGCGACCTCGGTAGCCATAACCAGCGTAAGGGGCTGCGTCTTGTGGCGAGCGGGGCTCAAATCTTGACGCGGGTAGATGTAAACGGTTGCCGCCTGCAACTGCAAGGTCACGTCTACCGTTCGTCCCTTGCCCTCATACAGCCGCTCAATCTGCACTGAATACTGCCCGTAGTCGTCGAGCTGCTCAGCGACATCCGGCAATGGACAGACCGTTCCGGCGGCAGCCACTTCGACGCGGCGGGGTTGACACACCCGCACCAGCAAATCCACATTGGGCTCACGCTCAGCTTTGAAGAACTCGAAAATATCCCCTTCTCGGTCACAGGTGACCACCCACCGTCGGTTTGACCCTTGGGCTTGTTGGTTGACCGCAACCAAGCCCTTGAACCACTTTTGAGATTCTTTTTGCGGCGACGGCCAATCTATCGCCCCCCCTCGCGTCCAGTACTGTTGATGGATTAGTCCTAGGGGCTGCCCCTCCTGCTCCATGAGCAACACATTGTGCTGCATCAGTCCCCGCACCTTACCCTGGATTCTCCCCAATCCCGACATCTGCGTCTGACCTGAGTAGTTGTAGTACGTTGTGTCCTGAGCCGCGATGAGATACTCACTCTCACTGGCTTGGACTCGGGCTTGGGTGGATGCCACGTGACCGGACAACATCGTTGCACTGTTCATGTCCTTGCGGGCAAACAAACCGGCCACTGTTTGCCTAAAGCTGTTGCCCATACAACTCGAAAAGGACAAGTTGGGTTTTTCGTAGGCACGTTCATAGGCTTGGTTCAGACTTTTTTTACCTGGGGGCGGAAGGCGTTGAGTTGGCTAAACTCTGACATCTCTACTGTGCTTACTCCTCATCATTTTGGGCATAGTCTAACCTCCATAGCCTTACTGGGCTTTATCTCTCAGGATATCTTCAACCCCCTAATACATATGACTTAGTAAAACCCCTACAGGATTAGGTCGGGGAGGGGGGTGCGGGTTTCGGGGTGGACGATGCGAATTTCGGTGTGGGGCAGCGGCGGGCCCGATGCGCCCCGTAGGTTACATTCGCGACTGCGGACGGTGGCGACGGGGGCGGTTTCGGTGAGGCCGTAGCCGACGATCAGAGGAACGTTAATCAGTTCGTAAAATGTGTCGATGTGACGGGCGAGGGAGCCGCCGCCGCTGACGAAGTATTTAATGCAGCCACCGGTGGCGGCGCGGACTTTGCCGTAAACGAGGCGATCGCCCAAGAGATGGAGGGGTTTGAGGAGGGCGGCTTTGAGTTTGGCTTTGGTGCGATCGCTCGCCGATGGGTTGGGGCGCAACAGATCGAGGTCATCCGCCAACCGTCGCGCCAGGATGTATTTTTCTGACCAGCCAAAAAAGAAGTGAATCAACGCCTGTTGACGAGCGGATTTTTCCCGGAAGGTTTTTTGCACCCCTTCGTAGATCGATTCCCACAGACGCGGCACGCCCACCATAAAGTGCGGTTTAAAGCTGGCCAGGTCTTGCTTGAAATAGCGAATATTGGTGTACATCTGCGAACAACCGTAGGCGAAGAGGAAATATTCCACCGTCCGCTCGTAGGAATGCCAACTGGGGAGAATGGAGAGGACGCGATCGCCCGCCGTCGGTTTAATCGCACTAATAAACGTCGTGATTTGGTGGAGCAAATTACCATGGGTCAGCATCACACCCTTGGGTTTTCCCGTCGTGCCGGAGGTATAGAGCAAGGTGACGAGATCCGAGGGTTGGATCGCCACGGGGGTCAAGGGCTGCTGTTGACCCAAGGCGAGTAGTTGCTCAAAGTTGAGCATTCTAACCGCCCCTTCAGGATCAGGCGTTTCATCCGACAGCAAAATAATCACCGAGACCGATTGCTCACTAAGTTCCGGCTGGAGGGTCTTCAAGGTTTTGAAATCTTGAACGATCAGCGCGGTGCTGTCACTGTCTGCATAGATATAGAGGAGTTCGTAGCGATCGGCTTGGGCCGAACGCACCACATTCGCCGCCCCTGTCAAGATCACCCCTTGATCGGCAATTAACCAGCGGGGGCTATTATCGGCAAACAATGCCACCTTATCCCCCGGTTTCACCCCCAAGGCTTGCAAACCGCTGGCGAACTGCTCGATGGCCCGATAGGCTTCGCCGTAGGTGTAGCGCACCTCTGGGGTGCTGTGGGGATCGTAGAGGGCGAGAATATCCCGGTGTTTTTGGCAGGTGATTTGCCAGACTTGGGCGAGGGATGTGGCGGTGTCGTAGTCAGTGGGCATGGTTCCCTTGGCGATCGCATTCAATGGAGAGTCTATTGCTGTCATGTTACCCGGAAATATTGCAGATTACCCCCCAGCCTAGGCAACAAACCCCAGCCTCCCGAATCTTCAGGGACAGATTCTCAGTTGACCGCCCTGGGGGAATCGTGCCCAACTCAAAAATCCTGTCTCCCCCAGGGAAAACAGGATTTTGGTCGAATTTTGAGGCTTCAGATCAACGCTTAATCAAGCTGAGGCGCGATCAAGGCTGGAGTGATGGGGAATAGAACCTGCTCGGCGGTCATTTCCTGGGGTTCTACCGTGGCGAATATCGGCAGAGCCGCCCCTACCTTTTGGGCAATATGCACCGTTTTGGTGTCGTAGCTGGTCATCGCCAGTTTGGGGTAGAGACCAATGCCGATAATCGGTACGAGGAAGCACACCGCGATAAACACTTCACGGGGGTTCGCATCGCTAAACCAGTTGTCCTGCTTCGGAGCCGGAGCCCCATCGCCGTAGAACACTTCCCGCAGCATCGAGAGGAGATAGATCGGGGTGAGAATTAGACCCACAGCGGAGAGGAAGACGATCACGGTTTTGAACGAGAGGCTATAGGCATCGCTGTTGGCCATGCCGAGGAACACCGTCAGTTCGCTGACGAAGCCGCTCATGCCGGGGAGGGCGAGGGATGCCATGGCGGCGACGGTGAAGAGGGCGAAGATTTTCGGCATCTGTTGGGCGAGGCCGCTCATTTCGTCCATCATCAGGGTGTGGGTGCGATCGTAGGCTGCCCCGGCTAGGAAGAAGAGGGCGGCGGCGATCAACCCGTGGGAGAGCATTTGCAACATCGCACCGTTTAAGCCGACTTCCGTGAAGGAGGCGAGGCCAATCAAGACAAAGCCCATGTGAGAAACGGAGGAATAGGCAAGGCGGCGTTTAAGATTGGTTTGTCCGAAGGCGGCGAAGGCTCCGTAGACAATGTTAACCACACCCAGCACCACGAGGACGGGGGCAAAGTGGCTGTGGGCATTGGGGAGGAGTTCCATGTTCATCCGAATCAAACCATAACCGCCCATTTTGAGCAGAATCCCGGCGAGCACCATGGAGACGGGGGCGGAGGCTTCACCGTGGGCATCGGGGAGCCAAGTGTGGACGGGAAACATGGGCAGTTTGACGGCAAAGGCGATCAGGAAACCCACGTAGGCGAAGAGTTCGAGGGCGGCGGGGTATTCTTTCAGACCCAGTTCAGCGAGGTCGAAGGTGATGCGATCGCCCGAAAAGGCCAAGCCCAAACCGGCAACCAAAATAAATAAGGAGGCTAATGCCGTATACAAAATAAATTTAGTCGCAGCATAGAGGCGTTTGGGCCCGCCCCAGATCGAAATCAAGAGATAAACCGGAACTAACTCCAGTTCCCACATCGTGAAAAATAACAGTAAATCTTTGGCGACAAACACCCCCATCTGCGCACCGTAGAGGGCCAACATCAGCCCGTAAAACAGCCGAGGCTTATGACTCACACGCCAGGCAGCCATCAACGCCAAGGTATTGACGAAGGCGGTTAAAACCAACAGCGGCAACGAAATGCCATCGACGGCAACAGACCAATTCACCCCCAACTGCGGCAGCCAAGCATAGGTTTCGCTGAGTTGGAAGCCCACAGCGGTGCGATCGAATTGGGTGGCAGCGAGATAAACCGTTAAGGCGAGTTCGACAAGTCCCACGCCTAACCCATACCAACGCAGGGTTTTCCCGTCTTTATCCGGAATGAGGGGGACAGCGATCGCCGCCACCATGGGCAGCAAAATCAGGGTTGTGAGCCAAGGCACTTGAGTGGTAAACATGGAGAGATAAGAATAAATACTCAGGGCACGTTCCTATTGTATTAACTTTTGCTAAGTTTTGAAACAAAATTTGGAAAAAAGTTCAAACGGTGTGCTGAAACCCCGATGTCCTGCGTCTGGATCTCGTGATTTCGCCCTGACTGCGCCGTTGATCACCGCAAGTTGAATCCGGCAGATGCCCAACATTCGCTCAAAAAAACAATAAATTTGACTTTTTAGGAATTTTATGTATAAAGATAGACGGTGTTGATCGATCGCAACTGTCATTGGGTTCAAGCACTGAATTAGTCTAAATACGACCTGTTCTAATCGTTTCTCTGAGCTGTGTCATTCGGCATCAGTCCGCCAGAATATTAAGAAAAGATTAAAATCCAAGAAAGTACATGGCATTCGGAGGATTCCATCATGTTTCAACGACTCGCACAACAACATCGATCCTTTGTTCGGGATTTGGTGATGAATCTACAGGCTTTGGCGATGGTGCTAGAGCAACGCGGCTATCTCGCGTCGTGCTACACCTGTGGCGGTGAGATGAATAGTGCATCATTTATGGTGAGCTTGGGTGAGAACCACTTGATTCGATTTTTGGTGTCGGACTACGGCATCACCTGGACGGAAATGCGGGACGATCGCGAATTGATGAAGCTCGAAGGGGCTGAAGCGATTAGCCAACTCCAAGAACTCGCTAACTTGGTGAAATACCATACGGACTCCAATCCAGAGCAGCTTGTGGCGGCGACCATGCCGACAATTCCCCCGCGCTAATGGTAGCCATGGCACCCTTTTCCCAGCGCTTGAGGGGCGCTCGATCTGTGGTGTGGCTGCCTCGCTCTTTACGATTTGGTGCTGAATGTTAAGAAAATAAAGAAAATATTACAAAATTCTGGGATCACGTTGATCCCTGTAATGATTAGAGCAATTCAAATGAGGTCAGCGTCAATTCGCACATAAAGACCTTAACTATAGTAAGCCCGGTTAATATCAAGGAGCGCCGTTCCAATTGGAATGGCGCTTCTCATATATGGGGCCGTCGTTTCGGGCGATCGCACCGCAACACAATAGCCGCAGCATGGCTGGCGGTTACGGGTTCAATCCCGACGGCGGCGGGAGCGGTTTCCCGTGCCCATTGGGGCCTGAATCCTGGGGCGATCGCACTTCACAAGCCTCGTTACGATATCCAGGTTTCAGGACAATTCGCGGCAATTTCCTTAAAACGTATCGGGATAGCGTTCTTGGAGAAATTCTAAGAGCACATCAAAATGAAAGTGATCAATTAGCTTAATCACTTTCGCCTTAAAACTGGGATGGGTTGTCTCGATTTCATCGAGGAGTTCCAGAATTGCTTGATTGTCGATGGTGAGAGCGGCTTGATGCAGGGATTGAATCCAGTCCAACGGCAGGTTTTCAAGATCGTTGGGAACCAGCAGGGTTTTAAAGTTGGTGGTGTCGTCCAATGCAGTCTTGAAAAAAAGCGCATCGGCATTTTTTTCATCAATGACAGTGGCCGACGGTGGGCTGGAAATGTCATGCACTGAGCAGGGTTGCATCGGTAAACTGACGCTAAAACATGACCCTTGGCCCACTTGGGTATCAACGAGGATTTCCCCATTCAACAACCCCACATATTCCCGACTAATCGATAGCCCTAATCCCGTCCCTTCCGTGGATTTTTGGCCACTACTGGTTTGCACAAAGGGTTCAAACAAAAGCTCAATTTCATGGGGTTCGATCCCAGGGCCTGTATCCGTGACGCTGACATGGAGCAGGATATGATCGGGATCATTGGCGGTGGGATGATGTTGGGCATCGGCTTGAATCTTGACCGTTCCCGCATCGGTGAACTTAATCGCGTTGCCGATCAGATTACTGAAAATCTGGCGGAGTTTGCTGTCATCACTCTTGACCCCTCTCGGTACGGCGGGACTGGTTTCTAGGCTTAAGGTGAGTCCTTTTTGATCGGCTCTAGGACGGTGCATCTCGTAGAGAGATTGCAGAAGATTGTGGAGATCTAAGGCGGTGAAGTTTGTTTCAACTTGTCCGGCTTCGAGCTTCGACATGGACAGAATGTCGTTAATCAAGATCAGTAAATGTTCACCGCTGCGTTTAATAATTGACAGGTTATCCCGTTGGACGTTGGATAGGGATTGATCGCCGCCGAGGAGTTGGCTAAACCCCAGAATCGCGTTGAGGGGGGTGCGCAGTTCATGGCTCATGCTGGCCAGGAAGGAGCTTTTGGCGCGGTTGGCGGTTTCAGCGATTTCTTTGGCGGTGGTGAGGGCGGCTTCGGCCCGTTTGCGATCGCTAATATTTCGCACCATAATCAACACCTCATCTTCCCCCGTCACCACGATCCGCGCCTCTTCATGTTCGAGGGTTCCATTGATTTCAATGGAATATTCACACAGTTGCAGTTCTCCGGTGGCCAATGCCCGTTCCGCCAACTGCATCCATTGACCGGAAATTTCCGGAGGCAACACCGCGTTAATATTATTGCCAATCACCGTCGCTTCGGGGTTGTAGAGATTCGTGCGATTGGCATTGCGGAGATCTTGATAATTCCCCTCACGATCAATCCGAATTAAAAGATCCGGGATCGCGAGCAGCATGGCACGATTGTTGGCTTCACTTTTGCGCAGGGCTTCATTGCGTTCTCGCAGTTGGGCCACATGCTCAAGGGTGCGTTCCAGGGTGATTTCCAAATCATCAAAGTTGATCGGCTTAGTGAGAAAATCAAACGCGCCCCGATTCATCGCCGCCCGAATGTTGCCAAAATCTCCATAGGCGGAAATGACCACCGTTTTTGGGGTCGGTGAAGGTCGATTGGCCAGGTGGTTAAGCAGAGTTAAGCCATCCATCCGGGGCATGTTGATATCCGTCAACATGACATCAACATGGGGATGCTGTTCAATTTGTTCGAGGGCTTCTACACCATTGTTGGCGAAGATAAATTCCAACTCACCTTTGCGAATCTTGCGCCGAAATGACTTTTGTACGAGAACCTGCATGGTCGGTTCATCATCTACCACAAGAATAGTTGCGGCCATGGCCCATCTCTAAGAAATTGCGTTGTTATCCCCTATCCTACGCAAGTTTACCCGCAGAATTTGATGAATCTTTGTAATCTGTTGTAATTGTACCTTGACATAAACACGTAAATAGAAACACGGAGATTACCGCACGAAAATGCCCCCAGTGCGATCGCGCTGAGGGTGTCGATCACATTAAACCAAGCGGTGAGTACAATCAAAACGTGGGAACCATCAACGTCAGCCGCTTGCCTGTAGCGATCTGGACGAATGTTGCGACGCGGTCTGGAGGTCTGGCGCTAGGACTGCTGCAAGATCGTGTCATCGAGGCTGAAATCTACTGCTGCACTGCCGCGTCCGGAGGGGAGGTAGCCCTGTTGAAAGGAGTCGGTCAGGCCGGAGATGAGGTCAAATTTGGGCTGCCATTGGAGGTCTTTTTTGGCTTTGTGGGTGTCGGTGAAAAAGTGTTGCACGCGCAGGGGAAAGGCTTTCTTTTTGCCAAAGTCGAAGGCTTTGGGGTCGAAGTGAACGAGTTTGAGTTGATCGGGGTCTTTGCCGGCGGCGATCGCACAGGCCCGCGCTAAGCCGTTAAAGGTGATCAAGCGATCGCCGGAAATGTTGTAAATTTGCCCCTTAGCTTGGTCATTACCGAGGATCGCCACCATGGCCGCGGCGAGATCTTCCACGTGACCGAGTTGGGTGATCGCCATGCCATCGCCGGGGATCGGAATCGGGCGATCGCGCACAATCCGATCAAAAAACCACGCTTCCACATCGTTATAATTCTGCGGCCCGTAGATATACACCGGCCGCACCGATGTCCAGGGTAGCCCACTGGCCGCGAGATAAGCCTCCGTTTCATGTTTGCCCTTGTGGCGGCTGTTGGGATCAACGGCATCGCCTTCGATGTGGGGCGGTTGATCGGTTTTGAGATAGACCCCCGCCGAACTGACATAGACAAAATGCTGTACCTTGCCCGTAAAGAGGGCTGCTAATGGCTCCGTATCACTGCGCTCGCGGCCATTATTGTCAAAAACCGCATCAAATTCTTGATCCTGAAGGTTTGCCGTGAGGGTGGCGATGTCTTTGCGATCGCCTTGGATCTGCTCCACGCCCGCCACAGGAACCGGGTGATTGCCCCGATTAAACAGCACCACATCATGGCCCTGAGCCACCAACTGCTGCGTTAAAGACACCCCGATAAATCGGGTTCCCCCCATCATTAAAATTCGCATTGCTTTTTCCTAATCGTCTTAACCCCAAAACAGGGTGCAGCCATGCACACCCTGTGAGATTTTTTTCATTTGCATCGCTGCACACCGTTACACCAAGCTGTACAACAGGCCGCCCACCAATTGAACAATGAATTGCCCAATGAACGAGAGGGCAAAAAAGGCCAACATCGGCGAGATATCAATACCACCCAAGGGGGGAATCAAAGACCGGAAAATATTGAGATAGGGATCGGTGATCGGACTCAACGCACCCATCACTTGCTGGGCCCAACCGGCTGTTTGAAACCAGGTCAAGAGAACGCGGATTAACAGCAGAATGCTGTAAAGCTGAATGAAATTTTGAAGTCCTACGACGAGAACTCGAACCACACTGGCATCCATAAAATAAATATCACTCGCTAAATGACTGTTCTTGATATTGTACAAGGTTGCTCAGCCTATGACTCTGGGGATGACCCATTCACTGAGCCAAGCTGTTGGCGCACATCATCAATGGCAAGATTGAGTTGAGAAATTTTGCTTTCTAAACTGCGGCGGGCCCCTTCAATGGTTTCGTCACTCGGATCGTTGCTCTCTAGATTTGGGGAATCGTCTTGATCATCCGTCCACCGTTTTGAGGCTGCCAACGCACCGACGACACCGCCGACGACACCGCCGACTAGGGTTCCCAGTAAAAATCCACCTGTAAATCCATCACGTTGACTCATTGTGTTTACCTCGTTGTTGCTCGTTGTCTTGGGTTAATTGCGGTTTTTTGGGGGTGTGATGGTTCGCGATCGCTGCTTACGTCCCAAAGGAGCGATCGCCCGCATCCCCCAGTCCCGGCACAATATAGCCCTGCTCATTCAACCCCTCGTCAATGATGGCAGTGTACACCGTCAAACTCGGATAGACTGCACTGAGCTTTTGCAGAGCTTGGGGAGCCGCCACCACAGACTCAATCCGCACATTGGCCGGATCAACGCCCCGCTGCACCACTTCCGCCATGGCCGCCATAATTGACCCGCCCGTAGCCAACATCGGATCGAGAATTAAAACCCGGGTATCCGGGGCAAAGCGCTCCGGTAATTTATTCAAGTAACAACTGGCTTCGAGGGTTTCTTCATTGCGCACGAGGCCGAGATGATAGGTGGAGGCAATGGGGAGGAGGGTTTGAGCGCCATCGAGGAGGGCAAGACCGGCCCGCAACACGGGGATCACAGCGATGGGAACGCGGGGATCGATGAGGGTGGCGGCGGTCTCGGTTAATGGAGTGGTGACAGTGGTTTCGACGGTGGGCAGCCAGTGGCGACAGGCTTCGTAGGTGAGCCAGCGCCCCAATTCTGTCATCGCACTTTTAAAGAGCACGGATGGCGTTTCATGATCGCGGGCGACGCCAAGCCAATGCTTGACGAGGGGATGATCGGGAACGTACACACGCAACTGTAGGGTCATGCGAATTTTTGCCAGCTTACCAAGGATTTATCATACTCTGTTCTTGGGGTTGGATCTACGGATGGGGTGGGGGATCGTGGGAGGGTTTGGCGGGAGGATGCTTTGGAGCGCGGGGGGTAATGGATTGGGCTTGGTCGGCGCGCATAATTTCCCCGACGGTGACGTTGAGTTGACTGCCCACTAACATCACCAGGGAGGTGAGATAGAGCCACAACATCAAGACCATGACGGTTCCGACTGCGCCATAGACCCGGTTATAGGTTCCAAAATTATCCACGTAGAACTGAAAGAGCCAGGAGACCCCCAACCAGGAACAGGCGGCGAGTAATGCACCGGGTAAGACCGGGGTTTCCGGTCGCCACCGACTCGGGCCTAAGCGATACATCAACACAAAGGCCACCACAACGAGGCTCAAGACGAAGGGAAGATTGAGGGTGCTCCACAGGCGCAGAAATAGATAGGTTCCGTCTTTGACGCGATAGAGGGGAAACTGTTCGACGATCGCAAGGGTGGAGATGATCAATTGATTGCCGATCAGGACGAAGAAGGCGGCGATCGCCAAGAGAACAATACTCCCCAACGTCAGCAAAATCGCCACGCCCCGCGATTGCCAAAAGGGACGACGCAACCGGGGCGGAATGCGGTGAATCTGATCCAAGGCATTCATGGCGGTGCAGAGGGCGGAAGAGGCGATCCAAATCGCGGCGAGGAAACTAATGGAAAAAAGACCCCCATTTTTTTGCTCTGTGACTTCCTGAACAAAGTTGCTGAGGAGTTGCCACATCAAATCCGGCACCACAATTCGCAGCGCACTGGCCGCATCCCGTAGCACGGTTTGCAGCGAGGTATCATTAACCACCCTAAAGGGAGCCAGCAGATTCCGTAACCAGCCTTGGATTGAGTCTTCAAAGAGACCAATGGCGGTGAGAAAGGCCAGGATCGTCGGAAACAGTGCCAACATTGAGCCATAGGCCATTTCTGCGGCGAGTCCGTTGAGGCGTTGGCGAAAAACGCGATGGGTGGTGATCCGAATGGCTGGCCAGCGCAGATAGTAAAAAAAGCGAATCCAGGCTGGGAGTTTCATGGGTTTGCGGTCACAGTGGGCACGGTTGGCAACAGGAGGGCGAAGGAGTTGGAGGAGACGATCTATAATCGCCATAATCGCCTATAGCTTACCGAGTGGAAAGAATTAATGAGTGAAGAGTTGGTGCAGTGGCTCGCTGAAATTCGTACCCTGAAACAGGCGTTAGCGGAAGCGGAGCGCGATCGCGATGCGGCCCAAGCCAGCGCGACCCATTGGCGCAAACTCTACAATACTGAGGCTCGCCAACGTCGCGAAGAGGCCAAAATCGCCCAAGCGCAACAGGATGCGCTTCAGGCTCAATTGCGGGGCGGGCAGTCCACACCGGAGACGACAGCCCAAAACCCGACGAATTTTGCCGCTGAATTGGCTCCGATTCGCAACGAAGAGCAATTGCGGCAGAAGTTAGTGGCGGTGTTGCAGGAGCGCGATCGCGCCCTCGATGCCCTGCGCCACGAACAGGAAAACCACCGCTACACCCGCCAAAACCTCACGGCCGTCATCGGTGACACGATGGAACAATTAACACTGCTGCGCGGTGGCACGCTGCCGCCCCCCTCCCCTCGGCAGGATGAGCCGGAATCGGTGGCGGCATCGGCTTCGATCGCGCCGGTGGATGTGATGTCGCCGGAGGTGGTCGCCCTGTTGGAAGCGCCAAAACCTCCGGCCACGCCTCCGCCTCAGACCTCGAAGTGATGGCGATTTGGTTGATTGGTGGGACGGCGGACAGTAAGGCGATCGCTACTCATCTCCTGCCCCATGCCATCCCCCTCGCGATTACTGTCACCACCCCCCAAGCTCAGCGGTTATATCCTGATCACCCCCTGTATCGGGTTCATGTCGGGACATTAACGGCGGCACAGATGCCGGCCTTTCTGCGGAAGCAGCGGATCTGCGGCATTGTCGATGCGTCTCATCCCTATGCGCGGGACATTTCCGAGAATGCGATCGCCGTTGCGCAGGATCTTAACCTGCCCTATCTCCGCTATGAACGGCCATCACTCCCCCGCGACCCCCATCCGACCGTGACCCCGGTTCCGGATTGGCGGACATTTCTTGCGGGGGATGGGTGGCGCGATCGCCGTATTCTCTTCACCATTGGCTATCGCTACCTCGCCGATCTTGCCCCGTGGCAGGCGCGGAGTAGGTTGTTTGTGCGGATTTTGCCCAGTGCGATCGCCCTCGATGCCGCCCTCAAGGCTGGATTTTCCCCGGATCGAATTATCGCCCTTCGCCCCCCGATCAGCATCGAGTTAGAAACAGCCCTGTGGCAACAGTGGGACATTGAAGCGGTGGTCACGAAAGCATCGGGCCAGGCAGGGGGTGAGGATGTGAAGCGACAGGTGGCGCAACGGTTGGGGGTGGAATTGATCGTGATTGAGCGGCCCGCCTTGGCCTATCCCCGGCAAACCAACAACCAAGACGATATACTCAATTTTTGTAACCGTTGTCTTTCTTGATCTCACCATGGCTGATCCTCTTACCTCTGCTGTTAGCGATCGCATCTGTGCCCACATGAACGATGACCACGCCGAAGCGATCGCCCTCTATGCCCAAGTCTACGGCGATCGCCCCACCACCGAAGCCGCCGAAATGGTCGATATTGACCCCCAGGGCATGACCCTCAACGCCACCGTTGACGGCATCACCGAAGTGCTCCGTATTGAATTTGACCACACCCTCACCGACTCCGACGATGCCCACCATACCCTCGTCGCCATGCTCAAACAAGCCCGCCAAAAGGGTTAGGGGTTCAGCACCATCGAAACCGACAATCTAATCTAATCGTCCGGACTGCCCATTGTCCTCAGCACCGGCTTTGCGGGGGCCAAGGGGGTTCGATGTTTCAGCGATCGCGCCGGACGATATCGGCCCAGGAACCGGATTCAGCATTAAATCAGCATTAAAACTGATTTAAAAAACGCAGATCACTACTGTACAGGCGGCGAATATCATCAATGTGGTGCAACACCATCGCGAAACGCTCCACCCCTAACCCCGCCGCAAAGCCGCTGTAAATTTCGGGGTCATAGCCCACGGCTTTCAGCACATTGGGGTCCACCATGCCACAGCCCAACACTTCGAGCCATTTCCCTTCCCACTGCACATCCACTTCCGCCGACGGTTCCGTGAAGGGGAAATAACTGGCGCGAAAGAGCATCGCCAATTCTTCGCCGAACATCTGCCGAACAAACTCTTTTAATGTGCCTTTGAGGTCGGTGAAGGTGAGGCCTTTGTCAATGGCGAGAATTTCCACTTGATGAAAGACGGCGGAATGGGTGGCATCGACGGTATCGCGGCGATAGACCCGACCGGGGGCGATGATTCGCAAGGGGGGATCGTTTTGTTCCATGTGGCGGATTTGCACCGATGAGGTGTGGGTGCGCAGCAGGTTGCCGTCGGGGAGATAGAAGGTATCCTGCATATCACGGGCGGGGTGCTCTGGGGGCGTGTTGAGGGCTTCAAAGTTGTAGTAGTCGCTCTCCATTTCGTAGCCTTCGGCGACGGTGTAGCCCAGGCCCACAAAGATTTCAATGACGCGATCGATGATGCTGTTGAGGGGATGGATGCGACCGAGGGGACGGGCCACACCGGGCATGGTGACATCGAGGGTTTCGGCGGCCAGTTGGGCGGCGATCTGGGCCTGTTCGAGGCGATCGCGCCTCGCCTCCAAATCAGTTTGAATCGTCGTCTTCACCTCATTGGCGATCGCCCCAATTTGCGGACGCTCTTCGGCGCTTAATTTCCCCATGCCCCGCAAAATCTGTGAGAGTTTCCCTTTCTTGCCCAAATAGGCAACCCGTTCTTGCTCAAGGGCGGCTAGATCGTGAACCGATGCGATCGCGCTGGCGGCTTCGGTCTGTAATTCTTGAAGTTGGGCTGCTAGATTGGACATTGACGATAGTTTTGATGGTAATTGGCCTGACTTCTAGTGTAGCGATCAAGAGGCCAAGATTTTTCAGAGGGGATTGCAGAGAATTCATGAGTAAAGCCTGTCGTGTTCTCATTAGTAATGACGATGGTATTTTAGCGATCGGGGTACGCACCCTCGCGAATACCTTGGCCGAAGCCGGCCATCACGTCACCGTGGTTTGTCCAGACCGCGAACGTTCCGCCACGGGCCACGGGTTGACCATTCACCAACCGATTCGGGTTGATCCCGTCGCCGATATCTATCACGAATCCATCCAAGCCTGGGCCTGTTCGGGGACTCCCTCGGACTGTGTCAAACTCGCCCTCAGTGCCTTACTCAAGGACCCCCCGGATTTTGTCCTCTCCGGGATTAACCAAGGTGCGAACCTTGGCACCGATGTCCTCTATTCCGGCACTGTTTCCGCCGCCATGGAAGGTGCGATCGAAGGATTTCCCAGTATTGCCTTCAGCCTCACCAGTTTTAAACATCAAGACTTTTCCGTGGCTGCTCGGTTTGCGGTGCAACTCCTTGCCCAACTGATCGACGTGCCCTTACCCGAACCGGCCTTATTGAATGTGAATATTCCCCCGGTGCCAGAGTCGGACATTGTGGGAGTCGCACTCACGCGCCAAGGGCTGCGGCGCTATCGCGAACAGTTTGAACAACGCTACGACCCACGCGGTAAGGGCTACTACTGGCTGGCGGGGGAAGCCGTGGAAGAAGTCGAGCAGCCGATTCATGCCTATGTTGATGGGGACATTCCCACCGATGTCGAAGCCATCCGCCAAAACTACATCACCCTCACCCCCCTGCAATATGACCTCAGCCATGCGCCCTTACTGAAGCATCTGAATCGCGATCGCCTCCAAGGGTTTAGCCTCCGCAGTCCCAACCCCGCCGACTATGATGATCAGCACCCCTACGAATGGTGCGAAGTCTTACCGTCTGGCCTCAACATCGACATGATCACATTGCCGGGAGGTCAGTTTTGGATGGGCAGCAAGGCAGAAACCGGGTATCGAGAAGAATCACCACGACATCGCGTTCAAATTGCCCCCGTTGCGATCGGGAAATATCCCGTCACCCAAGCCCAATGGCGCATTATGGCCCAGTGGGATAAGGTCGGCCGCGAGTTGAACCCGGAACCGGCTCACTTTCGCGGGGATGATCATCCGGTGGAAAATATCACCTGGCTCGATGCGGTGGAATTTTGTGTCCGTTTATCCTTGAAAACGGGCAAGCTCTACCGTTTACCCACGGAGGCGGAATGGGAATATGCCTGCCGAGCCGGGACAGAAACGCCGTTTTTCTGGGGGGAACATCTCAGCCCAGATCATGCGAATTATCGCCCGGTGGCAGCGGACGAACAAAACCCGTGGCGCGAAAGGACAACCCCGGTGACCAGCTTTGCGCCCAATGCCTTTGGTCTCCATGACTGCCATGGCAATGTGTGGGAATGGTGCAGCGATCAATGGCACAGTAGCTATCAAGCGGCTCCCCAAACGGGGCGGATCTGGGATGAGCAGTTGCGCCAAAGCTATTCAACGCTGCGTTTGAAGTGGTTGCACACGCCCCCCCAGGGCGATCGCGTCCTACGGGGCGGCTCTTGGTATAGCAATGCGACGCTCTGCCGCTCCGCTGCCCGCTACCATTTCCACCCCTACAACCAATACACCGATTTCATCGGCATGCGTCTGGCCTGCGGAGACATGGCCTAAGCGCCCTTGCTCAGGGAATTCGCAACGTTACACTATGGGGAGTATATGTCAGTGTTCTGGAGCGGTCTATGGTGTGGCCATTTGGGAAGCAGCAGCAGCAGCAACCGGAACCCCAAGTCCCGGATTTTGCGGGGGCGTTGCGGTCGGTGGCGGGGTTTGTGATTGGTGGGCAGCGGGGTGATGCGGCGTTGCAGCAGTTGCCGGGATGTCGGGTAACGGTGGCGGCGTTGGTGGATTGGGTGCGATCGGGGCAGGGGCGTGATCTGTTGTTGATGACGGAGTGGCGGCGATTGGTGGGGGCGGATTTGGGGGTGTTGAGTGAGGTGGCGGCGGATGTGGTGCGGGAGTTGGGGGGTGAGGTGGAAGAGCCGCAGGTTGAGAATTTTTCGGTAGGGTTAGATACTGAGAAAAAAACAGATGATCAAGCAATTATTAATCAATTACTCACGCAAAACCCAGAGTTAACTGAACTCGCAAAACTCAATGCACTTTTACAGCAAGATCAGTCCTCAAGTAATCAAATTTCAAGCGATGTCTATGCCTACTACAATCGCAGCAATGCCTACTCTGACATG
Organism: Spirulina major PCC 6313; assembly: GCF_001890765.1. Lineage (NCBI taxonomy): Bacteria > Bacillati > Cyanobacteriota > Cyanophyceae > Spirulinales > Spirulinaceae > Spirulina > Spirulina major. The sequence goes on along the minus strand of NZ_KV878783.1, from coordinate 3,946,693 downwards.
AATCGGTACGAAGAAGCGATCGCGGACTACACCAGAGCCATTGAACTTGATTCCAAACTTGCTCACGTCTACGCTAATCGCGGTGATCTTTACAAAGCCTTGAAGCAGTACGAAACAGCGATCGCAGATCTATGACAATATGGAAACCCTCGATCGCCACACACGCGGCATTGAAGGCTTATCTCTGCAACTGCAAACCTCTAAAAGTAACCTCAAATCCTATAATAAGCGCCTCAACCGGATTCAAGGCTTTTGTGAGAAGTATTCATTACCGAGTGATTTAACCCTTTGGGATGATTTTGCGACGAATCAAGCGACGTTTTATCAAGAGCAAATTCAACAGGATATTGAGAGTTTAAGCCCTGGTTTACGGGTGCGGGAACAGCATATTAAAACGCTGCACGTGATTGTTGAAGCGGCCCAACAGGAGCGCGATCGCGCCATTGAAAATCTTGTGGCTGCGGCTGGGGTCGGGATTGGGACATCATCTGCCGCCGCTAGTGTCTGGGGCGGCCAGGAGAATGCTCAACCTTGGCCAACCTTTAGCTGGAGTATCGTGTTGGGCTTGGGGTCAGGCCTTCTGGTGTATGGGGTGTTGTGGTTGAAGCAGAGGCGCGATCGCCGCTAGGGAATACCGGGCAAACCGCCGAAACTGCAACTATTGAGGGGATAGGGTGCGATCGCACCCTCCACACCGCAAACCCCCGCCCAGTGAATGAGCGGGGGTTTGTGTTGGATTAAAGCGTCAGATTGAGCGGAATGACTGTGTTTTACGAGGCTTGGGTGTTGCCTAATTTCACATTTACCACTCGGTTGATCGCTTCATCGACTTTGGGTAATTGGAGTGTCAAAATACCGTGGGTGAAATCCGCCGTGACGTGATCATTTTGAATCGGAATCGGTAGCGAAATGATGCGCTTAAACGGGCCGTGGCGGAATTCAGAATAGTACACTCCTTGCTCTGAATCTGTTTCTTGGGTGGCGTGACGTTGGCCGGTAATCGAAATAGCATCACGGGTGGCATTGATTTCCACATCTTCGGCGTTGATGCCCGGCAATTGCACCCGTAAGACTAACTGATCGCCTTGATCTTTCAGTTCCACAGCGGGTTTCCATGCCGCAGTTTCAGAAAGAATTGGGTTTGTCACTTCATCAAAAAGATGATCCATTTGACGGCGGAGCGTGTCGATATCAGAGAAGGGTTGCCAACGAATGAGAGCCATACTATGTAACCTCCAATTGCTTAAATCAGCTTGATTGCTTATGTCTGTATTGTGCAAAATGGAGGGGCGCGATCGCAGTCGTAAACACCGAATCCAGAAGGGCAAGAAACCGTAAATTATCACTGTTTCAGCAGCCGTCAACGTAATTACTTGATAGCATCGTTAATGACAATCCAGAAAACCGAACGTCACCCCACATTCCGCCGGGGCCGCGATCGCGCCCCGGTCAAAAAAAGCGATCGCACTCTATGGACGGAAGAGTGCGATCGCTGGGGATCAATCGGGAAAAAACAGTCCCGATGATTCAGAAAATCGAGTCAGAATTCAAGCTCTAGACCTGTTCCCACAAAATCCGGATGCCGCTCGGCAGCACTGCCGCGATTTCCTGGATACGAGCGGGGGGTAATTCTTCGCGCACCGTTGAGAACACGGCAATCACTGCACCATTGGCAGTCGTGCCACGGGGTAAGCCCGCTTCTTGAGACACACGACGGATAAAGCTATCGGCATCAATGTCAAGGGGGGGACGAATCCGGCTCAGAAGCGCCACAATCGGATTATCGTCTTTCCACAAATTGGCAATTTCATCGTCGGAAAATGCGGCTTGCACCCGGTCTGATGCTTGGGTTGTCATCATGTCCCGTAAAGTCCGGAAAACCACCAGCGTAATATCACGAGCATCGTAAATATCAGGCAGGTCGGCCCGTTGCATTACTTTTTCTAAAAATGCTTTTTCGGGAGCGTTCATGGTGACAGCAGTCATAGAGTATCCTCATTGTTCTTGTCATCGCTGGCGATGGTGCAATGGTTGCAGTTCGCAGCGTTGGTTCCACCGTAACGCGGCGACGGGGGGGGTTGCCCTCTGTCCTTTGAGTGACGGGATAGATTGGGGCTGCTTATGGGTTGCATCAGAACTACATAACAGTCTGATTTATGCAAGCGGTTGAGGGTAATTTAGGGCAATTGAAGGGTGCGATCGCCCCTGTTATGCTGAACTAGAGTGAATTGTAACGTTTTGTCAAGCTCCCAGCGGAGAGCATTTACCCTCTGAAGCTACCCCGAAAGATTTTGCACAAATGCCGAGAAGTCGCGATTCTTGCTTCCCACTCCACCCCGCCCAAAATCATCAATCCAAGTGAGGCGTTTGTCTCACTTGGATTGTATGAAATCGTATTGTTCAGGATCTATCGCAATCCTATTTGAGCTTGAAACCCTCAGCCTTGAGCAACAAGGGGCTTTAAGCCCCTTGCCTATCCCGACCTGATTTAGGATTGCGATGGGGTGAAGTTAACCCCCATGGAATCAACTTCACCCGCTGGCACGGCACTAGTGGACTGTCTAGCCTCAGATGGCAAGTAACTTGAAGACTGAGCGAAGTCGAAGTCTGGTGCTCCGGGGTTCGACTCCGCTCACCCCTCTGGATAACAACTCACCTTTTTAAGCTAGACAAGACACTAGGCTAAGTGGGCTTCGAGGAACCAGAGGCGCTTATCAATGGTGCGGGAAATTTCGGTGTAGAGATCAGCCGTATCGGCATCCCCTAAGGTGTCGGTTTGGTCGATGGCGGTGCGCACATGTTTGCCATAGGCGGCGAATCGTTCCGCCAAGGCTGCCACATGGGCTTGACCGTCGCTAATCGTCAGGGGATATTCTGGCAAAATGGATTCCGATGCGGCGATCCGAGCCGTACCGAGGGCCGTGCCGCCTAGAGCGGTAATCCGTTCGGCCACCATGTCCACGTAGTCTTCTAATTCACCGGCTAACTCATCAAAAAGCTCATGGAGCTGGATGAAGTGGGGGCCTTTCACGTTCCAGTGGGCTTGCTTGGTTTGGGTTTTGAGATCAAGGGTGCTGGCCAGGGTTTGGCTGAGGATGTTGATCACGGGCGATCGCACTTCGGCGGCCAAATCAATCCGCGTTTCGTAATGGTGTTGTGCCGTATGTTGGCTGGGAATCGTTGCAGTCATAGGAGAATCCTCCAAAAGTGTGAGTCAATAAAGGTTAAAAATCCTGGGATTACACCCAAGCAATGGGTCGGGGCTGGCGTTATCCTAGGGCGATATCGAGCAAGGTCATCACCAAAAAGCCAGCAATTACGCCTAAAGTGCCTTCTTGGCGGCAGCTTTTACGGTCAATTTCTGGGATCACTTCATCCACAATAACGAATAACATTGCCCCGGCGGCGATCGCTAATCCCCAGGGTAAAATCGTCTGCCCCAAGCTCACTAAGCCCGCGCCCAGTAAGCCGCCGAGGGGTTCCGCTAAACCCGTGGCCGCCGCAATGCCAAAGGCTGACCCAACGGAATACTGTAGCTCTCGCAATGCCAACGCCACCACCAACCCTTCAGGCAAATTCTGGAGGCCAATCCCGATCATCAACGGCACACCACTGTAAAGCTCTGGTGCGCCAAACCCGACCCCGACCGCTAGGCCTTCGGGAAAATTATGAATCGTAATTGCAATGATGAACAGCCAGATCCGCTGTACCACTGAAGCGTCTGGGCCTTCGCGCCCTTGGATGAAATGTTCATGGGGAAAATGATTATGCAGCCACCAAAGTAGAGCCGCACCGATAGCAATGCCACTACAGGCGATCGCCGCCCCTGCACCTTGGGAATAGCCTTGCAACTCAGCGATCTCCGTCGCCGGGACAATCAACGAAAAAGAAGTCGCCGCCAGCATCACCCCGCCCCCTAGCCCTAACATCAGACCCTGCCAACGCTGAGACACCTGTTGCAGTCCTAACACGGGCAATGCACCGATCGCTGTTCCCATCCCGGCGAGCAAACTTGCACCAAATCCTAACCAGATTGTGTTCATACTTGTCTCGTCGGAATTGGGAAAACAGACAGCAGACGCGCCCCTGTTGGAATCGGTCAATGCTGGGTGAATGCTAAACCTTAGCCTTTGAGGTAAGCCAGCATTGTATCGGCATCAGACACCTCGAAGGGGTCAGCAGGGCAGTTGTCTTCATAACCGGGTTCGATGAAGATTTTTTCGATGGTGCAGTCGTTGACCACCATCGAGTAGCGCCAAGAGCGCAAGCCGAAACCGAGGTTAGACTTGTCGACGAGCATCCCCATTTTGCGGGTGAATTCACCATTGCCATCGGGGAGCAAGAAGACTTTTTCAGCCCCCTGCGCTTTACCCCATTGGAACATCACAAACGCATCGTTGACAGAGATACACATCACTGCATCAACGCCCTGGGCTTTGATTTCGTCGTAGAGTTCTTCGTAGCGGGGTAAGTGGGTTGAAGAGCAGGTGGGGGTGAAAGCACCAGGGAGGGAGAAAACCACAACACGCTTACCGGCGAAGAGTTCTTCGGTGGTGCGATCTTGCCAGCGGAAGGGGTTCGGGCCGTCGATGGATTCGTCACGAACACGGGTTTTGAATATAACGCTGGGGACTTTCTCGATAACAGCCATGTCTTTTCCTTTGGGATAACAACAGTTGATTTGCTTGTTTCTAAGAATAATTCTTATCTAGGACTAAATACAATGAGTATAAATACTCATTTTGTCACCTGCACCCACAGGCACGCCCACCCCATCCCCCACCCACACCAGGCGGGGGATGGATGCAGGGTGGCTCAAGTTCACCCTCTGAATCGAGTTTTTAGTCCCGTTTAAAAGACTGTGCCGTCACTTTCGATCAGTAGGGGGGGGCGGCCATCAATGCGCAATTCGGCGGCAATTTTGCGCCCGGCGGCCCAAGTGCCGCCTTGCAAGATTTTGACGAGGGGGAGTTCTTGGGCGGATTGGTTTAACTGGGTGCGAATGCCGGCCGCGATCCGATCTAGGCAAGCGAGGGTGAGCGATCGCCATTCCACAATTAATTCTGAATCGGGGCGATGGGTGCGAGCGGCTTGGTCTGGATCTTTTAAACTCAGTAAGCCCAAATCTAGACAGAGACCGCCGTTCCGGTATTCTGCTAACCCGGTTAATTGATCCAAATCCGTCACCTTCACCCCCAAATGGGCTAATGGCTCAATTAATGAATAGGTTAACCATTGGGACAATTTATGAAACGGCACATACCCCACCTGGGAATGTGACCACACATCGCCTAAATTCACCCCATCCAAGACCAAGCGCCCCGGCCAAATGCGGCCAAAGTGGGTGATGATGGCGGCAAAAATGTGGGGGGCGGGGAGGGTTTGGATGCCGACGGGGACGAGATAATCCACGAGATTGCCGAGGCGGGGGGCTTTGCTGCCGAATACATCCGGGGTGGTGGCGACGATGTGGCCGAGGGTGCGCAGGAGTTGCGATCGCCCCTGTATCCCCACTAAATTATTATTCTCTGTGACTTGAAAATGGGGGGCGAGATGCTCCGGGGTAATCGCCTGTAAGCCCACGGCATCGGCTTGATAGGGATGCTCTGGATCGCTACTGAAGCCGCCCGCCATGAACATCCGAAAACTGGCGATCGCTAATCCTTCGGAGCGTTGCCAGGTTTGGCCGGTGTCGGCTTCCTGATACTGCCAACTCGGCCCTGCACCGGCATCGAGCAGGACACTGGCGATCGCTAATTCATAAAGAGTTTTGACGCGATCGCGGGGGGAGAGGTGAGGGATCAGGGTCTGAAGTTGGACAAGGCGATCGCACCCTCCCACCTCAAAATGCCGCCACCGACTATGAAACGGCACATCCAAGCCAGGATAGTTACTGCGGAGATTCGCCAAAACATAGGCGGTGACCGTGGCGATCGCCTCAGGATGATACCGAAAATGCTTCAGTTGATCCTGTTGCGCCAGTTGAAACATCTGCTCCGCCTGGGCGCGAATGGCCGCAGGGGTTTGTAGGTAGGCGATTAAATTCGACATAGGTGTGGCAAGTGGCTGCACGGCAAGAATGTTTCAGACTCAAAGACCCTTGATTGCACACTATACAGCTTGTTCAGAAATCATCACGTCCAGATTCAGAAGCCCCTCGCCCCGTGGGAGCTAATCCTGTAGGGGTTTGGACGTAGCCTGAGCACCTTGCTTGAAAAAGAAGAAACGCTCAATCGCAGTCGCCAGGACTTTAACCCCTGGCAAGGGTTGCCTCCGAGAAGGGGCAAAACCCACTAACTTCGCCAAGTCCAAGGTAGCCTGTCGTAGAGAGTCAACTTACTTGAAGGGAATTGAAGGGATTAATCCAGGCTCAATTTGTGATTAATCCCAGGGTGCGATCGCCTCTTCATCCCTCCTCGATCCTCCTGCGACCTCCATGGCTATCCCAGCGTTATTCAGTACAGATGTATCCACCCTGCCCCTTTGGCCTCAATTTGTAACGCTGGGCACCATTCCGGCTTTTTCCGCAGCTCCGGGTCTGATACCCTAGGGTTTATCCATCAGCCCATCATCCTGTCCATGGTGGAACAGCAATGCCCTATCGTGGCGGTTTACCCGTCTTTTTTAACCCAGAAAACTGTCGCAATGAGACAGAAGTTGAAAGCAAGTTTATTGTTCAATACCTACTACCGAGTTTGGGTTATGCCCCCGAAGCGTGGCATCAAGAGGTGACCCTCGGTAAAATTCGCCTTGATTTTCTCATCTTTGCAGCCCAATCTTTACCGATTCAATGGAACGATCAGTCTCCCTACAGTTTACTGATCGAAGCGAAAAGCCCCCGCCATCATTTAGGGCCGTTTGTTGCTAAATTAACCTATTATTTAACACAGCTTTGGATTCCCTACGGAGTGTTAACCAACGGCAAAGAATTCCAAATTTATAGCCGCAGTGGTGACCAAATTCACCGTATTTTTGAATGTCGCGGTTCTAGTGTTCAGACACAATTGGGGACAATTCGCAGCATCATTGGTCGGGATGAAATGCAGATGATGGGAAAATTGCGATCGCCCGCCCCCGCCAAACCCCCACCGCCAAAAAAGCGATCGCCCCCCCATCCTCTGCCACCGTTTACCTACTCTGTTTCCCTCAATCCTCACCCTTCATTGATCCCGAAAACCATGCGCACTATTGCCATCTATCACAATAAAGGCGGCGTGGGTAAAACCACCACCGTTGTTAATCTCGCGGCTGCGTTGAGCAAGCAAGGGCAGCGCGTTCTTGTCATCGATCTCGACAGTCAAGCCAATACAACCTTTGCAGTGGGCTTGGCAAAATTTGACGATGAAGAAGATGCACTGAGTAAGACCCTCAGTGAAAATAATATCCAGCAGGTGTTAAGTTCTGAAGAACTCTACCCGATTCCCGCCGTAGCCCAAACCGCCTTTAGTTTTTGCACACCGCCCATTGATGTAGTTCCGGCTCATATTGACTTGATGCGGGCAGAAAATGAGTTAAATAGTCAAGAAAATGCGCGATTTATTCTCAGTCAAAAATTGCAAGATGTGCAGGATAACTATGATGTGGTGTTGATTGATACACCGCCATCGTTGAATTTGTTTGCTCGTTATGCGTTGATTTCATCGGATTATTTAATTATCCCGTCGGATTTAAAACCCTTTGCGAACCAAGGACTACGGAATGTGCAAGGGTTAGTAAAAGATGTGAATAGTTTTCGCAAAAATATTAACCGAGCTCCGATTTATTTGCTGGGGGTTTTGGCGAATAAGGTTTCGACCAATGCGCGGTTTGTGAATTCGACCTTGCCAAAACGGATGCAGATGGTGACGGAACGCTATGGCTTAAAAATGATGGAGAGTATTATTTTTGAGCGGGAACCGTTGGCGAAATGTGCGGAGCAAGTGCGGGTGATTGATGGGCGGGAAGTGCCTGATCCGCGTTCGGTGTTGGATTATGATCCGAATTCCAAATCAGCGCAGGAGTTTAATACATTAGCCCTTGAAGTGATGGGAAAACTGGCTTAGATGAAACTTAAAATTAGTTTGGTGGGGGTGAAGCGGATTCAGTCGGCGGTGGCGCGATCGCACTTTTCTCCAGCGGTCATTGATCAGGCGGCTGAGGCAATTTTGCAGGCGGAAGGGTTAATTAATCCGCTGATTTTGCGGCGTTTAGATTGGCAAAGTTATGAGGTGGTGGATAATCACTTGGGATATTATGCAGCGGTGCGGGCGAAGGAATTAGATTTAGCGCGGGGCGAGACGGTGCAAGGGATTATTCTAGAGCCGGAACAGGAGGCGGCTTTGTTGACACAGGTGCAGCTTTTTCGCGGGGCTGTCCTTGCTCCTGAAGCCGTGATTGCAGACCCTCCCACCGCACCGGATCTGACTGACCGTTTCGCCCAGTTTGAGCGCACGATCGCGGCTCAATTCGCCGCCCTACGCGACGAAAATCAGCACCTCCGCCAAGCGATCGAGACAATCCGTGATCAGGTGACAACCCCACCGCCGATCACGTTAGATGATGGGGCGTTGGGTGCGATCGCTGCAAAACTGATCCCTTTTTTACCCACTGTTCAACCGGCCACCTCTGGCCACACATCGATCTCAAAACCCTCTTTCTCTCGTCCTCCTTCTCTCCCAAAAACCACCCCAAAAATCAACCTCAACTGCGCTACAGCGGTGGAATTATGCCAAGTGAAGGGGTTAGGAAAAAGTAAAGCCGAAGCCATTTTAAAACGACGGCAAGAGCAGGGAGATTTCACCTTTATTGATCAACTTGCGGATCTACCCGGCATCACCCAAAATACAATCCAAAAATATCAATGGTCTGACTTGTTTGAGGTCTAAAACCATGGCAGCGATCCCCACAATTAGGGCATCATCCCAATGGTGAGACAGGTTAACGGGTGGGATCGGGTTGCAGGACGCGACGGAGCATATATTGCCGAATCAGGGGGGTGAGCCTAGGCAGGATTCCCCGGTGCAGGATGGTTTGAGCGCACCAGGGGAGGAGACAAGCGATCGCAACTTTCCGCCCCCAGATCAGCGCATCCCCTTGGATTAAAGCCGGCACATCCCACAGCAGATATAGGGTCGTCACGCCCCCGGAAATTCCCCAGGCAATACGATTTATGAACGCGGTCAGTTCAAAGGTGAGGCGACCTAATAACTGACGAATCAACCAATAATGGGCAGTCGAGAGGGTCAGGGCGAGGGTTTCATCCTCCAAACAGCTGGCACAGACTTGATGGATGATGTCCCCATCGATGGAAATCACAGTTTTTAGCACCGCCTCTTCTGAGGATTGCAACGGATAAAAGGTGACAAAACTAATCGCCGATTGTAATTGGCCGCGATGATCCACCAGGACATAGCGCAAAAACGCGGCGAGAAAGGGACGCGGAATCAGCAACCGTTGACCCCGTGCCTGAGCCATCCTAATCAAGCGTAAATTAACCGGGTCAAGGTGAAACGTGACCCCGTGATAGAGAATGTTATCCTCGGCGGTGCGTTCTTTCACTAAACGCACCACGGATTTAAGCATGAGGTCACGCCGCCGCTTAGGGCGCGATCGCCCTTGGCTCACTGGGTTCTCCTGTGGCTGTACCATTAGCGCGATTTACGCCGTGAGAACGCATTTCCCAACTGAGTGAAGGTTTTTTGGGCGAGATCGAGGATAAAGCCCAGCAGTTCGCGCCATTGTTGTTCGCCGGCGGTGACGCTTTCTTTATGGATGTTGAGGATCAGATCACGATGGGGATGGTTGAAGATGTCGGTGCTGTAGCGGTTAATCACGTCGCCATCGAGTTGGATGATGGTTTGGGCGTAGATCATATCGGTTTTGACATCATTCATAATCTCGGCTTGGGCTTGGTCAGGATGAAGATGTTGCATCCGCTGGAGGGAGCGGTTGCGGTTGTCGAGACCGGCTTTGAGTTCGCTCATTTTGCGGAGCGATCGCGAAAATTTCGGATTATTGAGCAGGGATTGAACCCGGTGCATCTCGTTAGGATCGTGGGGTTTTAAGGGGTTGGGCAGTTGGGAATGGAGCGCATCAATGGGGGCATTGGGGTCACTCAAAATCCGTAACCGTTCCTGCTGGACTGCGGTTTGTTCCTGGGTGGAGGGGTCAAACATTTCCGATTCCGGATCGCACATCAGCAGGACATATTCCATTTCCAGGCTGCGCCGCAATTCCACATAACGGCCCCGGAGGCTCTCGTGCAGTTCGTCTCGATAGAGCCAACTTTCATCAATGCGGTAGAGATCGCGATAGATTTCCCAGGGTATGAACTTATCCCCGGTGATCCGCTCCACCACCATCGTATTCACTTCTAAGGCCGTGATATCAATGAGAACTTCACTGAGCGATCGCGCAAAGTCCTTGAGAATGTTCTGACCTTGATCGGCGGGTTGTTTTGCAGTCACAGTGGGCGTTGGGGTAAGGGGAGGCGTGGTCAGGTTGGCCCGTCGCGATCGCCGTCGGTCTAGAGGAGCACCATTCGGATTCGTCATTTTTTTCTCCTTAACGTTAAGGTTCAGGCTCATCATCCGGTTGCCAGGTTTCTAGCCCTGCACCCTGATCATCATCAACAGCCCAGACCTGTTCCGTTGCTGAAAACTCTGGATCATCGGCATTGTCCCCCCACGGTTCTACCGGAGCGGGATCATCCCTCGCCCCATCAGCCGGCGGGAGCGGAGACACCGCCTCAGTCCGATAATCTTCCCAATCTTCTTCGACCACCGAAGTATAATCCGTCGCGTTCGGAAATGGATCGAGGGTGGGATTCCGCAATTCCGGTTCTGCACCGGTATCTTCGACAAACTCCACAAATTCGCCCCAATCCTCTTCGTCATCGTCGGGATTCAACCCATCGGTAAACCTGACCGCAGCCGGAGATGGGGTGGGGGGATGGGGCGCGATCGCATCCTGGGGAACATCCGTCAGGGGCAACACGGCTTCATCCAGATACAGATAGGACGCATCCCAATCTTCAATCCGCAGGGATTCAGGGTCAGCCGGTGGCGGCGCTAAGGGGGTAACCTCTGGAGCGGAATCGGAGGGGAACGGCCGCAACTGTTCGCCCTCGTTGGCAAATTCAGTTAAAAAGGCATCGGTGTCGGGGTCATCGGCGATGACTTCGAGGGGAGCCACCGGAGTTTCACTAAAAATAGCGTCAAGATCCGGGAAAACGAGGGCTTCGGGATCGGTTTGGCTGGGCAGATCCGGGGCGAAGGGGTCGAGGGGCGGCGGTTCTGGTGCAGAGCGAGGCGTGATCAAGGCGGGTTCGCTGGCAAGGTTTAGGGGAGCGGCAGCGGTGATGTCAGTGGGAAAGCTTAAGGATGGGGCATTCCAAAGGTCATCGGCGGTGCTAAAGGGGTCGCGATCGCCCCCCAAGTCCGGCAGTGGTGGATCAGCGAGGGGGGGGATGGGTGGATCATCCCACTGGGGATCGGGATGATCGGCCCAGAGGTCGGCGGTGAGGTCGTTGTCATCGAGGGGAGCCGCGAGGGGATCATCACCGTAGGGGTCAGGGTCGGGATGGGTGAAGGGGTCGAGGTCGGGGGAATCGAGGGGGGTGAGGGTGGGAGCCGGATCGGGGGGTGGGGGGTTGAAAATGTTGCCGAGGACGGTGAAAAGACGGTTCAAGTTTTCCACGTTATTTTGAATGAGACGGCTGCCGGTGGCGACTTGGTCGAGGTGAAATTGTCGCAGTTCGTGATAGTCCTGGTCAGTGAGGAAGCGATCGCCCACCTGATTTTCAATATCCCCCTGCACCAGATCAATCCGGGTATGGAGGCGATCGCCCGACAACCCCGGAGCCGACCCATGCACCAACGCCTCAGCACTAGCGATCGCCGGAATTACTTCCGTGGTGATGTTCAACTCCACCGCTTGGCCCATGGCGATCAAAAACGCCTCTTGGAGTCGCCCAGCTTTGAGCACCTGCTGAAAGGTTTCCCGATCTTGCTGTTCTGATTCGACCATGTTCCGTCCTCTGCTTGAACTGTCGATCATGCCTCACCAGCATGGTTACTGAGGCGGTAGGGATGGATTGCGGGTGTTCTTGGGCAACCGATCAACGGTACGCGCCAAGAGGACAAACATTTGCTGCAAACTTTCCAGGTTTTGCTTGATAATGTCGCGCCCTTCTTGAACTTGCTGGAGGTGAAAGTCGCGCAGTTCCGTGTAGGGGCCGCTGCCGATAAATTGGCTGCCCACTTCGTTATTGATATCCCCATCCACCAAGTTCATCCGCGTCCGCATTCTCGCACCGGGAGAGGGTTCCCCCAGCACGGCACTGTCATCGGTGGATACCCAGGTGGTAATTTCTAATTCAATGGCTTCACCGAGGGCAAGGGTCAGCGCATCGACGACTTTTCCCTCTTTAAGATACTGCCGAAATTCATCACTGGCTGCCATGTAGAGTTTCCCCAACGAGTCACGCCTAAAACTATAGCACGGGGGCTTTGGGGGGATAGTCTAGGGCATTAAGTTTCCTTGCGTAGGGTTGTTAAGGCGAGGAGACGGGAGGCGATCGCCTCCTCAATCGGCAACACCGACAGGCGATTTCCCCGCCGCACCAAGACGAATTCATCCGGGGTAAATGTAGCTTTTAAGATGTCAAGGGGAACGAGATTCGCAAACGTCGCCACATATCCCAGTTTGACGGTATACCAACGGGGTTTGTCGGGGGTGGCTTTAGGGTCGTAATCGGGGCTGGTGGGGTCAAACTGGGTGGGATCGACCACGTTGGTTTCCACCACTTCGGCCAGACCCGCGAGGCCGGGGGGTTTGGCGTTGGAATGGTAAACGAAGACGCGATCGCCCACCTGCATTTGCTGCAAATAGTTCCGCGCTTGATAGTTACGCACGCCGTCCCAAAGCTCAATGCGATCGCGGGCTAAGTCATCAATACTGTACACCGTGGGTTCTGATTTCACGAGCCAATCCGCCATTGTTCCGTCCCCGCGTCAAAATTCGGGTTCATTGTCCCACAGGCCAGGGGGCGATCGCCTTTATAATTTCTGAGAATTTGAGAAACTGACAGGCTTAGGATATGACCAACGCAACTCAACCCCAGGGTATCCGGGGGGCGCTCCTCGATCTGATTGCTGATCCCTTTTATCACGAAGTCGCGGAGTCGGTGCGCTACATCCCCGATGGGGTTTTGGTGATTGCAGCGGGCAGGATTCAAGCGATCGCCCCCTATGCCGACATCATCGCCCAAGATCCCGACCTCCCAATCACCGACTACCGCAATTATCTGATCGTCCCCGGCCTGATTGATACCCACATCCATTTCCCCCAAATGGAAATGATCGCCGCCTACGGGGAACAACTCCTCACCTGGCTCAACACCTACACCTTCCCCACCGAAGCCCAATTTAAAGATCCCGCCTATGCCGCTGAGGTGGCCGATCGCTTCTTAACCGAACTGCTGCGCCATGGGACAACCACCGCCCTCGTTTTCGCCACCGTTCACCCGGAATCCGTCGAGGCCTTTTTCACCGCTGCCCAAGCCCGCCGCCTGCGGATGATTTCCGGTAAAGTCCTGATGGATCGCCATGCCCCGGAGAATTTGCGCGACACCCCAGAGCAGGCCTACCACGAGAGCAAAGCCCTGATCGAAAAATGGCATGGGCGCGATCGCCTCCTCTACGCCGTCACCCCCCGCTTTGCCGCCACCTCCTCCCCAGAACAGCTACAGGTCGCCGCCCAACTCCTCGCCGAATTTCCCGAAGTCTACCTCCATACCCACCTCTCCGAAAACACCGACGAAGTGGCCTGGGTGCAAGACCTCTTCCCCGACCATGACGGCTATTTAGATGTGTACGATCGCGCTGGTTTAGTGGGGAATCGCTCCATTTTTGCCCATGGGGTGCAACTCACCCCGGCAGAATTCGCCCGCCTGTCAGTGACAGAAGCCGCGATCGCCTTTTGTCCCACCTCAAACCTGTTCCTCGGTAGCGGTCTGTTTAAACTCGAACAGGCAAAACACCGCGATCGCCCCGTGAAACTCGGCCTCGGCACAGATATCGGCGCAGGTACGAGCTTCTCGCTTCTCCAAACCGCCAACGAAGCCTACAAAGTCGCCCAACTGCGTCGCCAAACCCTTTCCCCCTTCCAAGCCCTCTACCTCGCCACCCTCGGCGGCGCTCATGCCCTCAACCTTGACCCCATCCTCGGCAATTTCAACCCCGGTAAGGAAGCCGACTTCATTGTCCTCGATCGCCGCGCCACCCCTCTCCTTCAATTCCGCAACCCCGAAACCATCCCCACGGAATTAGAGGCGATCGCCGATCAAGTCTTCTCCCTGATCATGCTTGGGGACGATCGCGCCATCCACGCCACCCATATTTTGGGCGATCGCGTGATCCTGCCGGACTAGGTCTTGATCAATCAGGGCTTAAGCCCAGCTTAAAACGTTGAGGCCAATTAAGAGGATGAGGAGAAACACATTGAGGGCGATCGCGCTCCGTTGTTGGCTGATGTGTTTGCTAAAAATGGTTGAGCCTTTTTCCTTTAAATAGGTTTGAATACCGGGGGGAAGGTTTTGGTAGCGATCGCGCTGGCGTTGGATTTGACGGCTTAAATTAACCACGCCGAACACCGAAATAATCAGTAACGTGGTGCGATAAATCAGGTAAGGGTGCATAGGGATTAGGGCTTAGAGGTGTTTGAGGCTGTAGTTAACGGCAATGGTAATCAGGGCGGCGAAAATGCTGCCGGTGAGGGCGATGCGGACAATGTTGTTATATTTGCGAATTTCGATTTCGGCTTTTTGTTCCGCTTGGCGAACCAGATAGGTTTCCACTTCACCCGCTAAGGTGCTTACCACCACGACAATCAACGCCACGTCATCCACGAGGCCGCCAATGGGAATCACATCAGGAATCGCGTCAATGGGAGAAATTAAATAGATGAGAGATGCGATCGCCAACGCTTTCGATTTCCACGCCGCTTCGGGGTCGCGCACCAACTGCACCAACACCTCCACCTTTGACCAAATTTCCTTCACCGGGCCGCGCTGCATTGACCCAATATTTTCGTTAATCCGCTCCACATCTTCCGGTTTAGCCTTGCGGATGTAGTCATGGAAAATGCGTTTAATTTTGGCGGTTTTGCCCTGTTCCAACTGTTGATCAATTTGATCCAATTGATCGTCTAAGGTGGTGTCTGATCCCTTTGCTTCTGAATTACGCCAGGTTTGCCAACGGGAGCGGAGCGCGTGCCAGGGTTTTTTGAGGGTCAAAGCCGCAGGGTGAGCCGGAGAGGATGGCTCTGTGGTGAGAGTTACAGGTGCTTCGGGTGGGGTGGGGTCAGAATTGGATCGGAAACGTTGGGTGAGTTTGGCGGTGCGATCGCGCAGCGTTTGGCGTAAGGTTGCAAACATAAAATCCCCCAACACAATCTACTGATTTTCCAGTTCGCCCCGTCGCCGACAGCCTTGATCAGACAAAGACGCATCGGGTAACGTCGCTCGACACAGGATCACGGTTCCCAGTTCCACCGCCGTCAGGTCGGCATTTTCGAGATCCGCTTCAAATAGGTTAGCATTTCGCAAATCCCCATAGCTCAGATCCGCCCGTCGCAAATCCCCATAGCGCAGATTAACATTGCGGAGATTCGCCTGGCGCAGGTTGGCCTGTTGCAAAATGGCGCTGCTCATCTGGGCATCCCGCAGAATCGCCCCGCCTAAATTGGCATTGCTGAGGTCAGCATTGAGCAACACCGCACGGGTCAGGTCAGCATAACTCAGGGTGGCGCGGGACAGATCTGCATTGCTGAGGTTGGCAAGGCTAAGGTTGGCTTGGTTGAGGCGGCTGCGGGAGAGATCCGCATTGCTGAGGTTGCTTTGGCGTAGGTTGCTTTCGATCAAGGTGGCGCGGCTGAGGTTGGCGGCCTCAAGATTGGCCTCGCTAAGGTCGGCGGTGGTCAGGGTGCTGCCTTGGAGATTGGCATTGATCAAACTGGCATGGGTGAGGGTGGTACGGACGAGGCTGGCATCGCCCAAGTCGGCCGCGTCGAGGCTGGCGCGGTAGAGGGTGGCGCGGTCGAGAACGGCAAATTCAAGATCAGCATTGTCAAGGCTGGCCAGGGTAAGGTTAGCCCCGGTGAGGTCGGCATAGCGCAGATCTGCCCCGCTGAGGTTGGCTTCGATCAGGTTGGAGCCGCTGAGTTTGGCGCGTTGGAGGTCAACGCCGCTGAGGTCAGCCTCGCTGAGGTCACAGTTGCGGCATTCGTTGGTTTCGAGCAGTTGCTGAAGGTGGGAGGGGTTGGCGGCATGGGCAACGGGGGCGATGCTGCTGATGCTTGCCCCGATCGCAAGGCTGGCGATCGCACCTCGCCACAGTTGATTAACCTGATTAACCATCTCACCTCTCCATCAACACTCTATCTCCTACGAGTGTAGCCCGATTCTAGAGAATTTCCCCTTGGTTCCGAGGGCGGGGCATAGGGGGCGATCGCCCCTGGATATCTTCTGAACAGAAAAAACAAGAGAGCAACTCTCTTGTTTTTTGTCATCGTTAGGATTTGACCGGGTTGACTGACAAAATTAGCCAGACCCCAGTAGGGGAGAGGGAACTGGAAAAATGAATCGGCTCCCCTCGCCCTCTGGGAGGTTGGGGGTGAGGGCTATCCAGTCCGTCAACCAGGGATTTGGCGGTTTTGAATGAGCGCTTAAAGCTTCACTTCAATATCAACCCCAGCCGGTAGATCCAGCTTCATCAAAGCATCAATCGTCTTCGATGAGGGTTGATAGATATCAATAATGCGGCGATGGGTACGGGTTTCAAAATGCTCACGGGAATCCTTATCCACGTGGGGCGATCGCAACAAACAATAGATCCGACGCTTGGTGGGCAGGGGAATCGGGCCGATCGCAGCGGCGTTGGTGCGATTCGCCGTATCCACGATCTTTTCGCAGGAGGTATCGAGGAGGCGGCGGTCAAAGGCTTTGAGGCGGATGCGGATTTTTTGCTGTTGGATAGTAGCCATGTTCAGTTTTCAAGGTTCAGGAAAAGAATAGAATCAGGGGGCAAAAAGAGCAGAAAAGTTCAGCTTTTCTGCTCTTTTTCATTATCGTCCGAGATTACTCAAGGATTTTGGACACCACACCCGCACCGATGGTACGGCCACCTTCACGAATCGCGAAGCGCATCCCTTGTTCAACGGCAACGGCGTTAATCAAGGTCACGGTCATTTTGATGCGATCGCCCGGCATCACCATTTCAGCTTCGCTACCATCATCTGCGGTAAACGCATCAATGGTTCCGGTCACATCGGTCGTCCGCACATAGAACTGAGGACGGTAGCCAGAGAAGAAAGGCGTGTGACGACCCCCTTCTTCTTTCTTGAGCACATACACCTCACCTTCAAACTTGGTGTGGGGCGTAATGCTGCTGGGCTTCGCCAACACCATACCGCGCTCAATATCTTCTTTCTGGATACCCCGAAGCAGAATGCCCACGTTGTCCCCAGCCATCCCTTCATCCAAGGTTTTTTGGAACATTTCCACACCCGTCACCGTGGCGCTACGGGTTTCGCGAATCCCGATAATTTCAATGGTTTCACCCACTTTCACCTTACCGCGTTCAATCCGACCCGTGGCAACCGTCCCACGACCGGTGATCGAGAAAACGTCTTCAATCGCCATCAAGAAAGGCTTATCAATTTCCCGTTCCGGTGAAGGGATATAGCTATCCACTTCATCCATCAACGCCAAAATTTGATCCACCCACTCATCTTCACCCTTGGCAATTTTGGTGTTTGCTGTCAACGCTTCGACTGCTTTCAGCGCAGAACCGGCGACGATGGGAATATTGTCACCGTCAAAGTCGTAGTCGCTGAGCAGTTCACGCACTTCGAGTTCAACCAGCTCCAGCAGTTCTTCGTCATCCACCATGTCCTTCTTATTCAAGAACACCACCAAGTTAGGAACCCCCACTTGCTTCGCCAGCAAAATATGCTCACGGGTTTGGGGCATCGGGCCATCGGCAGCGGACACCACCAACACAGCCCCGTCCATTTGAGCCGCCCCGGTGATCATGTTTTTTACATAGTCAGCGTGTCCAGGACAGTCCACGTGGGCGTAGTGACGATTGTCCGTCTCATATTCCACGTGGGCGGTATTGATCGTAATCCCCCGTGCTTTTTCTTCCGGTGCTGCGTCGATATCGGCGTAGTTTCGGGCTTTGGCTTTACCCGTTGCGGCTAATGCCATCGTGATTGCAGCGGTTAATGTGGTTTTACCGTGGTCAACGTGGCCAATCGTGCCGATGTTAACGTGGTCTTTTGTGCGTTCAAATTTTGCGCGTGCCATTGATTAGTCGTTCCTTATCTCTAAGTTTGCGTTCCTGAGCTGATTTCACATTTTAGGGCCGATCGTGACCTCTTGTCTGGCCATCCTCGGCCCTAGCCTGTATCCATCATGAAATGGTTCCCCTGTTTTTAGCGATGATGGCTTCAGCCACATGGTTGGGAACCTCACTGTAGTGGCTGAACTCCATCGAAAAGATGCCGCGTCCTTGGGTTTTGGAGCGAATATCTGTGGCATAGCCAAACATTTCCGCAAGGGGAACTTTGGCGAGAACTTTGGCGATGCCCGTGTCAGCATTCATCCCCTCAATCTGACCCCGGCGAGCGTTGAGGTCACCCATCACATCCCCCAAAAAGTTTTCGGGGACTTCGACTTCGACCTTCATCATGGGTTCAAGGAGGACGGGCTTGGCGTTGTTAACCGCTGTCCTCATCCCCATTGACCCGGCAATTTTGAAGGCCATTTCCGATGAATCCACGTCGTGATATGAACCATCTACAAGGGTGACTTTGACATCAATGAGGGGATACCCGGCCAAGATACCAGTTTCGCAGGATTCTTTGATCCCTTGCTCCACTGAGGCAATGTATTCACGGGGAATGGTTCCTCCGACAATTTTGGAGACAAATTCAAAGCCTTTGCCTTCTTCGGCGGGTTCGAGGTCGATCACGACGTGGCCATACTGACCTTTGCCGCCGCTTTGTCGGATGAATTTGCCCTCTTGGCCACGGGCTGCTTGGCGAATGGTTTCCCGGTAAGCCACTTGGGGTTGACCGACATTCGCTTCCACCTTGTATTCCCGCAACATGCGGTCTACAAGAATTTCCAAGTGCAGCTCACCCATCCCCGCAATCACGGTTTGATTGGTTTCGGGATCAATGCTGACCCGAAAGGTGGGATCTTCATCGGAAAGGGCTTGCAATGCCTTGGAAAGCTTTTCCATGTCCTGCTTTGTCTGGGGTTCGACGGCGACGGAAATGACCGGTTCTGGGATGAAGAGGGATTCCAGAATGATGGGCTGGGCATCGTCACAGAGGGTATCCCCGGTGATGGTGTCTTTGAGGCCGATCGCTGCTCCAAGATCACCGGCGCGGAGTTCGTCTACTTCGATGCGATCGTTGGATTTGAGGATAATCAGCCGCGAGACTCGTTCTTTTTTGTCTTTGGTGGAGTTGTAGACGTAGCTGCCTTTGGCGAGGACTCCGGAGTAGATGCGTAGGAAGGTTAAGCGGCCGAAGGGGTCGGCGGCGACTTTAAAGGCGAGGGCGGCGAGGGGGGTTTTGTCGTCGGCGGGGCGATCGCCGTCTGTGCCATCGGGAAGCAGCCCTTTAATGGCGGGGACTTCGGTGGGAGCGGGGAGATAGTCCACAACGGCATCGAGGAGCAGTTGCACGCCTTTATTTTTAAACGCCGAGCCGCAGAGCATCGGGACAATCGTACCGGTGAGGGTTCCTTGACGGAGGGCCTGCTGAATTTCGGCTTCGCTGAGGGTTTCGGTTTCGAGGTATTTTTCGAGGAGAACTTCGTCGGTTTCGGCAACGGCTTCGAGGAGTTTGCTGCGGTACTCTTGGGCCAGGGCGGCGACTTCGGCGGGAATGTCTACATCTTCGATTTCGGTGCCGAGGTCGTTGGTGTAGAGTTTGGCCCGCATTTTGACCAGATCAACGATGCCGCGAAAGTCGTTTTCGCTG
Organism: Spirulina major PCC 6313; assembly: GCF_001890765.1. Classification (NCBI taxonomy): domain Bacteria; kingdom Bacillati; phylum Cyanobacteriota; class Cyanophyceae; order Spirulinales; family Spirulinaceae; genus Spirulina; species Spirulina major. Next base: position 3,926,659 of record NZ_KV878783.1, on the reverse strand, counting down.
CCGATGGGAATTTGAATCGGGATGGCGAGGGCGCGGAGGCGATCGCACACCTGCTCATAGACTTTGAAGAAATTCGCGCCGGTGCGATCCATCTTATTCACAAAGACGATCCGGGGTACGTTGTAGCGATCCGCTTGTCGCCAAACGGTTTCCGATTGCGGCTGCACGCCTCCCACGGAACAAAAAACAGCAATCACCCCATCTAAAACCCGCATCGAGCGTTCCACCTCAATGGTGAAATCCACGTGGCCGGGGGTGTCAATAATGTTGATGTGATGCTCTTTCCAGTCGGTGCTGATCGCCGCAGCGGTAATGGTAATCCCCCGCTCGCGTTCTTGCTCCATCCAGTCGGTGACAGCGTTGCCATCGTGAACTTCGCCGATCTTATGGACGATACCGGAATAGAATAGAATGCGCTCGGTCGTGGTGGTTTTGCCCGCATCAATATGCGCGGCAATGCCAATATTACGAACTTTCTCTAGCGGGATAGCTCGTCCCACAATAGACCTCCTGAACGGTTACACCCAGTCAATGGGTGAATGTAACTGAGTACTAACTAATAAAGTAGCCTGAATGCCTGAATGGCGATCGCTACACCGCAATCCGGGAAAGAGGGCGTGAGAAGAATCTCTTTCCCAAACGGGGCTTTAGTAGCGATAGTGGGCAAAGGCTTTGTTGGCCTCCGCCATTCGGTGGGTTTCTTCGCGCTTGCGAATCGCGCCACCGGTTTCATTGGCAGCATCCATGATTTCATTCGCCAGCTTGCTAGCCATGGTGCGACCCGAACGAGAGCGGGAGTAGGTGGCGAGCCAGCGGAGTGCGAGGGTGATGCCTCGGTTAGGGCGCACTTCCATCGGCACTTGATAGGTAGCACCCCCAACCCGGCGTGCTTTCACTTCGACGAGGGGGGTAATATTACGAATCGCTTGCTCGAAGACTTCGAGGGGATCGCTGCCGGTGCGTTCGCTGATGATCGCGAAGGCATCGTAAATCAGTCGATAGGCCAGGGATTCTTTGCCGTGACGCATCAGCCGCCGAGCGGTCATGCTGACGAGGCGGCTGTTATGGACAGAATCGGGGGGGACGGGACGTTTTTTGACGACTCTACGACGAGACATAGTGAATTCTGATAGTGCAGGTCTAAAGTATTGCAGGGATGAGCGGGTGGCGCGATCGCCCCATGGGGCAACAACACCGACCCGGAATTAGGCTTTGGGTCGCTTGGTGCCATATTTGGAACGGCTTTGGCGACGGTCTTTAACCCCCGTTGCATCCAATGTACCGCGCACAATATGGTAGCGAACACCGGGGAGGTCTTTGACCCGTCCACCGCGAATGAGCACAACGGAGTGTTCTTGGAGATTGTGGCCAATACCGGGAATGTAAGCCGTGACTTCAAACCCAGAGGTGAGCCGCACCCGTGCGACTTTGCGCAGCGCCGAATTCGGTTTCTTCGGCGTGGTGGTGTAAACCCGTGTGCAGACACCGCGCCGCTGTGGACATTCTTTCAGGGCGGGGGACTTGGTTTTCTTTTTCGCAACGGAGCGTTCCGTGCGGATCAGTTGCTGGATGGTTGGCATAGGTTACACGTTCTGCCTCGTGATGGTTCTTGATGTTGACGTGACAGTCTCCCATCATATCCAAATCCGCAAAACTGTGTCAAGCGACTGACGGGATTCCGGGGGCGTTAAATGCCAGATCCAAGGTCAGGCGCGATCGCAAAGGAATGCCCACAACTACAGGTGCGCACCGCCTGGGGGTTATCAAAGCGAAACCCACCCCCCATCAAGTCTTCCGTATAGTCCAAACATAACCCCGACACCATCGCGACATTCTCTCCCGCCACCGTCATGGCAATGCCTGCACTGACACAGTAATGATCCCCTTGAATCGGCGTAGCCACCAACTCCAACCCATAGACAAAATCCGCACAGCCCCCCGGTTGCACCGTGAGCCGTAACGTACTATTGGCTTGATTATGGGACATTTGCAGGCGGCGGACTTCCTGGGCAGCCGCTGCGGTCAAGGTAATCATCGGCGGGACTTAACTCCGTTTGTAATCATCTTGGAAGCGAATAATATCATCTTCGCCGAGATATTCCCCATTTTGCACCTCAATAATCACCAGATTAATCACCCCTGGGTTTTCGAGACGGTGGGGTGTGCATTGGGGCACATAGGTCGATTGATTACTGCCCAAAATCGTCACCTGATCCCCACAGGTCACCTTGGCAGTCCCCGACACCACAATCCAATGCTCACTGCGGTGATGGTGCATTTGTAGGCTCAAGCGATGTCCCGGCTTCACTTCAATCCGCTTAATTTTGTAGCGAGAGCCTTCTTCGAGTACGGTAAATGTTCCCCACGGACGTTGGGGAGAATCATCCCGCGCAGCCGGTGCGGTGGATGGAACGGTCACGTTGGCATCTTGAAGCTGAACCATAACTGCCTCACGAAAAATTAAACTATTGGACGGTTAAAGGGATGCGGATCGAGAGTCTTGTGAACAAGCCACATATTTCACTTCACCTTAGCAAATGACTTTTGGGATACTGGGATGATTTTTAAAATCCGGCCCAAACCCTAACAAGTCTTTACGAAACGGGGGGCTTTTTTTCACCAATTGCTCACATTCAGCGTCGCGATCGCACGAGACCTCATCCGCCTAGGGAAGATACACGCCAATCCCATTGTGAACCCGTGCCGCACCAGCGGGGGGACGATCCACCAAATGCCCGCCAAGGTAGAGAGATGAAGAACTGCCACCGTCGAGGTTGAGGGCAGCGGTCATGCCCATGCGTTGGGCCAGGGCGGCCAATTCGCGCAGGGACGGCCCCCGGCCCCGCTGGCGATTGTGAACAACGGCGAGCATGATCGTCCCCCGTGAGGTGGTTCCGATCAGGCTGCGGGAGGCGGATTGTTGGGCAAAGGCGGTGCTGAATTTTTCGGCTTCGGGGTTCAACACGACGCGCCCGCCTTCGATCAGGAGGGGGCCCGCTCCGACAATATGGGGGTAGTTGCCGAAATCGCTGGGGTTGGTGGTGCTGGTGAGGGTGACGGTGGTGCCTGGGGGCAGTTGATCGCGGGAGATACTGCCAGCCCGGATCACAAGGATGTAACCGTTTTGGGGGAGGGGAAAGGGGGTTTGACCCGCTGTGCCGCCGGCGTAATGTTCGGTGACTTGGTTGTTTTCGACGTAGATGATGATTTCGTTGTTGGTGATCGGGCGGTAGCTTTGGCCCCAGTCGAGGGTGTAGCGGGCGATGCCGGCTTGGACGTAGCCGCTGTTGAGGTGGGAGATGAAGAACCGTTGGCCGGTGTTGGTGGTGAGGGTTTCTTGGAGGGTGAGGCGACCGATTTTGATGTTGCCTTGGTCGTTCCAGCCGATCGCACCCCGGTTCAAAATCGGGCCGGAAAACCACCGGCCATCGCGGCGCACGGCTCCGAGGGGGAGGCGGTTGTTACGGTTAAAAAATCCGGCGTTGATCGCGGCAAAGGCTCCCCACTGGCGGCCGATCTCGACGATGGAGCTGGTGCCTTCCATGGTGTAGGGGTTGCTCCAGATCGGGCGGAGGGCAACGCGGGGGTTGTTGGCGGCGAATTCGAGGGAGAAGACGGGAAAGCGATCGCCCCCTAACACCACATAGCGTTTTTCCCAGCGAATCCCCTGTTCCCAGCGGGTGTCTTCCGGTTGAAAGGTAGCGTGATCGACTTGGGCCAATTGCAGCGGGGGAGAGGATGCGATCGCCTCAGCAGCAGCGGGTAGGGAACGAGTCCCCAAGCCGAGCAGCAGGAGGGCAGCACTGCAACTGATTTGATACCCAATGCCTTTTATGGCGTTAACCCGACGATGTTGTGTCTGTTGATCCATCTTGCCAAGGAACGAGTTGCCTATAATAATTGTCAAGCCATCGTTAAGAAACGATGTAATTGCGATCGCTATCTGTGTTGACTGGAGACTTACCAGTCCATTCGCAGCCCCATTGTTTTCTGTTATAGATCGTCTTTGGGGTAGACCCCCATTCCATCTAAGTTAATTCGGAGCGGCTTAACCGTCTATCTGGACAGGGCCGGTGATTCAATTGGATTACCCCCAGTCCCAGAACAATCATCATTATTTTTCACTGTAGTCACCCATGGATCACTCGATGCAGCCGAACTGTAATCTATCTCCCGTTTCTACCACAGATCCCCATCATCCCTATCCCGGTCAACCCTGGCTTGTCAACGAGCGCGATGCCTGCGGGGTCGGATTTATCGCCAATACCCGCGATGCTGCTGAACATCGCCTGATTGAACAGTCTTTAATTGCGTTGGGGTGTCTTGAACATCGCGGGGGCTGTAGTGCTGACTATGATTCCGGCGACGGATCGGGGGTGATGACGGGGATTCCGTGGGAACTGTTCCAAGCCTGGTTTGAGGAGCACCACATCACCATGCCCGACCCGGAAAAACTCGGTGTAGGGATGATCTTTCTCCCCTTAGATGATGTGTCAGCGAATAATCGCCGCTCCTTTGTCGAAGCGATCGCCACCTCCGAAGGCCTCACCGTCCTCGGTTGGCGCGTCGTCCCCACCCACCCCGAAGTCCTTGGTCGCCAAGCCCGCGCTAACCTGCCCCGCATCGAGCAAATCATGGTCACCGGCAAAGACCTCAGCGGCGACGAACTCGATCGCCGCCTCTATGTCGCCCGTAGTCGTGTCGGCAAAGAACTCGCCGATGATTTCTATGTCTGCTCCTGGTCCTGCCGCACCATTGTCTACAAAGGCATGGTACGCGCCGAAGTCCTCGGCCAGTTCTACCAAGATTTGGTCAATCCCCTCTATAAAAGTAAATTCGCCGTCTACCATCGCCGCTTCAGCACCAACACGATGCCCAAATGGCTCCTGGCCCAACCGATGCGCATCCTCGGTCACAACGGCGAAATCAACACCCTCCTCGGCAACATCAACTGGATGAGCACCCGCGAAAGCAGCCTCGAATCCGCAGGCTGGCATCACGAAGACCTCGCCGGACTCACCCCCATCGTCAACCCCGCCAACAGTGATTCCTCCAACCTCGACAGTGTGATGGAATTACTCGTGCGCACGGGCCGCACCCCCTTTGAAGCGGCGATGATTCTGGTTCCCGAAGCCTATAAAAATCAACCGGAACTCGAAGCCTACCCGGAAATCACCGACTTTTATAACTACTACAGCAGCATCCAAGAACCCTGGGACGGCCCCGCGCTCTTGGTGTTCAGCGATGGTAAAACCGTCGGCGCAACCCTCGATCGCAACGGCCTCCGCCCCGCCCGTTACAGCATCACCAAAGATAGCTATATTGTTGTCGCCTCCGAAGCCGGGGTCGTCGATTTACCCGACGCGGATATCGTCGAAAAAGGCCGCCTTGGCCCCGGTCAGATGATCGCGGTGGATCTCGAAACCCACGAAATTCTCCACAACTGGGACATTAAACAGCGGATTGCCCACCTCCACCCCTACGGTCAATGGATGCAAAAGCACCGCACCCAAATCCCCCGCGCCGACTTTAGCCAAGAACCCGCCTTGACCGGCCCGGATCTGCTCCAGCAGCAAACCGCTTTTGGTTATACCGCTGAGGATGTGGACATGGTGGTGCTTGCGATGGCGCAACAGGGGAAGGAGCCGACCTTCTGTATGGGCGATGATATTCCCTTGGCGGCGTTGTCGAGCAAGCCGCGCTTGCTTTATGACTATTTCAAACAACGTTTTGCCCAGGTGACGAACCCGCCCATCGATCCGTTGCGGGAGAGTTTGGTGATGTCATTGAATATGTTCCTCGGCGAACGGGGGAATCTCCTCGAAACGGAGCCGAAGGATAATGTGGTGCTCAAGATTAAAAGTCCGGTGCTCAATAATGGTGAGTTGCAGGCGATTCGGGACTCTGAGTTGGCGGTTACGGAGCTTTCAACCCTGTACAGGATTACCGCTGGCCCTGATGCACTCAAACGGGCAATCCATCACCTGTGTGAGCAAGCTGAAGCAGCGGTACGGGATGGTTGCGCGATTTTGATTTTGAGCGATCGCACCGCCACCGACTGCACCGCCACCGACCGCACCGCCACCCATCGCACCGCCACCGATCGCACCGCCACCGATCGCACCGCCACCGATCACGCTATCAGTGCAACGACAACCTATATTCCGCCCCTCCTGGCCGTGGGTGCGGTTCATCAACACCTGATCCACACCGGCCAACGGTTGAAAGTCTCGCTGATCGTCGATACGGCCCAATGTTGGAGCACGCACCATTTCGCCTGCTTGGTGGGCTTTGGTGCGTCGGCGGCTTGTCCCTATCTCGCCTTGGCAACGGTGCGCAGTTGGTGGCACGACCCCAAAACCCAAACCATGATGGACAAAGGCAAACTGCCCAAAATTGACCTAGAAACGGCCCAAACCAACTATCGCAAATCCTTAGAAGCGGGGATTCTCAAAATCCTGTCCAAAATGGGGATCTCGCTGTTGGCTTCCTATCATGGGGCGCAGATTTTCGAGGCGATCGGCTTAGGGGCGGAAGTGATTGATCTGGCCTTCACGGGGACGACCTCACGACTCGGCGGCATGAATCTGACGGACTTGGCCCAAGAAGCGATCGCCTTCCACAGTCGCGCCTTCCCGGAATTGCAGGGTAAAAAGCTGGAAAATTACGGGTTTGTCAACTTCAAGCCGGGCGGTGAATATCACATGAACTCGCCCCAAATGGCGAAGGCACTGCATCAGGCGGTACGCAGTTTTAACACCATGGCCGCCGAGGGCAACGCGGCCAAAGGCTTGATTGATAGTAGCTACGATCACTACACCACCTACATGCAGCAACTCGAAGAGCGGCCCGTGACCGCCCTGCGCGACTTGCTCGAATTCAAAAGCGATCGCCCTGCCATCGACCTCGAAGCGGTGGAGTCGATTGAATCCATCGTCACCCGCTTCTGTACCGGGGCAATGTCCCTCGGTTCCCTGTCGCGGGAGGCCCACGAAACCCTCGCGATCGCCATGAACCGAATCGGTGGTAAATCCAACTCTGGCGAAGGGGGCGAAGATCCGCTGCGGTTCATCACCATTGATGATGTGGATGCAGCGGGGAACTCCGAGGCCTTCAGCCATTTAAACGGGTTGAAAAAGGGCGATCGCGCCAACTCCGCGATTAAACAGATCGCGTCGGGTCGCTTCGGGGTCACACCGGAATATTTGATGAGCGGTCAACAACTGGAAATCAAAGTGGCCCAAGGGGCAAAACCCGGTGAAGGGGGTCAACTGCCCGGCCCGAAGGTGAGCGAATATATTGCCATGCTGCGCCGCTCCAAGCCCGGTGTGCCCTTGATTTCACCGCCGCCCCACCATGATATTTATTCAATTGAAGACCTGGCCCAATTGATCTTCGACCTCCACCAAATTCACCCCACCGCCAAGGTATCCGTGAAACTGGTGGCGGAAATCGGCATCGGCACGATCGCCGCCGGGGTGGCCAAAGCCAACGCCGACGTGATCCAAATTTCCGGCCACGACGGCGGCACGGGCGCATCTCCCCTCAGTTCAATCAAACATGCGGGTGCGCCGTGGGAATTGGGTCTCACGGAAGTGCATCGCTCTTTGATGGAAAATCAACTGCGCGATCGCGTCCTGTTACGAGTCGATGGCGGCATTAAAACCGGGTTTGATGTGGTGGTGGCCGCGTTGATGGGGGCCGAAGAATACGGCTTTGGTTCCGTGGCGATGATCGCCGAAGGCTGCATTATGGCGCGGGTTTGCCACACGAACCAATGCCCCGTTGGGGTCGCCACCCAACAGGAACGCCTCCGCAAACGCTTCCCCGGTACACCGGACAATGTGGTGAATTTCTTCTACTTCATCGCCGCTGAAGTGCAGCAAATTCTCGCCCGCTTGGGTTATACCAGCCTGGAGGAATTGATCGGGCGATCGGATCTGTTGGTACAACGGACGGCGGCGACTTCCCCGAAAACCGCAGGGTTAACCATGGCCTGCCTCACCTTGCCGCCCGTGTCCCAAAATCGCGATTGGCTCAAGCATGATGATGTCCATAGCAATGGTGATGTTTTAGAGGATCACCTCTTGGCCGATCCAGCGGTACAGGAGGCGATCGCCAATCATGGCACAGTGGAGAAAACCATTGCGATCGTCAACACCGATCGCACCGTCGGCGCTCGCATCGCGGGGCAACTGGCGAAACGGTACGGCAATGATGGCTTCAAGGGTCAGATTCATCTCACCTTGACCGGATCGGCGGGCCAAAGTTTCGGCGCGTTCAACCTCCCCGGCATGACCCTACGGCTGATCGGTGAAGCCAACGACTATGTCGGCAAAGGCATGAACGGCGGCGAAATCGTGATCACGCCCCCCGCTGCGGCCACCTACGACCCCGCCCAAAACGCGATCATTGGGAACACCTGCCTCTATGGTGCAACGGGCGGCACGGTCTACATCAACGGTCGCGCCGGGGAACGGTTCGCAGTCCGCAACTCCAAAGGCCAAGCCGTGATCGAAGGTGCGGGGGATCACTGCTGCGAATACATGACCGGTGGTGTCCTTGTCGTCTTGGGGTCTGTGGGTCGGAATGTGGGCGCGGGGATGACCGGCGGCTTGGGCTATTTCCTCGATGAAGCGGGCACGTTTGCCGCCAAAGTGAATCCGGAAATTGTCACAATCCAACGGGTCAGCACCGCCGCCGGCGAAGCCCAACTCAAGGCGATGATCACCGCCCACGCGGAACGGACGAATAGCCCGAAAGCGAAGCAAATCCTCGCCGATTGGGCCACCTACCTACCGCAATTCTGGCAAGTGGTTCCCCCCTCGGAAGCCGATAGCCCGGAAGCCTCGGCAACGGCAACACCGGATCTCGCCTCGGTGTAAGCCCTCATCCTCTCATCCTCTCGTGTCATGGCAGAGCCATGACACGAGGATTGTTGCGATCGCCCATCCCTCAAAGGCTATGGTAAAAACAGGCACATAACGCCGCCACGGCTCTATTTCCTGTTCTTTCACTGTACAAAAAACCATGAATCCTGAACTTGCACGGCTTCGGGCCACTCAATCCGCTACCATTCCCTGGAAAGCCTGGGGACCGTATCTGAGTGAGCGGCAATGGGGCACGGTGCGCGAGGATTATAGCCATGATGGGGCGGCCTGGGACTATTTCAGCCATGAGCAGGCGCGATCGCGGGCCTACCGTTGGGGCGAGGACGGCCTCGGTGGCATCTGTGACGATCAACAGCGGCTTTGTTTTGCCGTAGCCCTGTGGAATGGGCGCGACCCAATCCTCAAAGAACGCCTCTTTGGCCTGACGGGAACCGAGGGCAACCACGGCGAAGACGTTAAAGAATATTACTTTTACCTCGACAGCACCCCCACTCATTCCTATTTAAAATTTCTCTACAAATATCCGCAGCTTGAATTTCCCTACAGCGATCTGGTGCAGGAAAATCGCGATCGCGGTCGAGATGGTCTCGAATATGAATTAATCGACACGGGCATTTTTGACCAAAACCGCTATTTCGATGTGCAGGTGGAATACGCCAAAGCCTATGTAGACGATATTTTGATTCAAATCACGGTCAGCAATCGCGGCCCAGAACCCGCGACGCTGCACCTTTTGCCAACCCTGTGGTTTCGTAATACTTGGTCTTGGTCAGAGGAGCAACACAAACCCCAGTTAAAAGCCATGGGCGGGACTACTGAGCAGCCCAGCGCGATCGCAGCCCAACACCCCGACCTCGGCAACTATTGGCTTTACTGCCAGGATCAGCCGCCGCTGTTATTTACCGAAAATGAGACGAATTTTGAGCGGCTGTTTGAGACCCCCAACACCGGGCCCTATTGTAAAGATGGGATTCACGATGCGGTGATTCAGGGCCAAGCGGATGCGGTGAATCCTGACCAGATTGGCACAAAAGCCGCCGCCCAGTATTGCCTTGAGCTTGGCGCGGGCCAACAGCAGGTGGTGAAATTGCGGCTCCGGCCCGATTGGACTGAGGCGGGTGATCCCTTGGGGAGTGAGTTTGATCGGATTTTGGGCGATCGCAAGCGCGAGGCGGATCAGTTCTATTACGACCTGATGCCCAAGGCCCTCAGCAACGACGATCGCAACATCCAACGCCAAGCCTTCGCCGGGATGCTTTGGAGTAAACAATATTATCGTTACGATGTCAGCCGCTGGCTCCAAGGCGATCGCACTCCCCCCGCCCCCGAACGTGCCCAGGGTCGTAACCACAAATGGCCCCACCTCGACAGCAACGAGATCATCTCGATGCCGGACACCTGGGAATATCCCTGGTTTGCCGCCTGGGATTTGGCGTTTCACTGTCTGCCCCTCGCCCTCGTTGACCCGGACTTTGCCAAGGCGCAACTGGATCTGATGACCCGTGAATGGTATATGCACCCCAACGGTCAAATCCCCGCCTACGAGTGGAATTTTAGTGATGTAAATCCCCCCGTCCATGCCTGGGCCACCTGGCGCGTTTATCAAATGGAACGCAAGCAGAAGGGGACAGGCGATCGCGCCTTCCTCGAACGTATTTTTCAAAAATTACTGCTGAACTTCACCTGGTGGGTGAATCGGAAAGACCGCAGCGGCAACAATATTTTTGAAGGAGGCTTTCTCGGTTTGGACAATATCGGCGTGTTTGATCGCAGTGCGCCGTTGCCCACCGGGGGCTATCTTGAACAGGCCGACAGTACAAGCTGGATGGCGATGTATTGCCTCAATATGCTCACCATCTCTCTGGAATTGGCGCGGGAGAATCCCGTCTACGAGGACATGGCGACGAAGTTTTTTGAGCATTTTATCTACATCGCCGATGCGCTGAATCATTTGGGGGGCGATCGCACCTCATTATGGGATGACGAGGATGGCTTTTTCTATGATGTGTTGAACCTGCCCAACGGTGAATCGATGCGGTTGAAAGTGCGATCGCTCGTCGGCCTGATTCCCCTCTTTGCCGTCACCACCCTCGAACCCGAATTACTGGATCAACTGCCCAACTTCAAAGCCCGCTTAGAATGGTTCGTCCACCATCGCCCCACCCTGAAGCGCAACGTCGCCTGCATGGAAAGCAAGGGCCAGGGGGCACGGCGGATGTTGGCGTTGTGTTATGTAACGCGCGATCGCCTCGAACCCACCGACAAACTGCGCCGCATCCTCCAAAAACTCCTCGACGAAACCGAATTCCTCAGCGACTACGGTATCCGTGCCCTCTCCCGCCATCACCACGCACACCCCTACCTTTTCAGCGTTGATGGCCAGGAACACCGCGTCGATTACGAACCCGCCGAATCCAGCAGCGGCCTGTTTGGGGGGAATTCCAACTGGCGCGGCCCGGTGTGGATGCCTGTTAACTATCTCCTGATCGAGTCCCTGCAACAGTTCCACCACTACCTCGGCGATGCGTTCAAGGTCGAATGTCCCACCGGTTCAGGGCGTTGGCTCAACCTGTGGGAGGTCTCTCAAGAACTATCCCAGCGTCTGATCAAACTCTTCCGCAACGATGCCACCGGCCACCGCGCCATCTACGGCGGCACGAAAAAATTCCAAACCGATCCCCACTGGCATAATTTGATCCTCTTTTTTGAATATTTCCATGGTGATAATGGCGCTGGAATTGGGGCCAGTCATCAAACGGGGTGGACGGGCTTAATTGCCAAATTAATCCAACAAACCGGGGAATATAACTCGCTTTAACGTCACGACTGCGACAGGCGTGCGCTGATAAATTGCAAAATTGTTGCGGCGCGTTGCGTCCAGGTGTGGTGTTGCACATCTTGCCAGGCTTGGGCGGCGATCGCGTCCCCAGCGACAGGATCAGCCAACAAAGCCCGGATCGCGTCGGCCATGGCATCGGGATCATCGGGGGGAATCAGGCGGCCATTGTGGCGATCGCGTAACACCGTGGCAATATTGGGCAAATCTGAGGCAATAATGGGGCGTTGCGCTGCCATGTATTCAAAGAGTTTCAGGGGGGAGGTGGTGCTGGCTAGCTTCCACTGTTGGCTGGTGGGCAAGAGGAGCAGATCCGCCGCAAACAGATAGGGGGGGAGTTCCGCTTGGGTTTTGTAGCCGGTGATTTGGAGGTTGTGCAGACCGAGGCGGAGGGCTTGCGATCGCACCCGCTCCACATCTTTGGTTTGACCCCCAACGAGAACGAATTGACAGTGGGGCAACTGGGTTGCCGCCTGCAAAATCGTCGGGATGCCTTTGTAGTCGTAGAGGTTGCCGGCGTAGAGGGCGATGGGTTGATTCGTTGCGAGGTTGAGAGCTTGGCGGGCGATGGCTTGGGGTTGTGCAGGGATGAAGGGGGCAAGATCTACGGCACTGGGGGCAATGCAAATCTTGGCCGGATCGCAACCTTGCTGGATGTAGTGCGATCGCAACTCGTCGGCCAGGGTGACGATGGCGATTAGGTTTGGGTGTTGGAGGAGAGGGGAGGCGAGGATCTGCGGCGTGATCGGTTCGTGAAATTCGAGGACAACGGGTAATCCGGCGGCAAGCAAGGGCGTAACGAGATAGGGCGTTCGGGTATAGACCACCGTGGGCTGTTGACGCTGACAATAGGCGATCGCCCAGCGGAGATATTTACGCGGTGAATAGGAACCTTCGGGGAACGGAAACGGCGTGCGCCAGGTGAGCGACGGAATCCGCGTCACAGTAAACGGCACTCGTACCCCATACCACTGGTTAAACCGGGCGGTGAACTCTCGCTCTAGGCCGAGGCACGATCGCAGATTGCCGCTGACAATCAATTCAAACCGCTTCACCATGGGCGCGAAGGCCTGGGCCATCTTCACCGCTTGGATCTCGTTCGCCACGGGCGACGGCATTGTCCCCGCCGATAGATAAAACAGGGATGCGATCGTCATCGTTTCCCTCTCACCACTCCCGCCATCATTTCGCCCCACACCTTCACGTTAAACTGTCTCACGATTCGATCCAATCCGGGTCTGGTTGGTTGAGATCTTGGAGTTGATTGAGGGGAGTCCAGCCCGCTGTCCAACTGCGATCGTCCTTCAACTGTTTGGCATTAATCCAAAACCGCACCGTAGGATCGCAGGAGGACACCAGTTCAGCAAAAACCCATTTTCCTTCGGTTTTGCGGTTCTGGACTTGGAAATGTCGCCAGCCAAAGGTTTTCTGTTTGGCCGTCCATTTGGAGCCTAAAAGATGAGGAAATTTTTGTTTTTTGGCCATACTGTCCGATCGGAAATCGCCTTGATTGTAAACAGAATCACTCTCGCTTTGGAAAATTTTTCCAACAAAATCACACGGCAATGACCCAGAGGGGGAGAGGATTTGATACATTCGGCACACAGCCCCTTGGGGGGTTAGCTGTGACTGGAACTAAGACTATGACACATGATTATGTCCTCGCGATTGATTTAGGAACGACGGGGAATCGGGCGATTTTGTTTAATCATGAGGGGGCGATCGCAGGCCAAACCTATAAAGAATTTACTCAACATTATCCCCAACCGGGCTGGTTAGAACATGATGCCGAAGAGATCTGGCGCGATACCCAAATTTTGATGAAGCGGGTTTTGGCGGAACAGGATGTGTCTGCCTCCCAGATTGCCGCGATGGGGCTGACGGTGCAGCGGGAAACCTGTTTGCTGTGGGATAAGACGACGGGAAAACCCCTGCATCGGGCGATCGTCTGGCAAGACCGCCGCACCACCTCCCATTGTCAACAATTAAAAGCATCGGGGCAAGCGAGTCTCATCGAAGAGCGCACGGGCCTTGTGGTGGATGCCTATTTTTCCGCGACGAAACTGGCGTGGCTGCACCATTGGGTCAAGGACAATCGCCCCGATGTGAAGCCGGAAAATATTCTCGCAGGGACGATTGATACTTGGATTTTGTGGAATTTGACCGGACATAAAGTCCACGCCACGGATCACAGCAACGCTAGCCGCACGATGTTGATGAATTTGGCGCGGGGGGAATGGGATGCGGATTTGCTGGCGCTGTTTGATGTTGCGCCCCACTGGATGCCGACGATTCAGCCGAGTATGGGGGAGTTTGGGCACAGTGATCCGGCGTTGTTGGGGGCAGCGGTTCCCATCGCGGCGATTTTTGGGGATCAGCAGGCGGCGCTGTTTGCCCATGGGTGCAATACGCCGGGGTTGTTGAAATGCACCTATGGAACGGGGTGTTTTTTGGTGGCGCAGATGGGGACGGAGTTGGCGCGATCGCGCCATCAACTCCTGTCTACGGTGGCTTGGACTACACCTGAACAGACAAACTACGCCCTCGAAGGGGCGATGTTCACCGCCGGGGCTTGTATTCAATGGCTGCGGGACGGGTTGAAACTGATTAAGTCTGCGCAGGAAACGGATGCGATCGTGCGGTCTGTGCCCAATACGGACGGGGTGTTTTTTGTGCCGGCTTTGAGTGGGTTGGGTGCGCCCCATTGGGATATGAATGCGCGGGCCTCGTTCCAAGGGATTACGGGCGGAGTCCAGCAGGCCCACATGGTGCGGGCGGTGCTAGAGGCGATCGCCTACCAAGTGAAAGAAGTGGTCGATGCAATGAACCAAGACGCGAACGAACCCATTTCCCAACTGAAAGTAGACGGCGGCGCATCCCAAAATGACTGGCTGATGCAGTTCCAAGCCGATGTCCTCGGTATCCCCGTCGAGCGACCGGTTATCCTCGATGCAACGGCTCAAGGGGCAGCCTTTGGGGCCGGTTTGGCGGTGGGGTTTTGGGGTGATTACGACGAACTCCTCAGCAAACGGCAAGTGGAGCAAGTGTTTGAACCGGGCGAAGGTCAAGCCGAAGCCCAGGCCAATTTTGCCCAATGGCAAAAGGCCGTCAGTCGGGCGAAAAACTGGATCGAAAACTAAAACAGATGGGGGCGCAGTTTTGGCCCAGGTTGCGCCCCCATCTGCTCCGGTTGCCGCTGGATCGTGCTACTGGTATTAATCTGTTGGCGTAAAAATTCTCCTAGTATCACGACACACGTTAATCAGTGAGTTACGGCAGATTGTCAGATACCTTGATAGTCTAAATTTTAGCCACCCAACCCACTCTGTCCTAATGTACTATTTTAGCCATGTCACTACACTAGGGGTCAATCTTCACGGGGTTCGGGATCAGCCGGGGGGGTGAGGGTTTGGGGAGATTTGGGTTTGAGGCTTGACCACACCATGACGATGCCAGTGCCAACCATGAATAACAGACCCATGCCGTTGAGGAGCACATAGATAGGCTCTAAAAATTTGCCGAGGTATTCGCCTTCATGAATCACCATCAGAAAATGGACTTGGTCACGGGAGAGGCCAAACCAACTTTTGCCGAGGCGGTAGCAAATACCGCTGATGGCGGTGATCAGGAAGGGAATTAGGATAATCGGGGCAAGGGTACGATGGGCGTTGCGAACAGTCCGTCGAAAAACCATGGGTTATCTGTACAAAAGAATCTTCGTTAATTTAATTTAATGGCATGGAGGTGGGGAGTGTAGGAAACTAGAGGGTAGGACGTATGGGGAATCATTAAACAGTTATGGTGAAGGGTGCGATCGCCGTCAATGCACGCCTCCACTGGCACTGTCATCAGGTGGAACAGCCGTAGCCCAGCACGCAGCATTTCAATCAAAGGCAGGATTTCACCTTACTGTGGGCAGAATGCCTTACTTCACAATCAAGGGTAGGCAGCACCGCGAAAGACTCTCGATATCAACAGTCACAGTGTCCATTAGAAAAAACAAATGTATTGTTTTGCGTTTGCTGACTGCCCCTGGGATGCGCACCATGAAACAGACATCATCCTCACAACCACGTTTACCGTCTACTCTCGCTCCTGCGGATTTGCCAGTGTCGCACTCCTCTGCTCTCCTGAGCCGTGGGGTGATGGGGCTGTGGTGGCTGGGTGTGGGTGTGACGTTGGTGGGCTGTGGGATGGTCTGGCTGGAGCCAATGCCGCTGCCGGTGCGGGGGGTGGTGAGTTTCAGTGCGGTCTTCTGGGTGGGGATGGGGGCGATCGCTCGGCATTGGTGGCAACAATGGACAGAACTCGAACACCATCAACAGATCCGCGATCAATCCCTCCAAACAGTCCAACAGGACTCGCAGGATCTCCGCGCCGAACTCACGGCGGAAGTGACGGCCTATGCGGCATTGCTCCAAGAAGTGCAAGAGCGGGAAATCCAGTTTCGGCGGCAGTATGAAAAGCTCCCAATTCCGGTTTGTACTTGGCGCTATACGGGGGATGATTTTCTGTTTGTCGGGTGTAATGAGGCGGCGATCGCGTTCACCGACGGGGAGGTGCTTAACAATATGGGAAAGCGAGCCACAGAGATCCTCTCGGACTATCTGTTTGTTCATCAGGATTTGGCGGAATGCTTGCTGACGAAAACCCCGACGACGCGATCGTTTCATTTTGCCAGCCTCGATATCCATCTCCAACTCCGCTACCTTTTTATTCCCCCCAATTGGGTGATGGTGCTCACGGAAGACATCACGACCCAATACCGTAGCGAAATCCAACTCAAACTCCGCCTCCGCCAACAGTCCACCTTGGCCGAACTGGGTCAACTGGGACTCACGACCCCGAATTTGGCCAGCTTGATGCAGGAGACCGTGCGGCTGGTGTCGCGGACGTTGCGTGTTAAATATTGCGCGATTTTTGAATATTTGGCCAATGGCCATGCCTTGCTGTTACAAACGGGGGTGGGGTGGAAAAAAAATCTCATTGGTCAACTCACGGTGTCTGCTTCGACCGCGTCGCAATCGGGTTACACCCTGGAACGGGGCGAGCCGGTGATTGTGAAGGATCTACGGGTGGAGTCACGGTTTCGGGGAGCGCCGCTGCTCCATAATCATCGGGTGATTAGTAGTGTGTCGGTGGTGATTGATGGGGAAGGGTCGCCCTATGGGGTGTTGGGGATTTATACGGATCGCTTCCGGGAGTTTGATGAGGATGATGCTCAGTTTCTCCAGGCGGTGAGCCATATTTTGACGACGGCGATTAAGCGCGATCGCCAGGCGGAACAATTAAACCTGATGAAGCGGGCGATTGATTCGAGCCAAAACAGCATTGTGATTAGTGATGCGATCGCCCCCGGTCAACCGATTCTCTACGCCAACAGTGGCTTTGAGCAAATCACCGGCTATCAAGCCGATGAAGTGGTCGGTCAAAGTGTTAGCCTCCTCTACGGCAGTGGCACGACCCCCCAAACCCTCCAAGCGATCACTCTGGCTCGGTTCCAAGGCTATGGCTTCCACGGCACACTCCGCTACTATCGCAAAGATGGTACGCCGTTTTGGATGGAATTAAACCTCGCGCCGGTTCACGATCAACATAATGCCCTCACCCACTTTATTGAAGTTCAAACTGATATTACCGAGCGCAAACAATTCGAGGAAACCCTGCGCAATGAACGGGATTTACTGAATGGCATTCTCCAAACCAGTATTGCGGCGATTATTGTGCTCAATAAGGCAGGAGAATTAACCTTTGCCAATGAACGGGCGGAGGCGATTCTGGGGTTGGATTCCACCCCAGAAATTCCTGAAACGTCCACCCCAGATGGGCGCAGCGCCGATCCCCATGACCGTCCTGGGAATCGGTTGATTATTGAACGGTATGCGCTGCCGGTAACGCCGATTTTGACGGAGGGGCATCCGGTGTTTGATCTGCACCATACGGTGGTGACGGAGCGGGGCGATCGCCAATATCTCTCGATTAACGGTGCGCCCCTGCGGGATGCCCACGGCAACATTACCGCTGCGGTGCTGTCGATTACCGATATTACGGAACAATACCAGGCGGAAATCGCCCTGCGCCAAAGTGAAGAACAGTTTCGGCTGTTGTTTGAACTCGCACCGATCGGGATTTTCCTCTGTGGTATGGATGGCCGTTTCCAGCAGGTCAATCCGGCGCTCTGTGCGGTGCTGGGCTACAGTGCTGACCAGTTACAACAACTGCATCTCAGTGAACTGACTCACCCCGATGATCATGCGGCGGATTTGGCGATTAACCAACAATTGCTCTTAGGGGAAATCGATCAGTTTCAGATCGAGAAACGGTTTATTTCGCAGCAGAATATGGTGGTGCATACCCTGGTGCGGGTGGTGATGGTCTATGACGATGAGGGGCAACCGAGCCATGAGGTGGGGCAGGTGGTGGATATTAGCGATCGCAAATGGGCCGAAGAAGCCCTGCTCGCCAGTGAAAAACGCCTTGAGGGGATTCTCGGCTCCATTGAAGATGTGGTGTGGTCGGCAGAACCCCACACCTTTGCCCCGATTTATTTCAACCCAGCGGCGGCGGTGGTGTTTGGGCGATCGCTCCCCGAACTCTTTTCCACGCCGCGCCTTTGGTTGAGCCTGATCCACGGCGAAGATCAAACCCGCTTCACCCAGCACCTCCATCTCCTCAGATCTACGGGGGTTGGTGAATGTGAATATCGGATTGTGCGCCCCAATGGAGAACTGCGGTGGCTGCTGTGTCGGAGTCGGCTGGTGTACGACGAGCAGGAGCAACCGGTGCGCATTGATGGCATCAGTAGCGACATCACCGAGCGACGCATGGCCGAGGCGCAACTGCGGCGCAATGCGTTTTATGATTCGTTAACGGAACTCCCGAACCGCGCCCTCTTTATGGATCGGCTCTGGCATACGATTCGGCGGGCACGACGGCGGGGCGGCTATTTGTTTGCGGTGCTGTTCTTGGATATTGATTCCTTTAAGGTGGTGAACGATAGCTTAGGGCATACGGTGGGGGATGATCTGTTGATTGCGATCGCCCGCCGGCTCGAAGATTATCTGCGCCCCAGTGATACCCTCGCCCGGCTTGGGGGTGATGAATTCACGATCTTGCTCGAAGAAATCAGCGATCGCCAAGAAGCCCTCACCATCGCCGATCGCATCCATTCCGCCCTGCGCACCTCCTTCCACATCCAAGGCTACGACGTATTCGCCGAAACCAGCATCGGCATCGCCTTCAGCCAACTGCCCGACACCCCCAAAGACAGCATCCATTACAACTACCCCGAAGACCTGCTGCGGGATGCCGACACCGCCATGTATCGCGCCAAAGCCCTCGGCAAGGGACGCTACGCCGTCTTCCACACCGCCATGCACCAACGCGCCCTCGCCCGCTTGGAGCTGGAAACCGACCTGCGCCGCGCCGTCGAACGCCAGGAATTTGTCGCGTATTATCAACCGATCATGAACCTGCATTCTGGTAAAATCAGCGGTTTTGAAGCCTTGATCCGGTGGCAGCATCCCGACAAAGGCCTGGTGTCCCCCATCCACTTCATCCCCATTGCCGAGGAAACGGGACTGATCATTCCCATGGGTTGGTGGATGCTCCAAGCCGCCACCAGCCAACTCGCCCAATGGCAGCAATACTACCCCGCCGCCAAAAATTTAGTGATGAATGTCAACCTGTCCGGGCGGCAGATGGGAGAACTCGACCTCGTCGATATGATTGACTATATCCTCGAAAAAACAGGGTTGGCGAGCAAGCACCTCAAGCTCGAAATCACCGAAAGTATGCTGATGGACAATGCCACAGAAGCGAAAGAGGTGCTGATGAAGTTGCGATCGCGCCAAATCCTCCTCGGCATTGATGACTTTGGCACGGGGTACTCGTCTTTGAGTTATCTCGATCAATTTCCCGTCAATACCCTCAAAATTGACCGCTCCTTTGTGATGCGGATCAAAGCCGACGGTGAAGACTCCGAAATTGTCCAAGCGATCATCAACCTCGCCCATATCCTAGGCATGGATGTGGTGGCGGAAGGGATCGATGCCCCGATGCAGGTGGCCTATCTCAAACGCTGGGGCTGTGACTTCGGCCAGGGCTATTATTTCGCCCGCCCCATGCCCGCCCCCGATGCCGAAACCTTTTTACAGAAAAATCTTTAACCCCCAAGCCAACGTCACCGAGGGCGATCGCCGCGTAACGCACCGTCCCATTAAGCTTTAGACTAGGCCGCGAGAAGACTTTTAAATAAACCCAGGCCGTCGGTGGCGTTGAGGATTGGATCGGCGGCGCGTTCGGGGTGGGGCATCATGCCGAGGATGTTGCCTTGGGGGTTGGTGATGCCGGCGATGTTGCCGGCGGAGCCGTTGGGGTTGGTGGTGTCGTCGATCGCGCCCTCGTGATCACAGTAGCGGAACAGGATTTGGTTGTGGTCTTCGAGGGCTTTGAGGGTGTCGGGGTCGGCGTGGTAGCGGCCTTCCCCGTGGGCGATGGGGAGGGTGATTACTTGGTCGGGGTCATATTGACTAGTCCAGGGGGTGCGATGGGGGGTGATTTTGAGGGGGACGCGATCGCAAATAAAATGCAAATCCCGATTCCGCGTCAGCGCACCGGGCAGCAAGCCCACTTCGGTCAAAATTTGGAAGCCGTTACAGATGCCCAGTACCCATTTACCCTGTTGGGCATGGTTGATGACGCTATTCATCACCGGCGAAAAACGAGCGATCGCTCCACAGCGGAGGTAATCCCCGTAGCTAAACCCCCCCGGCACGATCACCACATCGAGATCACTCAAATCCGTGTCTTGATGCCAAATCATCCGCGTCGGTTGGCCGATGACATCACGAGTGACATAGGCCACATCGCGATCGCAGTTAGAACCCGGAAACACAACAATGCCAAATTTCATGATTTTTGTTTCAACCTACAAAAGCGGAATCTAAACGAGTGAGGCGGCCTAGGTTGACGCGAGTTCGTTGAGTTCAAACCGATAGTTTTCAATCACCGGGTTGGCCAAAAGGCGATCGCACATTTGATCTAACTGCTGGGACGCTTCCCCTTGATCCACCGCATCGAGGGCCACTTCAATATATTTACCAATCCGTACCGACTCCACCGCCTCATACCCCAGTTGATGCAGTCCAGAACAGACCGCCACTCCCGCCGGATCAAGCACCGAAGGGCGTAGGGTGACATAGATTCGAGCTTGAAAATGAGCCATGGAACTCCCACCAAAACAGCACATCCCCCATTCTATTCGGGTACGGGAAGATTCGCTCCGAGGGATTCAGCTTTCTCGTATACTAAAGGGCATCCGCGCAAGCTGAACCGCAGCGAATGAAGACCCGCACCCGCTCCCAAGAAAAAATTCTCCGTCTCCTTAAAACCCTCCACCACGCCATTTCCGCCCAAGACCTCTATCTTGAACTGCGCCAAACCCAGCAAAATATGGGACTCGCGACGGTATACCGCGCCCTCGAAGGCCTTAAGCTCGACGGCTTGGTGAAAGTGCGCACCCTCACCAATGGCGAATCCCTCTATAGCCCCGTCCAACAGGATCAGCACCATCTCACCTGTCTCAATTGTGGCCGCTCGATTCCCATTGCAGAATGCCCGGTGCATGAACTCGAACACCAATTACAAGCCTCCCACCAATTCAAGGTGTACTATCACACTCTGGAATTTTTCGGACTTTGTGCCGACTGTCAGGGGCAGGAGGAAGAAGAGGCGATCGCCCCCCTGTAGCCCGCCCCCTTAAGCCCAAACTCGGTTTAAATCCAAGTGAAAGCCTGGTAAGACTGGCTCACCTGATAACGTCAGCGGATTCACCAAAACATCAACGTCTGCACCCGCTCGGTACAGTGCCACAGTTCTAGTCTGTGGATCAATCAGCCAACCCAACGCTGCACCATTGTCTAGATACTCGTGCATTTTGGCTTGCAATTCCTTCAGCGGATCGGAAGCGGATCGGAATTCCACCACAAAATCCGGGCAAATCTGTGGAAACGTCTGGAGCGGGGCCTCAGTCAGGGCATCCCAGCGCTCTTGACAGATCCAAGACGCATCAGGCGAGCGAATCGCACCATTGGGCAAGATAAATCCACTTGAAGAGTCAAACGCTTGACCGGGTTCACCACAATTTCGCCACCAGAGATACAATTCTCCGGCAATCCTCCAATGTTGTTGTCCGGTTCTCCAGCCTGTGGGTGGATTCACGATTAATTCTCCGGTGGCGCTTCTCTCCAGTTGTAACTCTCGATTGCTGGCGGCCAGAGCTACAAATTGCGTTGGGGTGACGGAGAGACGCAGGGCTTTGGTTGACTTACTCCCCCGTTTAGAAAACGGGGGATTCTGGGATCAAACAGCAATAGCAGGCAACGCCTGTCTGACATCACCTCACCCAATGGCTGAAGCCCCAGCCACTTTAATATTCATCGCCGCATTCTCATCCCGGTCATTCTCTGCCGAGCAACTGGGACACCGCCAATGGCGAGTCTCTAAATCCAGATGCTCCAAAATATGACCACAACTTGAACAGGTCTTGCTCGAAGGGAACCAGCGGTCAACATAGACCACCCGCTTCCCCTTCTTCGTCGCCACCCACTCCAGGATTTGCAGAAACTCCCGAAACGCCAAATCACTCACCTTACGCCCCCAGAGCCGCTGCATCGCCTTGAGGTTCAAGGTTTCAAAACACAGCACATCAAACTGATTCGTCAGGCGGTGAGCCAACTTCCAAAACCAGTCCCGCCGTCGATGGGCAATATCTTCATGCTTGCGGGCTAAGTTCAATCGGGCACGTTCTCGATTCGCTGAACCCTTTTGCTTACGGGACAACTCTCGACTCGCTTTGCGAACTGCATTGAGTGACTGCTTGAAGAACAAGGGTGCATCAAGATTGAACCCCTCCGAACAGGTCAGAAACGTCTTGAGTCCAAAATCAAAACCAGCAATGTTACCTGTCTCGGTTTTGACTTGGGGTTCTGACAGGGTATCTACCGTGACAATCATGAACAGTTCTCCCAAGGGAGTTCGTTTAATCGTCACGGTCTTGACCTTGCCCTCAATGGGACGAGAGTGCCAATATTGATAGACTTTGTTGCCAATCCTGACCCGGTTGCCACCGAGGAATTTGTACCCAGCTTGCTTGAGGGTGAAGGATTTGTACTTTCGGGTCTTCTTAAAGTTTGGCGGGTGAACGCCTTTTTTGTTGTGCTTGAAGAAGAGTTGATAGGCTTTCTCAATCCGTTGGCAGATATCCTGTACGGCTTGAGAACCCACTTGCAACCACCAGGGGTTCCGTTTACGGAGCTTGGCGATGTGTTTTTGTAGTCGGGCACAGTTCAAGTGCTTGCCCCACATTCGGTAGTACCGTTTGTGGAGGGCAACACAATGGTTGTAGATACGCCCTGCGGCATTGATTGTCCGGTAGTGCATTAGATTATTGTGGGGAAGGAGAGGATATCCTGCCAACTCCAGCGATGGTCAGTCAATCCTGCTCGTTGTGCCGCCGTGCTCTTGTAGCGACTGTGCTGCCAGATCCAGTTGAAATAACTCACCACTAAACGCACCGTCACCTTTGTCTGCTGCCACAGTTTGCCAAACTTGTTCTGTCGTCGATGCCACCTACCCGTCTGCTGCCTGATAATTCCATTGGTACGCTCCAACCGTTGCGTTTGGTCTTTGCCAATGTAGTGCTCAATTTCCAGCGGCAGTACCCGCTCATATCCTCCCCAGTTGTCACTATTCCATTGCTGGCAATGGGTCTTTCCCTCCGTGCTCACCACCAGTTCTTCAATCAGTTCATCGGTGTGTTTCCCCACTCGTGCTGTCAAGATTAACCCGCTCGAATCTGCCAAACTCATCGCAATCCAGCAATCGCCTACTTCAACTTCTTCGGGCAAGCATTGTTTGTTTTTTTTTCACGAATGACCACATCTCATCAGCACTCACGTCCTCCGTTTCCACGCCCTGCACTTGGTCGTTATGAACCAGCAAAGCTTTAGCACTGGCGGCACGAATAATACTGACCACGGTGTTATAGGCTAATCCGCTGATGCGGCTGACTCCTCGCAAGCTAGTGCCTTCACTGTGGGCTTGAAGTACTTGCTCAATCTGCTCCGGAGTAACATGGCGATAGTAGTAGAGGGTGTCAAAACTCTCGGCAAAGGTTTGCTGGCAGTGAGGGCAGAAGTAGCGTTGATGACCATTGGGCATTTTGCCGTGTTTGTGGGTTTTGGGATGACCGCAGAGCCGACATTCCATAGTTTTAGTGCAGTGGTAACGATTCCTCTACTTTACCAAACCCACATCATTTTGACGCACTACCGAATGATTTAAGACTCGTGACTTGCATGAGTATTATTACTTAATATAAGCCATCTGCCATGCTTCTCAAAGCGAGATCAATCGCCCCTGTCGCCAACATCTGAGGGTGAGGGCTTTCCGGGATCTGGTTAATTTTGTCAGTCAACCAGGGTGAGCAATGGGTTTAGCTGGAGGCGCTGGTGTAGAAGCGGAGGGCGAATTGCCAAAATTGGTGGGCAATGGCGAGGAGGGCGATCGCTAACCCCGCCGATCCCCAGAGCCAGATCGGTTCACCCCGTCCTAAAATCACCTCAGCAGGAATCGTCGTTAAAAACGCCACCGGGATCACAAAGGTAAAGAGCAGGCGATAGGTCGCGGGATAGGCCACCATCGGAAACCGCCCCGCTTCGAGCAGACCCCGCAGCACCTCTGTGACGTTGTAGATTTTCACAAACCAAATGCTCATCGCACCGAGCATGAACCACAAACTATAGAGAATCATCGCCCCACAGAGCAGGGGGAGCACGCCCGCGCCATAGTCGAACCAATGCAGGTGCAGTTGTGAGCCGCCGTAGAGAATAATCGCACCGCCGAAAATGAGATCCGGCACGCCCCAGGGGGACACCGTCCGGGTTGAGAGCCAAAATTGACTGCTAATCGGTTTGAGCAAGACAAAATCGAGGGTTCCTTCTTGCACCTGATCGACAATGCGATTCAGGTTGGGCACGAGGCAGGTGGCGGCAAAGCCTTGGAGGAGGGTGAACACGCCGAGGACGATCATCGCTTCGGGCCAGGTCCAGCCCTCGAATTCGTAGCCGGTGCGATAGAAGAGGAAGAGGCCGAAGAGGCTGCCGGTGAGGTTGAGGGAACTGCTGAGGAAGGCGATCGCAAAATTGATCCGGTATTCCAATTCCGCCGCGATCGCTGTGCTCCAAAACAGTCGTAATACAGTCCAATAGCGCATCAGGGGCATGGTTTGACGTTCCTTGACCGATCGTGAGATCTAGACATTAAAAAGGAAGCCCCAAGCTAACAAAATTTGTGAGCGATCGCCCAACACCCTTGTTACCTTAGGACTTCCTGTGCGTGAAATCCACGTTAAATCAGTTCACTGAAGCACTAGGATTCCGGGCCAATGGAAACATTCAGCTTCCGATAGGGCACAGAACTCATGCTCACCGTTGAGGTGGACACGCGGGGGGTGTTGACCCCTTTGGCACTACTGAGGCTCCGAGCCGCAGCCAAGAAGTTGGACGGATCGCCCGCCTTGGCTTGCTTCTCTTGGGGCACAAAGCGACGCACGGAATTTTGCCACACGATTTGAGGGAACCCAAAGATCGAGCGGTAGTAAGCGTCGTAACGCGGCGACTTGAGGTTAAAGGGCATTTCCCCTTGGTCACGGCTCGGCAAGGAGCGGCGACGTTGGTAGGGAACGATGGTATCGCCGAAGTTTTCGAGATATTCATCGGAATTGATTAATTCATCAATGAAGCCTTCGATCCCTTTGGTGGCAACGGTAATCGACCAGGCGATTTTTTCCCGCTCACTGTAGACATCACGACCTAAAACCCGTTGGACGGTTTGCTCAACGAACCGATAGTTGTTGTTGAGGTCGTAGAAGCTCCGTTTGTACCGATCAGACAGCACCAGGCCCCGCACAAACTGACGCACGCTGATGTTGCCGTTGCGCAGTTGGGATTCCAGCACCGCTTCGCGATCTGCCTTGAAGGCATGGAAGTACAGTTGCCGATAGGCCGCCTCAATGACGTTGCCCATATCTTCGCTAGACATCACACGATCCGTGGAGAAAATCACGGGTTGTTCGTCGGTGCCCACTTCGTATCCAGCTACGCGGCTGTTTTGACTGTTCGGCGCATAGTTTAGGAGAGGAATAGCCAATGTAAAACCTCCGTTTTCTTACAATTTTTTACAAAGTTTAACCCCTATCATAAAGGAGGGGGGAACGGAGCGTCGAAAAATCTTATTAATTCTTACAAAATGCGGCAGGGTGTGGGATTGGGGTGTATGACCCTGCTTGGGTTTGCTGGATTTTCGGAGCGACTTGGGGTGCGATCGCACAAGGGATGGAACCCGAAAGTTTGTAACAGTTTCAGGGGCAAAAAATTAATTTTTGTAAAGCAATATTCAGATTCAAACAGGTTCTATGCTTCAGCGTTTCTGCCGTAGCTGGAGTCCCAAGGCGTTCAGGGCGGTCTCAGGAATAACGGGGTCAAGGGGTGAGCCAACCAGAGCGTGAGGGGGATTTTGCAGGGTGTCAAAATTCGCTAGGCTGTGGATTAATGCAAAATAGTTTAGGGAGCGTGAGCCATGGCACGACGCAAGGCGAAAACCAAGAGATCAGTCCCCACATCATCTTCTTCCGGGCCAGCCCTTGCGCTGTCGTCGTTTCATGAGCAGTTGGCTGCCCTCAATGCCGATCGCGCTTGGCTGTTGAAGCAGATTCGCCGCAAGCGCACCGAACTGGATAATTTTATTAACGAGATGCGATCGCTGATCACCGAAATGTTT
Organism: Spirulina major PCC 6313; assembly: GCF_001890765.1. Lineage (NCBI taxonomy): Bacteria > Bacillati > Cyanobacteriota > Cyanophyceae > Spirulinales > Spirulinaceae > Spirulina > Spirulina major. The sequence continues at coordinate 3,900,091 of NZ_KV878783.1, read as the reverse complement.
GAGCGATCCGCCGAACCGAGGGCAAAACTGGAAGCCCTCGACGAGGAGATTCACAGCCTGTTTACGGAGCTGTTCACCACGCGCAAATTTGGCAAACAGAGCTTAACTAAGATTCAACGCCTCTACCGATCGCTGCAATGGCAAGGGGTGCTGAGTGAGCGAGCGATTCCCGGCCAAGGGGACGACGATGCAGATCCATTTGGTAATCCGTTTGCGGACTTTGAGGGAATGTTTGACGATGACGACGATTCCCAGGGGTTTGACCCATCGGGAGCCGAAACCGGGGCGCGATCGCCCTCCGCACGGGATGCCGCCCCCGAAAATCAGCGCGAAATGCGCCAAACCTTTCTCCGCCTCGCCGCCAAATATCACCCCGATCGCGCCACCGATCAAGACACCCACAGCCAAAACACCGAAATCATGAAGGAAATCAACCGCGCCTATCAGGACGGAGATTTTGCGCGGCTGCTCGAATTGGAGCAGCAGAGTTTTGAGGACACTGTGACAGCGGTGGAACAGGGGGATGATGTGGAGCGCACCTGTGAAAAATTGCGCCAGGAAAATCAAAACCTGCGGAACCAATACGAGGGGATTAAGGCGGAATTGCGGCATTTGCGCAATCATACCCACGAAGGCGAAATGGTGACGGTCTACCGTCAGGCGAAGCGGCAACACATTGATATGTTTGAGCAGATGATCGAGGAGGCGGAGGCGGAGATCGACGGTTTAACAATAGTTCGGGATTTTGTCCGGGATTTTCGCGATCGCAAAATAACCATCAAACGATTTCTCCAAGGGCCGAGAGCAGCGGACGGCCCCCTCACCCCAGAAATGATGGCCCAACTCATGGAAGAGCAACTGGGCATCATCATCGATCCATCACAATTCTATTGATCTATGGCAATCCTATTTGATTCATGAACAGGCAAGGGGCTGAAGCTCCTTGTTGATGAGGAGATCAGAATCTCCGATTGATTTAGGATCGCCATAAATCAATGCTGGTGGACACTGGGGCCTGAATGCGGGTGTGGTGGTTATCCTGCCGTGGCCCAAGCTGCCAAGCGTTCACTCTTGCAGATACGCATGAGCCGCCAACGCCACCAAACCATTCACCAACGCCACCGCCACCCCAGGGCCACCCTTGCGGCTACTAACGCGAATATTGGCAACCATGGAATCCTGGAGGCGTTCTTTGGACACATCAGCATCCATGAAACCCGCTGCCGCCCCCACCACGAGGGCGGGCTGAATGTCTTCAGCTTCGATTAATTCAATTAAGACATTGAGGGCGGTAATGTCTTGGCCGACGACGAAAATAGCTTCAGGGTATTGGTTGGCGAGGGAAACCATGCCTTGGGCAACGAGGGATCGCGGGTCTTGGGCATCGGGGGGGACGGCGCTGGCACAGAAAACGGGATTACAAAAGGTGCTTTGGATGGTGGGGAGAATGCCGGTCATGACCATGGGCACATCAACAATAATGGCGCTGCGGGCAGCGAGGGCGGCGGCTCCCGATGCGATCGCACCTTCGGCAAAGCCCGATAGCCCGGCATAATCGAGATCCCCCGTATGATAGACCACCCGCCGGACGAGTTCATATTCAGCGGGGCGAAAGCGGTGCGAGCCGATCTCACGATCCACAATGGCTAACCCCTGCACATCCGCAATCGACCATTCCATCATCTTGGCCCTCACCCAAAAACTCTTTTCATTTTAGGAGCCTCTGGGACGAATCGCCCCTGAGTTAAAGCTCAATCCCCAACTTCAGGGCTGGGTTATTCTCCCAGCGATCGGCCACATGGGCATAAATACAAGTGGTGCGGGGATCGGCATGGCCGAGGAGGTCTTGGACTTGGCGCAGTTCCGCCCCGGCGCGGAGGGCGAGGGTTCCGGCGGTGTGGCGGAGACTGTGGGCGGAAATGGTGCGCCCGGCGGCGTGCTTGAGGTGGGTGGCGGTGAGGTGGCGATCGACGATCAGCCGGATACCGCGCCGAGAGAGGCGTTTTCCTTTGGCTCGATTGCCGACGGCGATAAAGAGGGGGGTTTGGGTGGTGAAGCGTTCGCCGCGATCGCGCCGCATATCGAGATACGTCATTAAGACCTGGGCAATAGCGGGGGTGAGGGGGACGATGCGAATATTGCGTTTGCCTTCGACGCGGATGCCGTAGTTTTGGCCCTGTTGGAGGACGTTCACCACATTGGCGCGGTGCAGTTCGACGGTGCGGGGGCCTTCGAGGGCCATGATCGCCAGCAGGGCGCGATCGCGCAACCGTTGTAATTCCGCCGTTGGGGTAATCCCGGCATCGGGCCAGGGCACAGCGGCCAAAAGTCGCTCCACTTCTGATGTTTCAAGAAAGGTAATCCGTTCAGCGGGGTCACGTTTTTCGCGGGGGGGACGGACTCCTAAGGCTGGGTTAAACGGAACCAGGCCCCGATTCACCGCTGCTTGGTAAAAACGCCGCACCACTGAGAGTTTGAGCGCCACTGTGGCCGGTTTGAATTGCTGATCTTGCACCAGCCAATAGCGATAGCGTTTAATATCGTCCTGTACCAGTTGCCCCGGATCGAGGTTGTGGCGATCGCACCATCCTAAAAACTGCTGCACCTGACGGCGGTAGGTCTGCACCGTATCCAAGGCTGCATCCCCGGCTCCCACATCCAGATTGAGAAAATCCCCGAAGGCCGCCAAGAGGCGATCGCGGCTCACCAAAGGACTTGATACCGTGGACAATTCCATAGGGATAGGGAGGGGGCAAGATCTTCACCAGTATAGCCGGGCGGTGGAAGGTGCGATCGCCGCCGGGATTCCCAAAAACCGCATAAATTCTCGGATACAGTAAAAGCACGAATATGGCTGTAGTACCAGACACACGATCAAAAAATTTAGACCCATGGACGCAACCCCACAGTTTAAAAAACGGCTCATTGTCTGTTGTGATGGAACCTGGCAACGCCTCGAAAGCCCCTATCCCACCAACGTTGTCAAAATAGCCCAAGGCATTACCCCCCTAGATAGCCAAGGCATTCCCCAAATTGTTTTCTATGACGAAGGCGTTGGCACAGAAAGCAAGGTGCGAAAGTGGACTGGGGGCATTGCCGGCAAGGGGATTGACTGCAATATTCAGGATGGCTATCGGTTTTTGAGCCTTAATTATGTGCCCGGCGATGAAATTTATCTGTTCGGGTTTAGTCGTGGTGCTTACACCGTCCGGAGTTTGGCGGGCATGATCAGCCTCTTGGGACTCGTCACCCGCGACAACATTCGCCGTGCGCCCCAGGCCTACGAGCTTTACCGCCAACGGAGTCGCGATCGCCACGACAGTTCAGCACACCGCCACAATGCCGCCATCGAAGCATTTCGCACCCAATACAGTCAGACTACCCCCATCACCTTACTGGGCTGTTGGGATACCGTCGGCGCGTTGGGGGTTCCCAACTTAATCAATGGTGTGCCCCTCGATCGGTTCTTGAATCGGGAGCAGTATCGCTTTCACGATACAAAACTAGGGGCACAGATTGAAAATGCAGCCCATGCGATCGCCATCGATGAATACCGCACCACCTTTGATGCCACCCTCATGGAACGTCAGCAGGGAGATCCACGCCCCCTCCATCAAGTCTTGTTCCCCGGCGATCATGGCTGCGTTGGCGGCGGCACCCAAGCCAATGCCCCCTTATCCAATGCCGCCCTCCTGTGGATGATCGAACAAGCGAAAGCCCTCGGATTAGACTTTGATCTCACCTGCATTGGCGAGCTAAAGGTCAATCCAACCCTCGATCGGGACTTTAAACCACAGGGATTTTGGTCACTTTTTCCACCCCACTATCGAACCGTGAAGCGATCGCAGGCTGCACTGCATAGCAGTGTGATCACCCGTTGGCGAAATTTGGAGCAGTATAGACCCCGCAACTTACAGGCATTCCAAGCTGAGTTAAGCCCCCAGCCCCCAGCATCCTAAAGGAATACATCTCAGTTACGGTCAATCCTCTGTCGTGCGAGCTTCTCGCTCGCTATGGATTGGCCAGTTCATGAGAGAAAGCAGCGAGCCAGAGGCTCGCACTCCCATTGCGTTGAGCTTCTGTCGTGCGAGCTTCTCGCTCGCTGCCCTGACGGAGTAGCCCACCGGGAGGGGACAACTCAAAAAGTGACACAGGTTGACACCTGCGATCGCCCCTCCCCCTTTGATAATGCAGCGATGATTTAGCCAATCAGACTGGCAAAGGTCGCCCCAAGCGTCAAGAATACGAGCAAAAACCGTGAAGATTCTTTGCACTCCTTAAGACTGTGATACGATTTGGGTGAAACCAAGCAACCGTCAAAACGCTGATCAGACGCATGATAGAGAGTCATAGAGGAGCACAACCAGCATGAGCAACGCACAACACACCGTGACCCCTCAGCGCCCTCTGCATCGACCCATCCGCATCGGCGTTATTGGCGTAGGCAACATGGGTCAACATCATACCCGCGTCCTTAGTTTGCTCAAAGACGTGGAACTGATGGGCATCTCTGACCTCAACGTCGAGCGCGGTCTCGACACTGCCAGCAAATACCGCATCCGTTTTTTTGAAAACTATCACGACCTCTTTCCCCACGTGGATGCCGTCTGTGTTGCCGTCCCCACCCGGCTGCACCATCGGGTCGGTATGGATTGCCTCCGCGCTGGGGTTCACGTCCTGATCGAAAAACCGATCGCCGCCAGTATTACCGAAGCCGAATCCCTCGTCAATGCCGCCGCCGAATCCCATTGCATTCTCCAAGTCGGCCACATTGAACGCTTTAACCCCGCCTTCCAAGAATTGAGCAAAGTCCTGGCCACAGAGGAATTACTAGCGATCGAGGCCCATCGCATGAGTCCCTATTCCGATCGCGCCAATGATGTGTCCGTCGTCTTGGATCTGATGATCCATGACATTGATTTAATGCTGGAATTGGCGAAATCGTCCGTGGTCAAAGTCACCGCCAGCGGTAGCCGGGCCTCCGATTCCGGCTATCTCGACTACGTCACCGCCACCCTCGGCTTTGCCAATGGCATCGTCGCCACCCTCACCTCTAGCAAAGTCACCCACCGCAAAATCCGCCGCATTGCCGCCCATTGTAAACATTCCCTCACCGAAGCAGATTTTCTCAATAACGAAATCCTCATCCACCGCCAAACTACCGCCAACTGCATGACGGACTACGGCCAAGTCCTCTACCGTCAGGACGGCCTAATCGAAAAAGTCTACACCAGCAATATTGAACCCCTCCACGCCGAGCTAGAACATTTTGTGAACTGTGTGCGCGGTGGCGAAAAACCCTCGGTGGGGGGTGAACAAGCTTTAAAAGCGTTACGTTTAGCGAGTGCGATCGAAAAGATGGCCCTTGATGGCCAAGTGTGGCACAACGAAGATTGGCAACCCAGCCAAAGCGCGGTGCAAAACTCGAATAGTGCGATCGCTAACGCCTAACGCGCTCCAAGCGAAAAACCCCATGCTCGTTAGGCAAGCAGAGCCTCCCTGGTGAACATGACCCAGCAGAGCCAGGCCATGAGAGTTTAAATTGACAGCTTGTTCAGACATCATCACAGACAGATCAAAAGCCCCTCGCCCCGTGCGACTGCTGATCTGATCCATCAGTGAGCATGAGTCTGCCGAACCCCGATCCGCCAAGAACTGAAGGTCTTGGCTCAGAGCGAAAGTAGGCTGAAGCCTACTCTGGAAACCGTTAAAACGGGTTTTCGCTCTGAGGCGGGGATTTCATCTCCCCGACTGGGGGAAACCACTGCTTGGGTTATGGATAATAGCCCCGTGGGAGAAGGGTTTGGGGTGAGGGCAATGGGTGAACAAGCTGTAAACCGCCATCAATATGATTAACTGAAGAACGGTTAAATAATTATGGCAAGACAGCATTATGTATGACGTGTATGGGATTGGGAATGCGCTGGTGGATATGGAATATGAGGTCACACCGGAGCAACTCGCCGACCTGAACATAGACAAAGGCGTGATGACCCTGGTGGATGAATTACGCCAGGGGGAAATTACCGCCGCCCTCAAGAATTTAGAGCCGAAAAAAACCAGCGGGGGATCGTCGGCGAATACCCTCGTGACCGTGGCGCAATTGGGGGGGAAGGGGTTTTATTCCTGTAAGGTGGCCAACGATGAAACGGGCGGTTTTTTTATGGCGGATCTGCTCGAATGTGGCCTAGATACGAATTTGCAACATCAACACCGGGGTGATGGGATCACGGGGAAATGTTTGGTGTTGGTTACGCCCGATGCCGATCGCACCATGAATACGTTTCTCGGTATTTCCGGGGCGATTTCCACCACCGAAATTGATCAGCGGGCCTTGAATCAGTCGAAATATATCTACACCGAAGGCTATTTAGTCACCTCTCCCACGGGTAAAGAGGCAGCGGTGGCGGCGTTGATTTTGGGGAAAACGGCGGGGGCGAAAACGAGTTTTTCCCTCTCTGATCCGAACATGGCGAAGTTTTTCCGGCCGGGGCTGTTGGAGATTATCGGTTCTGGGGTGGATCTTTTGTTTGCCAATGAATCCGAGGCGTTGGAACTGGCCCAAACTGAGAGTCTGGAGGATGCGATCGCTTACCTCAAAACCATTTCCCAAACCTTCGCCCTCACCCAAGGCCCCCAAGGCTCCCTTGTTTTCGATGGCGACACCCTCCACGAAATCCCGGCGGTGGTTGTGGATGCGATCGACACCGTCGGCGCGGGCGACACCTACGCCGGGGCCTTCCTCTACGGCATCACCCACGGCATGGACTACGCCGCTGCGGGTCATCTCGCCTCCCAAGCCGCCGCCAAGGTCGTGACCCAATACGGCCCCCGCTTGGCTCCGGAGGTACTACCCGCCCTCCTCATCGCTTAACAGCCTTTCTCCAAACCCGTTAAGATCGCCCAAGAACACCCACCCCTAGAAAAACCTATGGAATTTGAGGCTGCCACATCTGCCGATGCCGTCATCAAGCAAAATCTAGAACAATTTTTAGTGGTGCTCACCGTGTCCCTCAGTGTGGCGACGGTGTCTCGAATTTTTAGCTGGTTTCGCCGCATTCCCTATACCCTGCTCTTGGTGATTGTGGGCTTGGGGTTGGCGTTTGTAAATGTGCGCTTGGTGAACCTGTCGCCGGAATTGATTTTAGAAATATTTCTGCCGCCCCTGTTGTTTGAGGCGGCGTGGAATATTCGCTGGCGGGATCTACAAGAAAGTTTGGTTCCGGTGGGGTTGTTTGCGATCGCCGGTGTGATTATCTCAATCCTCGGTGTTGCCCTCCCCGTTAGCCAATTTACCGGCCTCTCCCTCCCCATCGCCCTGCTGCTGGGGGCGAGCCTCGCCGCCACCGATCCCGTCTCCGTCGTCGCCCTCTTTCGGGAACTGGGAGCCGGGAAACGCCTCACCACAGTGATGGAAGGGGAAAGCCTTTTTAATGATGGCGTGGCGGTGGTGGCATTCCTGCTGTTGGTGGGGATTCCCTTGGGTGTGGAAGAATTTTCGATTCCCGTCACGGTGGCCCGGTTTGGCACATTCGTGGGGATTGGGGCGGGGTTGGGCTGTTTAATTGGTTATGGCATTTCCTACCTGACGCAGCGGTTTGACTTTCCCCTTGTCGAACAATCCTTAACCCTCGTTTCTGCCTACGGAACCTATCTCCTCGTGGAGGAATTGGGGGGATCGGGGGTGATTGGGGTGGTAACGGTGGGGCTAATTTTGGGGAATTTTGGCTCTCGAATTGGCATGAACCCCCGGACGCGCTTGATTGTCTCGGAATTTTGGGAGTTTCTCGCCTTTTTTGTCAATTCCATCGTGTTTTTGCTGATTGGCGATCAGATTAACTTTGGCAGTTTGAGTAAGAATCTGGATCTGATTGCGATCGCCATCCTCACCGTCGTCGGCACGCGCTTCGTGGTCATTTTCGGTCTCGGCTACCTCAGCAACGCCCTCAAGGGCAGCACCTTCAACTGGCGCGAATTTACCGTGCTCTGGTGGGGCGGCCTGCGGGGCGGCGTATCCATTGCCTTGGCCCTCAGTGTCCCCACGATCCTCGACGGTCGCCAAGAAATTATCGATGCCGTCTTTGGGGTGGTGCTGTTCACACTCCTCGTGCAGGGACTGACCACACAGGTTTTTCTCAAACGGTTGGATCTAGTGGGAGATCAACCCCAACGCCAGGCCTATTCCGAAGCGATCGCCCGCCGTACCGCCCTCAATCGCGTTCTCAATTTCCTCGCTGAGGTGGAACAATCCCCCGACATTGACCCCGACTTCTACCGCTATCAACAGCAACTGGTGCGCGGCCAACTGCGGGACGTGGAAGACGGGATCACCAAACTGCAAACCCAAAACCCCCAACTCCTCGCCATCACCATGGAGCAACTCCGCGAAGAACTCGTGGACATCGAAGCAGACACCTACGCCGAATATATTCGCGCCGGTCGCCTCAATCGCAACCTGTCTCCCGTTCTTCAAAGCGTGTTGGATCAAGCGATTGAAAAGGTAATGACGGAGGATGAGGCCTAAGCTCGCATCCGGTGGTTGATCGAACGTCTAGAGATGCGATCGCTAGTTACTACGTGGGGCTTGGCTTGATCGTAGGGCTACGGCACAGCTAAAATAATGTTTAATGATAGGGTAGGTTAGGCGGCTTGAACTCCCGCTATTACTGCACTCTAGTAATCCGCCGTAATCCACTAATTAAAACGTGTCATGTTGCTCTGGGAGCGATCGCCCAAATCTTAAGACAATCTAAACATTTACGTCATTTCACCCCCAGGTCTTGCACATTGGCACCACTTTAAGATAGATAAATATGCAGTGAACCTCACTTCTTTAGGGTCTCCCCCTCGTGAAAATTGTCAGCATGGGAGACAACAGGACAACATTTAAAACCACTACCTCAATAAAACTGAAAGAAAGCGTATGACTCAACAAGTTGCTCACCCGATGGTGAAGTTACAACGCAAAGTGCGCTCATTGGTGGATTCCAATATCCTCAAGCCGGGCGATAATATTTGGAAAATTGCGTTCCTCTACGGCGACGATTGGAGCTTCTGGAAGCATGAACTCCTTGAGTTTGGCTTTTCGATGCAAGATCCCGTCAGTGAAATTCTCCTCGTGGAAGCCTGGGATGAAGATTAAAGCGTTGTAATGCTGGGATCACTCCATTGCATAGATAAGAAGTGGTAATGTATCTCTGCATTAAGCATCAATACCATAATGATCGAATGTGATCCCATGGCAAGTTAATTCAATTTAATTTCAAAAAAAGGCCACGATCGCGGCCTTTTTTTTGAAACCTGAACCCCTTGGGACGCTGGGTATTTCATGGATCGTCGGGATGAGGAGATGCGATCGCAGAGATAGATCCCCCAAAAAATACACCGCCATCCCTGCTGCATAATGCGCTGCACCGGGCTGGCCCCCGTCTTGATCCCCAGATTTCCACACGGTCACGACTCTTACGACAACCCTTAAACAACGGCGATCGCTTCATCAATTTTCTTGAAAGAGTATGAAGCTTGTGGGGGTTCGCCGAGGGACTTCCTATCATGGGACATGAGGTAGAAGGCCATAACTCTCCCCCATTAAGTTGAGGGCGGGCCGATGGACTGTTTCTATCCTCAGGCTGTAACGGAGGGCCATCCATGGTCGCAACAGAAAGTTCCACATCCCCCCATCAGACTCTCGATCGAGACTGTACCACCCTATCTCGCCATGTGCTTCAGCAACTGATGAAAACCGGCAAGGCCTCGTCATTACTGGCCCCCGAAGCCCAAGACATCAGTGCCATCATGAATCGCCTCGGCCTCGCCGCGAAATTAATTTCCCGGCGGCTTAGTCAGGCCGGACTCATGGCTAATGCTTTGGGGTTTACCGGTGATGTGAATGTCCAAGGTGAATCCGTCAAGCGGATGGATTGGTATGCCAATGAGGTGTTTATCTCCGTGTTCAAGCAGAGTGGCCTGATCTGTCGCCTCGCCTCGGAAGAAATGGAAGACCCCTACTACATTCCGGAAAACTGCCCCATTGGTCGCTACACCCTACTTTACGACCCCATTGATGGCTCCTCCAATGTAGACATTAACCTCAATGTTGGGTCAATTTTCTCAATCCGGCAGCAGGAAGGTGATGACCTCGATGGCAAAGCCACGGATCTACTTCAAAACGGCCACAAGCAAATTGCAGCGGGCTATATGCTCTACGGCCCGGCAACGGTGCTGGTGTATTCCGTCGGCGATGGGGTGCATTCGTTCTTCCTCGACCCCAGTTTAGGCGAATTTATTCTCGCGGAGGAATATGTCAAGATTCCCGAACATGGCCCGGTGTACAGCGTCAATGAAGGGAATTTCTGGGCCTGGGAAGATTCCCTCCGGGATTACATTCGCTACGTCCATCGCCATGAAGGATACACGGCTCGCTACAGTGGCGCGTTGGTGGGAGATATTCACCGAATCTTAATGCAAGGGGGGGTATTTCTGTATCCGGGAACACGGAGCAAACCGGATGGTAAGTTACGCTTGCTGTATGAATCGGCTCCCTTGGCCTACTTGATTGAGCAGGCAGGGGGACGAGCCAGCACTGGACTCGGCCCATTGATGGATGTGGTTCCCAGTGAATTACATCAACGCACACCGCTGATCATCGGTTCCCAGGAGGATGTGCAGTTAGTGGAATCTTTTATTCAAGATCGGGCGAACCGCGATCGCCCGTAATTTCAGAGTTTAACGATTCTCTGTTCGACACCATCGCAGAGATCTTAACTATCGATGTCGCATTGTTATGACCAGGAGTATTGACCCAATGACCATTACTAACCCTATTTTGGCGATCGCTAAAGACTATGGCCAAAGTATCTGGATGGATAATCTCAGCCGAGATTTAATCGCATCCGGGCAGCTTAAGGAGTTGATTGCCTCACGGGGCATCTGTGGGATTACCTCTAATCCGGCTATTTTTGAAAAAGCGATCGCGGGCAACAAAATCTACGACGCGGATATTGCGGCGGGGATCAAAGCCGGAAAATCAATCACGGAGATTTATGAATCCCTTGTGTTTGACGATATTCGAGCCGCCTGCGATATTTTCAAGCCGGTCTATGATGCCACGGAGGGTCAAGACGGCTATGTGAGTATTGAAGTCCCGCCGACGATCGCCAAAGATACCGACACCACCATCCGCGAGGCCCGGCGCTATGCCGAGGCGATCGGCCGCGAGAATGTGATGATCAAAATCCCTGGCACGCCGGAAGGGTTGCCCGCCGTGACGGCGACGATCGCAGCGGGGATCAGTGTCAATGTGACGCTGCTCTTTTCGGTGCAGAGCTACATTGAGACGGCGTGGGCTTATATTGCGGGTCTTGAACAGCGGGCCGCAGCGGGCCACGAGATTGGCTCGATTAAGTCTGTGGCGAGTTTCTTCCTCAGCCGGATCGATAGCAATATTGACGATCGCCTTGATGCCAAACTTGCCGCTGGGGTGGATGAGGCCACCGCAGCGAAATTGCAGGGATTGAAGGGCAAAATTGCGATCGCCAATGCCAAGATCGCCTATCAAAAATACAAAGAGATTTTCAGTAGCGATCGCTGGCAAGCCCTCGTAGCGCAAGGCGCGACTGTGCAACGCCTGCTTTGGGCCAGCACCAGCACCAAAAACCCCACCTACAGCGATGTGATGTACGTGGATGAACTCGTCGGGCCCAACACCGTCAACACCCTGCCCCCCAACACCATCGAAGCCTGCGCCGACCACTGCGACCCGGCGAACCGGATCGAAACGGACTTAAGCACGGCCGAAGGTGCGATCGCGACCCTTGCCGATCCCGACGTGGCGATCGACCTTGATGCCGTCATGGACGAACTCTTAGCCGAAGGCATCGACAAATTCGTCAAACCCTTTGAATCCCTGATGGATTCCCTCGCTGCCAAAGTTGATCAGCTTGCCCCCGTCCCCTAACCCGGCGCGGCGGGAGATTCGTCTCCTCCCGCCCACCCTCCCCCGTCCCATCCATCCCAATCAGCATGGTTACATTACTTGACAATCCCCTGCGCATCGGACTGCAACAAGAACGCACCCCCGAACCCTTAATCATCACGATCTTCGGAGCTTCGGGCGATCTCACCCAGCGCAAACTCGTTCCCGCCCTCTATCAACTCAAGCAGGAACGCCGACTACCCCCAGAAGTGACCATTGTCGGCGTTGCCCGCCGGGAATGGAGCCATGACTATTTTCGGGAACAGATGCGCGAAGGCGTTGAGCAATTCGGCACTGGGATCGGCAGTGAAGAAGCCTGGGAAGACTTCGCCAAGGGCCTCTTCTACTGCTCCGGCAACATGGATCAGCAAGACAGCTACCAAAAACTGAAAACCTTCCTCGCTGAACTCGACGAAACCCGGAAAACACGGGGCAATCGCGTCTTTTACCTTGCCGTCTCACCGGGCTTTTTTAAACCCGGTCTCCGCAACCTCGGAGCCGCCGGGATGATTAGCGACCCCGTGAAAACCCGCGTCGTGATTGAAAAACCCTTTGGGAAAGATCTCGGCACTGCCAAATCCCTTAACCGTGTCGTCCAAGAAGTCTGCCGCGAAGAACAGGTCTACCGGATTGACCATTACCTCGGCAAAGAAACCGTACAGAATATCCTCGTATTTCGCTTTGCCAACGCCATTTTTGAGCCGCTCTGGAATCGGCAATTTGTCGATCATGTGCAAATCACCGTAGCGGAAACCGTGGGCGTAGAAGACCGGGCCGGCTATTACGAAACCTCCGGGGCGTTGCGGGATATGGTGCAAAACCACCTGATGCAAATTTTGGCGATTACCGCCATGGAGCCGCCCAACTCCCTCGAAGCGGACGCAATCCGCAACGAGAAGGTGAAGGTGTTGCAGGCGATGCATTTGGCGGATGTGCATAATTTGGAGCGATCGGCGATTCGCGGGCAATATAGTGCCGGTTGGATGAAGGGCCAACCGATTCCGGGCTATCGCGAAGAAGCCAACGTCAACCCCGAATCCCTGAATCCCACCTTTGTGGCCATGAAGTTGATGATCGACAATTGGCGGTGGAAGGGGGTGCCGTTCTACCTCCGCACCGGGAAGCGATTGCCGAAGAAGGTGACGGAAATTGCGATCCAATTTAAAGAAGTGCCGTTGCTCATTTTTAAATCCGCTGCTCAACAGGCGAACCAAAATATCTTAGCGATGCGGATTCAACCCAATGAGGGGATCGCGCTGCGGTTTGAAGCGAAGATGCCGGGGCCGGACTTGCGGACGCGGACGGTGGATATGGATTTCAGCTATGGCTCGTCCTTTGGGATGCAAACCGCTGATGCCTATCACCGCCTGTTATTGGATGCGATGTTGGGGGATCAAACCCTGTTTACCCGCGCTGATGAAGTCGAGGAAGCATGGCGTGTGGTTACGCCTGCCTTGAGTGCGTGGGAAGCACCGGCCGATCCGAGTACGATTCCTCAATATGAGGCGGGAACCTGGCAGCCGCCGGAAGCGGAATTGTTGATGAACCGGGATGGCCGTCATTGGCGCAGGTTGTAAATCACTCTGGTGGGTAATGGCCCGCCTTCTGTTATTTCTTGGCCTGTGCTCTCGTGGGTAATGTTCACCCGACCCAATTCTGTTTTGTCTTGTTTGTTCACTATTCACTGTTTGAAAACCGATAGGGATCATGATTATGCAGACCTCTTCCCCTCCGTTAGTTCCGCTTCAGGCTCCGAAAGATGTCTCGATTGATGAAATTGAGGCATCCTTACGGGAAATCTGGCAAAGTTATGCCACAGGTGAGGACGGTGTCGCGGCCACACGGGCGACGACGTTTAGTTTTCTGGTCTATGAGCCGGACGGGACGCAGCATTATTTGTCGGCATTGGGGTTTTATACGGGGCCCATTGACGGGATTAATGGGGCGCGGACGAAAGCGGCGATTAAAGCGGCGCAAAAGTCCTATGGGTTTGAGGTGACGGGCCAAGCAGATCAGGCCTTGGTCAAGCGACTCCAGGCGGAGTTTAGTCAGTTGATCGCTCGTGATAAGCAAACGCCGGAAAATTTGCGCACGGCGGCCCAATATGCGCCGGATTTGGAGGGGGTGGGGATTGCGGATGCGATCGCTGCCTCCAACCCCTGCCGGATCATTACCCTCTGTCCCACCGTCGGTGAGGATGAAGGGGTCACCGCCCAAGTTTCCGCCTATTGCCCGATTCAAAAACGCAGCGGCAGCACCCTCGTCTGTTGCGAATACATCACCCTGCGCGGTACAGCCAACGCCCTCGAACGGATCGGCGGTGTGATCTCCGCGTTGATGATCCAAGACCTCCCGAAATTTATCTGGTGGAAAGCGACCCCACACCTAGACTTTGACCTCTTTGAACGTCTCACCCAAGACTGCGACAGCTTAATTGTGGATTCAAGCAGCTTCAGTCACCCGGAAGCGGACTTAGAAAACTTGGGGCAACTCATTGATCAACGTTTGGTGATTGCGGATCTGAACTGGCGGCGGTTAGCCCCTTGGCAAGAGTTGAGTGCCGAGGCCTTTGATCCCCCGGAACGCCGTAACCATATTTGGGAAGTGGATCAAGTGGTGATCGACTACGAAAAAGGCAATCCTTCCCAGGCGTTAATGTTTTTGGGGTGGTTGGCCAGTCGCTTGCAATGGACTCCGGTGAGCTACCACTACGAGGGCGGTGATTATGATATTCGCCGGATTCAACTGACGGGGAAACATAACCGCACCGTTGAAGTGGAACTCGCCGGCATTCCAACGGCGGACTGGGGCGAGATTCCGGGGGATTTAATTAGTCTCAAATTAGCTTCGAGTAACCCGAAGGCGGATTGTGGGACGGTGCTTTGTTCGGAAACGACGGGCTGTATGCGGATGGAAGCTGGGGGCGGTGCGCAATCCCTGCGGATTAATCAAGTGTCGTCTCTCACCGATCAAAAGACAGAGCAGCTTTTGGGCCAACAGTTGCAACGCTGGGGGCAAGAGGTGCTTTACAACGAGAGTATGCTGCTGACCCATAAGATTTTGCAGTTGGCCCCGGATGACTTAACGGAACATTAAGGCGCGATCGCACTCCTGATCCTCAATCCATCGTGTATCCCCTACATGAGAGGATTGGGGTCAAATGTTGGATCAGTGAGCGGGAGGCTCACACTACCATTGCGTTGAGCTTGTGTCGTGCGAGCTTCTAGCTCGCTGCCCTGATCCGGGGGAGCCAAACGATAGCACACCTATGCATTCTCGATAGCAGGAGTGAGCCAGAGGCTCACCCTCCCATTGCTGTCATCCTCTGTAGTGCGAGCTTCTAGCTCGCTGCCCTGATCCGGGAAAGCCAATGCAGGCTAGTGCTGAGTCAAAAAGACAGTGACGGGTAAATTATTTCTGCAAAAGCCTCCAGGCAAGAATTGTGGACTTTGGCTATCCGTCAATAAACATTTGACTGTCCACTAGGTCAACATTTGCACGTGATGGATCAGCACTGGTTGATTGACAAAAGTTGATCGCCCTCACCCCCAACCTCCCAGAGGGCAAGGGGAGCCGATCCATTTTTCCAGTTCCCTCTCCCCTAGGGTGAGGGCTTGCCGGGATCTGGCTAATTTTGTCAGTTCACCGGGGATCAGCATTATCCGTAAACTGCAAGTATTTTTGCGGATCGTTCTATTCTTCCCGTTAGATTGATTCTGTTCACTCTGAACATACCGCAGAATAGTCCTAAAATCACTACAATATAATCCTAAAATAGCCCCAACAGCAGACGTTTTCAGTGCAACTGAATTTAATCATTCAGGATGAGGGATAGATTGATGCCTAAATTGCGGATATTTAACGATTAAAACCATGCCCCAGCTACTACCCTCACGAGGATTATCGCTCCGATTTTCATTGATTGTTCCATTTTTAATCGAGATTTTAATCGCTGTTGGTTTGACGGGATGGTTTTCCTTAAGAAATGGTGAAAAAGCAGTTCATGAGCTAGCGGAACAACTTCAGGGTGAAGTGAGCGATCGCATCCAACAACACCTTGAAAACTATTTAGAAAAGCCCGTTGAAATTAATGCCTTCAATGCCGAATCATTTCGATTAGATGTCTTAACAGCCGATAATCCTCAAGAACTCGCCCGCCGTTTTTGGCAACAAATCAGGGTTTATGAATCGGTGCAATATATCTATTTCGGCAGTGAGCAAGGGGGATATGTGGGGGCAGGGCGAGAACAGGACGGCTTGACGTTAGAAATGACCGCGAATTTCCAACCGGGAAGTTTTCAAATTTGGAAAACGAATAGTCAAGGGCAACGGACAGAGTTTCTCAAAAGTGAGCCTAATTATGATCCCCGGCAGCGGGATTGGTATCAAGATGCGATCGCCCGTCGTCAACCGGATTGGCAAGAGGTTTATCTTTTCGTTGATGGCAAGCTCGGAATCTCGGCCACCCATCCCATTTTTGATAATGCAGGTCGTCCCTTAGGGGTGCTGGGGGTGGACTATATGCTCAAGGGCATTAGTGATTTTCTGCGCTCTGTGCCCGGTTCATCCCATGGCACCACCTTCATCCTGGAGCAATCGTCCGGATCATTGATCGGTTCATCAACGGAGGAAAAACCGTTAATTGAGGCCCAAACTCCAGAGGATGAATCGCAACGACTGGCGGCACGTCGCAGCAGCCAGCCCAGTATTCAAAAGACCACCGACGAATTAATCAGACAGGTGGGTAGTACCTTGACCCTCAACGCGCCGCTGCGCTTTACCTATGACTTGGCGGGCGAACGGCAGTTTGTCCAGGTTGTGCCGATTGCTGTGGGGGATAGTCTCGATTGGCTGATTGTGGTGGTGATGCCGGAATCGGATTTTATGGCCCAAATCAATGCCAACACCCGTAATACCATTGTGCTTTGTGGAATTGCATTAGCGATCGCTGCCCTCCTCGGCATTCTCACCGCTCGCACCATTGCCGCCCCCATTGCTCACCTCAACCTCGCCGCCCAACGCCTCGCCAGCGGCGATTTCACCCCCACCGTTTCACCCCACTACCCCACCCGCGAAGTTCGCACCCTCGCCGCCAGCTTTAACCAAATGGCGAAACAATTGCGCATTTCGTTCCTCAACTTGGAAAAACGGGTGGCGGAGCGCACCGCCGAACTCGCCGCCGCCAAAGAAATCGCCGAACAGGCCAGCCAGGCCAAAAGCGAATTTTTCGCCAGCATGACCCATGACTTTTGCACTCCCCTCAACGCTATCCTCAGCCATACCCAAACCTTGCAACAGGATGCCACCCTCTCGCCCCAACAGCAACACACCCTCCAAACCATTTACAACTGTGGCGTTAACCTCCTGGGCTTAATCAATACCACCCTGGATCTCGCTCAAATTACCGCCCATCAACTCGACTTAGAACCCCGCACCACAAACCTAGCCTCTTTTTTAAGCGAACTCTCCGCCCTCTTGCAGATGCACACGGCTCACAAGGGGTTAGAGTTTGTGTCCTATGGGCCCGCCACCTTGCCCATTGCCATTTCCGTGGATGAACGGCGACTTCAGCAAGTATTGGTTAATGTGGTGAGTAGTGCGGTGAAGGTGATTACCCGTGGCACTGTCTATTTTTCGGTGACGGAGGTGCTGGGGTTGGAGGGCCGAGACTGGCGACAGCGTGGAGAACAGTCCCAAGATTCCACCCCTCAGATTACCCTCCGGTTTCACCTGGATGATCGGGGGATTGAACTGGAACCGCAGCACTACCCAACGATGGTTGTTTCAGCGGAGCCGATGCGCGATCGCCTCCCCGACCTCCTCGCTAATGATCTTGGTCTCATCATCAGCCGCCAACTGCTGATCTTGATGGACAGCCAACTCCAGATCACCACCGCCGGACAGAGCCACCAATTTTACTTTGAACTCACTGTTCCCGTGGTAATGAATGGGAATGACACCGCCCACACCACTGCCCCTGGATTGCCCACGGGTTCTAGAAACGAGAATCCCCACTCCGTTAAGACGGAGAGTTATCAATAACACCCAGTCCAGATCCTAGTAGACTGACAGGGCTAAAAAGGAGGTCAGAAAAATCTCGCCTAGGGTAGGTACTGCCCACCGAATCAGGGTTTCATCGATTACAAGATGATCACTAATTAAGCCATGTCGCGGCACTAGTGCTCAGACAAAGCTAAAATGAGGCTTTATCTAGGGGGCGTTAAGTGGCTAAAATATAGGCTATAACTGTGATTTAACAATCCACCGTAACAAACTCATTAAAACGTGTCACGACACTAGAGTGTTGCAAGCAAAAAAATCATCCACGTTGAATGTGAGGGACAGGCAAGATGCCTGTACTACCTCTAACTCCCGTAGCGCGGGCATCCTGCCCGCTTTGGATCATTATGTGTTGGGAGTCCTCCTAGAGGAAGAGTGGAGGCTGAGACGTTGGCTTTGCTCAGTCCAACGCAAGCTCACTCCATCGGTGCTTACAATAGGGGCGGTTGGCTCCTTGAGGATGTGCCCATGCTGGATCTCACGAAGTTGGCGGGAAAAATGCCCGCGATTAGTCAACACCTCAACCAAGAGGCGAAGGCGAGTCAAATTCGCCTGACGCGGGCCCTTGAACTCTTTCAACGGGTGGAGGGGGCGCAGGCGGATTGGTTGCGCCGTCAGGAGCAATGGCGCGATCGCCTCCTCTTCGCCACCGCCACCCCCCTCGAACCCCTCAGCACCGCGCAACTGATTCCCCCACCGCCGCCCCGCCACACTGTATTCGCCACCGACGGCTCCCAAATCGCCCCGTCTCACCACGAGATCGCCTACTGCTACCTCGTTAACATTGGCCGCGTCATGCTCCACTACGGCCAAAGCCTCCACCCCCTCCTCGACAACAGCCCCGAAGTGTATTACAAGGCCGAAGATCTCTATGTGTCGCGACAATGGGGCATCCGCACCGAAGAATGGATGGGCCATCGCCGCACCGTGGCCGAAGCGGAACGCTTAGCGGAAATGGCCTGCCGCTGGGTGAACCCGCCGGGGGCGCACCATGACCCCAATTTGGCGATGGTGGATGGGTCGTTGATCTATTGGTTTTTGGAGGCGATGCCCAGTGAGGCGCGGGAGCAACTGTTACCGCCGCTGCTGGCGGCGTGGGATACCCTCTATCAGGCGCGGATTCCGTTGATGGGGTATCTCAGTTCGTCCCGAAGCGGGGAGGCGACGAATTTGCTGCGGTTGGCGGCGTGCCCGTTTGATACTCAGGACTGTGTGAAGCAGTGCAGCCAGGAGAGCGATCGCCTCCCCTGTCAGGTGATCGACCCGATCCGCGATACTACCCTCTGGACGACGCTCCTCGAACCGGGACAGCGTAGCACCCTCTGGCGCAGTTCGGCGAAAATCCTCGACCAATACCCGGAACATTTGCAAATTTATTTTTGCTATGTCCATGTGGGGGCAGAGGTGGCGCGGGTGGAAGTGCCGCGCTGGGTGGCGGACGATCGCGCCCTCTTTGACCAAGCTTTGGGGATGATGTTGGCGCAGGTGCATAAGGGCTACGGCTACCCGGTGGCCTTGGCGGAGTCCCATAATATGGCGGTGGTGCGAGGGGGCGATCGCGCTCGCTTTTTCGCCCTCTTGGAACAGCAAATGCTCCGGGCTGGTTTAAAAAATGTTGGCACGTCCTACAAAGAAGCCCGCAAACGCGGCAGTATCGCCTGACCGCTGGAGAAGGTGAAAAAAGTCTATGGTGATCGGCTGGAATCTGGTGGGATGGGGGATAATCTTACTTTCCTTTGTCTGACAGGTACATTTATGACTCAACTGACCCCCAATCCCAGTTTTAGTCTGACAATTCAGGTGGAACTCTTCAATCAACCCGGCCAACTGGCGGCCGTGACCAATGCGATCGCCACCAGTGGGGGCAATATTGGCCATATTCGCCTCATCACCCAAAGCCGGACGCAATCGGTGCGCGAATTTATTGTGGATGCGTCGAGTACGGATCATGCGGATTGTTTAGTGGCAGCGATTAAAGCCCTGCCCGATGTGACGGTGCTCAAGGTATCCGATCGCACCTTTGAACTCCACCAAGGGGGCAAAATTTGCGTTGAAAGCCGGATCGGGCTGAAGGAACAAGCGACCTTGGCGATGGCTTATACCCCTGGTGTGGGGCGTGTGTCGAAAGCGATCGCCGATGACCCGTCCCAAGTGTTTAACCTGACGGTGAAAAGTAACATGGTGGCGATCGTCAGTGATGGCAGTGCCGTGTTGGGTTTGGGAAATCTGGGCCCGGAAGGGGCGTTACCCGTCATGGAAGGCAAAGCCCTGCTCTTTAAAGAATTTGGCGGCGTGGATGCGTTTCCGATCTGTTTGGCGACCCAAGACACGGAAGAAATTATCACCACGGTGAAACACATTTCCCCGGTCTTTGGTGGGATCAATTTAGAAGATATTAGCTCGCCGCGCTGCTTTGAGATTGAACGACGGCTGCGGGCGGAACTAGATATTCCCGTGTTCCACGATGACCAACATGGCACGGCGATCGTCACCCTCGCGGCTCTCTACAATGCCCTCAAGGTGGTGAATAAATCCATCGATCAGGTGAAAATTATTTTCAATGGGGCGGGAGCGGCCGGGGTTGCGGTGGCGCGTCTGATTCGCCAAGCGGGGGCGAAAACCCTCTGGATGTGCGATTCACAGGGCATTTTGTCGCGCGATCGCGACCTCACCCCAGAAAAAAAAGAATTCGCTGTTGAGGCCAAGGGAACCTTAGCCGATGCCATGCAGGGGGCGGATGTGTTTATTGGCTTGAGTGTGCCGGGGGTGCTCACGCCGGAAATGGTGAAGACAATGAATCCTGACCCGATTGTGTTTGCGATGGCGAACCCAATTCCGGAGATTCAGCCGGAGTTGGTGCGGGATCTGGTGACGGTGATGGCGACGGGGCGCAGCGACTACGCGAACCAAATTAATAATGTTTTGGCGTTTCCGGGGATTTTTCGCGGGGCGTTGGATTGCCGAGCGCGAGAAATTACGAGCCGGATGTGTCTAGAGGCGGCGGCGGCGATCGCATCCCTCGTTCCCCCCCAAGACCTCAACCCAGAACAGATTATCCCCTCCGTCTTTGATGACCGGGTTGCCCCTGCCGTCGCCGCCTCGGTCAAACAAGCCGCCCGCGAAGATGGGGTCAGCCGCGAATAGCCCCGCCCTCTGGAACTGGCTGCTCTAGATTTGGCCGCAGTGAGCCTCTCGCTCGTTGCTCTAGATTTGGCCGCAGTGAGCCTCTCGCTTGCTGCTCTAGATTTGACCGCAGTGAGCCTCTAGCTCGCTGCTCTAGATTTGGCCGCAGTGAGCCAGAGGCTCACACTACTACCTAAAATCCTCTGTAGTGCAACCTTCTAGCTCGCTGCTCTAGATTTGGCCGCAGTGAGCCAGAGGCTCACACTACTACTACCTAAAATCCTCTGTAGTGCGAGCTTCTCGCTCGCTGCTCTAGATTTGGCCGCAGTGAGCCAGAGGCTCACACTACTACTACCTAAAATCCTCTGTAGTGCGAGCTTCTCGCTCGCTGCTCTAGATTTGGCCGCAGTGAGCCAGAGGCTCACACTACTACTACCTAAAATCCTCTGTAGTGCGAGCTTCTAGCTCGCTGCAACCTTCTAGCTCGCTGCAACCTTCTAGCTCGCTGCGAGTCTGAAACTGGCAGGCGTTACCCTGCCTGGAATCCGCTCAAGACTGGATTGAATGTTTAACCGTCATCCGCTCCCTGCCCCCTCGATCAGATCCGTCAACGTGTGGGTAAAGGCTGTAAAGCCGTAGGTTTTGATCACGGCTTGGCGGAGGGCGGCGGAATTGTAGAGTAGGGGATGGGGTTCGGTCTGGGTGAGGATGCGGATCATGGCTTGGGCGATCGCATCCACATCATCGGGATTCACCAAAACCCCCAACTCGCCCCCGTTCAGCGCATCGATCGCCCCGTCCTGATTGCCCCCTAGGGTGGGTTTTCCGCAGGCGATCGCCTCCAGATAGACAATGCCAAACCCCTCCCCCCGACTGGGCATCGCAAACAAATCGCACAGGTGATAATGGGCCACCAAGGCCGAATCGGGCACAAACCCCGCCAAGATCACCACCTCCTCCAGCCCCAACCGTGCGATCAACGCCTCCACACGGGCGCGATCGCTCCCCTTCCCCACCAGCACATAGCGCACCGCCGGAATCACTGAACGCACCTGAGGCAATGCCCGCAAAATCTGGTCATAGCCTTTATAGGCCTGGGTTGCATCCAATCGCGCCACCGTTAGGATCACGGGCTGCTCTGGCTTCAGGCGATATTGGTGCAGCAATGCGGGCGGTTTGGGGGCGGGATAAAAGCGATCGCTGTCGAATGTGTTCGGCAGCACCGTGATCCGCGTCGGGTCGAGGTGGGGTTGTTCGGCGAGGAAGCGATCGCGGGTATAGTGACTCACCGCCAAAATCCGCTCCGTTTGGGCCAAACTCCGCAACAGCACCCCCTCCCCCAAGCCCCACACCTCAATCCCATGGGCCACCGCCCAAAACCGCACCCCCAACCACCGCTGAACCATCGCCCCCAGCGGCGCAAAATTCGTATGGGTCGCAATAATCAGATCGGGACGATGCCGCACACAACCCCACAGCAATTGCAGCCCATAGACCCAAGTCCGCATCCAGAGGGGCCACCATCCTGCACCTTGAAAATGGGTCTTGGCGGCCGCAGCGGGGGGAGTGCGATCGTGCTTCAAAAACACCCGGATCGTGAGGGTGGGATACTGCGTTTGGAGACCCTGGAGCAAAAACCCAGAATAGGCCTGAATCCCACCCCGAAACTCAAAAATATTCGGAACCCAGAGGTGAATCTGTCGCATGGGCAGAACAAGCGGCCAAGATTGAGGGAGAAAAGGGCGCGGCTATTGCGGCGGGTTAGGGGAGGGCGATTCGATGGCTAAATTTCGTCGCCCTAGGGTGCTGACGGTGAGCACTTGGGGGGGCGTAGCATCGGGAGGATAGAGGAAATCCACTTGGACATCGCGGCGATCGCCCGGCCGTAAACGCACCTCAATCAACGGTTCCGCCCGTTGTCCCTGCCTCTGCACCAAATGAAAATAGCGTTCTTGATCCCGACCGAAATCATCCCGATACCGGAGACGGACGGAACCCCGGAAAAAGATCCGATCTTCAGGGGGATTGAGAAACACAAGGCGATCGTCGAGGTGGCTTTTCTTTAATGGGGTTTGGACGGTAACAAAGACCGTTTGCGTCCGGTTCGTATCGTTATGAAGGGGCAATTTGAGGTTGTAATGCACCGCATAATTGCCATGGGCCCGCAAGGCCGTATCGGAGTAGCGCACGAGCATCGGCGCACTTTGAATTTGATCCGTGCCGTGGGTTCCGGTGTCGGTGGTACTGAGGGGGTAGGAAAAGGATTCGCCCGGTTGGGGGATGGTTAAGGTGTTGCCATTGGGTTGATCGGTCAGGGTGGCGTTCCATTCTGATCCCACAGAAATCCCGGCAACACGGCCATAGATATAGCGTTCCGTCGAATTGGACGGGGCGCGATCGCGCGGTGTAGCCAATCGTCCCTGGGTTAAGAGATTTTGCCAATCCCGCATTGTGGGTGGGTTATAGGTGACTTTCGTGACGGGTTCTTCATTGGTGGGATCGTTTAGATCGAGCACGGACGTATATTCGGGCATTTCGTAGAGTGCCAAATTTGCCATATACACCGGCCCACTACTTTCAAGCCGCATCAAGGTCGATCGCGCACTACTCACCGGAATCGGCATCACCGCTAACATCCGCAGTTCCCGGGGCCGGAGCACCAGTTGACTAGGAAAATAGGGTTGATTAACACCACGAATCACATCCCCCGCGAGGCGAGATCCGGGCCCAGAATAAATCGAGCCATAGGGGTCTTCGAGTTGGGCGGGCAAGTCAATGAATGGGGCATCGTGGGAGTTAAGATAACTCACCGCTTGATGCACCTGGAGCGTGACCGGACGAGACGAAGCATTGTAAACCAGCACCCCTTGGTAAAGGGTGAGCTTTTCCCCTGCGGGCCGAGAAATGTGGTGGGAGAAAAAGTCGAAACGACCCTCTAAGGTTTGATTGAGGTGGGCGTGGGGGTGGGTTGTGCCGCTGCGGGGAAAGGTGGAGAGGAGGATACCCGCCCCTTCGATGACTTCTGGGCTATTACTATTGAAGACCGGAATATTATCGAGTTGTCCCGGCAGGGGCCGAACATCCTGCTGTTCAACTATGTATCGTTGTGCGGGCGGTGCAGGGGATACGAAGGCAGCGGGCGCTTGAGCGAGCAAAACAGGATACATCAATGGCAGCATTTAAGGATCGCTTCTCCTCGCGTTCAATGTCAGTGGGTAATTTGCTTAAATTAATCTAACACCAACTGTTTGCACCCGGTTGGTCGGCGTTTCAGGGCGGTTTTGGAGAGTAGGGTGATAACGATCGTAACCTGATGTAGCCTGTGCTGAAGATACCACAAGACTCGCGTTGTCTTTCAGCCTGGGTGATTTTTTTTCGTTGGGTGTTTGATCAGGAATTCAAATCTCGATGGGATGGGGAGAGGGCGCGATCGCACTTCGTCCTGTACGCCTGTTCCTCAGAACCAATTTTAAAAACGCCACATTTGTTACAACGAATGAGACAGTTCAGGCTACAATTCCATGATGGTGTGAGTAAGTATATATAACTAACTTTAAAACATGATGCAACCTGCCTCTTTACCCCAGCTTGATAGTGATGCCGTGAAGGCTAATGTCCGAGCCTACAATCCTGATCAACAGTTAAAGTATCTCCATCTCGAAGCCGAAGTGGAAATGCTCATCCAGCAGTTGCAAACCCTGAAATCTCGTCAGGCCGTCGGTGCGGGTTGCGATCGCTAAGGCGATATCCCCCCCGTTTAAGATTCATCCTTTGCTTTTTTGTGACTCTGGCGATCGCTCTTTGGGGCGGTCGTCGTTGTTTTGGACGATCGCCCCCCTCAGCGACGCGGGGATCATCGAAAGATCAGGCGGTGAGCCAGGAGCGGAGGAGGGCAGCGACGAGGCTGGGCTGTTCGAGGTGGGGCAGCACGCCAGTCTTGGGGATGGTGTGCAGGGCGGCGATCGCCCCCGGATTCAAGGCGGCCAAACGACGACCAATCGCGACGGGGCTGAAGCGCGATCGCGCCCCCCAAACAAAGGTAGTAGGGACGGTGAGGGCGGGGATATCGGCGGCTAAATCGAAGTAAAGATCGCCGCGTAAAAAAGCGAGGGCGGCCACAGCGGCGCGGGGTTGAGTCGCAGCGGTGAGGTAGGCGGCCACCATTTCCGGGGTGATGCGATCGCGATCGGCAAAGAGAAAATTTTCCAACGCATTGCGCACCGCCCATTCCGTCGTCGCGCCGAGGGTGTAAAGCACTTGGTCAAGACCGGGGAGGTTGATCACCTCCACGGGCAGGCGGCGCGGGCTGGCCTCGGCAAAATCCCGAAACCCCGACGGGCAGACAAGGAACAGCGATCGCACCTGTGCCGGGGCTTGATTTGCCACCCGCACCGCCAAAGCTCCGGTGATCGAAGAGGCGGCGATCGCGATCGGTTCGGTCGTCACCGCCGCGATCAATGCGAGGATCATCCCCTCATAATCCGCCGGACTGTAGCACCGTTCCGGGCGACTCGATGCCCCCCAGCCGATCAGATCCGGCGCGATGATTTCATAGTCCATCGCCAGGGCGCTATATACCTGCGACCATTCATAGGCCGACGCACCCCCGCCGAAACTATGGAGAAACAGGAGGGGCGATCGCTGGCCGTCTCGCGGCCAGGGGGCCCCGGTTTGGGTGTAGTAGGTCATCGCACCGAGGGAGGTGACGATCGTGCGGGGGCCAAAGCCCGGCGGTTGAAATTGCAAGAGAGAATTCATGATTCAATCGTGATGTAGGGATTGGGGCGGGGCAATTTGGGGAGCGGCGGCGGGGGGCAACTCGTAGCGGCGCGATCGTAAAAAATACGTCATCATCTCGCCTTTCCCTTTAATCGCGATCATCCCCCGTGCCTCAAGATCGTAACGCGCCGCTAACTGATGATAAACCACCTCCGAAACTTGAATTTTTCCCGGCACACCATGGGATTCCATCCGACTCGCCGTGTTCACCGTATCCCCCCAAATATCATAGGCAAACTTCGTTAAGCCAATCACCCCCGCCACCACCGTCCCGGAATGAATCCCAATCCGCAGGCTTAAATCCCGTCCCGTTTCCCCATTCAACTCCACTAAAACCCGCTGCATATCTAGGGCCATTTCTGCCATCACGTCACTATGATCCTCGCGGGGATTGGGTAAACCGGCTACGACTAAATAGGCATCCCCAATGGTTTTGATTTTTTCTAGATTATGGTGGGCTGCAAGCTGATCAAATCGCGAAAAAATACTGTTCAAAAGTTCAACGAGATCATGGGCGGAAATCTGACTCGATAGCTCCGTAAACCCCACAATATCCGCAAATAGAACCGTCGTATCAGAAAAGGTATCGGCGATCGTTTGGTGGTCATTTTTGAGGCGGCAAGCGATGCGATCGGGCAAAATATTGCGCAGTAATCCTTCCGATCGCTCCTGTTCAATGGTGAGTTTTTGATAAGCGCGGCGAATTTCCGTTTGGGCCGCAAATTCCGCTTTGGCCGTGCGTTCAAATAAATACACCGACAGCGTCGCCACAAAGGACACCATACTCAGCGTAAAAATCCAACTCGGCGGCGAAGTCCACTCTTCCGGATACCACATCACCATGCGTCCGGTGGCGATCGCAAACGCACATTTAATCGCAAAATACAGGCCATAGGTGAGGAGATGACATAAACCATGCAACTGCCATCGCACCGGAATTAAGGTGGATTGCAAAAAGAAGACCAGCACCCAGTTAAAAAAGTCATCTAAAATATCAAATTGCCGCCCCCCCATGGCCGCTTCGGCCAGTTGTTCCACTAGGTTAATCGAGCCAGAATAGCCCAGAAAAATGAGATTAATCTGCCAATTTTGGTGGCTCAAGCGCAGCAGAATGAGGTTTGTAATTAAGCTGATTTCAACCCAAAGATCCGTAAACCACCAGCCGGGGAGGGGCTGACTGGTAATCATGTTCTGCACCAATCGGGGCGTGGTCATGCAAAACAGAATGGTCAGGGAAATGGCGAACACCAGAAACAGCCGCCGCCGAAAAAAGCTGTATTGCCATTGCTCATAGGTGTGATCGGGGGCGAGCGATCGCTGTTCTAGGGCACTCAAAATCCGGCGCAGGGTGCGGGATAGGAGGGTGAGCAATGCGGGGTAAGCCATGGAAGTGCAGCAAAACAGAGGGGTTATGGTCTTCTTCCACCCATTGTCGGCTAGAATCCGTGCGACCTGTCCCTCCGGGCAAATCTGTTATGGTATCTAGCAAGATTATGGAAATCATCACAATTCAGGGAGATAAGCGAGGGGTTGAGGATGAGCGATCGCACACAAACTAAATTGACCATTGATCAGGTGATGACGGCGGGAGAACGGGCCTTTGAGCGGGGTCGGTATGCCGAGAGTATTGAATGGTTTGAGCAGGCCTTGGCGCGAAGTTATCCTACGGCGCGGAAGGGGGGCGAGATTCAACTCTGGCTGGTGAATGCGTATCAGTTGATGGGGGAAAATCAAGCAGCGATCGTGCGGTGTGAAAAGCTCCTGCTCCATCCTTCGCCCTTGATTAAACAGCAGGCGAAAAACTTGCTCTATATTTTGCGGGCTCCGGTGTTGCAACGTCCCAAAGAATGGATGACGGAGATTCCGGATTTGGCGAATTTATCCGATAGTGAGCGGCGCGATCGCTACGTCCCCCCCAAAACCGAGAATGACCGCAAACGGGCCCAAAAACCCGTCATTGAAGAGATCGACCTCAGCCAAGTCAATACCCAAGACAATCAATTTGTGGGGGTGGCGTTCGTGCTGATCATGGTGATCCTCGGTAGTGTGTGGTGGTTGAGTTAAGCCACGCGAGTTGATTGAATGTTTCAACCCATGGAATCAATGCCAGTGCCCGATCCCCGTAGATGCCAGCTTCACGCCGCTGTACCTCTAAATATTTTGCTTGTCGCTAGTGAAACTTCTCCACTACCATGAACGTAGCTTCATGATGTTGAGCCTTTGGCGATGTCACGACGCTATTGTTTTTGCCAAACACTATGGTGGGTATGAGTTCTGAACAATATTCCAACTCGGATCACTCCCCTCACGACTTTGCTCCAATTCCTGATCCGTGGGAAGACTCCACTGAGACGGAGCAGCCATTGTCCGTGCCGCCATCGTCCCCTGAGGCTGCTCGCCCCCCGGTGGAGCCGGTGAGCCAGCCGATCCCAGATGCCCAAGACCCGCCATCGGATGATTTGGAGGTTACAGAGGATCTCTTTAAAGGACTGCTGATCGATTTGGATGAACTGCTGACCCACCATGATTCGCGATCGCTGGGCCGTGACCCTGACGATGTTGAAACCATTGACGAAAATGCCGCCGCGACGCTAACCCAACGGATTAGCAAGTTTCAGCCCATTGATTCCTCTGCCCAACCGTCCCCAGCACCGGTGGCAATGCAGGATGATGCCACTCCCCACACCGAAGCATCCCCGCCACCGCCCCCCGTGGTAACGCCGGCCTCTGAATCTGCCCCGGCTGATGATCCGTCTCCCGTGGAGGCAGCGGAGGCCTCGGATCAGGAGATTAATGATGTGATGGATTTGTTGGTGGATACCTTCAATATCGGGCGATCGCCTCAGGAGGAAGGTCATGATGATGCCACGGAGTTGGATCTGTTGGCGGCGGACTACGATACGTTGATCCCACCAGCGGCGATGGAGTCATCGGAAACGACGATCGCATCCTTGGATGCGGATGATTTCACAGGGATTCCGACGGTGTCGGCGGCTGAGATTAATGCCATGTTGGGGATCGACGGCCTAGTGTTCGATCAAGCCCAGGGGCAAGGTGATGAGAATGGCCATCCTGGGGAACTGTCGGATGTTGTCCAGGACGTGATAGAGCCAGACCCCCCGCCGGAACCCACGGCAGTGGAGGAGCGCGATCGCACGACTTCAACCCCTCCCCCCGAACCAGCACAGGAATCCCCCCCAGAACCGGAAACCCTCGCACCCATCGCATTAGAGGACAGCACAGCCGCCGAGGAGCGCGATCGCCCGGTATCGGACGCACCGCCCGAACCCGATCTTGCCCACCTTGACGATCCCACTCCAGAGGCGATCGCGTCTGAGACTCCTGACCCCACTCCAGAGGCGATCGCGCCGTCAGATCCTGGGGAAGCGGACGGATTCGAGGCCAACGAGATCCCCCCCGCCACGCCCAAAAGCTTTGAGGAGGAAATCGAATACGCCCTCCAAGACTTTGCGGCGATGATTTTGCCCAATGAAGTCGATGCGCCGCCCCTAGAAAATGGCCAGTCTCAGCCGCGCGATCGCGCTTCAGTTTCCCGCGTGCAATCTCTCGAAGCCGAACTAGAGCAGCAATTACGCGAGTTAATGAACCCCGCGCCCCCCACCACACCCCCAGCCGCTGCCCCCCCCGTCCGCAAGCGCGTCTTACGCAAACCGCCACCGCCACCGCCCCGTCGCCCCCAATCCTCCCCCAAAGCCTCCCCAACCCCATCCCAACCATCCGCAGAAGCCTCCCTCGCGGAACTCTTTCGCGCCCCATCCGATACCATTCAAGACCCCCTCAAAGACATTCGGCAGTTTCTCCTCGACAATAACCCTCTTCCCACCCCCAAAACCGCCAAGCCAGAACCCGAAAGCCAAGAGGCTGATGCTGACCCCATCGTCTGGCCCGATCCGGATGAACTGCTGGCCTCGTTAGGGTTAGTGGGTTCCGAATCCCCGCCGCCTAGCGAGTCAGAGGCAACCCCCGACCCCCAACCCACCGAAATCGAACCCCCGCTAGAGGATTCTCCGGCGGCGGCATCGAACCCACCCCTAGATGAACCTGCACCACTAGCCGCCTTAAACCCACCCCTGGATGAAGCGATCGCCATCGAAGAAGGTGCTCTTGCCCGGCTTGAAGACAAAGTGGCGGCCCTCGAAAAACAGGTCTACGAGCCGACGGACATGATTAATCCCCTCGTGCCGTTGATGGTGCAGTTGCTCAAGATGAAGGTGGGTACGTCTCAGGACATGGTGCGAGCCATGGCCACGCCGATTTTGGATGAGATGATCACGGAGCGTGCCCATGAGAATCGTGATGCGATGGCGAAGGCGTTGGGAGATCTTGTGCCCTTGGCCATTGAGCAGCAAATCCAGCACAATCCTAAACGAATTGCGAAAGCGATCGGCCCGGAGGTGGCCTCAGCGATTCAAGAACAGGTGCGCCTCGAACGGGATGCCATTGCGACATCCCTGGGCCCGACGATTGGTCGTGCGATGAAAAATCAAATTGAATTGGAACGCGATTCGATGGTTGATGCGCTCTATCCCGTGATTGGGAGTACGGTGGCGCGTTATATGGGTGAGGCAATTAATGCGATTAATGCCAAGGTGGAAACGGCGTTTAGTGTGGATGGGTTGACCCGGAAAGTCCGGGCGCGGATGCAGGGGGTGAGCGAAGCGGAGTTAATTTTGAAAGAGTCGATCCCGGTGACGGTGCAGGCGATTTTTTTAATTCATAAGGCATCGGGGCTGGTGATTGCGGAATTGCAACCGGAGCATGAGCACCATTTGGAATCGAATATGGTGGCGGGGATGCTGACGGCGATTCGTAGTTTTGTGAATGATTGCATTGCGCAAACGGGGACGATTTCAGAATTGAGTGAGATTGAGTATGGGGATGCGCGGATTATTTTGGAGGTGGCGGGGTATTGCTACTTGGCGGTGGTGGTGAAGGGCAGTCCGCCGCCTGCATTTGTGAAGAAGATTCGGAAGACGTTGGCGGGATTGCTGCAACAGTATGGCACGTTGATTGAGGAGTTTGATGGCGATCCGGATACGGTGCCGGAGGATGTGTCGGCGAAGCTGGCGAAGCTGGGCCAATCGACGGTGCAAAAGCAGACGGGAGGATCACCCACAACTCTGTTGGTGTTGGTGGGGGCGATCGCAGCGTTGATTGTGATTCCGTGGCTTTATTTCCAAGTGCGGGGCTTTTTAAATCACCGCTTATCCAGCCAAATTACGGCGGCGATGACGGCGGAGTTGGATGGGGTGGCCTATACGCCTCTGGTGTCGGATGTGGAGGGGAAAGCGGTGAGTCTGAGCGGGCGTGTGCCGTCGGAGCAGTTTAAGGAGCGGGCGGGGGCGATCGCTCAAGACCTCGCGCCAAATCGTACCGTTGAGAATCAGATTCAGATCGTGGATGTACCGCCCGATCCGGTGAATGTGGCGACGATGATCCAAACGGTGACGGCTTTGCTCAATCGCTATCCGGGTGTTGATATTCGAGCGTCCTATCATCCGGATGGGGTGGTGCTGACGGGGAGTTACCGCGATCGCGGCGATCGCCAAGACATTCTCGAAGCCTTCAATGCCCTGCCGGGTATTCCCAAAGTGGATGCCGATGATCTGTTACCCCAAGCCCTAGCGGGTCGGATTTATTTTGATCGGGACTCCGCCGACCTCAATGCCACAGAAATTGCGGATAAAATCGTCCCGATTAGCGAATTTTTGCGCAATAATCCAGACCTCCGGGTGCGGATTACGGGGCATGTGGATGAAAGTGGCGAACGCAATCAAAACCGGGAGTTATCGTTTCAGCGGGCAGCGGTGGTCAAAGATGCGATCGCAGCCCAAGGCATTGATTCGGATCGACTCGAAGAAGCCACAACCCTCGAAGCCCCCCCCGGAGTCACCAAAACCGAAGCCGCCTGGTTAAGTCGTTGCGCCCGCTTTGAACTGATCACCCCTGAAGCAGAATCGTGAGCAATGGCTCGTATTTTCCATTACCATCAGTCTCATACCCCTGATTGACCGAAAAAAGTTGATAGCCCCCACCCCCAACCCCTCTCCTAGAGGGCGAGGGGAGCCCATCCATTTTTCCAGTTCCCTCTCCCCTAGGGAGAGGGCTAGGGTGAGGGCTTTCCGGGATCTGGCTAATTTTTTCAGTCAACTAGCTCATACCCAGTCATAAAACCCATAAAATATCAGAAAACTTGATGGCGATTTCAAAAAAAATTTGTTTGGTCGGAGATTTTAGTGTTGGAAAAACGAGTCTAATTCGACGGTTTGTCGATGATCAATTTAGTGATGAATATCTGTCCACCGTGGGGGTAAAGCTCTCGCGGAAGCTAGTCGAAGTAGATGCCACTGCCGACAATGCTGCCCGTCAAGTGGAACTCTTGATTTGGGACATTGAAGGGCAAACCCAATTTAAAGCGATCGCCCCAAGCTATCTCCAAGGGGCCAAAGGCGCGATTATCGTTGCCGATGTCAAGCGCGATGACACCCTCGTTCATCTCCAAAACCATGTCGATCTTTTCGTCAAGATCAACCCAAAAGGAACCATCATCATTGCCCTCAACAAAGCCGATTTGGTGACTCCCACTCTCCTGGCAACTCTTCTGGATAAGTATGCACTGCAACGGCATAATCCGCGTGTGATTGACACCTACGCCACCTCTGCGAAAACCGGTCAAGCTGTGAATGTGATTTTTAAACAATTAGCCACTGCAATCTTAGCTGATCCATGATGCTCTTTCTCTAGCCAATCCTATCTCCATTTATGGACTACTTGATTTGTGATGCTGACTGGAAAATTCAAGAGCTTTCTCTCGATCTACACGATCTACTCAGTGAAGAGATTCAACCCCGTCTCAATGGTGATATTCGGAATGTTTTACCCGAATTAATTGGATTAGAAGAATTGATGATCACGATTATTCAGGGAGAATGCTCCCATTTTGAAATCGAAGGTATCCAACGAGCCTCTCGATATTTTGACCTGTCCCTGATGCCCTATCCCCAGGCCACAATTCCCCAGTTACTGGTGATGGTGTGTGATACCACCGAAAAAATGATTCTGAAGCAGGAACTTGGTCAGGTGGCGAAAGAGGCTGAGCTTGCTCTCTATCGGTTGTCGAGGGCCAAAAGCTATATTGATCAAGTGATGCAGGTGATCAGTGATGTGCTGATTGTGACGAATACGGCCGGACGGATGAAGTATGTGAACAAGGCCACCGAAGAATTGTTTGGCTGGACGGCGGCTGAATTACTTCATCAACCGTTGACCATCCTTTTTGCGGATTTTCCGAGGGTGATTACGGGTCAGAAGGCCCGCAGTGAATTTCCGGCGTGGTTGTTGGGGCGGGATGTGGAGGTGATCTGTGTGACGCGGCGGGGGGAGCGTTTAATGGTGGCGTTTTCCTGTACACAGTTAAGGATGGGTCATTCGGTGGCACCGGAATATGTCTGCGTTGGGCGGGATGTGACATTGCGGAAACGGACGGAGGCGCGGATGGTGCGTCAGAGCCAGCACGATCGCCTCTTGGGGGAGATCACGCGCAATATTCGCCAATCGCTGGAGTTGGATCAGGTGTTGCAGACGACGGTGCAGATGGTGCAGCAGTTGCTCCATTGCGATCGCGTCTTTATCCTGAAAGCGGAGAATCATATTCAGGGCAAAGTGTTGCACATGGCCTGCCTCGATTGCCAGGATAATTACATCGGCCATCGCTATCGTCTCCATTGGCACAACTCCCATCTCACCCTTCAAGCCCTGCATTGTGATGACCTCGCGCCTCCAATTCCCTGGGAAGAGCAAGATCTCATTTTTACCCTCTTTAACCAATCTCAATTTTGGGGCAGTTTGGTGATCCAGCGATCGTCCAGTCCCTGGACATCAGAGGAACTGTATCTGTTGCGGCAATTGGCGGATCAGGTGTCGATTGCCATTGATCAAGCGGAATTGTATCGACAGTTGCAGCAGGCCAATGAGGCCTTGCAAGCTCAGGCGGATTCGGATGCGTTGACGCAGTTGGCGAATCGGCGGGCGTTTGAGGCGCATTTACGCCGAGAATGGCAATTGGCGATCCGGGAATCTACGTCGCTCTCGATTATTTTTGCCGATGTGGACTATTTCAAGGCGTATAACGATTATTACGGTCATCCAGAGGGCGATCGCTGTCTGGTCAAAATTGCCCACATGCTACGCAAGTCCGTTCAACGACCGGCGGATGTGGTGGCGCGTTACGGCGGCGAAGAATTTATTGTGTTGTTGCCGAATACCCAGAAAGAAGGATTAATGCATCTGATGGAAAACATTCGACAGGCCATTTCTAATCTTCAAATTCCCCATGTGCGTTCTCCCATTACAGACCATGTTACCCTCAGTCTGGGGGGGGCAACGGAGCAGCCTAAACCCTACAGCGACTCCCAAGCGTTAATTTTGCACGCTGACCAAGCCCTCTATGCTGCCAAGTCCCATGGTCGAAACTGTGCAGTGCTTTGGTCATCCATCTGCTAACCCATCTATGAATGTTTTTGATCAGACATTGATTGTGCCGCCCCATATTTGCTATGTCGTGTTTGATGGGGCTGGGCAGATTGTTAATCATTCTCCGACGGCGAGTTTAGATCATTGGCGGGATATCTCTGTGCCGCTGCTGCACACGGATATTCGGGATCATTTTCCGGAACTGTATGGGTGCGAAGATGTGTTTATGGCGATCGCTGTCAACGAGATGCCCCATTTCGCCCTCAACGGGATCACGCGCACCACTGCTGACGGTCAAAATCTCTATTTAGATCTCCATGTTCAGGCAACCCCCAGCACCGCCGCCGCTGACCCCTATTTGATTCTTTTTATTGAGAATGTCTCGGAAAAAATGCACCTTGAACAGGTGTTAGTGCAGAGTACCAATGAGTCGAACTTGCTCCTCAATGCTTTAACGGCTTCAAAAAACTACATTGATCGGATCGTGACGGCGATCGCGGATGCTCTGATTGTCACCACACCTGATCAGACGATTAAAACCATTAACCACGCCACCGAAATTCTCTTTGGCTACACCCAAGCCGAACTGATTGATCAGCCCCTGTCACGATTAATTTTGAATGCCGATCCCCTCTTTGCCGAACTTGCCGCCGCTATTCAAACCGAGGGAGTCCTGTCGCGCAATATCGAAGTGGAATGCCAAACCAAACAGGGCGCTAAACTCAACGTAGCGTTTTCCTGTTCCTTGATTCAAACCGAAGCCCAAGGGGAATCGGATCACCGCCTCACCCAAGATATTGTCTACATTGGCCGCGACATTACCGAACGCCATCGCACCCAGCAGCGCCTCGCCGCCCAGTATGCG
This sequence comes from Spirulina major PCC 6313, assembly GCF_001890765.1. Taxonomy (NCBI): domain Bacteria; kingdom Bacillati; phylum Cyanobacteriota; class Cyanophyceae; order Spirulinales; family Spirulinaceae; genus Spirulina; species Spirulina major. The sequence goes on along the minus strand of NZ_KV878783.1, from coordinate 3,864,797 downwards.
ATCGCCCGTATCCTCTCCGAATCCATCTCCCTCGAAGTCGCCACCCACCGCATTCTCCAAGCGATCGGCGAAAACCTCAACTGGGATGTGGGGGAATTTTGGATTCCCTACACCACAGACGAACGCAAACCCATCGCCCAAGACCTTGAACACACCACCTGGGATCAAGATGGGAACCCCTGCCCTGCCCCCGTCCCCCGGCTACAGCGAGTTGATTTTTGGGCAGAGTCCAGCCCGAACACCTCGTTTCAATCCTTTTTACAGGGCAGGGTGTTGGTGGACAATGCCGAAGGCATTGGGTTTGTCGGGCGCGTCTGGTCCGCCGGTCGCCCTCAATGGATCACAACCCTGCAAACCGATCCAGACTTTGGGGCGCAATCCCTCATCGTGCAGTCCGGCTTGAATACCGCCTTAGCCTTTCCGCTACAGAGTGGCAGTGAAATGTTGGGGGTGATGACCTTTTTTCGGCGGGAACATCTCCCCCCGGATCACAACTTGCTGCAAATGATGGGAGCTACGGGTAACCAACTCGGACAATTCATTAAACGCAAGGAAGCCGAAATCGCCCTGCACCAACAACAGGAAAAAACGGAACATTTACTCTTGAGCATTTTGCCTCAAGCGATCGCCGAACGCCTCAAAGCCCAGATCACCACCATCGCCGACAGCTTTGAAGAAGTCACCGTCCTCTTTGCCGATCTCGTCGGCTTTACCCAACTCGCCGCCAACCTCCCCCCCATTGAACTCGTCGAACAACTCAACGTCATTTTTTCAGAATTTGATGCCTTGAGTGCCAAATACGGTGTCGAAAAAATCAAAACCATTGGCGATGCCTACATGATGGTGGCCGGACTCCCCACCCCCCGTGGCGATCATGTGGAAGTGATCGCCACCGTCGCCCTCGAAATGCAAACAATTATTAAACGCATTAACCAGACCACCCCGAAACATTTTGACCTCCGCATTGGCATGAATACCGGGTCTGTAGTGGCGGGAGTGATCGGGACAACAAAATTTAGTTATGATCTGTGGGGCGATACCGTCAATATCGCCAGCCGCATGGAATCCCAAGGCTTACCGGGTCACATTCAAGTCACCGAAACCATCTATCATCGGCTCAAAAATCAATATATTCTCAGCCCACGGGGTGTGATTCCGATCAAAGGAAAAGGCCAAATGAATACCTATTTACTCCATGATCACCGCCCCCCTGCAAACTCTGAACCCGCCTAAAATCCCCCCAACCCTTAACTATTATTGACATTTAAGACCCCTAAAATTAGCTAGGCTGAACCTATATGCATTCAAGGTCTTAATCATGCGCTCAGGTCTTATTCCTTCTCTTTCTCGCCTGAATTGGCCCGCCCTCATTTTATTTACCCTCGGCTTTTGGTTGAGCGGCAGCTTACTCCTCGATGGTGTTGTCATTCCTAGTCTTTATGTCTCTGGCATGATGATGCAAAGCGATTTCGCCAGTGCGGGGTATGTTCTCTTTGAAGCCTTCAATCATCTGGAACTGATTTGCGCAGCCTGTGTCTTCACTGCTTGCCTAGCTCTCTGGTCAAGCCATAGCCTCACCCAGCATCAAGAACGGTTATTTGTGGTGACGGCAGGGGTGTTGTTTGCGATCGCCCTCCTCTACACCTACGGTCTCACCCCCCTCCTTAGCAGCGTCGGCATCCACCTCGATTGGCTCGCCCCCACCGCCAACCCCTTCTCCGGCTCGATGCTCACCATGCAACTCAGCTACTGGGGTTTAGAAGTGATCAAATTCATCGCCGGGTTCAGCCTCGTCCGCTGGTGTTACCGCGAAATGATGCACCACACCTAACCCGCAATCCCCTTTCAAACATCAAGGCGGCCGAGTTCACCCCCGGCCGCCTTCACTGTTTGCAATGATAGCCCTAGCCAGATTCGTGAGCACAGGCAAGGAGCTTAAGCCCCTTGTTTCGAGAGAGTTTGGAGGCCCTAAGCACGTTGACCTCTGCTATAAATTCAGCACAAATGTTCAGCCTTGTCCAACTGTCCTAACAATCACGACCAAGATCATGGCGATCCCAATTTGGCCAGAAATACCGCGCTACGATAGAACCACGCAATCCAGGTTAGATCATGGTTTTTAGCGAATCCTTTACCCCTTTGCCCGATCACACGCAACTGCCCTGTGAGGACGGTACATTCGTGAAGAATTTTCAGGAACATCCCCAAAGTATCTTGTTAACGGAATCGATTCGTCCTGTCCTCGATCGCGTCCATCCCGATGGTCACTATTGCATCGGTCAAGACAGCGGCATTTATTGGCGAATCACAGACCCACCCCAGCGGGGAGCCGAAGCCCCCGACTGGTTTTATGTGGCGAATGTCCCGCCAACCTTAGACGGCCAAGCCCGTCGTTCCTATGTGCTGTGGCAAGAGATTATGCCGCCGGTGATTGTGATTGAGTTTGTGTCCGGGACGGGAGCAGAGGAGCGGGACAAGACACCTTGGACGGGGAAATTTTGGGTCTATGAAACCGCAATTCGCCCGGCCTATTACGCGATCTATGAAGTCAAAAAGGCTCAGGTCGAGGTGTATCAATTGGTATCTAATCGCTACCGCCTGATGCCAGCCAATCCAAGCGGACGTTTTCCCATTGAAGAATTGGAGGTGGAATTGGGCATTTGGCCGGGCATTTACCAAAATATGGATTTGCCCTGGTTGCGCTGGTGGGATGCCACGGGTAACCTGCTGCTCCATGGTGAGGAACAGGCGAAACAAGCAGAGGCTAAGGCGAAACAAGCAGAGGCTAAGGCTGAACAGGCAGAGGCTAAGGCTGAACAAGAGCGCCAAAAGAATGAGCAACTGATGGCGAAGTTACGAATGTAAAGCGTAAAGCCCCCGTTTTCCAAACGGGGGATATAAGCGAAGGGCTGAATTTATTCAGCCGTGATACCGAGGTATCATAGCAACCATGAAAACGCTCAAGTTCAAGCTCTACCAGCATAAGCGGAATAGATACCTCAAGCGGACAATCAATGCCGCAGGGCGTATCTACAACCATTGTGTTGCCCTCCACAAACGGTACTACCGAATGTGGGGCAAGCACTTGAACTGCGCCCGACTGCAAAAACACATCGCCAAGCTTCGGAAACGGAACCCCTGGTGGTTGCAGGTGGGTTCTCAAGCCGTACAGGATATCTGCCAACGAATTGAGAAAGCCTATCAACTGTTCTTCAAACACAAAGATAGAAGCGTTCGACCGCCCAACTTCAAGAAAACCCGAAAATACAAATCCTTCACCCTCAAGCAAGCTGGGTACAAATTCCTCGGTGGCAACCGGGTCAGGATTGGGAACAAAGTCTATCAATATTGGAACTCTCGCCCCATTGAGGGCAAGGTCAAGACCGTGACGATTAAACGAACTCCCTTGGGAGAACTGTTCATGATTGTCACGGTAGATACCCTGTCAGAACCCCAAGTCAAAACCGAGACAGGTAACATTGCTGGTTTTGATTTTGGACTTAAGACGTTTCTGACCTGTTCTGAGGGATTCAAGATTGATGCCCCCTTGTTCTTCAAGCAGTCACTTAACTCGGTTCGCAAAGCGAGTCGAGAGTTGTCCCGTAAGCAAAAGGGTTCAGCCCATCGAGAACGTGCCCGATTAAACTTAGCCCGCAAGCATGAAGATATTGCCCATCGACGGCGGGACTGGTTTTGGAAGTTAGCCCATCAACTGACGAATCAGTTTGATGTGCTGTGTTTTGAAACCTTGAACCTCAAGGCGATGCAGGGGCTTTGGGGGCGTAAGGTGAGTGATTTGGCGTTTCGGGAGTTTCTGCAAATCCTGGAGTGGGTGGCGACGAAGAAGGGGAAGCGGGTGATCTATGTTGACCGCTGGTTCCCTTCGAGCAAGACTGTTTCAAGTTGTGGTCATATTTTGGAGCATCTGGATTTAGAGACTCGCCATTGGCGGTGTCCCAGTTGCTCGGCAGAGAATGACCGGGATGAGAATGCGGCGATGAATATTAAAGTGGCTGGGGCTTCAGCCATTGGGTTAGGTGATGTCAGACAGGCGTTGCCTGCTATTGCTGTTTGATCCCAGAATCCCCCGTTTTCTAAACGGGGGAGTAAGTCAAGAGCATTGGGGGTTGATCCGGAGAGTTTGGCGTAACGTTGGCCGGTGGGGGCGCGATCGCTCCCATCGGTATCCCCATGCCCTACGCCGGGTGATGCCCTTGCCTGTTTATGAATCCAATGGGATTGCTATCGCCAGTATAAGAAGATGAAATGGTTGTTGCAGGGTTAGTTTTCGATCTTAATTGCGCTTTCGTGCCAGTGTTTGAGGAGGGCGTTGGAGAGGATTGTTAAGAGGACGAAGATGCCGACACCGGCGAGGGTGATTAATAAGAGGGCGGCGAACATGCGGGGGATTTGGAGGTTGTAGCTGGACATGAGGATTTGATAGGCGAGGCCCGCTTTTGCGCCGCCGGTTCCGGCGACAAATTCGGCCACCACTGCACCGATCAGGGAGAGGCCGCCGCTGATTTTGAGGCCGCCGAGGAAGTAGGGGAGGGCGCTGGGGAGGCGGAGATACCAGAGGGTTTGCCAGCGGGAGGCGTTGTAGAGTTTGAAGAGGTTGGCGAGGTTGTGATCGACGCTGTTGAGGCCGAGGGTGGTGTTGGAGACGATGGGGAAGAAGGCGACAATCCAGGCGCAGACGACTAATGCGCCGAAGGTGTTATTGCGCATCCACATGATGATTAGGGGGGCGATCGCAGCGATCGGGGTCGTTTGTAAAATGACGGCGTAGGGGAAAAAGCTGCGTTCAATCCATTTACTTTGGGAAAACACCACCGCGATGAACAAACCCGACACGACCGCCGCTAGGAATGCACAGATCGTAATTTGTAAGGTAATCAGCAGGGAGGGCAGGAGTGTGCTCCATTCTTCCCCTAGGGTTTGCAGTACCAAGAGGGGGCCGGGCAGGAGGTAGGGGGGCAGGCCGGTGATGCGGACGAAGAGTTCCCAGGCGACGAGAATGCAGATCCCGACGACGATTGGCGCGAGGACTTCGGGCGATCGCAGCCGTTGCCATGCGGTCGGGTCTGAAGTCTGCATCAATCGGGGGGCCGGGGTGGGCGTGGGGCGGGGGGCTGTTTTTTGAGAAGTGGGCATGGTTAGAGAATCTCGGCATCCTGCATCGCGGTGTGTAGTTGGGCCGCTACGGCGCGGCAATGGTTGATGTATTCCGGGGAGGTGCGAAAGTCTTCATCGCGGGGGTAGGGGGCATCGATGGGGATTTCGGCATGGATGCGACCGGGACGGGGAGCCATCACCACCACCCGCTGCGAGAGATACACCGCTTCGTAAATATTGTGGGTGACAAACACCACTGTCCAGCGTTTTTGTTGCCAAAGATGAAGCAGATCGCTGTTGAGCTTGCTGCGGGTCATCTCATCAAGGGCCCCGAAGGGTTCATCCATGAGCAGGACTTGGGGCGTTGTGACGAGCGATCGCGCAATTGACACCCGCATCCGCATCCCCCCCGATAATTCCCGTGGATAGGCCGACTCAAACCCCGCCAACCCCACGAGATTAATCACATCCTGGGCGGTGGCGCGGGCTTGGTTCGGTTTGGTTTTGTTCAGGGTCAAGGGCAGGCGCACATTGTCGAGCACCGTCGCCCAAGGCATCAGCGCCGCATCCTGAAAGACAAAGGCTAAATCCTGGGCTTGTTCGGGCCGATCCCAGTGAATGTTACCCGTCGAGGGTTGGCCCAATCCGGCAATCAATCGCAAAATCGTACTCTTGCCGCAGCCCGACGCGCCCACAAGGCTGACAAATTCACCAGGGGCGATCGCTAAATTCGCATCTTGAAGGGCGATCGTGCCATTGCGGTACACCTTCCCGACCTGCTGCAATGCCAGCACCCTGTTGGACGTTGTTGAAATCATCACATCACTACATTATTGAGTTCAAAATTATCTCGTTCAAAAAACACAGAAATCCAACCCCAAACGCCTCCAATGATTGAGGGCGATCGCTTCATCTAACCCAACGGTTTACCAATGAAATCCAAGGTAAACGCCTGGGTATAGTCCGTATCGGCTTTAAACACCCCCGCCTCGACCATGAACTCAAAAAAGTTCTGCCAGCGTTCGGCGGTCATCACGCCAATACCTTGTTCAAGAGCATCCCCCGACAGCAAAATACCATGCTCTTTCAGCTTGGCAATCCCGTAGGCAATCTGTTCACTCGACATCTCCGGATTCGCTTCCTGAATCAGTGCATTTCCCGGTTCTGGATTCTCCAGATAGCTATACCAGCCTTTAATCGAGGCATCCACAAACCGCTGCACCAGATCCGGATTACTCTCGACAATCTCGCGCCGGGTTTCAATCGTGGTGGCATAGGGGTTATAGCCCGAATCCGCCAAGAGCAACACCACCGGCTCAAAACCTCCTTCTTGCTCAATTTTGAGGGGTTCTGAGGATAAATAGCCCTGCTGTGCCACATTTTTATCCGCTAAAAAGGGGCCAACGGTGAAGTTATAGGGGCGTTTTTGGTCATCGGTAAACCCATATTTAGACTTCAAAAAGGGCCAATAGGTATTATTCGCCGCCGCCGACACATAGATCGGTCGCCCCTGCAAATCGGCCAGGGACTCAATCCCCTGATCGGGATGGGCGATCAGGACTTGGGGGTCTTTTTGGAACATGGCGGCGACGGTGATTTTCGGAATCCCTTCTTCTACGCCTTTGATCACATCCGTGGCATAGCCCATGAAAAAGTCCAGGGTTCCGGACATCAGCAACTGCGTACCGTTGGTTTGGGGGCCACCCATCTGGATCGTGACATCAAGGCCGTGTTCTTCGTAAATGCCCGTGGCCACGGCTTGATAAAATCCCCCATGTTCGGCTTGGGCGTACCAATTCGTACCGTAGGTGACTTGATCGAGGGTTTTGGTGGCCGGGGCATCGGAAGCCGCGGGGTCGGGGGATTGGCCACAGGATGTCATCATACCGGAGGCGATCACCAGGGAGCTATATTGAAGAAACTGACGGCGTTTGAGGCTACTCATAGGGCGAATTGGGGAGCAAGAACGAAACAATATCGAAATAATATACAGTGACCAAAACGAAGTAACAGACTGAAACTGTGGTGAGATGCTTGATCCCAGAGCGGCGTTGTTGGTTCTAGACTATTTTAATGGTTGCTTTGATGGAGGGGGAAATGAGGCGGGGTGTGGGGAACATCTTCAGCCGAGCGGGTCTGGTGTGGGTGATTCGGCCCACAGAGTATCCGCCAAAATTCTTAACGATTCATGGAGGAGAGCGAGATATTTGGTGGTTACGGTTAGAATGAGTACGACTTGCCTACTGATGAACATTTTGAGGAGTATATGGCAATGCGTTTACAGTCTCTCTTTTTAACCTTGGGTCTTGCTAGTGCTGGGATGGCAGCGATCGCACCCTCTGCCGCTGCTCAGGTGAGCACCGACACCATGACCGGTGCAGTGTATGAGTTGGCCGACAATCACGGGGACGGCATCAGCACCGATCCCAGCTACTATGATCCCTTGTCCGCGCTCAATTTACTCTATGACCTGGAAGAGGATGGGTTGACCCGCAGCGGGTTTATCTGCAACAACAACCCCAGCATGGATTGCGGCGGCGAAATGTATGAAGTCCCTGAAGATCACATGATTCCGATGCCGGACTACATGAAGGACGACCTCACCAGCATGCAATGTATGAACAATGTTGACCCCACCTGTGGCAATCCGCGCCACTATGGGGTGTTCTACACCGATGCCCCCGAAATGCTACCCCCCCTCGAAGAGCGTACCGCTGCGTTGTGGGCCCAGTTGGAAGAATCCTTAAACGATCGCTCCTCTACCACCGTGACACCGTTGCCCCCCACCAGCCCCGCTCCGGCTCCGGCTGCGGCTCCCATTCCTGGCTTGTGGTAAGCGCCCCCTGTTTGTGGGAGAGACTCGCCTAGAACCTGAGCGCGACCCACTCCCAATCAACCATTACGCGACGGGGATGTAGTGTAACACTGCATCCCCGTTGACTATGGCCAGCGCCAAACGGGAAGGTTCCCTGCTAGAATCATTGCCTGCCTGTCGTGACGTGACCTAATTCGTAATGCTAACGCTGTGGAAATCCGTTGTGAGCGACCCGAAGCGATCGCAGTTTATCGCCCTGATGCTGTTCGTGGCCCTGGGACTGGTGGGCATTTTGAACCATGCAATGTGGCGCGATGAACTGAATGTGTGGTTGATTGTGCGGGATAGTGGGTCACTGGCGGATTTTTTAGCCAACGTGAAATATGAGGGACATCCGCTGCTCTGGTATTTGAGTTTGGCGGTGTTGAACCAATTCACGGATAACCCCGTGGTGATGCAGCTTTATCATCTCGCTTTGGGGATTGGGTCGATGGTGTTGCTGTGGCGGGCGGCTCCCTTTGCGCCCTGGCAAAAGCTGCTGCTGATGTTTGGTTATTATCCGTTTTATGAATATTTGCTGATCAGTCGCAACTATGCGATCGGGATGCTCTTTCTGTTCAGTTTTTGTGTGGCCTGGCCGACGCGCCGCCGCACCTATGCCTGGGTGGGGCTGTTTATTGCGTTGATGGCCAATGGCAACGCCTATGCGTTTTTTATCGGTTTTGCCCTGTTGGTGACCTTGGCGGTGGAATGGCTGAGTGATCCTAAGATTCGCGCCCAGAGCCGCATCGGGAATCTCGTGGGCAGTGGGGCGATCGCAATCCTCGGTCTCGCCAGTGCCGCCTATGTGCTGATTCCGCCAGCGGACAGTGCCCTCCAAGGGGGATTGAGCCGCTGGTTTTTTCAATGGGATTGGCATCACTTGGGGCGATCGCTCTCCCGGATTTGGAGTGCCTATATTGTGGTGCTGATTCCGGACGATCCTAAGGTGTTGGACGGGGTTTTGTTTGGAATTATTTCCCTAGGGCTATTGGGCTTTTTTGCGATCGCCCTCCTCAAACGTCCCGTTGCCCTCTTTTTCTACCTCTTCGCCTCCTTGGAAATCGTCACGTTCACCTATGTGAAATTCCTCGGTTCCCTCCGCCATTACGGCAGTTTATATTTAGTGTTAATCGCCGCTCTTTGGATTGCTGCTGACTGCACCCCCAGACCCTTAGCAAAACTGCCGTTTAACGTTCCCCTCACAACCCTTTATGAACGGGTTAAATCCCTTCAAAAACCCGTTTTCACCGTCATCCTCACCGCCCAATTGGTGGCAGGACTGATCGCCTACACCCGCGACTACATCACCCCCTTCTCCGCCAGCAAAGCCACCACAACCTACATCCAACAGGAAAATCTTAATACGCTGTTTATGGTGGGCAGTCGTGACGCGAATATGGCCCCCATTTGCGGCTATTTAAACCGGAAAATGTACTATCCCGAACGCGGCGAATTGGGCAGTTTTACCCTTTTTAATTCTCAACGTACCGAGGCAACCCCTGATCTCATTTTGGATCACGTTACCCAACTGCTCAAGGCTGGTAAACCCGAATTACTCCTCGTTCTCAATGCCCCCCTAGCGGCCACCCGTCCGCAGTTAGCGATCGCGCCCCTCTCCGAATTTCACCACGGTTTAATTTGGGATGAACATTATTTCCTCTACCGCGTCAAGCTCGCCCGTGCCGCCACTCGCCTCGGCCCTGGGCGGACTGGGTGATCTGGCAACACTGGGCGATCGCAACGTTCGGATCTCGCCCTGAAGATTAATCCGATCGCACCACTTCCAACAGGCCAAGGGTTTGTTGAAGGCTGACCAGATCACCCGTGGCGGTGAAGAGGTCGATCGCGGTTTGGAGATCAGCGATCGCCTTTTGTTGTTCGCCGAGATGGTAATAGGCCAAGCCCCGCCCCCCGTAGGCACGGGCAAATTGGTCATCTTGGGTAATGGCAACGGAAAAATCCGTGAGGGCATCCCGGTAGCGTTCTAGTTCGGTGTAGGTTAAGCCCCGGTGATAGTAGGCATCGGTGAGGGTGGGATCAAGTTGGATCGCTCGGTTTAAGTCGGTGACGGCTTTGGTGAATTGGGCTTGTTCGAGGTAGGCTTTGCCCCGTTCTTGATAGGCGATCGCATTATCGGGATCACGCTGCAACGCCTCGTTAAAACTCTCCATCGCCACCTCCACATTCCCCAGAGCAATCCAGGCCATACCCCGCTGATGGTAGGCGCGGAGTTGTTGGGGATCTTGGCGCAGGACTTCGTTAAAGTCCGCGATCGCCCCCAAAAAATCCCCCGCGGCCTGCTTCGTCGTGCCCCGTTGCAACAGGTCAGCTTGGGTTAAATTCGGCAACTGCTCCAAATCCGTTAAAATTTGTCGCGCCGACTGCACCGCCTCAAAATCCTGATCCGCCAGGGCTAGCTGTAACCCCCGTTCAAAATCAGCGATCGCGCCGCTGAAATCTCCCGTCGCCCGTCGTACATAGCCCCGATTAAAATACGCCACTGCCACATCGGGAGCAAGGCTCAAGGCGCGATCAAAATCCGCTAACGCCGGTTCATACTGCCGTAACCAAAAATGCGACGTGCCCCGATACAGATAGGCCGTGGCATTTTCCGGTTCAATTCGCAGCACTGCCGCGAAATCGGCGATCGCTTGGGCGTAGTCTTCCATGTGAATCCAGATCATGCCGCGACTCTGGTAAGCGCGGGCATTGTTCGGGCTGCTGCGAATCGCCTCGTTGAGGGCTTCGAGCATCATCGGGTCGTAGTGGGCGATCTGGATTGGGGCAGTGGGGAGAGTGGCGGCGGCGTTCACCGTGGGGCTGGGTTGGGGTGACCGTTTCGCGATCGCCTCAGAACCGATTAACAAACAGGCTGCCGTACCAAGAGTGAGGAGAATTGATTTCATGCTCAGTCGCAAACAAAATAAGTGCATGGGGCCATTTTAGAATTGGAAAGCGTCGGGTTGGGGAGACTCTCCCTGGCTGTGATGATTGCCCTTGTCCCTGGAACGTTCCCCCATGCTGCAAATTGCTCAGTATCCGATCGTGAAAGATTTGGTGTTCCTCGGTGGGGGCCATAGTCACGCGATCGCCCTCAAATACCTGGCGATGAATGCGATCGCGGGCCTGCAAATCACCCTGATTTCCGACTGCATCGATACCCCCTATTCCGGGATGCTGCCGGGTCATGTTGCTGGCTTCTACGACCATGACACCGCCCATATTGACCTCTACAGCCTCGCCCAGCGGGCCGGAGCGCGGTTTTATCACGGGCGAGCGATCGGGCTGGATCTAGCGCATCACCAGATCCTCTGTGCAGACCGTCCCCCTGTCCGGTTTGATCTGCTCTCCATTGACATTGGCAGCACCCCCCAAACCGCTACCGTTCCCGGTGCAGCCGACCACGCCATCCCCGCCAAACCTGTCCCCCGATTCCTCACTGCCTGGCACGCCCTCCTTGACGCAATCCGCCGCCAACCGGAAAAACAGTGGCAACTGGTGATCGTGGGGGGCGGTGCGGGTGGGGTGGAATTGGCGATTAATGTGGATGCGCGGTTGCGGCACATTCTCCCCACCACCCAGTTTCAGATTACGGTGATCCATCGGGGCGATCGCATCATGACCGGCCATCATTCCCGCGTCGCGCAACAGGTGACCCAGGTGCTAAAAGAGCGACGGATTCAGGTGCATTGTGGTGAAACGGTGGTGGAGGTGGAGCGGCAGCGGGTGCGCTGTGCATCGGGGTTAACGGTGGACTGCGATCGCACCATCTGGGTCACCCAAGCCGCCCCCCCGGATTGGATCAGCGCGTCGGGACTGCACACCGATGAGCGCGGCTTTATCCTCGTTTACGACACCTTGCAAAGCCTCTCCCATCCCCAGGTGTTCGCCGCCGGAGACATTGCTGCGATCGCCCGCCATCCCCGCCCCAAAGCCGGGGTGTTCGCCGTCCGTCAGGGGTTGCCCTTGGTGCAAAATTTACGCCGCGCCCTCCAAGGGGAACCCCTCAAGCCCTACAACCCCCAAAAAACCTATCTCGCCCTGATTGGCACGGGAGATCGGCAGGCGATCGCGTCTTGGGGGCCGCTCAGTGGGCGATCGCCCTGGCTCTGGCGTTGGAAAGACCGCATCGATCGCGCCTTCATGGCTCAATTCCGCGACCTGCCCCCGATGCTGTCCCCCCCGAAAACCGCCCTACCGCTCCCCCCACAACACCCCACCATGTACTGCTCCGGCTGCGGCTCCAAAGTGGGCGCAACGGTGCTACAAACCGCACTGCAACGCCTCAAGATCCCGCCCCATCCAGCGGTACTCGTGGGCCTCCACAGCCCCGATGATGCCGCCATTAGCCGCCTCCCCCCCAAAGCCCACCTCGTCCAAACCCTCGACCACTTCACCAGCCCGATCGCTGACCCCTACCAATTCGGCAAAATTATGGTGAACCATTGCCTCAGTGATCTGTGGGCGATGGGAGCCACGCCGCAAACAGTGCTGGCCGGGGTGACGATCCCGTACGGAGTGGCTGTGGTGACGACGGAAACCCTCTATCAAGTTCTAGCCGGAGTCGTAGCGGCCCTCAAACCCACCGGGGCGACCTTGGTGGGGGGACATACGACGGAGGGCGATCGCCTCACCCTCAGTCTCACCAGCCAAGGCTACATCGCCCCCAATACCGCTCTCCGCAAACAGGGACTGCAAGATGGAGATGTGTTGATTCTGACGAAAGCGATCGGCACGGGAACCCTGTTTGCGGGGTGTGAACGGGGCCGAACACCCGGCCGCTGGATCGCTGCCATGGTGGACGCGATGACCCAATCCAATCAGGCCGCTGTGCCGATTGTGCGCCAATGGGGAGCGACAGCCTGCACGGATATCAGCGGCTTCGGCTTGGTGGGGCATCTACTAGAAATGCTAGAGCACAGTGACCTCGGCGTGATGCTGAATGGGGCGGCAATTCCCTGCCTAGAGGGGGCACAACAGACGATCAACCAAGGTCTGACCAGTTCGCTCCAGGGTCAAAACCTCGCGGTGGCTGCTCAGATTGCCGGATCACCGACGGCTCCGATTTATCCCCTCCTCTTTGATCCCCAAACGGCGGGGGGCTTGTTGGTGGCGATCCCTCGCGATCGCGCTTCGGACTGTCTCGCGGCCCTACGTCATGCTGGGTATGATGATGCGGGTGCGATCGCGCAAGTCGTGCCCCGCGCTGAACTCACCGCCCCGATCCAACTCATCTAATCCCTGTCCGTTGACTCTGTCCGCCAATATGCTGAAAATCCCCTTCAAAAAAACAAATATTGTTATGTACCTCCCGAACGCTGGGCAGACTGATTATAGTAGTGTTGTATTTTGGCTAACCCAAGCGAAGCGTGACGGAGAGAATGCATGAACACCGCAACCTTAATTAACCGGAGTTTGAGCAACCGCACGGGTCAAGGGATGCTCGTGATCTTAGATGCGGCTGTTCCCCATCGCTCGCACCTCGAAGCCGGGCTGCTGCCCGGTGCAACCCTCCTCACCCTCGATCGCGATCGCGACGGCATCGCCCAAATCACAGACTATCTCCACACCCATTCCGGGTTCCGCAGTCTCCACCTGATCAGCCACGGCGCACCGGGCCGCCTCTACCTCGGCTCAACCCGCCTCGATCGTGACAGTCTCCCTACCTATCGCGATGCGCTGGCCACTTGGCGCGGGGCATTTTCGGATCGCTTTGAATTGCTCCTCTACGGCTGCCAAGTGGGGTACGGCGCGATTGGGCAAAAGTTTGTGGATGCGTTAGGGATGGTGACAGGTGCGATCGCAGCCGCCAACCCCACCTACACCGGTTCATCTCATCTCGGCGGGACTTGGAACCTCTCCACCCAAACCGCCCCCATTCAATCTGCGATCGCGATCGCCCCCGCCACCCAAACCACCTATCCCGCCCTGCTCGCCACCTACACCGCCTCCAACGCCGCCCAACTGATCGCCGCGATCAACACCGCAAACAGCACCCTAGGCATCCTCGACACCATCGAGTTGACCGCCGGTAGCACCTTTGACCTCACCAGCGCTGCCTTCACCGATTTCAATGGCTTTGGTTTTGGCCCCACCGGCTTACCTCTGATCACAGATGCTGGTGGTGGGTTAATCATTAGAGGCACTGGCACCGGCAGTAGCCGCAGCAAGATTCAACGTACCGGCAGCACCAATTTTCGGATTTTTACCGTTTATGACGATGCTGTCGTGCGATCCAGTTCCACTCCGACCTTAACCCTTGAAAATGTGATTGTTTCGGGGGGACGTGCCGTATATGATGCCAATTTTGGTTTGAGTGATGATGGGGCTGGCATTCTCAATGTTGGTGGGAATGTTCTCATCAAAAACTCCTCTATTCAAGGCAATACCGCCGATGATGATGGGGGTGGCATCCTCAACGCCAGCACTAATCAAAACGGCGCAATTCTTACTATTGAAGATAGTGAAGTCACGAATAACACCGTCACAGGATCAGGGTCAGGGAATGATGGCCTTGATGACGGGGGAGCAGGGATTGCCAGCGATTCCAGCGCCAGTAGTGGAGGCCAGGCCGCTTCATTAACATTAACGAACGTAACGGTTACTGGTAACACCGCAACGACAGGCAGTGGCGGCGGAATTCAGGTCGCTGATGGGGGATCACTCTCCCTGGAGCAGGTGTCAATTACAGGCAATAATAGCGCCAATTTTGGGGCAGGGATTGCCTTTGGGGATACTAACGTTCCCATCACCATTACTAAAATTGTTAACTCGACGATCAAAGATAACGCCGGTAATGGTCAAGATATTCAATCCTCATTTCATGCGAGTGGGATTGGAGTTGCACCGGCAATTCCCTCCGGAGCCAATTTGGTGGGAAATGATATTCCCGCAACAGCGACGGCAACTTCTGGTTCTAACATTCCTGGCATTCCCGAAAATCCGGTTAATCCTACGGTGTTAGTCAATCGCACCGATAACAGTAGCTCAACACGGATTAATGATGGTGACACGATTACGATTACGGTAGAAGCCGGTGCAACGCTACTTCCCTTCGCGTTTCGGATTCGTAATGGTGGACAAAATGACCTTGACCTGACAACACTTCCCACCTCGTCTAACAACACTGACTTCATATTTACCCTTGACACTCCCGCGTTTTTAGACCCGCTCCCCGGCACTAACACGGTAGCGAATGGAGGATTTGAAGACTACAGTGTTTTACTGAGTGGAAGTGCTACAGCGGCTGATGTGGGGAAATCCTACTCTACCGATATTACGTTTACAGTCAATGATCCAGCAAACGTAAATGGCCTGGAATCAGGAACATCGGATGGGATTTTTAATTTCACCTTGATTACGCAAGTGGTTGAAGGCCCTGTGGTTGAGTCATTCTTGAGTTTTGATTCGACAAACAAGGTCTTTACAACCGGTGCTGGGGATGGAAATAACGTTAAACTGACGGTTGCGAAGGCACCAGCAGGCAGCTTAATTAATGATCTTAAAATCACCTATTTAGATGCTGCCGGAAATGTGGATAGTCAACTGTTTTCGGTGCTGACGCAAGGTGAATTACCCAATGGCTTTAGTGCAGGCTTGCAGACATTTATCTTAGACAATGTGAATAATGCGAGCTTTGTCGGCGGTGAGCAATTCATGATTGAAGTGAATGGTGCAAGTTATGCGACTCAGGTTTCTAGGAGTAACAGTGTCTTTAACCTAACCTTTGATAGCAACAGTGACGGTGTTTTTAACGATTTTGACTTGCAGCTTCAGATTGAACAGGTTAATGAATTGATTCCGCGTGGGGTAGGAACTACACAGGCGAATGGGTTAGAGGTGATTGATCTCTTAAGTGTTGGGGGCAATCGCACGGCGACGTTTAATTTGTTCCGGGAGGCGACGTTTAATAATACGGTGGGGCTGTATCGGATTGATGATGCGTCGGGGGCGGTGAATGGTTTGTTGCCGGGGGCGGCGGGCTATGCGCGGGCGGCGATTGAGAATCGGGTGTCGGGGATTAATTTGGCGGTGGGCAATGGGGCGACGGCGATCGCAAGCGGCAATTTAACCGGTGGGGCATTGTATGCGCCGTTTATTATTGTGGATTCGAGTGTGGATGCCTTCCTGTCCGGAAGTGGGGGTCAAGCCTACTTTAGTTATGCGTCAGCGAATGCGGATGGGGCGGATCATGTAATCTTGCTGGGGAATAATACCTTTGGGTTTGAGGATCTGGTTGGGGGCGGCGATCGCGACTTTAACGACCTGATTTTCCAAGTGGATATCGTCTAAGATGGGGCAGTCCGAAACACCAATTCCCCATTCCGGAAGACCAAGAGATCAATGCTCAACGGCCCGGCGGTGTAGGTGTCTGTGCTGACCACAGCTTGAATCTGTTCAAAGGGTTGGCGCGTATTTTCGAGCCATTCGACGAAGCTGGCAAAGGTGCGCACAGAGCCGTCACCAATTTGAATATCGCCAATCACCCCCGAACGCCTCGCCCGGAATTGGGCAGCAGCGAGGAGGGTATCGAGTCGGGCGCGGACTTGGGGGGTGGTCATCTCATCCGAATCGACGGAGACGGTGGCGATCACCTGTTTAGCGACAAAAATTTGTTGATTGGGGACGGCATCGGCAAAGACGAGGACGGCTTCTTCTTGTTCGACAAAATTGCCCGCTGAGAGGATGCGCACCACATAGTCTTGTCCGTCTTGGATTTGGGCAGCGAGTTGGTTGACTTGGGCTTGGCTGATCTGGACGACGCGATCGCTCACCGTGTCGCTATTAAACGGGCGGGTCGCTTCGATCGCCCGCCGATTCGCTTGGCTGAGGAGTTGATCGATGGCGAGATAGGCACTATTGGGGTCTACAATGCGCAGCACCGCATAGCTGAGGACTTCACCCCGCACGAGGGCAACATTGCCCTGGCGCAGGGCTTGGTAGTCTTGGTAGAACTGTTCTAGGGTGGCGACTTCTTCGCGGAGAAAGTTGAGTTGTCGGGTCAGGTCGTCGAGGGTGGCTTCGCGATCGCTCACCACCTGATCCCGTTGGGCAATTTCACTATCAAGATCCTGAATCATCCCGTCGCGGCGGCTAATTTCGGACTGGAGGCGGCTCTGTTGAGCTTGGAGGGCGCGAAACTGAATCGCCCGTTGGCGCAGGACTTGGTCTTGGCTGGCGATGCGATCGTCGCGATCGCGCACCTGTTGCTGGAGGCGGGGAATCTGACCGAGGAGGCGTTCTCGTTGGGTCCGCAGAATCTCCACTTCCGTACTCAGGCGTTTCGCCTGGGCCCTCATACTCGCATAGCGACGCTGCACCTCACGGAAACTGCGTTCGGTGCGATTCCGTTCTCGCTTTGCATTTTCCAGTTCATCGGTAATACTAGCCCGTTCCGCACTAAGGCCATTGAGGTTACTTTGGGCAATCCGCAGTTGCCGCCGGATTGCGTCGAGGCGAAACACGCCATCCCGCAACGATTCGCTGAGGACAAACAGGATAATCAGGCTCAGGGCTGAAATGGAAACCCCGGTGATCACGGTGATGACCGTGGCTGTATTGCGAGGGCGGAGCTTAAACAGACGCAGGCGAGCTTTACCAACTTTCGTACCGATACGATCGCCCAATACTGCCAGAACCCCTCCCAACAGCAAAATGGCGACAATAAGGACGTAAGCACTGGTCATTCTGAATGCGATTCACAACAGGGATAGGATGCACTGATACCCTACCAAACAATCATCGTTTTAGCGGATTTTCAGGGATTGCGATCGCCGGATTAGGTGAATTGTTGACTGAGAGCCACTGGATTATGCACCGTAATTTTCTTTTTGTGGATCGAAATCATATCCTCTTGGCGTAAATCCCCCAACAGCCGCGTCACTGTCACCCGCGTTGAGCCAATGGCTTCTGCGATCGCTTGATGGGAGAGCTTGAGATCAATCCGAATCCCTTCGGGGGTGGGTACACCAAAATCCCGGCAGAGAATCAGCAAAAAGCTAACGAGCCGCGACCCCATATCCCGATGGGCGAGGGTTTCAATCATCATCTCCGTTTGGAGAATGCGCGACGAGAGGCCCTGCAACATCAGCATCGAGAGTTCAGGGTTTTCCTTGAGGGATTTTTGCACCTGATCAATGGGTGCGGAAAGTAATTCGACGGGAGTAAACGCGACGGAATGGTAGAACCGATCCGAATGTTGCCCAGTGATGAGCGACAACACACCAAAGACGCTATTTTCTCGCAGGAGCGCGACGGTAATTTCTTCGCCCGCTTCATACACCCGCGAGAGTTTGACCGCTCCTTTGAGGAGGAAATAGACCCGTTCAGCCGGATCGCCCGGAAAAAAGATCGTTTTCCCGCGCTCAAAGCTCTCTACCACAGGCGGAAATACTCCCCCGCCTACTTGACGAAACACGGAAATTAACGATTTTTCTTGCGGAAAAGAAAGTTCCATTACCACTTAATTAGTTGATGATGAGCGATGACAAATTGTGGGAGGGACTGTCTTGATTCCCGTCACATCTTGGATCACTAAATTTTTTCAGACTTTAGTATAGATGCTTTCAACCTAGCATGTCGCCATTCGTTCGCCAATGCGGTCGGTTTTCAGAAGAGAGATTCGGCGGCAGCGCAGTGTTTTTTAAGGGTGTCGAGGGGGAGAGGGCCGTGGAGGTGGTGCCAGGGGAGGATACGATCGCGCTCCCAGGTGTCATGCACCGTATCCGTCAGGGGGGGCAATGTGCCGCGTAGGGTTTTAAAGGCCCGTTTATAGCTTCCCACAGAATCGCCATAATCGCGGGTTAGTTCCAATAAGGGTGTGAGGCGGCGATCGCCCCGCGCTAAGAGGGCTTGAATCACCGACCAGTTATAACTTTCGGGCCGAAAATCGAAGCCCTGCGATCGCAACCCCTTTTGCAACCCCTTTAAGCGTTTTTGGCTGTCCGGATTCACCCCGTACCATTGAAAGGGCGTGTGGGCTTTGGGGACAAAGGTGCTACAGCCGAGGGTGAACCGCAGGCGCGGGGCAGTCTTTTTCAAGGCCTGGGCCATGGCGATCGTCGCCTCCACATCCGCCGCCGTTTCCCCCGGTAGCCCCACCATCCCGTAGAACTTGATCGCCTTCAGTCCCCCAGCGGCAGCATTGGCGGCGGCCTGTTGGATTTCTGAGTTGGTGAGTTTTTTATTGATAATCTCCCGCAGCCGTTCGGAACCACTTTCGACCGCGATCGTAATTGAGCGGGTATCCCGGGCCGCCAAGGTCTGCGCCAACTGTTCCGTTACCGTGTTCGTCCGCACCGAGGCAATACTTAACCGCACATCGGCATAGGCCGGGCGACTGAGGTAGTCCAAGAGGGTGCTAAATTCCGGGTGTTGTGTCACCGATGCCCCCAACAGACCGAGGCGGCGCGTCACCTGCAACCCCTGCTCAATGGCGGGAATCAGCGACCCGGTGAGATCCGCCGTCCGAAACGGCAAGGTGAGGTAACTCGCCAGGCAAAAGCGGCACATTTCCGGGCAACTGCGCACCACTTCCACCATATAGATATTTTCCCAGGCGGCGTTTTCGGTGACGACGGTGGAGGCGGAAAGGGTGTTACTGCGGTAGGTTTGTTTGGTAACAACGGCAGGAATATCGGGATCAATGGGGGCGATCGCAACGATCGGCCCGTCGGGGTCGCTGTAGGTGACGTGGTAGAGGCTGGGGATATAGAGGCCGGGCACTTGGGCGAGGTGGCGCAGTTGGGTGGCGCGATCGCACCCCCGCACCGCCTGATAGGCAGCGATGAAGGGATCAAGCACCGCCTCCCCATCGCCGAGCAAAATCACATCAAAAAACGCCGCAAAGGGTTCCGGGTTGGCCGTCAACACCGGCCCCCCACCAAACACGAGGGGATGGGAATTGTCCCGCGCCTCAGCATGGAGGGGAATCCCCAACCGTTCCAACATCGTCAAAATATTGCCGTAGTCCAACTCCCAGGACAGAGAAAACCCCAACAGTTCCACCGCCGAGGGTAACGGCTCCTGCACATCCAAAAAATACCGCCGCACATCCACATCCGATCGCAGCGCAAAACTGGCCCACACCAACTGATAGCCGAGGCTGGTGATCCCAATCGTGTAGTCATTGGGGAAGGCGAAGATCAGCGCGATCGCATCATCATCGGGGGGTTGGGGCGTGAAGAGGAGACGTTCTTGATCGAAGGGGGACATGGGCAAGGAAAGGACAAGGGGAAGGGGGCGCGATCGCCCCCGTAAAGACATCCTAACCCGCCTCAACCCTTAGGGTATGGCCACAGACTCAGCCGCCAAGGTGGGAAAAGTGATCTGAATCTGTGTGCCTTTGTGGAGATCGCTGGTGATTCGCAGGGGAGCGTTGCCCAACTCCGCAATTTTTTGGATAATGCGTAGCCCCAGGCCAACCCCTTGCTGCTCATAATGTTGACGGTCAAACTGTACCAAAGCGTCGATCCGTTGCAGTTGTTCGGGGGTCATGCCGCGCCCCGCATCCTGAACCGTGAGGGTGACAGCATCGGGTTGGGGATCAATGGTGATCTGAATGGGCTGGCCGTGTTCGGAAAATTTACAGGCATTATCGACTAATTCTGTTAAGAGAATCATAAAATAACGTTCTGAAAAGGAAATATCTTGTTCAGGACAAACCAGGGTTAAATCCGCAGTGCGATCGGCCCGGCGCACGCGGTCTTGGATATGACCCCTCAGCAAAGCCAAGTTAAAACCAGAATCATCCAGCGACAAGGGTTTTTGATAGGTAGATGCCAGTTCTAATTCAAGGTAAACGAGAAATTTATTCGTTAGATGTTCAAGACGACAGGCCGATTCATGAATCCAACCGAGGAGTTCTTCAATCTCACTCGGTTCCATATTGGCAAGGTCGTAGCGGAGTAGATCGAGGGTTCCGAGAATACCGTTGAGGGGGGTATTGAGTTCGTGGGAGAGGCTGCGGGCTAAGTTACCGCGCAATTCATGGAGGGTTTTTTTGAGGAGTTGAATGGTTTGTTCTTGAACTTGGGAAAATTCTTGAATTTGGTCGTATTGGGCTTTGATTCTGAGCAGTGATTGCACCCTAGCACGGAGTTCGAGGGCATTCACGGGTTTACTAATGAAGTCATCAGCCCCCGCATCTAAACATTGCGCCAAGTCTTTTTTACTGTCTAACGCTGTTACCATCATAATCGGAATATTTGACCAGCGGGCCATACTTTTGATCCGGCGACAGACTTCGATGCCATCTAGTTCTGGCATCATCACATCTAATAAAATGAGGCCCGGATTTAAGATCGGTAACGCATTAATGGCGGCTTGACCATTGGGGGCGTAATGAAGTTGATACTCTTGATGTTCGAGGAGGGCTTCAATGACATCAAAGTTATCGGGTTCATCATCAACAATGAGGATCGTGGTGTTGTGCATTGCCTGCTAAGTCTCGAATGGTGGATGGTTTTGTGATTACACCCTTTCTTAACTTATCAAGCTTTGTAGACTCTGATCAGGATGAATGGGGCGCGATCGCAGGCCAGGCAACCCCTTCCGACCATCACAGCGCGATCCAAACCCTCAGGACAATGCCACCGCGAGGAGACCCTCAATGGTGGCGATCAGATGGCGGAGGCGTACGGGTTTACTCAGGTAGGCGTTGGCTCCGGCGGCGAGGCAGCGATCGCGATCGCCCGCCATCGCCAAGGCCGTCAACGCAATGATTGGCACATTCGCCAGGGTGGGATTTTGGCGAATCTGCTGCATCGCTGCCAAGCCATCCATCTCCGGGAGTTGAATATCCATCAAAATAATATCGGGCGGTTCGGCTTGGGTAATCGCGATCGCTTCGAGTCCCGTTTTGGCCACCCGCAACTGATAGCCCTTCGCCTGCAAATAGCCCAACAGGGTCATAATGTCGGCTTCATTGTCTTCTACCAAGAGAATGAGCGGGGCTTTGTTCGTCGCAGCGGCGAGGAGCGTCTCGATCATCGAGGGGGGAGGCGTGGGGGTAGGGGTGGCTAATCGTACCGGCAGCGTCAGGGTGAACGCACTCCCCTGGCCCAATTCGCTGGCGATCTGAAGGTCTCCCCCGTGGGACTCCACAATCCCGCGCACAATCGACAACCCCAGTCCTAGGCCCGTCTGTTGTCGTTTTGGGTTTAGTTGGGTGAAGGGTTGCAAAATGGTGTCGCGGTGTTCCGGTGCAATGCCGATGCCGGTGTCACTGACGGTGATTTGGAGGCAATGATCCGGGCCATCAGGTTGAGCGGGGGCGGGGGTCAGGGGGCGGAGTTCGTGGACGGTGAGGGTGATGGTTCCGGCGGGGGGTGTAAACTTCACCGCATTGGTGAGGAGGTTGATCAAGACTTGCCGGATGCGTCGTTCATCGAGCAGGACGGGGGGCAGGTTGGGTGACAGTTGTAGATCAAGCTGAAGTTCCTTGGCGTAGGCCTGTTGTTGAACGATGGTCATGCTCTGACGACAGAGGGATGCGATCGCTGTCGGAGCGACGGTGATCTCCATCTGCCCAGATTCAATATTGGCCAGATTCGGAATGTCTTCAATCAGGGAGAGCAGATGCTGACTACCCTGGGCGATCGCCTCCAAGGCTCGGCTCTGGATCGTGTTGATCGGGCCAAAAACCTGATCTTGTAATCCCTGCGTCATACCAAGAATGGCACTCATCGATGTGCGCAATTCATGACTGATATTGGTCAGCACCTCATTTCTCAGCCCCGTGCTTCGCAGCAGTTTGGCGTGCATCGCTTGCAGTTGTTGTTCTGCAAGTTTGGGCTTGCGAATATCCCGCACAATCATTGCTGTGCCGATGATGTGCTGATTGGAATTGCGCAGGGGCGAGAGCGTCACCGATACCGCGATCGCCTCACCATCCCGATGATAAAACGTCGTTTCTAACCGCTGTAATGCTTCGCCCCGAAGAACGGCATTGACCAACGTGGGTTCCACCCCCCACCCCTGCGGCCCCAACACAATCCCCAAGGATTGATTGATCATCTCCTGTTCCGAGTAGCCGAAAAGGTGTTCCGCTTGGGGATTCCAGGTGTCAATCGTGCCATCAAGGGCCTGGGTGATGATCGCATCATTGGAAGAGGTGACAACCGCCGCCAAACGCTCTGAACATTTTGCCGCCAACCGGAGATCAAGCTGTCGCATCGCAAGACGACTGAGGGATTGAAGATGTTCGATCTGTTCTGAGCTTAGGGTTTTGGGGGCATAGTCAATCAGGCAGAGGGTTCCCAAGATCAGCCCCTCTCTAGTACGCAGCGGAGCACCCGCATAAAACCGAATATGGGGAGCCTGGGTGACCAGGGGATTATCACAAAAGCGGATGTCTTCGGTGGCATCGGGGATGATCAGCATCGTGCCACTAGCCACCACATGACCACAAAACGAAATATCACGTGCTGTTTCGGTCACATCCAAACCCACCCGTGATTTGAACCATTGCCGATTGAAATCGACCAAGGAAATCAGCACCGTAGAAGAACCACATAAAACGCTGGCTAAACGGGTGATGTCATCATATTCTACTTCGGGCAATGTATCGAGAATCCGATATCGTCGTAGGGCTGCCAGACGCGCAGTTTCATTCAGGGGAATAGGTGCTTTCTCCATTCTGTTTATTAATGTATTGCTACCAGTGTATTGCTACCAATGTATTACTACACTCAATCAATTAATATTAATATTAATATGATGCTAAGAGGGTGTTTAATAAGTATCTTGAATAGAGAGGCAAGGGGCTTAAGCCTCTTGTTCCCATTGAGCGAGGCTTATGATTTAGATCTGAGTTTAACTTTTCAAACAGCCTCTAAAACTATGGGGTGGATCTCAGTTAAGCAACCTTGAATCCGCCCCGCACTGCCGCGCACCCCTCCAAGGAGGGAAAATACTTAAAGATTACCGCCAAGGAGGGGGAATGGTGGGTGATCTGAAACACTTGCAAGCGTGAGATGTATCTATAGCGGTTTTCATAAAATTGCGGTACAAAGATCCCCCTCAATCCCCCTTTTAAAGGGGGAAGTCGCGTTCTCATCTTTTCGCAATCCGCTATATAGCGATCCTAAATCAATCGGAGATCTTATCTTCTCATCAACAAAGGGCTTGAGCCCCTTGCTTGTTCATGAATTCAATAGAATTGCTATGGACTATCACTACAAACTGAGATGCAGAATGACGATGTTAAGAGATCGTCAATAGCTCAGGATAAAGACGGCGGACGTTCACAGAAAAGAACAATCAAACGTGATTTTAGAAACATTGATTATGGCTTTTTGTGTATTCACTGCTTTAGGCTGCTTATTTTTCATCTATGTTACAACAAAAAATCAAGATTTTAGTAAATCCTGGATCATTGTGATGAGATTGCGTAATTTTACAGGCTTACTGAGATATGCATTGGCTCCGGCGGCGAGGCAACGATCGCGATCGCCCGTCATGGCCAAAGCGGTGAGGGCAATAATCGGAATCGTCGCAATTGTTGCATCCTGCCGAATCGCATGGATCGCCTCTAAGCCATCCATGCCCGGCATTTGAATATCCATCAAAATAATGTCGGGCTGTTCGGCTTGGGCGATCGCGATCGCTTCGGTTCCAGTCTTCGCAAAAATAAGCTGATAGCCCTTCGCTTCTAAATATCCCGATAGAGTCAAAACGTTCGCCTCATTATCTTCCGCCAATAGAATCAGCGGGGTCACAACCGGTTGATGGGGATGGGTTGGAGAGTCGGTGTGCCCTGGGGCGAACGAGTTCAGTTGCGCCAGGGTTTCCTCCGTTCCGGCGACTAAACCCGGCAGATAAATCATAAAACAACTGCCTTGATTCACTTCACTAACCACTTCCACATAGCCCCCGTGTAATTCCACAATCCGACGCACGAGGGCCAAGCCTAAACCCGTGCCGCTATATTGGCGATTGAGGGCGCTATCAATTTGGATAAAGGGTTGAAATAGACGGGATAAATCATCCTTTGCAATGCCAATGCCGGTATCTTGAATGGCTAATTTAATCATCGATTCATGATGATGATCCGTGACGGTCACAATGGTTGCGGTGAGGGTGATTCTGCCGCCGTCGGGGGTGAATTTCACGGCATTATTGAGCAAGTTAATCAAGACTTGACGAATTCGGCGTTCATCGAGGGTGATGTGTGGAAGATGTGTTGGAATGTGGGTTTTGAGGGTGATTTTCTTTTTATAGGCTTGTTGCTTGATGAAGCTCAAGCTTTGACGGCAGAGGGGCGCGATCGCGGTGGGACTGCAATCGAGTTGAACTTGCCCGGCTTCAATTTTAGAGAGGTCGAGAATATCGTTGATTAAGGAGAGTAAATGGGTGCCACTTTGTTCAATGGTGTGTAAGGCTTTGGTTTGGGCGGGGGCGATCGCACCGAACACCTGATCGTGGAGGCCTTCGGTCATGCCTAAAATGGCATTTAAGGGGGTGCGTAGTTCGTGGCTCATATTGGCAAGAAATTCATCTTTGAGGCGGGTGGCCCGTTCGAGTTTTTGGTTGGAGAGGGCGAGTTCTTGGTTGCGTTCGGTGAGTTTTTGTTCGGCCTGTTGGCGTTCGAGGAGTTCCGCTTGCACCTGTTCAAACAGATCCGCCTGTTGAATGGCGATCGCTAATTGATCGCCGATTTTGCGCAGGAGGTCAATTTCCCAGGTTTGCCAAACGCGGGGGCGATCGCATTGATGGGCAATGATCAACCCCCACAGGCTGTCCTGTTGCACGATGGGAACCACCAACTTCGCCCGCACCTGAATTTCCGTGAGGAATTCCACCAAACAGGGTAAGACCTGTTGGGGTTGAGCGTCGCGATCTTCGAGGGCAAACACCCGCCCCTGCACATAGCGATCGTAGTTTTCCTTCGGAAAGACCTCCTCCGGAAACTCCCGATCCAGCAAGCGCGACCAACCGGGCAGGGCGGATTCTGCGATCACGGCTCCATTTCCCCAGGGAAACACCCGATAGACCAGCACCCGGCTACATTGCAACACTTGATGCACCTCCTGCACCGTCGTATTGAGCACATCCGCCAGACTCAAGGACGATCGCATCTGTTGGGTAATGCTGGCTAAGAGATGATCCTTTTGGGCTTGCTGGCGGACAATGCGCTCGGCCTGTTTGCGCTCCGTCACATCTCGACAGACACAGATCAGCAAGTTTTCTGCCGTTAGGGTGAGGGATAATTCTTCGACAAAGGTAGACCCATCTGTGCGTTTCGCGATCGCTTCCCCCTTCCAGGCGCGATCGCGTCTCAGCGCCGGAAACACCTCCCGCTGAAACCGTCGGATCTCTTCCGGGTCGTACAACATCTGCCAGGGTTTCCCGATCAGATCCGACGATTCCGTTAACCCAAACAGCGTTAGATGGGCATCATTCGCCGCGATGTAGATATCCCCTTGCAGCACACCAATCCCATCGATCGCCGCCTCGATCGCCGCCAATTGCAGCTGAATCTCCACTTCCGCCGCTTTTCGCGCCGTAATGTCAAACCGAATCGCCAGATACTGTACCGGAGCGCCCTGATCATCCAAAAACGGCACAACCGTTGTATCCATCCAATATTGTTCCCCCGCCTTGGTACGATTGCACACCTCCCCCCGCCACACTCGCCCCTGGCAGATTGTCTCCCACAGTTCCCCAAAAAATTCCGGCGGATGGTAGCCCGACTTCACCAAACGATGAGTTTGCCCAATCACCTCCGCCTGGGTGTAGCCCGATCGCTCACAAAACCGATCATTGGCATAGAGGATCG
Organism: Spirulina major PCC 6313; assembly: GCF_001890765.1. Taxonomy (NCBI): domain Bacteria; kingdom Bacillati; phylum Cyanobacteriota; class Cyanophyceae; order Spirulinales; family Spirulinaceae; genus Spirulina; species Spirulina major. Next base: position 3,838,047 of record NZ_KV878783.1, on the reverse strand, counting down.
TCCCGTTGGTATCTGTAATCACCACGATCGCCGCTTGATCAATGGCAGATTTAAAATTCGTCAATTCTTGTAAGAGGGTTTGGCGTTCCTGCTCCGCCGTAATCTGCTCAGTCACATCAAGATTCGTCCCGACCATGTGGGTAACCTTCCCCTGGGCATCGCGTTGAATCAGCGAATGGGCATCGATCCAGCGCACCTCGCCCGTCGGCTGCACAATCCGAAATTGATCGACAAATTCGCACACCCCTGTTAATGCCTGTTGAATTTTCGCCAGGGTGGCCTCGCGATCGTCCGGATGCAGGATGTCGTGCCAGTAGTCCACCTGTCCTGTAAAGTCGTCTGCCTGAATGCCGTAGATTTCAAACATGCGATCGTCCCAGGTGAGGTTCTGCTTTTGGATATTCCAATCCCAAATCCCCATCGCCACAGACCGTAGCGCAATCTGGAGACGATAGTTGAGGTTTTGGAGGTGAATGGCGGCGGCTTTTTGGGCGGTAATATTTTCGGCAATCCCTTCGACGGCGATTAATGTCCCGGCCTCATCCCGCACCGGATGTTGGTGGAGCGCGATCGTCCGGATCTGGCCGTCAGGGTGGCGAAATTGCAGTTCACATTGTTGGGGTTGGGACTGTTGCGGATGTTGGAAAAAATCGTTGAGGATGGCGTGGCTCTGGGCGTGGCTCTCTGGGAGCCATTGCACCGCTTCTAACCAGGGTTGACCCAGTAAATCCGCCCGATCTTGGCCAAAAATCGCTTCGCAACCGCTGCTGACATAGGTCAAGCGCCCTAATTTTCCGGTATGGCTGAAAATAAGAAATTTACTGCCAATATCATCCACGAGGCGTTGATACCGTTTTTGACTGTCTCGGAGGGCTTCGAGGATGTTTTTCTGTTGGGTAATGTCGCGAAAAATGGCACGGGCAGCCACCGGATATTCACCTTCATAGCGACAGTTAATACTTCCTTCGACAACGATTTTTCGGCGATTTTTTGTGAGAAAGAGTAATTCCATCCGGTCAAGGGAGCAGCGATCGCCCGCTTGAATTTCAGTGAGCATCGCCCGGCAAGAGTCATGATGATCCGGATGGAGCACATCAAAAATAGTCAGGTTTTCCACTTCTGCGGCGGTATAGCCTAAGGTATTGAGCCAGGTTTGATTGACAAATTCAAAATGACTATCCGCCAAGCGCACACTTTGAATTAAATCATTGGCATTTTCTAAAAATTCTTGGAGTTGAAGATCTTGTTCGCGGAGTTGTTGGGTGCGTTCTTGGACGCGGGTTTCGAGTTCGGTGTTGAGGGTGGCGAGGGCGATTTCGACTTCTTTACGGTCGGTGATATCCTGCACCATGCCCCGCGATCGCAAGGGTGTCCCATCCTCGGCATAATCCGTTTCACATTGTTCGTGAACATATTTCACCCGTCCATCGGGCATCCAAAGACGATGGACAATATCGTAGGGGTGTTGCTCGCGTAAATGATAGTCGTAGGCTTGCCAAACTAGGGCGCGATCGTCCGGGTGGACTGCCTCAAAAAACACACCCTGGGCTGAATTAAAATCCTGGGGATCGCGCTCAAAAATCCGTGCCACTTCTGCCGTCCACGACAGGTTACCCACCTGCACATCGTATTCCCAACTGCCCACTTTGGCGAGTTTTTGCGCGTCGTTTAAGCGTTGTTCGACCTGTTGCCGATCGTGTAATTCTTGGTGTAACTGTGCATGGGTGGTGGCCTGTTGAATGGCGATCGCTAAATGCACCGAGAGGGCTTGCAGAAGTTCCACTTCGGCGGGTTGCCACTGGCGGGGAAAGTCCCGCTCTGTCACATTCAAAAAACCCCACAATTGGTCATTACACAACAGCGGCACCATCACTTTGGCGCGGGTATAGATGCGCCGCAACAAGTCTCGGTGACATGGGGCTATCTCGGCGGTTTCAATATCGGGCACAATGTGAATCTTGCCCTCGCGATAGGATTCGGTGAGGGATTCGACAAAACATTCATCGAAAATATCTGCCCCCACAAGCCAGTCGGGGGAATCGGTGGCTTCGGCCACAACGCGGGTATGGTATTGGTCATCCATTTGCCACATCGTGACGCGATCGCACTGCAAAAGCTGATGAATCTGGGCCGCTGCTGTGTCGAGGATGGTTTGTAAATCCAACGAGGAGCGAATCTGGAGGGCGATCGCATTGAGAATCCGATCCTGTTCAGCTTTGTGGCTGAGTTCTGCGGTGCGGGCCTGCACTTGTTGCTCTAGGGTGCTGGCCCGCTGTTCTAACAACGTCATTTTTTCGGCTTCGAGGCGCTTGACCTTGGCTTCGAGCATCTCGGCCAAATGGAACAGTTCAATGGGGTTCAGGACATTTAATAAACTGCTCTGGGTGACAATACCCTGCAACTCACCGCGATCGTCCGTCACCACCACCCGCCGCACCTGATGCTCTTCCATCACCGTCTGCACATGCCACAGACTATCCTCGGTCTGCACTTCAATCACAGGCTGGCTCATCAGCGTGGCAGCGGTGCAATGGGCCAAATCTACCTCAAGGCTGCGAAACCGCACCACATCCCGCTCCGTGATCATCCCCACCGGGCGCTGGATCGCTGCGTCTCCCTCCCCTTGGGTGGCCACGATCACCACACAACTCACCCGATGCTGCGCCAAGATTTGCGCGATCGTCAACATCGACACCCCCGGCGCAGCGGTAATCACCGCCGGACTCATCACCTCATGCACCTGCCGTAAGCGTAACAAGTCCACGGGGCGGGTGGTGTGCCGCAGACTCTCATGGGTGAGGAGTCCGGAGAGGCGACCGGCGGCATCCACGAGGGGTAAATGGCGGATGTGATGCTGTTGCAACCGATTGATGGCCACTAACACATCGGTGAATTCCGTCTCTGGTAAGGTCATGACCGGCGACTGCATCCCTTGGGCGATCGTCCAATGGGTCAAGTCCTGTTGCGCTGCACAGTGACGCACCACATCCCGCTCGGTGAAAATTCCCACAACGCGCTCGTTTGCTAACACCAACACACAACTCGATCGCGCCTCCTGTCGCCAAGCGGCTTCCCGTGCGGCGAGATCGTGGGCACAGTAGTTGTGGGATTGGTTCATGGTTGCGATCGCCTCCATTAAGGGGGTGTCGCAGGTCACGGTTAAGGGGTCACGAATAATGGCGGCTTGCAGATCCACGGGCGCGATCGGGAGGGCACTTTTATACATAATGACATTCAAAAATCTGTATGAATAACTACTTTTTATTCTTTGATCTTAACCGTCTTGAGCCTGGGAACCTAATATGCCCTAAACAGAGGAAATAAACTTCAAGATTTTTGATGGCCGCAATCGCTTCGCCGCAGACATTACCTTGAACGGGGTAGGGCGATCGCGACGAATTTGCTGATGTTGCCCTCCTTCATTAATTGTAAAGCCTAGATTTTTGCCAACAAGGGGCTATTGAAGGGTAAAAATTTATCCAGTAGTGCTCAAGGGTCTCAACGTCCCTCTCCCTGTGGGCTATTGAGGATCAGAGCAGGATTCAGGGCAGGATCGGAGCAGGATTCAGGGCAGGATTCAGGGCAGGATTCAGGGCAGGATTCAGGGCAGGATTCAGGGCAGCGAGCGAGAAGCTCGAACTACAGAGGATTTCAGGTAGTAGTAGTGTGAGCCTCTGGCTCACTGCGGCCAAATCTAGAGCAGCGAGCGAGAAGCTCGAACTACAGAGGATTTTAGGTAGTAGTAGTGTGAGCCTCTGGCTCACTGCGGCCAAATCTAGAGCAGCGAGCGAGAAGCTCGAACTACAGAGGATTTCAGGTAGTAGTGTGAGCCTCTGGCTCACTCCTGCTATCGCGGATTATGTGGTATCGTCCGCCTCCCCTGATCAGGGTAGCGTGCGAGAAGCTCGCACGCCAGAGAATTTCAGGATTGCAAAAAACGCGACTTAAGGTTATTGATCTTAAGTCGCGTTTGTCATGGGTAAGGAGAGACTCGAACTCTCACGACCGAAGCCGCCACATTTTGAGTGTGGTGCGTCTACCAATTCCGCCACTCACCCGTATTTGATGCTTTGCCATTATAGCCCCCTCGATTCGATTCCAGCAAGGCCTGATAATCAGAAGATTTGGCCCAGCGTTGAACTTCGCGGGCGCGGAGTACGGGGAAGGGGTGGGTTAGCTGCTGGACTTGGGCTGATCGCAGCAGGTGGCCGATTTCGTGGGTGGCGATCGCATCATAGTCCCGTGCTTGGGCAACGAAAGCATCCAGGTTCAACATCGGAGCTAGACGCGGTGAACCGCCCGCCAACTTCATCAACACCGACATCACCACATCGGGGTTTTGGCAGGCGAGAAGGGCAGCGCGATCGCAACTCAACTCCGCACAGCGCGACCATTCCAACATCCGATCCTGCAATGCCTGGGTCAACAACGCTCCCCACGTCGGCACGATCGAAGCCGCCAGCACCATCACATTCGCCAAGGTCATATAGACCCCATGCTCACATTTCAAATGCCCCAACTCATGGGCAATCACCGCCTGCACCTCTTCCCAGGTCAACAGGTCAATTAACGCCGTATGAATCACAATAAAGGGCCGCTTGCCCCGCATCGCCAGGGTGTAGGCGTTGGGGGTGGGGTGCTGCTTGACATAGAGTTGGGGCGACTCCACATCGAGGATTTCGCAGGCTTCGAGGAGAAGATCATGAAGCTGCGGCAATTGCTGCGGCCCGACTTGCACACTGGCGGCTACATTGTTGATGAACATGAATTCTTCCACCACCGGCCCCAACATCGCCCGAATGGCAATATCCAAGCCCGGCACTTGTTGAAGTGACTGGGTGGCATCTTGGTCGAGGGGGTGGCGGAATTGGCTGGCTTTTAGCCCAATGAGCGATTGCTTCGGAGCCATTTTAATGTGTCAGAAGGGAACAGAGGCGCGATCGCAAAACCTTAAACCTTACTCCGTTAGCCATTTTTTCAGACGTTGCAACGCTTTCCAATCAGGCTTACGGCCCAAGCCATCTTCAATATTGTCGATGATATCTTGGCGGATTTCGGAGCTAGCGGCCATCATGTCTTTGGCGGCCTCCACATGATCTCGCACCCCCGTTTTGCCAGTTTCCAACATCGCTAGGGCGAGATTGATCCGGGCTTGGGGGGCGTTGGGGTCAAGCTTAATCCCTTTTTGGGCCGCGCTGAGGGCCTGTTCGCCCTTGTTGGACAGGAGATACAGCCAAGCCAAGCTTGACCAAGCGGCGGGATTTTTGCGACTGCGATCGCAAATTTCACGAAACACCGGGATTAGCGTTTCCGGGCCTTCCCCCGCTTGGTAGCGTTCTAGGCCACTGTCATAGAGTGAGGTTACAGAATCTGGCATAGTTCCAATCGTTAGGCAACGTCTTCGCACATCAGCGCGATCGCTTAGTGTACACCGTTCTGTGGGTTACGGCCTACACCCCGAAAGACTTGCCACAGCCGCAGGTTTGGTTGGCGTTGGGGTTCGTAAACTGGAAGCCGCCGCCGATGAGGGCATTGCTGTAATCCAACTGCATTCCGTAGATATACAGCAGACTTTTGGGATCACAGATAATGCGGAAGCCGTTGTAGTTATAGACTTCATCATCCTCGCGAATATTCTCAGCCGTCTCAAAATCCATCGCGTAGGACATTCCCGAACAGCCACCATTACGCACACCGACCCGCAGGCACAGATCGCGACCTTGCTGCGATCGCAATTGTTGCAGATGTTCGAGGGCAGTTTCGGAGAGCAGAATACCTTTTTGAGGGGTTTGAGTTGCAGTCATAGCAAATACCGAAGACGAAAAAGGGTGGATGGTTCACCACAGGCAATGCCTGCTTAGACACCATCTTAACGATTTCTGCTTCCAGCGGGGCAGCGATCGTCCTGAAATTCTCCCCCTGGGCTTGGGAATCGTCCTTCCCATTTTTTGTATGGCCTAGAATCTTGGTTAATCAATGGGTTAAGGCAGGCGATCGCGCCATTCTTCCACCATTAGACTCCGCAACGCATAATAATCCGGGTGATCATCCGTGGCATCAAAGTGGTGCTGTTTTTCGTTGGATTGGTTAATTAAGTTATGCATCACGGCGTTGGCTTGGGTCACGGCTTGCTCACAAGTGGGCTGGGGTTCGAGGGCTAAGATCGCGGGTTCTGCTTGCACCAAGGCTTCGATTAAAATATCGCGATGTCGATGCTCATGGCGCGTGACGGCGTTTAAAAAGATATCCCAGCGTTGTTGCAAGCGGCGATCGGCTTGGTCATAGTCCACCCATTTCGGGAAGGTATAGACCACATCCGCGATCGTTTCCACCGTGGCGATCGCACAAAAATCCGCCCCCACCCGCACAAATTCGTATTTCCAACTGGGTTTCAGGGCTGCCGTTGCGATCGCTGTTTTGCCGCTGTAGTGATCCATGCGTGGACTCCGCAGCGGAATTTCCTGTAGCAGATCCGCCGCCGTCTGCCCGTAAATTTCGTAATAGGTATTCTCCTCGTTGACCTGGGGCGCGTTGGCATTGCGTCCCTGTTGGCTTTGGCGGATGATTTCGCTGCGCACCGCCGGAGAAAACGCCAACGTATACCGCTGGGCCGATTGACTCAGTTGCCAATCCGATTGCGTCGGCAGCTCCACTGTCATCGGCGTGGGTGAAGACGCAACATCCGCAGACCATCCTGAAACCTGCCTTTCCATGGGCAACCACCGCCCCACCCCTCCCACCACCCCTCCCACCACCACACCCAAAACCGCCACCCAACCCAGCCACCGCCATCCCTGATGCGGACGTGAGGCTTGAGCTGCTGACGCTGCCGCGAGACGGTCTAGGGTCTGTTGCGCCCAATTTTGCAGCTTCGGATCGGGGTCGGTGAGCAGGGCTTGGCTGTGGGCGATCGCGTCTTCCCGCTGGCCGTTCTGTTCATAGGCTTCGATCAGCAAGCACTTTAGTTTCGTCGCCGTGGAGGAGGGGGGAAAATGCGTCTTGGCCAAACGGGTGATCACCGTGGTGTAATCCCCTTGATCCATGGCCTGCTGCAAGGTGGTGAGCAGGGCCTGTTCCGGCTTGGGGCGGTGCAGGCTTTGGCGTTGTTGAGCCGCCCACTGTTGCACCTTCGGATAGGGGCTGGCTTGCAGTCGGGTGCAGCAGTCTAGGGCCGGTTGAATCTTGCCCGTGGCGCGATAGGCTTGGCACAGACCGATTTGGGCTTTGTAGTAGTCCACGGCCTGGGGGTCGGGGTGACGATCGCAATAGTGGGTCAAGAGCGCGATCGCCCTTGGATAATCCTTTTGTTTTAGGGCGTTCAGACCAGGGGTGAGGGTCATAGCAAGTCAGCAAGACAGAAGAAGGGGCGCGATCGCGCCCCGATGCCTAGGGATGCGGCGCGATCAATAACGATTCCTCACTTAATTTTAACGGGGTTGTTTTTAATTAATGTGAACTGTATATCATTTATATTCTTGATTAGCTATATAATTAATAAACTGAAACATCAGCGTACTTCTCATGATTATTCAACGCATTTTCCTGCGCTTTAGCCTCATCCTCCTCCTCAGCCTAGGATTCACCGCCCCCGCTTGGGCAACCCCTGCCCCCGCCGAACTCGGCCAGGTCGTCCAGGAAATTGAACAGTTAGACCAAATGCGATCGCAACTCGCCTCCACCCTCGAAGACCGCACCGAACCCCCCACCGTCGAAACCTTCAAAGAAGTCTGCAAACCCGTCGGGATGCGAGCCAAGCAACTCAACGAAACCCACCCCTGGCAGGTCAAGCAAATCGCCAGCCGCTACCGTAACCCCGCCCACGCCCCCGACACCGACACCGCCCGCGCCGCCCTGACCACCTTCGAGACCCACCCCGACTTGATCAGCTTCGTCCAAACCGAAACCATCAACGGCGAACCCGGAACCCGCTACTATCGCCGCATCAACGTTGAAGCCACCTGTCTCGCCTGCCACGGCGCGAAAGCCAGCCGCCCGGATTTCGTCAAGAACAACTATCCCCAAGACCTCGCCTACGATTTCCAAGCCGGTGATCTGCGCGGCATGTATGCAGTCTTCGTCCCCGAAGCCCAGGCAGCATTGGCTAAGATGTCCAATTAATCCCCCAACTCAACTAAAATCCTGACCTTTGGGGCGCGATCGCCCCAGTTCTACATTTTTTCTCTGAATCATGGTTAACCTCACGTCTCACCTCAATGCTTTATTTCGCCTGCTGCGTCGTGGGTCAGCGATCGCGCTCCTCCTCTGTTGCATCAGCTTCGGGTTCAGCGCCCCCGCCCAGGCGGATCTGTATACCCACATCGATGCCCCCGGTCGGATGCTCTATCGCTCCAAAGCCAGCATCCGCGACCTCAATCGGCAAACCTGGCAAGCGATCGCCTTCACCCACACCTACGGCGACCACCGCGATCCCGTTCTCCTGAGGATCGTTGGCTTTCCTGACCTTACTCCCCTCGACCACGAGCAACCCCTCATCCTCGAAACCTCCCTCGGCAAACGCTTCCAACTCCCCAACGTCTCCACCAAAATTAAGCGCGATCCGAGCGAAATTCCCGACAACGTCGCCCAATACGACATCACCAGCATCATCCCCGACCTCGACCCCGCCATCCCCTGTCTCCTCTCCGTCCCCACCCAATCCCAAAGCCTCTTCATCCTCAAAATTCCCCCCCGCCTCATCCAAGAATGGCAAAGCATCCTCGAACAATCCGAAGCCGCCCTCAGTTAACGCGCAAGCTCTTTGATCCAGAATTATTAGCAGATGAATTGTAGCTCTACCGCTAGGCGTTAAACCTTGTTTCAAAGCAAACATGACGCTGCTGTTTATAGTCATAGTCTGGATCGTAGTCGATGGTGTTGAAAAGTTCGATGATTTGAAGTTGGCGGCGGCGTTGAATGTATTCTTGGAGGGCGGTTTTAAGCACATCTTCGGGGGTTTGGTTGTTGCTGAGGGCGAGGGCTTCAGCGAGGATTGTTTCGTCAATGTTAGGGGTGTTTTGCATGGGGGCGTGATTTAAGTTAAGCGGTTTGGGGGTGGGGTAAGGATGTTCCTTCGGTTTGGGCAGTTTCGATCAGGAGCTGAATAACTTCGTGGGCGTTTTTGAGGGCGGTTTCGTAGGTTTCGCCGTGGGTGACGGGTTGCAGGACGGTATCGGCAAAGTCAGGCAGAAAAACAACAAAGCACTGATCATCTGTTGACCATTGAATTGTAAGGGTGTAGTTCATTCACCAAATCCTTGAAAATAATCTGGATTATTGGAGAGGTCTTCGGGACTTTCTAAGCAACCAACTAAATCACCGGCTAGTTCACGGGCAGATGGGGTTTGGGTGGGTGGGAGATTTTCTATAGCGTTTTCGCGACTCATGAGAATCTTACTTCCCCCTTTTTAAGGGGGATTGAGGGGGATCTCTGTACCGCATGGCTCTAGAAATTGCTATATCATTTCAGTTCTATTTTGAGGTTATTGATAATGGAGGCGACAAGACACGATAATGAGGGTATCTTCTGCGATTTTGTAAACTAGACGATGTTCACTATTAATCGGTAGTGCGTCAAAATGATGTGGGTTTGGTAAAGTAGAGGAATCGTTACCACTGCACTAAAACTATGGAATGTCGGCTCTGCGGTCATCCCAAAACCCACAAACACGGCAAAATGCCCAATGGTCATCAACGCTACTTCTGCCCTCACTGCCAGCAAACCTTTGCCGAGAGTTTTGACACCCTCTACTACTATCGCCATGTTACTCCGGAGCAGATTGAGCAAGTACTTCAAGCCCACAGTGAAGGCACTAGCTTGCGAGGAGTCAGCCGCATCAGCGGATTAGCCTATAACACCGTGGTCAGTATTATTCGTGCCGCCAGTGCTAAAGCTTTGCTGGTTCATAACGACCAAGTGCAGGGCGTGGAAACGGAGGACGTGAGTGCTGATGAGATGTGGTCATTCGTGAAAAAAAAACAAACAATGCTTGCCCGAAGAAGTTGAAGTAGGCGATTGCTGGATTGCGATGAGTTTGGCAGATTCGAGCGGGTTAATCTTGACAGCACGAGTGGGGAAACACACCGATGAACTGATTGAAGAACTGGTGGTGAGCACGGAGGGAAAGACCCATTGCCAGCAATGGAATAGTGACAACTGGGGAGGATATGAGCGGGTACTGCCGCTGGAAATTGAGCACTACATTGGCAAAGACCAAACGCAACGGTTGGAGCGTACCAATGGAATTATCAGGCAGCAGACGGGTAGGGTGGCATCGACGACAGAACAAGTTTGGCAAACTGTGGCAGCAGACAAAGGTGACGGTGCGTTTAGTGGTGAGTTATTTCAACTGGATCTGGCAGCACAGTCGCTACAAGAGCACGGCGGCACAACGAGCAGGATTGACTGACCATCGCTGGAGTTGGCAGGATATCCTCTCCTTCCCCACAATAATCTAATGCACTACCTATTAATCCGTCTTGACGTAAGGATTCAGGTAGCAGGGATGAGGGAAGGCATGGAGACTTGCTCAGGAGAAGCCGTCGCCATCAAAGCTTGTTTCAAGAAACTCAACACCGAACGCCCTTGAGTCCGACAAGTCTGAATCACACTCAGTAACCTTGCCGTCTGGGCAAAACCTGCCATCGAACGCGAGCCACCACAAACCTTACGCTTGGTTACAGCCAACCGCAACGAGCGTTCCGCACGATTATTATCCGGGGGAATTTCTGGATGGGACAGGAAATACCACCACTGATTTGCCTTATCGCGTAGAGAGCGCAATAACAAGCCCGCCTCATGCCCAGCCAGGGGGAGCCAATGCTCCACAGCCGCCTTCACCTCATAGATAAAGCCCGCCGCCCATTGATGATAGGCAGCCCCATCCTCGGTTTCACGCCACTGACGATGCTGCTCAAAGGCTGTGTCAATCAAATCCAGGAATGCCTTCGCCAACTCTGGATTTTTTCCATGCCTGAGCTTGCAGACTTTCTTGAAGTGCCGCCTTAGATGAGCCAAGCACTTCTGCTGGGCTTTCACCTCATAACCGTTGTACACACTGAAGTCATCAGAGACGAGTACACCATCAAAGCTTCGACCTAATAGGGTCTCTAATTCCGCCCTTGAACGAGTATCAGCGGCGTGGAAGAGGCAAAAACCCACCCCGCACACTACCCACATCCACTCTTTCACTCCCTTGACTAGCCATGGTGTTTCATCCACTTGGGCGTAGTCTTGGTGTTTCACCCAGTTTCCCAGTTCCTCTACTGTCGGCTTAACGCTTTGGGATGCCCTTTCATTGGTCGCTTGTAATGTCCCTACTCCCACGGTGATATTCCCCAGTTCCTCTAGGAATTCCTGCTGCTTTTCATAGCTCATGTGAGCGTAGTTCCCCAACCACACCAACAGGGATTGCAGTCCGGCTCCTAAGCTTTGACCTCCCAGCACTGGCGGCGGTAACTCTCCCCATGTTTCCTGTCCGCATCGGCTACAACAGCAGCACTGCTGCTCATACTCCACTACTTCTATGGCGGGTTGGATTAACTCGGCTACTTCATGGCGGCGCGTTTTTCGGGGGACTAGGCTCAACTCTTGGCTCCCACAGTACCCACACACTTGCGCTCGCACCATTTCGTAGCGGTCTATTCTGCCAAACCCTTTGCGAGTTTTTCCCTGATGACCGGGTTGCCCACCGGGTTTACGCTTTCCTTGGCTTGGTGGCTCTTTTTCTGGGGGTTGGTGTTCTGAGCGTTTGTGGATGTCGCTTGATGGGGGTTTCGATGAACTCTCGCTATCGCTGTTGGCGTTGTTCTTGAGCCGCTCTATTTCCCAGACTAGTTGCTGAATAATCTCTTGTTGCCGCAACACCAGTTCCACCAGCACCTCTGATGATGCTTGTCTCAGTTGCTCTCGTTCGACGGCTGGGGGAATCTCGATGGGCTTCATTGTGCTAACCTAGCTGTTTTTTCTGATTTGTCAACCCCCCCCCCACCTGAATCCTTACGCATAACTTTAATCAAAGCGGACAACCTGAGGCGCAAAATCAACCCTTGAGGGGCTTAATTCCTTCAAAGATTGTGTAGCGATCGCTGCCATTCTGTCAGCCACAGTCGTAATTTATGGGTGGCGCGGCAATCGTCTTCGTTATAGCGAATAATGGTTGCTAAAGCGTCTTGATCCCCTGCTTCTAGCCATTTTTCATATAGGCAAACCGTTTGATCCCCGCTGAGTCCTTCATCCCGCCAGGTGAATCCAAGCCACTTGGCAACGGATTTGAGGGAATAACTTTCGACGGGGAGCACGGCTAATTTCAGCAGCCAATCATGCACGTCAATGAAACGGGGTAAAAGGGTTTTGAGGGGATGCTGTGACATCCGATAACGTTTTGTTAACCGTTTAATCGTTTCTACTTCGTAGGCAGAAAAATGCACGATGGGGGCAGTGGGATACCGATGGAGGAGGGCGAGAAATTGCTGCCAAATTAGGGGTTCATTTTCGGGTTTTTCCGCAAAAAAGCCGTGAAATGTTTCGGTTTGTTTAACATGGTTGACACAGAGCACGCCGAAGAGAAAATCCACGTTGCGATCGGGTTCGGCTTCGAGGTCGAAATAGAGTTCAATCGGGGCGAGGGGGGGGAAGGTTTGCGATCGCACCATCGCTTCTGGGGTAGGTAGGGCGCGATCGTCCACCAACGCTAACGCCTGCTGTTGCATTTGAGCGGCGATCGGCCGATCCACCTCAGGCTGCAAACATTGGGGATCAAGTTGGGCCAATTGCGCCAACTCTGTAATGCCCACGGCCTGCAATGCACTGTAGCGCGAGGGGGTGACCCCAGGCACTAACGAAAGATGTTGAGACGCTGCCGCCTCCTGATGGCAATGGTCATACCACGGGCACAAACTGCACCGCTGCCGCGAAATAAACACCTCCGGAATCTCCTCCGCCCCCAGCATGGTCAGGCAATCCAAGATCACCTCCCACACTTTCCCTTCCCACTGGGCCAAATCCACCCAATAGGTTCCACCATCACGCAAGATTAATTGCGCCAGAGTAGGGGGCATGATTTGCACATGGGCCAGCAAAATGGCCTGAAAGGCAGCGACAATTTTGTATTCAGACTTAGGACGTTTCCCTAACTTGATATTGACCGGGCGATAGCACCAGTCCCCAAAGCGAGAAGAGCCTGTCTGCTTCACCAAGAGAGTCGGCCGTCCCACTGCTGTAATCGCTTGCGGTGTCGTTGTTAAGCTATCTAAGGTGCTCAGGGGAGCATCCCAATACAAAATACCTCGGTGAATCTGTTCAACCCCTTGGGCCATAAGGAGTTCCGTCTGCTCCGCACCCGCTTGCCAATCCCCCGGTGCGTAGTCCGGTGTGACCACGGTTTGTCCAGTGAGGTGGTCTTGTACGAGGCGCTGATGTTCGCGGCGCAGTTTGAGGACAAATTCTTTATCGGCGGTGCGCTGACTGCGATCGCCATAAACCGTCAGGTAAGCCCGACGAGTACAGCGGGTGTAGTTCAACAACAAATCATCCGTCAGCACGATCATAAGGGGGTGCGATTGATTCCGGAACGCATAGGATTTTTATTGAGTTTTGCAACGTCACAGGGATTTACGTCACTCTGTAGTATTCGTTCAGACTCGATGCTTTCTATGATAGAAGGTAGGCGCATCGCATCAGGGTTACTGCATATTTACAAATTGGGTTGTCACACGAGGAAAAAGCTATGCAGGTGTTAGTGATTGGAGACGATGCTGCCATGCGATCGCTCATCGAATTAATGCGATCCAATCGGCATCACATCACCGTTCAATCCCACGGTTGTCCGCCGCCAGCCCCTCCATTTTATCCCCTCATTCTCCTCCAGGCAGACGAGTTGAGCGATCAAGCCGCCAACCTCTGCCGCAAAATTCGTCAAACCCACCCCTACACCACCCTGATCGCCGTCCTCGATCACATCAACGCCCAACACCTCCAAACTCTCCTCAACTGCGGTGTCAACGACTATCTCCTCCGCACTGCCCCCCCCACAGAACAAAAGCTGCGCCTCAAAGTCATCGAACACAATCTCCAACGCCGCCCCCTCACCACAACCGCCAATCCCCTCGCCAAACTGGGAAATCGCCCCGGCCCCTCAAACTCCAACGTTAACCTCAAAAGCACCGCCCTCAGTCAATTTCCCTATCTAGCCAGTCATCACCTCCGCCAAACCTTAATCCAGATTCGCAAACAGCTTAATACTCTCCTCGCTGAACCCCGTCACGTTCCCCTCGAACCAAGCACCACCGCTTATCTCAATCAAATTATTGATCGAGCCAACATGATGCAACAAATGCTCAGTGATGTGCTCATTGATACCCAAAGCCATCTCCAAAACCCCCTCCTGCAACCCCCGATCACCCATCAAGACTACGTGATCCTAGACCACACCTTCACCATCCAGGAATATTCCAACGGTGTACAGCGCTATGCCGAAGACGACACCACCATTCAAGAAGGTATTGATATTCGGGATAGTTTTCCAGAAGTTGCAGGCTTAGAACTCATCCTCGCGGAGATCTTGAACTATCGCCATGAAGGGTATGAAATTTCAGGCATTGCTCGTTTTTCAGAGACCGAGTTTCCCCTTTATTTTGACCTTTATATCAGTGTCTATCCCCACAAGCGCACCATCGGCTATCCTGCCAAGCTAATTATTTTATTAAATAACGCTACGGAGCGGATGCTCTTTCAACAACGCCTGATTCAAAGTGCGAATGAAGCTCAACTCCTCCTCAAAAAATTAGCAACCGCCAAAAACTACATCACTCAAATCATCAACTCCATGGCTGATGCCTTAGTCGTCACCACAAAATCAGGAGTGATCAAAACGATTAATGCCGCCACACAAAAACTCTTTGGCTATGAGGACTATGAGTTAATTAATCAACCCATTAGTAAGCTCGTCGATGATCAAAACTTTCTCGGTAATTTAGCCCAAGGACAGTTAAAGTTTCAAGCAGAGGTGATCTGTCGGCAACGGAATGGACAGGTGCTGTATGTCTCTTTTTCCTGCGGTGTGATTGAAACGGAAGATGATACCCAAGACTTTGTTTGTGTGGGGCGCGATGTCACCAAGCAAAAAAAGGCAGAAGCACAGATCAAGGCGTTAAATGTTTCTCTCCAGCAGCGCACCATTGAACTCGAAAATGTTAATGACGAACTTGAATCTTTTTCTCGCACTGTGTCCCATGATTTACGAACGCCTATTTCTCACATTGAATTTTTTAATCAAATGTTGCGGGAAGAATATGGTGATGTTTTAAATGAGGAAGGCCAAGACTATCTCGTTCAAATTCAGAATTCTTGTGGTCGAATGCGGCAACTAATTCATGATCTTTTGCAACTTTCCCGTTCAACTCGGATGGAATTAACCCTAGCCACGGTGGATTTAAGCACCCTGGCGCAACAAATTTCCGCAGAGCTAACAATGAATGCACCAGATCGGCAGGTGACGTTTATTCTGGAACCGAATTTAACCGTGCAGGGGAATGAATCGCTTTTACGGATTGCTTTAGAAAATTTATTTAATAATGCGTGGAAATATACCAGTAAGCGATCGCAGTCTCAAATTCAATTTGGCCAATGCCGTGACCCGGATATCTATAGCCAACGTCAAATCTCAGCGCAGGTTCCCATCTTTTTTGTCCAAGATGATGGTGCTGGCTTTGATATGTCCTATGCGGATAAGCTGTTTCATACCTTTGCGCGGCTGCATTCCCAAAGTGAATTTGAGGGTACGGGGATTGGCTTAACCATTGTGCAACGCATCCTCGAACGCCACGGCGGTAAAATTTGGGCTAAGGGGGTGGTGGGAGAAGGGGCGACGTTTTACTTTACAATCACTCCAGCCATAGAAATACTCAACGCTGAAGCGACATTGCGATCGTGAATTTTGGGCGATCGCACCCCCTCCCGTCTTATCGCACCCAAGAATACACACCATGCAAGCGGTTACATTTTCCCAACCTGGACAACCCGACGTGTTGCAACTCCACCGGGTTCCCACGCCCGAAATCACCCAACCCCATCACCTCCTGATCAAACTCCACGGGGCGGGGGTGAATCCCATTGACACCAAGCTGCGACAGCGCGGCACATTCTACCCGGAACAGATGCCCGCGATTTTAGGCTGCGATGGGGCGGGGGTTGTGGAGGCGGTGGGCAGTGCCGTGAGCCAGTTTAAGCCGGGGGATGCAGTGTATTACTGCTGCGGCGGTTTGGGGGTATCCGGAACGGGCAACTATGCCGAATATGCGGTGATTCCGGAACATTTTGCGGCCCCGAAGCCGAAGCGGTTGAGTTTTTTAGAGGCGGCGGCGGCTCCCTTGGTGTTGATCACCGCCTGGGAAGCCCTCTACGATCGCGCCCGCCTCACCGCCAATCAAACGGTGCTCATTCACGCTGGAGCCGGGGGCGTAGGCCATGTGGCGATTCAGTTGGCGAAGTTACGGGGGGCGCGGGTTTGTACGACGGTGAGCACTCTGGACAAGGCGCGGCTGGTGCGGCAGTTGGGGGCTGATGAGCCGATTCTCTATACCCAAACCGATGTCACAGCGGCGGTGCTGGCTTGGACTGAGGGAACCGGGGTCGATGTGGCCTTTGACACGGTGGGCGGTGCGACGTTTTTTGAAACGGTTCCGGCGGTGCGCACCTATGGTGATCTGGTGACCATTTTGGAGCCGGATCACCATCAGGGCAGCTTCAAGGAAGCCCGCAAACGCAACCATCGGATCAGTCTTGAATTGATGTTAACGCCGATGTTGTCCGGAGATGAGGCGGGCCAACGGTATCACGGCGAGATTTTGCGGCAATGTGGGCAATGGTTTGATCAAGGTCAATTAAGCATTCATGTGGCGCAGCATTTTCCCCTCGCGGCGGCGGCAGCGGCGCACCGGGCAATTGAAACGGGATCGACGACGGGCAAGGTGGTGTTGGCGATCGCATAGACTACCCCAGGGGTAGTTCGACGCGAAAACAACTACCCTGCTGGGGGGTGCTTTGGACGGTGATTTTGCCGCGATGTTGATGGACGATGCCCTGAACGATCGCTAGTCCTAAACCACTGCCGCCATCCTGGGGAGTGCGGGAGGGGTCAGCCCGCCAAAACCGATCGAAAATGTAGGGGAGATGCTGGGGGGCGATGCCGATGCCAGTGTCTTGGATCATGGCGATCGCATTTAGGGAGTCGTGGGTGAGGGTGACGGTGACGCGGCTGCCGGCGGGGCTGTAGGTGAGGGCGTTGGTGATCAGGTTGTTGAAGAGACGATGGAGTTGGTCGGGGTTGCCCTGCATCAGGATGTTGGGCTGGAGGTGGGCAGTGAGGGTGATCTGGGCTTGGGCGGCGCGATCGCTCCAAAACTCCACCAGATCTTCGAGAATTTCATCCACCGCCACCCGCCGCCAGGAGGGGGCTTCCGTCCACTGTTGATCCATCCGTGCCAACAGGAGCAAGTCATCGACCAAGTGGCTCATCTGGGCCGATGCGGTGGCGATCGCGTCTAACTTGCCCCAATCAGCGCGATCGACCCGTTCCCGGTGGGACTGCATCACCGCCACCGAAGCCCGAATCGCCGTTAAGGGATTGCGCAACTCATGGGACGCATCGGCAGTGAACTGCTGCAACCGGGTCAGGCTTTGCACCACAGGGCGCAGGGCTTGGCGCGTCAACCAAATCCCACTCACCGCCGCCAGCCCCGTCATCAACACCGCCCCCAACCCCAAGCCCCACCGCAAGCGATCCAGTTCCGCAGTCAAGGCGGCGGTGGATTCACTCGCCCGGATATACCCCACTAGGGGCGCACCGGGCTGCTTGGCCCCATTGCGGTAGACGGGCAAAATGACTGTGCGCAGTTGTCCCGTTTGCGTGAATGACCCGGAA
Source organism: Spirulina major PCC 6313 (assembly GCF_001890765.1). Lineage (NCBI taxonomy): Bacteria > Bacillati > Cyanobacteriota > Cyanophyceae > Spirulinales > Spirulinaceae > Spirulina > Spirulina major. The sequence continues at coordinate 3,820,129 of NZ_KV878783.1, read as the reverse complement.
ATTTGGCGCGGGTGGGGGAAGGGCTGCGCTGGAAACAGGCTCCCTTCGCGCACCATGAGGCGGCGGTGTTCGTCGTACCATTCCACGCCCTGAAGATTTTGGGGACGGTTGAGTTGGGGGAGGTCAAGGATGGAGGCGGCTTCGTATTTGCCCATTAACCGGTTGAGGGAGATGGGGCGAAGGCTGCCGTCGGCATGGCGTGGGAGGGTGGCGGCGTAGGTGGCATAATCATCGTCGTCGTCTTCGTCGTCTTCATCATCATCGTCTTCGTCGTCTTGATCGGCGTGGGCGAGTTCTGCGTATTCATGTTTGACGATGTCGAGGGTGTGGGCGGCGGTTTCGGCCAGTTGGGTGAGGTGGGTGTTGAGTTGATGGTTGCGATCGCGGGCCACCACGTGATAGATCGCCGTGGAAAAAATCCCCAACAAGGTCGCCAAAATCGCCACGTAGGAGATAAAAAAGCGATCGCGCCATTGCCGCAGCGGAGCTTCAGAGATTCGGATTAAGTCGATAGCCCAAACCATAAATCGTTTCAATCAGTTGACTCGGAGCACCCGCCTGCTTTAATTTTTGGCGCACACTCCGCAAATGTACTTTAACCGTTTCTTCGCCGGGCATATCTTCAAACGCCCAGAGATGATCGAGAATCATCGCCCGACTCAACACCTGGCTGCCGTGGCGCAGGAATAGTTCCAGCAAGCCGTATTCCTTGGGGGTGAGAGTGAGGTGTTTTTGAGCGTAGCGGACTTCACAGGTGCGGGGATCGAGGTGGAGGTGTTCCCAGGTGAGGATCGGCGTGTGGGCGATCGCGCCTCGCCGTACCAAAGCCCGAATCCGCGCCAACAGTTCCGCCAAATCAAAGGGCTTCACCACATAGTCATCGGCTCCCCCATCCAAGCTCATTACCTTGTCCCGACTCGTATCCCGTGCCGTCAACATCAACACCGGAGTGCGATCGCCGCGATCGCGCAGCCGCCGACAGAGGCTCACCCCATCCAACTTCGGCAGCATCACATCCAACACCACCACATCAAACACCCCCGTCAGCAGATAGTCCCAGCCCAATTCCCCATCTTCAGCCACCTCCACCACATAACGCTGATCCTCTAGGGCCTCTCGCAGGGCTTGGTGAATCCGTGCATCATCCTCGACGATTAGAATTTTCATGCCGTGATCTTGTTTTAATCTTGTCTTACGCCTCGACCCGCTGCCGATAGAGGGCCAAATCTGCCTGTTGATACAGACTCGGCACATCCTCTCCGTCATCGGGATAGGTGGCAATGCCGACCCGGAGCGTCAGATAAATTTCCACCTTATCGAACCCCAAGAAGGGAGTTTGACGCACCGCTGCGAGGAGATAATTCATTTTCACCAAGGCTTGGGATTTAGTCAGTCCGTACAATCCCACCATAAATTCATCGCCACCCCAACGGGAGATCACATCCTCCGGCTCAAAGTTTTGTTGCAGGAGTTCGCCCAATTGATGCAGGAGGCGATCGCTAATGCGTTGACCATAGCGATTGTTAATCTGTTGGAAACCGTTAATGTTCACCAAGGCCACGGAGAGGGGATGTTGATAGCGTTGGGCGAGGCGGAAATAACGTTGCATGGCTTGGGAGGCCCAGCGACGATTCATTAAGCCGGTGAGGAAGTCGGTTTCATCACAACTGCGCAACAGTTGAATCCGCTCAAGGCGGTTGAAAACACGGGTCGAGAGTTCTGCGTCATGGACGGGTTTGGCAATGTAGTCATCGGCTCCGCTTTGATAAATTTGGCGGATCGTGTCGCGATCGCACGCACTGCTGAGAAACAGGATCGGCAACCCCTGCCAGTGGGGATCTTGGCGCACCACTTTACAGAGTTGAATTCCATCAAAATGGGGCATTTGCAGATCCAAAATCAGCAAATCGGGGTTAGTGGCCTCCAGGGTCTTCCAGAAATGGCGCGAATCATGGAGGGGGGTGGCGGTGAATCCCCATTGACTAAACAACAATTGCAAATGGTCGAGGATTAATGGATCATCATCCACCATCAGGATTTGAGATTGGGGAATCTGCTTCGGTTGGAGGATCGTCGCGATCGCATCAAACACCTCCGCCGGCGTGGCAGATTTCGACAAAAACACAGAATGGCTCGCGGTCATCACCTCCGGAGGATAGGCCGCCACTGCCGCCCGCACCGTTAAATCATCCTCCGCACTAAACACCACGATCGGCAGACGGGGATAGCGTTTTTGCAACGATTTCAGCAGTGTAAATCCCCCGTTCGGCTCCCCGGAAATGGCCAAATCCAGCAACACAATATCCGGCTCATGGCGTTGAAGCATCACCTCCGCCGCCTCGGAATCCGGAGCACTATAAAGCTGAAAGTGCCACTGCTTGGCCTGCGCTTGGAGCCGGGTTGTGAGCAGCCCGTCACTATCTACGAGGAGCACTGTGCCATGGTTGGGGGGTTTGGCGGCGGCGGTGGGGGATGGGGCCAGCGGTTCCACCTCGACACCGTAGGTATGGGAGAGCGTGCCGACGGTGGTTTGTAATTGCTTCAGGAGTTGAGCGATCGCATCGGGGGATGTCTGCTGAGTCTGTTGCCAGTCCTGCCAGTGGCGTTCAAGCTGTTGGGCCCATCCATAGGCCTGTTGCAGGCCAAACACCCCCAAGGAGCCGGCTAATTGATGGGCGAGGGCTTGGGCGGCGGCGGCCTGGGTTGGGGTTAACTGCTGTTGGGCTAGGGCGGTGCTGGCGGTTTCGAGTTGCGCGAGGCGATCGTGAATTTGGGGGGCATGGTTGCGCCAGAGCAGTTCGAGCATCGGTGAAGGTTCTCCCCCCTTCCCATGGGTGGGCAGATCCTCCAGACGATACCCAATGCCATAGACCGCGCTGATCACTTCGGGCACACTAATGATCGCGAGGCGATGGTGCAGTTGTTTGAGCTGCATGGCAATGGGGGCATCGGCGGCAAAGTCATCCAACGACCACAGATGTTTCGCGATCGCTCGATAGGACTGCACTTGACTCGGCTGCTGTAAAAACAACTCCAGCAAACGGCTTTCCGTCGGGGTCAAGGTGATCGATCGGCCGTGATAGGTGACCCTTTGCGTCTCGCGATTGAGGGTGAGTTCACCCCAGATCAATGGCTGAGAGGAGGGCATAGGCGCAGGTAGCAAAATATAGTTAGAGGAGAGAGCAAGGAGTCAGAGCAACGCACCCTAACCGATCCCGTTAATCCCTGAATCAATTACAATTTTCAGTCGGTATTAACGGCCTGTTACCTAACATCTTATTGAATCGCGGCTAAGGAGTCCCTCGTCTTTCCACGGCATTTACCAAAATTTTTATTCCTCTAAATCTTTTCCCATGCTGCACTCCCCGATCACCGACCGCCTCCGCCCCTATCAAACCTTTGGGGTGAATCTCGGTCTTGACCGCATCCAGCACCTACTCCATCGCCTGGGCGATCCACACCTCACCCTGCCGATCATTCACGTCGGCGGCACCAATGGCAAAGGCTCCGTCTGTGCCTATTTAGCAGCGGTGCTCACGGCGGCGGGCGATCGCGTCGGTCGCTACACCTCCCCTCATTTGGTGGATTGGCCGGAGCGGTTTTGGTGTCAGGGAGAACTCATTACCCTTGAGGCGCTTGATGCCATCCTAGGACGGGTGATGGCGGCCATTGATCCCGATGCCGAACCGCCGACGGTGTTTGAAATTGTGACGGCGGCGGCCTGGCTCTATTTTGCGGAGCAGCGGGTGGATGTGGCGGTGATGGAGGTGGGATTGGGGGGGCGCTTGGATGCGACGAATGTGTGCGATCGCCCCCTGGTCAGCGTCATTACCTCCCTCACCCGCGAACATTGGCAACGCCTCGGTCCCACCTTGGCCGATATCGCCCGCGAAAAGGCCGGGATTCTCAAACCTGGACGGCCAGCGGTGTTGGGACAGTTCCCCCCCGAAGCCCATCGCGTGATCGCGGCACGGGCCGAAGCCTTAGCCTGTCCGACCCAGTGGGTCAAGCCGGCCCACTGGGCTGCGCAGCCCGGTTGGGCAACGTGGCAGGGGATTGATTACCCCGTTTCCCTCGTGGGGGATGTGCAGTTACAAAATTCAGCCTTGGCGGTGGCGGCGGTGCAGGAGTTGCGATCGCAAGGCTGGAACATTCCCGATGCCGCCCTGATCCAAGGCATGGGATCAGCCCAATGGCCGGGCCGCTTACAGTGGGATCACTGGCAGGGCCGCGACATCCTCTTAGACGGAGCGCACAACACCGCCGCCGCTGAAGCCCTGCGCACCTATCTCGACGGCCTCACCCCACCCCAACCCACCACCTGGGTGATGGGAATGCTCGCCACCAAAGACCATCGCGACATCTTAACGGCCCTGCTGCGGGAGGGCGACAGTCTCCACCTTGTGCCCGTTCCCGACCACCTCACCGCCTCCCCGGACACTCTCCAAACCCTTGCTCTTGATGTTTGCCCCAACCTCGCCGCCTGCCATTGTCACGGGGATCTATTCCCCGCCCTCACTGCCGCCGGTCAATCCTCCGGTTCGCGGTTGGTGTTCTGCGGCTCCCTTTACCTCCTCGGTTACTTTTTTCGTGAGCGATCGCACCGGGCTTAAACCGCAGGCCCGATCCGTTGCCGTTGACATCCTCGCCCGGCCAATCTAAAAATCCCCATCAATCGCAGGAGCAAGAGCGCCAATCGAGATTGCACAGTGAGGGATTAGTATCGTGGTTTCGTTACATTTTTTGACCAAAATTCAATTAACCCGTAACAGGACATGAACGAACCTAAACTTTACCTTCAAAGATGGGATTAAAATGGTAATTCTTAACTCAAACACGATAGGCTCAAAGTATGCAACTGTTTAAGTTTGCATATCCATCCTGGGGTTGAATTCCATTGCAATCACTCCCTCACTAATCCATAGCAATCCTCAATCACTTCTCAGTCTTGGACTTCATCAACCAGGGAAGTTAAGCCCCTTGCCTGCCCATAAAGCTGTTGAGGTTGCTAAAGATAATCACCGTCATGGATTAAGCCTCGTCATCAGTGTTTTTAGGGTTTGCAGACTGGGTGATTCACTCTCTAGGAACGGTGTTCTGGGGAGATAAATGGTTGATTCTCAGTGGTCTAATTCATCCTCAACCCTCGTTTCATCCAAGGGTATTCCTATGACTAGAAATCTTGACCGGATGCGTAATGTGGCCATTGTTGGCCCCTATTCCAGTGGTAAAACGACATTACTTGAAAGTATTTTGGCGGTCAGTGGTGCGATCGCCCGCAAAGGTAGCATTAAAGACGGCAACACCATTAGCGACAGCACCCCCGAAGCCCAAGCCCGGAGCATGAGCGTTGAGGTATCGGTGGCGAGGACCACCGACGGCGAGACGGAATTGAATTTTTTAGACTGTCCAGGCTCGATTGAATTTGCCCAAGATACCTACAATGCGCTGGTGGGGGCAGGGTCTGCGATCGTGGTCTGTGAAGCGGATGTGGCCAAGGTGCTCACCCTTGCGCCACTGTTCAAATTTTTAGATGATTGGGAAATTCCCCATCTGGTGTTTATTAATAAGCTCGATCGCTGCCGGGATAGTGTGATGGATCTGTTCCAGGCGTTGAAGTCGGTCTCCAGTCGGCCCCTGGTGCCGCAACAATACCCAATTCGGAAGAACCTGGATTTAATCGGCTATATTGACCTGATCGACGAACAGGCCTATCACTACCATCTGGGGCAGGCGGCTGATCCGGTTCCACTGCCGGCGGAACTGCAAGCCGAAGAGCGGGCGGCTCGTGAGGAAATGCTCGAAACCCTGTCGGAATTTGACGATCATCTCCTCGAAGAATTGCTCGAAGATATCCCGCCCTCGAAGGATGAAATTTTGCGAGATCTGAAGCAAGATTTGAGTGCGGATTTGATTGTGCCGGTGTTTTTAGGGATTGCGGAACAGGACTATGGGGTGCGGCCCTTGTTGGATGCCCTGGTGCGGGAAACCCCTGATCCGACGGTGACGGCCCAGCGGCGCGGCTTGGAAACGACGGGGGATGGGGAGGCGATCGCCCAAGTCCTGAAAACCTACTACGGCAACAGCGGCAAACTCTCCCTGGTGCGGATTTGGCAGGGGACGATCACCGACGGCATGACCCTGAATGGTGAGCGCGTCGGCGGCATCTATCACCTGATGGGCAGTCAGCAAAACCCGGTGAATGCGGCCCATGTGGGGGAATTGGTGGCGTTGGGGCGGTTGGAAACGGCCCAAACCGGCGACACGTTAAGCAGTGGTGCGGCGCAAGCGTTACCGACGGCGACAGCGATCGCCCCGGTCTATGCCCTCGCGATCATGCCCGAACACCGCAAAGATGAGGTAAAACTCAGCGGTGCGCTCAATAAATTGATCGAAATTGACCCCTCCCTCCATTGGGAACAGCACGGTGATACCCGCGAAATCATCCTCTGGGGTCAAGGTGAAATTCATCTTCAGGTAGCCCTCGATCGCCTCAAACGTCAGTTCAACCTGCCGATGACCACCCAACTCCCCCAAATCCCCTACAAAGAAACGATCCGCAAAGCCACCACCAGCCACGGTCGCTACAAGCACCAAAGCGGCGGCCATGGCGCGTTTGGGGATGTGTTCCTCGACATTCAACCCCAGCAACGGGGCGCAGGCTTCCAATTTACGGATTCGATTGTGGGGGGCGTTGTGCCGAAACAGTATATTCCGGGGGTGGAAGTGGGGGTACGGGAGTACCTGAACCAAGGGCCGTTGGGTTTCCCCGTGGTGGATGTGGCGGTGAATTTGAGTAATGGGTCGTACCACAGTGTGGACAGTTCAGAGCAGGCGTTCCGGCAGGCGGCGCGGATTGCGATGACGGAGGGAATGCCAAACTGTAGCCCGGTGCTGTTGGAGCCAGTGCTGACGATTCAGGTGGCGGCTCCCAATGGGTTCACCGCGAAGGTGTTGCAGTTGGTGAGTGGGCGACGGGGCCAGATCCTCGGCTATGAAGCCCTCGACGGCTGGCAAAATTGGGACAATGTGACGGCATACCTACCCCAGGCGGAGATGCAGGACTTTATTGTGGAGTTGCGATCGCTCACCCTCGGCGTGGGCTTTTTCCATTGGGAACCGGATCATCTCCAAGAAGTCCCCGATAAAGTACGCGATGCCGTCCTCGCCAAGGCAAACGAGGCCTAATCCTCACCTCAGCCGGGAAATCCATCCGTGATTTCTCGGCTTCCGTGCAAACCCTAGGCGCAAAAATACTGAAAATCTCACGAAAGGTTGGCAACGAGCTGTAAGACTTGTTAGGGTTAAAGCAATTCCTTCCCTTAATGAATCTTATTCATTACGAGAATGTAAAAAAGAGACGTATTTCCCCACGTCTCTTTTTTGTGTCTAATCCCCCAGGTGGGTTAAGGCGGGGCCTCGCATCATCCCTGGCCCCGATTTAACCCGTCGGTTGGTTCATCAGGGTCATCAGGCTGGTTTGAATTGCTTGAGAGAGTTCAGTTACCTGGGGCGTGACATCTTCAAGGGTGCTACTCGGATCAACGGGAAGGCGGAGGCTGACGGCGATCCAGGGCACGCGCTGATGCCGTAACTGGGCCCATTGATCGCGCCAAAACCACTGGGCTGTGGAAAAATGCCCCCCGTCGGCAAAGGCATACCATTGGGCGACAGCTACGGTTTGCCGTGAGGAGACAATGCGAGTCTTTTCGGAGTCGCGGGCGATGAAGATGCGGGCATGGACGGTGGCGGCGGGGTCTTCGGTGTGGAAGGTGAGCGATCGCACCTTGTCCGGTTGCCACTGATAAAACCCATCCACATCCGACCATTCCACCCCCGGCGTTTCCTTCGGCCCCGTTTGGGGAAACAACATTAACAGCCCCACCCGCTGCCCAGGCACTTCGAGGGTTTGCACAGACCAATCATGGCTGCCCACCCGCAGCTTCGCTTGATCCGGACTCGTCCACCCTGATACCGCAAGGCCAGTATTGCGGAGTTCTCGCAACGCTCCCAGATTGGGCACGGGTGGGAGTTCCTGCCAGAACCGTTGGCCGGTGCTGCTGAGGATGAACCCAGCCAGGAACATCACCAGCAATACCCCAGTAATCACCCCACGGGATCGAGGGGGGGACTGGGGGGATTGTTTCACGGGCTTGAGTTTTGCCATTAGGACCGTCCCGATCGATCGGATTGACCCGGCAACAGGCCCCCGTAGTTAATGATGCCGCCCCCATTGCCCTGCTGATAATAGTTCGTGATCCGTTCAATGCCATCGAGCCACACGATCACCAAAAGCAGCATGACCAGAGAGATTAAGTCACCACCGAGGCCTTCGTGTGTCCAGTCGAAGGCGTTGTAATGGCCCATGCCGTAGAGGTAGGTGAGGATGGTGTTGCGCAAAATATTAATCAGGACGCTGATCACAATGGTTCCGGCGAAGAAACTGAGAACTTTGGGGCGCGATCGCCAGGTTCCCGTCCAATGCAACAAAATCCCGCCAATATAGAGACTCGTAAACAGCATTTTTAAACCGGCGCAATAGGGAGCCACTTCCACCAAATGATCTTGCACGGTGATGTAAATCCCTGACACCGACACATCCGGAACCCCCAACACTTGCAAAATAAACCCAGCCGTTCCCGCGATCAGGGTTTGGAGAGGGAGTGTCGAGGACGAGAGGAGATAGGGAATCGCATTGGGGGTGGCGAACCAAACGAAGAGGAGCGGAAAGGCTTGCAATTTCAGACCCGGCACGCCTTTCAAACTTAAACACAGGCCGGTTAACACGATGGGCAATGACCAGCCAATCATTTCCCCTGTACCGAACAGATAGAGCAACGCCCCCAACCCCAACAGGCCCAACCCAGCCGGGTGGGTCACGGCGGGCAGCGCGTGCCATTTTTTCCGATAGTCCCAGGTGAGATAAGCGGCATAGGGTAAGCCGATTAAGGCATGGCTGAAATATTCATGCTCGATGCTGATGCTTTTGTTGAGCCAGCCATCGATCCAATGCCACAGCAGCGGCGTATAGAGGGCGGCGAGCAACGCCAAGAGGAGACCATAAAACCAATGGCGCTGGAGGCGATGGGGGTTGGGGGTGAGGGTGTCAGTCATAGGGTCAAATGGAGGGACAGAATCAAGAGGTGGGGCACGGGAGACTCGTGGCGGGCTGGGCTGCGATCAAGCGGTGACGGCTGTTTGAATGGCCGTGATCACGGTTTGGATTTGAGCAGGAGTGAGGCCGGGATACATGGGTAGGGAGAGGATGGATTGGGCGAGGTGTTCGGCGTGGGGGAAGTTTCCGGCTTGGTAGCCGAGGGGATGGTAAGCGGGTTGGAGGTGGCAGGGGATGGGGTAATGGATGCCGGTTTGGATGCCTTGGGCGGTGAGGCGATCGCGCAATTGATCCCGATTCACCCGTGCGGTTGCATCAACACGGATCACGTAGAGGTGATAAATATGTCCGGCTCCGCTGGCGTTGACGAGGGGGCGAATGCCGTGGGCAGCCAGGGGGGCAAGGCCGTGGTCGTATTGTTGGGCGATTTTGTTGCGGACGGCGTTCCAGTCTTTGAGGTGGGGGAGTTTCTGATTTAAGATGGCGGCTTGGAGATTATCAAGGCGGCTATTGGTGCCCCAATCGCTGTGGACGTATTTTTCCGCTGCGCCATAGTTGCGATAGGTGCGGACGGTGCGAGCGATCGCATCATCGGCGGTGATCACCATCCCCCCATCCCCAAAACACCCCAGGTTCTTACTGGGATAAAAACTATAGGCGGCGGCTGTGCCTAGGCTCCCGGCGGTGCGTCCTCCCCGCTGGGCGAGGTGGGCTTGGGCTGCGTCTTCAAATAACAGGAGATGATGGGCGGTGGCCAAGGTGCAAAGGGCATCCGGATCGACCATTTGGCCATAGAGATGCACCGGGACGATCGCCGCTGTGCGGGGGGTGATGGCCGCAGCGGCTGCATCAAGATCGATCAAAGCGGTGTCTGGGTCGCAGTCCACTAAAACGGGGGTGGCTCCGGTGCGGAGAATGCCGATCAGGGTGGCGATGAAGGTGTTGGCGGGGGCGAGGACTTCATCCCCTGGGCCGATGCCACAGGCTCGCAGGCCGAGGGCGATCGCATCTGTTCCTGACGCAACCCCCACCCCATGGACTGACCCCGATGCCGTGGCGAAAGCCATTTCAAAGGCCGCTAAATCCGCCTTCAAGATGAAGGTTCCTTGCGCCATCACCGTTTTAAAACATTGCTCAAATTCAGCCTCAAGGGGTTGATGCTGAAACGAAAGATCCACAAACGGAATAGAAGACATAGAGGGGGTCGGTAATGAAATGCACAGAACATGAAGCACTCGTTCCTCCGTTGTACTGTGATTCTGTGGCGATCGCCAAATATTCAGCCCAACCCTCCGATCGCCGCCAGTTTCGTCTCAGGCTAATCGGGGCATTCGTGACCCTGGATGAACTGTTGCAAGCCGCCCCGCCACAGTGATCCCCCACCTCAGCGGATTCTAAATAAACCCTTGCGAGAGCGATCCCTAGATGGGATGATAAGACTTGGCATTGAGGCGATCCCGTCCCAACTGCTCAAGCCCGATGCTGGCCTGGCAGGCCGTCGTTTTACTCACATCCTATCATTAGACAATATGGTTGTTGCTAGTCAATCTCTTGAAGAACTTTGCATTAATTCGATTCGCTTTTTAGCGATTGATGCGGTCCAAAAAGCGAATTCCGGACACCCCGGACTGCCCATGGGTGCAGCACCGATGGCGTTTGTGCTGTGGGATCGCTTTATGCGCTATAACCCGAAAAATCCCCAGTGGTTTAACCGCGATCGCTTCGTATTATCCGCCGGTCACGGCTGCATGTTGCAATACGCCATGCTCCACCTCACCGGCTACGACAGCGTCACCATCGACGACATCAAACAATTCCGCCAATGGGGATCAAAAACCCCCGGTCACCCGGAAAACTTTGAAACCAAAGGCGTAGAAGTCACCACCGGCCCCCTCGGCCAAGGGATTTGTAACGCTGTTGGTTTGGCCGCTGCTGAAGCCCACCTCGCTGCGAAATTCAACAAGCCCGATGCCACGATCGTAGACCACTACACCTACGCGATTTTGGGGGATGGGTGCAACATGGAAGGGGTATCCGGGGAAGCCTGTTCCCTCGCTGGTCACTGGGGCTTGGGTAAGCTGATCGCCTTCTACGATGACAATCATATTTCCATTGATGGTTCCACGGATATTTCTTTCACGGAAGATGTCTGCGCTCGCTTTGAAGCCTACGGCTGGCATACGATCCATGTGGAAAATGGCAATACGGATTTAGATGCGATCGCTAAAGCGATCGAAACCGCCAAATCCGTCACCGACAAACCCACCCTGATCAAAGTCACCACCACCATCGGCTTTGGTTCCCCCAACAAAGCCGACACCGCCGGCGTTCACGGTGCTGCCCTGGGCCCCGACGAAGTCAAACTCACCCGCGAAAACCTCGGTTGGAGTTACGGCGAATTTGAAGTGCCCGAAGATGCGATCGCCCACTTCCGCAAAGCCGTGGATCGCGGTGCCAGCGACCAAGCCGCCTGGGAAGCCACCTTCGCGCAATACAAAACCAAATACGCCGCCGAAGCCGCCGAATTTGAACGGATGATCAGCGGTCAACTCCCCGAAGGGTGGGACAAAGACCTCCCCGCCCCCAGCCCCGAAGACAAAGCCCTCGCCACCCGGAAACATTCCGAAACCTGCCTCAACGCCCTCGCCCCCAACCTCCCCGAACTGATCGGCGGTTCGGCGGACTTGACCCACTCCAACCTCACCGAGTTGAAGTGCTCCGGCGACTTCCAAAAAGGTGGCTACGAAAACCGCAACCTCCGCTTCGGGGTACGCGAGCACGGCATGGCTGCCATCTGTAACGGCATCGCCCTCCATAATTCTGGGCTGATCCCCTACTGCGCCACCTTCTTGGTCTTCGCTGACTATATGCGCGGTGCGATGCGCCTCTCGGCTCTCTCTGAAGCTGGCGTGATCTACGTCCTCACCCATGATTCCATCGCCCTCGGTGAAGACGGCCCCACCCACCAACCCGTGGAAACGATCGCATCCCTGCGCATCATTCCCAACCTGCTCACCTTCCGTCCCGCCGACGGCAAAGAATGCTCTGGTGCGTACAAAGTGGCTGTCCAAAACCGCAAGCGCCCCAGCGCCCTCGCCTTCACCCGCCAAGGGGTTCCCAACCTCCCCGGCACCAGCGTTGATGCTGTGGCCAAAGGAGCCTACATCGTGGTGGACTGCGACGGTACGCCGGATCTCCTCCTCCTCGGAACGGGGTCTGAAGTGAGCCTCTGTGTGGAAGCCGCTGAAAAACTCACCAGCGAAGGCACGAAAGTCCGCGTCGTCTCGATGCCCTGCTGGACGCTCTTTGAAGAACAAAGCGCCGAGTACAAAGAATCCGTCCTCCCCAGTGTCGTCACCAAGCGCCTGTCTGTGGAAGCAGGCACAACCTTCGGCTGGGCCCGGTACGTCGGTTCTGCCGGTGACTCCATCGGTACCGATGGTTTCGGTGCATCGGCTCCCGGCGGCAAAATCATGCAAGAATACGGCTTCACCGTTGAAAACGTGGTGGCAAAAGCGAAAGCCGTCCTTGGTTAATTGCTCATTACCAATCGCAGTTAGTCACTAACTGCCCATAAATCAAGAGGGTGGATTCTCCTGAATCCGCCCTTTTTTGATCAACATCGCTGCTCCAAAGCATGACCCTTGATGATGTTTAGGCTCACGTTATGATGGGTCTATTCAACCCGATTCAACGCCGACCCATGACTGCGATCGATGCGTTTACTCCGTTACCGGATCACAATCAACTGCCCTGCGAGGATGGTACGTTCGTGAAAAATTTTCAGGAACATCCCCAAAGTCTGCTCCTCACCGACTCCATTTACCCTGTCTTAAATCGGGTGCATCCCGATGGCCAATTTTGCATTGGTCAAGACAGCGGCATCTATTGGCGGCTCACCGATCCGCCCCAACGTGGTGCAGAAGCACCGGACTGGTTTTATGTGGGCAATGTGCCACCCGCCTTAGATGGACAAGCCCGCCGTTCCTATGTCCTCTGGCAGGAAATTATTCCCCCGCAAATTGTGATCGAATTTGTATCCGGGACGGGAGCGGAGGAGCGCGACCGCACCCCTTGGACGGGTAAATTTTGGGTCTATGAAACGGCGATTCGTCCGGCCTACTACGCCATTTATGAAGTCAAAAAAGCCAGCGTTGAAGTCTACGTCTTGCAGAAAAACAAATATCATCTGCTCTCGGCTAATGAGCGCGGTCATTTTCCCATTGAAGAGTTAGGGGTAGAGTTGGGCATCTGGCCGGGGGTCTATCAAGGCATGGATTTACCCTGGCTGCGCTGGTGGGATGCAGCAGGTCATTTGCTCCTCAATGGTGAAGAACGCGCTGAACAGGAACGCCAGCGGGCTGAACAGGAACGCCAGCGGGCTGAACAGGAACGCCAGCGGGCTGAACAGGAACGCCAGCGGGCTGAACAGGAACACCAGCGGGCTGAACAGGAGTGCCAACGCGCTGAACAGGAGCGCCAACGTGCTGAACAAGAGCAAACTCGAAATCAAAAACTCATCGCTAAACTCAAAGAACTCGGCGTTGATCCTGATAGTATTCTTTAGCATTTTTATCATCATACTCATTCATGAAACAATCTCTCCGATGGCTGCAACGACGGACTTTTCTTGCCGGACTGTTAGGGGCAGGCGGAACCGCGATCGCATCCCAACTTTTACCCCAATCGACCCAAGCCCAAGGCTTATTTCGCCGACCCACTCAATTTTTTATTGCGCCTGACGGGAGCGATCGCAACTCCGGCACGATCAACCGACCTTGGGCAAGCTTGGACCATGCCAGCCAACGTTTAAAACCTGGTGATGCTCTCTTCCTTCGCGATGGAGTCTATGAAATCACAACCCCAATTGAATGGCAATCCTCCGGCACGGATGGCGCATGGATCACCATTCAAAACTATCCCGGTGAAACCCCCATTATTAATGCAGATGCAGTCGAAGTCGGGCCGTGGGGCGTGGGCGATCGCCCCTATCCGCCCGAACAAGGTGCGATCTTAATTGACCAACAACATCATGTTCGTGTGATGGGGTTAACCGTGGTGCGATCGCACAGTGCCGGCATTGCAGTCCGTCGCAGTCATCACATTGATGTTTTTGGGAATACAACGCAGGATACATTTTCCTGCGGTATTTTATTCGGGGCAGGTTTTCCCGTGCTGGAATCGGAACGCTGTCACCACTTACGGGCCATTGGTAACACAATTGTTGGGGCTAATAACCCAGAATTGCAATGGCTACAACCCAATGAAGAGCGACGGCGTAAAGGTGCGCATGAAGCCTTAAGTGTGGGTGCGGTGGACTATTTTGAACTCGCATACAATGAAATTAGTCATTGTGACAAAGAACTCATTGACTGCAAAGATAGTTCTCGCCATGGCTATGTTCACCATAACTATCTCCATAACGGTGGAAGCCAAGGAATTTATGTTGATTGTTATTTTGAACGACTGGGTGATCTAGAGATTGCGTTTAACTTTATTAAATCTTGTAAGGTTGGGGTTGCCTTGGCCGCCGAGGGCGGGCCCCTAATGGAAGGGATTTATCTGCACCATAATATCATTACAGATAATTTAGGGTCGGGTATCATTTTTGGGCGGTGGCATGATGATAATCTGCGCAAAGATATTTTAATTGAACATAATACCATCCATCATAATGGCTATGGTCAGGGTGAAAGTGAGTTGCCCTATTGGGTTACAGGTGGAATTTATTTTTACAGCACCAACATACAAAATGTTGTGGTCAGAAACAATATTTTTTCAGTGAATAAGTATTTTGACATTGGGTACAGTGATGACTATTTAAGTGATGGCACAAAATTACAAGAAATCACCATTCAAAACAATGCATTTCACCGACCCATTCAGTATGATAGTCCCACCTATTTAGACTGGACTGAAGAAAATGTCCATGCAATAGATGGGGAAGGAATTGTCTTTACTGAACCTCCATTTTTTGATTCTGATATTAGTGATTTCCGCATTCTCTCGGAATCTCTTGCTGCACCGGATCAACGCCCCAATGCTGACCCGATGTTTGGAGCCGTTGCGATGACAAATTTACCGATATTTTGGTGGGCAACTCATTTCCCACCCCGTCGGAATTGGCAGCAATTCAGTGCAGTAGAGTGGCGCAATGAGATGGAATAAGGGGGGGTTATTCCCTCAGGGGAGCCCGATCGCCCAAAATGTGGGTGGCGTGGATGGCGCGATCGTACACATCTAAATAGCCATCATGATCGGGGAAGAGGTCTTGCACCCAGGCTACTTCGTCTGTGTTTTCGGCGAGGTGGGTATGGAGGTAGACTTCGGGAAATTCGGCGAGGAGTTGGCGGGCGACCTGCAACTGTTCCGGGGAGGAGGTGGCGGCGAAGCGGGGGGGTGACGGCGTAGAGGAGGCGATCGCACCCATACCATTTTTCGATCAGGGCTTTGCTGTCGTGGTAGGACTGGGCTGGGGTGTCGCGCAAATTGTCCGGGGCATGGCGATCCATCAGGACGTTGTCGGAGATCATCCGGAGGCGGCGGGCTTGGGCGGTAGTGAAAAACGCCTCGACGGATTCCGGGTGGACGGTGGCGAAAACGAGGGCGGTGGTGGTGCCGTTGCGTAGCAGTTTGGTGATGAAGCGATCGGCGACGGTGGCGGCGTAGGCGGGGTCTTGGAACTGGGCTTCGGTGGGGAAGGTGTAGGTGTTGAGCCAGGTGAGGAGTTGTTCACCGTAGGCGGCGATCATTTCCATTTGGGGAAATGAATGTGGGTATCGATCAGTCCGGGGACGATCAGATGGTTGCGGTAGTCGGTGATCGGGAGGTCGGGAAACTGGGCGATGATCTCGGCATAGGGTGCGATGTGGGTGGTGAGGATGATGGTGTTTATAGCAGCTAATGTTCAGGGGTTCAAAAAACAGGCTGTCTGAGCCTAAAGCCAGGAGCGAATGACCCCGCCGATCGCATCGGTTTGCAGGTGGGTGTCTGGGAATATGATACCGACCCCGCCAGGGATTCAAATCCCTGGCTCATAGCGAAAGTAGGCTAAAGCCCACTCATGAACTAATCTCGTAAGTCATTCGCCGAAGGTGAGGGGGTGGCGTTGTTCGTCTGGGAGGGGGTTGGGGCGTTGTAGGGGTTCTCCTGCCCAACCCCCGATGACTTCTGTGAAAAAGTTGTCTTGCCAGGTGTTAGCGGGGGGGATGGCCTGAAAGGTGAGCGCAATTTCAACGTCTGTGTTTTGAAAATCGGTGGGGAGGTCGATGTATAGTCGCCCGTTGGGGCCGATGTGGGTGGTGAGGATAATGGGATTCATGGCAGCTAAGTGAAGGGGTCAAAAAACAGGCTGTCTGAGCCTAAAGCCGGGAGCGGATCGCGTCGCTGAGGGGGTGGGAGCGGAGGCGGGTGTCGGGAAGTCCGGCAGCGAGGGTGAATTTAGTCATCGGATAAGGCTTCGAGATCTGCCAAATCCTGTAAACGTCCAGAGGCTTTTTTATTTTTCCGAAGGTTCTCAAGATCGATAAAGTTCACAGTTGTATCGGCAATGTCTACCATGATGCGTTGACTGTAACAGGCCTCAAAGTCGATACCGTCTGGGGTTGTAATAATATCGATCCGACTGGGTGGATAACCCAATTGAACAACGCGATCAGGAACGGTGAAATCTTGTGCTTCTAAACCAAGAGAGCCAAAACCAAAGTCTGTCAAAGCTTGAATCATCCGCTCTGCATTATCTTGGCTCATATCGACCCAAATATCGATGTCTTTGGTATAGCGGGCATGACCATGATACGCAACAGCATAGCCACCAATGACAAGATAGCGAACGGCGTTAGCGTTGAGTGATTGAATAAACTCTTTGAAGTCTAGGTTCAGCATGGTATTTCCATTGGTGGTATTCGCGGCGGATTTGTTCGAGGGTGGCGAGGCGTTCGAGGGGGGTTTGGGGGTCGTGCTTTCGTTGTGCGGATGGTTGTGAATCGCGCATCGAGGTGATTCGGACGGTGGGGATGATTTGACGGTTTGGGTTCATGGTGATTGGGTGGAATGGATAGAAAAAACTAAAGCCGGGAGCGAATGACCCCGCCGATCGCATCGGTTTGCAGACGGGTGTCGAGGAGGCCGGCGGCGATCGCGGTGCGGTGGAAGTCTAGGACGTTGTAATAACTTATCTGATGTCGAACTTGGCTTGAATGCTCCTAACTGCATTACACAAGCCTTCACCATGAATCAATCCAACATAGCCGAAGAATTGAATGGCTTGGCTATAATCAAAAACAGCAACATGATGAACTTGGATAATATTGCGAGTAAGAACTAAAAAACCACAAGTATTTCTTGAATTGTCTCTGATGTTGAATTGATTTACAACCTCATCAGTGAAGTTTAGCTTTTGTGATGCTTTTTGTTGAAATTCACTGTTAACCCTGGTCATGCCTGGAACTCGATTTAGATGAAAAATGACTTTCTCTAAAGTATCTTGGGCTATGACTTTCTCTAAAGTATCTTGGGCTATTTTTCTTGTATTTTGTGAGCAACTCCCGGTATTCTGTGGATAGATCATTGTTGCGATCCGATGTGCGATGGTGGAATCCTTAAAATAGCTGGAATGTGCAGTAGGTGTACTAATAATACCAGGCAATACATTAATTCCCTCTCGTATAATGATAGACTTTTCAAAGTAGTTCGGACGAGTAGTAGGCATATCAAAAATGTCAGAAAGCATAGCAATTGCTTCCTGTAAGTCAGCATTTTTTTGAATCAAAAACTGCACGGTGTTATCGACTTTATTAGCAACCTTTTCCAGATAGTTTTCCTTGCCATCAAAAATATCTTCAACTGTGATTAGCGTATGATCAACTTGTTGAAATAAAGGGCAGACTGGATAGGCAATTCTGTCAGATATATCAATAAAATTTAACCAACAGAGTGGTTTACCAGTCCTAGTAGAATAATAACGCAAACTGTCCTGAATATTTGATGGAGTTGTTCCTAATGCCATATTGATCATGGCGATAGGCGATCCCATTGTCACAATTCCTTGTAAAGAAATTCGATTCCTTAAAAGTGCTTGTATATCTGATGCAGGATCACTAGATGAAAAACGTTTTGAAAATAAAATATCCCAAAGAATAACCGTGCCGAAGGAGTGAGTCACAAAGTAGATCTCACGTATATTGACATGAGTATTTAGAATTTGATTAAGTTGGCTATAAATTGCTCTGCGAATTTGTTGACCAATATCTGTGTTGAGGTAGCTAAAAATATCGCCAACAAATCTAGACTGTAAACCTCGCCTTGCTTTCTGATACTTCACTGGATCAAAGCCAAGATTTTGTTGTGTTTTTTTTGTAAAATCCCTATCAATCAATGTCCAAAATTCATCCATTTCACTAGAGTAATTACCCCAAAAGCCTTTGTATATGTAGGGTAATTCTTTATTGCGCTCATTGAGAGCATTCTTAATGAGCGTAGGCAGTGGTTCGGCATAATTTGAATTGCGAACTGCGACACCATGGATAAAAAAGATTAACTTTTCCATCAGTAGACTTCTCCGAATGAGGGGTGAACTGTAACCCGTTCAATTCTAACCCAAGTTTACAGGAAACGTAGGGTGCGTCAGAGGGATGACATCATGATGAAAAGAGCAGCTTAACGACTGACGCACCATCTTGACTAATTCACATTCACGCCCGGTAACTTTTCTAGGCTAAACCCTCGCTCCCAACACCTCAGCCGCCGTCACTGCTAAACCTGGAAATGTGGGCGAAATCACCCGATCATTGCCCCGAAATTGCTCAATTTCATAATCTCCTTCCACTAAATGACAGACAGATAATGTAGGCTGTTTTGGCCGGCCAATGTGCCGCGTTCCCCCCAAACCCGCATAGTCCACAATCCAATATTCAGGAATCCCCAACGTGGCATAATCTTCCAGCTTCCGTGCATAATCATTCTGCCAATTGCTGCTCACAACTTCCGCAACCCAGGGCAACGAAGACCCCAACATTAACAACGATTGACTCGCCCAAAAAGGCTCATTTCCCAATTCCCGCCGATCCACTACGGCCACATCGGGCCGAAACGCCGTCATGCCCTGCTCCATCGGCCACAAAATCCCCTGCTGCAACACAAACCACGGCAAACCCAATTGCTCAATTTGGACACAAAGTTTCGCGGCGATCAACGCGACCACCTGTTCATGCTGACCCGTTGGCTCCAAATCAAACACCTCTCCATCAATCAATTCGTAGCGGCTATCTTCTCCATACTCAGCCCAAAACGTATCCCAAGAAATCAAAGGATTAGAGGATAGTTGATCAAGGGCAAGGGTCATGGGCGCAACTCCGGTTTAGCTCTGCATTAAATTCTACCAAACCCGATTTGCATCGCGAGAGCGCAGGTATTAACGATGTTTGCAATATAGCGAGAGGGGCGCGATCGCACCCCTGCTCATCCAGAAGGCGCAACCGTTGCGCCCATCACAGCTACACTAATCACTAGAGCGCTCTTAACCTGTCATGGCTTATCCCCGCTACATCAACCCCCTCACCGACTTTGGCTTTAAACGCATCTTTGGCACAGAAGCGAATAAAGCGATCGTGATTGACTTCCTCAATACCCTGCTGCCGCCCCACCACCAAATTCAAGACCTCACCTATAAAAACACCGAAAACCTGGGAAATACGCCCGTAGACCGCAAGGCCATTTTTGATATTTATTGTCAAGCCAGCGATGGTCAACGCTTTATTGTTGAAATCCAAAAGGTCAAGCAAGATTATTTTAAAGATCGCAGTATTTACTACGCATCATTCCCGATTCAAGAGCAAGCGGAAAAAGGGTACTGGAATTATCAGTTATGTCCGGTCTACACGGTGGGTATTCTCGATTTTGTCTTTGATGAACACCAAGATGATGAGGAACTGATTCACATCATTACCCTCAAAGATCAGCATTGCCGCCCCTTTCACAACAAATTACAGTTTATCTATATTGAACTGCCGAAATTTTTCAAACCGTTGGAGGAATTAGAAACGCCTCTCGATCAGTGGTTATTTGTGCTGCGGCATTTATCGGAATTGAGCGATCGCCCCGATCTCCTCCAAGCCAACCCCATTTTCAATCAACTGTTTGAAGCGGCAGAATTCGCGAACCTCTCCCGTTCAGAACAAAGCCGTTATGAAAACAGCCTGAAATATTATCGCGACTGGAATAATGTGATGAATACAGTGCGTCGAGAAGGGCGTGAGGAAGGGCGTGAGGAAGGGCGTGAGGAAGGTCGTGAGGAGGGACGACAGGAAGGGCAACAGGCTTTAATTCTGCGTCAACTGACTCGTAAGTTTGGCATCATTCCTGAATCCCTTGAACAGCAAGTTTTCATCCTGACCTCGGAAGACATTGCCGCTTTGGGTGAGGATATTTTTGATCTTCAAACGATCGCAGACCTCGAAACCTGGCTCATCTCCCGTGCTTAGTTATCGCCGCCGTGCTGGGCTGTGGCGCGGTGCAGGTTGACAGACCAAACACAATTCCACCACCTTCATTGGCAGAAATTCCGCTGGATTTGCGCCGCGTTTCAGACCCAGTTCCAGGTCGCGGAGGATGGGGAGGGTTTGGAGGAGTTGGGGGGCGGCGATCGCATTCAATTCCTTGCGGAGAAAATAGAGGCGTTTCGGATTGCCCAATTCGGCGAATTTTGCGATCGCACTATCATCCCGTTCGCCGCTTTCGATCATCACCCGAATTAATAACCAGGTGCGGAACTGCCCGATCAGCGTCGCCACAATGCGCAAGGGCGGTTCATTGAGGTTTAATAACTCTGCCACTAACCCCACGGCCTGATCGGTTTTGCCATCCCGAATGGCGGTGGCCAGTTGGAGGCTGTTTTGGGTGTTGGCGATCGTCAGTTGGGCGACGGCGCGATCGTCGATGGGTTGGCTCGTGTTGCCGCCGAAGAGTTGCAGCTTTTCCAATTCGCTCCAGAGTTGGCGCGTGTTGTTGCCGATGGATTCGGCCAGGAGTTCCACAGCGCGGGGGGTGAGCTTGAGGTTCATGTCTCGCGCCACCTGCTGCACGTTGCGGAT
This sequence comes from Spirulina major PCC 6313, assembly GCF_001890765.1. Taxonomy (NCBI): domain Bacteria; kingdom Bacillati; phylum Cyanobacteriota; class Cyanophyceae; order Spirulinales; family Spirulinaceae; genus Spirulina; species Spirulina major. The sequence goes on along the minus strand of NZ_KV878783.1, from coordinate 3,798,925 downwards.
TAGGTCGTCGGTGCGCCAGGGGGGGATGAGGGCGAATTCGCGGATTTCGGCGTGTTTTTGTAAAAGTTTGGTGGATTTGGCGCGACCGTCGGGTTTTTTGCGGCTGGTGAGGAGGAGGGTGGAGGTGGGGGGAACGGCGGGCAGGGTGCGTTTGAGTTCGTTGAGGAGGGCTTCGGGGCAGGTTTGACAAACGGTGGTATTTTCCAGCCAGACGAAGCGGCCCCCCATGCCAAAGGGGGGGGTCATCGCTTGGTTGAGGCCGTCGATGATTGTTTCGCTGGTGTCGGCGGTGAGTTTGTCGGTGTTGAAGGAGAGCCAATTGGGGTCAAGCACCGCATCTTGAAGTTTGGCGATCGCTTTCCCCATCGCAAAATCATCTTCACCCCAAAACAAGTAGATAGGCATACCACAGGCTAGAATCGGATCTAGACAGACCTTCAAGGCAGACCAACGTGGACGAAACCTATCAGGCTTATCTCAACAGAGTTGCAAAACTCACACTCCCTGAAACCTATCGTAACCAAGTTCAACATATACAAGAATCTCCAAAGTTTAATCACGGCCAGCCGGTTCCCTTTCCGGGCTACACGATCAACACACCAGGACATCAAGATCCGCGCAATCAGACGTTTTATGACCATCTCGTCACCACCCAACAGGCAATCGTCGCCCAATTGGAGCCGGGGCTGTTGCTGCCGGTGCCGGTGGAAAGCTTTCACTTAACCGTCGCAGATTTAATTTGGGATTCAAATTATCAGCACGCCGTGGCGACCCATGGCGAAGCGTTTGAGGGGAAATTGTGCGATCGCCTCACCCACAGTTTTAGCGAATATCAAAAATCCGTCCCCGAACGTGGCCCGATTGAATTGCAACTGGTGGGTCTTTTGGTGCGACCGAGGGCGATCGCCGTGGCACTCGTGTCCATCGATGAATTGTCCTATCACAAGATGCTGCAACTGCGGCGGGCGGTGTATCAAAACTCCGGGTTAATCGCCCTCGGCATTGAGCAACAATATCCCTTTACTGCCCATATTCCTCTGGGCTATTTCTCCCAAGTGTCCGAGGAGTTGGATCGCGATCGCCTCTGTGAAACCCTGATGGCCTTTAACGATCGCTGGATCGGCAACACCCCGGAAATCCTCAGCAGCCACAGAGCCGAACTCTATCAATTCGACGACATGGCCAACTTCTACCACAAACCCCACTTCCCCAGCATCGACTTTTAACTCCCCTAAGCTCCCAAAAAAAGCGGTGAGTCGTCACTTCACCGCTTCAGCCTTCTGTGTTGTGTGAGTTGTAGTCCTAGAACTTGAAGCGTGTCCGCACCGTTGCGGCAATCACATCCGAGTTCGTGCTGTTATGACCCGGATTCGTCAGCCAGATCACACCGGGCGTAATATCAATGTGCTCCGTCAGTTGCCATTTATAGAACGCTTCGATGTGGTAGCCCAGATCGCGATCTTCCCGTGCGCCTAAACCCAACGCACCGAAATCACCCGCCGTCAGACTCGCCACCGGCAACTCTGAACCACTCAAACGGGGCTGTTGACCCACCACAAAACCGAGCAGATTTCCTTCGCCCCCTAAATCCGGGAAACCCAAGGTCAGGGCGTAGTTCCACACATCGGCTTCAGCTTGGCCAATAATCACCGCGTCACTAAAACCAACCCAGCCGCCGACAAAAAAGGCATCGCTGGGCGTGACTAACGCTTCAATACCGAAGTTGTTCGCCACAACGGGGGTATTGCCGTCGAGGTTCGAGGGTAAGCTACCGGTGTCATGGTTGAGGCCGCCGTCTTTGGTGTAGGAGTTGATGTAGGTTAGGCCTAGCCCGAAGGTGTCGTTCTCATATTGAAGTTGAGCACCGAGGGCGTAGTCTGCCCCAAACAAACCTTGGGCGGCATCAGCAGCATTATCGGCGGTATAGCCAGCCGAGAAGGTCAAGGCATCGCTAACCTTATAGGCAAACCCAGCCCCGGCCTGTTGACCACCGGTGCGCAAAATGGGGTTGCGCTGCCCAAAGCGGGAAATGGAACCGCCACCGCTCGAATCGAAGGGGTTCAGGGTGGAGAGGAAATCATCCATGCCTACCCCGTTGGCGAAGATTTGCGCGGTGATTTTGCTGCCCACGGGGAAACGATAGGACAAGACATCCACTTCCACTGCATTTTCATTGTCGCCCCGGAATCCCCAGCGGGCTTCGCGAGTGACGCGACCATCAATGCTCCAGTCGGAGACGTTGCGGGCTTGGAGGCGAGTGCGGAGGCGATCGCGTCCGGTGAAGGAGGTATCAAAGTTGAGGCGGGTGCGATGTTGAAAAACGATGTTGTCGGAAAAGTCGCGATTTGTGACCCCATTGCCAGTGGTGTCGTAGCGATCATCGTTGGGAAACAGGCCGCTGAGGGCGAAGATCACTTCCCCGTCGAGTTTGGTGGTGGTGGAAAACTGGTTGTCTTCGAGGAAGGCAACGCGAGACTCTAGGTTATCGACCCGCGTGCCGAGCATGGCGAGTTCGGCTTCAAACTCTTCCATGAGACGACGCATGGTTTCGAGGTCTTCGCGGGTGGCGAAGTCGGCGGTGGTTTCGGCGATGAGGCGTTCTATTTGCTGGAGGCAGGCGTTTAAACCGGCGGCAAATTCATAGCGGGAGAGGGCGCGATCGCCGCGAAATGTGCCGTTGGGATAGCCTTTCAAGCAGTCGTAGCGACGCACGAGATCGTCTAAGGCTTGGAAGGCCCAGTCATTGGGGGAAACGTCGCTAAATTGGGATGCGCCCACGCCCTGACCGAGCATGGAATTGCCTTCTTCGCTGTAGGTTTGGATTTGGTCGAAAAGGTCTTGATGGGTTTGGGCTTCAGCGGCGAGGGGCTGAGCCATCAGCAGGACTGACCCTAGCAGAATCGGTGTTGCACGGCTCGAAAGCCGATGAAATGTGGTCATGGTCAATTCATCACTCCTCAAAAAAAATGGTCTGAACGATAGGGGCGATAGGCTCTAGAACCACGGGGCTGGTCTACCGACCTGCCGCGATCGCTCTGAGCGCTCTGCTATAGTACCAACAAATGAGAATATCTATCAACTAGCCTACAGGTTTAATGAAAAACTGCTGAGTGCGTTGATAGATAGTGACCATCGTATGAACCGAAGGCGATCGCAGGTTTCACGGCCATGGTATTCGCTTGAAACTCGCTTGCAGATGGTTTAATCGCGCCTGAAATTACCGTACTAGGGCAATATTAAGAGAACGCTAAGAAGGTTTAATGCTTTTTTCAATTCTGTTTAAAGGGGAGCTTAATGAAAATTCTGGGGTGGTGCGATCGCAACGTAGCCCAAAAATAATGAAATAGATTCTCAGTAGACTGGGCAACTCCCAGCCTGGACAGTGTGCGATCGCTGGCTGAGGGGCGATTGATCCGCCTTTACAATGGATTATTTAGTTTGTTTTCGTCCTTTTCTATGGAACATCTCACAGCACAGCATCGGGTGGCCGTTCTGCTCCATCGGGGGATTCGCGATCGCAGCGGTAAAACAGGCTTGGCGTTCCTGCGCTACGGGGAGGCCAAGGTGGTGGCACTGATCGATCACGACTGTGCCGGGGAATCCCTCTCTGAGTTAACCGGCATCCCCCACGAGATTCCCATCGTGGCTTCCGTCACCGAGGCACTGGCCGCCCAACCGGATATTTTGCTGATTGGGGTTGCGCCGTCCGGGGGTCAACTGCCCGATGCGTGGTTAGAGGAAGTGAAGTTGGGGATTGTGGCGGGGCTTTCGGTGGTGAATGGGCTGCATACGCCAATCATGTCGATGGTGGAGGATTTGCCGGGGAGCCGTCTTCAAAAAGGTCAGTGGATTTGGGATATTCGCCAGGAGCCGCCGGGGTTGGGGATTGGGATGGGACGGGCGCGATCGCTCTCCTGTCAGCGGTTGCTCACGGTGGGGACGGATATGGCGGTAGGGAAAATGTCGGCGGGGTTGGAACTGCGGCGGGCGGCATTGGCCCAAGGGATACAGACGAAATTTGTGGCGACGGGTCAGGCGGGCTTGATGATTGTGGGGGAAGGGATTCCCCTCGATGCGGTGCGGGTGGATTTTGCGGCGGGGGCGGTGGAACAAGCGGTGCTGGATTTAGGGTCGCGCTGTGATCTGCTCTTAATCGAGGGTCAAGGTTCGCTCTTGCATCCCGGCTCGACGGCGACGCTACCGCTGCTGCGCGGCAGTCAACCCACGGGCTTAATCCTTGTCCATCGGGCGGGTCAGGAGGTGATCCACAATTGCCCCGATGTGCCGATTCCGCCGCTGCCGGAGGTGATTGAGCTTTACGAGACGGTGGCGCGGGGGGCGGGGGCGTTTGCCTCGGTGCGGGTGGCGGCGATCGCCCTCAATACGGGTCATTTAGACGAGGCCGCCGCGAAAACAGCGATCGCCCAAGTGGCGGCCGAAACCGGGCGATTCTGCACCGATGTAGTGCGGTTTGGCGGGGCGGCGTTGCTTAATCACATTCTGAAACCCTAGAACTCGCAGCCTCAACCCTAAAACAGCCTCGCCCCACAGCACTACTCATCAGGGCAGCGAGCGAGACGCTCGCACTACATTCCACAGCACTACTCATCAGAGCAGCGAGCGAGACGCTCGCACTACATTCCACAGCACTACTCATCAGAGCAGCGAGCGAGACGCTCGCACTACATTCCACAGCACTACTCATCAGAGCAGCGAGCGAGACGCTCGCACTACATCAAGACAACAGCAAAGTAGTGTGAGCCTCTGGCTCACTCACGCCAGTATTAGGGTTTGGGTCGGGAGAGCCTCTGGCTCACTCACGCCAGTATTAGGGTTTGGGTCGGGAGAGGAGGAGGGTGTTTTGTAAGGTTTGGGTGATCAGGGATGCGATCGCTGCATTACCGGCCGGGGTGAGGTGAACAGAATCGCGGTAATAGGTGGCAACGGTGGCGCGGGGGACGAGCTGCCAAGCCAGATGGAGATCGAGCACCGGAATATTTTCGGCGTAGAGGTAGCGGAAAAATTCGGCTTTGTAGAGGGGCGGTAGGGGGTCTGGGATTAGTTCGATTCGGTTGGGGGTGAACAAGACCCAGAGGGGGATATTTTGCGATCGGCTCCAGGCGATGATTTCCCCTAAGATGGCTCGGTTTTGCTCCCATTGGGTGGTGAAATCTGTGGTGGTGGGGGGGATTTCGGTGGAGAGGGGCAGGCCCCAGCGTTGCGCGATCGCAGGATAGGCGTACCGTTGCCACACTTCTTGCAGGGCTAACAGGGGTTTGCGATCGGGATAATTCACATCCACCCCGACGCGATCGCCTATACTCGTCGGCTGGAACAGGTCATGACTCCCGATCTGCACAATCAGCAAATCACTGTCAAAGGCTCCAAACTGTTGTAAATAGCCCCATTGATTGCCAATGCCCCACGACCCCGCCGACGCATTCAGCACTTCCGCATTCACGTCCGCGCTCTGTAATTGGGCTTCCAGTTGCTCGGAAATGATCTGATCTTGACCCATCACCGTGCCGCCATTGAGCACGGAATCCCCCGTCATCAAAATCCGCAGGGTTTCGGGGGGTTTGGGCTGCTGCACGGGGTCGGAGCGTTGGGAGTAGTTATTGTAGGCGATGGGATGGCCGAAACGGGTGACGGCTTGATTAGGCAAGAAACGATAGCCGGTTTCAGGATCAGCCATAATCAGCACCGGATTGCCTAAGCCAAATCCCCAGCGCAGGATCAGTTCCAATGCGATCGCACTCCCTAGCAATCCACCCCCCAGCCACCACCTGCGCTTTTTCATCCTCGCGTTTTTTCCACCGTATAGCCCGTCAAGATCCACAATACGCCGCGCCCTCCATCCCGGACAATTTCCCACCAGGATTCATTGGGGGTTTGGGTGGGCACGGCGATCGGGGTGACGGTGATGCCGTAATGGCCAAAGATGAGATAGGCGAGAAAGCGGGCGCGACCGAGGTGAAAATCTGACGTAATCAGATAAAGATGGCGGATGTTTTGGGCGTGGAAAACTGGCCCCATGGTGGTGAAGTTGGTGACGGTATCGACGGCACGGCGATCGTAATTGAGCCGCTGGGGGTCTACTCCCACCTGGGCAAAGTAGGCGCGGGACTTGGCTTCGGGCATTCCCGACGAAATCCACAGATCCAACCCCGGATGCTCTTGGGCAAAGTAGGCGGCCACATATTCTCGCTCAAAATCGCCCCCTAGGACGAGGATCGCTTCGGGCTGGGGGCTGGCCTGGTGGGCGCGGTGGAGTTGTGCGAGGAGGTGGAGGTTAAAGGTGAGGACAGCGATCGCACTGGTGACCACTATCCAGCGCAGGGGGCGGGGAAGTTTCCGTTTGAACATCGTCTACGCAACCATGGACCTAAAGTGAAACTGTTAAGACCGCTGCCAAATCACCCACTGGCGTTGAATTTGGGGCTTGAGGCTGGCGGGTAAAGCAATGGCATCAAGAGCGGGCGAAGGAGCGATCGCCCTCTGTTCTTCCATCAACATTATCGGCAATCCCGCCGTGAGCGTCATTAATTGCCCCTGGGTCACGATCAACCCGCCGCACCATTGCACCCATTCCTGCACCGCCGGCTCCACCTCCACCGCACTAATCCACAACCCCAGCAGCAGATACCCCCCCGACACCACCCCATCACAGAGTTTCGCCAACAGCAGCCGCAGGGTGTCGGGATTCCGCAAACTGGTGGCGACGAGATCCGGCGCGATCGCCAATTCAAACCGGGACGGCGTTAACCGCGCTAACGGGTTGAAAAAATCTTGATCCTGTTGAATTACCGCTGGATCTGGCGTATCCCCGCGCCATTCCCAGGCTTCCACCGCGTAACCCCACTGCCGCAGCGCGATCGCCCCGTCACCCGCACCCGCCCCGATCACCGCGATCGCCGCCCCCGGAGCACATCGCTCCACCCAAGCCAACACCGTTGGATCAACCTCCATCTGCGGAGAGGGAGGGGGAAGGGGTGCGATCGTCGTCTGAAAATTGCAAGTAATCCCCGTTTCCGGCGGCGGGTTGGGAGTAATTTCCACCTGAAGCCGCGCCCCTGGCCCGGATTGAAAACTCGTTAGGATCAACTCATGCAAACTCTCCCCCAGTTGCTCCCGCTCCGCCACCGTCAACGGACTACCGAAATTCTCCACCAACCCCGCCACTTTCGCCAAGGTCGCCTCGCTTTGAATCGGCAAACAGGGCAGGGTGATCTGTGCGGTTAAAGAGAGGTGCGATCGCCACACCTCCCCCACCCAATCCGTTCCCCCCATCACGTCACCGTCGTAATAAACTGCCCCGGCATCGTAATCTTAATCACCCCCCCATAGGCACAATTACAAATCGACGTATCCGACAACGCCGCAAACGCCCCAATCTTCACCTTCAGCGCCCCCGGCTGCCACGGCCCCACCGTTGCCGGAATACAAGGCATCGGAGTCAACACCCCCAACGCCGCCGCCGTCGCCGCCGCCACCGTCGGATTCGCCAACGACGTACAAACCCCAAACGGCGGAATATTCACAATCGGCGCAAAATCCATCACCGTCGCCGCCAACATCGCCGGAGCCGTCACCGGAGTCCCCTTCGGAATCACAATCAAACTACTCGGCGCTGCCCCAAACGGCACACACTGCATCATCGCCCCCATCGTCACTAAATTCGGCATTATTTAAACCTCCTACCCTAACTTGATTGATAATGACGACACCGCCACAGATGCTGTCCCCTTAATCGTCGTACTTAAGCCCTCTACTGTCATCGTTGCCGCCGACTTTAACGTCACACTCGCCATCTGAATATCAAGGGAATTCCCCCCCACCTTCAAGGTAATCGCACTCTTACCCGTCAGATTGATTTTCGTTGCATCTAAATTAATATTTTTGCCCATTCCAGCCGTTAAATTGATATCCCCTGTAGAGGTGATCTCAATTTTCTTGCTATTATCATCTAGCTTAACGAGATGACCACCACCAGATTTGATTTCAATTTTCTTGCCTTTATCATCTAGCAGTACTTGATGGCTTCCTTTGCTCTTAATTAGAATCTTTTGGTTCTTATCATCCAGTAAAACTTGGTGTCCATCTTTAGTTTTAAGCTCTAAAAACTGATCTGTATCATTGAAATGCAAATAATACTTATCTTTCGTATCAACATAAACCCCCTGTTTAGTACTATCTTTATCCTCCTCCACAAACTGCAACTGATGCCCAATGCGGGTCTTAAATGTGCGTAACCGTACCTTCCCATCCACCACACTATCCGTCACCACCGTCGGCGGTGCATCCTTCCCATTCCACACCCCCCCCACCACATAGGGCCGATGAATATCCCCATGCTCAAACGCCACCAACACCTCATCATCCACCTCCGGCAAACAATCAAACCCCCGATCCTTACCCGCCCCAATAGCCACCACCCGCGCCCAATAACTCGTATGGGCATCCTTTCCCTCTTTCGGCGTGAGCGTAGGAAACCACACCCGCACCCGACCCCATTTTTTCGGATCATTATTATCCGTAACCTGCCCCACCATTAAAGTCTGACCCGGCTTTAAACGGGTCGGCGGTGATAACATCGCTAGTAAATCTCCCCCCCGCAACCCTCGCACCGTAAATTCTGTAATGTAGATGCGATTCTCATATAAATGCCGGGTTTCCGTGACGTAATAACTGCCACTATATTTACTCATGTCCTTGAGTTTAATAATCTTACCGGGACAGATGTCCGGATTCCCCTCAGCACGGGCATCCGCAACGACAAATTCTCCCCCCAGTTCATCCACTAAGGACTGCGCAATTTTATCAGCTTCGGATGTACTAGAAACCGGTTTGTCTACCACAATCACCTTCGGACTAGTGGGCTTACCACTAAAACTACTGCTGGTTTTTTTGCCCTTGCCGTAGTCTGTTTCTGTTAAAACTTGATCGGTGTTTTTAGTGGCAACAATGGGTTCTTTTTTGGTATAGTCCCAGCCGCGTACTTCGACGGAACTCACCTGCTCTGCACTAGAAACCCGCACCCGAAAATCATATAAATCCTTTAACCATTCTAATTCGATCGTGGCTTCGGATTTGGGTTTACGAAAATTCAATTTACCATCTTGGACAAAGAGTTCATAGCCGTTGCGGGCGGCTCGCTCTCGGAAAAATTCCATATTGGTTTGATTTTCTTGAAAGACATATTCATGGGTGGGGCTGGTCGCATCAATCGTATTGGATGTAATGCCGACTTCACCGATGATTTTTTTGACAATGTCACTATCGGTTGTGTCTTGAAAGGAACGATTGAAGCGACCACGATGGAGACGATGGGAAATGTCATAGCCTCGGATGATGATCGGGGCTTGGGAGCCGGTGGTAAATTGGGTTTCGATCGCTGTGACTTCCCCTTTAATGACACTGCCTTCTTCGACTTCACTAAAGTCTTTATCTTCCGTGGTACTTCCGACAAACCCGATTTCAATTTCTGTCCCAATTTCAAATTCTGTTTCATGTTGCCAAAACTTGTCATCCGGATCACCTGGATAGCGAGAGTTTTGAATGATCAAGGTGAACATTGCCGGTAGATGAAGGCTTTGTTCAATGGAAATTTGCAGTAAGCTTTCCATGATTTTGGACGATGCTTTGCTGCCATTAATTTTGAGGGTCGCTTGGGCAATATAGGTGGTATTCATAAAAATTCTATCCGTACCAGATTAGCGATTGGGCCCGCTGCCACGTCCAAAGGGATTGGTGGAACCGCTAGCGGTTACGGATTCAATTTCGGTGAGGGTGAGGGAACTGATCACGGCTTGAACGGGTGTGCCGTCAATTAAAAAGCGGGTGATGTCGAAGTCAAGGGATTCAATGAAACAGCGGCGAATGTATTGATTTTGCCCCCAAATAAAGGTGTAGGTGGGGGGACGTTTGCCTTTGGCTTCGCCTTTTTCGGCAAAGTCTAGGGCTTTAAGAAATTTACCGATGTATTTTTCAATGACATTTTCGCCGGTTTCGTAGGTGTCAAATTTAATGTCAGAGATGCTTAAGGTGCGGCTACAAGGCCCTTTAAAACTGACTTTTGGATCACCGGATTCGGTGCGGGCGGCGGTTTCGGCATCTAGATCGATGGATTGATTAAAACTCAATGAGGTGGGGTTAAATTGAAATTCAATATCATCACTTTCATCAGATTTCAAAATGGCTTTTTCTAGTTTTCCGGTGGGAATGGGGCTGTTGCTCATGTGCTGACTCCTTATGGTGTTTCAGGGGTTTACCAGGGTAGGCGACCGGAGTAGCCGCGTCCGTGGCGTTCTTGCTCGATGGCGATGCGCTGGCGCACGATCGCATAAATCGCAGCGGCCAAATGTTCAAGCTGATCGGCTTCGCCTTGGTCTTGGCGACGTTTGGCGGTGGGCGATCTCTGTTTTGAGGTCGTCTCTGCCGATGGGACTGAGGAAGCCGCAGGATCTACATCTCGCTGAATCATCCGCTGGACGGGTCGCGGTGTCACGGTTTTCACGCCTTTGGGAGTGAGTTCAATGGTTTTCCGATTGTCCTCGGCTGGCTCGGCTTTGGTTTGCACTACGCCTTGCACGGTGCTCCAATTTTTGGTCGCACGACTGTCTGATTTAAGGGGTTGACGCTTACCCAATGGTTTTTTGCGGGGGGTGATGTTGTTTTTGGATAGGGGGGTGGGTGTGCTCGCTGCTGAATCGGAACTCGCTTGCAAGAGGTCTGTAATACTTGACCAGGATTCTGGGATTGCCCGATTTGATGGCGGTACGGCGGGGGGGGCGGGGGTTTTGGGTTTGCGTTGAATCACGGGTGGGGGGGCTGAGGCGGCCGGGCGCGATCGCTTTAGGGGGCTAAATGTGCCAATTTTATCAAGGATGTTGGGCAAGCTGGAACGTGCGATCGTTTTTCTCGACCCCAACGGTGCAGTTTTTTTCACCTCCTTTTGTCGCTGAATTGATTCAGGCAAATTCGCCGGAGCTACCGTTTCACCACGTTCAGAAACCTGCCGTTGGATCGATTCCGGTTGAACTGTGTTAGGTGCGATCGCATCCAAACTTTCAGAAACCTGTCGTTGAATTGATTCTGATGGATTTTGTGATGTCTCAGAACTCGTAACGCTTTCTTTTCGTTGAATTGATTCAGGTGCGATCGCAGGCTCTGAACTTTCAGAAACCTGCCGTTGAATTAATTCTGATGGATTTTGTGATGTCTCAGAACTGGTAACACTTTCTTTTCGCTGAATTGATTCAGGTGCGATCGCAGGCTCTAGATTTTCAGAAACCTGCCGTTGAATTGATTCCGTTGGACTTGTGGAGCTTTCAGAACTCGTAACACTTTCTGTTCGCTGAACTGTGTTAGGTGCGATCGCAGGCTCTAAACTTTCAGAAACCTGTCGTTGAATTGATTCCGGTTGAATTGATTCAGATGCGATCGCATCTAAACTTTCAGAAACTTGTCGTTGAATTGATTCAGGTTGAATTGATTCAGATGCGATCGCAGGCTCTGAACTTTCAGAAACCTGTCGCTGAATTGATTCCGTTGGACTTGTGGAGCTTTCAGAACTGGTAACACTTTCTTGTCGCTGAATTGATTCAGGTGCGATCGCAGGCTCTGAACTTTCAGAAACCTGCCGCTGAATTGATTCCGGTTGACCTGTATCAGGTGCGATCGCAGACTCTAGATTTTCAGAAACCTGCCGTTGAATTAATTCTGATGGATTTTGTGATGTCTCAGAACTCGTAACACTTTCTGTTCGCTGAACTGTGTTAGGTGCGATCGCAGGCTCTGGATTTTCAGAAACCTGTCGTTGAATTGATTCCGGTTGAACTGTATCAGGTGCGATCGCAGGCTCTGGATTTTCAGAAACTTGTCGTTGAATCGATTCTGATGGATTTTGTGATGTCTCAGAACTCGTAACACTTTCTTTTCGCTGAACTTGTAATCAGGGGCGTGGATCGCAGACTCTAGATTTTCAGAAACCTGTCGTTGAATTGATTCCGGTTGAACTGTATCAGGTGCGATCGCAGACTCTAGGTTTTCAGAAACCTGTCGCTGAATTGATTCAGTTGGACTTGTGGAGCCTTCAGAACTGGTAACACTTTCTTGTCGTTGAATTGATTCAGGTGCGATCGCAGGCTCTGAACTTTCAGAAACCTGCCGCTGAATTGATTCCGTTGGACTTGTGGAGCTTTCAGAATTGGTAATACTAATTGATTCAGATGCGATCGCAGGCTCTGGATTTTCAGAAACCTGCCGTTGAATTAATTCTGATGGATTTTGTGATGTCTCAGAACTCGTAACACTTTCTGTTCGCTGAACTGTGTTAGGTGCGATCGCAGGCTCTGGATTTTCAGAAACTTGCCGTTGAATTGATTCCGGTTGAACTGTATCAGGTGCGATCGCAGGCTCTGAACTTTCAGAAACCTGTCGTTGAATTGATTCTGATGGATTTTGTGATGTCTCAGAACTCGTAACGCTTTCTTTTCGCTGAACTGTGTTAGGTGCGATCGCAGGCTCTGAACTTTCAGAAACCTGCCGTTGAATTAATTCTGATGGATTTTGTGATGTCTCAGAACTCGTAACACTTTCTGTTCGCTGAACCGTGTTAGGTGCGATCGCAGGCTCTGAACTTTCAGAAACTTGCCGTTGAATTGATTCCGGTTGAACTGTATCAGGTGCGATCGCAGGCTCTGAACTTTCAGAAACCTGTCGCTGAATTGATTCCGTTGGACTTGTGGAGCCTTCAGAACTGGTAACACTTTCTTGTCGTTGAATTGATTCAGGTGCGATCGCATCTAAACTTTCAGAAACTTGTCGTTGAATTGATTCAGGTTGAACTGTGTTAGGTGCGATCGCAGGTTCTGAACTTTCAGAAACCTGTCGCTGAATTGATTCCGTTGGACTTGTGGAACCTTCAGAACTTGTGACAGTTTCTTTTCGCTGAACTGTATCAGGCGCGATCGCAGGCTCTGGATTTTCAGAAACTTGTCGTTGAACTGTATCAGGTGCGATCGCAGGCTCTGAACTTTCAGAAACCTGTCGCTGAATTGATTCAGTTGGACTTGTGGAACCTTCAGAACTTGTGACAGTTTCTTTTCGTTGAATTGATTCAGGTGCGATCGCAGACCCTAAACTTTCAGAAACTTGTCGTTGAATTGATTCTGATGGATTTTGTGATGTCTCAGAACTCGTAACGCTTTCTTGTCGCTGAATTGATTCAGATGAGATCGCAGGCTCTGGATTTTCAGAAACTTGTCGTTGAATTGATTCAGTTGGACTTGTGGAGCTTTCAGAATTGGTAACGCTTTCTTGTCGCTGAATTGATTCAGATGAGATCGCAGGCTCTGGATTTTCAGAAACTTGCCGTTGAATTGATTCAGTTGAACTTGTGGAGCTTTCAGAACTGGTGACACTTTCCTGTCGTTGAATCGATTCAGGTGCGATCGCATCTAAACTTTCAGAAACCTGTCGTTGAATTGATTCCGTTGGACTTGTGGAGTTTTCAGAATTGGTAACGCTTTCTTGTCGCTGAATTGATTCAGGTGCGATCGCATCTAAACTTTCAGAAACCTGTCGCTGAATTGATTCGGTTGGACTTGTGAAACCTTCAGAACTGGTGACACTTTCTTTTCGCTGAACTGTGTTAGGTGCGATCGCATCTAAACTTTCAGAAACTTGTCGTTGAATTGATTCAGTTGGACTTGTGGAGCTTTCAGAACTGGTAACACTTTCTTTTCGCTGAATTGATTCAGGTGCGATCGCATCTAAACTTTCAGAAACCTGTCGTTGAATTGATTCTGATGGATTTTGTGATGTCTCAGAACTCGTAACGCTTTCTTGTCGCTGAATTGATTCAGGTGCGATCGCAGACTCTAGATTTTCAGAAACTTGCCGTTGAATTGATTCCGTTGGACTTGTGGAGCTTTCAGAACTGGTAACACTTTCTTTTCGCTGAACTGTATCAGGTGCGATCGCAGGCTCTGGATTTTCAGAAACCTGCCGTTGAATTGATTCCGGTTGAACTGTGTTAGGTGCGATCGCAGACTCTAGATTTTCAGAAACCTGCCGTTGAATTGATTCTGATGGATTTTGTGATGTCTCAGAACTCGTAACGCTTTCTTGTCGCTGAACTGTATCAGGTGCGATCGCATCTAAACTTTCAGAAACCTGTCGTTGAATTGATTCCGGTTGAATTGATTCAGATGTGATCGCAGGCTCTGAACTTTCAGAAACCTGTCGCTGAATTGATTCCGTTGGACTTGTGGAGCCTTCAGAACTGGTGACAGTTTCTTTTCGCTGAACTGTGTTAGGTGCGATCGCAGACTCTAGCTTTTCAGAAACCTGTCGCTGAATTGATTCTGTTGGACTTGTGGAGCTTTCAGAACTGGTAACACTTTCTTTTCGCTGAACTGTATCAGGTGCGATCGCAGGCTCTGGATTTTCAGAAACCTGCCGTTGAATTGGTTCAGTTATATTTTTTGAAATGGTTTCCTGTCGTTGAATTGATTCAGGTGCGATCGCAGGCTCTGAACTTTCAGAAACCTGCCGTTGAATTAATTCTGATGGATTTTGTGATGTCTCAGAACTCGTAACACTTTCTTTTCGCTGAATTGATTCAGGTGCGATCGCAGGCTCTAAACTTTCAGAAACTTGTCGTTGAATTAATTCAGTTGGACTTGTGGAGCTTCCAGAACTGGTGACGCTTTCTTTTCGCTGAACTGTATCAGGTGCGATCGCAGGCTCTGAACTTTCAGAAACTTGTCGTTGAATTGTGTTGGGTGTGGTGTTTGATGCTGCCGTATTTTGAGGGGGGTCAGGAGCTTGGGTGTGATTGGGCTGGATGAGGCGTTGAGCAACATTTTTTAGGGATTGGAATAGACCTTTGGGGGCTTTGGGTTCTGCATCACTTTTTTTTTGAGCCAGGTCTGACGGTGATGTTGGCGATGGAGTGGGTGAAGGTTGTGGAGGTGTTGAGATGTTTTCGGATTGGCTTTGACGTTGGATTGGGGGCGGGGTTGGGGTTGATGCTTCTGAAGGTGCAGGGATGGCAATATCGGGCTTTACTTCTTTACCCGTGGCGATGCGGGCATTCTCTTTCATCCGTTGGAGAAGATCAGCAGCGGATGAGGGGCGATCGCTCGGTGGCGTTGTCGGTGGCATTTCGCGACGGGGCGCTGGAGAGTCGCTTTGACGCTGGATTGGGGGCGGGGTTGGGGTTGATGCTTCTGAAGGTGCAGGGATGGCAATATCGGGCTTTACTTCTTTACCCGTGGCGATGCGGGCATTCTCTTTCATCCGTTGGAGAAGATCAGCAGCGGATGAAGGGCGATCGCTCGGTGGCGTACCTGATGCTGAAGAGGGGGGAGAAATCTGCGTAGTCGGGGGCGGCGGGGATGTATCCCGCTGCGGCTGCACCATTGAAGAAGTTGGAGGTGAATTCAAGTCTGAAACTGGCGGAGTAGAAACCGGCAACGGTTGCGGTTTCGCTGGCCGTCGTTGCACCGTTGCAGACTCTGACGGAGCGGCAGGTTGTCCCGGATCGAACAGGGTTTGCATCGCCCCAAACCCCGCCGCAAGTGTCGGTAAAGGCCGCAACACTCCCAGGGACATTCCCCCCAACGGATTAAGGAGTTTCGGCTGCAAAAATCGCAACCCAAGCGCATGATGTTGTCCTAAGGGAAAGCTGGCCATAGCAGTTAATTACTGGAGAAAAATCCATCCTTGCGCCCGTTACTATGCACCGTCGCCCCGGCACTCGTTCCCCCGGACGGCTTCGTCTTCACAATCACCTTTAACCCTTCATAGGCGAGGGTTAGCTCCTCGATCGCCACATCACTCGAATCCGCCGAAAAACTCGGCGCACTCCACCCCACCGGCACAGCACCGATCAACGTCCACACCTGCACCGTTTCCCCCGCTTGGTTAAACAGCAAAATATTCACATTGCGGCGATAGGCACTGACATTCTTGTCACTGGTGGGATTCAGTTCCGTCAACATCCGACAAGCCCAGCCCAAAAAAGCCACATCATTACACAGTCCCCGTTTGAGCGTCACTTCGGAAAAACTAGTATCGCCCAACATAATCCGCTGCTGATTATTCACGCCCCCTTCATAAAAGGTATCCGCCTGATTGGTGAAACTAATTCCGGAACATTCTTGAAAACTGGCACTGATATAACTTTTTTCCTGCATCTCCACATAGAAACGATTGGTGGTGATGTAGTTTAGTTCGTAGTCTTTGGTTTTGTCAGCCATTTAACGTTTCCCGTAAGTCCAATTGCGTTCGCGTTGATATTGGAGGTCTGCTTCGAGGAGTTCGTAGACCCGTCGCCCTAGTTTTTCTAGTAAGAGGGGATTTGTCCGAACCTTGGCGGCAAAGCGATGCAGAGAGGCGAGTTGAGTCGAACTGTCCTGATCGTCATCACAATCACACGTTTGTTCAACATGACGATGGAGAATTTCACGACTGGCCAGGGTGCTGGCCGCTAGGCCGATGATGGAACTGTTAATCAGGGCGGGATAGCGAGGAAGGGGAGACACGGGCTTTAAATTCTCCAAGGGGGACGCAGGCGTTTTTTTATCTTAGGGAAAAATCGGGAGGGTCGTTAGTAGCCAAAGGTCGAAAATTTTGGGGTTAGGGGGGCGGGGTGAAGGTGGTGTTGCTGGGGGTGCAACCGTAGGCGCGGTGGGGGATTTCGGGGGCGACAGCGGCGAGGGTGGTGGGAATCTGGGGGGCGATCGCAGTTTTAATCGCGGCGAGGTTGGGATCATTGGCGCGGTTGATCCATTCGTTGGGGTCGGTTTGGTGGTCGTAGAGTTCTTCGCTGCCGTCTTGATAACGGATGTAGCGGTAGCGATCGCTCCTCACCGCAAAATGTCCATCCCAGAGGGTGAGGGCGGGCCGTTCCCAGGGGGTTTGGGGGTTGATCAGGAGGGGGGCGAGGCTTTGGCCGTCAAGGGGTGGGGGGTCGGGCAGTTGGCAGAGGTCGGCGAGGGTAGGGTAAAGGTCGAGGAGGCTCACGGCGCGATCGCAGACCCCCGGAACCATTCCCGGCACTGAGAGAATTAACGGCACTCGTGTCGCCTCTTCCCAGAGGGCGAACTTTTTCCAATGGAGTTTTTCCCCCAAATGCCAGCCATGATCCGACCAGAGGGCAATGATTGTGTTTTGACGGTGGCGGCTCTGGGCGAGGCCATCGAGAACGCGCCCCACCATCGCATCCATGAAATAGATCGACGCAAGATAGCCCTGCACCGCTTGGCGATATTGGTCACGGGCGAGGACTTTCTGATGTTCATTGCTGGGACGATTGGCGATCGCAACCCCCACGGGCGGCACATCGGCTAGATCATCCTCGCGAATCTCCGGGAGCACAATGTCTTCTAAGGGGAACGGCTCAAAATATTGGGCGGGCACATACCACGGCAGATGGGGACGATAGAACCCACAGGCGAGGAAAAACGGTTGCTCGCCTCGCTGTGCCTGGAGTTGCGCCACCGTCCAGGCGGCGACTCGCTCATCTACCATCTCCCCATTCACCGCCCCCCAATCAAATTCCCCCGCGCCGCGAATCCCGCTGAGGGGACTGTTAGAAGGCTGGGGATCGAGGCCAAAGGCTCCGGCCTGGCGATCGCCGTTTTCCCAATAGGGGTAGGGGTAGAGGGCATCCCAGGGGGTACAGTCGGGGAAGCGATCGTGGTAGATTTTGCCCGCACCCCCCAGCCAATAGCCGCTGCGTTGAAACAGTTCCGGCAGGGTGACCGCCTCCGGAAGCACCGCCCGCCAATCGTGGCGACTGTCGTAAACCCCCGAACGATGGGGCGCGATGCCGGTGAGGAGAGCGACGCGAGAAGGGTTACAGGCGGGGATGGCGCAATGGGCATTGCGGAAGAGCATCCCCTGTTGGGCGAGGCGATCGAGGTTGGGGGTGAGGGCTTGGGGATGGCCGCCGAGGCTGCCGAGCCAGTCGTTGAGGTCATCAATGCAGATCATCAAGACGTTGGCAGGTTTGCGGGTTCCTTGGGCTGTGCCCCGCAGGGTGACGGCTAAACTAGACGCGATCGCATAGGTCAAAAAAGTACGACGTTGCATCCACCCACTCCATTACAAAACAGCACTATGAATCACGAGACGGCATGGTTTATCGCAGGCATCGGGGGATTAATTCTGTACCTGATTTGGTCGGCCTGGACAGAAATGGAAAAAACCCGTGGCATCGTCGGGATTAACCCTCAACCTTGCTGGGGGCGGTGCTGACTTCGCTGTCCGGATCGGGGGCGATCGCTAAATACTGCTCATCGAGCAAAAACACCCCCCGCGCAAACTTCACCGCCCAACAGTTCCCCGGCCGTCGCTCTAAAATGACCCCCTGTTCCGCCCCGGTAATTAAATCCGCTGGCCGCAGCATCGGCATTGGGTCAGCGGTTTTTAAATAGGGCGGGGTTTGGTTGAGGACGACGGTTTGTCCAACGCGGTAGAGGGTGGTTGTGGATTCGCTCATGGCATCCCTGGCAAGGTGATTAGTGGAGTTGGGCCCGCCAACGCCGGGCCATGGTCAATCAATATTGTAGGGGGTTGCTTTCCAGATCCTCAGGCTGCGGCGGAAAAATTGGGATCGAAGTGGGGCGCGATCGCCCCTGGATTGGTCGTAGCCCTGTCCCTATAACCCCCATTTAAATCCGACAAAATAATAATCAAAAAATAGATGAATCTTAACAAAGCAGTCGTAATAGTTACAGTGAAACTGAGGTGAAACAACCCATGTTTACCAATGGGTGATAGCGGGTTATAAAATGATGATTTTGGCGCAAGATAATTTATATTTTGTTCTGTTTCAAGTCGTGAGATTCTGATCGAGAACTAGATTATGATGGGACAGACCATCCTGGTTGACTGACAAAATTAGCCAGATCTCGGAAAGCCCTCACCCTGGCCCTCTCCCCTAGGGAGAAGGAACTGGAAAAATGGATCGGCTCCCCTCGCCCAGAAGGCGAGGGGTTGGGGGTGAGGGCGATCAACGTTTGTCAGTCAACCAGCAGACCATTTGAGTGGCAGGCATTTGGGGAATTGCGTGAACCAGAGCAATAATCAGCACCTCAACCCGGAGATCGCCGGATCGCAGCAACAACTGAAAGCCATCCTCGATACTGCGATCGCTGGAATTCTCCGGCTACGATTTTATCCAGATGGGTCAACTCAGCATGAGTACATTTCGCCCCATTGCGCGGCAATCTTTGGCTACACCGTCGCTGAGTTGATGCCCGATGCGACCCTCTGGCAGCAAGGTGTTCACCCTGAAGATTGGCGGGATGTGGTGTCGCCCACCTTGGCGCGAATCTTAGCCCAGCGGGGGACGAGCACCGAGCAGATGGAATATCGATTTCGCCGTCCGGATGGACGGTGGGTTTGGGTTTTGGCTCAGTGTTGGGTTCAGTGGCAGCCGGACTTGGGCTATTGGGATGTGACCGTTGTGGATACGGATATCAGCGATCGCAAAGCCCTAGAAGCCGCCCAAAAAGTCTCGGAAGCCAAACTCAACAGCATTCTCAATAATGTCAATGCGATCATCACCCATCTCTGGCTTGAGCCCCATTGTGTCTGGACGATTGACTATGTTACCGGCCGGAGCGAGGCACTCTGTGGCTACACAACGGCCGAGTTGATGGCGGATCAATCCCTCTGGATCGGATTGATTGTGCCGGAAGATTGGCAGGCGATCGAGGCGAAGATTTTCGCCAATATTCAAGCCGAACAATCCGGAACCTATGAATATCGGCTCTATCATCGCAACGGGTCGCTGCGCTGGATTTCCCAAGCCAACCATTCCCAGTGGGATCCAGAACGCAAAGCCTGGTCAGTTAGCATTGTCTCCACCGATATCAGTCAACAAAAACAGGCAGAACTCGAACGCCAAAAAAGCAACCAGTTTTTGCAACTGATCACAGATTCCATTCCGGGCTGTATTGCCTATGTGGATGCATCCCAACGCTATCGCTTTGTCAATCGCACCTATGAGCGTTGGTTTCACCGCCGCAAGGAGGAGATTGTGGGCCAAAGCTTACGGACGGTGATCGGCGAGACCGCGTATGCTCAGGTGCAGCAGAATGTGGAACGGGTCTTGGCGGGAGAGCAGGTATCCTATGAGGCTGAATTGTTCTACGGGGACGACCACCATCGCTTTGTGGCGGGGATTTTAGTGCCGGACTATTCGGCGACGGGGGTGGTGGAGGGTTATTATGCGTTGCTGACGGATATTAGCGATCGCAAACGGGCTGAACAGGAACTGATCGCCGCCAAAAACGCCGCCGAAGCAGCCGCCTGCGCCAAAAGCGACTTTCTCGCCACCATGAGCCACGAAATTCGCACCCCGATGAACGGCGTACTAGGGATGCTCTCCCTGCTTAAAAATGATCCCCTCACCTCCCAACAACAACTGCACCTCAATATCGCTCAATCCAGCGCGGAATCGTTACTGACCCTCCTCAATGACATCCTTGATTTTTCCAAAGTGGATGCGGGCAAACTCACCCTAAAGCCCATCGACTTTGAGCTTCATACCACGCTCGAAAGTATCATCCAAACCATGGCCCTCAGCGCCCAAGCCAAAGGGTTAGAAATTGTCCTCCACTGTCAGCCCCTGGAGCCGATGCAGGTCTACGGCGATCGCGATCGCCTGCGTCAAATCTTCACGAATTTAATCAACAATGCGATTAAATTCACCGACCAAGGCGCGATCGTCGTGCAATGCCATGTGACCTCGGACGGGTCAAGACTGCTGCTCACTACCCAGGTTCGGGATACAGGGATGGGCATTCCCGCTGAGGCGATCGCATCTCTGTTTGACCCCTTTACCCAGGTAGACCCCAGCACCACCCGCCAGCACAGCGGCACAGGCCTAGGACTGTCCATTTGTCAGCGGTTATGTGACTTAATGGGGGGCAGTATTCAGGTTCAGAGCACCCTAGGGCGGGGGAGTTGTTTTGAATTTACCGTACCATTGGCGCGGAGTGCGCAGCCAGCGCAACCGCGCCCGGCGTTGGATCTCAGCGGGATCACCGTTCTAGTAGTGGATGACAATGTTGATAGTCGGAACCTGTTGCAGTTTTATTTAGAGCAATGGGGGGCAACGGTGCTAACGGCGACGAATGAGCCAGACGCGATCGCCCACTGTCATCGGGATCAATCCCCCATTCAGTACGCCTTTTTAGACCTAAAAATGCCCTCCATCGATGGCATCACCCTCGGCCAACGCCTCAAAGATGATCCCCATGGTCAGGGCATCACCTTAATCCTGATGACCGACATTATCGAAAACTGCAACACGACCCTGATCCACGACCTAGGGCTACAAGCGTGCCTCTCTAAACCGGTGCTCCTGTCGGAACTGCAAGACCTGCTCCTCAACCATCACCCTGGCTGTCTATCCACCCCTGCGCCCGTCACACCCCCCGTCCCCGCCCCGGCAACGTGGCCACCGGATATCCGCCTGCTGCTGGTCGAAGATAGTGTGGTCAATCAACTGGTGTTTCGTGGCTTTCTCAAAACCTACGGCTTAGAGGTGGATGTGGTTAGTAATGGCAAGATTGCCTTAGAGCATCTCCAGTCCACCGTTGAACATCCCTACACTGTCATTTTTATGGATTGTCAAATGCCGATGATGGATGGCTACGAAGCCAGTCGCCAAATTCGGCTCGGCCAGGGCGGGGATTTGTATCAAAACGTGCCGATCATTGCGTTAACGGCTAATGCCCTAGCAGGAGACCGGGATAAATGTTTGGATGCAGGCATGAACGACTATTTGAGCAAGCCGATTAACCCCTCTCAACTGCTCGAAATCCTCCATCAATGGCTCCCCTCTGCACCGACTCGGCCTAAGAGGTCACGGGAACTCTTTGATGCGGATCATCTTGCTGATCTCCTCGATGGCGATCGCGTCGTCATTACGCAGGTGTATGAAGTTTTTCTCCGTGAGACCCGGATAGACTTAGAAGAATTGGAGCGTGCGATCGCCCGTCGTGATCTCACCTATGCTCAATGTAAAGCCCATGGTTTAAAAGGTGCTGCGGCCAATATTGGCTGCACTGCCCTGAGCCAAACCGCCTACAACGTTGAAGCCGCAATCAAGGCTGAGGATATCATCCTGGCTCGCGAACATTGGCTCACCCTTAAGCAGGTCTTTGGAGCCGCAGAAATCACAATTCAGCAGTGGTTGCAGCAAAGCACCTAAAGCAGGCTCGCGACGCAAAAATTAGGGCCGCCCCTCTTGACAGCTTGGGGGAATTCGGTAACAATGAATACAGAAATCAAAAACGTTCATCTCCAAACGGAGACGGAAGTAAGAGCCCCAAAACTCTGAAGGAACGCGCCTCATATTTTCTCTGCATATCATAGGAGGCGACACCATGAAACTCTCTTACCGCGGCCACAGCTACACTGCCCACACCAAAAAAGTCAACACCCAAGATGTAGCCCACACGGGCACGTATCGCGGTGTTAAGGTGACATTCCACGACAAACAAGCACCCGTGCAACATACTGAAAAACTGATCTATCGCGGTGTCCATGTTGAGCATTAAGGCTCTGCATTAATGCGACAGATTGTTTAAGGAAGGAATTTAGGGAAGGAATCAAACAGGCGTTACCCAGGTAACGCCTGTTTGAGTACAGGACAAAAAATCAGGCTTTGGCTGAAACCCTGATGATTTGGTAGGTTGGGTGGAACAATCGCAAAACTCAACACGCTCCATAAGTAGGAGGGACTAATCATTTGTAAATCCTGTCATGGACTATGCAAGCGCGTGGGACAGCAGCCCCACGGCTGCGCCGCCCAACACGATCCACACCGGGCCAATTTTGAACTGAAAAATCGCCACCGTTGCCAGGAGAGTGATCCCCAGGGCGATCGCATCGCCCCACAAGGTCAGCCCCGCCAAGCGCACCGTCACCACCGCCATTAACGCCACTGAACTCGCATTCACCGCATCGAGAAAGGCCGCCGCCCAAGGGGATTGACGCAATTTGGGGATTAAGGGATTGAGGAGCGCCACAAGGCCAAAGGAGGGGAGGAAAATCCCCACCGTGGCCACCACAGCCCCCGGTACGCCTGCCATCAGATAGCCGATAAAGGTGGCGGTGGAGAGGACTGGACCGGGGGTGAATTGACCGATCGCGATCGCATCGAGTAATTCTGTCTGCGTCAACCAACCGCGCCCCACCAATTCCCCTTCCAAAAATGCGATCAACACATAGCCGCTCCCAAACAGCACCGCCCCCACTTTGAGGAATACCAGCGCAATCTGGCCCAGGGTTGCCCCCGTTGTGGCGGCGGCGGCCTGGACAAGCTCCGATCGCGTGGTTAAGGCTAGCCCATTGGCCGCTGCTACCCAGAGCGAGGCGGTCTTTTCCGTTGGGGGAGTTGGGGGTTGCCGCAGCCACACCATCCCCACCACGCCGCCGATCAACAGTGCCAAGACTTCATTCACGCCCCACAGCAAGAGGGGAATCACCGCCGCCGCCACTAGCCCCAAGGGGCGAGACTTCACCGCCTTTTTTCCTAACCGCCACAGGGCCGAGGCAATAATCGCCAACACGGCCGGTTTAATCCCGTACAGCAGGGGCGCGATCGCGGGCACTGTGCCAAACTCCACATACACCCAGGCCAGCAGCCCCGTTAACACCACCGCCGGCAAGACAAAACAGACCCCCGCCACCACCAACCCCGGCCAGCCGCCATAACTAAACCCCACATGGATCGCCATTTCTGTGGAGTTGGGGCCGGGGATCAGGTTGGTGGCTCCGAGGAGGTCGAGAAAATGCTCGCGGGTGAGCCAGCGTCGCCGCTTTACCACTTCTTCATCCATCAAGGCAATATGAGCCGCTGGCCCGCCAAACCCGATCACCCCCAGTTTCAAAAAGAGACGGGCGATCGCTCCACACCGTGACAGACTTGACCCTTGCAATGATGCCATTTGTACCTTTCCCTACACCACAGATTCAAACTCGATGCCCACAAGCTTTCACTATAAAAAAATAAGGTTAAGGTTCGATAAATGGTGAGCAAATCCTCATTCTCAAAAACAGTTGTCTGGGTTGGGAGGCGATGGTGCGATCGCTGCATTGGGGCTAAATCAGCACAAAATGTGATGATAAATTTTGTTGAGAAATTGTGCAAGGGCATTACGTTCAGCGCGATCAGCGTCTAAGGTAGGCCTAGATTCAGCGATCGCGCAGTCTTTGAAATCAGGCGTGATAAACCACGATTAGTGCTCCATTTTTCATGCGAATAGTTCCCTTTAAACAGTCTCCCTGGCTCCGATTTATCATCCTCATGGGTGCTGTAATCCTCGCCTTGCAGGTGTTTATCCTACCGGTCTTCAGTCAGCAGCCGGTGACCGTGCGGGTGATGATGCAGGCCCTCGAAGCCCAGCAATGGCAGCCCCTCAAAGCAAACTTTGAAGCACAAAATCCCGATATTAAACTGGACATTGTCGCCGGTCCCAACGACACCAACCTCGTCGAAGATCTCTACACCTCCGCTTTTTTATTGGGGGATTCTCCCTACGATTTGATCTATCTCGATATTGCGTGGGTTCCCAAATTTGCCGCCGCCCAATGGCTTGCCCCCCTGGAGCAATATGTCAGTGCGGCGCAACTGGATGACTTTCTGGCCGGTGATGTGGCCGGTGGCCGCTACGATGGGCAACTCTATCGCATGCCGTTCCGCTCCGATGCGGGAATGCTCTACTACCGCACCGATCTTTTGGCGGCAGCGGGCTACGACCCCCCGGCCACCTTTGATCAACTTCTCGACATTTCCCAAGCTCTGCAAGAGAGCGGCGCGGTGCAATGGGGTTATGTGTGGCAAGGGAAGCAATACGAAGGGATTGCGGCGATGTTTGTGGAAGTGTTGGCAGGCCATGGGGCGTTTTGGATTGATCCCGATAGCCTCGAAGTGGGGCTAGATGCCCCAGAAGCGATCGCCGCCCTCGAATTTCTCCGCGCCACGATTCACAACGACATTTCCCCCCCAGGGGTCACCACCTACGCCGAAGAAGAAACCCGCCGCCTCTTTCAAAGCGGCGATGTGGCGTTCTTGCGCAATTGGCCCTACGTGTTTGCCCTCGCGTCCGAGTCGGAATTACAGGGTAAATTTGCGATTAAACCGATGGTTCACGCGCCAGGGGAACAGAGTGGCGCTTGTCAAGGCGGTTGGGGGTTTGGCATTTCAGCCACATCGCGCCATCCAGAGGCAACCTGGCGGGTGATTGAGTACCTCAGCAGTACCGACGCGCAACGGGACTATATTCTTGAGACTGGC
The DNA here is from genome assembly GCF_001890765.1 of Spirulina major PCC 6313. Classification (NCBI taxonomy): domain Bacteria; kingdom Bacillati; phylum Cyanobacteriota; class Cyanophyceae; order Spirulinales; family Spirulinaceae; genus Spirulina; species Spirulina major. The sequence continues at coordinate 3,773,595 of NZ_KV878783.1, read as the reverse complement.
TATGTGCCGAGCCGGATTGAACTGTTTAATGATCCCGAAATCGTGGCGAAATATTCCCATTATCCGGACTTGCTCGCCGTGGTGCAAAACTCCACCCTCCGCCCCCCGATCGCACAATATGCCCAAGCCTCGGATATTCTCCAACGCTTTCTCAGTGCTGCCCTGACGGATAAGCTAACCCCCACAGAAGCCCTCGAAGCTGCCGCCCAAGAAACCCGTGCCCTCTTGGGACGGGCGGGGTAAGGCGCGATCGCCCCCATCCCCCTAGATCCCTGCCGTTCATCCCCACCATGCCCATGACCCAAGACACCCTCCGCCAACGCGAAAGCCGCACCGGTTGGATTTTAATGACCCCAGCCCTGATGATTTTGGCCCTGGTCTTTGCCTATCCCATCCTCCGCGCCTTTTGGCTCAGCACCTTCACCCAAAACCTCGGCACGCAACTCAACGCCGAATTTGCCGGCCTCACCAACTATGGCCGCCTGATCGGGGATAGTCGGTTTTGGCAAAGTCTCTGGAACACCAGCATCTTCACCGCCTTCAGCATCACCCTAGAATTGCTGATCGGCTTAGCCTTCGCCCTCATTCTCAACCAAACCTTTCGCGGCCGGGGTCTCGTGCGCACCGTCGCCCTCATTCCCTGGGCCTTACCCACGGCGGTGATGGGGTTGGCCTGGGCCTGGATTTTTAATGATCAGTTTGGGGTCGTGAATGATATTTTGATTCGCCTCGGCTTCATTCAAGAGCGGATCACCTGGCTCGGCGAACCCACCCGCGCCATGCTCGCCCTCATCTTCGCCGATGTTTGGAAAACCACACCCTTCATCGCCATCCTGCTCCTCGCCGGTTTGCAATCCATCCCTGGCGATCTCTACGAAGCCCATGCCATCGATGGTGCGTCCCCCTGGCAGAGTTTTCGCCACATCACTCTGCCGTTGATCGCGCCTCAGATTCTGATCGCGCTCTTGTTCCGATTTGCGCAATCCTTCGGGATTTTTGACTTGGTGCAGGTGATGACCGGCGGCGGGCCAGCGGGGGCCACGGAAACGGTGTCGATCTATATCTATGCAACGGTGCGGCGTTATCTTGACTTTGGCTATGGGGCGGCGTTGGTGGTGGTGACGTTTTTGATCTTAATTGCGGCGGTACTTTTGACGGCAGGGTTACTGTCAAAAACCCGTGTCAATCTCACCGGGGATTGATCCGGATTAACGTAGCGATCGCACCCATGATCCACCCACCCGATCCTGCTTTGCTGACCCTTGTTTTTTTACCATCATGACTGCTCAAAACACCACAACTCCCCCGAAAAAAATTCCCACTCAGCGCATTTTGCTCTGGGTTGGGGTGGCGTTGATGTTGCTCTTTTGCCTCGCCCCGGTGCTGTGGCAGATTCTCACATCGTTGAAGACAAATTCTGCAATTTCAGCGATTCCGACGATTTATATTCCCAACGGTGACCAATTAACGATCGCCCATTATTTCAGCTTAGGAAATGAATTTTTACGCTATATCTTGAATAGTTTTTTTGTGTCGTTGGTGTCTACGGTGGTGTGTTTAGCGGTGGGTGCTCCGGCGGCCTATGCCCTGGCTCGGTTGAAAATTCCGGGCGAGCAAGTTGTCCTGGCGATCGTGCTGGTGGTGAGTTTATTTCCCTATGTTCTCTTGTTTTTAGGGCTGTTGGAAATTGTCAAGGCAGCAGGATTAGGAAATAATTATCTGGCGTTGATCGTGCCCTATACGGCGATTAATTTACCCTTGACGATTTTGGTGTTGCGTAGTTTTTTCCAACAGTTGCCCAAGGATTTGGAAGATTCCGCGAAAATTGATGGTTATCAAACCGTTCCGATGTTGCTGCAAATTGTTTTGCCGATGACAATTCCAGCGTTGGTGACAACGGGAATTTTAACCTTTATTTTTGCGTGGAATGAGTTTATTTTTGCCCTGACCTTTATCACCCGATCGGAACTGCAAACGATTCCCATTGCGGTGGCAAAACTGGGGGGGGCTTCGGTGTTTGAAATTCCCTACGGGCCGATCGCATCGGCCACGGTGTTAGGAACGATTCCCCTCGTGCTGTTGGTGCTCTTTTTCCAACGGCGAATTGTCCAGGGGATTACGGCTGGGGCGGTGAAAGGATAGAGTTGCGAGGCGTTTACCTCTCTGTTGATAGTCTAGTTTTAACAATAGTTTAAGGATTATGGCGCGTTTAGAATTACAGCATTTACGGAAACAGTTTGCCCCGAATGTGATCCCGGTGCAGGATATTAGCTTAACTGTCGAAGATGGCGAGTTTTTGACGCTGTTGGGGCCGTCGGGCTGCGGCAAATCTACATTGCTGCGGTTAATCGCGGGGCTGGATCAACCCACACGGGGACAGGTGAAGGTGGGGGGTCAGGATTTAACGCTGTTCTCACCGGGCGATCGCAACATGGCGATGGTGTTCCAAAGTTATGCTCTTTATCCTCACATGACGGTGGCGGAAAATATCAGTGCATCGTTGAAAATTCGCAAGGTAGCCAGCGCTGAAATTCAGCAGCGAATTGGGGTGGTGTCGGAAAAGTTGGGTTTAAACCATCTCCTCGATCGCAAACCGGGCAAACTCTCCGGGGGACAACGGCAACGGGTCGCTCTGGCGCGGGCGTTGGTGCGGAATCCGGAGGTGTTTTTGCTCGATGAACCTTTGAGTAACTTAGATGCCCTGTTGCGCGAACAGGTGCGCGAAGAGTTGAAACAGATTTTCAACGCCCAAAATAAACCCGTGGTCTACGTGACCCACGACCAAACCGAGGCGATGACGCTATCGAGCAAAGTGGCGGTGCTCCTCGATGGGATCGTGCAGCAACTTGACCCGCCGAGCCGCATCTATACCCATCCGGCGAATCGGTTTGTGGCGGGGTTTGTGGGCAGTCCGCAGATGAATTTTTTAGAGTTGAATTGTGAGAATTCCATGGCGCGGGTGGGGGCATTTTCGATCCCTGTGCCCACCGAGGTGGGGGAGCGATCGCAAATTGACCTCGGCATCCGTCCTGAAGATCTGCGCCTCGCCAAAGCAGACGAAACCCCCACGTTTCGCGGTCAGGTAACCCTGGTGGAAAACTTCGGGCGGGAACAGTTGGTCACGGTGCAAGTGGCGGAAACGAGTACCAAAGTGCGGATGGTGATTCCACCCGATCAAGAGTGGGATGAGCAGGATATTGCCGTGGTGCTCGAACCGGCGAAGATTCATTGGTTTGATTCTAAAACGGGCGATCGCGTCACCAGTTCTGTGGCGTAACCGGGTCTACTCAATGCCAGCGTGTTCCGCCGTCAAGGTATAGGTTTGGGGCAGTTGGTCAGCAAAATCCTCTAGACCGGACTGGGCCACACCATATTCAAAGCCAGCCCCCAGGAAGTGGTGCAACCGGCCGAGTTCTGGGGACGAAAGAGGCTGAATCGCAGCAAAAAAGTCTTGATCCCCGATCTGGAGCGCAATTTTCGCCAGCACCGCCCCGAATCCATAGGCTCCGCCGCCGTTGGTATGGCGAGCGAGGCGGATCAAGCGGCGCAGACTGGGGGCATCGCCGGCGAGACTTTGGTTAATTAAGCCGCCATAGTTAACGGGGATGAGCAGGTCTTCGAGTTGCGATCGCGTAATCTCCACCACCTCAAGCTCCGGCGGCGTATAGGTTATCGTCCGATGGCGATAGACCAGCCCCCCGATCGCGATCGCTCCTCCCACCGTCACGAGCAATCCCCCCCACAGCAGCATTTCACGAAGTTTCATCTCATCCTGTCCCGTTAAACACAAGGCATGATCTGAGGATCATGCCTCAGCCTGACAGTTGCATGGGCGATCGCGTGAATTAAACGGAATGGGCCGGCGATCGCTCCCCCCACAGGCCCCAGACCCTAAAGCCCCGGCAAATTCAGCCCACTCGTCAATTCTTCCATCCGCCCGCGCATTGTTTCCGTCGATTTATCATAGGCATCCATCATCGCTTCAAACACCATCGCCGAAAGCGTTTCCGCCCCAGCCTCAAGCGCCGCCGGAGTAATATTGACGCGACGAGGCTCTTGATTGCCACTCAGCACGACCGTCACCGTACCGGCTTCGTTATGGCCCTCAATTTCCATTTGCTCTAGTTCATCTTGCAGTTTTTTGGCATCCTGCTGAACCTGTTGGGCTTTTTTGAAGGCCTCCGTGAGTTCCTTCATTTTACCGAGACCAAAACCAAATCCTTTTCCTTGGGTCATATCAAATTTTATGTAATTGGTGTCGAAACATTAAGCAGTCTCTGCTTGTCGATTTTGACATACTCTCCGACCTAACGGCGAGGGGGAGAGTGCAAACAGCAAAGCAGGCTGAATCGGTTGACCATCGCCTCCCCTCCCCGTGGATGCCCCAACCGCTTGGATGTTCTAGCTGTATTCCCGTCCCGTCCGCGAATCCCGGAACCGGAGAGACCGCACCCCTCAGATCGTCTGAAACTCACCGAGAACCTTAACCTCTGGCCGCAATCGTAAAGACCAATGGTGTTCAACTTGCTGTTGAACATGGTGGATTGTTTCAAAAATATCCTGGGCTTTGGCATTGCCACAATTCAAAATAAAGTTGGCATGCCGGTGAGCCACTTGGGCCCCCCCAATCTGGAAGCCTTTCAAACCAATTTGTTCAATTAACCAGCCCGCCTTATAAGATTCCGGATTCCGAAATACACTGCCACAACTGGGGAGATGATAGGGTTGAGAATTTTTCCGATTTTGCAAGTTTTCATTGGTGGTTTCCATCACGATCGCCCGTTCCTGAGTGGGTTGTAATTGAAAGGTGGCTTGCAACACCAGGCGCTTATCCCCCTGTAAGCTCGAATGGCGATAGCGATAGTGGAAATCACTGGCCCGTAAGGTGACAATGTGGCCATCAGGGTTGAGCACATCGGCTTGGACGAGGGAATCGGCAATACATCCCTGGTGCGCCCCGGCATTCATCACCACCGCTCCCCCTACCGTGCCCGGAATGCCCACAGACCATTCCAGTCCCTGCCAGCCTCGTTTCGCAGATCTCCAGGCTAAACGGGGGATCAATTCCCCTGCCCCAGCGGTCACTTGACCCGTTTCATCATCGAATATACTCAGGCGCAGATGGCGGGTGCTGACCACAAGACCGGGTAGGCCGCGATCGCTAATCAGTAAATTGGAACCTGCGCCTAAGATCGTAGTGGGCAGGCTACGATCCTGGGCCCAGGCGAAACAGGCTTGCAGTCCTTCGCGGGTTTTGGGCGCAGCGTACCATTCTGCGGGCCCACCAACTCGAAAGGAGGTGAAATTGGCTAGGGTGACGTGGGGGCGAATTTGGCATTGGCCATCGTCAAGCCAAATGGGTTTGGGGGTGTAGGCGGTTGAACCGGGATAGATATAGGTTTTCGTTGTCAACGGAAGATCAGAAGACAGGGTCATGGCCGGATATGGTGACACGCTAAGTAAGGACGGGACGAGAGCGAAGCCTGACGGGATGAACTAAGACAAGAGTCTACAGGACTCTAGATTGCGTCGTTATGTAAGAGTTGGGGGATGATTTGATTCAGGTTCCCTGCACCCAAAAATAAGGCAAAATCTCCTGCGTGGAGAAAATTCTGGAGAAAACTTTTCAGTTCAGGGAGCGACGGCTGATAGATGACCTGTTGGTGATGGTCAGCGATCGCATCGGCAAGCATCTGACCCGTAATTTGAGGATTCGGCGGTTCACCGGCGCTGTAAATATCTGTCACAATCACCACGTCTGCATCCCGAAATGACTGGGTGAATTCCTCTAAAAAGGCCAAGGTACGGCTATAGCGATGGGGTTGAAAAATGGCAATAATCCGGGGGCGATCGCTCCCCTTCACCAGTTCCTGAATCCGGAGTTGAGCCGCCGCTAGGGTCACCTGTAGCTCACTGGGATGGTGGGCATAGTCATCAATCAAGGTGATCCCATCGACAACACCCCGCACTTCAAAGCGACGCTTGGCCCCAGCAAACGTAGTCATCGCAGCGGCCAACACCCCAAACTCAATGCCCAACTGACGCGCCACTGCGATCGCCGCCAAAGCATTACCAAGATTATGTTCTCCCAACAACGGAACCGTCATTGTGCCGAGAGCAACCCCCCGTTCCCACACCGTTGCCGTCGTCCCTTCGGCCCCATACACCACCTCCGACACGGTATAGGTCGCCGAACGTTTCGGGTCAGTACTGTAGGTAATGGACGGAGCCAACTGTTCACGCACCGTTGCACAATCTGCACAGCCAATCAACACCTTAGTCTGGCGGGCAAAGGTCTGAAAAATATCAACAACCTCTGACAAATCTTGATAATGATCGGGATGATCCAACTCAATATTGGTGACAACCCCAATCGCTGGACTCAACTTGACCAACGAACCATCCGACTCATCCGCCTCCGCCACCAAGTAGCGGCCTTGACCCAATCGCGCATTGCCGCCGATCGCATCCACCTCACCGCCCACAACCACCGTTGGGTCAAGACCCGCCATCAACAACAGATAGCTCACCAAACTACTAGTGGTCGTTTTCCCGTGGGTTCCTGCCACAGCAACACTTTCATAGTCCTGCACCAACGCCGCCAACACATCGGAGCGATGAAAAATCGCATAGCCCCGATCCAGCGCCGCACAATATTCTTGGTTTTCGGCCTGAATCGCCGTTGAACACACCACTTGGGGTGCTCCGAGGTCGGGGGTCGATGGTGCTGAACTGATCCCCTTCGACGAGACACCCACCCCTCCAACCCCCACCGCCACGGGCTGAAGCTGCACCGGACTGTGAAAGACCTCCAGATTGGCAGCGGCTTGCTGATTAAAAATACGTGCCCCGACGGACTCTAACCGCTGGGTAATATGGGTAGACCGTAAATCTGATCCTGATACTGGCAACGAACGTTTAGCCAGGATGTACGCAAGGGCAGACATTCCAATGCCGCCAATGCCGATAAAGTGAAAGGGCTTTCCCTCAAAATCAACTGTTTTGGACATTAACTCTCCTTACACACCACACACCGAACGTTATCGCCGGGATAACACGCGCTATATTATCAAGAATTGTGAATCTCAGCGAATTTATCTCTTGAATCTTCCCCTCTTTATAAAGGGTTTGCCGCAGGTTAGGCAATAACACGGGTTAGAAATCTGACTCGTTGCACCCCCGAATTAATTTCTAGGAATCATGCGGCCCTGTCACTCCTGATATCGATACTGAATAATCGGGATATCTTTTCGGGTTACAAGACGCGATCGCATCCTTTCCCATGCAACACCATAGAGGTAGCAAACTAGCCCCCTAATCTTCTCACTCAATGGGCGAAACCACCTGATTTATGGATTTACCCACCCTATTTTTCGTCGTCAGGAAATTTCATTCTAATGCCGTCGTCCTCCACCGCTCCACTCCAGAAGACCCCCCCTCTTCACCCCTGAAAAGTGACGCGATGGCACAAGCCCCCCCCATGCCCCATTGACCGTCCCCAGCCGCAACGTCCACAAACTTTTTCTGAAGGTGGACGCTGGATTGGCCAGCCTTTGCGATATGATTTGGGGTATTAAGATTCGTTTAATGTTATTGAGCTTAGAGACAGAGGGCAAGACGCAGTGATTAGAGTAGCAATCAATGGATTTGGACGCATCGGACGGAATTTCCTTCGGTGCTGGCTTGGACGTGAGAACTCCCAGCTAGAAGTCGTAGGCATTAACGATACCTCCGACCCCCGCACAAACGCTCACCTCCTGAAGTATGATTCCATGCTTGGGAAGCTAGACGCAGAAATTGATGCCGATGATAATTCGCTGACTGTCAACGGTAAAACGATTAAATGTGTATCCGATCGCAACCCGCTTAACCTGCCGTGGAGTGAATGGGACATTGATCTCATCATTGAATCCACTGGGGTTTTTGTGAGTGAAGAGGGTGCATCTAAGCACATCGCGGCTGGAGCCAAAAAAGTCCTGATCACCGCTCCCGGTAAAGGCGGCAATATCGGGACGTTTGTGATGGGTGTCAACCACCAAGACTATGAGCACAGCAAGCAAAATGTCGTCAGTAACGCCAGTTGTACTACCAACTGCATGGCCCCGATTGTCAAAGTTCTCCATGACAGCTTTGGCATCATCAAAGGTACGATGACCACCACCCACAGCTACACCGGAGATCAACGCTTGCTCGATGCAAGTCACCGCGATCTTCGCCGTGCCAGAGCCGCCGCACTAAATATTGTGCCGACGACCACTGGTGCTGCTAAAGCTGTGGCCTTAGTCATCCCTGAAATGCAAGGGAAGTTAAATGGGATCGCGCTGCGTGTGCCGACTCCGAATGTCTCCATTGTGGATTTAGTCGTTCAAGTGGAAAAAACCACCTTTGTGGATCAAGTCAATGAAGCCTTGAAAGAAGCCTCTGAAGGGCCGATGAAAGGGGTTTTAGGGTACAACGACCTGCCATTAGTCTCGTGTGACTATCGCGGCACTGACTGCTCTTCGATCGCGGATGCCAGTCTGACGATGGTGATGGGCGGCGATATGGTAAAAGTTGTGGGCTGGTACGACAACGAATGGGGCTATTCTCAGCGCGTTGTGGACTTGGCTGAACTCGTTGCCGAGAAATGGGAAGGCTAATCCAGATAGCTTGAGTTCATCTCAAGTCCCGATCTGTCATTCATGGTTCTCAGGACGCTACAGTGAGCGTCCTTTTTTGATGGACAGTTTTAGTCCTTTGCTCACACCTCGTATTATGGCACAGCTAAAATAGTGCTTTTTGTCGGGTGGGTTGGGCGGATTAAACCCTCGCTATTACTGCAATTTAGCAATCCGCAGTAACCCACTGTTCAAGGTATGTCGTGACACTAGCGGTTAATGCCAAGCATGATCAAAACCGCAATGTGGCGTTGTTATCGATGGGGTGGGTGGCGCTGAAGGCTTCGAGCATTGAGCGGACGTGGGGGGGAAATTGCGGGAATGAGAAGGTGCGATCGCCCTCGGCCATATCGGCCCAGAAGGATTGCAATTGATGGGCTGTGGCGATCATTTCGTCTCCTTTTAAATTCAACGGTGGCAAACTGACAAACCGCGACATAAAGGGAAATGAATTCTCTTGGGTGCGTTGGCGGGAGGCAGCAGGGAGATCCTCCCAACCGGGGAGCGATCGCAGTCGATAGGACTTCATCTTTAGGCGTTTGTGTATTCCATCGTCATGAAGTTCTAAGACCCGATAGGGATGGGGATAGCCGACGAGGGAGCCGGTGAGAATTTCTGTGATTCCGTCTGCTTCGGCCACGTCTTGGATGTGGAGATGGCCGGTGAGGACGAGGCGCACGCCTTGCTCGTTGAGGTAGTGGCGCAAGGGGGCGGCATCATCGAGCATATAGCGACGGCCGAGGGGATGGGTGGACTGCTGGGGGATATGCTCGACAATGTTGTGATGGATCATGACGATCACGAAGCGATCGCGCCACTGGGGCAGATTCTCCCGCAGCCACTCCCATTGCGGTTGATCCAAACACCCCAACTGCCAACCAGTCGCATCAAACTGATTAGAATTAAGCCCCACCAACTGCACCCCCGGCGCAATTTCGCGACTATACCAAAGCTGTTGCGGATCGTCGTAGCCAAAGGGTTGATACAGGGCCGCAAATTCATCCAGCCCAATCACCGCATCATTCCCTGTGGGCTTGACCACGTCGTGATTGCCAGGAATCACATAGACCGGAAATGACACCTTTTGAAGCTGTTCGATCAGCCAGTGATGATTATCCCGCTCGCCGTCTTGGGTGAGGTCTCCGGGAATGAAGAGGCAGTCGAGATCCAATTGCTCTAGGTGAGCGAGCATGGCCTCAAGGGCGGGCACACTGGCTTCGACGAGGTGAAAGCGGGGCTTGGTGAGGTCGATGGTGTGGGGTAAGGCAATATGCAGGTCACTGGCGATCGCGAAACGGCACAGTCGAGACATAGGCAGGTGATTATCCCCGGCAGATCAACCTTGTCATTATATCGATCCTCTGAGGGGTTCTAAGGGGCGATTCCGTCGGTGCAACCAGGAGAGGAGGGCGCGATCGTACCCCTGATCAATTGCCATCAAACCCAGTCCCCCACGTTACCGGACGTTACGGAAGTATCAAGTTCTTTAACAGAAACGCCCAGAAGCTTCGATCACCCTTCTAGGCTAAAAGAAGCGCATTTTTGGAACGCCCTTATTGATGGAAAAACGAATCATTCAAACCAACCAAGCCCCTGCCCCGGTTGGCCCCTATAACCAAGCGATCGCCGCCACCGGCCAATTTCTCTTTGTCGCCGGCCAGATCCCCCTCAATGCAGCGGGGAACTTGGTGGGCGGCGATGATGTAGCGGCCCAAACGCAACAGGTGATGCAAAATCTCGCCGCGATTCTGGCCGAGGCGGGCGCAACGTTCGAGCAAGTGGTAAAAACCACCGTCTTCCTCACTGACTTAGGCGACTTCGCCACCATGAACGGGGTTTACGCCACTTTTTTCAACGAAGCCACCGCCCCCGCCCGTGCCACGGTACAAGTGGCGCAACTGCCGAAAGGGGTCAAAGTTGAGATTGACTGTATTGCCGTTCTTTAAGGCAATTGTAAATGAATGTAACAATTATGCCGTCATGACAGCTTAGCGGCTTGACAGTCCCTAAACCCTTCGCCTACGATGGCATAGCATACCCGGGTAAAACTTCTATGAGCATCAAGATGCAAGACAAGCAGAAAGTAACTCTGTACTTACCTCCGCAGATGCACCGTAGACTCAAAATCAAATCTGTCGTTGATGAAGAGTCCATGTCCGCACTCGTGGAAAAGGCGATTCAGTTCTACCTGCAATATCCGGAAGCTGTTGCAGAAATCGAAGCTGCTAGTGGCCAACGGGGTCAAACCCATCGGGTTCATACCTGTCCGGATTGTGGCAGCGCACTGATCCAGCGGGATAACGAATTAATGTCCCTCCAAAATCAACCCACCGTGTTGACAGACGAACTGCCCGATGACATTGCAGTGGGCAACCCTCACCCGTCTATCCAGTCCGAAGCTGATTCTCACGGCGAGGAAAGTCTCGTTCCCTGTTAGGTGTTGGGGTTGGCAATGCTAACCGACCGCAAGGGGAGATCCCATCGAGTCGTAACATTTAAAGGTCGATTCACGATGAAAGAAGAACTGAGCATTCTCATCAAAGCTCAATATCCCCTGATCTACCTCATCACTCCTGAGGAAGAGCGTGCGGAGCAGGCGATCGCTAAGATTGCCCAAGCCGACACCCAACACCAAAAAGTGTTTGTCTGGACAATGACGCGGGGCATGACCGAATACGGTCAAACGCGCAACACTCCCCAAGGCAACACCATTTCGCCGGAAGCCGCCATCCAATGGAGCATCCAGCAACGGGAACCCGGACTCTATGTGTTCAAAGACCTCCATGATTTCATCTCTGGGGCAGGGGTGAAGCGGGCGTTACGGGATGCGATCGCTGCATTCAAAGGCACCGAAAAGATCCTGATCTTGATGTCCCCGATCCAGGACGTACCCATCGAACTCGAAAAAGATGTGGTCGTATTGGATTTTCCCCTGCCCACCACAGATGAACTTCACCAGGTTTTAGAACAGCAACTGAACCGCAATCGGGCTAAACCTCCCAGCGCCGATGTCCAAGAAAAGCTCGTCCGTGCCACCTTGGGGCTCACCAAGGACGAAGCCGAAAAAGTTTATCGCAAAGCCTACGTCAAAGCCCAGCAACTCACCGATGCGGAAGTTGAAATCATCCTGTCGGAAAAGAAGCAACTGATTCGACGCAACGGCATTTTGGAATACATCGAAGAGGACGAAACCCTCGATGCGATCGGCGGGCTAGAAGAACTCAAACACTGGCTACGCCAACGCTCCAACGCCTTCAGCGAACGGGCAAGGGACTACGGCTTACCGCAGCCCAAAGGGATGTTAATTCTGGGTGTGCCCGGTTGTGGAAAATCCCTGATCGCTAAAACCACGTCGCGGTTGTGGGGCTTACCCATCCTGCGCTTGGATATGGGACGAGTCTACGATGGCTCGATGGTGGGGCGATCGGAAGCGAACCTGCGTAATGCCCTCAAAACCGCTGAATCGATTTCCCCCGCGATTCTCTTCATCGATGAGTTAGATAAGTCCTTCTCCGGTGGCAGCGGGTCGTCAGATTCCGACGGCGGTACATCAAGCCGAATCTTTGGGTCATTCCTCACCTGGATGCAGGAAAAAACGTCCCCGGTGTTTGTGATGGCGACGGCGAACCGCATTGAACGGTTACCGGGAGAATTTCTCCGCAAGGGACGATTTGATGAGATCTTCTTTGTGGATCTTCCCACCCCGGAAGAGCGGGAATTAATTTTTAAGATTCATCTGTGCAAGCGGCGCACTGAAATTGATCGCTTTGATCTCAGCCAGCTTGCGAAGATGTCCGATGGTTTTTCTGGTGCAGAGATTGAGCAGGCAATTATTGCCGCGATGTATGAGGCATTTGCCCAAGACCGCGAGTTTACCCAACTCGATATTATTGCGGCACTCAAAGCAACCTTGCCCCTGTCTCGCACCATGACTGAGCAGGTCACAGCCCTTCGTGATTGGGCGCGACAACGTGCCCGACCTGCGGCAGCCTCCAGTGCTGAATATCAGCGCTTGGAGTTTTAACAAGCTTTCTTCTTCCTTCGGGAAGGAGCAAAGGCTAGCCCTGTGCTAGCAGCCCGATCCAGACCAACGCGATTGTACTCCTTAAAATTCTCATGCCAGAGGCGATCGCATCCTTTTCCTAACTTAACTGTCGTTTTAATTTTCAAGAGGAAGTCCAACATGTCTCATTTCAGCACCTTACGTACGAAGATCACCGACGCAGAAATCTTGCAAAACTCGTTGCGCGATCTCGGTATTACCACCAAAACCAACGCTGATGTTCGGGGTTACAACGGTCAACAAGTTCGTGCTGACTTGGTTGCCGTCCTCGATGGTGAATATGACCTCGGCTGGTCTGCCAACAGCGATGGTACGTTCGACCTGATTGCAGATCTCTGGGGTGTGGCGAAAAAGCATAATCAAACCGAGTTGATCAACTCGATCAACCAAAAGTACGCCGTGAATAAGACTCTGTCGGAAGTTCAGCAACGTGGCTTGAACAACGCCAATGTTAAGCTGGTCGTCCAATAGTCCTGACTTGCGTTCCAAAGCGCCTTAAGGGTTAACTTCATCGGGGGTTAACCCTTTTTTTGTGTGACTAGAAGTGACTAAAAGTCTGGGATTTATGGAGCTTAAGAAAATAATCCGGTAAGAGACGATCTCCAAAACTGGCTTGTGGTGGGCATTGCCCACCCTACACAATTACCGGATTAAATTTTTAACGTTCATTAACGGGTTTGAGCGATCCCCGATCGCACCTCAATTAAGGTTTTTGCCAGCGGGATACATCCCCCGCTGCGGTGACGGAGATTAACTCCTGGCCGGTGGGGGTGAATTGCAGGGCGGTGATGGGGTGGGGATGGTTGAGGATAGCGATGCGATCGCTGTTGGCCACTGACCAGAGGGTGATCACCTTGCCCGTTGCGGTGGCCAAGAGGCGACCATCGGGGCTATAGGCCACCTGTTTCACGGCTTGGAGGCCGCGCTGGTGGCGAATTTCGCTGAGGGTGTTGGCGGCCCACAGGGAGAGGGTGCGATCGCTGCTCCCGCTGGCCACCTGCTGTCCATCAGGACTGATCGCGACCGTTTGCACCGTACCGCCGGGGGTCGCGTTGGCCACCTTATCCCCCGTCGCCACATCCCAGCGCTTCACCGTCCCATCCCGACTGCCGCTGATTAACCATTCGCCATCGGGACTAAACACCAAGCTCATCACCGTATCCCAATGCCCTTTTAAGGGGCGCAGGGTTTGGCCCGTTTGGGTATCCCAGAGCAGAATCAGTTTATCGCCGCTGGCGGTGGCACAGGTGCGGCCGTGGGGGCTGAAGGCGATCGCGGTGATCGGCAAGGGATGGCCGAGGAAGGTCTGTTGCTGGGTTCCGTCCTGAGTCCGCCAGAGGGTGCTGCTGCCGTCGTTGTGACCGATCAGGAGGTGTTGACCGTCGGGGCTAAAGGCCAGGGTTGTGAAGGGTGCAACGGGCAGTGTGTGGGCGATCGCCTGTTGCACCACATTGACGAGCACCCCATGGCCATCGGTGTGACGTGTGGCGATCGCGTCCCCTGGGGGGCTGATGGCGATCGCGCCTTGGGTGGTGTTCGGCATTGGGAATGTGGCGGTACAGGCCCAGGATTGCAGGCTTTCCGGGTCAGTGTGGGGAAAATCGACGCTATCGGTGAGGCGGGTCAGGGTGTCCCGTAGCGATCGCCCAAACCCCCACAAATTTTCGCCTAAATCCCGAATCCCGGTTTCGAGTTCATGGCCCAACTGTTCCACCGGCTTCACCTCGGCAGACTCACCCAGTTCCGCCGCCTGGAATGCCTCGTATTCAGCATTTAACTCATCATCAAACGCCTCATCATCGTCAAAATCATCGTCAAAATTGGCAACTGGGGGAGGTGTGGGCGTGGGGACGGCTGACGGTGGCGGGGCTGGAGGAGGAGCAGCAACATCCCAGGGATCAAGGGTGGGGGCAGGGGGCGGAGTTTGGCGAAATTCATCCCATTGGGTTTGCAGATCTTGGAGGGTGGTTTGCAGGTCAGCGATCGCCGGTTGCCAATCCGGGGGCGTGGGGAGATCTTGCACCTGGGCTTGGAGGGTGGCGATCGCCCTTTGCAGCGATTCCACCGTACCCGGCTCCATCGTCGTCATTCCATCCACTTGGCCTTGAAGCGTGGTTAAGGTGCGTTCAATATTTTGCCAGCGATGGGTTTCACTATCGGTCAGGGTGCGTAACTGCGCTTTGAGGGCCTCCACCACCATTTTCATCGTCCCAAAGTCTGCCGGATCATAACTATCGCGAAACTGCTGGATCTGATGCTGGAGGTGCTCAACCGTCGCCGTCAAGGGGTCAAGGCTCACCGCTTCGAGGTGAGTTTTGAGATCGTTAACCGTTGTTGTGAGGTGCGTTAGGGTGCGTTGATTCTCTTGATCTTGAGTGGTCAGGATGGCGAGTTGATCCTCTAGCCTGTCTTGCAGGCTGGCGAGTTGGGTGGGGAGGGTGGTGCTCTGCTGTTCGAGGGCGGTGATGCGATCGCGCACCGATGTTAGTTCAGCCTGATTCACCGGATGGATTTCCGCCTGCACCTGGGCAATGAGTTCGGTTTGCAGGGTGGCGAGTTGGTTTTCTAGTTCCCGTTGGCGTTGGTGCGATCGCTGATGGGTCAACACATTTAACCCCAGGGCGATCGTCAACGGGGTTGCCGCATAGAGAAATTGGCGCGTTAATGCCGCCGTAATCGTGCCGGAAATGGAGGCAGCGATCGCCACCGATTCCACCCAAAGGAGCCAAGGTTTTTTTTGCATCACAACCCGTTGCAAGAGGATTCAACAACCGTTCTCCCCCCATCTTAAAGGGTGAACTCTCCAGAACAGGTCTCCCATGATAATGTAAAAATTATCCCGATTCTCCTTGCCCATGTTTGGTTCTCGTCCCCCACAAACCAACTCCGAGCCGTGGAAGCACCGCCTCGACCAATTTGCGCGGGACTGTCGGCCCCAAATTGCCGCCTTGAGTTGGAGCTTTCACCTCGCCAACCCCGAAGCTAACGACGTGCTCGGCATTGACCTGCAACCGCAACCGCACTTTGTCACCTGTCCGCGTCGCGCCGTCGAAACCCTCAACAAAAACGTCGCCAACCAACTCCAAGAAGTCCTCGGCCTCCTGGATGCCTACGATCCAGAAACCGAAGTTTTGATGCTGGCCATTGGCGATGGACAAATTAAAATTCTCTTTTTTGAACCCGATCCCACCCCACCCGCCGCCTACGAGAGCCTCGACGAGCCAGTACTCGAAACCCTGATGGTGGAGCTTGAAGCAGAATTGGCCCGCCGTTTTCCGGGTGAATCCGCAGACTCTGAGCAGGAGGCTGAAACCTCGGATGATCCCAATCCCTAAGCGTGAAATCCTAGATCTGTCCCTGTGCCAGCATGAGCCTGAGCAAGGGTTTCGTAGCGTTGGGCGTGCTCGATTAATTCCGCAGCTTGGGCCTCGGACACCTCCCGCACCCGTTTCGCGGGAATGCCCACCATGAGCGATCGCGGCGGCACATCCTTCGTCACCACACAGCCCGCCCCGACAATACTCCCCGCCCCCACCGTCACCCCATTGAGCACGATCGCCCCAATCCCGATCAAACAGCCCCGCTCAATCTGTGCCCCATGAATCACCGCTCGATGCCCCACCGTCACATAATCCCCTAACACCGTCGGCTGCCCCGGATCACCATGGAGCACCGCCCCATCCTGCACATTGCTATGTGCTCCCACCTCAATCCGCTCCACATCCCCCCGCAAGACCGCCCCATACCACACACTCGCCCCTGCCCCCAGCGTCACATGACCCAGCACGGTTGCCGTTGCAGCCACAAAAGCAGCAGGGGTTAAATCAGGATTAGGCCAAAGAGCAGACGGGGGAGACTGGGTCATGGACTTGATTTTAAATTTGGCTATCTTACGGTTTTAATTTCAGTTCTGGGGATCGGGGTTAGCTTGTTTTGTCCCGTGTTACTCCCCTAGTATGGAAGATCAGATTTTGTTTGAATCTCTTTAGTTAACGTACCTGATTTAACGCCAAAAACAATGAGTACTGTCCTCACAATTCAAGATGATCAATTTGACCAAGAGGTGATGCACGCGGAAAAGCCCGTGCTCGCCTATTTTTGGGCGGCGTGGTGTGGGCCCTGTCGGCTGATGTCGCCGTCGATTGAGAAAATAGCCGCAGACTATGGCGATCGCCTTAAGGTGGTCAAGTTAGAAATAGATCCTAACCCCGCAGCGGTCAAGCAATGTGCGGTAGAAGGAGTGCCAGCGCTGCGCATTTTTAAAGATAAGACCATGATCGCATCCCATGAAGGGGCCATCACCCGGCCCAAAATTGTGGAATTTCTCGATCAAAATCTCTAATCATGTGAAGATCCGGTTTAATCTTGCGGGCATGGTGAATCATGCCCTGTTGCGACCATGTTCCCTGAATTAACCCTCTGAATTATGGAATTTGCCCATCGTCTTCGCTCGCTTCAGTCGAATGTTTTTGCAGATATGGATCGTGCTAAGGGAGAGGCGATCGCGCAGGGTTTGCCGATTATTGATCTGTCGTTGGGATCATCGGATCTACCCACGCCGCCGGTGGTGCTAGAGGCGATCGCATCTGCCCTGGATGACCCCAGCACCCACGGTTACGCCCTATTTCAGAGTACGGAACCCTTTCGCCAAGCGATCGCCCGCCATTACACCGCAAAATACGGCATCCCCATCGACCCCGACACCGAAGTGCTCCCCCTGATTGGCTGTCAGGAGGGGACGGCCCATTTACCCTTAGCGGTGTTGAATCCGGGGGACTATGCCCTGCTGCAAGATCCGGGGTATCCGTCCCATTTTGGTGGTGTGGCCCTGGCGGGGGGACGGGTTCACAGGATGCCGCTCCGGGCTGAGGCGGGGTTTTTGCCGCAATTTGAGGAGATTCCGGCGGAGGTGTTGCAGCAGGCGCGGTTGATGGTGTTGAGTTATCCCCACAATCCGACGACGGCGATCGCGTCTCTGGACTTCTTTAAAACTGCGATCGCGTTTTGTAAGCGTCATGACCTCATGTTGGCCCACGATTTCCCCTATGCCGATCTCGTCTTTGAAGGTAGCCCCGCCGCGCCGTCGTTGCTCCAAGCCGACCCGGACAAAACCCGCAGCATCGAGTTTTTCACCTTCTCCAAGTCCTACAATATGGGCGGCTTCCGCATCGCCTACGCCGTGGGCAACGCGGAGATGATCGGGGCGTTGCGTCAGGTCAAGGCGGTGATCGATTTTAATCAATATCGCGGCATTATGCGAGGCGCGATCGCTGCCCTCGAAGCGAATCAAGCGATCGTCAGCACCACCGTAAAAACCTTCGCTGATCGCCGAGATGCGATGGTGGAGGCGATGGCTGCGATCGGCTGGCCCGTCAGCACCCCCCCCGCCACGATGTACATTTGGGCGCAACTTCCCCCCCATTGGCGCGACAATTCTATCGGCTTCTGTCAGGAACTGGTGCGAAAAACCGGGGTGGCACTGGCTCCGGGGGCGGGCTTTGGCGCGATGGGAGAAGGTTATGTGCGCTTTGCTCTGGTGCATCCGCCGGCGGTGTTGCGGGAGGCGATCGCAAAAATTCAGCCCCTCCTCGCTGAGAAGCCAACCCGGTGAAGTGAAGAATGCGACACCGCCAAGAACTGAAGTTCTTGGCTCATAGCGTAAGTCGGCTAAAGCCGACTCCAGGCACTTTTGATCACCCGTTCAACCGGTTCTGAGCAGACCCTTGAACCCGTTTTAACGGGTTTGGGCTATGAGCCTGGGATTTGAATCCCAGGCGTTTGGGGCTGAAGTTCTTGGCCTGATTGACGGACAAAAGATTCAGTCAGGGGAGTAAGAAAAAGAGCAAAACTGGAATTCAAGGCGATAAGAGCGTTGCCGATGCTGAGGACGAGAAGCCATAGCCGGTTCAGGGTCAGAATTAGAAAAGAAAGCAACAAGCCGAATCAAGCGCCAGCCCTCAAGGAGAGCAGTACGAATCCACTCAAGACCGATACGAAAATAGCTATTGCCGCGAAACCAATGGGGGTCAACCCAGCGACGCTTGCCCGATTGGACAACCTCAAGACCCTGAGCTGAGACATAGAGAGTCGCCAGAGCCAGAATGAAGCAGAGACGGGAAAGAACACAAACTGAGCGAAGTTGGGAAGATTGGAGGTGCCAACCCCCAGACTGGTCATCGAGAAACGCCTCCTCGATATCAAACCGGAGACCATACTCAGCAAAAGTCTGGAGGTGGGTCGGTTCATCACTGACAACCGCCCAAAACTCGCCATTGACATTGTTGCGACCGAAAATTGACATTGAACCGGACCATACCATTCACCTTTTGTGAAAGTTTTGACGTTGTGCCAGCAAGAGGGCTTTCACCGGGGTTTTGAGATGAAACGCTTTTTGGTTGGCTCCAGCCCTTTGGCAGTAGTGCCAAAGCCAGGTATTGCTTTTTGATGCGGATGCGATAATGCCAGCCGAAGGTGCGCACCAGCGTCATAGTCTCCGTCTGCACAAAGCCCCGGTCAGCCAGCAGCACCACCTTACACCCCTTGCGGTAGGAGTCGAGCGACATCTTGGAGCAGTTCTCGGTAGGTGTTGGCGGCAACCGAGGCACTGGGATGAGCCAACACACGCCAGCCTAGGGGTAAAGCACGACCGCGATGCACCACAGCCACCCGAATCAGACAATACTCATCCCAAAATAGTGAGGTGTCTAAGCTCAGGTACATCACCTCATCCTGCCAATCGGCTAAGGCGGCTTTGATGATGGGTTTGTAGAGTCGATGAATATTGATGCGGCTATTGCCCAGCCAGCGTCGGACTCGCCGCTGTTTACTTTGGGCAAACAATCCTCGACAGGGCAGATACGGCAGCCATTTCGTGAGGTTGACTGCTCCGGTTTGGATGACGGCGATGACCATCCAGATGCAGGTAGTCAGGTGGCTCAGATGCGCCCAGGGGATGTCTTGACCCAACCAGGTTTTCAGGGCATTGTAAATTTGGGAGTTTTTTTCACAGTTCTCCAGAGTTTTGTTGTGGTAACTCAATTCTAGAGGACTGACTCCCATTTCTTAATTCTCTGTATTTCAGTCAGGGCAACCTCTTTAGCTATCCCTACCACTTCTTTTGTCAGTCAATCAGGTTCTTGGCTCATAGCGTAAGTCGGCTTTAGCCGACTCCAGGCACTTTTGATCACCCGTTCAACCGGTTCTGAGCAGACCCTTGAACCCGTTTTAACGGGTTTGGGCTATGAGCCTGGGATTTGAATCCCAGGCGTTTGGGGCTTCAGCGCGATCGCGCCCTTTGCAAACAGGCAAATATTTGTGGCGCGGTTAAGGGTTGGGGATGAGGGCTTAAGCCTCATCCATGCTCAAAAACTCGGTGTACACTTGAGCCTAGAGAAATGCGGATAGAGGGCGTATGGATAACATCACCACCAAGGCGAGCGTTGATGCCACGGGCAAACTCACGGCACAGGTAAAGGGTGTAGCCGTGGGTGATTATGATGTGACCTTGACCCTCACGCCGATCGCACCGCCGGAGCCGCAGTTTAGTGATACGGCGGGCCATTGGGCACAGCCCTTTATTGCAGCGATGGCCAAGGCGAATTTTACCAGCGGCTTTCCCGATGGCACGTTTCGGCCCAATCAGCGGATCAACCGGGCCCAGTTTGCGGCGTTGATGACCAATGTGTTTAAGCTGCCCCTCGTGCGCGACCCGATTCAGTTTGTGGATGTGAATGGGAGTTTTTGGGCGGCGAATGCGATCGCGAAAACCTACCAAATGGGCATCCTCTCCGGCTTCCCCAATCGAGAATTTCGCCCCAATCTCGAAGTCACCAAAATCCAAGTACTGATCGCCCTGGTCAACGCCCTTGATCCGGCCCCGTCGGGGGTCGATCGCATCCTCTTGCCGCAATACTATACCGACTGGGCCGAGATCCCCAGCTACGGCGAACCAGCAGCCAAATATGCCACCCGCCTCGAATTAGTGGTGAACTATCCCGATCTAAAACGCCTCCGCCCGAACCAATCCGTCACCAGGGGCGAAGTCTGCGCCATGATCTACCAAGCCCTGGTATCGCTTGGCCAGATGCCGAAAATCACCTCCAGTGCGATCGTCGCCGCACCCCCAGCCCCCCGCGCCGACGCAATCCCCGTCGCCCACCAGCGCGAATTTCGCGGCGTGTGGGTCGCCTCGGTTTGGAACATTAACTTCCCCTCGCGGGCAGGCTTACCCACCGCCACCCAACAGCAAGAACTCCGCACCATCCTTGATACGATGGTCAACCTCAACCTCAACGCCCTCATTTTTCAAGTCCGCCCCGAAGGCGATGCCCTCTACGCCTCCAGCCGCGAACCCTGGAGCGCTTGGCTCACCGGCAAACAAGGCACACCCCCCGATCCCTTCTACGACCCCCTCGCCTATGTGATCGAAGAAGCCCGCAAACGTGCGATCGAAGTTCACGCCTGGTTTAACCCCTACCGCGCCCAAATCTCCCGCAACACCCCCGTCACCCCGCCCCACATCGATGCCGTCTATCCCAGCGAAGTCCATAACTACGGCTCTGGCCGCTGGATGGACCCCGGCAGTGAACTCGTCCAAAACCGCACCTATGAAGTCATCCTCGACGTGGTTAAACGCTACGACATCGACGGCATCCACCTCGACGATTATTTTTACCCCTACCCCAAACCCGACGAACCCTTCCCCGACAGCAAAACCTACGACCAATACCGCAAAAACGGCGGCTCCCTCGGTTTAGCCGACTGGCGACGGGATAACGTCAATAAAATGGTCAAACGCCTCAGCACCGGCATCCGCGCCACCAAGCCCCACGTTAAATTCGGGATCAGCCCCTTTGGTATCTATCGCCCCGGTCAACCTGAAGGCATCAGAGGTTTGGATCAATATGCCGCCCTCTATGCCGACCCGAAACAGTGGCTCGCCCAAGGCTGGGTAGACTACATCGCCCCGCAACTCTACTGGAAAATTGACCAAGTGCAGCAGAGCTATCCCGTCTTGCTGAAATGGTGGACAGAAAATAACCCCAAGGGGGCGCATATTTACCCCGGTAATAATTTGGTGAAGCTGGATAATTCGGAATGGCCGGTGAGTGAGTTTGAATGGCAGGTAAATTTGACGCGAGATTTGAACAAAAGCAAGGCCTTGGGAAATATTTACTACAACATCAAACCCCTGTTGGAAAATACCCAAAACGTGCGCGAGATGTTTCGATCAAAGCTCTACCCAAATCCGTCCCTCGTTCCGGTATTAAATGCGACGGGGGGCACAAGACCCGCAATCCCGGTGGAGGTGAAGGCGGATAAGGGGCGATTGTCGTGGCAAGCGCCCGCAAATCAAGATCTGTGGGGCTGGACAATCTACGAAGCGGTTCCTGGGGGGTGGACGCTGCGGCAATTACTCCCGGCGGCTAGTCGGGCGGTGAATCTTAACCCCGGAACCTATGCAATCTGTACGGTGGATCGTCTCAAGCAGGAAAGTGAAGGGGTGATGATCGCGGTAAGTTAATCTACTCACGGGTTAGACAGTAGCAGCAGTGTCCCAAATCACGCTGACAAATCTGTTGACGCAGTTCAGTGGGAATGTAGGGAGACATTTATTGGAGATCCAGAATGGAATGTCCTCTTGTTTAATCTCTGCGCCCACAGTACCGATATTTTAAAAGCGCCCTTCCCCTGCAAGATTCGGATGATCGGTGTGGCCAGCTATAACATCTCCCTGGTGGCCTGTGGGGCTGCGTTGGGGGGCGTGGAGGCTACGCCGAAAATTTGGGATATTGCGGGGGTTTGGCCCCTAGTGCAGGCGGCGGGCGGTGGGTTTATTTCCCTGGAGCCGGGGCCGGTGTTCCCGTTACAGGTGGGGGTAGATTATGGCGATCGCCCTTTCCCCTGTTTAACCGTCAGCCGGGGGGAACTGGTGGAGGTGTTTCGCCCTTTGGTGCAGTTCATTGGCGATAGGTACGCGGTTCGCGGATCGCGTGGTTGCATCCCAGATTGATTGCGTCTGGCGAGGAGGCGATCGCGAATTCCCACAGGGCTAAAACGTTGTTCAATTTCTTGCCGGATTAAATACGCCTGCTGTTGACGTTCTGCCAGATAAGTATTGACCTCATCTTGATGCCTCAGATAGTAGCCAATGACGAGGTAGATATCCGACAGTTGTAATGATGGGTACTGCTCTGTGATCTCCTCTGGTGTGCATCCCTCCAGGAAAGCCGTCACAACAGTATCAAGGGTGACACGAGTTTGCGCAACTCGGACAACACCCAAAGGATCAGCCGCAAGGGGGGTCTTTTCAACAGCAATGGCGATCGTCATTGGCGATATCAGGTAATAAATTGATCAGGTATAGCACTAGCCAAGGCGGTTAAGACACCTAGAATTTCTAAGATCAAGGGGTTAACGTTGTTTTATTTCTGTTGTGAAATCATTAAATATTTCATCGGGCATATCTTGCCAACAACCGGCAAAGGCGGAAATGGGTTTATTGTTTGTCTCTTGTGATTTTTCTAAGCCTAGTCTGAAATTGTGAATGAAGTTGTACAAATCAACTAACTTATCTTCTGGGATCAGGTCTATCTCTTGCAGAACTTTATTTTTGATCAGTATTGAAGTCATTGTGTTATCCTCGTTCAGAAATTATCTGGGGTGCATCTCAGTTAGGCAATGTGCCTACTTCAGGGAAAACCGTGCTGCATCAACATCCACCAACCCCTTACGCCCAAATTCGTTGCAATTTTAAGATAAATCCGGGCAGGATTGGTTCACCGGAGAGCATATCGGGGCAGTCTAGGGTTTCAACCTCGCAACCGGGGCGATAAATTTCTACCCGTTGGTTTTGGGGGTCGATGAGCCAGCCTAATTGTGTGCCGTTGTCGAGATATTCTTGGAGTTTGGCGCGAGTGGTGTTTAAACTGTCGCTGCGCGATCGCAACTCCACAACAAAATCTGGACAGAGGGGAACAAACCCCTCCTGCTGTTCCCGCGTGAGGGCATCCCAGCGATCGCGCCGCACCCACGAGGCATCGGGGGAACGATTCGCACCGTTGGGCAATTCAAACCCCGTGGATGAGTCAAATGCTTCACCTCGTTGCTCGTTCGCTTCCGACCAATTCCCTAATTGAATACTGATACTTAAATTCCGTTTGCCAGAAATGCCGCCAGTGGGTGGGTTCACGATTAATGCTCCGGTTGCAGTGCGTTCGAGTCTGAGATCACGATTGGTCACGGCCAGAGCGGCGAACTGTTCCGGCGTGACCTGTAGGGCGAGGTCTGGGGGCAATTCCAGGAAAAGGGGTTGAGGGGATACGGGAGTTTGTACCATTGCGCCTGTCGATTCACACACCCTTATTGTAGGCATTCTGGCAACCATCCACTGTTAGGCACTGAACCGAACGCGATCGCACTCAATTCCCCGCCGCACATCACGCTTCAGCCCCGACGCAAAATTTGGTCATATTCTGCGTGGGTTCCCCAGGCGGCGGAGCCGCTCAAGGCGCGTGTCACGGCAGAGCCATGACACGAGGGAAGTTAATTCGCTATATCATCGGGAGGATGCCAACCGACTGTGACCCACCGTTGTCTGGCCGAAACAATAGCAGGGTTATTCATTTTGAGGGCTTGCACCGTGACTCGTCCGATCGCTGTTTTACCTGTAACCATCGTGTCATTCACAGTCCACCTAAAATGCTCACTCCACTTTTGGGTACAAGGATTAAATAAAGGGACAGATTCACCCGTCAGGGGATCTTGGGCTTCAGTTTGATTGGACTTAAATTCGTTACAGACGCGGCAAGACAAACATAGATTATCTAGAGTAGATTTGCCGCCTTTACTTTGGGGTTGGATGTGATCAATTGCCAGGGAAATGCCACTAATCGTCTCACGGGTTAGACAGTAGCAGCAACGTCCCAAATCACGGTGACGAATCTGTTGACGCAGTTCGGTGGGAATGTAGGGAGACATTTATTGGAGATCCAGAATGGAATGTCCTCGCCAGCGGAGCAGGACTATGGCTTGGGCTTTGCAGAGCATCAGGCGTTCAGCATCTTGACGATGCTGGCTGAGTTCGAGTTGTTCGGCGGGGGTGATTGTGCCGGCTTGGTTGCGTTCTAGAAGTTCGTCATAACGCTGCATTTGGTCGGGGGTTTGTTGGCTGCGGGCGATTTGCCACAGGTCGGGGTCGGGGAGGCGATCGAGGGCGGCGACATCGGTTTGATATTCGGGGGGGATGTCTTGCCAGTCGGGAGGGCTACCGATTTCGAGGACGCGGAGGATAATTTCGGTGAGGTTTTTTTTGGTGGCTTGGGCGGTGTGGAGGAGGCGTTGATAGGTGTAGTCGGGAATGTCGATGGTGATGGTGTTGGGCATGGTGGGGGAGTGGTGATGGTGTTCTCCATTTTAGCGAGACAAATTGGGTTCCCTCCCCCCAATCCGCGCCTCAGTCTTCGCTGTGAAATTCCAGTGCCAGGTATTGAAAAGCCAGACCCCGCATGGCTTCGTAAAAATCAACGGGTTAATGATTCTTAAAAAAAGTCTCTAGCTTTTATGGATTACAGTCTACAAGTCTCGACGCGAGAGAAGAATACCCAAACCAAAAAAACGCAAAACAAAAAAACCGAACCAAACTCGACCCCACACATCCGCAAACCCAATCGGGAGGTGGCCAACAGGAGATGAGGTATTAAATTTTAAATCTTTGTAGTATAACCAGGTGCTACCCTTTCGCCAACCCACTGCATCTCCAAAACCATTCCAGACCTTCGCATTAGACTTCCTTATGCCGCCTAAAGATTGATAAATTTGCTTCTGAACACTAAACCCAAAATGTCCCTGGCTGTAATGAACCCAAAGCTGATCAATGGCACGTAAATCCTCACAAGGAAAGTTATCAATAGACTCAGGATTGTAAGGATTCAGGTAGCAGGGATGAGGGAAGGCATGGAGACTTGCTCAGGAGAAGCCGTCGCCATCAAAGCTTGTTTCAAGAAACTCAACACCGAACGCCCTTGAGTCCGACAAGTCTGAATCACACTCAGTAACCTTGCCGTCTGGGCAAAACCTGCCATCGAACGCGAGCCACCACAAACCTTACGCTTGGTTACAGCCAACCGCAACGAGCGTTCCGCACGATTATTATCCGGGGGAATTTCTGGATGGGACAGGAAATACCACCACTGATTTGCCTTATCGCGTAGAGAGCGCAATAACAAGCCCGCCTCATGCCCAGCCAGGGGGAGCCAATGCTCCACAGCCGCCTTCACCTCATAGATAAAGCCCGCCGCCCATTGATGATAGGCAGCCCCATCCTCGGTTTCACGCCACTGACGATGCTGCTCAAAGGCTGTGTCAATCAAATCCAGGAATGCCTTCGCCAACTCTGGATTTTTCCATGCCTGAGCTTGCAGACTTTCTTGAAGTGCCGCCTCAGATGAGCCAAGCACTTCTGCTGGGCTTTCACCTCATAACCGTTGTACACACTGAAGTCATCAGAGACGAGTACACCATCAAAGCTTCGACCTAATAGGGTCTCTAATTCCGCCCTTGAACGAGTATCAGCGGCGTGGAAGAGGCAAAAACCCACCCCACACACTACCCACATCCACTCTTTCACTCCCTTGACTAGCCATGGTGTTTCATCCACTTGGGCGTAGTCTTGGTGTTTCACCCAGTTTCCCAGTTCCTCTACTGTCGGCTTAACGCTTTGGGATGCCCTTTCGTTGGTCGCTTGTAATGTCCCTACTCCCACGGTGATATTCCCCAGTTCCTCTAGGAATTCCTGCTGCTTTTCATAGCTCATGTGAGCGTAGTTCCCCAACCACACCAACAGGGATTGCAGTCCGGCTCCTAAGCTTTGACCTCCCAGCACTGGCGGCGGTAACTCTCCCCATGTTTCCTGTCCACATCGGCTACAACAGCAGCACTGCTGCTCATACTCCACTACTTCTATGGCGGGTTGGATTAACTCGGCTACTTCATGGCGGCGCGTTTTTCGGGGGACTAGGCTCAACTCTTGGCTCCCACAGTACCCACACACTTGCGCTCGCACCATTTCGTAGCGGTCTATTCTGCCAAACCCTTTGCGAGTTTTTCCCTGATGACCGGGTTGCCCACCGGGTTTACGCTTTCCTTGGCTTGGTGGCTCTTTTTCTGGGGGTTGGTGTTCTGAGCGTTTGTGGATGTCGCTTGATGGGGGTTTCGATGAACTCTCGCTATCGCTGTTGGCGTTGTTCTTGAGCCGCTCTATTTCCCAGACTAGTTGCTGAATAATCTCTTGTTGCCGCAACACCAGTTCCACCAGCACCTCTGATGATGCTTGTCTCAGTTGCTCTCGTTCGACGGCTGGGGGAATCTCGATGGGCTTCATTGTGCTAACCTAGCTGTTTTTTCTGATTTGTCAACCCCCCCCCACCTGAATCCTTACTCAGGATTTAACCAGCCTTCCTCTGTACGGTTTGCCACCACCAGCATTTGCTTGGCTGTTGCTGCATCAGCGCTCCGCCAATCCCCCGCCTTGAGCAGTGTCGCTAACCGTTGATACCGTGCCGGAATCTGTGACGGTTGAGATTGTACAAGTGACTGTTGGGTTTCAGGTTCAGATAGAATCGTCTGGGATATTTGCGATGGATGAGCACCAGTGCGGGCAGGTTGCAACAGTTGCAAAACATCTTGGGCTGATCGCGCCCGCTTGTTAGAAGCTTGCTGAATTAAATGATCCAAAATTTGACCCAGTTCATCACTGATTGAATTCCCACTGAGAAAATCGCGCCAGACCCACTCCATTTCATTAGAATCATACAAATCAAAAGGACTCATCCGCGTCAGTAGATGGAGACACGTCACCCCTAAACTATATAAATCACTCGCAAATTTGG
The DNA here is from genome assembly GCF_001890765.1 of Spirulina major PCC 6313. Classification (NCBI taxonomy): domain Bacteria; kingdom Bacillati; phylum Cyanobacteriota; class Cyanophyceae; order Spirulinales; family Spirulinaceae; genus Spirulina; species Spirulina major. The sequence goes on along the minus strand of NZ_KV878783.1, from coordinate 3,745,987 downwards.
CCTTGCCCATAGCTTGCTCCGGCGCACAATATTCCGCTGCACCGATAATCGTTCCTGTCACGGTGCGCTGAACTTGCTGCAAGACCTTTGCCGCACCAAAATCCACCAGAACCAATTTTTGATTGGATGATCGCCGAATAATATTGTCGGGCTTAACATCACGGTGAATGACATTTTTGCTATGCACAAAATCTAAAATTCCCAATAAATCAATCAGTAATTCTCGAATCTGTTGCTCAGAAAATACCCCATTTTCCGCTAATTCTTGCGCTAGCGTCGCGCCATCAACAAACTCTTGTACTAAGTACTGTTGACCATTGTCCGTAAAATAGGCCAATAGCTCCGGAATTTGCGGATGATGCCCCAATTGTTCTAATTGCTCCGCTTCCTGGGCGAATAATGTCTCAGCTTTGGCGATGTTTTCCGTCCCTTGAGCTTGGGGTAAAAGTTGCTTGATGACACAAAAGGGTTTTGAGGGCTTATCTTCATCAACAGCGAGAAAGGTACGCCCAAACCCACCCTGGCCAAGAATTCGCTGGGCCCAATATCGTTCCCGGAGAAGCAATTTTTGGCCACACTTGATACAAAATTGGTGATTTTCGGGATTAGAGGGATGCAAACAACCGGGATTCAGACAATGACGCATGATGGATAAACGCGATCGCAATCTACTGAAATTGTATTCTGAATGCTGTGGCCTTGGGCCTGCTCTTTCCTCGTGGTCTTGCTCTGCGATGATATAAACGGGCTACAACCCCTCCCTTCTCCCCTAAAATTCCATTATTAGCGTTTGAAAAATTGCACCATGATCAAAGCAGCGGCGATCGCTGGGTTATTCCTGTGGGGGATGGGGCAACCCGTGGCGGCGATTCCCCGTCAAGATCCCGCCTTGGCAGGCATTTGCTGGGAACAGCGCAATCTTGCCCATTCCCCCCAAACCGCCCCCGAAGCGGAAGCCCTGGGGGATGCTTTGTTATGTTTAGAAGATTTTGAAGGGGCGATCGCCGCCTATCTCCAAGCCCTCACCCTACCGGAAGAACTGGAAAACCCCACCGGGTTACGGTTTAAGCTGGCCCAAGTCCAAATCCAGGGGGGGCAAACCCTCGCGGCGGTGGGAACCTATCACACCGCCATGGCATTACAACCCACCTATGGGTTTGTGGTTCCCAGTTTGGGCGATCGCACCTATACCCCTTTGGGGGAACCGATTACCGATGGGGGCATCCGGGGCAACGGCTACCGAGGGCCGATCAGTACCCCGCCGGATCAAATCCATGCCCATGCTCAGTACGAATTGGCCACGACGTTAACGGCTTTGGGGTTTTGGTTGCGGGGCTTAGAAATCTATGAACGCAACATTGAAACCAATCCCGATTTTGCCTATAACTATCTTGCCATCGCTCCTTTGTACGAGAAAGAAGGCCGGTTTAGTGATGCCGCAGCGGCCTATGAAAAAGCATTAGCCCTCGATCCCGATTTGATTTGGGGTTATTACGATTGGGCCAGATTTTTGCTGTGGCAGGGGGAAGAGAGTCAAGCCCTGGAGGCCTTGCGAAAAGTCGTGGGTTTTCATACGGGTTTAGATACATTGGGGGCAAAAGAAAAAGAGGCGATCGCCCTTGATTTGGCCGGTGAAATCTACCTTGGCCGCCGTCAATGGTCAGAAGCCGCCGCCCTTTATCGTCAAGCAGTGCAAAATTGGCCCAATCAGCCCCAATTCCACATCGGTTTAGGGGAAAGTTTGAACGGTTTAGGGGAATTAAGGGAGGCCATCACCGCCTTTGAAACTGCCCTACGCTATCTCTCCCCCGACGCAACCCGCAGCCGTCTCCAAGCCCAATTAGGCATTGCCAACGCCAAAATGAATGCCGAACAATGGGACGCAGCCCGCCAAACCCTCACCACAATTTTGCAAGAATTCCCCCACAATTCAGAGGCTCATCAATTGATGGAATACTTGCCTTGAGGGAGGAGCGAGAAAAACGGCAAATTAAGGGGTGTGGGGCGAAAAATTTTTGTGCCTCCGGCAGGCTTACGCCAACGCCCCTACATCAACCCAAATTTCGTAAATATCACTACGATCGCTCCATTCTGTGTTCTTAATCCCCAATGCTATCGAAGACATCAAACACCCGCAGCGGGAAGAGGAAAAGATTCAAAATGCTGCTGAGGGGGCGGGTGACTTCGGTGAGGGTGTCGGAGAAGGAGGCGAGGCCGGAACGACTGACAATGAGGATGTCTTCGTTGCGGAGGGGGGGGTTGGTGGCATCGTTGACGTTTTCGGCGAAGTCGATGGGGATGATTTGGCGGAGGACAGTGCCGTCGGGGTTGAGGCGAATCAGGGCGATGGTTCCTCGGCGGGCGCGATTGCTAAACCCCCCAGCAGCGAGGAGGGTCTGGTTGAGGGAGGCGTTGGGGGGGACTTGGGTTAAGCCGGGCCGTTGGACTTCGCCGACGACGTTAACGCGGATGCTGTCGGGGGAGAAGCTGGCGGCTGCGATCGCAGCCGTTTCCTCTGGGGTGAGATTCTCGGCTTTGGGGACAATGAGCGTGTCGCCTTCTTGAAGTTGCACATCTTGGAGCGCATTACCGGATTGGAGCAGTTCCCACAGGTTGACGGTGAGGGTTTGGCGATCGCCGCTCCCCGTGCGTCGAAACAATTGAATATTGCGAATATCCGCCTGGGGCTTAATCCCCCCCGCCACCTGCAAGGCCCGCGCCACCGTCGGGACACTGCTGGGGCCGCTGGCTCCGCCGGGTGTGCCTGCCGCCCCGGTACGCGCTCCCCCCGTCACGGTGTAGGGGCCAGGGCGAAACACTTCACCAATCACGGCAATATTGAGGGGGCGATCGGTACTCGCGGCAAAATTCGCATCCCGGAGGCGGGACAGTTCAGCGAGGTTAGTGGTGATGGCGGTGGGGATCAGGATCGTGTCGCCGTCGCGGAGGGTGGGATCATCGCCAAGATCGCCGGTTTGCAACAGTTGCCAGAGGTTGACGGTGAGGATTTCTTGGGTGGTGGTGCGACGGATTTCGACGGCGTGGAGGTTGGCGGCTTGGGTGATGCCGCCGGCGGCTTGGAGGGCTTGGGAGAGGGTGGGGAATTGTGTGCCTTGGCGGGGCAGAATATAGGAACCGGGGCGGCTAATTTCCCCGGCTACGGCTACTTGGAAGGGGCGGGGTTCGACAAGGACGAGATTGATCTGAGGATTGCGGAGGATGCGGGCTTGTTCGTAGCGAGCGGCGATCGCCCTTGCCGCTGCCGTCGGAGTCAACCCCGTGACACGAAACGCGCCCAATTGGGGCAGAAGGATCGTGCCATCGATCAGCACTTCATGATCGCCGCTGTATTGGGGCAGTTGGAAGGTTTGGATCTGGATGCGATCGCCCGCCCCCAAGGTATAGCTTTGTTCCGGGGGCGCGGTGAGGTTCGGGCGACGCTGCACCGGCGGCGACGGCGCGAAAAACGGAGTTGTCAAGGGTGCAGGGTCACGATCTTGGCGGTCAACCTGTACCGTCACCTGTCCATCCGTCAGCCCTAACCGTTGATAGGCGTTAGAAATTTGCGCCGCCGCCGCCGCTGGCGTTAACCCCAACACCGTCAACGCCCCCAAGCGGGGCAATTCCACCGTGCCATCACTCAGCACCACCGGTTCGCTGTTGAGCGCAGGATCAGACAGAACACGAATCAAGAGGCGATCGCCCATCTGAATCCTCTGCCGCAGTGCAGGTAAAGGGTCAGACTCCCGCACAGGGATCGATTCGCCCGACTGGGGCGGCAGTGATTGCGCCAAGCTAGCGGGCCCAACTCCCCACGCCAATAGCAACAGGGCGATCGCCCCCCGCCCACAGTAGGGATTCTGCAACAATCGAATCGGGGCCATGGTGCAACCTAACAATCAACAACGTCAACTCTACAGCTAAGCCGTATCTTTATAGCCGTTATAACAGTTGAGCCAGAACGATTCACCCCAGCACAGACCATTCACGCCAAGAAACGCAGCGATCGCCCCCCGGAGGCCGGCGCATTCCCCGAAACCGTCGCACAGATCACAACAGTCTGATCTAAAATTCTGCATACTAGCCCTTTGCTACTGTTTCACCTCGCCCTATGTTAAAAATTTGGAAACCCCTCCAAAACTATCTCTTAGTTGCCCCACAATTCCTGGTTTTTTTACTCTTTTTAGTCTTTCCGATTTTAACGATCGTCGTGGTGAGCTTTTGGGAATTCAACGGCTACGCCATGACCCCGGCTTTGATTTTTGAAAACTATCGCAGTATTTTTACCTCATCGGTTTACCTCAGCACCTATCTCAATACCTTTAAATTTGTCGCTATTGTTTGGGTTCTTGCCTTTGCGATCGCCTATCCCATTGCCTACTTTTTAGCCTTCCATATCCAAAGCCTAAAATGGCAAGTGATTCTCTTTGTGGTCTGCACCATTCCCTTCTTTACCTCTAACGTGATTCGGATGATTTCTTGGATACCGTTTCTCGGTCGGGAAGGACTCTTAAATCAACTGCTGATGCACCTTAATTTGGTTCAAGAACCCGTAGAACTCTTCCTCTTTTCTGACTTTGCCGTTGTCTTGGCTATGCTGCATCTCTATACCCTCTTTATGGTGGTTCCCATTTTTAATAGTCTCGTGCGCATTGACCGCAACTTAATCACCGCCGCCCTTGATTCCGGTGCTGCCAGTTGGCAAGTTTTTAAAGAAATCATTTTTCCCCTCTCCCTGCCCGGTGTTGCCATTGGATCAATCTTTATTGTCACCTTGGTGATGGGCGAATTCACCACCGTGCGCCTGATGAGTGGCGGTCAAGCCTCATCGGTCGGCTATGCTATTCGTAACCAAATCGGCAGTTTACAATACCCCCAAGCCGCCGCCAATGCCGTCATTTTATTGATCATCACCTTAATGATGGTTTTCGCAATTCTCCGCACCGTTGATATTCGTAAGGAACTATAGAAAATGCCCCAGAAACGCCCCCTTTCGTTTTATATTCTCGGCGCATTCTTTAGTCTTTTTGTGCTCTTTCTCTACGGCCCAATGTCGGCGATTTTCCTGCTTTCCCTCCAAGGAGAAGAGGGGAATTTAACCTTTCCGATGCGAGGATTTAGCTTTTATTGGATTCAATCGGTGTTTGGCGAACAGCGGATCGGTGAATTTGTGACACCGTTTTTGCGATCGCTCACCCTCGGCCTCATTGTGACGCTCCTATCTGTGGCATTTAGTGTGATGGCGGGCATGGCCTTTCGGCGTAAATTTAAAGGCTCCCGTTTTATCTTTTACCTGACAATTACAAGCTTAATTGTACCGAGTATTTTAGTGTCCTTGGGGATTGGGATTTTCTTCAATGTCTTGGGTTGGGATGTGCAGTGGTATAGTTCCGCCCTGGGGGGACATTTAACCTGGACATTACCCTTTGCCTTTTTGATTATGGTGGGGGTCTTTAATCGGTTTAATCCAGCCTATGAAGAAGCCTCGCGAGACTTGGGCGCGAGTGATTTTCAAACCTTTGGTCAGATTGTTTTGCCCCTGATTGCGCCGAGTTTAATTGGGGTGGGGATGCTCAGTTTTACCCTCTCCTACGACGAATTTAATCGCACCTCCCTGATTTCCGGCGAAAACAACACCCTCCCCCTCGAAATCTTTGGGATGACCACCAATGTCACCTCCCCCGCCCTCTATGCTCTCGGCACTTTAACCACACTGTTTTCCTTTGCAATCATCGGGGCAGGATTAGCGACATTCCAAGCCTTAAAATCCCCTGCCCCATCCTCTAGCTCAAAAAAAGTGTCTTGAGTGGAGAGGCAAGAGGCTTAAGCCCCTCGTTTCCATTGAGTGAGGCTCATGATTTAGATCTGAGTTTAACTTGTCAAACAGCCGCTCAGAAAATGAACAGGTTATAGCGGTTTCCATGAACACGAGGGACAAAGCTCCCCCTCAATCCCCCTTAAAAAGGGGAAGGTGGCGTTCTCATCGTTTTTCAATTCGCTATAAGCTAACAAATTAAGTGATTAATCTTAGTGATTTCGGAGGGAACGAATGACCTTATTACTGGCAGGTGATATTGGTGGCACAAAGACGTTGTTGCAACTCTTTAAACCCACAGCAACCGGGATTCAGCCGGTATCGGAACGGCAGCATTATATTAGTGCTGACTATGAAGATCTCGTGCCGATCGTGAAGGAATTTCTGGCCACAGCGGGTCATCAAGAGGATGGGAGTCGTCCTGATTATGCTTGTTTTGCGATCGCTGGCCCCGTCCACAACAATACCTGCACCCTCACAAACCTGAGTTGGAAACTGGACGGCGATCGCCTTGGCCAGGATTTGCAATTGGATCAGGTGGCGCTGATTAACGACTTTGCCGGGATTGGCTACGGGGTGCTGGGGTTGCAGCCCGATGAACTCCATGTTTTGCAAGCGGGAACGGTAGACCCCAGTGCCCCGATCGCCGTCCTAGGGGCAGGAACGGGCCTCGGCGAAGCGGTGGTGATTCCCATCGGACAACGCAAACATCGCGTTTTCCCCACCGAAGGCGGCCACACGGATTTCGCCCCCCGCAACGACCGGGAATATGCCCTCTTGAACCACCTCAAGTCCGTGCGCCAACTAGAGCGGGTCTCGGTGGAGCGGGTGGTGTCGGGCATGGGCATTGTGGATATTTACGCCTGTTTGCGCGATCGCCTCATGGTTCCGGAATCCGCCGACATCACCGCCCAACTCAACAGCCCCAACGCCGATGCTGCCGCGATCATCTCCAAGGCCGCCTTGGACGGGCGCGATCGCCTCTGTGGCGAAACCCTCGATCTCTTCATGTCCGCCTACGGAGCCGAAGCGGGTAACCTCGCCCTCAAACTTCTCCCCTACGGCGGCCTCTTCATCGCTGGCGGCATCGCCGCCAAACTCCTCCCCCTGATCGAAGCCGGGGAATTCATGGCCGCCTATCACGCAAAAGGCCGCGTCAGTGGGGTGCTCGATCCGGTGCGGATCTCCGTGGTGCTCAATCCCCAGGTTGGTCTCCTCGGTGCGGGCATCTGCGCCGCCCAACTCGAACCCTAAACCTTAAGTTGACAGTCCTCAAAATAGAGTGCCCTTGGAATGTTAGCCTAACCCGCCTCTGAGTACAGGACAAAAAATCAGGCTTGGGCTAAAACCCTGATGATTTCGTAGGTTGGGTAGAACAATAGCAAAACCCCACACGCTCCCTAAAAATCCATAGTCTGTCGTGCGGGCATCTTGCCCGCTGGGATCAGACAACATAGGAAGCAGGATATTCCCACCCCATCAAAATCAAGATTACGCCGTCCATTTCAACTTTTGTCCTATACTCAGACTGCTTATACACAACCCAAGCTACGCATCTAGAAGGGGTATGAGTGAGCCAGAGGCTCACACTACCCTGCCTGCAATCTTCTGTTGTGCGAGCTTCTCGCTCGCTGCCATCAAGCCATCTAGTTAGTCAGTTAATCAGCAGTGAGCCAGAGGCTCACCCTACATGAGTGCTCCGTAGTGCGAGCTTCTAGCTCGCTGCCTTGACGATGGAGGGGGATTAAACGCAGGGGAGATTAACCTTAGGACGTTGTGTATGAGCAGCAGCCCTGGGGGAGAGGGGTTTGGGGTGAGGGTGAACAGGCTGTAATGGTTTTGAGTATCGCTGACCAGAAACATTAACCCTGGGCGCTGCCGATCGCAACGGGGGAAACTTTCGCACGGTAGAGGAGGGCTTCGCCGTGGTAATAGCCTGCGTAGCGGATGCGGACGATCGCTCCCGGTGTGGCTGTGCCGTCCATGAGTTCGTGAATTGTGGGGTCGTAGGGCTGTTCGCTGCCGATGGGGGCGATCGCCTTCACTTGCCAATGATCAAGCAGCCGTTCTAGGGGTTTGACCAGGGGAATGATTTTACTCGCAGGAAGGTCGGGGTTTTTGGTGACGGCGGCGACGACGGTGGGCCATTGCAGGAGCCAGGGTTCGAGGATGTGGAGGGCATCACTGGGGTCCATGGGAGCCGGGGCAGGCGTGGGACGGGTTAAGGGCAGTTCGCTGCATTCGGTCAGGAGTTGATCGACGGTGAGATCGAGGGCGATCGCAATTTTTGCCAAAGTTTCCCCGCGACATCGTGCCGCTTGACCGGCCCGCAATTGCCGGATTGTGGCGGGGGAAACGCCCGCCTGTTGGGCCAACTGGCGAAAACTGGGGAGATTCTGTCGCGCCATGTGGTGGCGGAGGCGTTGGGTACAGCGATCGCTCACTGGAGGGGTCGTCATGGCTTTAGGCCTCCGTGTGATGGGCTTTCAAGGTCAACGCCAAATCCAGCAAGAAGATCGGTTGCGGGGTGTCGTTTTCTCCGTGCCAAAGGGCGACATAGTGACAGAGTGACCCCAGGGGAGTTTTCCGTGCGGCTTCGGGAATGGCTTGAATCGAAGCCCGGTCTAACTCCATCATGTTGGGGAGTTCCGCCACTTGAATCCCCAAAATCCAATCCGATCCCCCCTGCACCAAAATCAAAAACGGATGATCCGGTAGAGGATCGACCGCCCAGGACTGTTCGAGCACCAAGAGGCGCACCGTTTGGCCATCCAGTTCAATCAAGCCCACATCATCAAAGCCCTGGTGGAGTTGGGTCGGGCGTGGGCTGATTTTTAACACGGCTTTCATCGGCAAGGCGAAGGAATGGGTATGCACCGTAAACACGATCACCCGCATCCGTTCGGTGTCCACTAAGTCACTCATGGCCGTTTTCTCCCAAGGGCGGTGTCCAGGGTGGTGAGAATTTCTTGCTCAATGTAGGGTTTGGTGAGGTAGGCGGCGGCTCCCAATTCGAGGGCGATGGTTTGAAAGCGATCGCGACTGCGGGAGGTGAGCATCAGCACCGGAATGTTTGCCCCTTGGAGATCCTGCCGCGCTGCACTTAAAAACTCTAGTCCATTCATCCGGGGCATTTCAATATCACAGAGAATCGCATCCACCGAACGACCACTGCGCAACTGTTCCAAGGCTTCTAAACCGTCTTTGGCTTCAATTACCCGCTTGCCGTGGCGTTTGAGCATCAAACTCAAGGTTTGCCGCTCCGTCAGGGAATCATCCACCACGAGGATGGTGACAATGGGGGCGGCGGTTTCCACGGGGTCGGCGGGGGTGGGGATGGGGTTTTGATCCGAGGGGTGCGCGTCGGGGATATAGAGACCCAATTGTTCAGTGGAAAAGGCCGTAGAAGCGATCGCGGGCTGCGATCGCGCTGGGGCCAAGGATTCTTGGATCAGCCGCATGCCCTGTTTTTGGGTATGTTGCACCAGCATCGCCCCGTCAATCACTAAGGTGAGGCGGCCATCGGCCAAAATACTACAGCCGTAAAGGTAGGGCGGGGGGGCGATCGCATCGGAAATCGGCTTAATCACCAACTCCGATTCCTCAATCACCTGCTGCACCTCCAACCCAATCAAACCGTCAGTGGTGCGCAACAGCAGCACCGGCGTAATATTTTGCGGCGTACTCAGCACCGGCTGAAGTTCGCCCCGATCCGCCAAGGCTAAATATTGCTGCGTCGCCGCTAACCGGGCCGGGGATTTAAACAGCGATGCTAATTCATAGACCGGCACGGTGCATTCGGCTTCCTCTTGGTTCCAATCGAGCACCTTTTGGCCGGCAATAAACCGTAGCTTTTCCCCCGGAATCAGCACCTGTTCAATCTCGTTCGACACAAACCCATACACGGATGATCCCGCTTGGCAAATTAACAGCCGCGCACTGAGGAGCGATTCCCGAATCTGGAGCGAAAAAATCGTACCCTGGCCGCCATTGCCCGACTCAACACCATTGCGTCGCCGGACTTGGAGCGTACCTTTAATTTGCGCCAACTGGGTTTTGACCACATCCAGCCCCACGCCGCGCCCGGAGAGATCGCTCACTTGGTCGGTGGTGGAAAATCCGGGGGTACAGAGCAGATCCAGCAGACGTTCTTCAGGATGAGGTTGGCGGCGAATCTCGTCGGCTTCGGCTTTGGTGATTAAATGATTGGCGATCGCCCGCTGACAAATCCGCTCCACCTTTAATCCCTGACCATCATCGCCCACCTCAATAATCGTGCGGTTGCCCTGGTTATAGGCCGCGATTTCAATCTGGCCCTGCTCCGGTTTTCCGGCCGCCCGCCGCGCTTCGACGGACTCGATCCCATGGTCAAAGGCATTACGCACCAAATGCAGCAGCGCATCGTAGAGATTCTCCGTAATCGTCTTATCAATCAGCACCCCTGTACCCCGTACCGTCAAGGTCACAGGCTTCTTATTCACAAAGGACAACTGCTTCACCATGGGCGGAAATCGCTTCAATAACCCCTCAATTGGCATCATCCGCGCCGCTTCCATGTTGTCCCGCAGTTGCTTCGAGAGCCGCTGTTCGCGCTCAATGGTGGAAGCGGTGGTGCGCACCAAAAGATTCATGTCCTCGGTGGCTTGGGTGATTTGGGAGGTTTCTTCGAGGGCGGCGTAGAGGAGGCGGTGAACGGGGGAAGCGGTGGCGGAGTTGGTTTCACTAGGGAGGGTGGAGCGCAGTTGAGCCAGGGTGAGGCGGTGTTTGCGCAGCCAGTCCGAGAGTTTTTGGACGGAGGTTTGAAATTGCTCGTCTCGTAGGGCGAGTTGGTTTTGATTGATCAGGAGTTCGCCCACCAGATGATTGAGGTGTTCGAGTTGGTCGAGTTCAATGCGGAGGGTTTTCGAGACGGGGGGCGCGGTGCTGAGGGTCTGGGGCGGGGTTTGGGGGGGTGGGGCTTTGGTTTGGGAGGCGGGGACGACTTCATCCCAGAGGTCACTGGCAAGGGTGACGCGATCGGGGACGGGGGTGGCGGGGTATGAGGGTGCGATCGCTTCTGTCTCGCGATCGTCGTCCGATACCCCATGCTGATCCACTGTTCCATCATCGGAGCCATCCCCCTCAAACAGACCCGACATCTCCTGCCTCGTCCCCGTCTCCGGCAGGATCAGACCCACCCCAAAAATGTCATCCAAGCTCGGCAAGCCAGAGTTACCTAGTGTTGAGGGGTCTGAGGGTTCCGGCTCCGCATCATCTATCGCGTCGATGGGGGGGAGTGGGTTATCTGCTGGCGTTGCCGTTGGGGAGGGGGGAGGGGAAAACGTGGGGCTGTACTGTTGCCAGGCGGGGCTGAGGGTTGCGCCCTGGGTGCGATCGCCTCCTAACACTTGGGTTTGGGCTGTTTGCAGATCCGCAAGGGCCAGGGCTGCGATCGCACGAATGGCATCCGGTTGAGCGGCGATCGCCCCTTGAATCGTTTGGGCCAGGCGCGTAAATTCCGGCAATCCTAGGGATTCTCCTAACCCAATGAACACCTCAGCCTGACCTTGGAGGGCCTCAGCCAACCCTGTCCCGTCTGGGTTCTGGGCGATCAACCCCTGCAACTCTTCAATCCGTTGCTGCACCCCCACCTCAAAAATCGACTGGGTCAAGTCAAACCCCATTTCCGCAGAACTGGGTAGCGGTTGCTGCTGATTAAAACAATCCCCCAATTTCACCTGAAACCGCGCCAACAGATCCGCCGCCCGATTCAGCAGATCATCATCCTGGCTATGTTCATGGCCCAACTCTGCACTCAAGGCCAAGCGCAGACATTCATAGCCCTCAAACAACATCCCCTGCAACTCTTGATCGATCACCGCTTCGGGGGCCAGCATCGCCCGAAACACATCTTCAATGTTGTGGGCGATCGTGGTGATTGTGTCGCAGCCCACATTCGCCGATGCCCCTTTCAGGGTATGGGTGACCCGCATCAAACTATAAATATCCGCCGTACTTGACCCTGCGTGCAGAGCCAAAAGCTCCTGTTCAAGGGTGACTAAGAGATCCTGAGCTTCAGTGACGAAGTATTGATAACCTTCGGGGTTGCGACTGTCGGCAGGGGCTTCGAGTGGGGGGTTACCCTCTGGCTTTGGGGCGGGCGTGGGTTCAAACGCATCAAACCCATCAAGTTCCTCTAAGCTCAGGTCATCCAAGGACAACAGCCCCGCATTCCCAAACAGGTCTTCCGCCGATGGATTGTCCAGGGCATCGGGGTCGGGCCAATCTAGCTCACGGGAGAAGTCCATCTCATCCATGGCAGGAAAATCGGGGAAGGGATCGGCTTCTCGATCCGGGGGGGCGATCGCCTGTTCTGCTGCGATCATCTCTGGGGGAAATTCCGGCGCGGGGGGTTGGCTCAGTTCCGGCGGTGGGCTGAGGGTTGGCAGATTCTCTAGATCATCAGAATTAGGACTCAAGCCCTCCTCTGGGCCCGCCGCCGGCCAACCATCACCCCAACTCGCTAATATTGCAGCATTTTGGTCAAATTCTGCATCACCTTGGCTCCAGGCATCATCCACCGCCCAGGGTTCCGGGCTTAGGTTGGGGGCGGTTATTTCGTCAGGATGGAGGGCGGGCGCATCGGGGGGGAAAGATGCGGGCGGCGGTTCAAAGCTTGCCTCTGGTTCTGAGCCTGGATCAGGGGTATCGCTCCAGTCATTACCCCATCCGGCTAGGATTTCGAGGTCAAGGTCTTGCGGTGATTGGGCTGCGGGGTCTGGGTCGCTGGGTTGAGGGGACAGGGGCCAGAGTTCTGGGGGCAGGATATCAATGGGGATGGTGGTGCGATCCTCTAAGCCGAGATCGGCAGTCGGCGCTGGGGTGGGATCAGGGGCGATCGCGTCTGGCTCTTCATCAATCACAATTTCAAAACTTGCGGCGGGATCGGGTGCGATCGCGTCCGGCTTCTCATCAATCACAATTTCAAAACTTGCGGCAGGGACGGGATCAGGAGCGATCGCCTCCGGTTCTGACGGTTGCACCCCATCCCCAAACAGGTCATCATCCCCCCAAAGATCATCGGTCGGAGGGGGGGGCGATGGCACAGGGGGCGGCGGCGTGATGATCGGTGGACGCGGGCCATCCCTAAACAGATCATCGTCCTCAATGGCGATCGGTTGGGATGGGTGGCTTTGGGATGGGTGGCTTTGGGATGGGTGGCTACGCGATGGGTGGCTTTGGGATGGGTAGCTACGCGATGGGTGGCTTTGCGATCGCGGGGGGCGGCTCAGTTCCTCATCGGGGTCGTCTTCGTCGTCATCGATCGGGATTGAGGTGGAACTCTGGGGGGTGGGAGTCTGCAACAGGGCTTCCGCCGCCTTCGCCACCTGCTGGCCCACTTCATCGCGCTGGAAATAGTCCCAATCCCGAATCGATGACCAGACACCATCGGCCAGTTTATGCAGATCCCATTCTTTCATAGCGAACCATTGGCAGTGGACAGTTGAGTAGCACGGATTAATTGACCTTGAATTGCTTCACCACCTCCTGGAGGGTTTGGGCTGTGGTTAGGGTGTCTTGGAAGGTGTTGGACAGTTGCACCGATTCAGCGGAGGTGCTGTCGGAAATTTCCGCCACCTCACGCATGGTTTGGGTGACGGATTTGGACTGCTCCAGTTGGGCAGTGGTGGCAGTGGTGATACTTTCGACGAGTTCGGAAATTTGGGCCGTGGCAGCGGCGATCGCCGTTAAGTTTCCCTTCGTTTCTTCCACGAGGCTCGTCCCCGCGCTCACCTGGGTAATCGCGGCTTCGGTCACTTTGATCACCTCGCTGGTTTGTTGGCGAATTTCCGCCACCAGGTTGGAGATTTCCAAGGTCGCACTGGCGGATTGGCGAGCGATCGCACCTCATCGGCAACCACCGCGAACCCTTTGCCATATTCCCCCGCCCGCGTTGCCTCAATCGCCGCATTCAGCGAGAGCAACTGCGTTTGGGTCGCAAAATCACTAATCAGGTTCACCACCCGGTCAATTTTTTGGGACGACTCACTCAACTCGCGGATCTTCTGGCTCGCCTCGGACACCGTATCCCGAATCGCCAAAATCCCCTCCACGGTGCGATTCATCGCCGAATCCCCAGAATGCACCGTCTGGTTGGCATTTTGCACCGCCTGTTCAATCGCCGCCGCATTCACCCCCACATCCTGGCTGAAGTTGACCATTTTTTGCACTTCCGCCAGGGCTTGGTTGAGTTCCTGGGCTTGGCGTTGGGCTTGGGCCGCCAGTTGACGAATCTGCACATCGCTACCCTTGGAGGTTTCCGCCACCCGTGCCGTCACATCCTGCACCTGAATCACAATGCCCCGCAGACTTTGCAGGGTGTTGTTGTACACATCGGCGATCGTGCCGAGTTCATCTTCTGAAAGGGGAGCACGCACAGTGAGATCCCCTTCCAAGGCAGGCCGCACCGCCCGCAGCAGGTTCAGGGCCCGCTGTTGGAGTTCTTGGCGTTCGAGTTTTTCCCGTGCCGCAGCGGTTTCCAGTTCCTGGGCTTGTTGGCGCAGTTGGGTTAAATCCGCCGCCCGTTGCAGCGCGATGCCCAATTGAGAGCCTAACTGCACCATCAGTTGAATTTCGGCGTTTTCCCACTGGCGCGGCCCGGAACATTGATAGTTGGCCATTAATCCCCAGAGGCGATCGCCCAAAAAGATCGGCACCGTAATATAGGCGCGGGCTTGGAACGCTTCGAGGAGTTCCAGATAACAGTCCGGGAACCCAGCGGCGTAGATATCGTTGCACACCCGCGAGGCTGCCCCTTGGCGATAGGCTCCCCCTTCCGTGCGCTGGAGATAGGTGTCTTTACTGGCCATTTGCCGCACTTGCATTTGTTTGATCGTGCAGCCTTCGGTATCAATATTGACCTTGGTTTTTTCTAAGAGGCTGGGATCTTCGACTTGATAATTGAGTAGGCTCAACCAATTGCTGCCCACGGATTCGGCGACAAATTCCCCCGTCCAATCGGGGTTAAAGCGATAAATCCCGACGCGATCGCTCTCGAACAGTTGCCGCGCCTCACGGGTCGTACTTTTGAAAATCGTACTCACATCTTGGGATTGGCGGATTTTGTCGCTGATTAGCGCGATCGCCCGTTCCCGTTCGATCGCTTTTTCCAGTTTTTGGGTCTGCTGCTTCACCGCATCGAGATCCGCCGCCCGTTGCAGCGCAATCCCCAACTGCGACCCGGCACTCACCATTAACTTAATTTCCTCATCCTCCCAAGTCCGGGGCGCAGCACATTGATAACAGGCCATCAAACCCCACAATTTATCCTTGAGGAAAATCGGCACTGTCACATAGGCCTTGGCTTGGAAGGTCTCCAAGAGGCGAATATAGCAATCGGGAAACTTGGATTTGTAAATGTCATTGCTAACACGGAACTTAGCCCCTTTGCGATACGCGCCGCCCTTGGTGTCGCGCAGGTAGGTGTCTTCCGTGGCCATCTGACGGATACGCATATCTTTGATCGTGCAGCCGACGGTGTCGATGTTCTGCTCCGTCGCTTTCAGCAGTTCGGGATCTTCGCCTTGTTTGCCCATCAACGACACCCAGCCCGGTTCCACGGATTCTGCCACAAACACACCGCTCCAATCCGGGTTAAACCGATAGACCACGACGCGATCGCTTTTCAGTAGCGATCGCACTTCCTGGGTCGCAATGCTGAAAATCGCATTGATATCATCAGTGTCTTTAATCTTGTCGCTCACCGTTGCCAGGGCCCGCTCCCGGTTGAGGGCTTCTTGGAGTTTTTGCGCCTGGGCTTTGACCGCTTCAAGATCCGCCGCCCGTTGCAGGGCAATCCCCAACTGTGACCCCAAATTCACCATCAGGGTAATCTCTTCGTCCGTCCAATCTCGCGGCCCCGAACATTGATAGCAGGGCATCAACCCCCACAGCTTATCCTTGAGGAAAATCGGCACGGTGATATAGGCGCGGGCCTGGAAACTTTCGAGCAGTTGGATATAGCAGTCGGGAAATTTCGAGGCATAGATGTCATTACTGGCCCGGAACTGTTCCCCTTTGCGGTAGGCTCCGCCTTTGGTGTCCTTCAGGTAGGTGTCTAGGGTGGCCAATTGCCGCACTTTCATGTCTTTGATCGTGCAGCCGGTGCTGTTGATGTTGCTGTCTGTGCCCGCGAGAATCGTCTCATCCACCACTTGGGCATTGAGGAGGGATTTCCAACCGGGATTAACGGATTCAGCGATAAAGTTGCCCGTCCAGTCGGTGTTAAATTTGTAGATGGCGACGCGATCGCTCCCCAACAACTGCCGCGCTTCATCCACAGCAGTGCGGAAAATCGTTTCCGGCTCTTGGGACTGTTTAATTTTTTCGCTGACATTGGCGATCGCCCGCTCCCGTTCCACCGCCGCTTCGAGCCGTCGCGCTTGGGCCTTCGCCGCTTCCAGGGAGGCCGCCCGCTGCAAGGCAATCCCCAACTGCGACCCCAAATTCACCATCAATTTAATCTCGTCATCCGTCCAGTCTCGCGGCCCGGAACATTGATAACAGGGCATTAACCCCCAGAGTTGATCTTCGAGGAAGATCGGCACGTTGATATAGGCGCGGGCTTGGAAACTTTCGAGCAGTTGGAGATAGCACGCCGGGAATTTCGAGTTATACACATCATTGCTGACCCGGAACTGTTCCCCTTTGCGATAGGCCCCGCCTTGGGTGTCTTTCAGGTAGGTGTCCAGGGTCGCCAATTGCCGCACTTTCATGTCCTTGATCGTGCAGCCTTCGCTGTTGATGTTGTCGTCTGTGCCTTCTAAAATTCGCTCATCGGCTACCTGGGCATTGAGCAGGGCTTTCCATTCGCTGCCCACGGATTCTGCGATAAACGTGCCACTCCAATCCGGGTTAAACCGATAGATGGCGACGCGATCGCTCTGCAACAGCCGCCGCGCCTCATTCACCGCCGTGCGGAAAATCGTATCCGGGTCTTGGGACTGTTTAATCTTGTCGTTGACATTGGCGATCGCCCGTTCCCGCTCAATTGCCTGCTTTAATTGCTCGGCCTGCTGATCCCGCTGCCGGAGATTGGCCGTCTGTTGCAACGCTACGCCCAATTGATCCGCCAATTGACTCGCGATCCGAATTTCCCAATCCTGCCACGTCCGTTCACCGCTACATTGATAGGTCGCCAACAGGCCCCAAAGTTGCCCGCCTTGGTAAACCCCCACCGTCAGATAGGCCCGCGCCTGCATCCGTTCGAGCAATTCTAAATAGCAGCCCGGAAACCCTTTGGCGTAGACATCATTCACCACCCGCAACTTCTCGCCGCGACTATAGAGGCCGCCTTGGGTGCGTTCGAGGTAGGTATCGCGCACCTCCCCAATGCTGATATTGCCGCCCCGCCCCCCGGCCATCACGTTCAAATTACAATTTTCGCTATTGTCCCGCAGCAAATCCGGGTCGGGAGGCGTTTGCAGCAAGGACACCCAGCCCGCCCCCACGGATTCGGCGACAAATTGACCCGTCCAATCGGGGTTAAACCGATAGAGAGCCACCCGATCCGCCTTGAGGAGTTGGCGCAGTTCTTGGGTGGTGGTTTGAAAAATCGTTTTGAGGTCTACGGAGCGACGGATGCGATCACTCACTTTTTGGACAATCTCATCCCGCTGGAGTTGCTGCTGATGCTCCTCGTCCACCTCGTAGCCGATCAACTGCGCCGCCAACACCGTCGCCCCCTGTTCAAGCAGCACCATATCCTGCTGCGACCAAGGGCGCACTTCATTACATTGCTGCACCACCAAGAGGCCCCAGGCCCCACCCCGCAGCCGAATCACCACACTCACACTCGATCGCACCTGATACTTTTCCAACAGTTGCAATTGATAGGGGGTGACATCCGTGGTGGCGACATATTTAATGCTGACCACCTCCTGCTGATCGTATTCCCCTTGGGTATCCACACCAAAGAAGGTGGCGGGGAGGGTTTCGCTGTAGGTGGGAGTCCAACCCCGTTCGAGATGTTCGGCGATCACCGTGCCTTGGGATGGGGTGGTGAATTGGTAGATCAGGGCCCGCGAAGCCTGAAGCTGGAGGCGAATTTGTTCAACGGCGATCGCCAATAACGACTCCCGATCCTTCGCCGCCCGCAGGGCCGATCGCAACTGCCCCCCCTGTTGCCGCACCTCACGCAAGGGCTGTTCTGGCGAGGGGGAAGAGGATACTGAGTTTGGCGGTGCAGCACTGTTTGCAGATGTGCTGTAGGGATTAGAAGATGTAGCAGTCATAGCGGCATTCCCCGTGAGTCGGCAGAGTCAGCAAGTATTGAAATCACAAAATTGTCAGCACCTAGAGCTATTTTAGAGGGGTGCTTTCGTTTTTGCCGTGAGAGCTTGGGAACTGTTACGAATTGTGATGCAAGCTAGGTCGGCAATCCCTGGAGGTTGAATTGCTGAAGGAGTGCCAAAATCCGGGGCCCATCGATCGGTTTACTGAGAAAGGTGGTCGCCCCTGCAAGCTTGGCACGGACGCGATCCACCACACCATCCTGAGCCGTCAAGATCACCACGGGCACGCTTTTTAGTGCCGAAACTCGCTGAATTTGGGCACAAATTTCATAGCCATTGGCGATCGGCATCATCAAATCGAGGAAGATCACATCCGGTTTGTACTGGATGAGTAGCGGCAGGGCCTTGAGCGGATCGTTAATGGGTAAGAATCGATACCCGGCATCGGTCAGTAGTTGCTCCATCAGATGACAGAGGTGGGGACTATCATCAATGCAGGCGATGAGGGGTACAGTATCCGACGGTGCAGGATTCGACGCGGCAGGCGTGGGGGGGGTCACGGGGGCGAACAATGCCGAGATCGGCAGATCGCTGAGGGGGCCAACGCCGAGGAGTCGCTGCTGAATGTAGGGACTGAGCGATCGCGCTACCCGTAACGGATCTTGCTGCATCACGGTGGCAATATCCCGAAATGTGCGCTGACTATTCATCAGGCGCGAAAAATTTTGATAGACGGGGGGGGAAACCACCTGAGCCAAGGCTTGAGGGTTAAGGATCTGGGGGGCAAGATTGGGAGAGCAGCGGGTTAAGTTCGCCTGTTGCCAACTCTGCCATTGGGTTAACGATTCAGTGACCAGGGATTGGACGTGAAGCGTGGACTGAGAAGGCAAGATGCCCCGTTCCGACGGACGCACACCGGGTTGTTCGGTTAAGGATGCCGGAGGACGCTGGGTCTGGGGTTGCAGGGTAAACTCTTGCCACAGATCGAACAAGACTTCTAGGGTGAGCGATCGGATCAGTTCATTCAATGTCGGTTGATTGACCAAGCCCCGACGCATCAACATCAGCAGCAGATTATAGCCCCAGTTTGCGGTTCGATCTTCGGGACGCAGTTGAATCGAACTGACCATCGCATCGGCACAATGACGCATCAACTGTCGCTTTAACCGCCGAATCGGATGGATGCCCCCCGTGGCCCAGGCAAAACGCCCCAGGTTGAAATACAAATCAAAGGCGATCGCTGGCGAAAAAGTAATCCGGAGACAACCCGTTAAATTCTGGGCGGCATAGCGTTCCAGATACGGCATGAAGGTCTCTGGTGTACAGGCACAGGGAGGGGAAGGACTCATGCGGTGTTAGGGGTAGAGGGTGAGAAAATCTGATGCGGGAGACAAAAATGAGGAAGATGAGACAGCGCTCTGAATCAAAGGAAAGAATTGGGTCTAGTCATTAAGAGATTTACCGCGCTGACCTCTCGAACACCAACCGTAAAATCACGAAGATCCACACGCTGTTTTATCCGTTCAGACTCAGAGGATTCCCAAAAAACAGTGGGGGTAGAAACTGAATTGATGATGTGCCCGCATCAGGGATTTAGTCAGTTCCTTAATTGTACCGTGTCGCCCTAGGGCGATCGCGCCCCTTGCCCCGACCTCGCGCCACTTCCGAAGAAATCACTAAAGTTTAGGGACGGGGTCGGGGAGTCCTTCTAGGCTAAAGTTGTACTTTGTTTGTGGAAATGCTATGACCCGGACGATTCAAGTGTTGGCGGATAAAGGCGCGTTGGTGGCCCAGGCGGCGGTGCTGGTGTGCGATCGCATTCGTCACACCCTCGCCCACCAAGACCGCTGTACCCTCGCCCTCGCGGGGGGCAGCACCCCGAAACCCTTGTATGAAGCGATCGCTCAGCAGGATCTCTCGTGGGAACGGCTGCATATCTTTTGGGGCGATGAACGCTATGTTCCGGCGGATCATCCCGATAGTAATGAAGGCATGGCCCGCGCTGCCTGGCTCGATCATGTGGCCATTCCGACCGAAAATATTCACCCGATGCCCACCCACAGCGGCGACCCCGCCGCCGATGCCGCCCAGCATAACCAAGAGATTCTCGACTTTTTCCAAGCTCCGGCGGGAGAATTTCCCCAATTTGACATCATTCTGTTGGGCATGGGTGATGATGGGCACACCGCCTCGCTGTTTCCCCATACCGAGGCGCTGCAAGTGTGCGATCGCGCCATCACCGTCGGCAACAAAGACGGCCAACCAAGGCTCACCTTCACCGTCCCCCTGCTCAATCGCGCCCATCTGATTCTCTTCCTCGTCGCCGGAGCCAGCAAGCAAACCGCCCTCGGTCACGTCTTCGCCCCCGAAGACGACTCAAACCACTATCCCTCACGTCTGATTCACCCGGCCGGTGAGGCGATCTGGCTATTAGACAAAGCCGCCGCTGAGGGTGTTGCCCTTCCCGGCAGGCCGTAAATTTTTCTTACCGTTCCCCCTGTAGCCGACCTTGGACTGATCCCCCCGATTAAGATTGAGGAAGTACGCCAATGATCGCTGGGAGTCGTCACCGGAATCCTCGGCCGAAGCGGGGCGAGCATCACTCCCATCCGGAAATGTGAATCATCAACGTCGTAGTAAGAGACGGAACGCCTCCGTGTTGATTTGGTTTATTTACTCTCTCCTGTACGCCCTATGATTGTTTGTCCGAACTGTAGTCACCAAAATCCAGAGGGGGCGACTCAATGCGAAGCCTGCTACACCCCTCTCCCTAGCACCACGTCTTGCCCGAACTGTGGCGCTTCGGTGCAGTCTGATGCGAGCTTCTGTGGCCAGTGTGGTTTCAGTTTACAAGCGACCAGCATTCCCACCATGACCCCCGAAGCCAACACCCCGCCCCCCTTGCCAGATTTACCCCCCGATTTGGAAGTCCCAGAGTTGGAGGTTCCTGAATTGGACTTTCCGGAATCGATGCCGGATGTGAGCAGCAATGTCCCGGATCTGCCGCCGCCGCCGCCGGATCTGCCACCACCGCCCCCGGTTGGCAGTGCCGCCACCCAACTGCAACTCCAAACGGCTCAGTTACTCCATGTTCAAACGAATTCACCGATCGAACTGCCCCAAAATTTAGCGGTGGTTCACCTGGGCAAGCCGGGGGGGCCGATTCCACCGGATATTGATGTGTCGGGGTTTCCGGATTCTGCGGTGGTGTCGCGGGTGCATGCGGATATTCGGATGGAGGGGGATGCCTACTATCTCGAAGATGTGGGCAGTTCTAACGGGACGTATATCAACCATTCGCCGCTGTTGCCGGGGAATCGCCATCGGTTGCGGGCGGGCGATCGCATTGCCCTCGGTAAAGAAGACAAGGTGACGTTTATTTTCCAAATCAAGTAAGGCCCTAGCGGAGAAATTGGGCAGCAAAGAGGGCGGCTTGGGTGCGATCGCGCAACTGGAGCCGCCCTAACACATGGGTAACATGGTTTTTCACCGTCCGCTCGGAAATATACAGCGCCTTCGCAATTTCACGATTACTATAGCCCTCCCCCAACAGCGCCAGCACCTCCAATTCACGCGGCGTGAGTTGCGCTAATTCCGGCGGGGGCTTGGGGGTCGGCGGTTCAGCATGGGCCATCATTTTGTCAAGCAAGCCCGGCCCTAAGTGACTATAGCCCCGCTGTACGGCTCGAATCGCCTCGGCCAATTCATCCGACGGCGTATCCTTCAATAAATACCCCTTTGCCCCTGCCCGGATCGCCCGACTCACGGACTCATCATCATCAAAGGTGGTCAACACCAAAATCTTGATCGCCGGGGCCTGGGACTGGATCGCCTCCGTGGCCGCCACCCCATCCATAATCGGCATCCGAATATCCATCAGCACCACATCGGGCCGGAGCGCGATCGCTTGCTCAAGCGCAATTTGTCCCTGTTCTGCCATCCCCACCACTTCAAGATCGGGCTGGGCTTGCAGGAGACTTTTCAAGCCTTCCCGCACAATGGACTGATCATCCACAATCAGTAGTCGAATCATTGCACCCTAGTTGCTGCGATTATTTTTTCCCGATTAAACTTTTGAGGAAACTCAAGATTGAGGTGCGGGCTTTGGGGTCTTTGACCATCCGTTGCAGTTGATAGGTGGCAAAGACAAACGATGTACCGATTAAATCAAAAAGATCGCTCAATTTAGGGAACGGATGGGTAAGGGCATAACCGGCAGACTCCATACTAGCCCCGGCAATTTTTTCGCAAATCAAGATTTCTGTCGCGGTGAGTTCTTTATTTTTGCCTTGATCCGAGGAAGAATTACCTTTTTCAAGGACAACATTGCCCACCACTTGCGTGTCTAAAAAACGGGCGAGGCAATCGGCGACGGCTTCGGGGGTTTTGACGAGATCTTCAAATTTAATCGTTTCCACGGGGGCGCGATCGCGCTTCAGAAACGCTTGCACCGCCTCGTAGGATTTTTTCCAATAGAGAGCATACACCATCGGATGATATTGGCGCGATTCCCCGTCCTGCGTGCCGTGGGTCTTGACACGGGGCAAGCTCTTAAACGATCGCATCATTTTGCGAGGGTCGCGCAAAATATAGACAAACTTCACCCCCGGAAACAAGGTCGCTAACTCATCCATATGGAGGAAATCTTGGGGCGTTTTATACCCCCAGCGTTGCTTTTGGGCATGGAGAGAGAGGCGGGTGATCCATTCTTCGAGAACCTGGGGCCAGGTGAGGGGATTTTTTCCCTCCAGGGCGGTGAAGACAGCCTCTTCCATGGCGAAGGTATCGTCCCACGTTAAGTTCGGCACATCAAACGTGGCTTCGTGTTTAATTTTGGCTCGTAGTTGCCAAGTAATCGAGTTGATATAGTCTTGCAAAAGTTTGGGCTTTTGCGCCAAGTTCATCCGACTCGAAATCCCCAATGCCGCTGCTTTTTGATACGGATACAAATCATCAAAGACAAACCAGCCCTCTAGGCACGATAAAACATGGGCAAGGTAGGAGGAGCCACTGCGGGGCAACCCCACCACAATCACAGGGGCAGTGGATTGATTGACAAGCAGCACAGGACTCTTAATTACGGAGTCTAGAGTTGAAGGATCTGGCATAGTCTAGGACTTACGATTGAGGGATGATCAAGGCAGAAGAAACCAAAGCACCATAGACGGACAGCGATCGCACACGGAGTAGTCAAGACGCTGAGTACAGGACAAACGTTGAAATATACGACGGCATCTTGATTTTGATGGGGTGGGAGCATCCTGCTCCCTATTTTGTCTGATCCCAGCGGGCAAGATGCCCGCACGACAGACTATGGATTTTTAGGGAGGGTGTTGAGTTTTGCGATTGTTCTACCCAACCTGCGAAATCATCAGGGTTTCAGCCCAAGCCTGATTTTTTGTCCTGTACTCAGGTCAAGACGATACCACCTGACTCTCCATACTTAACCTAATGATGCTGTTAACGGCTCTGGTTCTTGCATTTTCTTAATACTGCTTGAGGATATCTTTGAGGTTGTTGATCTGAATCCCATCACCGATCGCCGCTAGTTGCCAGCCATTCCCCTCGCGATAGAGTTTCGCCATCAGCATCCCCGTCGAGCCGTGATAGTCAGCACCTGAGAGGTTATAGCGGGCGATTTCGCTGTGGGTTTCCCTGTTTTCGAGACGCACAAAGGCGTTGTTAACTTGGCTGAAGTCCTGTTTGCGATCGCGACAGCGATAAATATTCACCACAAACAACAGGGTTTGAATCTCGGCCGGAATCGCGTTCAAATCAACGATAATCTGTTCATCATCGCCGTCTCCGGCTCCGGTTAAATTGTCGCCTAAATGGGTAATGGCCCCGGAGGGATGGCGCAGGTTGCCAAAGTACACCATGTTAGGAATGTTGTTTTGGGTGCGGCATTTATTCTGCGCGTCTAGGCAGATCACCGTCGCATCGAGGTCAAGATCCGCTGTATTTTTGAACAACTGCATCAAGCCACCGGATTTTTTCGCCACATCCCAGCCCAGGCCGCACAGCACGCGAGTGAGTCCGGGTGCTTCTTTGACGAGGGAAATTTGTTGCCCTTTTTTGAGATTAATGCCCATGAGATTTTGAAGTGAAAGAAGAAAAATAGGACTCCCATCCCCAGGGATGGGAGCGATCGCCACTCAATCCAGATGATCCCATCCGGGATTGAACGCGCCCGGATTAACTATAGCGATCGAGCAAGGCTTGTAAGCCGCCTTGATAGCCTTGGCCTACGGCATTCATCCGCCAGTCCCCATCTTTGCGATAAATTTCCGCCATGATCATCGCGGTTTCCGTGGAATAGTCTTCGCCGAGGTCGTAGCGCAACACTTCTTCTTTGGTTTCCACATTCACCAGGCGCACAAAGGCATTGTGGACTTGCCCGAAGTTTTGGCCCCGCTGGGGGGCTTCGTAGATGGTGACGGTGAACACCATTTTTTGAATGTTTTCAGGGACTTTGCGCAGATCGAGGATCATCGCTTCATCATCGCCGTCTCCGGCTCCGGTGAGGTTGTCCCCCATGTGCTTGACGGATTGGTCAGGATCGGGACTAGTCAGGTTATTGTAAAAAATGAAATGGCGGTCTGACGGGAGTTTTTCGTTGGCATCCAGGAGGAAGATCGACGCATCCAAATCAAAGGGTTGACCATCGGTAGAACGAGCATCCCACCCTAAGCCGATAAAGGCGGCTTTGAGTCCGGGGGCCAATTTTTCGAGGGAAACTCGTTGTCCTTTTTGGAGAGAAACTGCCATTGTTGTTGTCTCTAATTGTGCAATGAAATTTAGTGAACTGTTAGAACGCTTTGAGGCGGACTGGGTGCAGAGTGATAGCCTCTCGCTTGGTAGCCATTGTAACCCGGTCTTGAACGGGGTCGCGGCCGTAGAAACCGCACCATCGGGAACGATCAGCTACATCGAGGGGGATAAATTTGCGGCGCAGGTGGATAGGACGGCGGCCAGTGTGTTGATTTTGCCGGTGGATGAGGGGTTACAGGCACGGGCGACGGCACGGGGCATCGCTTGGGTGGCGACACCGGAGCCGCGCTTGCTGTTTGCTGTGGCGATCGCTCAATTCTACCAACCCTACCAACTCGCGCCCCAAATCCACCCGACGGCGGTGCTTGATCCCTCGGTGCAGGTGGGGGATGATGTGGCGATCGGGGCCCATGTGGTGATTGAGCGGGGGGTGACGCTGGGCGATCGCGTCTGTATTTTCCCGAATACGGTGATCTACCCCGACTGTGAGATCGGCGCGGGCACGGTGATTCATGCCAACTGCACGATCGAAGAACGCACGGTGATCGGGGCTGACTGCATCATCCACAGCGGCGCGGTGATTGGCGGGGAGGGGTTCGGGTTTGTGCCCCAGCCCCAGGGTTATGTGAAGATGAACCAGTCGGGGCGGGTGATTTTGGGCGATCGCGTCGATGTGGGCTGTAATTCCACCATTGACCGCCCCTCGGTGGGGGTAACCCAGATCGGCACGGGCACAAAGATTGATAACTTGGTGCAAATTGCCCATAACTGCACGGTGGGCGACCATGCGGTGATGTCGGCTCAGGTGGGCCTATCGGGACAGGTGACGGTGGGCAATTGGGCGATCTTGGCGGGCCAGGTGGGGGTGTCGAACAAGGTGAAGATTGGGGATGGTGCGATCGCAACGGCCCAATCTGGCCTGCATCGGGATGTGGGCCCGAAGGAGGTGGTGTCTGGCAGTCCTGCGATCGCTAACTCCCTCTGGCTCAAGGTGTCGGCGGTCTACAGTCGCCTCCCGGAAATCTACCAAACCCTCCGCCAACTCAAACGCGCCGCGAAGTAGCGATCCTCACCAACCCTCTCCCCCCGGAGAGGGCTTAAGACTCCCTTCTCCTTGGGGGCTACTGCTGAGACATAACCCAAGTGACGAATCTGGAGGGGGCATGAGTGAGCCAGAGACTCAAACTCCCCTACATGGAATCCTCTGTCGTGCGAGCTTCTAGCTCGCTGCCTTGACTACAGAGGGGGATTAAACGCAGGCGAGGTCAACGTTAGAACGTTGTGGATCAGCAGTAGCCTCATCGAAGCAGAGCCGGGGATGAGGGCTTAGGCCATCCCCATTACCTGCGCCACGGTATTCAGATCATTGGCGATCCCGGTGTGGGCTTGGTTGGTGCTGGCTTGAATCGCCGTATCGGGATCTTTTAAGCCGTTCCCCGTCAGCACACAAACCACCGTCGCACCGTCGGGCACTTGGTCTTTGCATTGGAGCAGGCCCGCCACGGAGGCGGCGCTGGCCGGTTCGCAGAAAATCCCCTCTTGACCCGCAAGGAGGCGATAGGCGTGGAGAATTTCGTCATCGGTGACGGCGTTAAAGTCCCCTTGGGAGGCTTCCTGAACGGCGATCGCTTTTTCCCAATTCGCCGGATTCCCAATCCGGATCGCCGTCGCCACCGTTTGGGGATCGGAGCACAGGTGACCGGTGACCATCGGAGCCGCCCCCGCCGCCTGAAACCCCATCATTCTCGGCAAGCGCCCACTCTTGCCCCGTTGGTGATATTCACAAAATCCCATCCAATAGGCGGTAATATTGCCCGCATTTCCCATCGGGATACAGAGCCAATCCGGAGCATCCCCCAGGGCATCCACCACCTCAAAGGCTGCGGTTTTCTGGCCTTGGAGACGGTAGGGGTTGAGGGAATTCACCAAGGTGACGGGGTAGTGATCCGCCAACTGCCGCACTAGGGTGAGACAGTCATCAAAATTACCATCAATGGCGATCACGTCTGCCCCATATAGCAGGGCTTGCGCCAGTTTACCCAGTGCCACATAGCCATCGGGGATTAAGACATAGGCTTTCATTCCCGCTCGGCAGGCATAGGCCGCTGCCGCTGCGGAGGTGTTTCCGGTACTGGCACAAATGACGGCGCGATCGCCCGCTTCTTTCGCTTTGGACACCGCCATCGTCATGCCCCGGTCTTTAAAACTGCCGGTGGGGTTGAGACCATCATATTTAGCGTAGACAGCGACATGACGACCGATTTCTGCGGCGATCGTCGGGATCGGAATCAAGGGGGTATTCCCTTCGTGAAGGGTGACCACCGGCGTTGTCTCGCTGACGGGGAGAAATTCTTGATAATGGCGGATCAGACCCGGCCACCCTTGATGGCGTGAGGGGTCAATAATCGCGGGGGCAGAAGGACTTAAAACCACGGTGAGCCTCTGAGGAATTCAGATTAACAAAAAAAAGATGGGATCATTATTATCCCATCTTTTTTTATTTTCTCGCTTTTTTAGGCGATCTTGGCGATCTTATTGCGCCGCATGGGATCGTTTCCGATTGCCAGACCATTGGGTGGGTTTTTTCGACCGACTCCCTTCAGAGTAGGGCCGGCGCGATCGCCCTTTATTGGCACCACCGCCACCACCACCGCGTTTAATCGGTTTTTGCACGCCGTCGTCCGTGGGGACATCCCAATCGGTTTTCATCCAGGCCGGGCAGGATTGGTCGTAGACCATTTGAAGAGCAGCAGCGGCGATCGCTTGGGGATCATATTCCGCGCTCAACTCCTTCACCGTCGGCAAGAACGACGCAATCCGCTCACCAGACAAGGTTTCTTGGAGGGTGGATTTCAGTTTCTCTAAGCGACGCGCTTCAACGAGCGATCGCGTCGGAATCTGGGACGTTTCGATCCGCTGTTTCAAACGGCGCTCAATCCGTGACAGGAGGTGACGATCCATCGGTTGAATCAAGGAAATCGCTTTCCCCGTCTTCCCAGCTCGGCCCGTGCGGCCAATGCGGTGAATATAGGTTTCCGCACTATCGGGCAGATCGTAGTTAATCACATGGCTGAGGTCTTCCACATCCAAGCCGCGCGCGGCGATATCCGTGGCTACCACCAACTGCACCTGACCATTCCGGAAGCGTTGCACCAACCGTTCCCGCTGCACTTGGCTTAGGTCACCGTGGTATTCATCGACGGTCAACCCAGCCCCTTGGAGCTTGACAGTGATTTCCGCCGCCGATCGCTTCGTCCGCACGAAAATAATGCCCCGTTCTGGCTGTTCAATTTCCAGAATCGGTTGGAGCGCCTTAATTTTCGTCCAACTGCGGGGAATCATGTAGACCCGTTGCTCAATCCGCATCGGAGCTTCATTGGTCTGCTTGACCGTGACGGTGGCGGGGGATTTGAGGAATTTTTGCACCAAATCTTGAATGGCACGGGGCATGGTGGCCGAGAAACACGCCGTTTTTCGGGTGTCTGGGGTGCTTTTCATGATCTTGATCACATCATCAATGAAGCCCATACTGAGCATTTCATCGGCTTCGTCAAGGACGACCCACTTGAGGGTATCGAGCTTGAGCTTTTGGCGATCGAGCAGATCAATGACCCGGCCAGGCGTACCGACGACAATCTGAGCACCGCGTTGCAGGCTCCGAATTTGTCGTTCGATGGATTGACCCCCACAGACAGTGAGGACGTGAACACGACGACTCACTGCAAAATCTGTTACGGCTTGGGCGACTTGTTGAGCCAATTCCCGCGTGGGGGCCAAAATCAAGGCTTGGACTGTTCCGTCTTGCGGATCGATGTGTTCGAGCACCGGCAGCGAATAGGCTGCGGTTTTTCCGGTTCCAGTCTGGGACTGACCCACCACATCACGGCCCGCCAAGATTTGGGGGATCGCTTGTGCTTGAATGTCCGTGGGGGTTTCAAACCCGATCTCGGAGAGTTGCTCAACACAACGCTCTGACAGTCCAAGACTTGCAAAAGAAATTGTCATAAGTATTCTTACTTTGGTTTCCGTCTAGTTTAAAAAACTTAACCTGATTTGTGAATGGGTGAGGTCAGCATTCGGTAACGCGATCGCCCATGGGTCAAGGAGGGAGGTGCAATCAAGGCCGGCACAGCTTGCTTAGCGGACTGTGCCGTGGAGGTCGTAGATGTCCGCATCGGTGATGTGGACGGGGATAATTTGTCCCAACTGAGCGGCTCCGTTGACATAGACAAGACCATCAACCTCCGGGGCAAACCGGGGCGATCGCCCAATATACAGATTGGTCTCAGGATGTTCTTGTTCGATTAAGACCGGTACAGTTTTGCCAATTTCAGCTTGGTTGCGACGCGCAGCAATCGGTTGCTGAATCGCCATCAGGCGATCGCGTCGGTCATCCATTACGTCTTGGGGGACTTGGTCTTGGAGATGATACGCCGGTGTTTCTGCTTCCGGGGAGAAGGTGAAAACGCCCACATGATCAAATTCATGGCGTTCAACAAACTCGCACAGGTGTTGAAAATGGCTCTCCGTTTCACCGGGAAACCCAACAATAAAGGTGGTGCGCATTACCGCATTGGGTAAGGCGGTTTTCAGCCGGGTCATAATTTCGTCATTAATGCGCCCTTGCCAGGGCCGATTCATTGCCCGCAAAATTTCCGGGTGGGAATGTTGGAGGGGCAAGTCTAAATAGGGCAGAACGTTAGGAGTTGCTTGCATCGCGGCCACGACTTTGGGAGTCAGACCCGTGGGATAGGCATAGTGCATCCGAATCCACGGCACATCGACATTTCCCAACGCTTGCAATAATTCTGCAAGTTTGGGTTCGCCGTAGATGTCTGTTCCGTAATTGGTCGTGATTTGAGAGATTAAAATTAACTCCTGTACGCCTTGATCGGCAAGAACTTTCGCCTCAGTGACGATAGATTCAATTGAACGCGATCGCTGGTTGCCGCGCAGGTGCGGAATAATACAAAATGCGCAGCGATAGTCACACCCTTCGGCAACCCGTAAATACGCAACTCCCTCGGTTGTAGTGCGGTAGCGGGGCGTGGTTTCGTCAGCAATGTAGGTTGGCTCTTGGGAAACCTCCGTGACCCGTTCGCCAGATTCTACTCGCTCAATAACATCAACTATCTTATGGTAGTCGGCACTGCCCACCACTGCAACTGCTTCGGGCAATTCTGCTAAAAGTTCGGTTTGGAAATGCTGGGCCATGCAGCCCGTGATCACAATTTTTTTATCCGCTTCGGCCAGTTCAACGAGGGTGCGCACGGACTCTTCCCGCGCCGCCTGGATAAAGCTACAGGTGTTGACAATGACGTAGTCGGCGAGGCCTTCGTTGGCATCGACGGTATACCCGGATTGAGCCAGGAGACCGAGCATATGTTCGGAATCAATCCGATTTTTTTCGCAGCCGAGATGAGAGATGGCAATGGTTGGCTTGGGGCCCATACTGAATGTGACGTGCGTGGTGGTGGATTGGGGGGTAAATCGGGGTGGCCATCCAATGCTTTTGATGGACTGCCCATTGAAAGCATAGAATATTTCAGGGAGGGTTTGTGGATTTGCGATCATCCCCTGGCTCGATAAAATCATCTGGATGAGATTATTTCTCTTGGTGTTCCCTTGGCGGTGTGGTTACGCTGATTGGCGTGGCGATCGCTGGCTGCTCTTCCCAATCGGGAAACAGCATGACCCCTTTGTACGTTAGCGGCGAGTGACAAAACGGACGTGGATTTAAAACAGATCTTTTCTACCCCTCATCCCATTATTGGCGTGGTTCACCTGCTCCCCCTCCCCAGTTCACCCCGCTGGAATGGTGATCTCAAAGCCGTGATCGCCCGTGCGGAACAGGAGGCGACCGCCTTGGCAGCGGGTGGGGTGGATGGCATTATTGTCGAGAATTTTTTTGATGCTCCCTTTGCCAAGGATCACGTTGATCCGGCGGTGGTGAGTGCGATGACCCTGGTGGTGCAGCAAATCATGAATTTGGTGATGGTACCGGTGGGGATCAATGTGTTGCGCAATGATGCTCGTAGTGGCATGGCGATCGCGACGGTGTGCCAATGCCCGTTTATTCGCGTCAATGTGTTGACGGGGGTGATGGCGACAGATCAAGGCATTATCGAAGGCAACGCCCATGAACTGCTGCGCTATCGGCGGGAATTGGGTAGTGAGGTGGCGATTTTTGCCGATGTGTTGGTGAAGCACGCCCGGCCTCTGGGAATGCCCAATCTCACCACGGCGGTGCAGGACACGATCGAGCGGGGCTTGGCCGATGCGGTGATTCTCTCCGGTTGGTCTACGGGCAGTCCGCCGAATTTGGAGGATTTGGAATTGGCGGCCAACGCGGCGAAGGGCACGCCGGTGTTAATCGGCAGTGGGGCGGATTGGGATAATGTGGCGACCTTGATGCAGGCGGCGGATGGGGTGATTGTGGCCAGTTCCCTGAAGCGTCACGGCCAGATTCATGAGCCGATCGATCCGATTCGGGTGCAGGGGTTTGTGGAAGCGGCGCGGGAACCGGTGATTGAGACGGCGATCGCCTCTACTCCCCTGAAAATTGCGCCCTAAGAGTGGTTTAAATTAGCTAGGCTGTTGGTTGCATTTCCATAGATCTTGATCATGACTGAATCTTGGCTTTCCCGCTGGTCTCGTCCCCTGATGCTCGCGATCGCGGTCTTGGGCATCCTCCTCACCGCCTATCTCACCTGGGCAGAACTCACGGGCCAAACCCTCCTCTGTCCCGTCACCGCCAACGGCAGTGACTGTAATGATGTGCTCAACAGTGCCTATGGTCGCCTGTTTGGTGTGCCCCTCAGTGCCTATGGGTGTGTGGCCTATGGGAGCATGGCGATCGCCGCTGGACTGCCCTTAGCCATTGACCCCGACGAGAAACGCAGTTTACGGCGCAGCATCGAGGGAAAAACTTGGCCCCTGTTGCTGATTGGCTCCCTGATTATGGCCACGATGAGCGGCTATCTCCTCAGTGTGCTCACATTTGAACTCCATAGTTTTTGTCCCTATTGCCTCACTTCGGCCCTCTTTTCCTTTACCCTCGCCGGCCTGAGTTTGGCGGGGCAGGAGGGGGAAGATTTCGGCTCGGTACTTTCAACGGCGGTGATTGTCGTGGTGTTAACCCTGGTGGCCACCCTGGGAGCCTACGCCCAGGATCAACCCGCTCCGGCGGTGGCTTTCGCCGGCGATCACCAAGCGATCCCCAGTTTAAAAACTCGCCCCCAACCCGGTAAAGGTTGGGAGATCGTCACCCAATCGGGCCCGGATGAAATTGCCCTCGCCCAACACCTCCAGGCCACCGGGGCCAAAATGTACGGGGCGTACTGGTGTCCCCATTGCAGCGAACAGAAGCTCCTGTTTGGCGATCGCGCCTTTGCCCAAATTCCCTACATTGAATGTGCCGAAGGGGGCCAAAATGCCCAGCCGGACACCTGCCGCGCCGCCGGTCTTGAGTCCTATCCCACTTGGGAAATCCATGGCGAACTCTATGCGGGGATTCACCGTCTTGATGAACTCGCCGAACTCTCCGGTTACTCCGGATCACAAGCCTTTCGCTACTTTATGCCAGGCCTGAATTAAGCCCAAGCCAGGCCTCGAACACACTACACTAAACAACAAAATCCCAATTCTCAGCACCGTTCAAACTGTCATATCCGTGTCATCGGTTCGTCAACCGTGAGCCATACCCTAGAGAGGGCATCCACACCTCTCGTTATTGATGTTCCACCGTTCACAACTTCACTATGCGGCGTAAACGTTCTCAACCTTGGATTCATAAATGGTCACGGTTCATCATTGGTGCGATCGCCACCGTGGGCTTTTGCTTAACCGCTTATCTCACTATCACCAAGCTCACCGGCGGCGCAGTGATCTGTTCCACCGCAGACTTCACCGCATCCGCCCAAGGCTGTAACAGTGTCCTGGATAGCCCCTATGCCACCGTCTTCGGCTTGCCCCTGTCCCTCTTTGGGGCCCTAGCCTATCTGAGCATGGGCAGCGCGTCCCTCCTCCCCTACGCGATTAATGCCGACCAAAAGGCCAAATTCCGCGAAAGCGTGGAGCAGTGGACTTGGTTATTTCTCCTCGTCGGGGCAACCTCGATGATGGTCTTTAGTGGCTATCTGATGTATGTCTTGTTTTTCAAGCTGCAAATGACCTGCTACTACTGCATCGGTTCGGCCCTCTTTTCCCTCAGTCTGTTCGGCTTCACTCTCTTCGGTCACGATTGGGACGATATGGGCCAACTGATCACCACAGCAATCATCGCGGCGTTGATGACCCTAGTGGTGACCTTGGGGATTTATTCGCACCTGAATCGTCCCGCCGTAGCCGGGGCCAAGCAAACCATCCCGGCGATTATAGAACAACCAGAACCGGGTGTGGGCTGGGAGATTAGCACCACCTCTGGCCCGGCAGAACAGGAATTTGCTGCCTATTTAACCGAGCAGGGGGCTGTGATGTATGGGGCGTATTGGTGTCCCCATTGTTTTGACCAAAAACTGCTGTTTGGGAAGGAAGCCTTTGCGGCGGTGACCTATGTGGAATGTGCCGAAGATGCCACGCAGGTTGAACCAGAACCGACGAAATGTGATGCCGATGGGGTGACAGGTTATCCAGCTTGGAAGATTAACGATACCCTGTATCCAGGAGTCCGCCCCCTCGAAGAGTTAGCGACACTGACGGGATACACCGGCTCTCAGGACTTTAAGTATCGAATGCCCTGATCGGGGTGCATTGTTGACGATCAATACGGTAGTCCCATGGGGGATTTTGGGGTGCGATCGCGATTAACCCACCATAGATCATTCCGATCTTGACATTGCTATGCTGAAGCCTTTGCGTCGGTTTACCTCTCGGCTCCTTCGACAACAGAGCCTGTTTGTGATTGTCGGCAGTGTGACCCTGTTGGTGATTGGGATACGTTGGACGGGGATTTTGCAAGGCTGGGAATGGGCCGTGTGGGATGCCTTGGTGCGATCGCGCCCCCCCGCCACCGCCCCTGAAGATCGGATCATGATTGTCAAGGTGGAAGAATCCGACCTGCAAAAATATGACTATCCCCTTTCCGATGGTGATGTGGCGACGCTGCTCGACATCATTGCCGCCGCCCAGCCCAATGTCATTGGCCTGGATATTTATCGGGGCGAAGCACGGGAGCCGGGCCACGATCGCCTGATGAACACCATCCAGCGCCTCCCGAATTTGGTGGTGATTGAGCAACTCGAAGACGACGAGAAGATCGGCATTGACCCCCCGCCCGCCGCCACCCCGGAGCAGGTGGGGTTTAATAACGTGGTGATTGATGCTGATGGGGTGATTCGCCGCAGCATTTTCTTTTGGCACCTAGACGGCGAGGCCAAAACGAGTTTTTCGGTGCGGGTGGCCGAGGCCTATCTCGCGGCGAATCAGGGGGAAGGGTTACTCGCTGGGCCAGAACAACGCCGTTGGGGACGACAACCGGCCCTGTCGCCGGGTCGGCTGGGTGAGCAGACGGTGTATTGGTTTGAGCCAAACCATGGCCCCTATGTGCGGGCCGATGCCCAGGGTTATCAGGTGGTAGTGAATCCCCGCAATCCGGCGCAGTTCAAGACCGTCACGATGGAGGAGGTGATGACGGGGGCCGTGCCAGCGGAGCAGATGCGCGATCGCATTATTCTGATTGGCTACACCGCCAACAGTGTTAAAGACTATTTCAACGGCCCCTACAGTGCCGAGCTTTTCCAAGCCCCCACCCAATTTTCCGGGGTGGAGTTTCATGCCAATTTCATCAGTCAAATGATCAGCGCCGAACTCGATGGGCGATCGCTGATTCGATTTGGGTGGGGTGAAGCGGAATGGCTTTGGATCTTACTGTGGGCTGGGGTTGGTGGGGGGATTGTCTGGAAAGTGCGATCGCCCCTCGGCCATACCACCCTGTTGCTGGGGTCTGCCACCCTGCTCGGTAGCATCGTCTACGGGGCGTTGCTCGTGGGGTGGTGGCTTCCCCTTGTGCCGCCCCTCCTCGGCATGGGCAGTGCAGCGATTATCCTCACGAGCTATCTCGCCTACCAAGAAGAGGAATTCAAACGCTCCACCGAATTTCTCCGCTCCATTATCGACAACATTCCCGACCCCATTTTTGTCAAAGACCCTACCCACCGCTGGATGATTTTTAACCAAGCCTTTTGTGACTTCAGCGGCTATGAACGCAGCCAAATTTTGGGGAAAACCAATAGCGAAATTTTCACCGCTGTGGAGTCGGAACAGTTTAACCAGGAAGAGGCCTGGGTTTTTGAACATCAAACCCCCCGCGAAACGGAAGAAAAATACACCAGCAGCGATGGCCTTACCTACCTCAGTGCGACGAAGCGATCGCTCCATAAAGATGCTGCCGGTAACGTCTTCCTCGTCGGGGTCATCCACGACATCACCGAACGCAAACGGATTGAAGAAGAACTGCGCCGCACCACCGCCGAACTCACCCGCTCCAACAGCGAACTCCAAAAAACCCAGACCCACTTACAACGCCTCGCCTATTACGACTCCCTCACCGGCCTCGCCAACCGCAAATCGTTCTTTGAAAGCCTCAAAGCCTCTCTCAACTGGGGGCGCGACAACGGTAAATTAGTGGGCTTACTCTACCTCGACCTCGATGGATTCAAAGCCGTTAATGATTCCCTCGGCCATCATGTGGGAGATTTACTGCTTCAGGCCGTCGCCAAACGGATCACCCATTGCCTGCGGGACAGTGATATCGTCGCCCGCCTGGGGGGAGATGAATTCACTGTCATTCTCCCAGGGATTAAAAAGCACAATGATACGGGCATTGTGAGTGAAAAAATTATCAGCACCCTCGCCCAGCCTTACCAATTAGAAGACCATGAAGTGGGGGTCACCGTGAGTATTGGCAGCAGCTTATTTCCCAAAGATGGCGAGACGGAAGAAGTTCTGATCAATAAAGCCGACCACGCCATGTATTGCGCCAAAAACGGCGGCCGCAATCAACACCAGATGGCGGATTGATTACAGAGGATTCCAGGCAGGGCAGGAGTGAGTCAGGCTTGCAACGAGGGTGATGCGTGAGCAGTGGCTGAACCCTGCGGGCCTAGGCAAAGCATTGTGGCGGGTCTTGGTAGACTGGGAAGGCAAAGCATTGAAGAAAACCCATGCGGATTGGTGTGTTTTTAGCAGCAGTTGGCCTATTGACCATGGTAGTGGTGCAGAATTGGTCGCCGACGTTGCCGTTGGTGGTGTTTGGGACGGCGACGATCGCATTCCCTCTGGGCCTGTGGTTAGCCTTCGCCCTGGGGGCAGGCTTGATCACCAGTATTCTGCTCCAAGGTCTCAGCTATCGGCCGATTGTCAAGGCCCCTGAACCTCCGGTCGCGCCCCGTTATCGTGCTGGGGTGGAAGAACCGCCGCCGCGCCGTTCGCGATCGCGCCCCGCCAAGGGGGATTGGGAAACACCCCTTGATCCGGAATGGGAACGTGAGGCGGATGATTGGGATATTGAGTCCCCCCCGGAACGTCCCACCACGCCCCGCCGTGAGTCGCGGCAACCCGTCACCGAAGCCCGACGGAATGACACAACCCAGCGCGATCGCCCCGCTGATGGCATTTATGATGCTAACTACCGTGTGATCACGCCGCCACCTGCCACCCCAGACCCGGAGCCAAGTTCACCCCCTCCCCGTGACCCCACGAAAAACACTCCCGATGCCTCGGACGGCGAGGAGTGGGAGTTTTAAGGCAGGGGTGCGGGTGGGACGGATCTCCGTGGGAGTTGGGCTGACCGGGTCTAGCTTTGGGGTTCAAAGTCTAGGGCAGCGGAATTCATGCAGTAACGTTTGCCGGTGGGTTGGGGGCCATCGTTGAACACATGGCCGAGATGGGCATCGCAGGCGGCGCAGAGGACTTCTGTTCTGACCATAAACAGGGTGCGATCGCTTTCATAGGCCACATTATCTTCGGTAATGGGCGCGTAAAAGCTCGGCCAACCCGTTCCGGAGTCAAACTTAGTCTCTGAGGTAAAGAGGGGTGTGCCGCAGCACACGCATTTATAGGTTCCGCTGGCTTTGTTGTTGTGATATTGGCCCGTGAAGGCTCGTTCTGTGCCTTTTTTGCGGGTGACTTTAAACTGTTCAGCGGTGAGTTGAGCTTGCCATTCTTGGTCTGTTTTTTGAATTTTTTCCACCATGATGTTCGATTAAGGGTTGATACCGTTTTGAGTGGGACTGTCTAGCTGGGGTTGTTTGGCCAGAGAGATATTATTCTAACGATTCCCTGCTGGCCCTTGGGTGGGGATCAAGAATGAGAGGGGGCGACGCATTTCGGCGGCATAGCCCAAAATGCCGCGATCGCGATATTCGTAGCCGAGTTCTCCTGATGCGTTAAAGAGAAACGTTGCGCCCCGCTGGGGGAGATAGCTGGAGTCGGGGACGTAGGTGCGCCAATGGGAGAGCACCTCTACCATGTTGCGGAGGCGGACGGTGGCGAGTTCAAAGGGTCGCTGGAAGCCGTTGCCCCCGGCTAGGTTAAAGACTGACCCCCGAAAGGAGGGCAAGGGGGGCGCGTTGACCTGTTCGTCGTCGTGGATTAGTTGGGGGCCGTGGCGATCGCCCCAATAGCCGCGCCACACTTCCCGCAACGTGCCAGGACTACCAATCCCGGCGCACATCAGCAGCAGATTCAGCCAGGCGTTTTGGCCGGGGGAGAGGCCGGGAATTTTAAAAGTTAAGCCGGGATAGAGGTTGAGATCGCGGTGGAGTTGGGCTTCGGGATCGACAAAAAGCTCGGCGGCGGGGAAGCCGGTATAGTCGCAGAAGCGTTGGCCGGAGTTGCGATCGCCAATGCCCACGGCCCGCACGGCAATGTTGGCGTGGTGGAAATGGGCGCGATCGCGCTGAATCCAGGTTGCGTATTCAAGGCTGTCAAAATCCCCCAGTTGCGGCCAGATCACCACAAGGGTTTGCGCAGCGGTTTCCGTGTCCCGCAACACGGGCAGGAGCACGCCGTCACTGACCCGGATGCGATTGGTTTGACGCAGCAGTTCATAGCTATTCATGGGGGGAAGACTTACCATTCCGTGAGGTTGCGAACTTTATGCACCGTTTGGGGCAGAACCCCCACGAGGGCGGCGATCGCCTCATTGGGCAATTGTGCCACCGTTTCCACATCAAACCAATTTTCAAACTGATTGAGAATGGCTTGGACGCGCTGGGTGGGGATGGGGTTTTCCGTGACCTGTTTAAACAGTTTCACCCATTGCCGTCGCATTAAATAGGCTTTTTGGCGTTCTTCGGGGTCTTTCGGGGGCAACAAAGACCAATTGCCCACCGGCAACACATTCAACACATCAGTATCAAACACACTGCCCACCACTGCCCCCGGCCCGGCAAATTCGGCGTGATGTTGCTTATAGATAATCAAACCGTTGCGGCGACGTTGATTCACCACGAGCAGTTTTTGCGATCGCAAATCGGTGAGAACTTGAGCGATCGCATCAGACGGCGGAGGTGACTGAGTTGCATTCATCATGGGTCAAACAAATGGTCAATCCCACCAATCCGGTAACGGTTCAGGATTTTAGTGATCCATGTCCAGAGAAGGACAGAAAGACCCAACGCGATCGGTCTCTAAAGAACCCTTCAGGACTAGCTGTAACATACCCCACGCACCCCCATCTACTCAGAACATTGCAATGATTTGTACAGGAGCAACCGCTGGGGTTGAAACCACTCCCATCCCCCATAATTCGGGGCACTGTCCTCGATATGATACCCCAAACCTTGGTAGAGTTGCTGTGCCGGTTGGTTGCGATTTAACACATGGAGATAAATGGCTTCAAACCCCCAATCTCGCGCTTTCGGTTCACAGCCCAACAGCAAGCGCCGCGCTACCCCCCGCCGTCGATAGTGGGGATGCACCGCCAGGTTAGAAATGTAGGGATATTCAACGGTATAGCGTCGCCAGGTGAGGGGGCGCACGGACACTTCCACCGTACCGATCACTTGCTCCGTGGGATGGGACACCGCCGCAAAACAGCAATATTGGGGCAGATCTGCCCGGAAGCGAGCGCGTAAATCTTCTTGAATGCCGAAGCGGATCAGGGGCTGCATCCAAAACATCACACTGGTCGGGGGGTGAAAGCTGTCGGTGAGTACCTCAGCTAGGCGGGGGATGTCAGCAGCGGTGGCGTGCCGAATGGCGATCGCCGCCCTGGGGCAGGTGAGATCATCGGCAGCCGAGACAGCGGAGGATGGAGCAGGAGAATAGCAGGAGTCCAATACCGTGTTTAAGAATGGGGAGGAGCAAAAGGGGGATGGACAATCAAGGCTTAAGATCGACCCGTTGACCGTCATCTAAAGAACACTGATCACCATTGCTAACGCATTGTAGCGGGAATTTCGGGGTTCGGGAAGATGGCGGCGGTGGGGGCGGCGATCGCATCGCGCCCCGGTTGATAGAGTGTCGTGCGTTCTTGGGCCGGGCGGCCGATGGAGGCGATCGCCCCTCGCAATGCCTCCACCGTTAAACCCGTGCCCCCTTTCGCCCCGGCCATGGTGGTGATATGTTCTTCCATCAACGTACCGCCGATGTCATTACAACCCCAGCGCAGCGCCTCCGTCGCTCCGGCGAGGCCCAACTTCACCCAACTGGGTTGATGGTTGGGAATCCACCGCCCTAGGTAAATCCGAGCCACCGCCATGAAATGCAGGGTAGCCGTGAGATCGGGCTGATCGCGCCCCACTCGTTTGCGGAGGGCGGGGGGGGCCTGTTCCCCGACAAAGGGCAGGGCGATGAATTCGGTGATCCGGGCGGGGTAGGCTTGGGCGGTGATTTGAAGTTGGCGGAGGTGGTGGAGGTGGGCGATCGCATCCCTGGGGGTTTCAATATGGCCGCAGAGCATCGTGCTCGTGGTGGGAATGCCGAGACGGTGGGCCGTGCCGACGATTTCGAGCCAAGTGGCCGTATCCAGTTTTTCCGGACAAATGATCTGACGAATGCGATCGCTCAACACCTCCGCCGCCGTCCCCGGCAGCGACCCCACCCCCGCCGCCTGCAACACCCGCAACACCGCTTCATAACTCAGCCCATCTTGCCGCGCGATAAACTCCACCTCCTGGGGCGAAAAAGCATGGAGATGCAACGCCGGAAACGGCTCTTTAATTAACCGCACCAAATTTTCGTAATAGGCCAACGCCGACCCCTGAATCTTCGCCTCCGGATTCAGTCCCCCCTGCATACAAATTTCCGTCGCCCCCAGGGCCACCGCTTCGGCCACCTTCGCCCCCATCACCTCCGACGATAACCAATAGGCCCCGTCTTGGCCCACATCCCGCCGAAACGCACAAAATCCACAGTGCTGCTCGCAGATATTGGTAAAGTTGAGGTTGCGGTTCACCACATAGGTAACTGTGTTGCCACTTTGTCGTTGCCGCAGTTGATCGGCCACCCTGCGGATCGATTCACGGATCGCCGGGTCTGTTTGGGACAGTAACAGTATCCCCTCCTCTGGGGTGAGATCCTGACCATTAAGGGCATTCTGGAGCGAGCGAGTGACGGAGGACATGGTGAGTTACAACGAGGATGAGTGAATGATGTACCTGAATAGTGTAGAGAATTCAGCCCATGGAACGCGGATTATTATGGTTGCCCCTTTTAGTTGGTTTTATCGGCCTAGCGTGGGCGGGGTGGAATGAGTGGAAAAAGGTTGATACCTATCAACAGTGGGCTGAGGCGTTTGACCAGGCTAAGTATGATCTTTATGCGGTTTTGGGTCAAAAGGCGGAGGTCATCACCTGGGGTTACCCAACCCGTAACGGGATTCTGAATCCTCAATCGTTTTCGCTGCGGGATGTGGTGGGGATTTATCTGCAAGTGAATGGGCAACGGGTAACGGGGGAACTCCCCCGCAAGGGCAAGCCGATGCTGGAATTTGTGATGACGGGCGATCGCCCCCCAATTTTAATTCCCTTTACTGAAATTCCCCTCGCGGCCAAGTGGCAGCAGTATTTAGACGGCATCAGAACTTCTCACCACTGAGAATAAACATCGGATTCACCGCCGCGAAGGTTTGATGGAGTCCCCGCTGTTCGAGACGATTCACCGCTGACTGAATCACCTCAATTTGGCGGGCTTGCAGGGTGGCCAATCCTTCGGAAATAGCGTAGAGATTTTCCAGATTATTCACTGTGGCCACAATTCGGCCCGCTGGGGCGAGGGCATCCCAAGCGGCATGGAGAATGTCTTTGATGGGCCGTCCTCCTTCGAGGCAAATGCGGGTGGGGCGGGGTTCAATTTCAGGTAAGCAATCGGGGGCGCTGCCTTCGATCACTTGCACATTTTTGACCTGGAAGCGATCGCAATTGCGCCGAATCAAATTCGCTACCTCTTGATCCCGTTCAATGGCGACAATCTGGCTCTGGGGTGCGAGTAACCCCACCTCCACCGGAATTGTCCCCGTCCCCGCCCCAATATCCCACAGCACCGATTCCGGCTCCATCCGCAACGCTGACAAGATCAACACGCGCACCTCGCGCTTACTGAGGGGAATTCCCGGCAGTTGTTCAAACTGCTGATCCGGAATCCCAGGGGTTACATACTGCCACATACATTATCTAAACTTCGTTGATTGAGCCTAGCATACGGGGTCAAGTTCGCTGAGGGGAGGATGTCAAAAATCCGGATCATAGAGGGCGAGATTGAGGACTGAGCTTGTCGTTGGCGAAGCCTCTCGTCGGGAATAGCCCCGCCGTTTACCTTTCGACAAGCTCAGGGTGCGCTTGCTCAGCCTATGCAATCCGGATTTCGTCTGAAATGTCAATGATAAATCCAATGTGCGAGCCTCTCGCGATCGCCCCTTTAGCAGATTGCGGCCAATCCCCGCTAGGATCGGAGATGGAGCGCACCTTATGAATTCATGGCTAATCCTCGATACCACGTCATCTATGACGGCAATTGCAATCTTTGCGTCACGTTTACGCAACTCCTCGAACAGTTTGATCGCGGTCATCTCTTTGACTACACCCCCATGCAAGACGAAGCGACCCTCGCCCAGTGGGGGATCGCCTGCCAAAGTGGGGCTTTGGGGATGATTTTGCTGGATGCCCAAAACCCGAACCACAAATGGCAGGGCAGTGCGGCTGCTGAAGAAATCGCCCGCCTCTTGCCCTTGGGGGATCTATTTGTGCAGATGTACCGGAATATCCCTGGGATGAAACCCATGGGCGATCGCATCTATGACCAAGTGCGCGACAATCGCTATGCCTGGTTTGGTGAACGTGAGAGCACCTACTATTCCGAGCGGCGCAGCCCCTAACCTTGGGAGGAAATCATCGGGTTCGTGCTGTTGTGAATCCCTCAGACGTTGCAATCACCCATGAAACACTCAACCGAAACAAAAGCCCTGCTCTTCAGTGCGGGGATTTGCGCCCTCATCATCGGAGGAGCCGCGTGGTGGTTTTTTCGAGCCGCTCCCCTGGCTTCCACTAATCCCCCCGCCGCCCTCTCCTCAGATCCGGATACCGTGGCCACCTTTGCCGATGTATCCCCCGTGCCCCGTGGTGTATTTCGCTATGGAGGTAGCACCACTGGGTCGTTTATCCTGTTGAGGAGCGTCCCCTCACCCGTTGCTGCCGTTGGAACTCACGGCCCTTAGTCTTCCTCGATCGGTTCGGAGTTGCCCGCCTTGACCCAGCCTTGGCGATCGCTCCCCGGCATCCGCACCCGTTCCCACAGACCATCATCCGTCGTATCCAACACAATCATCGGATCTTCGTAGAGCAAACTCCCGATCTGTTCTGCGTCTAGGGACGGTTCCGCCCGCAGCGTTAACCCATCGGGCCAGGTCACTTGTGCTCGATAGGCCCCCTCTTCAAGAACTTCCGCTTCGACAGGTTGCGCCGGTTCA
The DNA here is from genome assembly GCF_001890765.1 of Spirulina major PCC 6313. Classification (NCBI taxonomy): domain Bacteria; kingdom Bacillati; phylum Cyanobacteriota; class Cyanophyceae; order Spirulinales; family Spirulinaceae; genus Spirulina; species Spirulina major. The sequence goes on along the minus strand of NZ_KV878783.1, from coordinate 3,703,221 downwards.
GGAGCAGCCTCCGAATCGGATTGCGCTTCCGCCGCAGTTTCAGGCACAATGCCGTCGGTGGGTTGTGGTTCCGCTGTGGATGTGCTGCCCCGCTCCTCGCTGTAGATCGGACGCTCCGGATTAACCGACATCCGACTAAAAAAGTAATAGCCCGCCGCAGCACCACTGATCCCTAAGAGCGCAACGCCACAAATGATGCCCAGGACAAATTGTAGGAAGCGTAAAAACGACATAAGGTATAGCTAGATTGGGGTTGAAGGATAATGAATTAAGCTTGATCGTAACTCAAAGTGGAGTTTCTTCGGCTGCAACTGCGGAGAACAGCCCCATCTCGCCGGGGTTCAATTGATTTGGGTGACTTGGCGCAAGGCACGGGTTTGATCCATTAAGGCCTCAATATCTTCTGCTGATAAACGTTGGACATAGTTCACCTTGATCTCTTCAATCAACGAGGTCATCAGGTATTCCATCCGCTCTAGACTTTGTTGGGCGGTTATTTCGCTGGACATGGACTTGGTGAAAGTGGCCACGATGCGATCGAGTAAGGCATCAAATTCGGGGTCTTCTTCGATTAGGTGTTGAATTTGGGTGTAGAGCACGCCGTATAGATTGTGTACCACTTGCTGGGTCATTTTCTTTTGGGCTTCGGCGATCGCTGGCACCGAGGCTAACCCTTGGGCCCCTGGGGTGTCAGCGATCGCCTTATTAATGCTATATTCCACCAACGCCTCCACATCGTCCCGCATCGCCGGGAGCACCTGATTCACCACCAACTGCACCACCAACCGGGTAATTTCCGCCACCTCATTGGTATCGTTGAGGTCAATATACGGATTGACATTTTGTTGAGATAGAAAATTCGTAAATTCTCCCCGCTTAATCGACCCTTGCACCTGATTTAAAATGCCCACCACCACCACTTCCGTGAGGTCTTCAGCAATACTCGCCACAAACCCTTGACTGGCTTGTTTTTTGATTTGGTGCATATCGATCAGTTTGGCCTGATTTAAACGAGTCGTCACCGGAATAATCCGCAATAATCGCGCCCAATTCATCCAATAGGGAACGGGCATAAACAGCAGCACATCATACCAACGCCACAGCATCGCATCAAACCAGGTCACTCCCTTGCGACGACGACTAATTAACCAAGTTCGGGCGATAAATTCTGCAAAAAACAGAGCCGAAAACGGAAAATCAAGAATACCAAAATTATCCACCGGCTCCCCATTTTCACCCACCGGCCGAAAGTAATTAGTTTCCACCAAGGGCTGAATTTCTTGCTCAAAAAAATCTAATTGATCGCCAATATCATTTGCTTCTAAATAGTCCAAACTCCAGAATATTTGAAATGCTTCCTTGGCGGAGTCTGTTTCCACATGGTCACGCATTAAGTTTTTAATGCGCTCTAATGTGCCGGTTTTATTGGCAACCTGGAAGGGATTTGTGTCGATAATATCTTCGCTTTGGGTGCGTAAAATGCTTAGGGATTGTTGCACCTGGGGTGAGTAGAGATTATAGCTAATTAGGTTTTCTGTTAAGATTTCAAATTCGTCAAGATATCGGTCGGTATCTCGATAGGGTTCAATGCCCTTAACCCAGTCATACCAATGGGTCACGGGTAAGCTCATCACCGTCACCGGGTCTTCGGGAAAGCTATATTCAAAGTCACCCACTTTTAAACTGAGAAACTTCACACGTCCTTGCAACCAAAAATCCCGCAGGGGAATGTAGCTGAGGTCAAACAGGACGAGGAAAAAGTTTAAGGCTGCAATAATCGCGACCGTCCGTTCAAACCAGAGGCTAATCCGTTTGCCGGTGGAGGATGTGACGGAGGGGAAGGATTTTGGGAGTAGGGCCATGGTTGTTTGGAGGGTGCGATCGCATTCAGTGGCGAGCAGTCACTGCTCATTCTATCCGAGTATAGCAAGGGGTGAATCCTCCCTAAACCCACCATTAAAAAAACAGCAGTGACTATGCTGCTGTTTTGCCCCAATGTCGAGGGGATTAATCGAGAGGGGTTGAAGGAATTAGATTACCGTGCCATCGGGAATCACCGCATTTTTCAATACAACCACGACACCGCTCCGAATATAGAAACCTTCATCTTCACGGTTGGATTCTTCCACACGGTCTTTATTCAAGATCAGCACTTTTTGACCAATGCGGGCATTCTTATCAACGATCGCCCGCCGAATGGTTGAACCCGCTCCAATCCCAATGGGAATTTTTGTGGGTTCATTGGGGTTTTGACGTTCGGTAAAGGGTTCGTAATAGTCAGATCCCATTAAGAGGGAGTCTTCAATTTTACAGCCCGATTCAATGCGCGATCGAATTCCTAAAACCGAGTGACTAATGCTGCAATCTTTAATGATGCAACCTTCGCCAATGATCGATTCTTTCACATCACAATTGAGCAGTTTTGTCGGCGGTAAATAGCGGGCCCTGGTGTAGATGGGAGCCTTTTCATCATAGAAACTAAAGGCGGGTTTGGGCTGCATCGTCAGGGCCAGATTCGCTTCAAAGAAGGCCTCAATCGTCCCGATATCTTCCCAATAGTCATCGAACAGATAGGCCTGCAAATTATAATCACTCGCCGCAGCGGGAATGATTTCTTTACCGAAATCAGTTTGCTGGGGATATTTTTCGAGCAAGTCGATGAGGACTTCTTTTTTGAAGACGTAGATGCCCATGGAGGCAATATAGGGTTTTTGGCGGGCATCTTCAGGATTTAACCCCAAGGTGGTGGTGTCCACCTGCATGGCTTTGAGGGCTTCGCCAGTGGGTTTTTCGCTGAAATCTACAACGCGGCCATTGTCGTTGATTTTCATCAAACCGAAGCTAGAGGCGCGGCGCTCGTCAATGGGAATCACCGAAAGGGTAATGTCTGCGCCGGTTTCGCGGTGGCGTTGAATGAAGTCGCTGTAGTCCATCCGGTAGAGGTGGTCACCGGAGAGGATCAGGTATTCGTCGGCATCCCATTCGCGGAATAACCAGAGGTATTGACGCACCGCATCGGCGGTTCCTTGGAACCAGTCCGGATGTTCGGGGGTTTGATGGGCAGCGAGGACTTCAACAAAACCGTCACTAATGCTTGAAAAGTTGTAGCCTCGGCTGAGGTGACGGTTGAGGGACGCAGAATTAAATTGCGTCAAAACATAAATTTTATCAATGCCAGAGTTGATGCAGTTACTCACAGGAATATCGATTAAGCGATATTTTCCGGCGAGGGGCACTGCGGGTTTGGCTCTGAGTTTTGTTAAGGGGTAGAGGCGTGTACCTGCACCGCCACCCAATATGATTCCTAATACTCGTTTCACGGAAAACCTCTTGACTGCCTGTAGTTGACTCTCCAAGACAAGTTTATGATGGCAGGGGCAAATTGTCATAGAAAACGGGGATTTCGCCGCCTGGGTGGGGGTGGATGGGGGGCGATCGCACTCCCCACCCCAGCTTATTTTGTCCCGTAGAGGCGATCGCCCGCATCGCCCATGCCAGGGATAATGTAGGCCTGTTCATCCAAGCCCTGATCGATGGCAGCGGTGTAGAGGGGCACATCGGGGTGATGGTCGTGAAAGGCGGCGATGCCTTCGGGGGCGGCGAGGAGACAAATGAACTTAATCTGTTGGGGGTGGGATTCTTTGAGACGTTCGACGGCGGCGATCGCAGAATTCCCCGTCGCCAACATCGGATCAATCACCAACACCTCCCGCTGTTCAATATCGTGGGGCAACTTCACATAATATTCCACCACCCCATGGGTCGTCGGGTCACGATACAGGCCAATATGCCCCACCCTCGCCGACGGCATCAACTCCAACATCCCATCCAATAACCCCTGCCCCGCCCGCATAATCGGCACCAGCACCAGTTTTTTATCCGCCGCCAACATCGGAGCCTGCATCGTCGTCAGGGGCGTTTGAATTTCCGTCAACTTCAACGGCAAATCCCGCGTCACCTCATAGGCCAGCAACATCCCCACCTCTTTCAGCAGGGTGCGAAACTTGGCGGTGCTGGTGTTCACCTGGCGCATCAGGGTGAGTTTATGCTGTACAAGAGGATGTTCAATCACAGTAACCAGGGCCATGGTCGTGTTTTGGGGATAAGGGTTGGGCACATTCAGCAAGAGAGAGGGATATCGGGTGAGGGTAGTACCTCATATTCTTGAAAACCGCTATCGACTCAATATCTTAGTAATTTCATCTGATACAGAAAACGATACCAGTTCGCTCGCCGTAAATATTGATTGACTTTTTGATTAACGTTGAAGATCGATACAGTCTCACCATGCTGAGTCCAGCGCAAGCGATTCATTTCCTCCTCTCCCACATCATAGAGAGCCTGAGTTTTTTGCTGAGAGTGGACTCTAAATGCTCCAAGAAAACGAGGTAAGCGGACAAATTTTGCTCCGGCCGCTCTGAAGCGCAATAATAGATCCCAATCCATGGCAAAACGATAGGACTGATCTACTTTGCCTCCAACTTTATTCCAAATTTCACGTCGCCAAAACAACGTCTCTTGGGGGATATAGTCAGCCCAACTCAATATTTCATGGTCATGGGGAGGTAAGATCCAGCGACTAAATTCATGACCTTGCTCATTAATTAAAATGCGATGACTATAAACAACATCTACACCCGGATTATTACTGAAAAACTCAGAAACATAATGTAACGCACCAGGAAGTAGAATGTCATCCGCATTGAGCCAAGCCATAATCTCACCTTTGGTTTTTTGAAATCCCAAATTGATAGCATGAGCTTGTCCCCCATCAGGGGAAGATTCAATATGGCTAACCTGCTGGGCATAACGCGCTAAAATCTCAGTTGTGCCATCGTTTGAACCACCATCTTGAATCACGTAGTCAAGATTTGGATACTTCTGCTGAAGTATACTTTCAATCGTCTTTGAAATATATTGGACTTGATTATAAGAAGGTGTCACAACTGAAATCCAGGGCATTTCGTCGCTTGATATCGACTTATTTACACAATAGTAAGAGCGAGGTAGTCGGATGCTTCTCGGTGTAAATTGTAGTTCTAGAGACAAAGGGTTCTTATTTCTACGAATGAAAGTAACTAATCTCTTTGGTAATTTTCTCTTCAAGAACGGACGAAAATGAATAACAAGCCAGTAAGAAGGCGAGAGCTTGAGAAAAAAAGCCATATTTTGGATTGTTTTTTCTTTCTCAATAAGCTCGGTTTTTAATTTGTTGATTGCTTTTGTTGGTAATATAAAATATTCATTTTTTTGTGATACAAAATTCTCAGCTTCAAAAAACTCTACTCCCATTGAAAGGAATGATCTATGCTGAGAGTAGCCCATTTTTTGCATTGCATACCCATGCTTCTTCCAAAACTCTGCTTGGATATCCATCGGCATTTCTGTCAACCATTGACCCACTTGTCCATTACGAAAATAACTAAGGTACTCTTTTTTTGAATCTTTAAACTCAGGAATTTTTGCATCTTGACTAATAATGTCTTGATTGATATTCAATCTTTGAAGAGCGTAGTGAATAATGTCTTGAGGATGGGGATGCTGAATTAAATATTCAAAGCGTAGAATAATTGTCGGAGCCTGACGCTGTGTCCAGGTAAGTACATGACCAGACCAACCACTAACGTGATTAGAACTGATCACTAAATCTCTGAGAACTTGGTCAAATGTGCGATCGCAAATCTGCTCTGGATAATTTGCAAAGATATAGTGAGCATAGGAAACCAAAGCATCTCGACCATCACGGACAAGATAAATAGCTGGAGATTGATCAGAGGGAAGCTCGTGGGTTTTTATAAAAAAAAGCTCAGAGGCATTCTGCATTTTTTCTTGAGACATGGGCAGCGGTTGATAGCCCACGATGGATCTCAAGTTTTGTGAAATCGATGTTTTTTTATCGTAATTTGTATAAGTAGAAAATCCAGAAAACTGATGTAGCAAAATTCGGAAAAAACTATTTCCTGAGCAAGGGTAAGATGCAATCCAAATAATCATTTTAACAAGGTTGAAACATGATATTAATGATTGGTAATCTTAATTGACCTTGATGATGGAGATTGAGCGAACTGCATTGTTGCGTTGCTATTCTCCATCTATGAGGATAATTCGGCTGATGCCTAAACCCAGTAAGCGATTATCCGAACTCTCTGGATTGAGATCACAAGGACGGGTTGGATGCTTCACCCGTAGTGTTACTCGCAGTCGTTTGCCTGCTTCTACAGCCGGAACGATACCCTCAGCAACGAAGAGTCTGCCGTCTTGGCACTGACGCAGCCGGAGCCGTTTCTCGTTGACTTGAATCTCCAACTTTTGCCAGCATTCTGCTCGGATCATATGCAGAGCTTCACAGCGCAGCTTGCGTTTGCCACCTGTGGCCGGCAGTAAATCAAGCCAGCAGTCTTCTTGCGCTGTCCAAGCAAAATGTTGTTTTCCGTCCCGTTCGGGGAGATGCCAACCCAGTCCAGGGGCAGGACGGTCAAATTCAAAGGCATCGCCAAGTTGAAGAGTCTGCTCCCAGCGATCGCTCGGTTCTCCCTGCGGCGGTTCCTGATACGCATTAAATCCCATCTCATCCTGCCCACAGAGAGGAATACAGGGAAACGCATCATCGGTTTTAACCAAGGGTATGGTAATACGGACACCAATACCAATTCGACGATTTCGACTCCGATTGGGATGGGAACCATGCACAGTTCTCTCATTGAATAGGACGAATTCACCCGGTTCTAACTCTAGAGGTACTGCTGCGCTGGCATCAAATTCGGCTGAATCGGCAGACATCCCATTAAAACGGCTACTATTATTCGGATTGGTATTTCTCACAGGTGGGATAATTTTGCGGTGTGAGCCAGGGATAACTTCAACGCAACCATTTTTCGCAGTAGCAGCCGTGATTGCCACCCAAGCTGTCATGCTCAACATCGGTTCCAGATTCCAGTTATACAAATCCTGGTGCCAGGGATAAACATCCACTCTGTGCCCTTGGGTAGGAGCCTTATCAAAAATTGCTGAAGACCAAAGAATCAAGTTGGAGCCAAAGAGCGATCGCACCTTCGCTTGGATGTTTGGAGCCGAACAAACACGGTAAACCGTTTCACTGTCCAGATGGCGGCAGTGGGTTGGATAGGGAGAGTAAGCACTCGGCACAGGCAGCACCTTTTCCGTTAGAGTCTTGCGGATTTCAGACATATCCTCAGGCGCAAACGCTCGGAAAGGTCCTAGAAATCCTTGTTGCCGAAAAGCGGTAATATCAGCAGAAGTTAGAGAGCTTGTCGTCATGAGGCGATTAGCATGATCCAATTATTTGGATTATCTAACACAATCTCCTCAATGAACACTGTTGACACTCCCCGGCCTAAAGGCACGGGGATTCTTGGCTCACCGAGTCCACTTACCTAGGATTCCTTGCGAAGTCCTACATAGAGGTGGTTCTCTCCCCAAGCGTTACTTTCGGTGTGCCCCACCGTAGTTGGATTGCTCCAAAGTTTGTTTGGATTGGCAGCAATATTTGCCAAAAACTGATTCGTCTAGTCCCTGTGAATCTTTTACCTACTGGCAGGGAAGCCTAGAACAATGAAGTAGAACCCCATAGATTCAATTGCCAAGGTTCAGTCGCTACGGGTTAGGTAGCATCGGGTTTTTAAAGCGGTTGATTACCCTATCCGCTACGCTAATCCTAAACCATAAAAAGCCGTCCTTCCAGGACGGGGCTTTAGACCCATGAATTTTGGTAACAACTTTCTGTAATGGACTTCTCGATTGTTATCCCTCTCGAATTCCATCGTGGCCAGAGTGAACGCTGCCTTCAGGCTTGGACAGGAGAACAAACGTTTCCTGCCAACCAGTTCGAGCTTATTGTCGTCGCGCCTGAACACCTCAGCCCATCGATCCTCGATCGTATTCAGGGACTTCTGCGAGAGCAGGATCAGCTCCTTCTCGCCAATGACAATCACGACATGGGGCTTTGTGTCAAAGGTGCGGCCATCGCTACGGGAGATATTTTGTTCTTTACCGAATCCCACTGTTGGCCGGAGCCAAATGTGCTGGAATTGGCCAAACAAGCTTTAGCAGCCAACCCCGACTGGGCTGGATTTAGTGCCCGCTCCATCCGAAAAACCCATAACCGTCTGTCCGAAGCGGAAGCGGATATGTATGAGGCGGACATTGAATACGCGATGCTCGAACACCCCTGGCGCAAGATTCTTGACCAATGCTTTGTGGTACGCAAAACCGCTTGGCAGGAATCGGGTGGCTTTCAGGCAAATTTAGGACATTTTGCCGAATGGCTCTTGGCAGCTCGGTTCTATCAAAAGGGTTTGACTGTAGGTTATGCACCAGAAATCTGCGTACACCATTACTACATTGGGGACTTCGCCGAGCTAGAGGAGTTTACAACCGACTTTATCCAAGGTCATGCCCGTTTTCTAACGGAACAGGCAACTGATCCCGCTGCCGACTTCTTTCCTTACATTCCCTACTGGAGTGAGCGGAGCAATTATCTCCGGGTGAATGCTTGGCTGCTACTGTTCTTGGTGTTGAAAACTCCCATCTGGTATTTTCCAGTTTGGGCTTGTTTACAGCACTGGATCATTGCTTTGCTGGGTCACCGAGCTGCCGTTTTACAGACTCGTTTTCAAGTTTGGCAATCCAAAAACTGGCTCCGTCTGACGCTTTTTTTGCGTCCGTCGCGGCGTGTTGAAGCCATGCGAATGTACTGTCGTGCATTGATTGATGCTGCTGCGGCTAGACTCCTGCACTCCGATCGACCGGCCACAGCAGTGAACAATTTGCTGCCTCCTTCTGGACGTTATTGTTTTGGCGATCGCCCCCCTGCCAATCTTGAAATCTGTAGTTTTCACTTACCTGAATCTTGGCAAGGGCACTCCTGTCGCTGGAGTGAACCCCAAGCTCTCATTCATCTTGCCTTACCGCCCGGTGTGTATCAAGTTCATCTGACTTGGATTCAGATGGGGACTCATGCTCGTCACAGACTCCGTTTCTACTGGAACGGCCAGAAGTTGGGGCGCAAATGTGAGTTGACGGATGTGTCACTCCGATTTCGAGCGCGGGTTGACGGCCAAACTCCCGCCTGGCTGGGTTGGACTTGTGGCCGTCTGGCGGCTCCCGGTGATTCGCGAAGACTGGGACAGCTTATGGAGCAAATTGAGTGGAGGCTGGTCAACACTTGTGAACAGACAAAGGGATCTGCGCCCCTTGTTCTCCGGGTCTAGGCGTTTTCAGATCAACTAGGATTGCCATACCACATCAATTCTATAAATACCGCAATGCCAGAAACAACGCCGCTACCGTCCCCGCTACGCAGATTTCCCCATCGCGAATATGCTGTTCAATCTCGTGCAGGGGAATTAATTCCACCGAGAGGGTTTCGGTGGGGTCGAGGGCTTGGGTTCCGGTGGGTTGGGCGTTTTGGGCGAGGAAGAGGTGGACGGCGTTGGTGTCTTTGACGGGATTGTCGTAGAAGGTGGCGAGTTTGTGCCAATCGGGGGCGATGTAGCCAGTTTCTTCTTCGAGTTCACGCCTGGCGGCAATCTGGCTATCTTCTTGGCTCGGATCGAAGCCTCCGGCGGGCAGTTCGAGCAGGATTTGCTGCACGCCGTGGCGATATTGCCGCACACAGATCACCTGATCATCGGGGGTAATGGGAACCACCAGGGCAATATCTGGGCGCACATTCACGAAAAAATCATCAATCTCTGTGCCATCGGGGAGCCGTACTACATCTCGCCGGACGCGACACCAGGGATTATCAAATACGAGGCGCGATCGCACAATCTCCCACTTTTTCAACTCACCCATGGTTCACCTCCTGACCTAGTTGCGATCGCCCCCCCAAACGAGATTACTCTTGGACAGGTTGAGGTGCGATCGCATCTTTGGCAGGGGCAAAACTCGCCACGATCGCCACCATTAACCACCAGAGCGTATTAATCGCGGGGCGATACCACACCGTATCAAACATCCCTTGGGTGAGCAGACCCACCCCACTGGCCAGGGCGGCCATCAGCCAAAAGGCTTGGAGGTTTTGGGCGGCGCGGAGGGCTTTGAGGTGGCGCAAGCCTTCGCCCACAGTGACGATCAGTAATAACAGGAAGCTGGCGAAACCGAACCAGCCGATTTCTAGAATGTGCTCTAAAAAGATGGAATAGGCTCCGAGGGCATTTTCAAACCCAGCGCGGGCATAGAGGGGATAGACCTTTTTAAACACGCCATTGCCGGGGCCAATGCCGACAAGGGGATAGTCGCCGATCATGTTGAACACTGATTCCCAGACGTTGATCCGGTAGTTGTTGCTGCTGTCGCCCCGCCCGGCGAAGATGCTTGCCACTCGTAGGCGCACGGCTTCGACGGTTAGAATCGCCGCCATTAACGCGGCTGCAAAGGTTCCGAAAACCATGGGAATCAGCCATTTACGCCAGAAGCGCGGTAGTAAGTCGGCGAACCAATAGCGCAGCAGGAGGAAGAAGACGACGGCGGTGAGGATGAGGGCAATCCAGCCGCCACGACTGCCGGTGTGGTAAAGACAGGCGGTGTTGACGATCAGGGTGGTGAGGGCGAGGAATTTGGGGACTGTGCCGCGCCAGATGAAGCAGGCGGCGAGGCTAAAGGCGATCGCAGGAATGATGTAGCTCGAAAGTAAATTCGGGTTGCCCAGATAGCTGTAGACGCGGGTGCTGTCGGCGAGGGGGGAAGTGGGATCATTCCAGGTGGCCAGTTGATCAACGCCGTGGATGGCTTGGCGGAGGCCGTAGCCGCTAATGATCAGGGAGAGGTTGAGATAGCCGGTGAGGAGCCAGTTTCGCCAGCGGGGCGATCGCAACACCCGTGCCGCCAGTAAAAAGAACAGTAAAAAGAGACTGAATTTGATCAATCCGGCTAAGGCCACCTTTTTTTCCGGTGAAAAGGCCGTCGCGACGATCATTAACCCCCAGTAGAGACCGATGGCAAGGTGAATCGGGGTCATGCCGAGCCGTTCGGTTTCCGCGAGGGTGAGCAAGGCCCAGTAGGCTCCGCAGGCGATCAACAGCACGCCGATTAAGGTGGTGTCGAAAAAGGGCGCGAATCCGAGGGCGATCGCAATCAACAGCACCCCCAACGGTTCCGCCCACCGCAACAGCCAACTGCTTGTCCGCCACATCCCCAGCAGACCCACCCCCCGCGACAGCCAGCTTCCCGCCTGCCATCGAGACAGGGGGACGGTTTGGAGTGTTACCTGTTGCCAACCCGGAATTCTCATACGCGCCTATATCTATAAAACAGAAACGATCGCGGGCGATCGCCAAAGATGACCCAAATTATATAGTGCCCAGTGAGTACATTAGGGCAAACCAGCGGGGGTGGGGGGGGTCAAGGTTCAGGATTCAGGGAAGCGTGGCCAGTGGTGTTGGGGGGACGGCTTAGCGTTGGGATCTGTTCTGATTCTGAGGCATCAGGCGATCGGTGCAAGGGGCTTGCCAAATTCTGAGATTTTTCCCTGAAATTGTGATGAATTATTACCAAAACTAATCTAATATATTAAATTATATGAACAAGTCGCAGCGTTTTTCAGACATCGCGCCGGATGTTTGTTTAGCCTCTTGTCCCTTTCTTGCTGTCGTTCACGGAGACTATCCCCATGGTTGGCTTTTTGAAAAAATTAACCGGCAAAGGTGAAGATTTTTATCTTGAGATCAAAGACGATGATGCCCAGCCTAGCGCACCGTTAACCCCCAAGGCCAAAGAGCCAGAACCCGCTGCCCCGGCTGCCGTTGTTAGCACCCCGGAACCTGCCGCCGTGCCTGCTCCCGCTCCCGCTGCTGCTCCCGCTCCTGTTGCGGTAACCCCGCCGCCCGCACCTGCCCCCAAACCAGAACCCCAGCCCGATGTTACCTTCGCGCCGGATTATCTGTTAACCCTGAAGACCTTCTCGAAGCGGCGACCGGGGCCGAGCATGGCGAAATTCATGGGATTAGCCCAACAGATGAAACGGTAGCATCACACCGCTTGCTCGTCCTGTGGAGCTTCATGACAGCACCCCAAGACGCGATCGTGAATTTCTCGCCAATCGCTCAGATTTTCATTGCAACAAGGGGCTTAAGCCCCTTGTTTTCGTGTCTCGCGGCGTAAGTTCTAACCCCAAGGCGATCGCGTCTTGGGGTGCTGTGTTGGGGTTATCCCCCATGGCAAAGTACCCACGTTGCACCGTATCCTGATCAACAGATACTTTGCACGACTCACAGGTTGGAGATAATTATCGAATGACTGCGACACAAGTTTCAGCCCGCGAACTCTTTCAAGCGGCCTATGAAAATCGGTATACGTGGGATCAGACGTTTCCGGGTTATACGGCGGATGTGACCTATCGCAAGGGTGGGCAAGAGGTGACCGGCCGGGCCAAAGTGGGCAAGGATATGAAGGCGGAAGTTTCTGAAGTGGAAGACGAAACGGCTCAGAAGGCGATTCATGGTCAATTGTGGGAAACCTCGATCCACCGGGTGCGCTATCCCTTTGAGCAAGTTCATGGGGAAAATACCTTTACCTACGGGGAAACCGATGAAACGGGGGCGGTGGAAATTTTGATCAGTGGCAAGGGTGAGGGCGATCGCTACAAAGTCCGCGACAATGAAGTAACGATGGTGCATCGCCATATCCACGGCACAGTGATTACGATTTTCACCCACAGCAGCCACCAAACCGAGGGTGGCTATCTCTCCCACCGCTACGATTCTGTCTATCACGACCCCGCCACGGGCGAACAACGGGGCGGCAAGAGCGATTTTGAAGATGAATACACCCCAGTGGGCGACTATATGATCCTGTCGAAGCGCACGATCGCCACCGCAGGCCACGACACCCAGGTGTTTACCTTCAGCAATATTCAACTTCTGACCGAGTAGCGCGACGCTCGCAATACTCTCGATTGACTTGAGAGGAGAGGCATGACCCCCATGCCTCTTTTTCATGGCAAACTCAGGAAAATTTCAGAGTATCTTGGTTCAATACCATCAGTGAGCGAGTGATACGTTAAGTTAGCCAGAGTGAATGCCCTTTTTTTGTTATGGTTCAATCCCCGATCTCTGCTGCTGTGCAAGTGACCCCGTTTGAGGAGGCGATCGCGCATCCCTTAACCAAACAGCCGATCACGGTGTTGCAAATTAACCTCGGTCGCCGCTGCAATCTCGCCTGCACCCATTGCCACGTTGAAGCTGGGCCCAATCGCACCGAAGAATTGTCTCCGGAAGTCTGTGACCAGTTGATCCGTTTGATTAAGCGATCGCCCCAACTCGAAACCGTGGATTTAACCGGCGGTGCACCAGAATTAAACTACGGGTTTCGTCCCCTGGTGGAAGCAGCGCGGGCAGCGGGAAAAACAGTCTTGGTGCGATCGAATTTGACGATTATGTTTGAACCGGGGTTTGAAGACTTGCCGGACTATTTCGCCCAGCATCAGGTGCGGATCGTAGCCTCCTTGCCCTGTTATTTAGAGAAAAATGTGGATCAGCAACGGGGTGCAGGGGTGTATCAGGAGGCGATTCGGGCGATTCAGATTTTGAACCAACGGGGTTATGGTCGTGATCCTAACCTAGGGCTGGATTTGGTCTATAACCCAAGCTTGCCCCAGGGCGATCGCTTCTCCTTACCCCCCGCCCAAGCAGGTCTCGAAGCCGATTACAAAACCTATCTGCGCGAGCATTTCGGGATTGAATTTAATCACCTCTTCACCATCACCAACATCCCCATCGGTCGCACCCAGCACTACCTCCAGCGCCGGGGCTTAGAAACCGACTATCTCCACTTCCTCGCCGCCCACTACAACGCCGCCACAGTGGAACATCTCATGTGTCGCACGGAACTGTCCATCGATTATCACGGCAACGTCTACGATTGCGACTTTAACCAAATGGCAGGGGTTCCGGCCCAGCTTCCCGATGGGCAACCGTTGACCGTGGCGACGCTGCTCGCTCAGGGTCTCAACACCATTGAAACGATCCAAACCGCCGACTATTGCTATGCTTGCACAGCAGGATGTGGGTCGAGTTGTGGGGGGTCACTCTTGTAAAACCGTGGCATCGTTGCAATCTTCTAGCCGTTTCAACCCCAACTACAGCACAAAACCATGGGTGACTTTTTCCGTAAAACAACCGTGATCACCGTGGCGAAAGGGGCGATCGCGACCCTTGCGATCACCGCCCTGATCATTCTCGCGAAAGCCCTCAACGTGCAACAACACCTCGTCACCTTCCTCAACAGCATTCAAGAACTAGGAGCCTTCGCCCCCATCGCCTTCATCTTGATCTACATCATTGCCACCGTCTTCTTTCTCCCCGGCTCGATTCTCACCCTAGGGGCCGGGGTCGTCTTTGGCGTGATCCAAGGTTCCATCTACGTCTCCATCGCCGCCACCCTCGGAGCCACCGCCGCCTTTATCGTCGGCCGTTATGGCGCTCGGCAATGGGTCGCCCAACAGATCGACACCAAACCCAAATTCAAAGCCATCGATCGCGCCGTCGCCCAAGAAGGCTGGAAAATCGTCGGACTGCTGCGACTCTCGCCCATTTTCCCCTTCAACCTGCTCAACTACGGCCTCGGTGTCACCCAAGTCACCCTCCGCGACTACTTTTTTGCCTCCTGGATTGGTATGATGCCCGGCACGGTGATGTATGTCTACATCGGTTCTCTGGCCGGTAGCCTCGCCACCCTCGGAACCCGTTCTGACGCGGTTTCTACCCCCCAATGGATCATCCGCATTGTGGGCTTCATCGCCACCGTTGCCGTCACCCTCTACGTCACGAAAATTGCCCGCCATGCTCTCGATGAACAGATCGAAAGCGAACCCACCCCCCACACTGATCAAAGCCCCACCCCATGAGCACCCTACCCCCATGAACCCGATGCGCCCTGCCAAACGTTGGCTGATTCTGATTGTTTGGAGTCTGATCGGGGTGGCCATGGTGCTCCTGTTCACAACCCCCGTCCGCCATTGGATCGCAGATCATCAGCGGTGGGTGGCGATGATTGAACGCGGAGGAGTGGGGCTGTTTTTGTTGGCCCATCTAGTCTTAACGCTGATGGGTGTACCGGGTACGGTTTTGGCAGTGACGGGGGGCCTGGTGTTTGGCTGGGTTTGGGGGACGGTGCTTTCGGTGCTGGGGGGGACGATCGGTGCGGTGGCGGCCTTTTGTCTGGCGCGTTACTGTCTCCATGATTGGGTCACGGAGCGGTTTGGGACCCATCCTCGCCTTCATTGGTTGCGGCAGGCGGTGCAACACCGTCCGTTGATGTTTGTACTGGCGGTGCGCTTTTTCCCGATTTCGCCGTTTAATGTGGTGAATTTTTTGCTGGGGTTAACGCCGGTTCCCTTGGGAGCTTACGCGGTGGGGACGGGCTTGGGGATTATTCCGGGGACGATTCTCTATACTGGGCTGGGGGTGACGGGAAAAACGGCCCTGGGGGAGGGGTCGATGGGGCCGTTTTTGATGATCATTTTTGTGCTGAGTCTGTTGGCGATCGCCCCCTTCCTACTGCGGCAACAGGGACAACGCTCTAAGCTTTAGGGATTATTTGGCAATTAGGTTAGGATCATTGGACAATGGCTCCATACCCCTCTCCGGTTGAATATTCATGACTTCCCCCGCTGCTATTCTCTGTGTCGATGATGAAGTAAGCATCTTAAAAAGTTTAGAAATTGAACTCCGCTCAGCCTTAAGTGATTCGCAATATCTCTGCGAATTTGCCGAAAGTGCTGATGAGGCCTTTGAGATCATCGAAGAACTTCGCCAAGAAGGAATTCGCATTGTCTTGGTGGTCTCAGATTGGCTAATGCCAGGGATGAATGGAGATGATTTTTTAATTCGGGTGCATCATTACAATCCAGGGATTTCAACCATTATGTTGACGGGGCACGCGGATGAACAGGCGATTCGTCGCACCTATGAAGAAGCGAATCTTATTTCGTGCCTTCATAAACCCTGGAAAGCGTCCGATCTCAAACTACTAATTTCTTCTGTTTTGTCTCAACATGACTCATAAATTTGCCATCATTTGTGTTGATGATGAGCTAACAATTCTCAAAAGTGTTCAAGCAGAATTACAACGGGCATTAGGCTCCGATTATCTGGTTGAACTCGCCCAAGATGCTCAAGAAGCTCTTGAAGTGATTGAAGAGCTTACCCAAGATCAATATCAGGTGGCGGTGGTGATTGCTGATTACATCATGCCGGGGCTGAAGGGAGATGATTTACTGATTCAAATTCATGCCCAAAATCCCCGCATTCTTAAAATTATGCTCACAGGTCAGGCGGATGCCGATGCGGTGGGCCATGTGGTCAATGAGGCGCATCTTTATCGCTACATGACAAAACCTTGGAATAATCACGATTTAGTTACCACGGTTCGTGAGGCATTACGCAGTTTTAATCAAGATATTAAACTCGAAGAACAAAATACGGTTTTAACCCAGATTAATCAATTTTTAGAGCAAAAAGTTGATGAGCGGACGGCGGCGCTGCAAGCGGCTAATCTGCAACTGCAACAGTTGAATCAAGAGTTAACCCGCTCCAACGAAGCCCTTGAACAATTCACGGCAATGGTGTCCCACGATCTTCGTCAACCGCTGCAAAGTATTGTGGGATTTGCCAAGCTGTTAAAACTGCAATTTGGCAATCGCTTGGAGCCGCCGGCGTTGGCCTATGTGAATAAGATTATTACGGCGGGCGATCGCCTCCATCAGATGCTCAATGATCTCTTGACCTATGCCCAGGTGGGGATGGAAAACCATGCGGTGATGCCGGTGAACTGCACGAGCATTCTCAATGAAGCGATCGCCAATCTGCAATGGGCGATCGACGATAGCCAAGCCGAAATCTACATTGAACCCCTCCCCACCCTGGTGGGTAACACCTCACAACTCTTACAACTCTTTCAAAACTTGATCAGTAATGCGATCAAGTTTTCCCGTGTCGGTGTGTCGCCTCGGATTCGGATTTGGGGGCAACAGGTGGATCAATGCTGGCAATTTGGCATTCAAGACAATGGCCAAGGCATTCCCGCCCAGGAGTGCGATCACATTTTTAAACTCTTCCATCGGGTCAAGCAGGATGACGATTCGATCCGAGGGTCGGGCATTGGCCTCGCCACCTGTCAAAAAATTGTCGAGCGTCACGGGGGGGAAATTTGGGCCGAATCCTGCGTAGGGGAAGGCACAACGCTCTTTTTTACCATCCCCTGCACGACTCCCGCCTGCTAATCTCACGCCTTGCTGTGCTCCTCCCTCCCGCCTCCTCAGCCGGAGCACCCTGTCATTGACGGGGCTTTCAGACTCCCGCACTATTTTCGTAAAGACGACTACGATCGCCCCTGTCAATTTCCCCAACACTTAAAGACAGTCCACCCCGCGAAGATCATGATGTCTCCCACTTCACTCCCCACCCCTGCCCAGTCTCCCTGGCAACGCTGGATACCCTTACACCCCAGCATTTTAGTCCCAAGCCTCACCGCTGGCCTCGTCACCGGTTTAATCGGCGTGATTCGTGCTATTTCCTATGCAGCTTTGATTTTTTCTGGCACCTTGGGAGTGAATCTATCGAGCGGGGTTGGTATGGCGGTGTTGAGCACTGGGGTGATCAGTGTCGTTGCTGCCCTGACGAGCACGCTACCGGGCATGATTGCCACGCCCCTCGCGGCTCCCACGGCCATTTTGGCGATGATGGCGGGTCAATTGGCAGACCAGATGGCCGGCGAGAGCGATCGCACCATTTTCCTCACGGTTTCCGTCGCGATCGCCCTCGCCTCCTTCCTCACCGGCAGTTTCCTCCTGACCCTGGGACTCTGCCGCCTGGGGGATGCCATTCGCCTCGTTCCCTATCCCGTCGTTGGCGGATTTATGGCCGGCACAGGCTGGCTCCTCGTCGATGGCTTTGTCCAAGTCACGACCGATCAACCCCTGGCCTGGCGCACCCTGCCGGATCTCTGCACCGATGGCACTTGGCAATATTGGGGGGTGGGGTTGCTGTTTGCGGTGATCTTGATTGGTCTGTCGAATCGGTTTAAGCATTATCTCGTCATGCCCGGCACGCTGATCGCCCTGATGGGTCTGTTTTACTGTGCCCTCTGGCTGACCCATACCCCCATTGATCAAGCCCGTGCAGCGGGGTGGCTCTTGGGGCCATTTCCGGCCGGGGGATTGTGGCAGCCCGTGGGCTTTGGGGATTTAGCCACAGTGGATTGGGGGGCGATCGCCCAGCAATCCGGCAGCCTGATCACCGTCGCCCTGATTAGCCTCCTCTCCCTCGTCCTCAGCAACAGCGGCATTGAACTCGTCGTCGGGCGCGACCTCAACCTCAACACCGAACTCCGTTCCATTGGCCTCGCCAGTCTCGCCTCCGGATTTGGCAGCGGCATGGTCGGGAACCAAGCCCTCCCCAGTACCCTCCTCGTCCATAGCATCGGTGGTCACAGTCGCCTCACCGGAGTGATTGCCGCCCTCCCCTGTTTTGCCGTCCTCGGTCTCGGTTCGGCCTTCCTCTCCTATTTCCCTAAACCCGTCCTCGGCTGTCTCCTCCTCTATCTGGGGGTCGCATTGCTAGATAAATGGCTGATTAAATCCTGGTCTACCCTGCCGCGCTGGGACTATGCGATCGTCGTGGTGATTCTCGTGGCGATCAATGCGATCGGGTTTTTACAGGGGATTGTCATTGGGTTTATTTTGGCGGTCATTCTCTTTATGTATGACTACAGCCGCGTCGATGTGGCCAAAGAAGTGCTCTCCGGTGCAACGACCCACAGCAATGTGGAACGCAGTCCGGCGGCCTTGGTGCAGTTGCGGGCGATCGGGGATCAAATCTTTATTTTGGAATTGCAAGGGTTTCTCTTTTTCGGCACGGCGAACTATCTCCTCAATCAGGTGAAGCGGCGCGTTGAACAGGAGAACGCACCGCCTGTGACATTTATTCTGTTGGATTTTCGCCAAGTGACGGGCATTGATGCCTCTGCCGTCCTCAGTTGCAATAAAATCCTCAAAATTGCCCAACAGGAAAAAATCACCCTCGTCTTTACCAATGTTTCGGCGGAATTCCAAGCGACGCTCCAGCAGGGACAAGCGATCGCCCTCGATCAAACCCAATGCGCCCTCTTCCCCGAACCCTCCTGCCAACTCTTCGCCGACATGGATCGCGGCTTGGAATGGTGCGAAAACCTCCTCCTCCGTACCACCGAGCACCATGAACCCAGCATCCCCCTCGGCACACTCCTCACCGACATGTTTCTCACCCCCGCCCAGGTTTACCCCTTCTTGTCCTATCTAGAACCCAAAACCGTCGCCGCCGAAGAGGTGATCTATCAACAGGGGCAAGCCAGTGATTATCTTTACTTTGTGGAATCCGGGCGGGTGAGCGTTTTGTTGCAACTTGAAGAGGGGTGCAGTAAACGCCTGCAAACCGTCACCGGCGGCAATATTCTCGGCGAAATGCGGTTCTATGGTAAACCTCCCCTCTCTACCACCGTGATCGCTGATGTGGAAACCCAGCTTTATGGCCTTAGTCAAGCTGCCTTTCGGGTGATGAAGTTAGAAAATCCGACCCTCGCGAATCAGCTTGAAGGGTATATTGTGCGAGTGCTGTGCGATAGTCTCACGCGCCGAGAA
This sequence comes from Spirulina major PCC 6313, assembly GCF_001890765.1. Classification (NCBI taxonomy): domain Bacteria; kingdom Bacillati; phylum Cyanobacteriota; class Cyanophyceae; order Spirulinales; family Spirulinaceae; genus Spirulina; species Spirulina major. The sequence continues at coordinate 3,683,585 of NZ_KV878783.1, read as the reverse complement.
CAGCAACTGCGGGTCATTCGCTAACCGTGATCAAAACAGCCCTGACAACGATGACCGATCGCATCAGCAGCGATCGCAAGGGCACAGAACAACAAGCCTAGGCATGTTTTAGGCGTAGCACTGAGATGAGCGATAGTAACGGTCGTGCTTTTCGAGGGTGTAGAAAATCCGGGTCAACATGTTGCGGTGATCTTCGCTGAGGTGTTGATCTTGTTTGAGGGTGTAGAGGATTTGATATTCCACATTGGTTAAGGTGTGGACGCGATGAATTTTGCTGTAAATCTCATACAGGGTCTCGCTGAGGCGAATGCGGTGCTTGACGGTGTTGGGAACGAGCGTGAGAGTATCCATAGCAACTGACCAAAGAGAGATGGGTAGGATTCGGTACACAGAATCTACTTAACAAGCTAAACAGAGAATGTGAAAAACTTGGGAATCATGGGCATATTTTACACTTCTTTACATTTAGTTTCTACCTATGATCTGCCCATACTTGTTGCAGACTTGATGCGGATTGACCCACTTGCTGGGCTGGTGAGATGCGGTCAGGCACAAACGCGATCGCTTCAGGATAAAGGCAGGCCGTATTATTGGCGGGAATTGTGGCTCAATTGTGGTGAGCTGAATCATGCGTTTGAGTCCGGGAACCGGCTCCATAGTGCGCTTAATGCCGAGTTTGAAATATCAGGATTTTTTGATAATAAAGCCCTGCATGAGGTTCATGGCTCAGGTGTTTCAGGAATTGAGAAAGGGGCGATGGTGCGATCGCCCCCCTGAGCCAACCTGATATAGTTTGCAAAGAATTTGATGAGTTAACGTGATGCGATCTGATGCTTGTTCTGCCTCATTTACGGTGCAAGACTTGCGCACCTGTGGCATTAATCTCAACCATTGGTATGGGGTGGCGCAAAGCCAAGAGGTGACAACTGAGCCGCGGCCGATTGTCCTCTGGGGCCAACCGATTGTGTTGTATCGAGACAGTGGGGGGCAGGTGCAGGCCCTAGAGGATCGCTGTCCCCATCGTCAGGTGCAACTCAGTGCGGGCCAGGTGCGGGGCGATGCGATCGCCTGTGCTTACCATGGTTGGGAATTTGACGGCACGGGGCATTGTACCCATGTCCCTTATCTCAGCGCCACCCAAAAACGCCCCACTTGTCGCCTCAAAACCTATCCGGTGCGGGAGTTAGACGGGTTTATCTGGCTGTTTCCGGGGGACGGGGATGCAGCGGCGATCGCCCCCATGGGACTCCCGGAATGGGATCACCTCAACTACATCGCCTCTTGGACGACGATCGACTGTCCGGGTCATTATTCCTACCTGATTGAAAATCTGATGGATATGTACCATGGCCACCTCCACGACAATTACCAAGCCTGGGCATCGGCGCAGCTTCAACATATCAAAGCCCACAGCGATCGCGTTGATGCCGAATACGAAGCCCAAAGCTATTACAAAATCGACAAAATTTGGTCAGTGTCTCAACTCTTTATCCCAGCCCTGCGCCGCCTCCATCCGGAACCGCTACACGTCAGTTATCGCTATCCCCATTGGGCTTCGACCTTGGGGGATGATTTTAAGATTTACTGCCTCTTTTGCCCGGTGGATCAGCACCACACGCGGGCCTATTTGGTGCATTTCACATCCTTAAATGCTTTTTGGCGGCTGCATAAATTACCCGTGCCCTTCCGCCGTTGGGTAAAAAATAGCCTCTTCAATTCGGCGCGGGGCTTACTCAATGGGTTAGTGGAGCAGGATGTGGCGATGATTCAGCAAGAACAGGCGGCGTTTTTAGCCCATCCGGAGCGGAAAAGCTATGAGTTAAATGGGGCGATCGCGGCTGTGCAGCGTCTCATCTGGCAACAGCGTCACGCCGAGGGCGGTGTGGATTAGGGGTGTTTAGATCGAGCAGATGTGCGGCGTTGACAGCACAGCAATAGCCCCACCGCCATCAGTCCTAGCACGGTGCTGCCTTCGGGGGTTTGTGCCGTGTTTTCGGGGTCGCTGGTGGGGAGGCTGTGATCGGTGACGGTGAGGGTAAAAATACCGATTTGGTCGGGGTTGCCGTTGGGGGTGGGGTTGTGGGGGGAAACGCGATCGCGCCTCCACACCGTCGCTTCAAACCATTGAAATTCTGTGAGGCTCACCGTCTCCGTTCCCCACTCCGCGCTAAGCGTTCCGGCTCCACTGGTCGTCCCTAGGGGCGCATCTAGGTTAAACATCAGCCCGCTCACGGGAATAGCATCCGGTGGATTATCTGTGGCAGCGCGGTGCATCAGGCGCATGGCGGTAATATCGGGCTGATCCGTCGCATCGTTAAAAAATAACCCCAACCCCATCAAGGGAAACCATGAGGGTTGGTAATTCCAGCCTGGATCGGCAAAAATTTGAAACTCGTGGGTTCCGGGGGTGAGGTCGTAGTTTAGGGTGCGATCGCCCCCCTCATTCAAAAACTCCCCAGCCATCCCCACCGGAGACAGCCACGCATCCCAAAACGGGGTTGCCGCGCTCGTATCCCAGATCCGTTCCCCGGTAATCCCGCCGCCGCCATGGGCTGAAAACACCGATAAACCCGTGAGGCGAACCGCAGCGGCGGGAGGTGCGATCGCGCCCCATCCGATCAAACCCGTTGCGATCGTTGCCACTGTAACGCTGTACTCTCCAAACATACCCAATACTCTACTGTGATACTCGTGTAATTACTGTTGACAATCCTGCATGAATGCTTACTGCAACAGTAACATCACAGGTCATCATCCGGGCTGCACAAATTCCCCCACGCCCCAAAATCAGCCTTGAGGGGAGCGATCGTTTATTTCTGGCGGAATGATACTCAAATCCTCACAAATTGGCGCGAGTTTTCCCCCAAAAACACAGACGACTCCCAACATCGTTGTTATGATCAACCACAATAGAGTCTGTCTTTAACGCAAGTTGCTACCTCACAGCTAAACTATGCCATTAACCAATACTGGCAGTATCCTCGCCTCACTCACTCAACTCACCAAGTTGAACCGCACCAGCATCCTCACGGATCGCGTTAAAGACCTCTCGATCAACGAATTCATCTGCCTGCTGGACTTCATCACCGCTGAATTTCAACAATTCCTGCGGGCCTTGGACATGATCAACAACGAAGCTCTAGAAACCATGCTAGAGCAGGTCATGGATGCCTTTACCCTCAAAATCGGCCAAATCCTCCAAGCCGATCGCACCCTGATCTTCCTCGTTGACAACGAAGCGGGTCAACTGTGGGCCAAACTCGACAACACCGACCAAGCCGATTCGCGCCATCTTCGCCTTCCCTTCAATGTGGGTATTCCCGGCCACGTCGCCGCCACCCAAGAAACCCTCAACATCGAAAACGCCACCGATCACCCCCAATTTAGCCCCGAAATCGACATGATTCCGGGCTACACCATCGAAACCATGCTCTGTATGCCGATCATCAGCAGCGCGAATCAAGTGGTGGCCGTGGTGCAGTTGATTAATAAAGTTGATGGTCAAGTGTTCGATGCTGAGGATGAGCAGCGGTTCCGCGACTTTGCCGACTCGATTGGGATTATTCTCGAAACCTGCCAATCCTTCTATCTCGCTGCCCGCAATCAGCGGGGCGCAGCGGCATTATTGAAAGCCACCTCCAGTTTGGGGCAGAGCTTGGATCTCGATGCCACCCTGAAATCGGTGATGGAGCAAGCCCGCCGCCTGATGAAAGCCGATCGCAGCACCCTGTTTATGCTCAGTCGAGAAACCAACGAACTCTGGAGTAAGGTCGCCACCGCCGACGGAACCGATACCCTGGAAATTCGCATCCCCGCCAATCGAGGCATTGCCGGTTATGTGGCATCCACGGGCCAGATCGTCAATATTCCCGATGCCTACCAAGATTCCCGCTTTGACCCCTCCACCGATCGCCGCACGGGATACTACACCCAAAGTATTCTTTGCATGCCGGTGTTTAATTCCAACGGTGAATTGATCGCAGTGACGCAGTTAATTAATAAAGAAAATGACGGGAGTTTTAGTAGTTCTGATGAAGAGTTTATGCAGGCATTTAATATCCAAGCGGGGATCGCCTTGGAAAATGCCAAACTCTTTGAAACGGTATTGACGGAAAAACAATACCAAAAAGATATGCTCCAAAGTCTGTCGGATGCGGTGATTTCAACGGATTTAGATGGACGGATTGTGACGATTAATGATGCGGCATTAGAACTCCTGGGGCTGCTGCCGGATCAAACTCATGATGAGAAGATTCGCCCCTTGTGGGAATACAAATTAGTGGGGCGGTTTGCCTGGGATATTTTCCCCATTGATCATCTGCAATTTCGCTTAATTGATAGTTTGCACCAAGGGGCAAAACATTATGTGCCGGAGCAGACGATTAAGGCAGCGATCGCGACCAGTCGCTCCCTCGGTGAACTCAATTCCGTTCTCGCGATTCCCCTCCCCGATCAACCCGACACCTATGTGCTCTGGAACGATCCCCTCTGCACTCCGGATCAATACATCACCTCGAATTATCCCGACCTCAAGCCCTTTGAACGCAGCGTGAATTTAACCGTTAATCCCCTCACTAACCCGGAAGGCGATGTGCGCGGTGGATTGGTGATTCTTGAAGATATTAGTAGTGAAAAGCGGATGAAATCGACGCTCTACCGCTACATGAACCCCAGTGTGGCGGATCAGGTGATGGCGGCGGGGGATGATTTTTTGATGATTGGGGAACGCAAGGATGTGACGATCCTTTTTTCGGATATTCGCGGCTATACGACGCTGACGGAAAATCTGGAGGCGACGAAGGTGGTGGCGCTGCTGAACAGTTATTTTGAAACGATGGTGGAATCGGTGTTTGACCACGGCGGCACGCTGGATAAATTCATCGGGGATGCGTTGATGGCGGTGTTTGGTGCGCCGCTGCCGTTGCAGGAAAATCATGCGTGGCTGGCGGTGAAGTCGGCACTCGATATGCGTCACCGTTTGGCGGAGTTTAACCGGGAGCGATCGCAGGCTTCCCCCTCTCGCCACAGTCATGAACCCCAAATTCGCTTTGGCATCGGGATCAGTTCCGGGGAAGTGGTGGCGGGGAATATCGGCTCACGCCAACGAATGGACTATACGGTAATTGGCGATGGGGTGAATCTCAGTTCGCGCTTAGAGAGTCTGACGAAGGAATACGGCTGCGATATTTTGATCAGTGAGTCCACCTATGCGGCCTGTGGGGGGCGCGATCGCCTGATTGTGCGCGAACTGGATGTGACACGGGTGAAGGGCAAGAGCAAAGCTGTCCCCATCTACGAGGTGATCGACTACCGCACCAACCACCTCGACCCGGACCTTGAAGCCTTTTTAGACCAGTTCCATCGCGGCCGCACCCATTACCTCCGCCGCGATTTCCAAGCCGCGATCGCCTCCTTCCAACAAGCCGCCGAACTCCGCCCCCACGATCGCCCCGCCACGATGTATCTCCATCGCTGCGATCGCTACCTCGAAACCCCACCCCCCGCCGAATGGGACGGCATCCACATCATGCTCACGAAGTAAGGCGTAACCGATAATAAATCCATACGATTGCAATAGGGTCTGTTATGACAGCACAACCACTAGAACTCGAAGGAACCTGGGAAGAAATCGTCAGCCACTCTGAGGCCCTGGCCGGGTGTCAGGTGCGAGTTACGGTACTGTTCGATCCCCATCAATCCCCAACTCCAAAACGCTCTCCCCGTGTTCGTTCTCGTTCGGGTCGCTCGTTGCTCAGACACGCCGGAACCTGGTCAGGCGATGATCTAAAAGACTGTCTCAATACGGTTTATGAAACCCGGCATTCTTTGGAGTTTTAGGGATTTTCTAATTTCAGATTTATCTACCATTAAAAAAATCATAACCAGTGCTTGGAAGAAGCTTTCTGAATTTAAAAGCGTCGATCTCGGCTTAGATCAAGAATGCACTTTTCAAGACACCATTGAGGACTTTGATCAGGATATTTGCGTAAGCATTGCTTGAAGAGTCGTTTAGAAACCTCCTGAGAATGAGTTAGCGTTGTTAACGCTTTTAAATCGATTTTAGAGTTGGTTGATTTTGGAATTGACAGAAATGCAAAATCGATACCTTTGCGATGAGCTTTGCGGCTATGTTTGGCTCTTTTTTTTGTTTTTTGGGGCTGAGTGATCGCTTTCAAATAAAAAGCAAAAATACCAATAATCAGCAATAAAAAAATCGACAAAATAGCCAACAAAAGAATCATACAATTGACCCAATTTGGATAATGATGCTCAATAATATCATAAAAGCTGAGTAGGGTGGGTATTGCCAGCCCTTTCAACTAGTACAAAAATTTTATACTAAAACAACGAAAGAATAAGGGTTTCAGACGTTTGCAATTTCAAAAAATTGGAACATTTTTGAAACTCAATGTAATCTTTTGGCTTGATCATGGACTATTCAAAACAGCAGATGCTGAAAGCCGTATTCTATCGTTCCATTTTCTAATAGTTCATCTGTACTAATTGAAAGGACTGGGTGGGTATTGCCCACTGAGCAAGGGTTTCAGGGCTTGGAGAGGGGGTGAGCATTGCCCACCCTAACACCATTAATCCTCAGTATCATAAAAGCAGGATTGAGTTGGGCTAGGGCGTGATGTCATTACTGCGGTTGACGGTGTTTAGTGGGTTAGTGTTGGTGGGCGCGTCCTGTGCGGGTTTACCGTCGCTTTTAGGGGCTTTGGGGTCGGGGGGTAGTGGTGTCGCGGGGGGTGTGGCGGCGAATGCGTTGGGGGATTGGCTTGATGGTCGCAAAAAAGGTGATCTGAGTAATCATGATTTAACGAAGGCGGTGGGGAGTGCGATCGCCCGCTCTGTTTCGGATTTTGCCCTAAAGCACGTTGATGAAAAAGCACTCAAAAAATTAGCCAAAGATTTACCGGAAATGTGGCCGTCGTTTGCCGAGCCGATTATCCCAGGCCAGACATTAATCCAAGGCATTCAAGAAGATCAACTCACGGCATGGCTAACTGACCCCGAATCTCAGCGGGCTGTTTTGGATCTGTCGGAATGGAAAACGGCGATCGCTCACTATTTTTGTCCTGCGGTTGAAATTGAACTCAGCCCGCAGACCGTGACGGATTTGGCGGCGCATTTGCAAGATACCTTTGCGTTTGCGTTGCGGGAGGTGTTGAAGGCGGATTTTGAAACCGGGGGGAAGGCGTTTGCAGGAATGACGCTTTCGCTGTTGGGGGAAATTTTGCGGACGGTGCAGGGGTTGCAGGTGGCGGGAACTGGGGAAATTTCGCCGGATGTGGTGAATCAAATTCAGGCGCGATATGAGGCCCTGCAACGGGATCAGGTGGCGGAATTACAGAAAATCGCGGCACAGATTGGGCACGATCTCAAAAACGATCTAGACGAACTTAAACACGGTCAAGGAGAGATTAAAGAAGAAATCCGAGCATTAAAGGAGAGCATCCAACCCCAAGCCAAATCGCGATCTACTATCGGATCGCGCCCCCATTTTCGCCATTTCCAAGGACGGAAACGAGAACAGGAAAAACTCAACGCTTGGCTGACGGATGAAAATACGAAGCTCTCCGGGATTATTGCGATGGCAGGCATGGGGAAATCAACGCTGGCGGTGAAATTGTTTGAGGAGCGGGATGATTTTGCGGGGAAAGGGTGGTTTGATTTGGGGCTTGCGCCCAAGTTTGAGACGGTGGCGCGATCGCTCTTACAGTGGGGCGAGATTCCCCGCGATACCTTGGAGCGGATGCAGTTTGAGGCGTTGTGTGATGAGGCGATCGCGCTGTTGCAAAATGAGCGGTTTTTGGTGGTGTTGGATAATTTTGAATCGGTGCTGAATCAGGGGGAATACATCACGTTTTTGCAGCGATGGGTGAATGGGGGGCGACGCAGTGAGGTGTTGCTCACGTCCCAGCAGGAGCCGGAGCTTGATCAAGTTTGTCCGGCGTGGTGTGTGTTGCCGGGTTTGGAGCTGGAGGAGGGGGCGCGGTTGTTGGCTTTGTTGGGGATTGGGGAGCGGGAGCCGGGTAAGTTGGCGGCGTTTTCGCGGTTGGTGGATGGGCATCCGTTGACGCTGACGCTCGCGGCGGGCTTGCTGAATAGTCAGGGGTCGTGGCAGCGGCAAAAGTCAATTGAGGAGTTGAAGGCTCCGGAGTTTGGGGGGGTGCTGTCGCAGTTGGAGGGGCAGCATCGGAATCAACGGGTGCAGTTAAAAACGGTATTGGCGGCGAATTTTGGGCGGTTGTCGGCACGGGAGCGGGAGGTGTTGACGCGGTTGGCGGTGTTGCGCGGGGCGTTTGGGGTGGATGTGGTGGCGGTGGAAGAGTCGGGGCTGTTTTGGGGGTTGGTGAATCGTGGTCTTTTGACGGAGCAGGCGAATGGGGGGGTGACGGTGTTGCCGTTTGTGCGATCGTATCTCTTGGCACAGGTGACGGATCGCGCTCCGTTGCATCGTTGGGCGATCGCCTATTACGACGCTCGGAAAAAGCCCTATCCCTGGGACATTTTCGAGGAGCGCGATCGCGAATTAGCCGAAGTTCAGGATTATCTAGAGTTGTTTCATCATCACTGTGAGCTTGGGGAACATGAGCAGGCTTTTGATGTGATTGATCACGGTGCAAGCCAACGAGAATCGGTCAATGATTTTCTTGATTTGCGAGGATTTCAACAGGAACGGATCGCGCTTTATGAACCATTGATCGAGGTGTGGCGCGATCGCACCCACTGGCGTTATGGAGCTTCGCTTACCTGTTTGGGGATTGCCCACCATTCCTTGGGAGACTATAAAAAGGCCATCGACTACCATAAACAATCTTTAGCGATCGCACGGCAAATCAAGGATAAACAGGGTGAAGCAGCTTCCTTAGGCAATTTGGGAGTTGCCCACCAATCTTTGGGAGAGGTTGAAAAAGCTATTGACTACGACCAACAATGTTTACTAATCACACGGCAAATCAAGGATAAACGAAGCGAAGCAGCTTCTTTGGGTAGCTTAGGTGATGCCTACCAATCTTTGGGAGAAGTTGAAAAAGCCATTAACTACCATGAACAATCCTTAGTGATCACACGGCAAATCAAGGATAAACGAGGCGAAGCGAATTCTTTAGGCAATTTGGGTAATGCCTACCAATCTTTGGGAGAGGTCAAAAAAGCCATTGACTACCACGAACAATGTTTAGCAATCGCACAACAAATCAAGGATAAACAAGGCGAAGTGAATTCTTTGGGTAGTTTGGGACTTGCCTACAAATCTTTGGGAGAGGTCAAAAAAGCCATTGGCTACTACGAACAATGTTTAGCAATCACACGGCAAATCAAGGATAAACGAGGCGAAGCAGCTTCTTTGGGCAATGTGGGCAATGCCTATGATTCCTTGGGAGAGGTTGAAAAAGCAATTAACTACCACGAACAATCCTTAGTGATCGCACAACAAATCAAGGATAAACGAGGCGAAGCGAATTCTTTAGGCAATTTGGGTAATGCCTACCAATCTTTGGGAGAGGTTAAAAAAGCCATTGACTACCACGAACAACACTTAGTAATCGCACAACAAATCAAGGATAAACGAGGCGAAGCGAATTCTTTAGGCAATTTGGGCAATGCCTACTATTCCTTGGGAGAGGTTAAAAAAGCCATTGACTACTACGAACAATCCTTAGTAATCGCACGGCAAATCAAGGATAAAAAAGGCGAAGCGAATTCCTTCGGTGGTTTGGGTAATACCTATTATTCCTTGAGAGACATTGAAAAAGCCATTGGCTACTACGAACAACAGTTAATGATCGCACGGCAAATCAAGGATAAAAAGGGCGAAGCGAATTCCTTGGGCAATTTGGGCAATGCCTACAATTCCTTAGGAGAGGTCAAAAAAGCTATTGACTACTACGAACAATCCTTAGTGATCGAACGACAAATCAAGGATAAACGGGGCGAAGCAATTTCACTTCAAAATTTAGCTGCTTGCTATCAGAACTATCAGAAAGTAGGACGAATTGAAGAAGGTTATGCGGCTGCGGTTGCTGCGCAACAAGTCTATCAAGACCTCGATCTTCCCCTCAACGCTCCCCTCTATCCCCAATGGCTCAAACGCCTGATCACCTTTGCCCAAAAAGGCACAGTCCAATTCATTCTCCTCTGTGTTCTCGGTTTAATCGCCGTAAGTATTCAGGTCATGAGAATTTGGCTGTAAACATTGCTCAGTATGAGTTTCAGCTATTTCGGGCTATTTTGTTATTCTCAATAAACAAGGCTGTAACCCCTAGTCTTGCGTACTTATTGAGAATGAACTGTTAGTTTAGAACTCACCTCGATTTTGAAAGCCTTGCTGTGACTGCGTTTCAAGTACCTGAATCCTTACTAATCGCCTTCCCCTTCGCCCTCATCTGGCTCGCCCTCCTCTCCCTCTGGCGCATCCTCCGCCGTCCCCGAAAACCTAACAATTAACCCAATCCATGCTTAATCTCAAATAGTCACATCCATGCCCAAGAAAATCCGAGAACCTGATTGACGGACAAAAGATTCAGTCAGGGGAGTAAGAAAAAGAGCAAAACTGGAATTCAAGGCGATAAGAGCGTTGCCGATGCTGAGGACGAGAAGCCATAGCCGGTTCAGGGTCAGAATTAGAAAAGAAAGCAACAAGCCGAATCAAGCGCCAGCCCTCAAGGAGAGCAGTACGAATCCACTCAAGACCGATACGAAAATAGCTATTGCCGCGAAACCAATGGGGGTCAACCCAGCGACGCTTGCCCGATTGGACAACCTCAAGACCCTAAGCTGAGACATAGAGAGTCGCCAGAGCCAGAATGAAGCAGAGACGGGAAAGAACACAAACTGAGCGAAGTTGGGAAGATTGGAGGTGCCAACCCCCAGACTGGTCATCGAGAAACGCCTCCTCGATATCAAACCGGAGACCATACTCAGCAAAAGTCTGGAGGTGGGTCGGTTCATCACTGACAACCGCCCAAAACTCGCCATTGACATTGTTGCGACCGAAAATGACATGAACCGGACCATACCATTCACCTTTGTGAAGTTTGACGTTGTGCCAGCAGAGGGCTTCACCGGGTTTGAGATGAAACGCTTTTGGTTGGCTCCAGCCCTTGGCAGAGTGCCAAAGCCAGGTATTGCTTTTGATGCGGATGCGATAATGCCAGCCGAAGGTGCGCACCAGCGTCATAGTCTCCGTCTGCACAAAGCCCCGGTCAGCCAGCAGCACCACCTTCACCCCTTGCGGTAGGAGTCGAGCGACATCTTGGAGCAGTTCTCGGTAGGTGTTGGCGGCAACCGAGGCACTGGGATGAGCCAACACACGCCAGCCTAGGGGTAAAGCACGACCGCGATGCACCACAGCCACCCGAATCAGACAATACTCATCCCAAAATAGTGAGGTGTCTAAGCTCAGGTACATCACCTCATCCTGCCAATCGGCTAAGGCGGCTTTGATGATGGGTTTGTAGAGTCGATGAATATTGATGCGGCTATTGCCCAGCCAGCGTCGGACTCGCCGCTGTTTACTTTGGGCAAACAATCCTCGACAGGGCAGATACGGCAGCCATTTCGTGAGGTTGACTGCTCCGGTTTGGATGACGGCGATGACCATCCAGATGCAGGTAGTCAGGTGGCTCAGATGCGCCCAGGGGATGTCTTGACCCAACCAGGTGTAAGGATTCAGGTAGCAGGGATGAGGGAAGGCATGGAGACTTGCTCAGGAGAAGCCGTCGCCATCAAAGCTTGTTTCAAGAAACTCAACACCGAACGCCCTTGAGTCCGACAAGTCTGAATCACACTCAGTAACCTTGCCGTCTGGGCAAAACCTACCATCGAACGCGAGCCACCACAAACCTTACGCTTGGTTACAGCCAACCGCAACGAGCGTTCCGCACGATTATTATCCGGGGGAATTTCTGGATGGGACAGGAAATACCACCACTGATTTGCCTTATCGCGTAGAGAGCGCAATAACAAGCCCGCCTCATGCCCAGCCAGGGGGAGCCAATGCTCCACAGCCGCCTTCACCTCATAGATAAAGCCCGCCGCCCATTGATGATAGGCAGCCCCATCCTCGGTTTCACGCCACTGACGATGCTGCTCAAAGGCTGTGTCAATCAAATCCAGGAATGCCTTCGCCAACTCTGGATTTTTTCCATGCCTGAGCTTGCAGACTTTCTTGAAGTGCCGCCTCAGATGAGCCAAGCACTTCTGCTGGGCTTTCACCTCATAACCGTTGTACACACTGAAGTCATCAGAGACGAGTACACCATCAAAGCTTCGACCTAATAGGGTCTCTAATTCCGCCCTTGAACGAGTATCAGCGGCGTGGAAGAGGCAAAAACCCACCCCGCACACTACCCACATCCACTCTTTCACTCCCTTGACTAGCCATGGTGTTTCATCCACTTGGGCATAGTCTTGGTGTTTCACCCAGTTTCCCAGTTCCTCTACTGTCGGCTTAACGCTTTGGGATGCCCTTTCATTGGTCGCTTGTAATGTCCCTACTCCCACGGTGATATTCCCCAGTTCCTCTAGGAATTCCTGCTGCTGTTCATAGCTCATGTGAGCGTAGTTCCCCAACCACACCAACAGGGATTGCAGTCCGGCTCCTAAGCTTTGACCTCCCAGCACTGGCGGCGGTAACTCTCCCCATGTTTCCTGTCCACATCGGCTACAACAGCAGCACTGCTGCTCATACTCCACTACTTCTATGGCGGGTTGGATTAACTCGGCTACTTCATGGCGGCGCGTTTTTCGGGGGACTAGGCTCAACTCTTGGCTCCCACAGTACCCACACACTTGCGCTCGCACCATTTCGTAGCGGTCTATTCTGCCAAACCCTTTGCGAGTTTTTCCCTGATGACCGGGTTGCCCACCGGGTTTACGCTTTCCTTGGCTTGGTGGCTCTTTTTCTGGGGGTTGGTGTTCTGAGCGTTTGTGGATGTCGCTTGATGGGGGTTTCGATGAACTCTCGCTATCGCTGTTGGCGTTGTTCTTGAGCCGCTCTATTTCCCAGACTAGTTGCTGAATAATCTCTTGTTGCCGCAACACCAGTTCCACCAGCACCTCTGATGATGCTTGTCTCAGTTGCTCTCGTTCGACGGCTGGGGGAATCTCGATGGGCTTCATTGTGCTAACCTAGCTGTTTTTTCTGATTTGTCAACCCCCCCCACCTGAATCCTTACAGTTATGCAAAGAAATATCACTATCACTGTCCCTGTTCGTCATCTTTGCCCGTGGCAAATTGTAATTAATGATACAGTTGAGGCTAATGTTACCGGTCGTGATGACGGTTTAGGCTTGCGATCGCGTTCCGAGTTGATTCCTGCCGTTGTGATAGGTGCTCGCTATGACATTCCCCCTCTTGCCCCTCGTTTTGTTGCTGGTTGCCTTGGGTAATATTTGGTTGCATCGGCGGATTACCCACGATGTCTATCAGGTGTTGACGGCGGTTTGTGCTGCCGTTTGTTTGATCTGGGGGTTTGCGATCGCCCACTGGTCGATCCATTTACTCTGTTTGGTGTTGCTCTATCGGTGTTCTGATCGGATCTTCAAAACCCGATCGATCTGAACCCAGTCCAGAATTCCCCATGGCAACCCCCCCATCCTTGCGATCGCACTGCATCCCCTCCAGCGAAAAAACTCAAAAAAAAGGGTTGACAGGCTCAAAAATATCGCGTTATAGTAGAGTTCGCTTAGCAAGGGACTGTAGTTCAATTGGTTAGAGCACTGCCCTGTCACGGCAGAAGTTGCGGGTTCGAGCCCCGTCAGTCCCGTCCCTAACGAAAGCCCCCAGCACCCTGCTGGGGGTTTTCTTGTGCCAAAGGTCAGACCGTGGAACACGAGGGCGATGATCCTCGTTATCCTCAAAGATAGCAGCATTGCAGGAGGTCAGCCTGTGGATAGACAACGACAACGGTTAACCATTACAGGCGTAGTGCAGGGGGTGGGGTTTCGACCCTGTGTGTATCGCGTCGCCCAGGAACTCGGCTTAACGGGCTGGGTGCAAAATTCATCCCAAGGCGTAGACATTGAAATTGAAGGCGATCGCCCCCATCTCGATCAATTTCCCATCCACCTCACTGCCGCCCTTCCCCCCCATGCCACCATCCATAGCCTAGAAGCGACCCCTCTCCCCCCCCAAGGCGACCCCCAGTTTGAGATCCGCCCCAGCACCACCACTGGCCCAAAAACAACCCTGGTTTTACCCGACTTGGCCACCTGTTCCGCCTGTGTCGCTGACCTCCTCGACCCCCAAAATCGGCGCTACCACTACCCCTTCACCAACTGCACCCACTGCGGCCCCCGCTACACAATCATCAATGCCCTCCCCTACGATCGCCCCAACACCACCATGGCCCGGTTCAAACTCTGCCCGGCCTGTCAGCAGGAATATGATGATCCGGGCGATCGCCGTTTCCATGCCCAGCCCAACGCCTGCCCCATCTGTGGCCCCACCGTGGCACTCTGGGATCGATCAGGGCATCCTGTGGCCCAAGGGTCGGCGGCAATTGCGGCGGTTGTTGCCAAAATTGCGGAGGGTCAAATTATCGCTGTGAAAGGGCTAGGGGGGTTTCATCTCCTCGCTGCGGCGGAGCAAGCCAGCACCGTGGCAAAACTCCGGCAACGCAAGCAACGCCCCGATAAACCCTTTGCCCTGATGTATCCCTTGGGGGAACGCCTTGGGCAGGATTGTGATGTTTCCCGCCAAGAATGGGCCTTGTTACAGTCCCCCCAAGCCCCGATTGTGATTCTGTCGCGCCGTTCCGAGGCAGCGATCGCGCCCAACGTTGCCCCCCACAACCCCACCCTAGGTGTGATGTTGCCCTATACCCCATTGCACCATCTCATTTTGGCCCAGTACCAACATCCCGTTGTGGCCACGAGTGGCAACCGCGCTGATGAGCCGATCTGCACCGATGAACAGTCAGCCTTGGAGCGATTGGCGGGCATTGCGGATCTGTTTTTGGTGCATAATCGGCCCATTGTGCGGCCCGTGGATGATTCGATCGTGCGGGTGATGGCCGGACAGGTGGTGATGGTGCGGCGATCGCGTGGCTATGCCCCCTTACCCGTTGCCCCGTTGCCCCAAGGGATGCCCCCCACCTTAGCCGTGGGTGCGCATCAAAAAAACACGATCGCCCTCACCGTCAATCGTCAGATTATCCTCAGCCAACATCTTGGCGACCTGAGTAATGCGGAGGCATTAGATGCCTTTGAACAGACGATTACCAGCCTCCAATCTCTCTATGGGACAACACCGGAACGGATTGTCTGCGATCGCCATCCGGACTATCTTTCCAGCCAATACGCCATCCAGCGCAACCTCCCCCTGCAACGGGTGCAACACCACCACGCCCATGTTTTAGCCGCTATTGCCACCGCGCAACTGTGGGATCGTCCCGTGCTAGGGGTGGCGTGGGATGGCACGGGTTACGGGGAGGATGGCACGATTTGGGGCGGGGAACTGTTGCGGGTCGATGGGGCAGGGTGGCAACGTTGGGGGCATTGGTTGCCGTTTCCGTTGCCGGGGGGCGATGTCGCCGCCCGTGAACCGCGCCGCAGTGCGTTGGGGTTGCTATGGGCATTGTGGCAAGAGGCTTGCCCGCCTTGTCCTGGGTTTACTCCCTCCACCCAGACGCTTTTGCTTCAGGGGGTGCGCCAGGGGGTGAATGCGCCGCTGACATCGAGTGTGGGGCGGTTGTTTGATGGGGTGGCGGCATTGTTGGGGCTGTGCGATCGCGCTACCTTTGAGGGGCAAGGGGCGATGGTGCTGGAGTTTGCCGCCCACCGGGGTGAAACGAGCGATCGCTACCCGTGGGGACGTTTAACCCTGGACTCTGGGGCGATGGGGTTTGATTGGCGGCCGTTGATTGCTGCGATGTGGCGCGATCGCGGTGCAGGGCAAGGGGTGGAGCGCATGGCGGCAAAATTTCACAATACTTTAATTGACGTAATCGTCACCAGTGCGGCAGAACTAGGGATTAGAGATGTGGTGTTAACCGGGGGCTGTTTTCAGAATCGGTATCTCGTCGAAGGGGCGATCGCCCAACTCCAGCACCGAGGGTTTCGCCCCCACATCCCCCACCAACTCCCCCCCCATGATGGCAGCATCGCCGTGGGTCAACTAGTGGCGGCCTACCTGGCGCTGGACGGCTCAACAACCGCCTGATTCTCTGCCCTAACCTCTCAATTTCGTCCATCCACCCTTACCCATAACCGCTTATGTGTCTCGCAATTCCCGGCCAAGTAATCAGCATGACGGGTGATGATCCGCTGCTACGTCTGGGCAAAATTAGTTTTGGAGGCGTGGTCAAAGAGGTCAGCCTCGCCTATGTTCCAGAGGTGGAAGTGGGGCAATATGTCCTAGTTCACGTTGGCTTTGCCCTCAGCATCATCGACGAAGCCGAAGCCCAAGAAACCCTCGACTATCTCCAACACCTCACCCCGAATGTTGCCGTCCCTTGATCCCCCCTCTCAGTCCGGTCAACGAGCTAGAAGCTCCCACTACAGCGGATTCCAGACAGGGTAGTGTGAGCCTCTGGCTCACTGATAATTATCCGGTCAACGAGCTAGAAGCTCGCACTACAGCGGATTCCAGACAGGGTAGTGTGAGCCTCTGACTCACTGATAATTATCCGGTCAACGAGCTAGAAGCTCCCACTACAGCAGATTCCAGACAGGGTAGTGTGAGCCTCTGACTCACTGATAATCAGTACCAGACTCGTGCAATCAGTGCCAGACTTGCAACTGGGGCGATCGCATGACCGGCACGATCGCCCCAGTGGGCTCACACCTGACTCGCTTGGGGAGAGTTGGGGAGCGATCGCGTCAACTCCACCCCAAACAACGTCTTGAGCCCCAACCGCTCAAACCACGGCACACCCAAACCCCATTCCATTTTCTTGATGAAATAGGCCTCAAACGCTGCTTTCGTCCAATTCACCCAGGGCCCCTGCATCGCCACAGAAAAGCGGCGATCCTGCGGGTTCGGATGACCCAGCACCGGCACTGCCATATAGGCGATCCCCGTATCGCCAAACTCAGCAAAACAGAGGGCTTCTAGGGTGGGCGTGCTCGGTGGTGCGTTTAATTCCCCCAGTTCCACGGCGATATTGTGGGCCACCGCCAAGCCCATGGCCTCCGTCATTTCGCCACTTTTCGGCAGGCCAATAGGGACAGGGGTTTGATCCGGTTGTTTGAGTTCCACCGCCACCCCCAGCGCATAGATATTCGAGAAGGTGCGATGGCGACCGTCGGCATGGGTCGAGATAAAACCCTTGGCGTTGCCCAGGTAGGGGGTGTTACGGATGAAGGACGCGCCCAGGAATGAGGGCAGAATCATGGAGTAGGCAAAGGGGAAACTCTGGCCGTCGGCGGTGTGGATGGTGTTGGGTTCGATGCGGGTGATTTCGGCATTGGTGATCGAGTGGATACCGCGTTTTTTCATCAATGCAGCGGTGAGCCGCTCGGCATTTTTGATCCCCGATACACCCAAATGACCCACGTAGGGTTCCGGGGTGATGTAGGTGATCGGGGCGCGATCGCGTAGACCCCGGCGGCGCAGTTCCCAATCCGCCATCAACATAAATTCATAGGCCGGGCCAAAACAGCCCGCCCCCGGCGCAGCCCCCACCACCAGCGGCCCCGGATTCTCTAAAAATTCTCGCCATGCCGTCCTCGCCGCCACAGCATGATCCGGCGTACAAACCGAATGGGTATAGCCACCGTGGGGACCAAGACCCGGAATGGCGGCGAGATTGAGGGAGGCCCCAGTGGCGATCGCTAAATAGTCATAGTTCAACGTCTCCCCATTGGCAAAGGTCATCCGCTGCTGCGTCGGGTCAAGTGCCACCACCCCACTCTGCACCAGTTCCAAGCGATGCCGCTGGGCCAACCTCTTCAAATCCAACTGCACATGCTCCAGCGGGTTTAAATCTAACGCCACCCGAATCAACCCCGGAATAAACGTAAAATTTGGTTCCTGCGACACCAACACCACCCGATGTCCCGCCGATAAATAATGCCGCAACTCATAGGCCGTCGGTAAACCGCCTAGTCCTGCCCCGATCACAACGACTGTAGCCATAATTATTTTTATTGATTAATTACTTAACTGAATAGTAATATGGTAGCATTAGCATGTCAGAAATAAAACGTTACAGACCAAACGCCATGTATCACTTCAGCAAAATTGTTCCCCTCAGCTTTGACGATGCCAGCGCCGCCGTCACCGAGTCCCTGAAAGAAGCCGGGATGGGCGTGCTCACCGAAATTAATGTCCAAGGGGCATTGAAGAAAAAATTAGACGTGAATTTCCGTCGTTACCAAATCCTCGGTGCGTGCCATCCCGGCATTGCCCATCGGATGCTCGAAACCGACGACAAAGCCGGTGTGCTCTATCCCTGCAATGTCGTGGTTCAAGAACATGACGATGGCCGAGTCGAAGTCTCCGCCATTGATCCCCTCATGATGTTCCTGATGGTTCACAGCCCCGCCGCCAAAGAAATTGCCCTCGAAGCCAGCACCATGATGCGCGACGTGATCGATCGCCTCCCCGTCGCCGAACCCGTCCCGGCTTAACATGGCTGCCCTCATCCCCTGCCCTTCTCCCAGCGGGAGAAGGGTGCTAGAAACCTTTATTTATTAAATGAACGAAATTCCGTATGATGTGGAAATTTTTTGAATCTTTACAAAAAAATTTAGTGTGGTCAATTCCCGCCGTGATGGTTTTAGGGCTAATTTTCGGTAGTGTGACTGACCCGATGTTTCTGCGAGCAACGATTATTCCCCTCACCTTTTTGATGGTTTATCCAATGATGATTAACCTGCAAGTGGCGAAGGTGTTCATGGGCGGAAATATACGGCTGCAATTGGTGACTCAACTGATTAATTTTGCGATTATTCCCTTTTTGGCGTTTGGCTTAGGTAAACTCTTTTTTGCGGATCAGCCGTTGGTGGCTTTGGGATTGTTGTTAACGTCGCTGTTGCCCACCAGTGGCATGACGATTTCTTGGACAGGATTTGCGAAAGGAAATCTCAATGCAGCGGTGCAAATGACGGTAATTGGACTGATTATCGGCTCGTTGGCTACTCCATTTTATGCGAAGTGGCTGATGGGAACGGTGGTCGAAATTCCGTTAGCTGATGTGTTTAAGCAGATTGTGACGATTGTCTTTTTGCCGATGCTGTTAGGGGTGGTGACGCGGGTGGCGATTATCCGGGCATGGGGTGAAAAACGCTATCAAAAAGACCTCAAGAAAAAATTCCCGGTGTTTTCTAGTGTTGGAGTTTTGGGCATTGTGTTTGTGGCGTTGGCGTTGAAGGCGACGGCGATTGTGAATAATCCGGCGGCGTTGGTGGGGTATTTTGTGCCTTTGGCGATTATTTATGGGGTGAATTTTACCCTGAGTACAATGGTGGGCAAAATGTTCTTTGATCGCGGCGATGCGATCGCCCTCGTCTACGGTACGGTGATGCGGAATCTATCCATTGCCCTAGCGATCGCGATTACCGTTTTTGGCCCGGAAGATGGTTCCGAAATTGCCCTAATTATCGCCATGGGCTACATCATTCAAGTCCAAGCCGCCGCTTGGTATGTGAAGTTTACCAATACGTTGTTTGGGTCGCCCGCCCCCGAACCGGAGACCATTTAATCGGTTGTATCGGCCCTCATTCCCTACCCTTCTCCCGTCGGGAGAAGGGTATTGGGTGGGGTTCAGGACGGGGCGATCGCTGCTTCAATAATCGCGGCAGCATGGGCGGGGCTGGGGTTGTGTTTGTAGCGTTTCAGGAGGGGAATGAGGCGATCTCGCTCCGGCAGGGGATGGCCGAGGGCGATCGTGTTGGCGATCGCTGTGCCCCAAAACAGGCCTTGGGTGAGGGTGGTTAGATTGGCAGGGCGGCGCTGGGTGCTGGCACTGCTGAAATCGAGAAGAACCGGCGTAGAGCCTTGGACGCGGACATGGTCGGTGACGCAGCGCAAATTACCATGATCAAGCCCGGCTTGATCGAGGCGGTGGGCTTGGTGGAGGAGGGTTTCTAGGAGCGGTGCGATCGCCCCCGGCTGTGCTCGCATCCAGGCAGGTAAAGACGAGCCATCCAGATACGCCATCACCAGACAATCCGCACTCGCCGCCCAAAGACGCGGGCCAATCCCCACCCGATTCGCTGCCGCCAAATGGGTCGCTTCGGCACTGAGATCCTCTTTGGGGGCATCCCTGCGCCGAATTTTCACCGCCACCCGCTGCCCCTGCCACTCCCCCAAAATCACCACGCCACAATACCCCAGCCCAATCACCCGCTGCGCCCCGATCTGCTTTGTCCCGTGGTCGTAGAGTCGGGTGATCCCTAGGGCGTGCAGTTGGGCGGCGATCGCATCTCCATCACCACGGGGATAGGCGATCGCGCCTCGCCACGGTGACGCAGGGTGCATAAAATCCATTGTTGGATCGATCCTCGGTTGTGCCAGCGTCTCGTTCGCTGCTACAACAGCCCCCGATAGCGGATGAAGATCAGAATCACCGCCCAGGAACCGAGGGCGACTTTAATGGCAACGAGGATATTCAACAGCGGCAACGTCCCCCCGCTGAGGAGAGCGCCAAATTCGCCGTGGGTGACATTCCAGCCCAAGAGGGTGGCGATCGCAATCAAAATAAATGCCAGCACCGCCAGTTTTTCCAACGTCGCCGCCCGCCACCGTTTATAAAGGGCCTCCATCGCATCGGATGACGAGGTAATCGTGACGAGGCCGATCGCGGTTCCCCCGGCCACTCCGGCGGCAAAACCTCCCCCTGGGCTGAGGTGGCCGCGAATCGCCAACTCTAAACTCACCAGGGCGGCGATCGTCGCGCCGAGGCGGGCGAGGAGGACGGAGGGTTGGTCGGTGAATTGGTGGATGGTGGGGTAGGGTTGTTCGTTCGCGAGGAGGTATTTTGCACCCATGATCGCGATCGTGAAGACAATTACTTCAAAAATGGTGTCGTAGAGACGGTTCCGGAAAATAATGCCCGATACCACATTGGGGATGCCGCTTTCTTGGGCAACGGCGGTGACAATGTCCGCCGGATCAACCGAGAGCATGGGATTCGGCAGGATCAGCATTTTGATATAAAGAGCAATTCCGGCGACAATGTAGACCCATTTCATGATGATTTGGCGGGGGTATCGGTGGACGAAGGGGGGATCAGGTGGGTTAAGGGGGGGGTTTGGTGGGGGAGTTCGGTGCTGAGGAGGTCGTGGAGCGATCGCAGTCGAATCGTCAACTCATAGGGGGGTTGATCCGGCTGGGGAGAGGGCGATCGCAGACAGAGGCCATGGAGTTCTTTCACCGTCAAGGCTGCGTCTAAATCAGCACGGGTTTCGTAGGACAGCACTTTTAAACGGAGATAGCGTGTACTGAGCATCGCCCGGATTTGGTCATAAATCGCCTCAAACTTTTCCGGATCAGCCTCCACCTCAGCCGTGAGCACACCCACGCGCATCACCAAGGACGATCGCACCGCCACCGCATAGAGCGTAATCGCCAACAATGTCCCCACGAGAGCTTCAGTGAGGGCCACATCCGCCGCCCCCAATACCGAATACACCAGGGCCGCCACCGCCCCTAAAATCCCTCGAATCACCAGGGCATTGTAGGGATTCACCTGCACCGTGAGCATGATCGCCGACAGGGGCAAAAGCGCCACAATCACCAGCAGATAGAGATCCTCCGGTAGGTTAGTGATCATCGCTGTCCTCCCGACTGACACAATAGGCCATCACATAACTCAGCATCGTATTCCACAACGCCAAAGACAACAGCGCCAAAATCAGTAAGGGCCATTCGCGGGGAATTTTCAACAACAACCCAAACACAATACTCATCGAGCCGAGGGTATCGGATACCGATAGGGGATGCAATTTGAACAACACGGAGCGATCGCCCAACAGCGGCAATGTTCCCCACAGCCAAAACACCACCCCAATCCCAATGCAGAGATAGCTTAATCCAGTTACCATGGGCTGTTTCCTCCGGCGATCATTGCAGCGTAATCCGTTTGATCAGGTGGGCTAGGAGCATAAACCCCGCATTGCCCACACTGAGAATAATCACCCCCACCACCCCAATCATCCAATCATCCCGCAGCACGGAAATGCAGAGGATCATAATCGAAGTTTTGGAGGCAACGCTGGCAAAGGCTAGCATTTTTTGCCAGATATCATCATCCTGCCACGCTTCGTACAGAGGGATGAGGAGGATCAGGGTCATAGCGATAAGAAGGAGGTTCATGGGGTTTTGCGATCGCTCACACGATGGACTTCATATTGACCAGCTTGGTGGTATTTCAAGACAACGGTTTTTGGGGTGAATGTGATTAAAAAGATATCAAGAAAGATGAGCCGAGGGGAGCGATTCGGACGCACCCGATCCATCGTGATCGATTCATGGCGATGGGGCGAGAGGATCATCTGGCAGGCTTCCCAATAGGCTTGGGGGAGTGCCACCACGGTTTCCCAGGCAATGATCAGCCATTCCCGCATTGGTTCGTGGGCGGTGAAGCAGCGCGGCAACAATAGCGACACCACAAGGCCGATCAAAATATTCGCCACGCTTAGATCGGCGGTGAGTAAAAACCAAATTCCCAGTCGTAAAAGTAGATTAACCATTATGCCAACGCCATCCAAAATAACAGCACTAACATCAAACTCATCGCCCCGATCAGATGTTCAAACTGTTCGGCGGCGCGGGGGAGTTTCACCGTCACCCGTTGAATGATGCCAAGGTAGATCAGCCAACCGATGGCGATCGTGATCAGAGCCTTACCCAGGTTTGCCAAGGTGTAGGCTTCAAGATAGAACCCATTACCGGCCACCAGTCCCCCCAGGAGAAGAAGCTGGGCGGCGAGGAAGCTGGGTTTGAGGGGTTGCCAGGGGCCACGGGGTAAAAAGAGGAATTTGGCGAAGGAAATGGCGGTTCCCACGGCGGCGATGTTCATCAGCCAGGTTTGCCAGGGGAGGAGATGTTTCACCGTCCACACTTTGGCCCCGAAGCCGATCAGGCCGGGAAATCCGGCAATGGAGAGGCTAGCGATCGCTAAAATCAGCCACAGGGAAAAATTAATCGGGGTCTGTTTTAAGTCCTTAAAACTGCGGCTGGGCAGTGTTCCCGCCGAGAGAAAGAGGGACGATTTCACCAAGCCATGGCTGAGGGCATAGAAGCCGCCCACCGCTGGCGCAGCGAGAACAAACCCCAATTGTGAAATGGTGTGAAAGGCGAGCATTCGTTTCGTGTCTTTTTCAAAGACGGCGCAGATCACCCCCAGCAACGCCGTCCCTACCCCGAATAGTCCCACGATCATCCCAATGTCGTCTTGAATTAAGCCGCACCGCATCAGGGGCAACACGCTAGCCTTCACCACCGCCCCGGACAGCATCGCCGAAACTGGGGTGTCTGATTCGGAATGGGTGAGGGGGAGCCAGAGGCCCGAGACGAAAATTCCCCCCTTAGCCAGCAGGCCGAGGAAGATTAACGCTAGGGCTTCTGGGGGCGAATCCACCAGGCCATCGAATTGGAAGGATTGATGGGTTTGGTAGACCAGAATGGTGCCAATCAGGTAGAACAGCATGGCGATGTTGCTGATCAGCAGGTAGCGCAGCCCCACCCAGATGGCGCGATCGCTTCTCGGATAGGCAATCAGCAAAAATGATGCAATGCCGGTCACCTCTAGGGACACATACAGGCTCATGAAGTCGGTACAGATGAACGCGGCGTTCAAACTGCCGTGGAGCATCAACAGTTGGGCATAGAAAAACGAGGTGCGATCGCTCTGCCAACAGTAGAACACCACCGCCAAGGTCACCACTGCATTGGTGAGGATGAAATAGCCCCCCAAGGCATCCACTTGCAGCGTCACCCCGGCACTATCGAGGAGTTGAAGGCTCAGGGGCGATCGCATCCCTAACGCCTGGGCCCCAAACCCCACCGACACCAACCCCGCCACCACCGCCAAGAGGCGATCCAAGCGAGGCAGCAGCATGATCACAAAGCCCGCTATAAAGGGGCAGAGCACCCATAGCATCGTTGCTGCGATCATGATGGTGTGTTGCTAATTTCAATCTCGCGGCTGTCCAACAGGGGGTTATCGCGGGCCAACTTCATCACCCCCACCAACATCAACGCCTGAATGGAAAAGCCAATCACGATCGCCGTTAAAATCACCGCCTGGGGCACAGGGTCCGCATAGTTGCCCGACTCCGCGCTGCCCACAATCGGCGTAAACAGACCATTGCGAGCTGCGACGAGCACATAATAGGCGATCACCCCCGTGCTCATCACGTCCATCGCGATGATCTTCATCATGAAATTTTTTTTAAGGATAATACCGAAAAAACCACATAGAATTGTGGCAAAAATACAGGCTTCTAACACAGGACACCCACCGAAAGACTGAAGCTAGGCTAAATCATTTCGGCTAGAATACACCAGATTGCGACCTCCTAAGACTGAATTGATCCAGATGTCGCAATTTGCAATATTCCCAATCAGCGTGAGGCGGGGATTTCAATCCCCGACGGGGTGGAATCGCTGCTGGGGTTATGGATCAGCAGTAACCCACCGATTAACGTGTGTCACGATACGAGGTGCATGAGCGGGATAATCACGCCAGCGCCATCCAGAATAACAGGACTAACATCAAACTCATCACCCCGATTAAATGCTCGAACTGTTCGGCCACGTTGGGCAACTTGAACGTTAGCCGCTGGGCGATGGTGAAGTAGAGGAGCCACCCGATCGCGATCGTGATCAGGGCTTTACCCAGATTCGCCAGGGTATAGGCCTTGAGATAGAACCCATTGCCCGCCACCAGCCCCCCCAGGAGGAGAAGTTGGGCGGCGAGGTAGTTGGGTTTGGGGGGTTGCCACGGCCCACGGGGTAAAAAGAGGAATTTGGCAAACACAACGGCGGTTCCCGTGGCGGCGATGGTCATCAAGAGGCCTTGCCACGGCAGAAGTTGTTTGGTCGTCCACACCTTAGCGCCAAACCCGATCACGCCGGGAAAGCCGGAAATGGAGAGACCGGCGATCGCTAAGGGTAACCAGAGGGATAGAGCCAGGGGAGTCTGTTGGAGCACCTTAAAGTCACGACTGGGGAGCGAGCCAGAGGAGAGGAACAGCGATGATTTTGCCATGCCATGGCTGAGGGCATAAAAGCCCCCCATTTCCGGGGCGACCAAGATAAACCCCACCTGGGAGAGGGTCGAAAGGGCTAGCATTCGTTTCGCATCGCGTTCAAACATGGCAAACCCCACCCCCAGGAGGGCGGTTCCAATGCCCAGGGTTGCCACGATCGCGCCAATTTCGGCTTGGATCAAGCTGCACCGCAGCAGCGGTAACAAACTGGCTTTCACCACCACCCCCGACAACATGGCCGAGACGGGGGTGTCTGATTCGGAATGGGTGAGGGGGAGCCAGAGGCCCGAGACGAAAATTCCCCCCTTGGCCAGCAGGCCAAGGAAGATCAACGCTAGGGCTTCCGGGGGCGAATCCACCAGGCCGGCGAATTGGAATGATTGGTGGGTTTGATACACCAACACCGCGCCGACGAGGTAGAACAGCATGGCAACGTTGCTGATGAAGAGGTAACGCAGCCCCACCCAGAGGGTGCGATCGCTCCTTGGATAGGCAATGAGTAAAAACGCGGCGATGCCGGTCACTTCTAGGGCGACATAGAGGCTCATGAAGTCGGCACAGATGAACGCGGCGTTTAAACTGCCGTGGAGCATCAACAGTTGGGCATAGAAAAACGAGGTGCGATCGCTCTGCCAACAGTAGAACAGCACCGCCAACGTCACCACCGCATTGGTGAGGATGAAATAG
The DNA here is from genome assembly GCF_001890765.1 of Spirulina major PCC 6313. Taxonomy (NCBI): domain Bacteria; kingdom Bacillati; phylum Cyanobacteriota; class Cyanophyceae; order Spirulinales; family Spirulinaceae; genus Spirulina; species Spirulina major. Next base: position 3,657,728 of record NZ_KV878783.1, on the reverse strand, counting down.
CCCCCCAAGGTATCGATTTGGAGGGTGACCCCGGCGCTATCGAGGAGTTGAAAAATGAGGGGCGATCGCATCCCTAACGCCTGGGCCCCAAACCCCACCGACACCAACCCCGCCACCACCGCCAAGAGGCGATCCAAGCGAGGCAGCAGCATGATCACAAAGCCCGCTACAAAGGGACAGAGCACCCAGAGAATAGTTTCTAACATCATGACGTGTTGCTAATCTCGATCATGCCACTCTCTGGCTGGAAGATCGTACCGAAAAATCCACATAACACTGTGGCAAACAAACAGACTTCTAACACAGGACAATCACCAAACTATTTGAAGTTGAGCTTGATTATTTCGGCTAGGATATACCAAATTGTGACCGCCCCAAGGCTAAACGGGTCAAGGCTTCGCAATTTGCAATATTCACAATGGGGGGCTTAACTCTCACCGAGAAAGTGTTAGCCCCTTGGGTAACCAGAGGTATTGAGGGCACACGCTTCGAGCTTGAAGTGGCCAAGGGTGCGATCGCCCTTACCCTATCCCCTACCACTCCCAAGGCCGTGAAGCAGCTATAGAGCAAAATATCCCCATCGGGGGCGAGGCCAGCGGCCCAGGTTTGCAAGGGTTGTTGATAGTCCGCCACATTCGCCGCGCTGACAAAATCACGACCGAGCCAAAAATTCCCGACCTGGCCATCGGCGAAAATTTGTACGGAGTCTACGGTTTGACCTGCCGCCGCCAGGGTCGAGAGGCGATCGCCCACCACGGTCACACCGGCTTGGTCTGGGGTGATCACCGTGGCGATCGTGCCGGGGGCGGTGTTGTAGAGGAGGGGGTGATAATCTGCGATCGCGCTGTCAATCAAGAGGTAAGAAAGGGACGCATCCGGATCGGTCGCGAAGCGTGTCACGGTGGGGGCCGACAGTGAGCCATCTCCGGTGCGAATCAAACCCGGATCGCTGGGGGACACTCGCCCCGCTGCGAGAAGATCCACCGTTTGGCCGTAAATGGGGCCAGCGATCGCCACATCGCCCCGCTGCACTCCCTCAGCCGTCACACCGTCCCAGGTCAGCAGACGCGGCAGATCGAGCGGCGTGATTCCCGATGCGATCGCCCCTTGCTCCACCTCCAAACTCAGCAACATTCCCGGCTGCGACAGATTCACCAAACTCGTCCCCGGCACAGCCGCCAACACCACCCGACCCTGGGGCGCGGACAATTGCCCCGTATTAACCACCGTTCCCCCCACCAAGCCCAAATCACCACCCACCGCCAAAGTCCCCGCGTTGAGAATCCCCCCCGGCTCCGCGTTCACAAAGGCAAATTGGCGCGGACTCCCCACCAACTCGGCGTAATCGTTCTGCCCCGTCGCCTCAAACCATCCCCCTCCAATCCCAATCCGATCCGCCGTCGTCGCGAAAAAATCCCCACCAATATCCAGGCTTGCCCCCGCCCCAAAGACAATCCCCGCCGGATTCATCAGGTATAGATTCGCTTGGGGATTCATCACTTGGAGCACCCCTTGGATGATCGATGGATTTCCCCCCACCACTCGCCCCAAAATATTCGTCACGCCGGGCTGACTGAGAAATTGCCCCACTTCTCCGGCTTTTAATCCAAACTGTTCAAAAGAATGGAAAAGATTAGACCCCGCTGATGTCCCCCCTTGGATGCGGTAGAGGTGATCATCCTGCTGGATCTCTGTTCCCGTCCGGTCGGGAGCCGCGATGATGGATTGGGCTAAACCGGGAGTGGCTGTCCTGCCAGCGATGAGAGTGACAGTAGTTAACCCCAGAACACGGTACAGAAAGGGTATGGCAGTCGGTAGTGCGTCAAAATGATGTGGGTTTGGTAAAGTAGAGGAATCGTTACCACTGCACTAAAACTATGGAATGTCGGCTCTGCGGTCATCCCAAAACCCACAAACACGGCAAAATGCCCAATGGTCATCAACGCTACTTCTGCCCTCACTGCCAGCAAACCTTTGCCGAGAGTTTTGACACCCTCTACTAACCCAAGTTGCTAGTTAGGGAAGGAAGCAGTCAGAGAAAGGTGGATTCAAGGGAATGCATCCAGATGAAAGAAGAAACCTTGAGCAGAAAGCCAGCAGCCGTAACGGCATGAATCCGTTTTGGAAAGCGGGCGACCAGCTGACTGAAGGTGGTCTCGATGGGATGACGTAGAGTCTGTTTGATGTAAGCCAGACAAGGACTGTCAGCTCGCTGGGAGTTCTTCTTGCGCAGCGGCATCAGCTTGATACCATCAGCCCGAGCTAAATTATCCTCAGCGACATAATCGGTGTAGCCCTTATCAACATACAGCTCGCTGCCTGAGGGCAAATTCAATGGCAGTGTTCGCAATCCCCGCACGTCATTGGCCGACCCCGGCAGGAAGACCCACTCCACCGGAACACCATCAATCGTGCTGACCAGATGGATGCGTAGGCCGTAGAAGTAGCACTTCTTGGAGGCAACATATCCTCGGTACTCCTCGTCACCGAACAGACGCGAGCGTCGGATGCGGATGTTGTCGCAGACGGGTACGGGGAAGGAGTCGAGCCGATACTGACTTTGAGTGTTCAGCTCCATCCAGATTTGTCCCAACTGCATTTGCAACTCGTACATCAGTTCCGAGACCAGATGCAGACGGCGATTGAGCCGTGAGGCACTCAGCATTGCAGGAATGAGTCCGTGTTCATCAAGATAGTCTCGGCTCTGTTGGTGATTCCCAGCAAAGAAGCGAGCGGCGACCAGGGCTGTGAGGATGACTTCTGTGTCGCTGATACGACGGCGAGAGTCTTCCTGGTGACCGATGGCGGTGAGGATGTCGTCAATCACGCAATACAGTGCCACAATTGTCTCAATCATCTTCATCCTCTCCGATATTTCTTTCTGTGGAGAGGATTTTATTCTCTTTTCCTGCCTTCTTCCCTAACTAGTGTCCAGTCAACAATCAATTGACGGATAGAGATGTTGTAATTTTAGCCTGGCATCAGCCGTTGTAAATCGCCAATCAATCCATGTTTCCTGATGATTGCGCTCGTCTTGCCAGGCATCCACTTCACGCTTGAGTGTCTCCTGATCAGGAATCCGGCGACTTAAGCACTGACGACTCAAAACACTCAGTTCAATCTCGGCCATATTCAGCCAACTGCCATGTTTGGGGGTATGGCAGAATTCCAATCGACTCAAGATGCGTTGTGCTTCTGCCGGTTCAAAGGCTTTGTAGAGTGAGGCCGGGGAATGAGTATTGAGATTATCCTGAATGACAATGATTTTTTGGGCTTGGGCGTAATCGATATCCACTAACGTTTTGAGCAAGTGGGCATAATCTACTGCGGTGCGACGCTCTGTGACCGTCACGCGCCGCCACCCAATCATCGGTTCACAGACCATAAACAGGTTGGCTGTCCCGTTGCGCTCATATTCATAATCCACCCGTTCGGGCTGCCCCGGTTGAGCCGGAATGGGTAGGCGGGTTTCTTTGACTAACTGTTTGCTCGCTTCATCAATGCAAATCACAGGCATGTTTGGGGTGTAATCCGTCTGATAGACCGTCAAGACTGCCTCCATATGCCAGACAAACTCTGCGCTTTGGCTCGGTGGAATTACCCAACAGCTTTGTCGCCAGGGTTGGAGTTCGTTTTTTTTAGCAGTTGCCGCACGCTTTCATGGCTGATGTCATCGACATAGTCCAACTCCACCATCTGCTGTGCTAATAAACGTAACGTCCATCGCCCCTGACCTGCGGGCGGTTCACTACAGCACAACGCCACTAAGTGTGCCTCCGTTGTGCCATCCAACTTTCGGGGGCGACGGGGATGGGGGCGAGGGCTTAAGGCTGCCTCTAGCCCCTCTTCGACAAATCGTTTCCGCACTCGCTCAATAGTTCTCAGGCTAATATCAAGGGCTTCTTTTATATCCTGATCTCGCCAACCGGGGGATTGCTGGCAATCGGCTTTGAGGAGAATTCGGGCATGATTGATCAGAGCCGCAGCTCGTTTCCCCGTGGTGACAATTTCCTGGAGGTTTTGTCGTTCTTCGTCACTTAAGCGCACAACGTATTTTTTGACCATGTCAGCCTTGGTTTGAACACTGACTTCATCTTACTCTTCTCACTCGGCACTATCTCTTTGACTAAGCACTAGGGCACCTCGAACAAAAGATTTTCTTAAGACAATTCTGGAATGCAAGACGCAGCTCAAGACTGCACGATGCTATAGATTAATCCTTGACCCAAATGTCTCACGTCTTGCGCGAAATTAGCCTCATTTTCACCGCCATTCCTTCCTTTAGACACACTGAACCCGGGACTGAGATCGAGACTTCTGTTGCCAGAACACATAGCGCTTGAGGTTGTACACCAAATTTTTGAAGCCCAGTTGGGCTTGCACTCGCGCTAGACCGACCGCCCGGACTAACTTGCCCCCCATCGTCATCACCCAAGACCCAAAGACATGCTCGACTTTGGCGCGGGTCTTGGACTTTTTCCGGTTGGAGGCTTTCTGCTCTTCTGTCAACGGTCGGTTGCGATAGGCTCGTTCGTGAATTTGACTGCTATGACCAAGGGCTTCCAAGCCGACTTCCACTTGCTCATCGCGGTAAGCACTATCCGCCCAAACCTCGTCGCCACCATTGTCCGGGTCTAGCACCGCACCTAAGGCTTGGGAGTCATGCACCGAGGCTTCGGTAATGCTATAGCGGCGGATGAAGCCATGCTTGGCATCGATATTGATGTGGTTTTTGTAGCCGAAGTGGTTCTGGCCGTTCTTTTTCGTCCAGCGGGCATCCCTGTCCTTCTGGGACAGTTTGTGGGGCTGCTCTCGCCAGGCTTCCGGGAGCTCTCCTTGTTTAATCTTCTGGTTCTCTTCTCGACTGTTGCGCTGGATTGGCACTGGAATCAGCGTAGCATCAATGATTTGACCCCCTTTCGCTTCATACCCTGCCTCTCGCAGGAGGGAGCATCCCACTTATGACATGAGTATTTATACTTGGTATTGACAGAGATGGGAAAGTAGAGAGAAACAGAACAATGAACTCAGCCCAAGAACGAAAACTCAAATACCATCTCAAAGAAGTTGCTAAGCTTCTCAAAGAAGACACCCCAGAGGCGCAACTGCAAGACTTTGAGAGCATCGAACTAGCGGCTCGTAAACACATGGTCGACACAGTTGGCCCAGAAATCGGGGAATTTTTTTGTCAGACGGCAACGAAAGCCAGAGTGGAAAATGGCGACAGGTGAAAACCTGCATCGGTCAACTCAAAGTGAAAAGCCGGAGGGCGAGGACGCTGGGATTGAAGCCAAGAACCCAAGTGAGTCCAGTCATGGGGAAATGCTGCCTAGCCGCCAGTGCCAAATCATCCTACCAGGAAGCAGAACAGGATATTGAGTTAATGATGGGGATGAAAGTAGGGCACAGTGTACTCCAGAGGATGGTGTTGCGCAGCGAGATTCCCGAAGCTCAAAGCCAACAGCCCGTTAAAGCCTTAAGCGTTGATGGGGGCAATATGCGTTTGAGAACGGCAGAAACTGGCCCTTGTGTTTGGCGCAATTACAAAGCGGTGAGTCTTCACGATACGGTCTGTGCAGCTTACTTCCAGGACAATCAGGCTCTAGTTGACTGGGTGCAATGGCAACCTCTCCGTTCCGTTGTCCTCTGCATCGGTGATGGTCATGATGGCATTTGGAACGTGATCAAACTCCTGGCTCCTGAGTATCAACGGCGTGAAATCCTCGACTGGTATCATCTGATGGAAAATCTCTACAAGATAGACCCCAAGCAATGCTGCTTAGAGCGACTGAAAGCTTTGCTCTGGTCTGGTTTTGTCGATGAGGTCTTAGCCATACTCAAACCCCTCCCACATCACCCTGCTCAGTGTTTTCGGGCTTATCTGCGCAAGCATCGTCGCCGTCTTGTCAATTATTGCTTATACCAGTCTTTGGGACTTGACATTGGTTCTGGGTCTGTTGAGTCTACCGTGAAGCGCATTGCTGCCCGTGTCAAACTGACTGGTGCTCAGTGGCTTTCTTCTTCTGCTCCTCACATTCTTCGCCTTCGTTGTGCCTATCTTAATGGTGCTTTTGTCCTAAGCAATAATACTTAGTTCCAAGCTGGGATGCTCCCTCGCAGGAAGCTGGCAAACTGCTCAAAGAGTTCCTCGATGAGGTTGGCTTCTCTCAGCCGTTGCTCAAACCGGTCTAGGGTCGTCGCATCCGGAATCTCTGCTTCTCCCGACAACCCCAGAAATCGGCGGAATGAGGCTCGGTCGTGCGCTTGGTACTCGACTTCCTCGTTGCTCAGGTTGTAGAGATGCTTCAAGATCAAGAGTTTGAACAGAACCACCACGTCGATGGCTTTGCGACCCGCTTTGCTTTTTCGTTCTGGGCGCGGCAGTTGGTCGAGCACTTGCCCCAAGTCCCGCCACGGTATCATCTCATTGAGGTCTTGCAGCTTGTCTTTGCGTGCTTCTAGCTGCTGCCGCCGCTTCTCAATTCTGCCGAAGCCTTTACCCATGGTTCCCTGCTCCTGTCTGCCTTGTCTCTAGTTTGGCGCAGAGCCTGCTCCTCTCGCGCTCGGTTCATGAAATCTTTCTATTTTTCGAGGTGCCCACTAGAAACTTGGGTTAAAAAAAGTCTGAACCAAGCCTATGAACGTGCCTACGAAAAACCCAACTTGTCCTTTTCGAGTTGTATGGGCAACAGCTTTAGGCAAACAGTGGCCGGTTTGTTTGCCCGCAAGGACATGAACAGTGCAACGATGTTGTCCGGTCACGTGGCATCCACCCAAGCCCGAGTCCAAGCCAGTGAGAGTGAGTATCTCATCGCGGCTCAGGACACAACGTACTACAACTACTCAGGTCAGACGCAGATGTCGGGATTGGGGAGAATCCAGGGTAAGGTGCGGGGACTGATGCAGCACAATGTGTTGCTCATGGAGCAGGAGGGGCAGCCCCTAGGACTAATCCATCAACAGTACTGGACGCGAGGGGGGGCGATAGATTGGCCGTCGCCGCAAAAAGAATCTCAAAAGTGGTTCAAGGGCTTGGTTGCGGTCAACCAACAAGCCCAAGGGTCAAACCGACGGTGGGTGGTCACCTGTGACCGAGAAGGGGATATTTTCGAGTTCTTCAAAGCTGAGCGTGAGCCCAATGTGGATTTGCTGGTGCGGGTGTGTCAACCCCGCCGCGTCGAAGTGGCTGCCGCCGGAACGGTCTGTCCATTGCCGGATGTCGCTGAGCAGCTCGACGACTACGGGCAGTATTCAGTGCAGATTGAGCGGCTGTATGAGGGCAAGGGACGAACGGTAGACGTGACCTTGCAGTTGCAGGCGGCAACCGTTTACATCTACCCGCGTCAAGATTTGAGCCCCGCTCGCCACAAGACGCAGCCCCTTACGCTGGTTATGGCTACCGAGGTCGCTTGTGTCGATGGGAAAACGCAGGTGGACTGCTTCGACGCTGACAACAGTCTGTGCTGGTCTTTGCTCACCAGTCTACCGGTGGCAACGGCAGCGGATGTCCAACGCATCCTCCGTTTCTATGCTCTGCGTTGGCGCATTGAACGGCTTCACTTCACTCTCAAGTCTGGGGCGTTAAATGTGGAGCGGCTCCAATTTGACGATGTGCATACCTTGGTCAATGCCTTAACTTTTTACTCGGTGGTCGCTTGGCGGCTTCTCGGGTTGACTTATGCCTTGCGTCAAGACCCTGAACAGTCGGCTCAGACGCTTTTTGATGCCGATGAACTCAGGTTGTTGCATCAGCTCTCGGGCCAAGCTGTTGACTCCCTGCGACAGGCTACGCTGGCGTTGACGAAGTTAGTGGGCTTTGCTCCTTCTCGAAGGCAACCACTGCCAGGGGTCAAAGTCCTGGCTATTGCGATTGAACGTTTTTTCTTTGTTAAGCAGGGGGCTCAGGCTGTCTCCAAACCCCTACAGGATTAGCTTAAAAAGGGGGGGCAGGGGGGATCAAGAGCCTGAAACGAAGCTAGGGTCTAGCCTCTGCGAACTGGTGCGATCGCCAAACCTCTACATTGCCTCATCCTCTGAAGACCCTTCACCCAGTTCCAACTCCTCCAGCGTCACCCCCGCCATCTTCAAGATCGGCTCAACAGGAACTCGACAGCTTTGCAAAAACGGTACAATTTTGCGGAGCAGGCTAAATCGCTCCTCTTTTCGCCCCTCTTGGCGACCCTCTTGGCGACCCTCTTGGCGACCCTCTTGACGACCCTCTTCAAGGATCGCTTGATAAAACGTCGACTCTCGCATGGCTCCGCTCCTCATAACTTGTTGAATGAGATCTGCTTCTAATTTTAACCCCGCCAATATCCCTGTTGCCGCTTCCAGATTGCTGCGTATCCCCCCATCGGTCACGATTTCCCCCAGCCGACGCTGAATCTGCTGGAGCAAACCCACCGCATCGGTTTCTGCCCCCTGGGATAGAATCGCCAAAGGCAATAAACCCGGTCTATTCCAAAACAATGCTTGGGGCTGCTCCCACAACCGCACCACCTCAAAACAATGGGTCATACCTTGGGATTGGAATTGGGTTTCGTAGACGAGGGGAGATCCGCTGGTGCGCAGATAGAGCACCACTTGCTTGATTTGTTTTTGGGGAAATTTCTTCTGGATGCGTAGGAAATAATCCGCCATCCGACGGGGCATGGTGGGGTCTGGCTGGGTTTGGAATTCTACCTGCAACACCACATCGTCCCCTTGCAACAGTAGGGAATCGGCGCGAATCGGTTCGCTGACTAGCTCGGTGGGTTTGAGTTCGGTGAGGGGAACGGGTTGACCAATGAGCCAGGCGGCAAAGTCTTCAGGATAGGTTTCGATGAGAAATTTGCAAGAATTGTCATACACAAGCGGGACAGTTCATTTGTAAAAAACTAGAGTAACGCAAGGATACGGCTTGCCACCACCATCTTATCGAGCAGATGCCGCGTGCCATCAACCATTCCCCAGCCGATAGAAATACGCCCCCAGTCTAGCCCAGCATTCCCGGTTAGGCATCGCCCATTGCCGAAATAGCAACCGAAGCGAAATGCTACCCTAAAACAGAAGTCCCACCCAAAACCGCACGGATACACTCGCCCAAGAACTCGATCATCGCCTCAAAACCTGGCAACCTGCGATCGCCGAACAAGCCCAACAATGGATCGCAGAAATCATAGAACTTGCGGATCAAGATCTCCTGGATTTAGCTCGTTGTCGTCAGATTGAACAAGAAGTTTTGGATTGAATTGATGAACCCGAAACCTGGTGAAGTTTGGTTGGCTGACCTCGGACTACCGGCCAAAACGCGACCCGTGGTGATTGTTTCTCGTCAAGATCCGGAACCGCCCGGTCATCCTTAGCTTGTGAGAACCACCATGACACCACCCTGCTGTAGAACAATCCTCAAGCTGAATTTAGAATCAAAACTATGCCAAGCTCATGGGATGATATCCACTCCGCAGATTCAAAATGAGTCATAAAACCCTGGGCTTAGATGCCCAACTGTATCAATACTTACAACAAGTCTCCCTCCGCGAACCCGACAGCCTCGCCCAACTTCGCGCCGAGACCGCCCAGCACCCCATGGCTCGGATGCAGATTGCACCGGAACAGGGGCAATTTATGGCGCTCCTGGTTGAACTGATCGGAGCAAGGAAAACCCTTGAAGTTGGGGTGTTTACGGGCTACAGTGCCTTAGCGATCGCCCTCGCGCTGCCGGACGATGGCTGTGTCGTGGCCTGTGATCTGGATGGGGAGGTGACGGCGATCGCTCGTCGCCACTGGCAGCAGGCCGGCGTTGCAGAAAAAATCCAACTCCACATCGCCCCTGCCCTCGACACCCTCGATTATCTCCTCGCCACCGGCCAAGGCAGCACCTTCGATTTTGCCTTCATCGATGCCGACAAACGCAACTATCCCCACTACTACGAAAAAGCCCTCGCCCTGCTGCGCCCTGGGGGATTGATGGCCATTGATAACGTCCTGTGGTCGGGGCGGGTAGCCGATCCAGCCGTACAGGATCACCGCACGATCGCCATCCGCGAATTCAACACCCAACTGCACCAAGACGATCGCATTTCCCTCAGTCTCGTGCCCATTGCCGACGGTTTAACCCTCGCTCGTAAACGCGGCTAGTTTCCCGATGACCCCTTCTCCGCTACTCTGTCTTGTGGACTTGTTATTGACTTTGATCTTGATCTCTTTGTAGGAGGGAGTGCAATGGAACGGACTTTTTTGATGATTAAACCCGATGGCGTGCAACGGGGCTTAGTCGGTGACATCATCAAACGCTTTGAAACCAAAGGGTTTACCCTCGTGGGCCTGAAATTTATGGCGGTATCCCGTGAACTCGCCGAACAACATTACGATGTGCATAAAGAACGCCCCTTTTTCCAAGGCTTGGTAGACTTCATCACCTCTAGCCCGGTGGTGGCGATGGTGTGGGAAGGTGATGGCGTAGTGGCATCGGCGCGGAAATTGATCGGGGCAACCAATCCCCTGATGTCCGAACCTGGCACGATTCGCGGCGACTACGGCATCCAAGTCGGGCGCAACCTGATCCACGGTTCCGACGCGATCGAAACGGCACAGCGGGAAATCGCCCTGTGGTTTAGCGAGGATGAGCTTGTCGCCTGGGAATCCCACAGTAAAGCGTGGTTGGTGGAAGAATAAAGCGCGTTAACACGAGAGACAAGGGGCTAAAGCCGCCTTGTCCTCTCGGTGATCGGCAAGGTGGCGGATGGAGGTTAACGATTTAATCCGGTCATGGCAAATGCTTTCAATCTGTGGCGAGCAAGATGCTCGCACTACGAGTCTGTAAAACAGGAATCTCCGACCATACCCGTCAGGGTTGGGGGGAGAGCGTCAAAGAAGGACTGGATTCTGTGCTTAAGTTCCAGCAGCCGCCTTGTCGTGCGATGGGCAAGGTGGCTTTAGCCCCTTGCTTTGTTAATCGGCGGCAATACCCCGCTGGGCTTCATTGGCAACGACTTCTACGGAATCTTGGGCGAGGTGGGCGAGGGCGGTTTTGGCTTCGTCGCCGCCGAGACGGTTTAAGGATTGGGCAATGCGGTAACGCACTTGCCAGTCGTCATCACTTTGGAAGGGAAGTAAGAGTGGGACGGCACGGCGATCGCCTAGTTCACCAAAGGCGCTGATGGCGGCGGTGTAGAGGAGGGATTGATCGGATTTGAGGGCATCAACGAGGAGATCAAAGCCACGGGGATCGCCCATTTCACCGAGGGCGGCGACGATGCTGAATTGCAGGAGCCATTCGGTGGTGGTTTCGTAGGCCTGTTTGAGGTCGTCGAAGCCGTCGGTGAGTTTGAGGGCGGCGATCGCATCGGCCGCTGCTGCCTGCACATCGGCTTCGGAATCGTGCTGGAGGCGATCGCGCAACAGCACCAAGGCCGCAGCGGGGTCAACCGTCCCTAAATGATCCAATTGACTCACCGCTGCATAGCGCACCCGCGCTTGAGAATCCGTAATCAGGGGTTGAATCAGTTCAAACCCAGTGGTCTGATCCAGTTGACGCAGATGATTTAAGCCACGAATGCGATCGCTGTACTCCTCTGAACTTAACAGCGCCTGCACGGATTCACGGGTAATAGTCATAAATTAAAGAATCTAGGGTAGCAATGATGGAAGTAGACAGCGATCGCAATTAACTCGCTGCCATCGCTCGAATAATATCACCATGGGAAAGAATCCCCACGATCTGACCGTTGGCATCCACCACCGGCAAGCGACGCACATGCTTTTCATGCATGATCCGAGCCGCATCCCGGAGGCTTTGATCCGGTTGAGCGGTGATCGGTTTTTTCGTCATCACTTCGCCCACGGTTTGCCCTAGGGATTTGTGCAATTCCTGTTCATAGCGGGCCGGGTTTTGCAAAAAAATCACACTATCGAGAAACATAATGTAAGGCGGCGGATCAGCACCCGTTTCTTGCCACATCAAATCCGCGTCCGACAGCACCCCCACTAACGTCCCAGCATCATCCACCACCGGCAGACCGCTGATCTGTTTTTCGGCCAAAAGCTGAATCGCCTCCCGTAGTGAGGTTTGTGGAGTTACCGTAATGGGCGTGGGAGTCATAAACTCCGCCACAGTTTTTGTCATGGTTTGTTGATCGCCTCAGAAGAATACTTCCTATTGTAGGGAACTCCTGAACCCCCTTGGGATTGTGTTATGGATTGTTACAGCGAGCACAATTTCAGGACAACAGGCTGCGATCGCTGGCTATTCACAGCGATGAACAGAATGCGATACTAACGATCAAGCCCCCAGTCAGAGTAATCACCCCATGGATATTAGTTTGGATCGCCGTCAATATGCCCCCGCCACAGAGCGCAACCGCGATCCGATTTTGCAGGTGCTTAAACAGGTCTTGCCGCCCCAGGGAACGGTGTTAGAGATTGCCAGCGGCACTGGCGAGCATGGGGTGTATTTCGCGCCCGCCCTCGCGCCCCGGCGGTGGTTGAGCAGTGAACCCAATCCGGAACTGCGATCGAGCATTTTGGCTTGGCAACAGGCTTGCCCGGTTGCGAACCTCACCGCTCCGATTCCGTTGGATGTGTGCGATCGCCCCTGGTCAATTGAAACCGGCTTGCTACCCCCAGGACTGACGAGGGCAGAGTTAGAGCATGATCCGATTCGTGCGATCGTGGCGATCAACATGATCCACATCGCGCCTTGGGCCGCCACCCTCGGACTCCTGGCCGGAGCGGGGCGCATCTTGCCACCGGGGGGGATTTTGTATCTGTACGGGCCGTTTTTCCAAGGGGGACAAGTCGCCGCCCCCAGCAATATCGCCTTTGATCAATCCCTCCGGGCGGCTAATCCCGATTGGGGGATTCGTGCCCTCGAAGAGGTCGAAGCGATCGCCCATGGGGAAGGTCTGCAACGACGGGAGGCGATCGCCATGCCCGCCAATAATCTTTCCGTGATCTTCGAGCGTCACGATCAGTAGAAGCGAGGCGATTGGGACTGCGATCGCGCCCCGATCAAACCCCTCCGATCGAAAAATCCTTAATTTTCCTGATCCAAGGAAAAACCTCTGAAAGCTGGATCAGCCTAGGCTTAAAATTCCATTGAGAAGGGCGGAGATTGGCGATACTTCAGGGCTTACTGTCCGGTGGAGTCGTTTTTCTCCGCAGAACTAAATTTTGCTACTCTAGAAAGTAGAAAAATAGCCTTAACCAAAAGCCATCCCATCCCCTAAATTTAATCTAGGTCAAGGATAACGTTGCGGTAAGGCTAGGGTTCAACCCTCATGAGCGTGGCAGATCATGCCGTTTCATAGCTGTTATTGTCTAACGTTGCTCGTCACGATCGCTCCACTCATGATGATCGCTACCCTGACGCGAATCAACCCTCAATGGATTTAGCCTCCTTGTGCGATCGGCTCATACTCAGGACGGATGCACTACCCAAAACGCAGACAATAAGGATGACTAAACCACAGTTAGGGTGTATCCACGGTGATTGTGAATGAGTTAACTGGGAATTTCGATGGTGAAATCTATGAACTTTGAAGATATTTACACCTTTTTCAACAACCCTCCGCCGCATTATCTCAACCGAGAACTGGCGGTGTGCTATGTTCTCTCGGTGTTGCTCAACAATGAATCCTACGGTACAGAGTTGATCGAGTTGCTCGAACGTGACTATCCCACCTACCGGCTTTCAGATACCGTCTTGTACGGTGCGTTGAAATTCCTCGAACGGGAAAAGAGCATTGTCGGCTACTGGAAAAAAGTCACCGGCCGGGGTCGCCCGCGTCGGATGTACCAGCTCTGTGATTCGGCCCATCGCCAAGCGGAGGAACTTTCGCACTACTGGCAAAGCTACGTCAATCAAGAGACCCAACGCCAGGCACAGGCAATGTAATGGGAATGACGAAGGGGAATCGTCGGTTCCCCTTCATGGCGACCTTGTTAAGTCTCGATGACCCTCAACGCAAAAGACAGACGGTAATTAATTTACCGTCTGTCTTTTGTGCGTCGTCAGACCCCCGCCGAAATGTGCAGCCGTATTTATACAGATTGACACTCTTCCCGACCGCAAGGCGTGAGGATTCTCAGTCTGCTGATAGTCATGGGAGGCTGCTGATCGCATTAAGATAGAGCACATTAGCATTCACACGATCAAGATTATGATAATCGGCATTAAACCCATTAAATGGAAGGGATGAGTGAAAGACTTGGTTGACTGACAAAAGTTGATCGCCCTTACCCCCAACCCTCTCCCAGAGGGAGAGGGGAGCCGATCCATTGTTCCAGTTCCCTCTCCCAAAGGGCCTAATCCTGTAGGGGTTTTACTAAGTCATATGTATTAGGGGGTTGAAGATATCCTGAGAGATAAAGCCCAGTAAGGCTATGGAGGTTAGACTATGCCCAAAATGATGAGGAGTAAGCACAGTAGAGATGTCAGAGTTTAGCCAACTCAACGCCTTCCGCCCCCAGGTAAAAAAAGTCTGAACCAAGCCTATGAACGTGCCTACGAAAAACCCAACTTGTCCTTTTCGAGTTGTATGGGCAACAGCTTTAGGCAAACAGTGGCCGGTTTGTTTGCCCGCAAGGACATGAACAGTGCAACGATGTTGTCCGGTCACGTGGCATCCACCCAAGCCCGAGTCCAAGCCAGTGAGAGTGAGTATCTCATCGCGGCTCAGGACACAACGTACTACAACTACTCAGGTCAGACGCAGATGTCGGGATTGGGGAGAATCCAGGGTAAGGTGCGGGGACTGATGCAGCACAATGTGTTGCTCATGGAGCAGGAGGGGCAGCCCCTAGGACTAATCCATCAACAGTACTGGACGCGAGGGGGGGCGATAGATTGGCCGTCGCCGCAAAAAGAATCTCAAAAGTGGTTCAAGGGCTTGGTTGCGGTCAACCAACAAGCCCAAGGGTCAAACCGACGGTGGGTGGTCATCTGTGACCGAGAAGGGGATATTTTCGAGTTCTTCAAAGCTGAGCGTGAGCCCAATGTGGATTTGCTGGTGCGGGTGTGTCAACCCCGCCGCGTCGAAGTGGCTGCCGCCGGAACGGTCTGTCCATTGCCGGATGTCGCTGAGCAGCTCGACGACTACGGGCAGTATTCAGTGCAGATTGAGCGGCTGTATGAGGGCAAGGGACGAACGGTAGACGTGACCTTGCAGTTGCAGGCGGCAACCGTTTACATCTACCCGCGTCAAGATTTGAGCCCCGCTCGCCACAAGACGCAGCCCCTTACGCTGGTTATGGCTACCGAGGTCGCTTGTGTCGATGGGAAAACGCAGGTGGACTGCTTCGACGCTGACAACAGTCTGTGCTGGTCTTTGCTCACCAGTCTACCGGTGGCAACGGCAGCGGATGTCCAACGCATCCTCCGTTTCTATGCTCTGCGTTGGCGCATTGAACGGCTTCACTTCACTCTCAAGTCTGGGGCGTTAAATGTGGAGCGGCTCCAATTTGACGATGTGCATACCTTGGTCAATGCCTTAACTTTTTACTCGGTGGTCGCTTGGCGGCTTCTCGGGTTGACTTATGCCTTGCGTCAAGACCCTGAACAGTCGGCTCAGACGCTTTTTGATGCCGATGAACTCAGGTTGTTGCATCAGCTCTCGGGCCAAGCTGTTGACTCCCTGCGACAGGCTACGCTGGCGTTGACGAAGTTAGTGGGCTTTGCTCCTTCTCGAAGGCAACCACTGCCAGGGGTCAAAGTCCTGGCTATTGCGATTGAACGTTTTTTCTTTGTTAAGCAGGGGGCTCAGGCTGTCTCCAAACCCCTACAGGATTAGCCCAAAGGGCGAGGGCTAGGGTGAGGGCTTTCTGGGATCTGGTTAATTTTGTCAGTCAACCAGGTGAAAGACTCTGAATCATCCTCAACATCAAGGGTGTTATGGATACAGAGGCATCGACATTCGGGTTTTTCCGGCTCTCATCCTTTCAAACACGGTTTGTGAGTTTTTGCAGTTTGTGTTGTTACTCGGCGTTTACTGGTTGTTTGTAATTCCTATGCATCGCCTGCTCGAAGATCAAATTCAACAGTATCTGGGTTCCCTGGAGGCGTTGCCTCCGGAATGGCGACGGTTTTTGGTGGCGGTGAGTGAGACCTACGAAGCGGCTGAGCGCGATCGCCAAACCCTAGTGCAGGATCAAGTCACAAACACCCAAGCCTTGCTCGAAGCCAATGCCCAAATGCGGAAGGCTATTCCGGATCTATTTTTTCAGCTTGACCAAGACAGCATCATCCGGGACTACAAACCCGGCAGCATGCACGATGTTTACGTGCCCTTGCTCGATCCGATTGGGAAACCCCTCTACAGCTTTTTACCCACTGAGGTTGCCGAGCAATTTCGCACGGCTCTCCAGCAACTGAGTCTCAAGCAACCGATGCTGAGTTTTAGCCATTCTCTGGTCTTAGATGGGGAAACCTATTTTTATGAAGTGCGGCTCGTGCAGTTAAGCCATCATCAAGCGATCGCCATCATTCGCGACATCACCCTCCAAAAACGCACCGAAGCCGAACTCACCGCCGCCAAAGAAACCGCCATCCGCGAAGCCACCCGCAGCGAAGAAGCCAACCTGGCCAAAAGTCAGTTTCTCGCCAAAATGAGCCACGAATTGCGCACCCCCCTCAATGCCATTTTGGGGTTTAGCCAATTGATGAACCGCGACCCCAACCTCAACGCCGACCAAAAAGACTACCTCAACACCATCAACCAAAGCGGCAAACACCTCCTTGATGTGATCAACGAAATCCTCGATCTCGCCAAAATTGAGGCCGGGCGCACCACTCTCAATGAACAACCCTTTCACTTGCCCCGTCTCCTCAACAGTGTGCGTGCCATGTTGGCCATGAAAGCCACCTCAAAGGGGTTAGAATTTCGCCTCGAACTTGATCCAGAATTGCCGGTACAAGTGGAAGCCGATGAACAAAAGCTGCGCCAGGTGTTGATCAACCTCCTCGGCAATGCGATTAAATTCACCGCCCAAGGCTGGATCTGTTTAGCCGTCAAGACACTCTCAACCTCAGAAAATGGGCGAATTCTGGTGCAGTTTCAGATTCAAGATACCGGGTGTGGCATTAACGAGACGGAGACGGATAACCTGTTTGACCCCTTTGTGCAAAGTCTGAAGCGCACGGATAATCAAGAAGGTACGGGGCTGGGCTTGACGATTAGCCAACAGTTTGTCCAGTTGATGGGGGGCATGATTACGGTGCAGAGTACCGTCGGACAGGGCACGCTTTTTCAGTTCACGATTCCGCTGAAGTTAGTCCGCGAAAGTACGAGCTTAGCTCAAACACCACTCGTGATAGTTGGCCTGGCCCCAGACCAGCCTAACCATCACATTTTGGTGGTGGAAGATCGCAAAACAAATCGAGATTTGTTGATGACGCTGTTGGCGACGGTGGGATTTACGGTGACGGCGGTGACCCAAGGGGAAGAAGCGATCGCAGCCTGGCAAACCATCCAACCCGATTTCATTTGGATGGATTTACAAATGCCGATCTTGGACGGATTAGGGGCCACCCAAGCCATCCGTCAGCAAGAACGATCCCAAGGAGTGATCCACCCCGTGCCCATTGTGGTTTTGACTGCCAGCGCCTTTGTGGCCGACGAAGCCCAAGTGCTCGAGATGGGGTGTAATGGCCTAGTGCGCAAGCCCTATACAGAGTCCATCATTTTTGAAACCATGGCCCGCCATCTCGGCGTGATCTACACCTACGCAGATGAAGAAATCCCCACCACATCGCCCCACTTAGGGCGTTCATTCCCCTCAGACGATCCCACCCAAAACCCCATCCTCAATCAATTTCAATCAATGCCACCGGCTTGGCAGGTGCAGCTTAAGCAAGCGGTGTATGAAGCGGATGGTGAGGAAATCCATCAACTGGTGCAACAACTCCCCCCCCTCTGTGGGGAGTTGGGCACTGCTATTGTGCAATGGCTCGACGGCTTTGAATTTGAAACGATGATTGCCATGCTGGATCTTGAGAGCGAGAGTGATGCTGAATAATCGGGGGCATCTTGTCGCATCCGGGGCTAATTGTTGCGGGAATAACTGACAAAAGTTGATGGCCCTCACGCCCAACCCTTCTCCTAGAGGGCGAGGGTGAGGGCTTGCCGGGATCTGGCTAATTTTGTCATTAAGAGGGGTTTTTCGGTCTGCGCTGAGGGGAGTTTCCTCCAGGGCTAGGACTAACGGGGGATGGAGAGGGGTGGCTCTTGGGGGTCGAGGTCTCGAATCAGGGGGAGGACGCTTTCGCCGGTAATCAGGCGAGCGCCGCGGCCGCGGGTGAAGTAGTTCCAACCCCATTGGAGCATGACGATCAGTTTGTTATCAAATTCGATCAGGTAATAGATGTGGGCGAACACCCAGATGAGCCAGGCGATGAAGCCGGAGAATTTGACGAAGCCGAGATCGACGACGGCGGCGTTTTGGCCGATGACGGCGAGTTTGCCGAGGTCGAGGTAGCGGAAGGTGGGGGTGGTTTTTCCGGCGAGGCGAGCGGGGATCAGTTTGGCTATGTATTCGCCTTGTTGCATGGCGACGGGGGCGATGCCGGGGAGGGGGCGATCGCCTTGATGGGCATAGTGGGCAAGATCGCCAATCACGAAGATATCGGGGTAGTGCTTCACGCTCAGATCCGGCTCAACGATGACGCGACCGGCGCGATCGAGTTCGGCTTGGGCGCGATCGCGCAATACAGCACCCAAGCCCGACGCTTTCACCCCGGCGGCCCAAAGAATCGTGCGGGCGGGAATTGCCGATTCTGTTTCCCCTTGGCGCACCTGCACACAGCCCGATTCCACCGCCGTCACCATGGATTGTGTTTGCACCGTCACGCCCAATTTTTCCAGGGAGGCGGCGGCTTTGGCGGAGAGTTCTGGGGGGTAGGGGGGGAGGATGCGATCGAGGCCTTCAATGAGGAGAATTTTGGCTTGGGTGGTGTCGATCGTGCGGAAATCGTGCTTGAGGGCGCTATGGGCAATTTCTGCGATCGCCCCCGCCAACTCCACTCCCGTCGGCCCGCCCCCCACAATCACAAAGGTCAGCCATGCCTGCCGCTTTGCCGGATCGGTTTCCTTCTCGGCCGCTTCAAAGGCCAGGAAAATGCGCCGCCGCATTTCCAGGGCATCCTCGACGGTTTTTAAACCGGGCGCGTGGTTTTCCCAATGGTCATTGCCAAAATAATGGTGACTCACCCCCGTTGCCACAATCAAACTGTCGTAGCTCAAATCCCCATCCTGGAGATGGATCGTCTTCGCCTCCGGGTTAATCTCCGTCACCTCATCTAAGAGCACCTGAATATTGCGATGGTTGTTGAGCACGAGGCGCAGGGGTGACGAAATATCAGCCGGGGAGATGGTTCCCGTCGCCACTTGATAGAGCAGGGGCTGGAAGAGGTGAAAATTGCGTTTATCGATCAGGGTGACCTTGACGGGAGCATTGCCGAGGGCTTTCGCGGCATAGAGGCCGCCAAATCCTCCCCCCACAATAACGACATGGTGCGGAGTTGCAGTTTCAGGGGCGTGAGTCATGAGCGTTGGGGTGATTTTGTTTCAAATCTTAACAAGATTAATCCCTAGGCAGTGTAATATGCTGTACTATTTTCCGACCCGCGATCGCACCTCGCTCCCTCCATAGGGCCAACCCATCAAGCAAGACAGCATCGTTGCAGAGCAGAAACCCCAAAGGTTGCCATCAGTCCAGCAAAGTCAACCTTAAAAAATCCGTGGATATACTGAAAGAAGCTAATCCTTAATCCCTGCATCACCGGCCCATAATCCACATTTTTCATGACTGCCAGGTAGTGCATTAGATTATTGTGGGGAAGGAGAGGATATCCTGCCAACTCCAGCGATGGTCAGTCAATCCTGCTCGTTGTGCCGCCAGATCCAGTTGAAATAACTCACCATTAAACGCACCGTCACCTTTGTCTGCTGCCACAGTTTGCCAAACTTGTTCTGTCGTCGATGCCACCTACCCGTCTGCTGCCTGATAATTCCATTGGTACGCTCCAACCGTTGCGTTTGGTCTTTGCCAATGTAGTGCTCAATTTCCAGCGGCAGTACCCGCTCATATCCTCCCCAGTTGTCACTATTCCATTGCTGGCAATGGGTCTTTCCCTCCGTGCTCACCACCAGTTCTTCAATCAGTTCATCGGTGTGTTTCCCCACTCGTGCTGTCAAGATTAACCCGCTCGAATCTGCCAAACTCATCGCAATCCAGCAATCGCCTACTTCAACTTCTTCGGGCAAGCATTGTTTGTTTTTTTTTCACGAATGACCACATCTCATCAGCACTCACGTCCTCCGTTTCCACGCCCTGCACTTGGTCGTTATGAACCAGCAAAGCTTTAGCACTGGCGGCACGAATAATACTGACCACGGTGTTATAGGCTAATCCGCTGATGCGGCTGACTCCTCGCAAGCTAGTGCTTAGTCAAAGAGATAGTGCCGAGTGAGAAGAGTAAGATGAAGTCAGTTTCTCAACCAAGGCTGACATGGTCAAAAAATACGTTGTGCGCTTAAGCGACGAAGAACGACAAAACCTCCAGGAAATTGTCACCACGGGGAAACGAGCTGCGGCTCTGATCAATCATGCCCGAATTCTCCTCAAAGCCGATTGCCAGCAATCCCCCGGTTGGCGAGATCAGGATATAAAAGAAGCCCTTGATATTAGCCTTAGAACCATTGAGCGAGTGCGGAAACGATTTGTCGAAGAGGGGCTAGAGGCAGCCTTAAGCCCTCGTCCCCATCCCCGTCGCCCCCGAAAGTTGGATGGCACAACGGAGGCACACTTAGTGGCGTTGTGCTGTAGTGAACCGCCCGCAGGTCAGGGGCGATGGACGTTACGTTTATTAGCACAGCAGATGGTGGAGTTGGACTATGTCGATGACATCAGCCATGAAAGCGTGCGGCAACTGCTAAAAAAAACGAACTCCAACCCTGGCGACAAAGCTGTTGGGTAATTCCACCGAGCCAAAGCGCAGAGTTTGTCTGGCATATGGAGGCAGTCTTGACGGTCTATCAGACGGATTACACCCCAAACATGCCTGTGATTTGCATTGATGAAGCGAGCAAACAGTTAGTCAAAGAAACCCGCCTACCCATTCCGGCTCAACCGGGGCAGCCCGAACGGGGTGGATTATGAATATGAGCGCAACGGGACAGCCAACCTGTTTATGGTCTGTGAACCGATGATTGGGTGGCGGCGCGTGACGGTCACAGAGCGTCGCACCGCAGTAGATTATGCCCACTTGCTCAAAACGTTAGTGGATATCGATTACGCCCAAGCCCAAAAAATCATTGTCATTCAGGATAATCTCAATACTCATTCCCCGGCCTCACTCTACAAAGCCTTTGAACCGGCAGAAGCACAACGCATCTTGAGTCGATTGGAATTCTGCCATACCCCCAAACATGGCAGTTGGCTGAATATGGCCGAGATTGAACTGAGTGTTTTGAGTCGTCAGTGCTTAAGTCGCCGGATTCCTGATCAGGAGACACTCAAGCGTGAAGTGGATGCCTGGCAAGACGAGCGCAATCATCAGGAAACATGGATTGATTGGCGATTTACAACGGCTGATGCCAGGCTAAAATTACAACATCTCTATCCGTCAATTGATTGTTGACTGGACACTAGTGCCTTCACTGTGGGCTTGAAGTACTTGCTCAATCTGCTCCGGAGTAACATGGCGATAGTAGTAGAGGGTGTCAAAACTCTCGGCAAAGGTTTGCTGGCAGTGAGGGCAGAAGTAGCGTTGATGACCATTGGGCATTTTGCCGTGTTTGTGGGTTTTGGGATGACCGCAGAGCCGACATTCCATAGTTTTAGTGCAGTGGTAACGATTCCTCTACTTTACCAAACCCACATCATTTTGACGCACTACCATTCCACCCTAGGCGGCACGGTCAATGACATCATGGGACACACCTTGTTCTTATTAATGGCGGCGATCCAAACCGAAAACTTTACGGCGGTTTTAGATAGTTGTTTTTCCGGCGGTGCGACCCGCGATATTACGGTGCGATCGCGCGATGTTACTGAAAAAATCACGATCACCCCCCAAGAAAAAGCCTATCAGGAAGATTGGCTCGCACGATTAGACTGGAATCAGGATCAATTCGTTCAACGCTATCGACGGGGCATCGCCAAGGGAGTCGTCTTAGCCGCCACCCAACGCCATCAACTCGCCATCGATGAACAATTGCCCGGCTTTATTGCGGGGGCATTTTCCTATCGCCTCACCCAACACCTTTGGCAGACAGAAAGCAATGCCCAGGGAGCGATCGCCCGCATCAGCGAGATCATACCGCCCGGCTATCGACAACAACCCCTCTGGGAAGCCAAACCGGGAACGCAAAACGAAACAGCGCCGATGTTCTTCGTCAACCAACCCAACCCCGCCGCCAACGCCGTCGTGGTGAACATCGCCCAAGGTCAAGCCACTCTCTTGTTGGTGGGCATTGCCCCCACGGAAGTAACCGTCGGCAAAGTCTTGAGTGCCTTAAATCGGGGGGCACAGGTCCGAATCACAGAGCGGCAAGGCTTAGTGGCAATGGGACAGGTACAAGGTCGGCTCCAAATGGGGGATGTTCTGCGTAGCGCCTAATCCCCTAGCACATCCCCTTTAGAAAGGCGATCACCCCAAACATGGTCTAATGGATCACCCGCAGCAGGACGGATTGAGAGGCTGCTGTGCCTTCAGCTTTTATCGGGCAGTGAGCGAGAAGATCCGCCAAGAACTGAAATTCTTGGCTCAGAGCGAAAGTGGGCTAAAGCCCACTCTAGAAACCGTTTTAACAGGTTCCCCCCAGGCGGGGATTTCAATCCCCGCCTGGGGGGAACCGCTGGGGGGTTAGCGAAGACCCAGCCAAGCGAGGAGACCTTGGCCGCTGAGGGCTTCGATCAGGAGGGTCAAGACAAAGCCGATCATGGCGGCGCGGCCATTGAGGCGTTCGGAATAGTCGTTGAAGCCGAATTTGGGTTCGGTGAGTTGGGGGGTGATCGAGGGTTGGGGTGCGTCCATCGTTGGTTTTGTAAACTTTTGTTAACTTTATGGACTATTCTACCCTGTCTTTGGGGGCCTGGCTAGGCGTTGGGGGGTGGGCGAGAATGGCGGCGATGATTTTGCTGTTGGCTTTGGGAAAGGGGTATTGATCGAGATCGGCGATCGCCACCCAGCGCACTTCTTGAGATTCGAGAGGTTGCGGCTCACCGCTGAGATGGCGGCAATAGTGGACGTTGAGGGTGACGCGAAAATGACTATAGGCATGGTCAAGGGTGATCAGGTGTTCTCCCACTTCGATGTCGATGGCCAGTTCTTCACGAATTTCCCGCTCGATACAGGCCGGAATGGTTTCACCGGCTTCGAGTTTGCCACCGGGAAATTCCCACAGGCCGCCGAGGAGACCGCTTTCGTTGCGCCGGTCGATCAGGATTTCGCCCTGGGGGTTATGGATGACGGCTACACCGATATTTTTATGGGGGAGGGGGGCTGAGGTTTCGCGCATGGGGAGTTGATCTTGGAGGGTATGGGTGAAGGCTTGACAGGGCGATCGCCAGGGACACAGCAGGCAGGCCGGTTGCTTTGGGGTGCAAAGGGTCGCGCCGAGATCCATGATGCCTTGATTAAAATCGCGGCCCTGATCGGGATCAATTAAACGTTCGGACAGGGCCCACAGGGGGGCGATCGCTCTGCCTGGGGGCATCGGTAACGCCGTCAGCCGTGCTAAGACCCGTTTCACATTACCATCGAGAATCGCCAACGGTTGATTTGCCACAGCACTGAGGATGCCGCCCGCTGTGGTGCGACCAATCCCCGGTAACTTTAACACTTCTGACAGTTGCAGCGGCAACTGGCCGCCGTGGTGCTGCACAATCTGTTGGGCCGCCTTATGGAGATTGCGACAGCGGGCATAGTAGCCCAAGCCTTCCCAACATTTCAGCACCTGTTGTTGATCGGCGGCGGCGAGGGCGGCGATCGTGGGAAATTGCTCTAACCAGCGTTGATAATAGGGGATCACCGTTTTTACCTGCGTCTGTTGCAGCATGATTTCGGAGATCCAAATTTTGTAGGGGTCAGTTTCACCGCGCCAGGGCAGGGTGCGGCCGTTGTGGGCATACCAGGTGAGGAGCGATCGCCGCAACTGAGGGTAGGGAAGGCGATCGCAAACCGCCTGCCAGCGGGTCAAATCTGCGCCCGCCTTAACGGTCTGAGTCGTCCGTTTCACTGTGAATCCCCTGGAGGGACGATTCAAAGGTCATCCGTTGTTCCGCGTTGCGGAGAAAATAACCGCTCATGATTGCCGATGCCAGCAGGCGGCCGAGGTGTTCACGGCTGGTGCTGATCGTCACATCGAAATGATCTGAGGGTAACGTCCCCAACAGGCCCACAATATTTCGCTCCATCACACCAAAGACCTCCGAAGATTGGGGCTTGGAGAGTTGGGCGATCATTTCCGGACTGAGACTTTGGACGTAGTGCCAGAGCTTATTTGCAGCATCTGTTTCGACGGAAAAGTCTTGACCCGGATTGAGATTATGATTCACAAGAATCCTCCTAGGACAATAGCAACAAGGGTAGGGGCGGGGGTAGAACAGCGATCGCAGCACTCAGACTCAATTATGTCCCTACCCCCACTCTACTGCACATTTTTCCAACTCTGGCGCAAACTAACTCGCCAGGTACTCCTGCACATGCACCTTACGCTGGCGCAGTTTTTTCAACGATTCCCGCTCCAACTGGCGCACCCGCTCCCGGCTGATCCCCAAGCGGGCCCCGATTTTCGCCAGGGTCAAGGGCTGCCCATCGGTCAAGCCATAGCGCAGGGTTAACACCTCCTGCTGCTGGGGGGTCAGATCCGCCATCAGTTTTTGTAAATCCCCTTGTAGAGAGGATTGGGTGGCAAAATCTTCCGGCGACGGCCCCGTGTCTTCGAGGAGTTCCCCCAGTTCGGTATCTTGGTTATCGCCGACGCGCAGATCCAGAGACAGGGGATGGCGAGCTTTTTCCAGGTAGTCCCGCACCTGCTTGGGGGACAGATCCAATTCTTCGCCGAGTTCCGCCACGGTGGCGGCGCGTCCCAGTTGTTGGGAGAGTTGGCGCTGGGCTTTTTTGATTTTGTTGAGTTTTTCGGTGATGTGGATCGGGAGACGGATCGTGCGGCTTTTTTCTGCGATCGCCCGCGTAATCGCTTGCCGAATCCACCAGTACGCATAGGTAGAAAAGCGATAGCCCTTGGTGGGGTCAAACTTCTCAACCCCCCGTTGCATCCCGATCGTGCCTTCTTGGATCAAGTCCAGCAGGTCAAGATTGCGCTTGATGTATTTTTTTGCCACAGACACCACCAGGCGCAGATTGGCTTCCACCATTTTGCGCTTTGCCGCATCGCCAGACTCCAGAGTGCGTTGCAATTCTGATTCAGACAGTTGTGCCTGGGCGGCCCACTCCGTCAGGGTCAGGGGCGCTTCTTGCTCGGCCTCACAAGCATCTTTGAGTTGATAGAGCGCGATCGCTTTTTGCACCCGTTTCGCGAGCAAAATTTCCTCTTCATGGGTGAGCAAGGGGACACGCCCAATTTCACGCAGGTAGGTACGGACAGGATCAGTGGGGTTGTGAGCAGTTTTCATCAGCTTGACTTTGCAGGATTATCGACAATAGGAGGATGATGTACCTTGGGGCAAGGTAACTCAACAGAGACATTTAACAGGAAGTGGAAACCCTCACCGAATGCAGAATGGGTGAGATGTGAGGAGAGGGGGAACAGTCGGTGTGAATAGTATCGATTGGGTCAGCACAGTCAGATGATGTGGTGACAAATGATGTGGTGAAGATTTCAGTACGACGCTGGAATCAACGATCAACAAGATCCAATCTAAGGAAAAAACAAACGCCGAACTGTGACGAAGGACTCATTTCACAGCGGCTTGCTTCTGTTAAGCATTGTAACATTTATGATAAATCGCGTCTAGAGGGAATTTTTAGAGAATCAAGCCATGATGCTACAAGAATAATACACAATGTATTATTTTGCGTCAAGGCAAACTCCCACCTTCACCCCAAGCATGACATTGATTCTGGGAGAATACTTTATACTCTGAGGATTCTGTCCCTCAAAGTCGTGACGGGGTGCAGCCCATCGGGTTCACTCTCCCCAACGGCGCAACCCATCACCCCTCCTGAGCCTGAACCCTCTCCACGCCCTGTTTTTCGGAGTCCTATGACCATCGCCCGTACCATTTGCCTTGGCTTTCTTACTGTTATTGCCGTGGGAACGGTGCTGTTGATGTTGCCCATTTCCACCGTTGAGGGTCAGTGGAATTCACCCCTTGTTGCCCTGTTTACCTCCACTTCGGCGGTCTGTGTGACGGGGTTGGCGGTGGTGGATACGGGAACCCATTTTTCCTTTTGGGGGCAGGTATTTCTCTTGTTGCTGATTCAGGTGGGGGGGTTGGGATACATGACCACCACCACGTTTCTGGTCTTGGTGCTACGGCGTAAATTTGACCTCCGGCAAAAATTCGCCATTCAAGAATCCTTTGATCGTCCCTTTGTGCAGGGCAGTCGCAACTTGATGCGATCGATTGTGGCGACGACGCTGATGTTTGAGTTGGGGGGGATTATTTTGATGTTGCGTCCCTTTGTGGATGATTACGGCCAAGGGCGGGGGCTTTGGCTGGCGATTTTCCACAGCATCAGCGCCTGGAATAATGCGGGGTTTAGTTTGTTTAGCGACAGTTTGACGGCCTATCGCGGCGTGTGGGCCGTGAATGTGGCGATTTCGATCCTGATTATTTTTGGGGGGATTGGCTATCAGGTGATTATTGAGGGCTACGGGTGGCTGACGAGTTTGCGATCGCAACGCACCGCCCGCCTCTCCCTCAACTTCAAGGTCGTCACCAGCACCACCTTGATCCTCTTAATCCTCGGCACGATCGCCTACCTGATCACCGAAATCCACAATCCCAACACCCTCGCCGGCTTGAGTTGGTCGGAAACCTTCCTCGGTGCAGCCTTTCAATCCGTCACCACCCGCACCGCCGGCTTTAACAGTATTGATTTTGGGCAAATGGGGGATGCCGCCTTGCTGATCACCATCGGCTTTATGGTGATTGGGGCGAGTCCTAGCGGCACGGGGGGCGGCATCAAAACCACAACACTGCGGATTTTGCTCAACTGCACCCGCTCCACCCTCCGAGGCAGCGAGCAGGTGGTGATGTATGGGCGCACCTTGCCCCCATCGCTGATTTTAAAAGCGATCGCGGTCTTGATGGGGTCAGGAATTGCGATCGCGATCGCCACCACCGCCCTCGCCCTGATTGAGTCCGGAAAATTCGTGTTTATTGACCTTTTATTTGAATGCGTATCCGCCTTTGCCACCGTCGGACTGTCCACCGGCATCACCGCTCAATTATCAGCCATTAGTCAATTGATCATCATCTTGATCATGTATACAGGACGGGTGGGAATTCTCGTCTTCATCGCTGCCATTGTCGGCGAACATCCCCCCAGTCAATTGCAATATCCCGAAGAAAACCTCCTCGTCGGCTAGCCCTAACAATCGCCATTGAACCGTCTTCATAGACCCCCTCAAAAGCCATCAGCTTCTTAGGCCGGTGACCCAGACCAGGCGACAGTAGCCCATGGGTCATCCTGAACAGCAATATCCCCCATCAAAGGCGGTGTTAATGGTCAACAGTCGCCACCGATGCCAAGGTCGGAAACCGCTGAAACGAGTACCCCATACCCCGTTCCGTAATAATGTAGTCCGGCTGTTTCGGGTCAAGTTCGATCTTGCTGCGGAGTCGGGAAATATGCACATCCACCAAGCGTAGATCCCCTGATTGGCGGGGAGTATAGCCCCAGATTGCCTCTAGAACCGCAGCCCGCGACAATGGTTCACCGGCTTGATTGACGAGGAGTTGAAGGATATTAAATTCAATTTCTGTCAGGCGCACCAGTTCATCCCCTAAGTACACCCGCCGCCGATTACTATCAATTGAAAGATGACCCGCTTTAATCACACCGCTGTCATAATCGACCTTAAAATCTCCACGCTTCAGGCGGCGAAAAATTGTGCTAATCCGTGCCTCTAATTCTTTGGGTGAAAAGGGTTTTACGAGGTAATCATCAGCCCCCAATTGTAAGCCGGTAATGCGATCGGCGACATCGGATAAAGCCGTCAACATAATAATAGGAACATCGGAATCTTCGCGGATTGTTTGACAGATTTGATAGCCATCTTTTTTCGGAAGCATGACATCCAAAATGACCAAATCAGGGGTTTCTGCCGTGAATAGCTTGATTGCTTCGTCTCCGTCTGCAGCGGTGATGACTTCATAGCCTGCCATAGTCAAGCGTGTCTGCAAAATGCGACGCACAGCAGGTTCATCATCTACCACTAAGAGTTTTCCCTTGTGGTTTTCCACGTTGTTTTAAACCTAGATTAACTAAGGATTTTGTATCATCTGAACAGTCTTGATCATAACATGAGCGTTTCTACTCAGGCAAATATACTTAGAATTGCTGAATCACAGGCTGGATTATGGTAAATCGAGGGAATTATGGTGTGAAATGGTGGGGTTAATTCAGTTTCAATTGTTGGGTTCGGTGCGTTTGAATGGTGAGGATCGTGATCGCAACGATAGTTGCAATTCGTTACGATTCGATGCCAATCGACGATGAGGCGATCGCCCCCTCCCCCCCATCCCCAACCCCGCTATACTGCTAGGGGCGTTCTTTTCCGGCAGTGATGGTGTTTGGTTTTTTGAATTTGAATAAAGACCCCGGCTGGACTTCCCATGATTGCGTGGCGAAGGTGCGGCGCATTGTGGGACAAAAGCGAGTGGGTCATGGAGGCACACTCGACCCGGCAGCGGTGGGAGTGTTACCGATCGCCCTCGGCACCGCGACGCGCCTCTTGCAATATTTACCGACGGGCAAGAGCTATCGCGCCCGAATTCGGTTCGGCGTGACCACCACCACGGACGATCTCGAAGGGGACATTTTGACTCAAGCCCCCGCTTCACCGGTGACGTTACCCGACATTGAAGCGCAGTTACCCGCGTTCCTGGGTCGTGTTGAACAGATTCCGCCCGCGTTTAGTGCGATTCAGCGAGATGGAAAACGGCTGTATGAGTTGGCGCGGGCGGGGGAAGTGGTGGATGTGCCGGCGCGGTGGGTGGAGATTGAGCGGATCAGCGCGATCGCCTTCTATCCGGGGGACTTTCCCGAAGTGGAGGTGGAGGTGGATTGCGGGGCGGGGACCTATATCCGGTCGATAGCGCGGGATTTGGGGGCGGCGTTGGGGGTGGGGGGAACCTTGGCCCATCTGACCCGTACCCGCAGTTGTGGGTTAACGCTGGATCAGGCGATTGATCTAGAGACCCTCGCGGCCCAGGTGGCGGCGGGAACCTTCCGGGCGATCGCCCCCCCCATCATCCTCGATCTCCCCATTGTCACCCCGGAACCCGATGCCGCCCGCCGTTGGTGCCAGGGCCAAACTGTGACGATCGCCCCTGAGTTGAAGGATGCGATCGTGCAAGTGCATGACGGGGTTGGTCAATTCCTCGGCATTGGCCAACTCAACA
Organism: Spirulina major PCC 6313; assembly: GCF_001890765.1. Taxonomy (NCBI): domain Bacteria; kingdom Bacillati; phylum Cyanobacteriota; class Cyanophyceae; order Spirulinales; family Spirulinaceae; genus Spirulina; species Spirulina major. The sequence goes on along the minus strand of NZ_KV878783.1, from coordinate 3,628,151 downwards.
CCACAGGCGAACTACTCCCCAAAACCGTCTTGGCTGCCCAGGGAACATAAAAAAGAGTTCCGGTTGCTCAGGCCGAAACTCTCATGTGCTTACGAATGTAAAGCGTAAAGCCCCCGTTTTCCAAACGGGGGATATAAGCGAAGGGCTGAATTTATTCAGCCGTGATACCGAGGTATCATAGCAACCATGAAAACGCTCAAGTTCAAGCTCTACCAGCATAAGCGGAATAGATACCTCAAGCGGACAATCAATGCCGCAGGGCGTATCTACAACCATTGTGTTGCCCTCCACAAACGGTACTACCGAATGTGGGGCAAGCACTTGAACTGCGCCCGACTGCAAAAACACATCGCCAAGCTTCGGAAACGGAACCCCTGGTGGTTACAAGTGGGTTCTCAAGCCGTACAGGATATCTGTCAACGGATTGAGAAAGCGTATCAACTGTTCTTCAAACACAACAAAAAAGGCGTTCGCCCGCCAAACTTTAAGAAGACCCGAAAGTACAAATCCTTCACCCTCAAGCAAGCCGGGTACAAATTCCTCGGTGGCAACCGGGTCAGGATTGGCAACAAAGTCTATCAATATTGGCACTCTCGCCCCATTGAGGGCAAGGTCAAGACCGTGACGATTAAACGAACTCCCTTGGGAGAACTGTTCATGATTGTCACGGTAGATACCCTGTCAGAACCCCAAGTCAAAACCGAGACAGGTAACATTGCTGGTTTTGATTTTGGACTCAAGACGTTTCTGACCTGTTCGGAGGGGTTCAATATTGATGCACCCTTGTTCTTCAAGCAGTCACTCAATGCAGTTCGCAAAGCAAGTCGAGAATTATCTCGCAAGCAAAAGGGTTCAGCGAATCGAGAACGTGCCCGATTGAACTTAGCCCGCAAGCATGAAGATATTGCCCATCGACGGCGGGACTGGTTTTGGAAGTTAGCCCATCAACTGACGAATCAGTTTGATGGGCTGTGTTTTGAAACCTTGAACCTCAATGCGATGCAGCGGCTTTGGGGGCGTAAGGTGAGTGATTTGGCGTTTCGGGAGTTTCTGCAAATCCTGGAGTGGGTGGCGACGAAGAAGGGGAAGCGGGTGGTCTATGTTGACCGCTGGTTCCCTTCGAGCAAGACCTGTTCAAGTTGTGGTCATATTTTGGAGCATCTGGATTTAGAGACTCGCCATTGGCGGTGTCCCAGTTGCTCGGCAGAGAATGACCGGGATGAGAATGCGGCGATGAATATTAAAGTGGCTGGGGCTTCAGCCATTGGGTTAGGTGATGTCAGACAGGCGTTGCCTGCTATTGCTGTTTGATCCCAGAATCCCCCGTTTTCTAAACGGGGGAGTAAGTCAATGTTGGAAAAAGAAAGAGAGGATGGGCTAGTTACAGCACCCCCTGCTGTTTTCGGCTTAACCCTAAACCCATCCGGTCTGTGAGTGAACGTGTTTTGTCCATGGGTCTGAGGATGGGACTGGTTTGGAATTCAACAGTGCGAATGGTGTAGCGACGGGCTGCACTGGTCGGACTAGACGGGCTGAATTTCATAGGGTTATGCTCCGATTGCTTGATGTCTGTATTTTCCCGGATTGACAGACCCATGCCACTGATCAGCGTCGATGGTTTTGATGATGTTGCTCACGGGGAAAGCACGATCGCATTGTCATTTCTCCGTGATACCTCTCAGTAATTAGGGGTGACACCCATCACACCTGATCACGCAGTGCCAAGAGTTGCGATCGCACCGAGGGGGGATTGTAGCCGAGGGCGAAGGCTTTACCACTGTCGAGGGTGAGATCCGCAGCACGGGGGGCGGCCATAGTGACATCGGCTTGGCGGCAGGGGACGAGGTGGGCAGTGGGAATCTCGAAAATTTCCGTGAGGAGTTGGCCGATGTCGTAGCGGGAGAGGCGATCGCGCCCCCCCAGGTGAAACAATTCCCCCGGTTGATCGAGGAGGAGAAACAGACCCTGGGCGGCGGTGGTGGCACTGACGGGCATCCGGATTTCGTCGGTGAAGAGGCGCAAGGGTTCGCCGCTGCGGAGTTGGCGCAAAAAGGGTTGGAGGAAACTTTCAGATTGGGGGGACGGCACGCCAAACATCACAGGCATCCGGGCAATGGTGGCGGCGGGGTAGCGATCGCGAATCCGCCGCTCGGCCAACACTTTATGCTCGCCGTAGAGGTTGATCGGGCAAACGGGGGAGGTTTCGTCGTAGGGGGGATGTTGGCCGTCAAAGACGAGTTCGCTAGAGGTGAAAAGCAGCGGAATCTGACGGGCGGCGCAGAGTTCGGCGATCCAATCGCTGGCGGTGACGTTGACGGCGTAGGAGCGTTCGGGCTGGGTTTGGCAGTGGTTGGGGCGGGAGAGGGCGGCGAGGTGCAGCACCGCATCGGGGCGGATCTGGTCAAAGTAGGCCGTGAGGGCGGCGCGATCCGTGAGGTCGAGGGTCGCGATCGCGGCGTTGGGGTGCTGAATGCCGGGGCGGTGGGTGGTTCCGTAGAGTTCCCAATCCGGAGGGGCGATCGCTGCTACGTTCCACCCTAAAAACCCACCAATCCCCGTAATCCACAGTCGTTTCGCCATGTTTAGCCCTGGATAACAACGGATCTAGGGTAGCTCAGGCGGGGTGATCCAGTTGATCGGGGTCGATACCTTGGGCGGCCAGTTTGGCCATCAGGGCGGCGAGTTTAGCTTCGGCGGTATCGGCGCGCTGGGCTTCCTGTTCGGCGCGTTGGGCTTCTTGGGCACTTTGCTCGCTGCCGGTGGGGAGAATTTGCCCATTGCGATCGCACCATCGCAGCCAGCGATCGTACTGTTTCCCCTCGAAGGAACCCGACCACAGGGTTAAACCCAAACCCACCCCCGGCAACCAGGCATCATCAAACAGATGGTACTGACCTTCCCGCAACCCATAGACCCGCAACACCCGTGCTGACAAATATTCCAGCGGATCAAACACCACATAATAGGACACCCCAATCCGGCTGTAGTCGTTGAGTTTGCGATCGCCTTCGTGCCCTTTCCGATTGGACACGATTTCAATCACCACATCGGGGGGCTTCCCAAATTCCCAAATAAAGTAGGAACGATGGCGCTTCTGGCTCCAATCAGCGGCAATTTCTACCCCTAAACTGAGCATCACATCGGGCACGAGGGGCGGCCCATGGAGTGCCGAAAACAGCCCCACATCAGCCATCGCAATAAACGGTTGCTCGCTGCGAAAAGCGTGATAGAGACAATGGACAAGCAGACGTTGCAATTTTTCCTGGATCAGGTTATCCACGGGCGTTTCATCCTCAGTGACGATGTGAGAGATGTCTAATTCGGTGGGTGGCTGCTCATAGGCGGGTTCCGCGTTTGGTGGTGGAGTCGTTACGAAGGCTTGGGCTGGGGTTTGCATTGGCGCACCTCATTCACTGCTTATATTGTACTGAAGCGATCGCGCCTACCAAAATCCGCCGCAACCCAACGGGTTAGGAAAACCCTGCGACGTAGTCATCTCGCAACTCTTGATGACCGGATCATGAGGTTAAGCGATCGCTGCCTCGTACCAGTCTTTCAGGGTCGCCACCACATCACCGAGGGGGATTTCTTGGGCTGCTTTTGTGGCCCGTTGGACGACTTCTACTTTGCCCTGTTTGAGCGATCGCCCCGTTACAATCCGGTAGGGAATGCCGATTAGGTCTGCATCCTTGAACTTCACCCCGGCGCGTTCGGTGCGGTCATCGAGGAGCACCTCTAGCCCTGCCGCTTCACAATCGGCGTAGAGTGTTTCTGCGGCCGCCACTGCGTCGGCATCGCTCATGTTAGGAATAACGATGATCACCTGATAGGGGGCGATCGCCACGGGCCAGATCATCCCGTCCTTGTCGTGGCATTGTTCCACCGCCGACTGTGCCAGACGCGACACGCCCACACCATAACAACCCATCACCAGGGGCATTTCCTCCCCGGCTTCGTTGGTGAAGGTTGCGCCCATGGCTTGGGAATATTTCGTCCCCAGTTGGAAAATGTGGCCCACTTCGATCCCCCGTGCGGATTGGAGGGTTTGGCTGGGGTCATGGTGAGCGCGATCGCCCGCCATCGCCTTGCGCAGATCCACCACCTTCGGCAGGTCAAACTGTTCACCCCAATTCGCACCAAACACATGATGCCCCGCCTCATTGGCCCCTGTGGCAAAGTTTTTCAACTCCACCACCGTCGGATCAGCCAAGCGGACAAAGTGCGGATGAATCAGCGCCGTTTTCGCGATGTAGTCATCCCCTAAATCCGGCGCGATATAGCCCAGGGGCAAGGGATGCGCCGCCCATTTTTGCTGCATCTCCGCATCGGGAACGTCCACACTCAGCACCGTACTCGCGCCAAAGTCCGCCGCCATCCGGGCCGCCTCGTTTTGCAATTTCACATCGTTCACATCCTGATCACCGCGAATACTCACCAAAATCAAGACGATTAACCCGGTGTCGTAGGTGACTTGATAGAGGACATTTTTGACGATCGCAGTCGGGGAACAGTCGGCCAACTCGGCCAGGGTGGCGATCGTGGCGGTGTTGGGGGTGGGGCGTTTTGCGTAGGTGGTGAAGGGAGAGGCGATCGCATCGGGGGGAATCGAGGTGGCTTTTTCCACGTTGGCGGCGTAGCGTTGATCCGGGGTGTAGAGCACCTCGTCTTCGCCAATGTCTGCCAAGACCATAAATTCTTGAGACCCCGACCCGCCGATCGCGCCGGAATCCGCTTCCACGGCAACAAAGTCTAACCCACAACGGCGGAACATATTGCGATAGGCCCGATCCATGTCGGCGTAGGTGGCTTTGAGGCTCGCTTCATCGGTGTGGAAGGAATAGCCGTCTTTCATGATGAATTCACGGCCGCGCATCAGGCCAAAGCGGGGGCGAATTTCATCGCGGAATTTACTTTGAATTTGATACAAATGTTGGGGCAATTGGCGGTAGGAGCGGATCATGTCTTTGGCGATCGCCGTAATCACCTCCTCATGGGTGGGCCCTAGGGCCACATCGCGATCTTGGCGATCGCGGAACGCAAACATAATCCCCTCGGCTTTCGTATAGGTATCCCAACGCCCGGACTCTTGCCACAGTTCCGCCGGTTGCAGTTGGGGTAACAAACATTCCTGCGCCCCCGTCGCGTCCATCTCTTCGCGCACAATCTGCGACACCTTGCGCAACACCCGCCACATCAACGGCAAATAGCTATAGACCCCGCTCCCGGTGCGGCGGATATAGCCTGCCCGCAACAGCAGTTGATGACTGGGAATCACCGCTTCCGCTGGCGATTCCCGCAGCGTAACGAAAAGCATCTGAGACAGGCGCATGGCAAAAGGCTTCCTTCAAGCGAGATAGCACCCCCTAGAATATCAGGAAGACCACCTCTCCTTGTAATCATCTCTATGGCTGCCCGTCCTGCTAAAAATCGTGTCGTCTATTCTGAATTCGGTTCCCCTAGCACCGAAGCGGCGATCGCCCCTGCGACTCCCGATCTCCCCCCGCAGCAACAAAAACTGAAGATCCAAGTCACCCGCAAAGGCCGCAAAGGTAAAACCGTGACGATCATCAGCGGCTTTCAAACCTCGGATGCGACCCTCAAAGCCCTCCTCAAAACCCTGAAAACCTCCTGTGGTGCAGGGGGGGCGGTGAAGGACATGACCTTAGAATTGCAAGGCGATCGCGCCGCCCAAGTGCCTTCCATTCTCCGTCCTCTCGGTTATCAAATTTGAGAAGTTGAGTCAGAGGTCTCTTAACACAGGACAAACATTGAAATGTACGACAAAATTTGAAGTGTGCAGGGGGTGGGAGCATCCTGCTCCCTGTCTTGTCTGAATCCCAGCGGGCAAGATTAAATCTCAGCGGGCAAGATTAAATCCCAGCGGGCAAGATTAAATCCTAGCGGGCAAGATTAAATCCTAGCGGGCAAGATTAAATCCCAGCGGGCAAGATTAAATCCCAGCGGGCAAGATGCCCGCACTACAGAGGATGGAGTCTTCTTAATTCAGAATCCCCAACGAGTTAATGCTATGTTTTCCAAAACAGTTGCCACCCTTGTATACAGCAGCGCGATCGCTCTCCTCAGTGTTCTGGCCGATCCCCACAGTGCGATCGCCAATGATCCCCCCTGCGATGAGTACTACATCGATCCCGACGGTCGCCGCATCTGCCTCGATAATGGGCGGCCTGTCCCGGCTGATCCGGTAGCGCGGGACTATCTCGACCCTGTACCCTTTTTGGATCGGCTGGCGCGTTGCCAACCGGCGGCAACGGCGATCGGGTTTCCGCTGATTCCGGATGTGGCGATCGAAAGTGTGGTGCGAGCCTGGGAGGGCGATCGCTGTGTCGTCCAAATGAATGCCTTCCTCCTCAAAAACCCCCAGCGTCAAGCCGTCTATGCCCTCTGTCGTTATCGTCGCTCAACCCTCGCCCTCTTGACCGACCCACGCGCCTACGAACAAGCGCGAACGGGCAACTATCAATTTGATTCCAGCGATGCGCGAGATGCGGCCCTGTCTGAAGCCATGCTCCAAGATTGCCAATTTAGCCGCAACTGGCTACCCAGCTTAATCCAACCCGATCGCGCTCCGTAATCGTCCCAGCCTGAGATTGTCCCGGCTGCGGCGGAGTCAGATCCAATCCTCATCAATGCTACGCCCAGGGTGAAATCGGGTAGCATCGAGCCAGCCACGTTCTTCGATCACCCGTTGAAGCGTATGCCCCTTTCCCCTTTTTTGATATTCTGAGAGCTACCTTTCGTTGCCGCACTGGATTGACTATGCCGTCCCCTCCATTTCCCTCTGATCACGACCCATCCATTCCCGATAGTGTGACGTTATTGGATGAAGCAGGGCGATCGCTAGAATGTTCTGTGGAGCAGAGCTTTAAAGACAGCGGTAACACGTATTTGATTCTCTTACCCGTAGACTCGCCCGTGACCATCATTGCTTGGGATAGCGATGATGATGAAGCCGATGCCGCCTGGGTGGAAGAAGATGAGGAAATTGAGCAAGTGTTTGCTGATGCCAAAGCTGTCCTCTCGGAGCAAAATCTCACCCTGAACTACGCCGCCTACACCCTGACCGTGTCGGGCGAACTGCCGGAAGTCGTGGAGGAATTGACCCTAGAAGTGCCAACGGATAATGGACAGGTGGAATCTGAGCATTTTCAAGTCCTGACGCATTTCTACCACAACGATCAAAAATACGAGATCTATACACCTCTCGATCCTCTCCTGCTGTTTGCCCGTCGCGCTCCAAATCGCCAAATTGAACTCCTGTCTTTTGAAGAAGTCCAAGACTTGCAGCCCCATCTGCGAGAACTCCTCATTCAAGAAATGGAACGAGAGGAAGAAGAAGAATAGAAAGGATTATGATGGGCCATTAATCTCCCTTGGCGATCGCGGCTCCCATGAAAAAGCTTAGTTCATTCTCGCAGTGGTTGTATCCCCTTGGTATTTTGCCGGGGGTGCTGCTGCTGAGTGGCTGGCATGGTTACCAGTGGTGGCGCTGGGCGATGTCGCCGGTGATGATCGAGGCGGAGAATCAGCCGGTGGAAATTCAGGTGGAAGTGCCTGCGGATACATCAACGCGCCAGATTGGGGCGGATCTTGAGGCGGCGGGGGTGATTCATTCGGCGTGGGCGTGGAATATTTGGGCGTTTTGGTTGGCGTTGCAGGATCAAGCCGGGAGTTTTAAGGCGGGGCAATATGTGTTGTCGCCGGGTCAGGATATGACGGCGATCGCGCAATCGATTTGGACGGGGCAAGTGTTTCAATCCACCCTCACCATTCCCGAAGGCTGGCGCTTAACCGACATTGCCCAAGCCCTCGAATCCCAAGGACTCTTCCCCGCCGAAACCTTTCTCCAGGCTGCCCAAACCGTTCCTAGGGATCAGTTTGCCTGGCTCCCGGCAGATATCACCACCGTTGAGGGCTTCCTCTTCCCCGACACCTACCAACTACCCCCAGACGGAACTACACCCCAAGCAGTGATCGTGACCATGCTGCAACGGTTTGAGCAGAAAGCATTACCTCTCTATCAAGAGCAGGCCGATCCCGGTTTGTCGTTGTTGGAATGGGTAACTTTGGCGAGCATGGTGGAGAAAGAAGCGGGCGTGGCGGAGGAGCGGGGGATCATTGCGGGGGTGTTTCGCCAACGGTTGGCGCAGGAGATGCGCCTCGAATCTGATCCGACGGTGGAATATGTGTTGGGACGACGGCAAACCCCGGATCAACCCCTCACCTTGGCGGATGTGCAAACGCCGTCGCCCTATAATACCTATCTCAATCCGGGGATACCGCCGGGGCCGATCGCGAGTCCGGGCCAGGGGAGTTTGGTGGCAACGCTGAATCCGGTGGCGACGGACTATCTTTTTTTTGTGGCACGGTATGACGGCACCCATGTGTTTAGTCGCACCTTAGAGGAGCATGAAGCCGCGACCCAACGGATTCGGGCGGGGCGATCGCTCCCCAGTCCCCCGCCTTAATTATTCGCACTGAATTCAGGACAGAAACACAATGGTCAATGGACGATGGGATCACTTACTTAGCCCCAGTTTGGTACTGGGGGGGACGATTTTAGAGTTAACGCCGGAGGTGGTGAAAACCCATCATCTCCAGGGCCTGATTTTAGATGTGGATGAAACCCTCGTGCCCCTCAAACAACGGCAGGTATCGCCGGAGGTGGTGGCTTGGATTGAGGAAATTCGTCAGCACGTTGCGCTGTGGTTGGTGAGCAATAACCTCAGTGAGTCGCGGATTGGGGGGATTGCAGAGTCGTTGAATTTGCCCTACATCCTGGGGGCGCGGAAACCGTCGCGGCGCAAGCTACGCCAGGCGATGGAGGCGATGCAGTTGCCGCCGGAGGCGGTGGCGATGGTGGGCGATCGCCTTTTCACGGATGCCCTGGCGGGGAATCGCTTGGGTCTGTTTACGATTTTGGTGGAGCCGATGGTTGATCCGTTGATTGCGGCGCGATCGTACCCAATTCGGAATTTTGAGGTGTGGCTCACGCAAAAATTAGGGGTCACTCTCTACAAGCCTGAATCATGATCAATCCCGCCGACTGACCCCAGTTTTTGGCTCACGTTTTTGGATCATTGGCAAAATCTAAAGAAATTATTAAGAAACAAAATGTCACTGATATTATCTGGCAATCTCTATAACTGATGTAAATGGGGTCAGCCTAGATAAAGACCTTAAACATAATCAATAGCACTAGTTTTTGATTGACCATAAGCGCCAGCACTCACGGGTTAGGGTAGTGCTGGCGTTTGTTTGGGTTGCATTGGCGCATGTTGTGCAGGGCGATGCAACGAAAACGGCGACGATCGCGTCTCATCGGAACTAGGGGGAAATCCTCGGCTGAAGCGATAAATCCTTGCCCCCCCTGCCACTTTCCTTCATAATTCTTAATCTAGTCCCCTGCGCGATCGCTCCATGAAATTTGCTCTAGTTCACGAATGGCTCACCCCCCACGCCACGGGCGGATCAGAGCTTGTGGTTCGTGAAATTTTGCAGCACATCAACGCCGATCTCTACGCCCTGATCGATTTTGAATCCACCAACCCAGAAAGCTATCTCTATCAGCGAGCGATCGGAACCACCTTCCTCCAACATTTTCCCAAGGCAAAACAAGGCATCCAAAAATACCTCCCCCTCCTGCCCCTCGCCATCGAACAACTCGACCTCAGCGGCTACGATGTCATCCTCTCCTCTTCCCACGCCGTCGCCAAAGGCATCCTCACCCATTCCCAACAACACCACATCTGTTACTGCCATACCCCGATGCGCTACGCCTGGGATCTCACCTTTGATTACCTGCGCAGCAGTCGCCTTGGTCGTGGCTTGCCGGGCATTGCCACCCGCCTCATCCTCCATTACCTGCGCCAATGGGATGTGTTGAGCGCCAACCGTGTGGATCACTTCATTGCCAATTCCCACCACACCGCCCAGCGGATTTGGCGCTGCTACCGTCGTCAGGCGGAGGTGATTTACCCACCCGTGCAGTTGGATCGTTTCACCTATCAACCTCAAAAGGCGGATTTTTATCTGACGGTCTGCCGGTTAGTGAGTTATAAGCGCGTAAAACTAATTGTTGAGGCCTTTAATCAGTTGGGGTTACCGTTGATTGTGATTGGAGATGGCCCGGACCGGGGGGCCTTGGAGGCGATCGCTAAGCCGAACATTCAACTCCTCGGCAGTCAATCCAACGCCACCGTTGCCACCTATATGGCCCAAGCCAAAGCCTTTGTCTATGCCGCCTGTGAAGATTTTGGCATTGCCCCCGTGGAAGCCCAAGCCTGCGGAACCCCCGTCATTGCCTATGGTGCGGGTGGGTCCTTAGAGACCGTGCAAGACGTTCGGCACGCCCCCACCACGGGAACCGGTTTGTTGTTTGGCCCCCAAACCGTAGCGGCGTTGGTAAAAACCGTTAGAATTTTTGAGGAAATCTGTGGCAAAATTCGACCAGAATCCTGCCAGCAGCAAGCTCATCAGTTTGCGCCAGCGGTTTTTCAGCAGCGATATCTTGACTGTATTGATCGGTATACAGCCACTCGTTCGCCCCCATCGAGTCCTGGGGATCGGGAAAAGTTCAGCTAGCTTAGACGGTCGAACTGTCTTGAGCGATCGCTTAAAGTTACGTGGTGTGATGTGAAGAGGAGTACAATGACCGCCGAAAGCCAACTGGTTTCCGTCAAATTAATCCGTGGGTTGATGGCCAAAGGCCGACCATCAAAATCCCCCACCTATCAACAATCGGCCCAGTCCCAACGGGCGCGATCGCAACGCTTTAATCGATTACGGCAAAAACGTGTATTTGATATTCTGTTCGCCGCCACGATTCTAGTCATCCTGTCCCCCCTCTATCTCGTACTGGCGGCTCTCATTGCCCTCACATCCCCCGGCCCCATCTTCTACTGCCAAGAACGCATCGGCAAGCATCACAAACCCTTCCGATGTATCAAATTTCGCACCATGGTCAACAACGCCGACACCCTCCTCTCTGAGATGGTGTCCAACTGTCCCCAACTGCGCCAAGAATTTGAATCCGACTACAAACTCCGCCAAGATCCCCGCATCACCCGCATCGGTAAATTTCTCCGCCTGACGAGCTTAGACGAACTGCCCCAATTTTGGAACGTGCTCAAAGGGGATATGAGTGTCGTGGGCCCACGTCCCCTCGTGCCGGAAGAAGTGCCCCGCTACGGTCGCTACATGGATCGAGTGCTGCGGGTACAACCGGGCATCACCGGCCTGTGGCAAGTGTCCGGCCGCAATGACATTCCCTATCAACGGCGGATTCAAATCGATGTGTACTATTCTGGCCACCATAATTGGGTTTTGGATCTCTTCATTATTGTGAAAACCATCGGTGTGATTCTGTTTCCGGGCAACAATGGTGCGTATTAGGGAAGCGGTGCGATCGCACCGCTTCCCATCATCGGCCCTCAGCGAGTTTCATTCGCAGTGATAGCAAACGTAAAAAAGTCAGTGACAGATCACACGAAATCTCTGTATTTCTACTAAGTTGAAGAGAGAAAATACTCTCAACCGCAGAGTCAACCTCAGAACGCATGTAAGGACAAGCCGATACGATGACGCAACTCAAAAAAGCTCTGATCACGGGTATTACAGGTCAAGATGGCTCCTATCTCAGTGAGCTTCTGCTCGAAAAAGGGTATGAAGTCCATGGCATTATCCGCCGCACGTCAACATTTAACACCGACCGGATTGATCATCTCTATGTTGATCCCCATGACGAAGATGCTCGCCTGTTTTTGCACTACGGGGATCTCACCGATGGCACCACCCTCCGGCGCATCATTGAAGCCGTACAACCCCAGGAAATCTATAACCTAGGGGCTCAGTCCCATGTCCGTGTCAGTTTTGATGCACCTGAATACACCGTCGATGCCGTCGGCATGGGCGCATTACGCATCCTCGAAGCCATGCGAGACTACCAACAGCGCACCGGTGCCGAAGTGCGTTTTTATCAAGCCGGGTCATCAGAAATGTTTGGCAAAGTCCAACATGTGCCCCAGAGTGAAGAAACCCCCTTTTATCCCCGTAGCCCGTACTCCTGCGCCAAAGTCTACGCCCACTGGCAAACGATTAACTACCGAGAATCCTATGACCTGTTCGCCTGTAATGGGATTCTGTTTAACCATGAATCGCCCCGTCGGGGGGAAACCTTCGTCACCCGCAAAATTACCCGCGCCGTCGCCCGAATTGTCGCCAAGCAACAGGATGATCTGTACTTAGGGAATCTGGACTCGAAGCGGGACTGGGGCTATGCTCGCGACTATGTGCGGGCGATGTGGATGATGTTGCAACAAGACAAGCCCGATGACTACGTTATTTCCACCAATGAAACCTATTCCATTCGTCAATTCCTAGAGATTGCCTTTAGCCATGTCAATCTTAATTGGGAAGACTATGTCAAGTTTGATCCGCGCTACCTGCGACCGGCGGAAGTGGATCTGTTGATTGGTGACTGTACGAAGGCGAAAAAACAACTGGGTTGGGAGCCGTCGATCACCTTTGAAGAATTGGTGAAATTAATGGTCGATGCGGATCTAACGGCATTGGGTCTAGAGCCACCGACGGGGGTTGTGACCGAACAACTCAAGGCCGATTTAGCCTATCTCCATCACAACCGTATGACGGTGGATTAACGGCCCTGCGGTAGATTCAAACACACACTGTCCTCAGTGCAGTTACGGAGTAGTGGAATTTGAGGATGACTCTGGCTGTGTTTGGATGAAGACGATACAGGGTCATCCGTCTGTCGTTATCTAGGCAAGAGATTAATCATGGTAGAACTGAGCGGAAAGCGAGTCCTCGTCACTGGTGGGGCGGGTTTTTTAGGGAAGCAAGTGGTGGCCCAGTTGGTGGCGGCGGGGGCGCAGGCAGATTTGATTACGGTGGTGCGATCGCGCGACTACGACCTCTGCCAAATGCCCGCCTGTGAATCCGTCGTCCAAAACCAAGACATCATCATTCACCTGGCGGCCCATGTGGGGGGGATTGGCCTCAATCGTGAAAAACCCGCCGAATTGTTTTATGACAACCTGATGATGGGGGCGCAACTGATCCACGCTGCCTATCAGGCCGGCGTGGAAAAATTCGTGTGCGTGGGCACGATTTGCGCCTATCCCAAATTCACCCCCGTACCCTTTAAAGAAGACGACCTTTGGAACGGCTATCCAGAAGAAACCAACGCCCCCTACGGCATTGCCAAAAAAGCCCTCTTGGTGCAACTCGAAGCCTACCGACAACAGTATGGTTTTAATGGCATCTATCTACTGCCGGTGAACCTCTACGGCCCCGAAGATAATTTCGACCCGTCGAGTTCCCATGTGATTCCGGCGCTGATTCGCAAGGTCCACGAAGCCCAACAGCGGGGGGATACCCAACTACCTGCCTGGGGGGATGGCAGCCCCACCCGTGAATTTCTCTATTCCGTCGATGCGGCGCGGGGGATTGTGATGGCGACCCAAGGGTACGATGCGCCGGAACCGGTGAATTTGGGAACGGGGTCGGAAATTTCAATTCGGGATCTGGTGGAGTTGATCTGTGAATTGATGGAGTTCAGGGGCGAGATTGTTTGGCAAACGGATCAGCCCAATGGTCAACCGCGCCGCTGTCTGGATACCCAACGGGCGAAAGAAACCTTCAATTTTGTTGCTCAAACTGACTTTCGCCAAGGCTTAGCGAATACAATTGAATGGTACCGGCAGCATGCTGCCTAGTGGGTGAACCATAGCTGTTATGGATGGGGGGTATTGGTGGCTCCTCATCCCGTTGAGGAGTCATGAAACAGATTAGTCGAACCAGTCGAACCAGTATGAAACAGTGGGGACGTGCGATCGCAAGCCTTACCCTAGTCATGGGGCTAACACTCCTGCCCCAGCCCGGTTTTAGTCAAACCCCCCGCAACGAGCAGCTTGATAATTATCTCCGGCAAGGGCGGGATCTCGTCGAATCCGGAGAATTCGATCGCGCCCTCGAAGCCTACCAACAAGCGGTCTATATCGATCGCACCAATCCCAGAATTTATTCCGGCATTGGCTATCTTTACACCCTCCAGGGCCAATACAACGCCGCCGCCCAAGCCTATGAGTATGCGCTGATCCTGGAGCCGAATAACGTTCCGTTTCTCTATGCCCTCGCCTTCTGCCATGCCCAACTCAACCGCAACACCGAAGCCGAGCAAGCCTATCGCCGCATTCTCCAACTCGATCGCAACCATGTCAATAGTTATCTCGGTCTTGGCGTGGTGATGATGCGCCAAGGCCGCCACCGGGAAGCCTATCAAGTTTATCAACAGGCGGCTACCCTTGATCCCCAAGACGGCAATGTCTACGGCATGATGGCCACCGCCCTCCTTGAACAGGATCGCCCCCAAGAAGCGATTGATTTACTGCGTCAATCGTCCCGACGCTACCCCCAAAATGCCAACCTGTGGATGCAGTTGGGGATTTTCCTGATTGGCATGACCAATCAACAGGACGAAGCCCTGCAAGCCTTTAACCAAGCTGCTCGCATTGATCCCCGGAATCCGATGGTGCAGGTTCAAATCGGCAGTGTCTTGCAAGAACAGGGCAATGAAGATGAAGCCCAGAAGATTTTCTATCGCGCCGTGGCGATGGCGGACGATACCCCAGAGGCGCAGTTGGGCATCGGGGATATCTTGTTTCAAAAGCGGGCGTATTTGCCTGCGATCGTGGCCTATCGGCGGGTGACTCAGTTGGCTCCGGAAAATCCTGTGGGCTTTCACCGCCTAGGGATTGCCCTCCAATCCCGTGAACGTCGCCGTGAAGCGATCACAGCTTGGCAGTCGGCGTTAAATCTCTACGAACAGCAGGGTAATCAATTAGGGGCGAAGACGATCGAGTCTCTCCTCGGCGACGATCGCGAGGATGATCCGTTCCGTCCCTTTAATTAGTCCGATTCTGCCGAGGAGCTAGGCTGCCGAAGTCCCCTAGCTCCTCGGTTCCATGGGGTGATCTTAGGGTTTGAGGGCGAAGATTTTTTCGATGATGGCTTCGACGGATTTGTCGGGGGTGGAGGCTCCGGAGGTGATGCCGACCTGGAGCGGGCCAGCGGGGAGCCAATTTTCTGTGACCACAAGCTCGGTGTCGAGGGGTTTATGTTCGATGCGGTTGCCGGGGCCGATGCGATCGCCACTATCGATGTGATAGGAGGGAATGCCCCGTTCGACGGCGATTTCTTGGAGGTGGGTGGTATTGGAGGAGTTAAAGCCGCCAATCACCACGAGGAGATCGAGGGGCTGTTCCACGAGGGAAAACATCGCGTCCTGACGCTCTTGGGTAGCATCGCAAATCGTGTTGAAGCTCATGAAATGGGCATTGAGATCCACGGGGCCGTATTTTTGCAACATGGTGTGCTCAAAGAGTTTGCCGATCGCTTCGGTTTCACTTTTGAGCATCGTGGTTTGGTTGGCCACGCCGACGCGGTCAAGGTCGCGATCGGGATCAAACCCGTCAGAATGGGCATTGGCAAATTTGGCCATGAATTCGGCGCGATCGCCCCCGTTGAGGATGTAGTTCGCCACATACTGCGCCTCAGCCAAATTCAACACCACCAAATATTTACCCGCAAAGGAACTCGTGGCCACCGTTTCCTCATGCTGATATTTGCCGTGGATAATCGAGGTATAGTCCCGCTTTTTATGTTTCTCGACGGAATTCCACACCTTCGCCACCCAGGGGCAGGTGGTGTCCACAATCGTACAGCCCACCTCATTGAGGTACTGCATTTCCGACACACTGGCCCCAAAGGCGGGCAAAATCACCACATCCCCCGCTTCGACAACGCTAAAGTCCTTGACCTCCGTCTCGACGGGAATAAAGCCCACATTCATCTCCCGTAACCGCTGATTCACCCCCGGATTATGGATAATTTCGTTGGTGATCCAAATGCGTTCGGTGGGAAAATGTTGGCGCGTTTCGTAGGCCATCGCTACCGCTCGCTCGACTCCCCAACAAAACCCAAAGGATTCGGCGAGATGAATGGTGATTGCGCCCCGTTGGAATTGGTAGTTGCGATCGCGAATCTCCTGAATTAACGAGCTTTGGTATTCGCGATCCATGACCCCTGCGACTTCATCCTGATGGCCAAAGCCTTTCCGGTGGTAGTTTTCAGAGTGGTTGAGGGTGCGTTTAAAGGTTTTGGTATCCATGAATGAAAGAGACGATTTAATCCGTTTTGCGATGGGTATGATCCAGTTCGAGGCCGATGAACAGTTGCAGGGCCGTAGACCAAACGCGATAGCCGTCCCGGTTGAGATGCAGGCCATCGGTGCTGAGATCCATTTTTAGATTACCGCGCTCATCGGCAAAGAGGGGATAAAGGTTGAGGAATGTCGCTCCTTCTTGGGCGGCAATGCGTTCGAGTTCGAGGTTGAGACGGCGAATGCGGCCATTGGGAATGGCGAGGAGGCGATCGCGCCCCTCCCAGGTGGCAGACGCACCAGCATGGGGCAAAATCGACTGCACCACCACACGGCTGCGGGGATGTTGGCGGCGCAAATCCTGCATAATCAGCCGGGAATTGGCCAACAGCGTCGCATCACTCACATCCCACAGCACATCATTAATCCCGATCATCATAAACACCGCTTGGGGGCGAGTTTGATCCAACAAATGCAAGCGCCGCAAAAGTCCTAGGGTTTTTTCCCCCGAAATACCTTGATTGAGCCAAGTCTGGCCGGGGGGCAGCAGGTCATGGGTAAACCAGAGGGTGATGGAATCTCCCATTAATACCATCAAGTCATTGGGTTGATTCTGGGCGGCGGCGCTGGCTTCCTGGGCCAGCAGATCCACCCATTGCTGATAGGACAGGGCTTGGCGATGGCTGCGATCGTGGGGAGTGGGCACAGGGGTCTTGGCCAGGAGCTGCTGAGAGCTACCCGCCAAGGAAGCAAGGGCGAGTTTGGGTTCAACCGGACGTTGAGTGACGGCGAACAGGGCAAAGAGCAAGAGGACGTTCGCTGCGAGGGAAAAAGCAGCCCAACGGTGAGCAGATTGGAGCAAACGATATAAAAGGGGAGTAAACACAATACAGAATTTTAGCCTCAAACGAAGGCTTCCCTTTAACCTAGAGTCGCAGATTTTGCATCTAGATTAAAGGGAAGCGGGTTCAATCGAATGGGTTTTAAGCTTCGGAACTACCGCTAATGCCCATGGCTTGGCCACTGGCAAAGGTATCCGTTTCGGTCACGAAACCGTTGTACGCTTCCATTCCATGTTCGCTAATATCCAGACCTTGTAATTCATCTTCCGGACTAACCCGAATGCCGATGGTGAATTTCAACGCCAACCACACAATGGAGCTAAAGACAACGGTGAAGCCACCAATGGCGAGAATCCCGATCACTTGCGCACCGAAGTTACCGCCGCCGAAGATTGCCACGGCGAGGGTTCCCCAAATCCCGCAAACGAGGTGAACTGAGGTTGCACCCACGGGGTCATCGATATGGAGGCTATCGAAGATGGATACGGAGAAGACGACGATCACGCCAGCGATCGCACCCGTAATCACAGATCCAGTGTAAGGAATCGCATTACAGCCAGCGGTGATTCCCACCAGACCCGCTAAGATGCCGTTGATCACCATCGAGAGGTCAGGCTTACCATCTTTGAGCCAAGAGGTTGCCGTCGCAGCCACACCACCCGCCGCCGCTGCCAAGGTCGTGGTCAACGCGATGTAGGTAATGTTAGGACTAGCGGCCAATTCAGAACCGGGGTTAAACCCATACCAGCCCACCCACAGCACCAAACACCCTAGGGTCGCAATGCTCATGTTGTGGCCAGGAATGGCGTTGATGCCACTGTCGTTATATTTGCCGATCCGGGGTCCGAGGAAGGCCGCCCCCATCAACGCAGCCCAACCCCCAACGGAGTGAACCACTGTCGATCCGGCAAAATCGCTAAAGCCCGCTTCACTGAGCCAACCGCCAGCCCAGACCCAGTGGCCGGTGATGGGATAAGACACGGAAACGAGTAAGAACGCGAAAATCAGGAAGGACACGAAGTGAATCCGTTCGGCAACAGCACCGGACACAATGGTGGCAGCCGTCGCTGCAAAGGCCACTTGGAACAGGAACGATGCCGAAATGGGCAAGCCTGCCGGGAAGGGGTCTAAGCCGTAGTCGGCGGGGTCTTCACTGAGGAGGAAGAATCCCGTGCTTCCGATAAAGCCGTTGCCTTGACCGTACATGAAGGCAAAGCCGATCGCCCAGTACGCGATCGCCGCAATGCCGAAAACGATCAAGTTTTTCGCCAACACGTTGACCGCGTTCTTTTGGCGACAGAATCCAGCTTCCAACATGGCGAAACCGGCGTTCATGAAGATCACCAAAATCGCTGAAGCTAGGATGAATACGGTGTCTAGAGTGCCTTTGATGACTTCCGGATCGGCAAAATCCAGCTCGTCAAGGTCAAGGGCATGTTGGGCAAACGCAGCGGAATCCCACACCACAAGGATGATCGCCACTAGTGGAATGCATGCAATCCAATAGGGTGAAAACCAGCGCAACAGTTGCTGCACAGGTTTCAAATTTCCTGCTGCCGCTCTCTCCCTTCTCTCGCGAGCAGAGAAAGAATTGACCAGAGTTGATTTGGACATCACTACAAAACTTTCCTGAATCTAAAGAAACACAGTCATTTTCTGGAATGCTCAGGATTGTCATCGAATGGAGTTCCCAGGGTGTTGAATGGGATTCAACGCCAAGCCAGAAAGCACTCCGGAGCACCTGTCTTGCGTTCTGGGAAGACCCGATCATCCTGAGTCGTTACTGAGTCTATAAAAGTACCGGATTCATTACTAAAAGTCTAGTCCTGAACACTATATGAACGTGAGTTCAGTCCATTGCCAGACTCACTCAGACTGGTGTGCTAACTAGAAAGAACACGACAGAAACGTGTTGATCTTGGAGGGGTACGTCAGTTTTTTCTGTAACTTTAATTACATTTAGATCGGACGAATAGATTGTGGACGTTTAATGATTATTTCTAATCAATAACCATGGGCTGGGTTGAGGAATCAGAATCGTCATAACCTAGGTGGGATAGCTGCCGATCGCACGCCAAAAGAAGTAGAGCGACAGCAGGGCAAGAAGCGATCGAAAACTCATACTGACGATGCGATCGGGCAGTTTTGGGAGGTAGCGGGTACTGATCTGCGCTCCGACGAGTCCTCCAAGACCGAGAATTAATCCCGGTATGCCTAACACATTGCCCTGGATGGCATGGCCCGCACAGGCGGAGATGGCGGTGACGACGATCACCCCAAGGCTGGTTTGGATGGCGGTTTTGATCGGTTCGTTGAGCAGGAGCATTTGCAACGGAACCATGATCACCCCACCGCCAACCCCGAAGAGTCCGGCTAGGAGGCCGGCGGCGGCTCCGGTGCTGAGGCGGGGGATGAGGAGGTTGGGGGCGGGGTTGGGGCGATCGCTGCTCTGCTGGGCAATCAGTCGCTTACGCAGCATGACGAGAAAAATGGTGGCGATTAGCAGCAGTCCAAAGGCGGCTTCTTTGACGAAATTGGGAATCTGACCCACCAATAAGGGCCCGATTTGGGCGGTGGCGATCGCGGGAATCGCCAGGACGATCACCCGTCGCCAATCTAAAAAGCCCATGCGATAGTTTTGCAGGGTTCCGGACAGGGAGGTCATCACGATCGCTAAACTACTGGTGGCCACGGATGGATCGTACCCGTAGCCCAGCGCCACCAAGATCGGCACGAGCACCGTACCGCCCCCAATCCCCAACAAACCCGCCAACAGACCCGACAGTAAGCCGCCCGCCACTAAAAACCCAAGATGTTCCACGCGATTAAATTCCCCGCTCTGTGAACGTTGTTGCTTGTCGAAATTACGTGGATAATGCTACCAGTTAAGGGAACCCATCTTTGTTGTGCGATCGCTACCATGCAAGAATTTTTTGAGAATGTGCTCCGCTACTGTCGCTATTTTGTGACATTTACCCTAGGGGTCTTTTTTGCCCTCTACCAATGGGTTCGCCCCATGTTCAGCAGTCCGCTCCGGCTGACCGCCTTAATCGGAATTCTCATCGGCTTATCGGGCTTCATCTTCTTTACACTCCGCGCGATGTTGGGACTGAATCCCGTATAGTGACATAGGAAAGGGTTAATCCACCGGATTTTTTTTAGCTCAGTAGGAGAGGAGTTCCTCATGGCTACCAGTCGCCGCGTATCTCGCGTTTCATCCCTGATTAAACGCGAAGTTAGCCAACTCTTAGGTCATGAAATCAAAGACGATCGCGTCGGCGCTGGCATGGTCAGCGTCACCGATGTGGCCGTGTCGGGGGATTTGCAACATGCCAAGATTTTCGTCAGTATCTACGGCTCCGATGCTGTGCGGGAACAAACCATGGCCGGGTTGGAATCCTCCACCGGCTTTATCCGGCGGGAATTGGGGCAACGGATTCGCCTGCGCCGCACGCCCAATGTCCAGTTCATTGAAGATCGTTCTATTGAGCGGGGCGATCGCGTCTTAACCCTCCTCACCCAACTTAAACCCACTGCCTCCCCCGAAGACGACATTCCCGCCGCCGAAGACAACGACTAGAATCAAGTCACGACTAAGGATTTAAGGAGTGCGGGCATCTTGCCCGCTGCTCGTTATACCCATCTTGCCCGCCAGTAGGGTGCTGTTAGCGAAGCGTAACGCACCGTCACGATTGAACTAGGGAACGAGACGCTCCCACTCCAGTCATCGCTAAGGATTTAACGAGCAGCGGGCATCTTGCTCGCTGCTCGTTATGCCCATCTTGCCCGCCAGTAGGGTGCTGTTAGCGAAGCAGCACCGTCATGTTGAGCTTTGGGTATTCAAGACGATCTGAAGATTAAGTCTTGACTCTGCATTAGCCATGGTGCAGGGTCAATTGGCCCAGAGTCTGATAGGCTCCAGTGCTAAAATGGGGCTGAAAATTTTGCCTTTTGGTTGTAACCAAGAATGACCCCCTCATGACCTCTGCTTCTCAACTCCACAGCACCAAAGATCTCCTCAAGATTTTGATCGGAGCAGCCTGGATTGATGGTGTCATTCAACCGGAAGAACGCAACCATCTACACCGTATGGCCACGGAAAATAGCCTGGTAGATGATCCCGAAATTAAGGCATTGCTGACGGAAGTGAAGCCGGTGCAGCCCCAGGAATGTTATCTCTGGGTGAAAAGCTATTTGGGCGATCGCTACACCCACGACGACTATCAAACTCTCCTCGAAGCGATCAGCGCCTTAATCTACAGCGACGGCGAAGTGCAAACCCAAGAAGCCCGCTTTTTGCTGCAACTGCAAGAACTCGACCCCGATCATGCTCATCATCCGTCGGTAATTGAATCCATCCTCAAAACGATTCAGCAGCTTTACCGCAAAGCGATCGCCCAAGATCCGTAAGTCATCCTGAATGGGTTTCGTCGTGATCGGTAGCGGTGTGATCGGTAGCGGTGTGATCGGTAGCGGTGTGATCGGTAGCGGTGCGATCGGTAGCAGTGCGATCGCACTGCCACCCATCGCACCAGAAGAGAATTCCCGCCACTAACCAAGACCCTTGGGTTTGATTGCAGGCAGTGATATATTTTGCCCGATTGCCGAACCGCCCCCGTTGGATCAACAGATTAAAATCCGGCAGATCCTGACCCCGATCCATTGTCAAGATACTTTGATACGCTCCCGTCACCTGGAGGCTAGGGCGACAGCGATAGCGGCGTTTCATTTCCCCGTGAAACCCCAACGTCATCACCACCGTGAGGCGATCGGGCGTGAGTTCTAGCCGTTTCACCCGACTGCCCACCAGCCAAAACAGCCACCCAAAGCCCCCAAACACCACCCAGATCAGGAACAATCCCCTCAGATCCCCCGTGCTGATCAACGTCTCAACGCTGAACCAAAGCCCCATCAGGATCATTCCGTAGCCCAGGAGCACGACGAGACGTTCCCCAAACGTGCGGCGGGTTTTGAGATGGATGGTGCTGCGGTGGGGGGTGTCGTCGAGGGTGAGGCCGAGGTCTGGGTTAGGGATGCGCCATCGCCAGGGGTCGCAGTTGGGTTGGGAGGCTTTTTCGTAGTCAATGCTGGGATGTGTGACACGGGCTTGGCGCGATCGCTGCCACACCCCTAAGATTTCCAAAAACAACCCCAACAATTCAACCATGGCCCGAAATTTCCGTAATGGCGTTCAACCGGACACCCGTTCCGCATTGGGGAGGGTGCGAGGTGAATTGAGTATGAAATAGTTATACCGGTGCGATCGCCTCCCGTCCGAAATAGGGGCGCAACGCTTCAGGAATCGTCACACTGCCATCGGGTTGCTGATAATTTTCCAAAATTGCCGCCATCGTGCGCCCCACCGCTAAGCCGGAACCATTGAGGGTGTGAACATAATTCGTCCCCTTTTGGCCCGGCGTTTTAAACCGAATACTGGCCCGCCGTGCCTGGAAATCCGAGCAGTTCGAGCAACTGGAAATTTCCCGATAGGCCCCCGCCTCCGGCATCCACACTTCTACGTCGTAGCAGCGCGTCGCGGTGAATCCGAGATCTCCCGTGCAAAGCTCCAAAATCCGATAGGGCAACTGCAACGCTTCGAGAATTGCCGTGGCGTTGCCGAGCATCGCCTCTAGTTCCGCTTCGGAATGGTCAGGATGGACGATCTTCACCATTTCCACTTTGTTGAATTGGTGGAGGCGAATCAGGCCTCGCGTGTCCTTGCCGTAGCTGCCGGCTTCACGGCGAAAACAGGGAGTATAGGCGCAATGGTGGATCGGCAACTGCTCCGCATCGAGAATTTCATCGCGGTAAAGGTTCGTTAAGGGCACTTCAGCGGTGGGGGTGAGCCAGAGGTCATCGTCGCCGCACCGAAAACTTTCCTCGGCAAATTTGGGAAGTTGCCCCGTTCCGGTGAGGCTGGCACTGTTGATCAACACCGGGGGCATCACTTCGGTGTAGCCCGCTGCGGTTTGGCGATCGAGCATGAAGTTAATCAGGGCGCGTTCGAGGGCTGCACCAGAACCGATCAGGTTCACAAAGCGGCTTTGGGCGACTTTGACGGCGCGTTTAAAGTCTAAAATGCCCAGGGTTTCGCCGATCTCCCAATGGGCTTTGGGGTGGTCGAGGTTGGGTTTGTATTCGTCACCCCAGCGGCTGCGTTCGACGTTTTCGGTTTCGTTGGCTCCGATGGGGGTGCGATCGCTTGGCAAATTCGGCAGGGTGAGGAGGAGGGTGTCAATCTCGGCTTTGAGGGCTTTTTCTTGGGGGTCGAGTTTGGCGAGTTCGGCCTTGATCGCGCTGCCTTCGGCTTTGATCGCGCTGATTTCGGGGCCGTTGGGATCTAGCCCGCTTTGGATTTTTTCTTTGATCCGTTTGGCGGTGCTGTTGCCTTGGGCTTGGAGGTTGTTGCGGGTGGTTTGCAGATCGCGCTGGCGTTGGTCGAGGTGGAGGAGGGTTGCGATCGCATACTCCCCACTCCGACGGTGGAGACGCTCTTGCACAAAATCGGGATTTTCGCGGATCTGTTTAATATCAAGCATGGTTTGACGTTCGGGGAAGTCCGTAATCGGTGATCACGACGGAAGGATGTGCTTGTTAATTTTAGACCCAAGCTCACCGCCTTACCACGGATTCCCGATCATCGTAAAAGCACTCCAAAAATAGGGATGGGTCAGGGTGCGATCGCCCAAGCTCTGTAGCTCCTGCGGCAAGGGAATCTGACTGGACGGCGTGATCAGCCTCCCCGCTTCAATCCGAATCTGGCCCCGCAACATCGCCAACTGCGCTTGTCGCAAGGCTTCCGACTTAATCGGCAACTGACTCAACTCCTGATAAAACGTCGTCATCAGCCCCAACGTTCCCGCATCACTCACTGACCACAAACTCCCCAACACCGATCGCACCCCCGCCAACACCGCCAACCCCGCAAACCCCAACTCCGCCTCTGGATCACCCACCGCCGTCTGACAAGCACTCAACACCAACAAATCCACCGGCGGATTATTAAACTGCAAACTGGGAAAATCACTGAGGGGAAGCCGTTCACGCCAAAATTGAATGTAGGAATTGTCCGGGCTGCCGGGGCGAAATTCGCCATGGGTTGCTAAATGGACGATTTGAAACGCCTCGGCTTGGCGGGCAGTTTGCAAGTTTGCCAGGGTAAAACCTTCATTGAGAAACGATTGACTCTGGGCGATCGTGTTCGTAATCGCGGCTAATTCCGTGGGAACACCGGGTAACGGGGCTTGCATTTGAAAATCAGAGGCTCCCATGGCGAGAATGTCCGGTCGATTTAAGGGACGGTAGGCGGTATCGGTGAGGGAGAGACTGGGCATGATCGCCAGGCTGTAGTTTTCAATCAAAAACTGCTCACCATCGTGCAAGGCTGCCCAGGGAATCGACCGGAGGCCATGATCGAGAATAAACGTTAAATTCGTGATCCCTGCCGCCTCTAACTCTGCTGTAATCGGGTCAATCAGCCACTGATGGAGGACTTGTGCATGGCCTAAAAAGCCTTGACTGTCGGGGTTGATCACCGTGCGTCGGAGTTGTCGCATTGTGGTGAGCACCTGCGATCGCACCGCCTCCGGCACTCGCCGCCGCAACACCGTACCATTCCCCATCACCACCACCAATTCCAATTCATCCGTTGGCTGCGGATCACCGCTCGGCGCGACCAATTCTTCCAATCCTTGGGGTGAATAAGCGTGATCCAATCGCCACAATACCGCCTGCTCCTTTGGCTCAGGGTCTGAACCCGGCGCTTTAAAAAAGGCATACACCAAGGCGGGCTTTTCTTGGGTCTGGCTTTCAATGGTTTGCAGGGTGTTTTGCACCTGTTGCGGCGTGGGCGGCGGGGGGAACGTGGTCAGGTTCAGATGTTGGATAAAGGGTTGATTCACCCCTTGTTCCAGTTGTTCCACTTGGGGCGGGGCGTTACGCACATCGGGCGCGAGGGCAACGGCCACAGGGGGCAGCCCTCGCCCTGGTTGCGGGGGCTGTCCAGGCTGTGCTCCGGGTGCGAGGGGGGGAGCTTGGGATGGTTGCCCGCTTCGATTGGGGAGACTCGCAGGTGGGAGCGGTGGATTATTGAATCCCTGTGGCACTTGGCCGAGTTGGGGGGAATTGAAAAGCAGCGCGGGCGAGGGTACAGAAAGCGACGGGAGAACTGATGTAACGATCGGGAGGGTATTGAGCAGGGAGAAGATGGCTGTTAACTGACTGGCGATCGCAGTGGCCGTCACCTGAAATGCCCCGCTTTCTTGATTAGCCGTCAACGGTGTGAAGGCAATTCCTTGGGCATCGGTGAGCACCGAAATGAGGAGGGGGGTGCCGCTTGCTCCGGTCGTGGGGGCGGCAAATTCGATCGAATTTCCACTGATTGGATTGCCAAACAGGTCGCTCAGTTTGACCGTTAAGGATTGGGGAAAGGCTTGGTTAATGGAGGTGAATTGATTGTTACCGCTAGCGATCGCTAACTGACTCGGAGCCGCTGCTGTGACCGAAATTTGACCCGAATTTCCAGCGATCGCGCCACTGGTAGCCGTCACCGTCTGATTCCCCGCCGTGCGCAACGTGACCTCAAATGTCCCGGCTCCAGCGGTCAAATTTCCCCCGGTAATTTGGGACGCGGTGGGATCAGTGCTACTCAAGGTCAACGGATCACTAAAATTCGTATCCACATTGCCAAACAGATCCAACGCCGTCACCGTCACATCTTGGGACGTGCCCGCCGTCATCGTGGTGAGACTTTCTTGGACGGTAAATGCCACTGCACTGGCGGGTGTATTAGTCAGGGAAAAGGGCAGCGGACTGATTCCCAAGTCCGTCATGCTGGCCTGAACTGTGTAGGAGCCTACGATCGTATTCGCCACCGGATTAAACGTCACCGTCCCATCTGCCCCCGTCACCCCCGTTAACATCGTCTGCAAACTCGCCCCCGACGCTGGGATTTCCAGAGTCACACTCAGCCCCGCCACCCCCTGAAACTGAAACGCATCTCGCGCTGTCACCGTCAGCGGTGCGCCAAACGCCGTATCCACGATCGCACTCTGATCCCCACCCGCCTGGGTAATCTGAAGCATTGACTCATAGGCCCCCAGATCCGGTGTCCCGACCCGACTGGCCCCCCGCTGATCAGTTAATTGCGATCCTTGGGCCGCATCCACCGCCACGCTCGTCGGGGATAGAGCATGGGTTTGCGTTGGCCCGCCATAGTTCCCCAACGGTGACAGCATTGGGTCAACCCCAATGATGTTTTGATTCAACCCGGTGTTTAAGGTTAGGCCATTCGCCCCCGCATCACTATCAAGCAAACTGGACTGGATCGTACTGCCGCCCCAAGAACCGGACAAGGTGGAAAGGTTGCCATTCTGCCCGGTGTTGTTCACCACAATGGTGTTGGTGATGTTTGCCGTGCCAGCAGACTGATACAGGCCCCCACCCTCCCCCAACCCATTCCCATCGGCATCGGCTGTGTTGAAAGCGATCGTGCTGTGGATAAGGGACAGGAAAGCGGAATTCGTAATGCCACCGCCGTTTTGACTCGCTTGATTGCCACTGACGGTGCTGTTGTTCAGGGCTAAGGGGCCGCCCAGACTGTAGAGGCCTCCCCCATGGGTGGCGGTGTTACTGCTGATTGTGCTGTCAACCACACTCAAATCTCCGTCAGACCAAACTCCTCCCCCATGGGTGGCTGTATTACTGCTGATCGTGCTGGTGCTGAGGGTGAACGTGCCGCTGTTATAGATTCCCCCGCCCCTGCCGAGTGCCTGATTATCGCTCACCACTGTACCGGTCAAGATCCCACTGGTATTGCTGGCGATGCCACCGCCGTCTGTGTCACTGGTGTTGCCTTGGATGCGGCTATCGGTGGCAGTGAGAATCTGGGTGGCAATGCCGCCGCCGTCGTTGGTGCTGCGGTTGCCGATGAGGGTGCTGTTGTTAAGCGTCACGGTGGGGGCGTTGAGCCCGCCGCCCCTGTTTCCGGCAGCGTTGTCTTTGATCGTGCTGTTGTTGAGAGTGACAGGGCCATCTGAGAAAATGCCGCCACCGCTATTCGCGCTGGTGTTGCGTTCGAGAGTAACCTGATTGAGGGTGAGGGAACCGCCGCCTGTACTCTGGATGCCGCCGCCATTTTCTGAGCCTCCCACGTTGCCGAAGCGGAGAGTGAGGTTTTCAAGGGTGACGGGATTGGGGCCGGTGATGTTGAAGAGACGAAAATCAGAGGCGGATGCGCGTCGGATGCGCATTGATCCTGGTAAAAAGTTGGTGATGGTGAGGCCATCGGCGGTGGTATCGATATTGACGGGGCCACTGGTAAGCCAAATCTCACTGGCGAGAACGGATGCTAAAAAGCGAATGGTGTCCACCCCCGACGTTAGATTGGCACGGTCAACCATGTCACGGAGGGAGCCGGTTCCGGAGTCGGCCGTTGTGGTGACGGTGAAGTTGTCGAGTGTATGGGGATAGAGGGCGATCGCATCCCCCTCAAACGCCACACCGGCCTCCACCGTCCCCACGGTTTTTTCCAGCGTCCAATTTCCCCCCAGGGCCGCGCTCCCGGTGACATCCGTCGAAGCCGCCACATCCGCCCCCGTCGCCGCCGCCAAACTCGCCAGCAACGCATCCCCCACGGAACCCAACGCCGTAAAACAGCTATAAAGCAGCAGATCCGCCCCCTCACTCAGGGACGCACTCCAGGCCTGCAATTGCTGGCTAAATTCCGCCACATTCGCCGCGCTCACATAGTCCCGCCCTAGCCAAATTTCTCCCGCGTTGCCCTCTGTGACAAGGTGCAATTCATCCACCCCTTGGCGGGGGGCGAGGGTGTTGGTAATGGTCGCGATCCCCGACTGATCCGGGGTGACCACGACGGTTGTGGTGCCGGGTTTGCCCTTGTAGAGCAAGGATTGGTAGTCCGCAACCGTGGCATCAAGAAACACCAAGGCGTTGGGATCATCAGGATTTTCGGCAAAGTGAATCACCGTGGGTGCGGAGGTCTCCCCAGCGGTGATCACCGCGTCAGGGTCAGGGACGATCAACCCAGCCCCGGCAATCTGCACCATTTTTCCCTTCGTAATCCCTAAAATTGCTGTATCTCCCGCCGTAATCGTCAGATCCGACCCGCTAATCCGCACCACGCCCTGATCATCGACGGTGACGCGATCGGCCGATTGGAAGCTGGGCAGTTGCAGCAAGGATTGGAGCGATGCCGGGGTGAGGGTGGCCAAATCTTGGCTGAGGGGAATTTCAATGGCGAGGATTGTTCCGGCTTGGGTGATGCGCAGGGTGCGGCGACCGGGGACGGCGGCGAGGGTAATCTGGCCGTTGGGGGCTTCGAGGGTGCCGAGGTTGATCACCGTACCGCCGATCAGGTTAATATCCCCGTCGAGATTGCTTAACTGCGCCTCATTCAGAATCGCACCCGGTTCCGCCCTGAGAAACTCAAAGGCGGTGGGGTTGCCAGTGAGGGTGCTGTAGTTGTTGGCTCCGGTGGCGTTGAAGGCGCGATCGCCGAACTGGATGCGATCGCTCGTCGTCGCCGTGAACGACCCCGGCACATCAATCTGAGCCGTAGGCGTAAACACGATCCCCGCCGGATTGATTAAATACAAATTCGCCCCACCCCCCAATACCTGCACCAACCCCTGAAGCACCGACGGACTCCCCCCCGTCACCCGCGCCAAAATATTCTGAATCTGAGGCTGGGCCAGAAACTGGGCGATTTCGTTGGGGTTCAGTCCCAATTGCTCCAAGCTATGGAACAGGTTGGCCCCATCTCCGGAGAGCGTGCCGCCGGTAATCTGATACAGATCCCCACTTTGGGTCACCACTGACCCTGTCCCATCGGCAGCGGGGGTGATGGATTGGGCCAAACTAGGGGGAGACTGGAGCGTGATTAGGCTACTGCCCACAAGGGCGAGCCGAAGCCAAGGGCAAACGGGAGATACGGGCATGAGGGGGAGAATGTTGCGATCGCAACAAGAAAACACCGGAGGCTACACCCTGATTGTGTAAGCTCACTCCCGGCTGGAGTCCGGGGGTTTGGTTTTCTTTCTTCATCATAGGTTGCGAGTGAGAGCAACGCGACCGGCCATCCTACGGAACCGGAAGCGATCGCCGCCGCCTCACCATCATTCAATCCCATCGAGGGGGTTAAGCCCTGCTGCGCTCTGGGGGAACGAGAATTGCTTGGATATCAAGCCAGTTTGAGCAATTTTTGCTGAATTGCGCCATGAAGCCCTGGGGATTGAACTGGGACTCTTCCTCAGATTGTCGTAGGGACAAAGGAAAAGACTGAATCCCTGTTGTGCGACTAAAGTCTCAAAAATGTGATTTTCATCACATTCAGCCGTCCATTTTTCGATTAAGGATGACCCTGATTTTTGAGTTCATTGATGAAAGGTGATTATCTTTGATCGCCACATACCACAAACGCGAAAAAAATAACAGTAAAGAAAATATTAAAGATTGAGAATAGATGTAGATCAAACGATTAATCTAAATGTAGTGGAACAAAATGATTCTCCAAACTCTCGTTCAACAAATGGTGTTTCTCTTGATCCCCACTATGAACACCCTAGTCAAGGGCAATTCAATTAACCAAATGTTACGAAAGAACAAAGAGCACATTTTTTGTGTATCTATTTATTACAACTCCACATTTTTATAAAACTGAAATCCATCATATAACTACTCTCCATTTTCGCATTGCCCCTCTTTAGCCCCCAACACTCCAATGAATAAAAAATCTTTTTTGACCTCGACTTGCCGCTGCTGTTGCTACTATCAACACGAAGGACGCAGGGGTGGTTCCTGCTCACAATTAGGTGTCCCTGTGAAAGGGTGTTGGTCTGCTTGTAGCTTGGCTTCTCATCCCTTTACCAACGCGGCAGCACCTAACTTAGAAATTGAGATCGGTCAATTGGAACATGCCTTAACCCTCGACTGCACTGTCTCTGATCCGGTATCTATGCCCATCACCCAAAAAGTTCCCGAAGAGTCTTCTGTGTCGTTGTCAAGCTAGCTTGAACTGTGTGTTTCGCGATCGTAAATAATCACAACACGATCAAACACCACGTTGGGTTCGCTACACCCGGCTTGGTGTTTGTGTTTGATTGCGACACATAAGCGAGTTACCGTCATGGATTAAAGCGTTGAGATTGGGCAGGATGTGTCGGTATCCTCCCCAATCTCTTGAATGTCCAAAGCTCAACGTGGCGATGCGTTACGCTTCGCTAACAGCACCCTACTGGCGTGGCAAAGTTAAAATACTACTTTATTATAGTGGACTGTTTCAGCTAAAGCTGTGTATTAGAAAATCGCTGAAATTCTCTACAATGCAAAAAAAACATCAAAATTCTACTGCACTATTTTAGCTGAAATAGTGTAGTAGGGTAGGTTAGGCGGCTTCAACTCCCGTTATCACTAGTAATTCAGCGATTCGCCGTAACCCACCGATTAACAGGTGTCGTGTCACGACAAGCATCCTAATTTTTAGCCTTGATGCTGTACTAGTGTCTTGTCTAGCTTAAAAAGGTGAGTTGTTATCCAGAGGGGTGAGCGGAGTCGAACCCCGGAGTACCAGACTTCGACTTCGCTCAGTCTTCAAGTTACTTGCCATCTGAGGCTAGACAGTCCACTAGGGTAGCCAGGGATATTGGCGAAAATCGGGGGGGCGTTTTTCGAGAAAGGCTTGTTTCCCTTCGGCTCCTTCTGCGGTCATGTAGTACAGCAGCGTCGCGTTGCCCGCGAGTTCCTGTAACCCCGCTTGACCATCACAATCAGCGTTGAAGGCAGCTTTTAAACAGCGAATGGCGATCGGGCTTTTTTGGAGAATTTCCGAGGCCCACTGGATGCCCTCGGCTTCGAGATCGTCGAGGGGAACGACATGGTTCACCAGCCCCATATCCAGGGCTTGCTGGGCATTGTATTGACGACAGAGAAACCAAATTTCGCGGGCTTTCTTTTGACCGACGCAGCGGGCGAGATAGGACGCGCCAAAGCCGCCGTCAAAGCTGCCCACCTTGGGCCCGGTTTGCCCAAAAATGGCGTTGTCGGCTGCGATCGTTAAATCACAAATTAAATGCAGCACATGGCCACCGCCGATCGCATACCCTGCCACCAGGGCAATGACTACCTTGGGCATCGAGCGAATCAACCGCTGGAGATCGAGGACATTCAACCGGGGTGTACCGGCCTCGTCAATGTACCCCCCCTCGCCCCGCACGGATTGATCCCCGCCGGAACAAAAGGCATATTTCCCGTCGGTGTGGGGCCCGGCTCCGGTGAACAGCACCACGCCAATGCGGGGATCTTCGCGCACATTACTAAATGCGTCGTAGAGTTCCATGACGGTTTTGGGGCGGAAGGCGTTGCGCTTATGGGGGCGGTTGATGGTGATTTTAGCGATGCCATCGGACTTGTGATACAGAATATCTTCGTAGGATTTCACCATGTGCCATGCGATCGCCATACCGTCTCCTCACCGTTCGTCTTCGGGGTTTTCAATCGTTTCTACGATACCGGAGAGTTGGCCCAGGAGGGTGGGGATCATCCCTCTTTTGATAGAGATTGCCGGGGAAAATCTCTCAAAAAACGGTTTGAAGATCTAGCGTCCGATGGATATTTTATGTCAGGAAAATTGGATATTCTGAAATGGGCAATGGTTGGGTTCCTCCCAACCTAGCCATGCAAGGGCGATCGCCCTTGAACCATCCAACGCCAACCGCCAACCCCCTAGGGAAGCCAAGGCTAAAGAGAACCTTAAGAATCCTGCAATTCACTCGTGTTGTGAATGACCATGAGAAATATCTAGAGAATTGCCAAAATTCGACTAAAACCCACTGGGGATCAACGAAACCATGATAACTTTGCCTGGATGCCCCACCATCAATCACTAGATTAAGCCCAATGACGAGCCGCACTTTATAACAATTTTCTTTAGTTACACGTTCGTGTAGCAACACATTATGAATTTATCGACCGTACTGACCCCCAACTCTCAAGAGACCGTGCCCCCGCCGTTTAAATTTGCGAAAGTTCAGCAAGTCCACTGCCCAAACTGTGGAAGTCACGCGGAAAAGCTGTATTCGATGCAACACCACACGGCTCAGATTCAATGCCCACACTGTGACTATTTCTTGCTGAGTTGTACGCAAACCGGCGTAGTGCATGAAGCCTATGCGCCCGGCATTGCCATGGGCTAGGATTTGGTGCGCTCGCGGTGGGCGATCGCGTCGATCGCGGCCACAAGGGTTTCATTGTCCCATTGACCATAGAGCGTTGCTGCGATCGCGGCTCCCCCTGCCCCCACCCCTTCCTTGACATAGCCTTGCTCATAGGCGCGGAGGGTGGGGGTTTTGGCGTGGGTAAAGTTGAGTTGGGTGGCGAGAAGGGGCACAGGGCCAATGGCGTGGGCGAGGCCAACGGTGTCACCGCTGGGATCTTCGGCCACCCAGCGCGTTGTGCCTACTACGATCCGTTCTGGGTTCCACGGTAGGTGGTGAGTGGGGGCGATCGCTTGGGCCAGGGCATAGACGGCCAACATTTGCGTGCCACCGGCCAACAATACCCCCCCGCTCCGACTGGCAGCGATCGCCATCCCCGCCGCCACACATTGCATCGGATCACCCACGGCCGCCAACACCGCCAGCGGATCAGGGTCAGGGCCAAGGGCGGCGATCGCTAACCCCTGTTGCACAATCTGCTCTTTTTGCCCATGGTTGCAGTGGGGATGGGAACTGTTGATTTTGCCCTCGGCGGCAATTCCCAACCCCATCAACACCGCCAGGGCCGTGGTTGTCCCCCCCACCACACATTCCCCAATCCAGAGCGGATGATCCGACGATCCCAAGCGGGCCCCCCAAGCCATACCTTGATCCAACAGATGGCGCACCGTTTCCAGCGGTAGTGCCGCCCCGGTGGCCACACAGGCGGCACTCTGCCCCCTCAGATCAATCGCGGGGACGGCGGGAGGTTGGGGCAATCCGGCATTGAATAACGACAGGGGAACCCCCAACCCCGCCACCACTGCCCGCGTAATTAACACCGGCGAAGCTCCCACCTCCAACGGCGGCAAGGGAAAGGCGGGAGTGGGGTGGGGCCCGTTGATCAAAAACTCGGCATCAGCGATCGCGGTATATTGACGATCCTGGGGTGTTGCCCCGGCGGCAGAGATGCCGGGGTGAAGTCCGGTTGCTGTAAAGCCCAAGATACAGGCAAAATGGGGACGTTTGCCCCGCTGCTGCTCTAGCCAAGCTTGGCCACCGTGATGCTGAGTATAAAGTTTGATCATCAATTTTTTCAGAATAATAGATAGAATGCAGCGGAAACGGAATCAGACCCTCGCGATCGCATTATCTGCTCAGGCCCTCCTTCTCAACCTATGAAATTGCCCGTTTTTCTCAAGCATAAAGTTTGGCGATCCCTGCTGATTTGGGTTGGCCCCTGTCTCTTGACCACCGGTTTCGTCATTCTGGGATTAGGTCAGGGTTCGCGGTTGCTCGCGGGCCTGTTTGTGGGCGTGGGGAGCTTGATTACCTTGGTGGCGGTGGAACAGCGTCTTGGGATTGTGTCCCGATTATCCCAACGGCGTTCTGCTCAGGTGGGGACGAATGCGATCGCGGCCACGGTGGCGATGGTGGTGATTCTGGGCTGCGTGAATGTGTTGGCGGTCCGCTACGGGGTTCAAGTCGATATGACAGAAACCCAGCTATTCACCCTCTCCCCCCAAACCGAAACCTTGGTAAAGTCCCTCGCCGAACCCCTCACCGTTTGGATTTTTGAACCAGTTCCCGATTCGATTGATCAAACATTACTGAAAAACTACAGCCGCTTAAACCCGAATTTTCGCTATGTCTACGCTGACCCGGCCACGGAGGTATCGGCGGCGAATCGGTTTGGGGTGGAGGTGATCGGGGAAGTGCATTTGGAATATGGGCGTAAAACCCTGTTGATCCAAACCTTGCGGCAAGAGGAATCCCTGGCGGAATTGCAAATCACCAACGGCATTGAAAAGATTCTGCGCGATCGCCAACCCCATGTTTATTTTCTCCAAGGTCATGGTGAATTGCCCCTCGACCCCGTGGAAGGCGGACTCTATCAAGCCGTCACCAGCCTCGAAGAAAAAGGCTATCAAGTTAGCCCCTTAGATCTCGCCGTAGAAACTCAGATTCCCCTAGATACTACGGTGCTCGTGGTGGCTAGTCCAGAGCGGGCCTTGTTTGCCGGGGAAGTGGATGCGATCGCCACCTATCTCAATGAAGGCGGCAGCGTCTTCGTCCTCCTCGACCCGGAAACCTTCTCCGGCCTTGAACCCCTCCTCGCGGATTGGGGGATTCGACTCGATGGCCGCTTGGTAATTGATGCCTCTGGGGCGGGCAATGCCGCCAATCTCGGCCCCGCCACCCCCATCGTTACCCAATACGGCGGCCACCCGATCACCCTCGATTTCCAAAACGGCATTTCCTTCTATCCCCTCGCCCAAGCCATCCGGATCGACGATGCCGACGATGTGATCGCCACCCCCCTGGCGATCACCAGTGCTGAAAGTTGGGCGGAACAAAATGTCTCCTCGGAAACCCTGGAGTTTGACCCCGATGAAGATCTCGAAGGCCCCTTAAACCTGGGCGTAGCCCTCACCCAACCGGTGGAGGCGGATCGGGTGGCGGAACGTTTGGCCGAGCTAGATCGGGACAATGATCTGCTCTCCCTGGATGATCCGCTGGAGGTGGGGGAGGAACTGGGCCCGGAGGCTGATGCGATCGACGATGACGCAGCGGCAACGGCCGATGAGGACGAAACCCCGGAGGAAGCGGAGACGGTGGATGAAGAGGACGAGGAGGATGATGCAGAACCCGAAGCGCGGCTGGTGGTGTTTGGTAATGCCACCTTTGCGACCAATGGCTGGTTTGAGCAGCAACTCAATGGCGATATGTTCTTAAATTCCGTCAAGTGGCTGGCCGATGAGGATGAACAGTTGCTCTCGATTCGTCCGAAAACCTTAGAAAATCGCCGCATCATCCTTTCGGTGGAGCAATCGCGGTTACTGGGCTGGTTAGCGGTGATTGTGTTTCCGGCGTTGGGGTTCATGATGGCGGGGGTGATTTGGTGGCAACGGCGTTAGGGCAGGGCATGGGGTGTAATTGTGATAGGCTGATCCCCATCGTTGGAGGTGTGGTGTGATGGATGGGGAACGCTTGCGATCGCAAATTGGCCAAATGATCGTCGTCCGGGCATCGGGGCATCTCCTCGACCACCAAATCCCCTACCCCCAATGGGAAGCCACCGCCGCCCAACTTCATCACTGGATTACCGATTGGCAGATCGGCGGCGTGATTCTCCTGGGGGGAACGGTGACGGAAGTGGCCGTTCGTACCGAGCAATTGCAAGCCTGGGCCGACACACCGCTACTGATTGCCGCCGACATTGAAGAAGGGGTGGGGCAACGGTTTGCGGGCGCGACTTGGTTCCCACCGCCCATGGCCTTGAGTGCGATCGCCGACCCCGCCCAGGCTGACCCATTGGCCACCCAGATGGGCGCGATCACCGCCGCCGAAGCCCTCAGCATCGGGGTGAACTGGATTTTAGCCCCGGTGGTGGATGTGAACAACAATCCCAACAATCCCGTGATTAACGTGCGGGCCTTCGGCGAAGATCCCGCCACCGTCGGGCGTTTAGCCGCTGCCTTCATCCAAGGCTGCCATCAATACCCCGTCCTCACCAGTGCCAAACATTTTCCCGGCCATGGCGATACCCAAACGGATTCCCACCTCCACCTCCCCAGCCTGACCCACGATCGCGATCGCCTCCAGCAGGTCGAACTTCCCCCCTTCCAAGCGGCGATCGCCGCCGGAGTCGATAGTGTCATGTCCGGCCATCTCCTGATCCCCGCCTGGGACGACACCGCCCCCGCCACCCTCTCCGCCCCGATCCTCACCGGCCAACTGCGGCAAACCTTGGGTTTTGAAGGCTTAATCGTCACCGATGCGTTGGTGATGGGCGGCGTGGCCAATTGGGCCAGCCCGGCAGAAGTGGCCGTGCAAGCCGTGGCCGCCGGAGCCGATATTATCCTGATGCCCGCCGACCCCGAAGCCGCAATCCTCGCCATCGCTGCCGCTGTTGAAACCGGACGCATTCCCGCCGCTCAGATCGCCGCCACCGCCGATCGCATCGCCGCCGCCAAAGCCAAACTCGCCCCCCCACCCACCGGGATGATCAGCGATCGCCTCACCACCCTCGCCAGTCCCCACGCCCAAACCACCGTCCACACCATCCTCCACCACTCCCTCCACACCCACGCCCTCGACGCATACCAAGCCCCCGAACCCGCCGCTCAACCGATCAATTTTGTCGTCGCCCATTCCCTGTTCACCTGCGACTTCCTCAGTCGCACCGCCCCGGCGATCGCCCTGCCCCAGCACCACGGCTACCAACTCCGCTGCCTCGAACCCGAACAACTCCTCGAATTTCCCTGGGACACCCTCCACACCCCCAGCCTGCTCCAACTCTTCATCCGGGGGAATCCCTTTCGCGGCACCGCTAGCCTTGCCCCCGCCATTCAAACACAACTTAAGGGTTTATTAAGAGACCAAAAGATCGGGGCCGCGATCCTTTACGGTAGTCCTTATCTGGCCCAATGGCTGATGAAAGACTGTCCACCCCAATTTCCTTGGGCATTTACCTACGGTCAGATGCCAAGCGCACAGCATATGGTGCTTGAGACCCTCTTTCCGTCTCAAAATCAAACCCGTTCAATGATTCAGGGCATTGGAGATGAATTTATATAATCTCTCTTAATCTATAATTCAACCCTTTTTCCTCTCCACCTTGAATAATCAACCTGCAAAACTGCTGTCGGCTGCAAAATAGAGCAAAAATCAAAGCGGGAATCGGCGTTGATCATCCCGTTAGGATCTTGCTGCTGTCAAAATCCACGTTAATGGGGCAATTGGGTTGATGGTGCTTCGGTTTCGGTGTTTTGTGGGTTTTTCGTAACACAGATAACTGAAATTGAAGCAGTGTTTTAGAATTCTTATCTAGCTGGGCAATTAATCTGTAACTCTCTATACTGAATGAGGATGCTTCTCTGGGTAGGAAACCTAAAATTTTCCGTACTACACCACCCAATTAG
Organism: Spirulina major PCC 6313; assembly: GCF_001890765.1. Lineage (NCBI taxonomy): Bacteria > Bacillati > Cyanobacteriota > Cyanophyceae > Spirulinales > Spirulinaceae > Spirulina > Spirulina major. The sequence goes on along the minus strand of NZ_KV878783.1, from coordinate 3,590,977 downwards.
CTCTAGATATACCACCGCTAAGGCTTATTAAAGGTGAATTATGAGTGTAAATACATTAACGGCTCCCACTCCAGATGCAGAGTATGATGCTGGGCTCCACTATTCGGTTTCAATGCTGCAAGACGAAGCTCGTCAATTGGTCGAACGGGGCTTGGTGAGCCGCCAACAACCTATTTATGTGCTGTGCCAACATATTCCTGCCCGCGAATGGGTGTATGTGGAATGCGAGTTGGCGAAGTGTGAATATTTGCTGCGCGATCGCATCGTGGACTTGATCGGCGCACAATCTTGGGACAACGATTAAGCTCCCGGTCTAATCTGGGTTCTGAACGGATGCCGATTATTCTCCGACAGACCCTGTCTAGCGATCGCAACACCATGCCAGCGAAGAGTTATTAAGCCCAACCCAGTACCAACCAAGCTGGACTCAATTATCCCCCCTTGGAGAAGTCACACGGCTGCCATCAAAGCGCCGGCGTGACTTCTTCTCATCTTCGCCCTAGCCTTGATCGGATTCTAGGCTTCGAGTTGCTCACAATATTGATTCAGATCCTCAATCAGGCGTGTCAGTTCTGCCTCTGAACTCAGACGGATACGATCATCACGGAGGGTCACTAAAACCTTGGCAGCAAACGGACTGGGGTAGATATTGGGATTGCAAAACAGTTCGAGAAAGACCTCTCCTGTGTGGCAATAGTCGAGGGGGGGTTTGGACTTGGGACGCTTCCCTGGGCTACTGCTGTTGACAGTACTGGCTCTGAGATCTTGCATGAGGGAGGCGATCGCCTCTTGAATTGCCTGCACCGTTTCCGGCGGGCAAGTGAACGAAACAGAGCCTTCGAGTAAATTAATTTTCAGTTGGGGCATTGGAAACCAATAAAGTAGCGATCAAAGATAGCAGTCGAGAAACTCGATGGGACGGCAAACGGTGTCGCTCAAGTTAGGGAAATTACAACATGAATCACGTCCGTCTGTAAATCACAGAATCCACCCACTGGGCAAATCGACCCAGAAGTCTGCGACAATTTTCAACAAACTGGCTTCGGATCAGAATATTTATCATGGTAATGCAATCCCCACGGGATCAAGTTCGTTACGTGTTGATCCTCACCCTCGGTTTTAACCTCCTGGTCATGGCGATTAAAGCCGGACTGGGGTTTTGGACTGGGTCGTTGAGTTTACAAGCCGATGCGCTCCACAGTGTGACGGACAGCGCCAACAATGTGTTGGGTCTTGTGGCGAATCGCTGGTCTTCCCCACACCCGGATCGCGAACATCCCTATGGTCATCAAAAATTTGAGGCGGTGGGGGCGCTGGGAATTGCCGCATTTTTGGGCATTACCTGTTTTGAAATCCTGCGCTCGGCGGTGACGCGGCTTTGGCTGGGGGCGAGTCCGGTGAATGTGTCGGGGGGGGAGTTGTGGTTATTACTGCTGGTGTTGGGGATTAATATTTTTGTGGCGTTCTATGAACGGCGGGTGGGGCTGCGGTTGGATAGCCCGCTGTTGATTGCCGATGCGAAGCATACGATGAGTGATGTGTGGGTGACGATCGTGGTGCTGGCGGGGATGATTGGGCTGTGGCAGAGTCGAGTGTGGGATCTGCCGCAGTTGCTGTGGTTGGATATTGTGCTGGCGTTTCCGGTGGCGTTGTTGGTGTTTCGCAGTGGTTGGGAGGTGCTGCGGGATAATTTGCCGTGGTTAGTGGATGAGATTGCGATCGCACCAGAAGCGATTTATCAAGTCACCATGACGGTGCCGGGGGTGGTGAACTGTCATGACATTGCCTCACGGGGTTTGTTGGGGCGGCAGGTTTTTATCGAAATGCACATGATTGTTGAGGCTCAGGATGTGGAAACAGCCCACGAGATTACCGAAGCGGTGGAACAGGCTCTAGATGAACGGTTTGGCCCGGTGCGGGTGTTGATTCACATCGAACCGCCGGACTATGAATCGGAGCAGATCAGTTTTGGTCTGCAAGAATCATGATTTTTGTCTCGTGACAGCGTGTTCACTGATCACCCTCACTCCAAACCCCTCTCCCACGGGGCTACTGCTGATACACAACTTTCCCAGGTTGACCTAGCCTGCGCTTGATCCCTCTCTCCGTCAGGACAGCGAGCTAGAAGCTCGCACTCCAGAGGATTCCAGGCAGGTCGTGTGAGCCTCTGGCTCACTCATACTCGCTCCAGACTCGCAACCTGAGTGATACATAAGCAGTAGGCCCCGTGGGCGAGGGGCTGCTAATCTGGACATGGTGATTTCTGAACAAGCTTTACTTTACGTTGACTTACTCCCCCGTTTAGAAAACGGGGGATTCTGGGATCAAACAGCAATAGCAGGCAACGCCTGTCTGACATCACCTAACCCAATGGCTGAAGCCCCAGCCACTTTAATATTCATCGCCGCATTCTCATCCCGGTCATTCTCTGTCGAGCAACTGGGACACCGCCAATGGCGAGTCTCTAAATCCAGATGCTCCAAAATATGACCACAACTTGAACAGGTCTTGCTCGAAGGGAACCAGCGGTCAACATAGACCACCCGCTTCCCCTTCTTCGTCGCCACCCACTCCAGGATTTGCAGAAACTCCCGAAACGCCAAATCACTCACCTTACGCCCCCAAAGCCGCTGCATCGCCTTGAGGTTCAAGGTTTCAAAACACAGCACATCAAACTGATTCGTCAGTTGATGGGCTAACTTCCAAAACCAGTCCCGCCGTCGATGGGCAATATCTTCATGCTTGCGGGCTAAGTTCAATCGGGCACGTTCTCGATTCGCTGAACCCTTTTGCTTACGGGACAACTCTCGACTCGCTTTGCGAACCGAGTTAAGTGACTGCTTGAAGAACAAGGGGGCATCAATCTTGAATCCCTCAGAACAGGTCAGAAACGTCTTAAGTCCAAAATCAAAACCAGCAATGTTACCTGTCTCGGTTTTGACTTGGGGTTCTGACAGGGTATCTACCGTGACAATCATGAACAGTTCTCCCAAGGGAGTTCGTTTAATCGTCACGGTCTTGACCTTGCCCTCAATGGGGCGAGAGTTCCAATATTGATAGACTTTGTTCCCAATCCTGACCCGGTTGCCACCGAGGAATTTGTACCCAGCTTGCTTGAGGGTGAAGGATTTGTACTTTCGGGTCTTCTTAAAGTTTGGCAGGCGAACGCCTTTTTTGTTGTGTTTGAAGAACAGTTGATACGCTTTCTCAATTCGTTGGCAGATATCCTGTACGGCTTGAGAACCCACCTGCAACCACCAGGGGTTCCGTTTCCGAAGCTTGGCGATGTGTTTTTGCAGTCGGGCGCAGTTCAAGTGCTTGCCCCACATTCGGTAGTACCGTTTGTGGAGGGCAACACAATGGTTGTAGATACGCCCTGCGGCATTGATTGTCCGCTTGAGGTATCTATTCCGCTTATGCTGGTAGAGCTTGAACTTGAGCGTTTTCATGGTTGCTATGATACCTCGGTATCACGGCTGAATAAATTCAGCCCTTCGCTTATATCCCCCGTTTGGAAAACGGGGGCTTTACGCTTTACATTCGTAAAAGGGTTAGTCTGGGATCGGTATCAGGTTGAGTCGATAGTGAAGCGGGTTGGTATCCTGTGCCTAGGACTAACTACCGTGGGGCACAGGGGAAGTTATCCGCTTGGGGAGATTAGACCTCTGGCGGGGTTGGAGCAATCCGGCTCGGTTAAGTCCGGTCGATGAACCAAGAATCCCCGTCGCTGTCTTTGCGGGGAGTGTCACTTTAGAAACTTGAAGATACCGTATAACATGAAGAGAAGAAACAACTTCCTCGTTTTGATTGCTCGCCTAGCCTCCCTTTGACACCCATGACAATTCCCGGTTCTGCCAGACGGACACTCATCGCGCAAGCCATCATGCTGCTGAGTCACTATGGGTTTGACACCAAACCCCACACGACGGCGGAACGGATGGGCCATTGGCTTGATGCTTACGAAGCGGATTGGATTCGCACCGCGATTATCGAAGCCCTCTACCAAGGACGGTATAAAGCCGTTTCTGTAGAGCATATTCTCAGTCTTTGGCAAAAGCGGGGGCGGCCCTCTCCTCATTTCACCGGGGATTTTGAGCGGATTATTTGCCGCAAATTGCCGGAATGGTACATGAACATTAGCAGTGTTGAATCGGATGCAGCGGTGAATGAACCAGCGGCGGCCGAGTTACCCGTGTTTACGACCACACCATCCGCCCCCCCGGTATCCCTTCCCCCCGTCACCCCTGGGGTACAACGGTGGCGACAGTTAGCCCAGATTGGCCCAGGGACTGCCAATGGTGAAGGGATGATCGCTCGATTGCGATCGTTTGCCTATCTTGATGTTACGGCCCCGCCCCAAGTCTCCCCCACTGCGGTCGATGAGACGAGCGAATCCTCAGAAATGGAACCCGCAGACCTGAATGAGGGCGCGATCGCAGCGATCGCCGATCGTCCAGAAGACGTTGATCCCTCTGGTGAAGCCCTTATGGGTGAAGCGGATCGCGCTATTGACTGCGAGGCTGTTAACGGAGACGGGAATCCATGGGGGGCTGGGTTAGACCATGGGCAAGACTCAACAGCCGCGCTGGGTGCTGAACCTGAGTGCACCGAACCATCAGACCTTGAATTAGAAGACCTTGAACACGGGTTAATGGATGAATCAACCATTCAGGTAGAGGCTGATATTCCGTTAGGGGCTGAGTTCGAGTTAACCCCTGATTTAGAGTCTAACCCCGACGCAGTGCAGGATACTGAGAGTACAACGGAGAGCCTAACGGTAGTTGATCTAGAAGCAGCCACGGAATCCGAAGCCCTCACCCCGTCTCAGGTTGCGCCCTCATCCGATGGGGAAGGTGAGGACAGCGATCGCGCCATGCCCCCCACGGCTAACCTGCTCCTCCTGAGCCAACCCCAAACGGTGAAACCCCGTCCCACCCTCGACCTTCCCAACCCTAAACGCAACCCCACCTTTCGCAGTGGGATTCGCACCTTTGTTCCGACCGTGGAACTGTCGCCCTTCCTAACGCGATTGTTGTATTTTTATGTCACCTTGCCTACACCGGAAGCCATCGATCCCGCTTGGGCATCGGAACCGCTGCCGGTGTCCATCAAACGGAGTTAAATGCGTCTTTACCTGATTCGTCATGGGATAGCCGCCGATCGCGCCCGTTATTCTCAGGATGCCGAACGTCCCCTCACGGAGAAGGGACGCAAAAAAACCCAACAAGTCGCCCAACGACTCGTCCAGTTGGGCATCACCGTGGATGTGCTTCTCTCTAGTCCGTTGGTGCGGGCCCATCAAACGGCGGAGATTTTCCAACAGGCAGGACTGGCCCCCAGTGTTGATCTGTTTCCCCCGTTAGCACCGGAGGGGGATCTTAATCTGTGGGTCAATTGGTATACGGTGCAATCGTTGAATGCGATCGCCCTCGTCGGCCATCAACCGGATCTGGGGCAATGGGCCGAGCAACTGGTCTGGGGAAAGAGTAGCGATCGCCTCACCGTCAAAAAAGCCGGCATCATTGGCCTTCGCCTCAACCCCACCGGCAACCCCATCGGCAACGCGGAACTCGTTCTGCTCACCTCGCCAAAATGGTTGCTTTAACCCTTGCCCCCAGGAATCACAAACCGCAGCATCACAATTCCCCAAACCTGATCGAACAGTACAATCAGCGGCAGCAGCCCACTGTTGCCAATGGTTCGCGGCCAAACTGGGACAGTCCCCATGCAGCGCCGATCGATACGGATAGTGGCGGAACATCCGCTGCGAAGTCCCCTAAACTTTGGCTTCGAGCAACTTCAAATATTCCGTATTCACCCCAGATTCACGGGTGAGGGCAATTTTGCCCGTCCGGGACACTTCCCGCAAGCCGAACTTATTCAACATTTGAATCAACGCCACCAGCTTACCGGGATCGCCCACCACTTCAATCGTGAGGGTCTCATCGGAAATATCCACAATTCGCGCCCGGAAAACCTGAGTGAGTTCAATCACTTCCGCCCGATTGGAGGCCGAAGCATTCACCTTAACCAACATTAATTCCCGTTCGACACAGGGCGTTTGGGTAATGTCTTGAACTTTTAAAACGTTAATTAATTTGTAAAGTTGTTTCGTGAGTTGCTCAATAATTTGATCATCACCGGGTACAACCATGGTGATCCGAGAAATGCCCAGTTGTTCAGCCGGGCCCACCGCCAAGCTCTCAATATTGAAGCCCCGTCGGGCAAAGAGTCCTGCGATTCGGGTCAGGACTCCGGCCTCATCTTCGACCAAGACAGATAATGTGTGTTTCATGGGTGTTCAATCTCCCGCAATGCCAATCCGAAATATGCCTAGACAGTCCAGTGTAGTCTGTTTTTTGACTAAATTTATCCTGAACAAATAATGCAGACATTAAATGTAATCCATTGGAAACAACCAACATCCAAAGGCAACAATTATAGAACATTCTTGTTGCGATGGGATGGTTTTGGTGACTGTCTAAGCATGATGAAAAGGCGGCACCCGGATTCGAACCGGGGATAAAGATTTTGCAGACCTCTGCCTTACCACTTGGCTATGCCGCCGAATATCGCATTGCTGATCATAGCACGATTACGAACGGAAATGAGATCTAAACGTGAGATCTCATTTTCGCTCAAGCTGCGGTGTGGACGATTCAATCGAGTTGAATGCCGAGTTCTAAGATGGCACTGGTGTTGGATTCTGAGGGATGGGTGCGGAGCATAGCGCCAATGCGGTCAGAATGCCCAAACCGGAAATGAACGTCTTTGTCGTCAATTTTGAATTCACTAATGCCCGGCATTGTCGCGGTGGCGGGCAGGATGGTCAAGTTGTAGTCTTGTTCGCCGTAGCAGCGCACTTGGTTGGTGTTGCCCACGGCGATACATTGGAGGTTACCCATTTGTTCCGGTTCGAGGACGTTCACCCAATTGGTCTCTGCGGTGTCGTTGCCGTACCCAACCCCTTCAAAGATGTGCAAATTGGTGGGCTCCATGGTGGGAAATACGGATTGTGCTTGAGCCGCAGATCCCAGCAGTGAGGCAGTGGCTACGCTCAATAGGCCGAGGCAAAAGGCAGAAAATTGGTGCATCGTTCAGTATTGCTCCTGAGATTCGGGTGATCAACAAATGTGGATGGGTGTGAGGCATTTATAGGGTGCGATCGCAACAATCCATCCTCCTGAACGGATGAATACATGACCAAGCCCAAGGGTTACCGATCAAAAACACAGGACAAGCCGTGCGAGAATGCATCAATAGGGATGCAGGGGAATAACTATGCCCCTATTGATGCGATCGCGAAGCGGATCGGAAATTGCCAATGCTGCTGTATTTATCCCTTTTTATGATAGGAAATTTTGCATCTGTTGCCGTCTAAAATCATCATGACTCGTTGACAACGTTACAGAATGAGTGCCTCTGTTTACATTCCTTTGTTTTTCGTAACTTTTATTCAAAAAGAACGATGAATGTTGGGCGATCGCAACGGTTACAGCTTTTTCACTCAGGACCCTCACCCTAAACCCCTCTCCCACGGGGCGAGGGGCTGCTGATCTGGACATGATAATTTCTCAACACGCTCTACCCTCCTTTCCTTGTTCTTTCAAATTCCATGCCCCGGAATTTTCTGAATCTATTTTCAGCGGGGGTAATCCCTGCGATACTCTAGGTTAGGCAACTCAAATATTCAACTGCAATTTACGCATTCACGCTGACAGTCTATGACCGCATCCGTCTCAACCCCCACCCGCACTGTGCGCCTCGCCTCACGGAAAAGCCAATTGGCATTGGTGCAAACCTATTGGGTTAAAGCACAACTTGAACAGCATTTTCCCCACATCACCTTTGAAGTCGAAACCATGAGTACTCAAGGGGATAAGATTCTCGATGTGGCGCTTTCCAAAATTGGGGATAAGGGTCTGTTTACCAAGGAACTCGAAGTCGGCTTGCTCAACAATACCGCTGATTTTGCGGTGCATTCCCTCAAAGATTTACCGACCCGCTTGCCCGATGGGTTGATGTTGGGCTGTGTGACAGAACGGGTTGAGCCGGCGGATGCGCTGGTGGTTCATGCCCAGCATCAGGATAAGCAACTGGCCACGTTGCCCCCAGGTACGGTGATTGGCACGTCATCGCTGCGGCGTTTGGCACAGTTGCGCCACCATTTCCCCCATTTGGAATTCAAGGATATTCGCGGCAATCTTAATACTCGTTTACAGAAACTCGATAATGGGGAATATGACGCGATTATTTTGGCGGTGGCGGGGTTGGAGCGGTTGGAGATGAGCGATCGCATCCATCAAGTCATTCCCGGTGAAATTTCCCTCCATGCCGTCGGCCAAGGTGCGTTAGGCATTGAATGTCGTGATGGTGATCAAGAAATCCTCGATATTCTCGCCGCCCTCGAACACGCCCCCAGTAAAGCCTGCACCCTCGCGGAACGATCCCTATTGCGGGAACTCGAAGGCGGTTGCCAAGTGCCCATTGGGGTGAATAGCCGCATTGAAGGCGATACCCTCACCCTCGTCGGTATGGTGGCGAGTTTAGACGGTCAACAGTTGATCAAAAACACGATCAGCGGTCCTGTGGAGCAAGCGGAGCAACTGGGGGCAAATCTTGCAGCCATGCTCAAAGAACAGGGTGCGGGCGAAATTCTCGCTGCTATCTTTGCAGAAATCAATCGCTAACGGTGGACTGAATTCACCACCCGGTCATGGCTCGATGTGGGCTGGAAAAAGAGGGGTTTGTTGCTCAAGCCTCTCTTTTTTGAGGGTCTAGGGGGCGATCGCGTCACGATTCTTCGGGGATTTCCACGGCAAAATTTGGGCAGACGGCGGATACCCCCTAAGATTGGCCTAGTCAAGCCGAGGATTTTATCATCAGTTCTATGACGATCGCGATTCACACCCCTGACTGGGTTAAACACGCTGTTTTCTACCAAATTTTTCCCGATCGCTTCGCCCAAGGCCAACACCCTCATCAATCGTCTTGGCGCGGCGCTCTCGAATTCTGGCAAAGTCCACCCACTGATCAGGGCTATAAAGGGGGCGATCTGTGGGGTGTTTTAGAAAAGCTCGACTATCTCCAGGACTTGGGGATCACCGCCCTCTACTTCACCCCGATTTTTCAGTCCGCCTGTAACCACCGCTACCACACCCATGATTACTATCAGGTTGACCCCCTCCTGGGCGGGGATGCCGCCTTTCGAGCGTTGCGGAAAGAAACCCAAGCACGCGGGATCAAACTCGTCTTGGATGGCGTGTTTAATCATGCCAGTCGCGGTTTTTTCTATTTCAACGACATTTTAGAAAACGGCCCCCATTCTCCCTGGCTCGACTGGTTTAAGGTCAAAAAATGGCCCCTGTCTGCCTACGATGGCAACTATCCGGCCAACTATGCAAGCTGGGTGGGCAATCGTGCCCTGCCCCAGTTCAACCACGATAACCCCGATGTGCGGGAATACATCATGCGGGTGGGGGAATATTGGTTGCGCCAAGGGATTGATGGCTGGCGGTTGGATGTGCCGTTTGAAGTGACAACACCGGGGTTTTGGCAGGAGTTTCGCCAGCGGGTCAAGGCGATTAATCCAGAGGCTTATATTGTTGGGGAGGTGTGGCGAGATTCCCGGCAGTGGTTGGATGGGACGCAGTTTGATGGGGTGATGAATTATTTATTTACGGGGCCGACGTTGGCCTTTGTGGGGGGCGATCGCATTGACCCCGCCGTTGTGGAACTGCCGGACTATGACGTGTATCCGCCCATTGATGCCGCCCAATACGCCGCCAAAATGGCGGCCCTGATCGCGATCTATCCCTGGGAAATTCAACTCACCCAGCTTAATTTACTCGATAGCCACGACACGCCCCGCGCCCTGACAGTGTTGGGGGAAGATGCCCAGGCGTTCCAGTTAGCGACGCTGTTGATGTTGACCTTTCCCGGCGCACCCTGTATTTACTACGGCAATGAGGTGGGCTTGAGTGGAGCGATGGACCCCGATTGTCGGCGCGTTTTTCCGCCAGAGTCCGAGTGGAATCAGGAATTACTCGCCCAGCATCAAGGGTTGATTGCCCTGCGCGATCGCTTCCCCGCCCTTCGCACCGGAGACTATCGTGTCGTCGAGGCTAACGGCTCCCTCTACGCCTTTACCCGCAGTCTTGGCCCCGCTCAACTCTTGATCGCGGTAAATGTGGGACGGGAGGCGATCGCCATGCCACGCCCCACCGCAATGCAAAATTGGCCTGTGGTCTATGGTGCGCCCCAAACTGAGGATCAAATTACCCTTCCCCCTCAATCTGCCTGCATTCTGACGAATCAAGCCTAAACAAACCTAAACAAAAGCAAAACAAAAGCAAAACCCCCACATTTAAAAATGCGGGGGCTTTGTGGGGACTTTGTTAACGCTTACACTAGGGCTGCTTCTGGTACAGACCAACGTTGCACTGCATTACCGATCACGGATAGCTCTTGCATCAGGGCGGCAAACCGTTCAGGGGTGAGGGATTGCGGCCCATCGGAGAGGGCTTTCGCCGGATTGGGGTGAACTTCGATCATCAGGGAATCGGTTCCCGCTGCAATACAGGCTTTCGCCATCGCCGGAACATAGGCAGAACTGCCCGTGCCGTGGCTGGGGTCAAGCATGATCGGCAGGTGGGTGAGCGATCGCAGCACTGGCACCACCGCAATATCCAACGTGTTGCGCGTGTAGGAGCGGTCAAACGTCCGTAGACCCCGTTCACAGAGAATCACATTCGGATTTCCCGCCGCCAACACATATTCCGCCGCCATCAACCATTCATCAATGGTGGAGGACATGCCACGCTTCAGCAGAACAGGCTTATCTTGAGCGCCGACTTTCTTGAGGAGCGAGAAGTTTTGCATATTGCGAGCGCCCACTTGCACCACATCCGCCACTTCACTCACTTTTTCCACATCCGCCGTATCCATCACTTCCGTAATAATCCCTAAACCAGAGGCTTCACGGGCAGCGGCTAAGAGGCCGAGGGCACTTTCGCCGTGACCTTGGAAAGCATAGGGGGAAGTGCGGGGTTTGTAGGCACCGCCGCGCAGAAATTTAGCACCGGAAGCCTTCACCGCTTTCGCCGTCGCGATGATCATCTCTTCATTTTCGACGGAGCAGGGCCCCGCCACCACCACCACCGGATGATGCTCACCGATCGCGACTTTGCCGTCAGGGGTGTTGACCCAGACTTCGCTGGCTTCACCATGGCGGAATTCGCGGCTGGCTCGCTTGTAAGGACGTTCAACGCGCAGCACCGTTTCAATCCAGTGGCTGCGTTCTCGAATCTGCTGTTCATCAAGATCCGCTGTGTCACCGACGAGGCCAATGACGACTTTGTGCTTACCGACGATTTTTTCGGGAGTCAAGCCCCACTCTTCAAATCCTTCACAGAGACGATTCACTTCTTCTTCCGGTGAACCGATGCGCATAACAACAATCATTTAAGAGTCCTTCCAATCTTTAGGAGTTCAAGAATAAATAGGTTTTCTACCGCCCATTGTGCCATTTTCATTTCAGGAGCGGGCGGACTTTTCAAGTCTTTACAGAATTACCGCTGCGGGTGGCTCTGTGGAGATTGGGGGGCGATCGCAATCCCTCCCCCCCCTCAGTCCCTCAGTTATTGCGAGCTAGACCCATCAAGAGGGGTCTGGATTTTTGGCAGACCGGGTACTGCGACGTGCCTCACGCCAGGCCTCAAATAACCGTTTTGCATTCAGGGTGAACTCTTGCCAACCCAACCAGCCACCCACACGGTTTTCATCCCACGAAGTTGACAGAATGCCATAACTCAACCCAACGACCCCCAAGCCAAACAGCCCCAAGGTTGCCGCAAAGACGGCATAGGGTGGGATATCAAACCAATCATGGCTCACCACCCAGTAAAAAATAAAAAAGCTGGCCACCCCCAACCCCGAAGGCACGCCACAAAACAATGCCATGCGCCGAATCATCCGGCGGCTCACCACATCGGGAATAGCCGAGAGTGAAGCCGCTTGGCGACTTTCGGGCGTGACCACGGGGGCGGCAGGTTTCGCGGCCTTGTTTCGCTTGCGACGAGGCTCAAACGGGAGGGTCTTACGTTGAGAATCTTCAGACATTAGGCTGCTGCAATGAGGGTTAACGACGGATACCGAGACGACCAATCAATTCTTGGTAGTGGGCATAGTCGTGGGATTGGATGTAGTTGAGGAGGCGGCGACGTTTACCAATCAGCTTCAGTAGACCCCGACGGGAGGAGTGGTCTTTCTTGTTGGTTTTGAGATGGGTGGTGAGATTATTAATCCGTTCCGTCATCACCGCGATTTGAATATCAGAGCAGCCGGTGTCGGTTTCGTGGGCTTGGTATTCGACGATGAGTTGCTGTTTTCGGTCTTGGGTAATGGTCATGAATTTATCGAAAAGGTAATGAATGATCAACTGCAACAGAGATTGACCATTCTATCATTTCTCTTGGGGGTGAAGCGCGGCAGATGTGAGCAGATATTTATTTTTGAGCCGTTAGTGGGCGAGAATTGGATGCGATCGCCCCGCCCGTACCCCACCAATCTTGCCAAGCTAAAACGACCATCAATTCTGATGGTCGTCCTATAATCGGGAATTAAATTGTCCATTCCCAATTCAGTTATTTCAAACCAGTGTTGGTGCCTTGCTTGCCCGTTGCCAATTCAACCTTGACAATTTTGCCGCCCATTTTCATGATCCGCTGTTGCTCGCGGAACCAGTTGTCATAGGGAACCAGCTTAGTAAAGTATGTATTCTGTAATTCTCTTTGAGTCCGGATGCGGGTTTGGCTTGGAACACAAGCCGTCACTCGAAACATACGCATAGGTCAAATTTTCCGTATTAAAGGGGTGAAGTGCAGTGTTGATACACCAAAGTTCGAGAGGTCGTCAGCCAATACTAGATCGTTAAAACTCATCCTGAGCCAGATAGACAAGCTTTTCACCCTAGCACTCGCTCACTAAGCTCTCGAACTCAATGATCCGAACCTTGCGTTCGGACGCGGTGAATTAGCTTAAGCCAGAGCAGATGTAGTCGAAGTACACGCCCATTTCTTTGCCAGCGTCAGCGCCGACTAAGCTAGCGGTCACTTCTTTCATGGCTTGGATGGCTTGCACCGTTGCACCCACGGGAACGCCCAAGGAGTTGTAGGTTTCTTTCAAACCGTTGAGCACGCGCTCATCGAGGATGGAAGGATCGCCAGCCAACATCGCGTAGGTGGAATAGCGGAGGTAGTAGTCCAAGTCGCGAATGCAAGCAGCATAACGACGGGTGGTGTACATGTTGCCGCCGGGACGGGTGATGTCAGAGTACAGCAGGGACTTAGCCACAGCTTCTTTGACGATCCCAGCAGCGTTGGCGCTGATTACGCCAGCGGCGCGAACCCGGAGTTGACCACTCGCGAAGTAGCCTTTGAGCTTGTCCATTGCGGAGCCGTCAAGGTACTTACCTTGAACGTCAGCAGAATTGATAACAGAAGTAATTGCGTCTTGCATCGTTTGTTTCCTAAGTCTGGATCGATTAAGTTAAGAGTCTTTCAATGAAATAGATAGATGAAACTAGAGAGCCTCGCTCGCTAGCCGGTCATCGTTCTATTGCATTGCACCGACAACGTAGTCGAAGTAGGCCGAAGCTTCAGCAGCATCGTCCGCAGACATCATTCCAGAAGCAACTTCCTTCATCTTGGTGATGCCCAAGGCAACGGCTGCAACGGGAGTGCCCAAGGATTTGTACATTTCAAGAGCACCAACCAAACCGATTTCTTCGATCGGGGTGGTATCGCCAGCAACAACTCCGTAGGTCACGAGGCGGAGGTAGTAGTCCAAGTCCCGCAGGCAGGTGGCGGTCATTTCTTCGCCGTAAGCATTTCCACCGGGGGAAACCACGTCAGGGCGTTGTTGGAACAGTTTGTCGCCTGCTTCTTTAACGATGCGTTCGCGAGATTCAGATAAGGTCTGAGCAATGCGCAGACGGGCTTCACCACTGGTGACGAATGCTTTGATGCGGCCTAACTCACCGGGGCTGAGGTAGCGAGCTTCTGCATCAGCATTCACGATGGATTTCGTGACGATACTCATTCTTTGGATTCCTCCAACAAAAAATTAACCAGGTTCGATTAAAACCGGCTTGATATATTCGGTTGAGATGCTGTGAATCAGTTCACCAGCAACCTTCCGGATTTATTTTGCGGCATTGTGTTGACGTTCGTTGTGAATCGTTAATATTTTGTAATGTTATTCCTCATTTTTGTGGGCATCGGGATGCGCGATCGCACTTCACCCCGTTACCGCACTATCTTCCATAAATCGCTCAATAATCCCGCCCCCTAAAACGAGGTCGTCATCATACAGCACAGCCGCCTGGCCGGGGGTGATGCTGAATTGGGGGTCATCAAAGACGAGTTTGAGGCGATCGCTCTCTAAGGGGATCGCCGTCACGGGCACAGCGGGCGATCGATAGCGCACCCGACCGAGGCAGCGAATCGGGGCGGTGGGGGGCGCAATGGATACCCAATTGACGTGGCTCACGGTGCAGGTGGGGCGGGTGGCTTCTTCGCGGCTACCGACGATCACCTGATTGCGGACCGGATCGAGTTTCATCACATAGAGGGGATGGGGGGCGGCGATGCCGAGGCCTTTCCGTTGGCCGATGGTGTAGTGATGGATGCCGGTATGTTTGCCCAGCACAGTGCCGTCGGGGGTGACAATGTCGCCCTCGCTGTGGCCGATATATTGATCCAAGAAGGTTTGCATGGAACCGTGGGCCTCGATCAAACAAAGGTCTTGGCTTTCGGGTTTGGCGGCGGTGTGGAGGTTGTATTGGGCGGCGAGGCGGCGGGTTTCCTCTTTGGTGACTTCACCGAGGGGAAAGATTGTATGGGCGAGCATTTCCTGGCTGAGGTCGTAGAGGAAGTAGGATTGATCTTTATTGAGATCGACGGCGCGGCGCAGTTGGTAGCGATCGCTCCCCGCATCGTATTGAATCCGAGCATAGTGGCCGGTGGCGATGCGATCGCACCCCCATTCCTGCTGGGCATAATTCACCATCGGGCCAAATTTCACCGCCCGATTACATTGGGAACAGGGCAGCGGCGTAATCCCCGCTTCATACCCCGACACTAAATAGTTCACAATCTCGGCTTCAAACACCTCCCGACTGTCCACCACATGGTAGGGAATGCCCAATTGCTCGCAGAGCGCGGCTGCATCTACCATCCCATCGGAACAGCATTGCCCCTTCCCTTTCATCAGCCAGAGGGTCAACCCAATCACCTCATACCCTTGGTGATGGAGCAACGCCGCAGTTACAGAACTGTCAACGCCCCCCGAAAGTCCCACTACGACCTTATTCATGGCATTTGCCGATCCGAATTCAACACAATAATCAGCCTTCTATTATGGCGTATTTGCGCGGCGACGGTGGCGAGGGGCGCGATCGCGTCTTATCGGCGTTTGGGAGGGTGGGGGTAGCTTTTGACAAATGATTTACAGTTAATTAACATGAATTATCCTGTTTTTCACTCAACCGAGCCATGACTGTTAATCTTCGGCACATCCATCCGCTCTCAGACTTTCAGCGTGGAGCCAAGGCATTTTTAGCAACCTTAAAAGAGACACAAGCGCCGATGGTATTGACGGTCAATGGAAAGGCGGCGGTGGTCGTTCAAGATGCCGAAAGTTATCAACAGTTGCTTGACCGTGTGGCCCTGTTGGAGTCGGTCGCAGGAATTCGCCAGAGTGTCGCGGAGTTTGAGCAGGGGCAAGGTGTTCCCCTGATTGACTGACAAAACTTTGGAAATCCTTACCCCCTGGGTGTTTCAGCGATCACCCTAGCAAGCAAGCATAACCAAGGACTGGTAAGGCTTTTGCCGATCTGTACTCAACACCGAGATGGCTCAAGATCAGGGGCATCCAATTCTCTAACGCTAAACCCCTTTCCTGGTAAGGGGTTTCGGGATTCAAACATGATCTTTTGTCAGTCAATCAGGGTGTTCCCCTCGATGAGGCGTTTGCACAGTTACGGGCCAAGCATGACTTACCGGCTTGAAATCTCTCCCAGGGCGAGTTTGAGTGGCAGGGGAAAGAGGGGCTAATTCTGTCGCCAGTTGTGAATTTTGAGTTCTGGGATACGTTGAAAATGATGATAATTATTGGTTACAACTGTTAGCTGATTTACCAATGCAGTAGATGCAATCAAAATATCTGCATCTCCGATGATTTCACCGCGCTTTCTCAAGACTGCATAAATATCAGACGCTTTGACAATGATCTGAATCTGTCAGGGGTAAAACAATATTCACTCGACAAAATAGATCAAATGCGATGAGTTGTTTTGTTGCATTTTTAGCCTTGAGTCCGCGCAGAATTTCGTAGCGAGTAATCATCGAAAATGTGAATTTTTGGTGATTGATTAAATACTCTTCTGCGTTGAGAAGAACAGCAGCATCCTGACGCATAATTGCAGACAAGATAACAAGATGGGGTGCATCTCAATTTGGCGATGAGTAGATATACTCATGCCAGCCACGGCATCCTAGAGAACTCTCCATTGAGATAGGCACTGCGGTGCTTCAACACCTGGGGCACATTCTCCCGCTTCCATTGCGCTCCCGGCAGCTTCAACCGTCCTGAGAACTGCTTCACCGTGGATTCAACCGCCCCAGACCCGATGGAGATCCCCTCGCACTGGTAGTAGTCGTAATTGACGATCCGGTGGCAATGACGCTTGAGATAGACCCTGAAATTATCCACTCGTGGATGCTGCCAATCATCAAACTCAGCCAACGCCTGCTCAACATCTCCTCGCCATAAATGGCCTCTGACTCGGGATAAACGAGCCGCTGAACCCCCAACCTTCTCTAAGTTCTCCATCAAGTGATACCAGTCGAGAATTTCCAGTCGGTTCTGCTGCGCTCCAATTTGGGCAAATAGATTCCAAATCCCAGGATGACCATCGCCCAGGCAAACCACTAGGCTTGCCATGAGTTGAGTCTTGAGCCAAGCCACTAAATCCTCATTCTGCCCGAAGAAGGCGGCAACCCCATGCCCATGGAGATTCACAGCTTTGTAATCCCGCCATTCACTGGCTTCTCCTTCGGGGGTGCGCAAGCGAACCTTGCCCCCCATCAAGGCTCATCTCTTCGACCGGTTCACTGGGTTCACTCACCTCAAGGTCAGGGAAATCTTGACGCTGAACTAGGCGTTGATGGGTGCTGCGAGACATCTTCAGTCCAGTCAAGATCTCGACATCTGCTGCGGCGCGTTGGTAAGACTGAGCACCACTAAGGAGCAGGCAACAGCGCTCAAAGCCAGGACTCCAACGGCTGTAGGCTTTGACTTGGTAGTAGCTCGCTTGATTTGCCGTCAAAACCAAATCCCCTAGGATGCTGGTTAAGGTGCGAGATTTTCCGGCGGTGGTGCCGCTGCCATCGACGATAAAAAAATACCGACTTGAGGACTGACGTGTTCTTGAATCTGCTGGCGGACGGTCAGTTCGATGCCTTCGAGGGTTTCTAGGCGTTCGGGGCATTTGGCCTTGGCATCAGCGAGCAGGATAGCAGCGATGGCATCGGTGTGGGCTTTGAGTTGGCGCTTTTGTTCTGGAGTCATCTGAATGAGGGAGTAGCTATGGGAGGTAGCTTAACCGCTGATGCCCAAAACTAGGTAAGTACATATCAACTATTCGCCAAATTGAGATGCACCCAACAAGATACAAGATGACAAGATGACAAGATGACAAGATGACAAGATATCTGTATCCAAGAGTACGGGAGAAGTTGTCATGAATTCACTGATTCTTTAAAAAAGTTTTGACGATCTAGAGCAATTTTTTCAATGTCGTCAATTTGTTCTGGGGAAAATTCTTGATAGACTGCGGATGCTAGTTGAAGCATTTGGCGGGGATCGATTTGATCGGGTGATGTAATCACTAGCTCGACTTCTTGCCCTTCGGATAAGTCTAAGCTTTGAAGTGGGCGGAGGATGCCGTTTTCATGGATTGCTTTGATTGTTTGTTGCATTTTTATTGACCTCATGCTGTTGTTATGGGCGATAGGTAGTTAGGTGGGGTTTTGCCATTCTTGTTGGATGTGTTCGAGGTCTTTGGCGGCTCCGAGTTGGGTATAGAGTTGGTGGGCGGTGGTGTAGTGGTGTTGGGCGCGATCGCTTTCCTTGGCGAGGGTTTTGCGGTATTCGGCGGCTTCTGCAATCTTAGTAAATTGAATTTCTGATTTACTATGAATCAGTTCTTGATCAATTGGGTTAGTTCGTGCCATGGCTCTGCCATGGCATGGCCATTGGGCGGCTCTGCCGCCTAGTGGAGGCAGAGCCTCCGGGAGGGCGTTAATTTGTTTTGATGGGTAAGTTTTTTGTTAGCTCGTGGCATGGCAAAATGGTAGTGTCTTTGGATCTTTTCAGTGCTAAGCTGATCGGCATTCAAACTACATTGTGCCAGTTGCGCTGAAACCCTTGTACAAAGGGGCTTAGAAAAACTAGGGTGCAATTTAAATGCCGATTACCTTACTATATTGAGCATAGTCTAGTTATCAATGTAAAACCATGAACTTATCAAGTGTCGTTGAATGGTGGAAGCGTCGTAGTTGGTTGGAGCGTGGGCTTGTTATCGGTGTAATTCTATTCCTGTATGGGTTGGGTTCAATCATTCAGTATGCAGAGGATCGAGAAATTGTTCAACAACAGGCGGCTGAACAAGCTGAACTCAATCGTATTAATACCGAGGCTAATTCATTGTTTGATAGTTTAGGTCAAAGTTCTGGCTACCGCCCAAAAATAGATCAATGGGGACAAAAGCCTACTCTCTTTATCTTGACTTCATCGTGGAGTTCTTTGAATTCTGAACAACAACAAATGATTAAAGATTGGGGTGATCAAACTTATGGTAATGGTCAATTTCAGATTATGCTTGGTGACAGGGTGACATCACCTGGCGTAATTTCAGTAGATCGACAAATCTATCCATAATATAAAGCAATCATGTCGCGTGGTTATCTATATCGGCTGAATCTACGGCTTGCATGAGTGCAGCACCAGCCCCGAAGCTGTTGTAGGGGGTTGGTAAATCATAAACTTTGAAGGGTTCCAAGGGCGAGATATCCTCTGCGGCTTCTAGATCCTCGGCTAGAATCCGAATTAGTTTTAGCTTCTCGATGATTGAGAGTTGACGAACGGATGGTAGAAGGTCAGATAATGTCATAACAGTTATTTTCAGAAAGAAAATTGGGTTGTTTGAAATACTCTTGGCGATCGCTTCCCTTGGCGAGGGTTTTGCGGTATTCGGCGGCTTCTGCAATTTTAGTAAATTGAATTTCTGATTTACTATGAATTAGTGCTTGATCTTCCCTGACAGCTTTCACAATTTCATCTGCGGGTTTTAACTTGGGTTTGGGAGCAGTTAGACCCGGTGGTGATCGATTCTTGGGTGCGGTTAATGGGAGATATGGATGTGAAGGTACGGCTCGATGCGATCGCGGCTCTGAAGCGGTTTGATCTCCCCCGCACCGAGGGTTAAGAAACCGAGTTTTTGGGGAAATTTGGGCAGAAAACGAGTTAATTAACGCAACCCGGTTTCTAGTTTTTAAACTCGATTTGCTTAATGCAGTTCAGATTCCATAAAATCGATAAATTCTAAAATATTGCGAGATTTTCCAGGTTTGACGTTGTTTTCTGAATGAATATGAATATGATGGGGAAAATTTGGTAAATCGGGAAAGTGTTTAACGCTATCCCATCGTTTTCTCAGTATTTGTTTTGATGAATCCATCCACTGATAACGATAATCTAAGGTTGAAGGTTGATTGTTTTCAAGGGTGAAAGATTCAGCGATTTCTAGGAAGTCGCTATTTGTGAGAATTAAGCGTGCGCGAAAATAGCCGCGATCACGTAAGGTTCGTTCATCAACAATTTCAATTGTAGCAATAATTTTGCTGGCGGAGAGTTTGTTTTTGATTTTTGTCATATATTGCGCTAAATTCATGAATTTTTAGGAGACTTTTATTTTTGCATTGGAGAGCATTTCGTAGTAAGTGTTCCATTCAAAAAAATCGACTGAATCTTCTAGTTCTCCTGATTGAAACTGTTGGAAAAAATGCTCTGACTTCATGTGATATTTTTGTTCAAATTCCTGTAATTTTTGTTCTATTTCAGCAATTTCTTGGCTGACGGAATATTTGCTAATTTCATGATCTAGGGATTGCCGTTCTTCATCGGATAAAGAAAGGATGATTTGGGCTAGGGATTGAATTAGTTTTTGGTTCATGGGGGGATGTTGGGTTAGGTAAGGTTTTGCCAGATTTGGAGAAAGAAACTGGGTTTTTGGGATGATCTGGGCAAAAAATGAGCCAATTGACTCAACCAGGTTTCTGGGTGTATCGCTTAACTACTCTTGGCGATCGCTTTCTTTGGCGAGGGTTTTACGGTATTCGGCAGCTTCTGCAATCTTAGTAAATTGAATTTCTGATTTACTATGAATCAGTTCTTGATCAATTGGGTTAGCTCGTGCCATGGCTCTGCCATGGCATGGCCATTGGGCGGCTCTGCCGCTTGGTGGAGGCAGAGCCTCCGGGAGGGCGTTACTTGGCAGAGCCAAGTAACGAGGGGAAACGAGGGGAAAGGGGTTTTTGGGGGTTAGGTGGGGTTTTACCATTCTTGTTGGATGCGTTCGAGGTCTTTGGCGGCTCCGAGTTGGGTATAGAGTTGGTGGGCGATCGCGTAATGCTGTTGGGCGCGATCGGGGTCGTTGCGTTGGCGGTAGAGAAGGGCTAAATCAAAGTTAGTTTCGGCAATATGCCAAGTCATCCCCAGTTCTTGCATTTTTTCAAGAGCTTCTAACAATAAGGTTTCCGCTTGGTCTAAGTTCCCACGTCCTAATTCAGTTTCACCCAAACACCCCCAAGAGGTCGCCATCCCGGATTTATCCCCCAATTCCTCTCGCAGGGCTAAAGATTGCCGAAAGAGACGTTCGGCCTCATCCCAGTTCCCTCGCTTGCGCTCGATGTCTCCTAACACCCCCCAAGAGGAAGCCATCCCGGATTTATCCCCCAATTCCTCTTCCACGGCTAAACATTGCCGAAAGAGACGTTCGGCCTCATCCCAGTTCCCTCGGTTGCGCTCGATGTCTCCTAACTGCCCCCAAGAGGTAGCCATCCCGGATTTATCCCCCAATTCCTCTCGCAGAGCTAAAGATTGCCGAAAGAGACGTTCGGCCTCATCCCAGTTCCCTCGCTTGCGCTCGATGTCTCCTAACAGCCCCCAAGAGGTAGCCATCCCGGATTTATCCCCCAATTCCTCTTCCACGGCTAAACATTGCCGATAGAGACGTTCGGCCTCATCCCAGTTCCCTCGGTTGCGCTCGATGTCTCCTAACACCCCCCAAGAGGTAGCCATCCCGGATTTATCCCCCAATTCCTCTCGCAGAGCTAAAGATTGCCGATAGAGACGTTCGGCCTCATCCCAGTTCCCTCGGACGTTCTCGATATATCCTAAACTTGCCCAAGAGGTCGCCATGCCGGATTTATCCCCCAATTCCTCTTCCACGGCTAAACATTGCCGATAGAGACGTTCGGCCTCATCCCAGTTCCCTCGGACGTTCTCGATATATCCTAAACTTGCCCAAGAGGTCGCCATGCCGGATTTATCCCCCAATTCCTCTTCCACGGCTAAACATTGCCGATAGAGACGTTCGGCCTCATCCCAGTTCCCTCGGACGTTCTCGATATATCCTAAACTTGCCCAAGAGGTCGCCATGCCAGCAGAATTATGATTGGTGGTTGCAATGTCTAGAGCTTGTTGAAACAGTCGTTCAGCCTCATCCCAATTCCCTAAATCACGATGAAACATACCCATACCCAATAGGGCATCGACTTCATCGCTTTCATTGGCGATCGCTGGGTTTTGCATCAACTGGCTTTCCACTTGACTACCATGCCCCCATTGAAGCAAGCGACGCATTAACTCTTCAGCTAACGCCGCGAGTTCTCGTTCATTACCGACATTGAGATTGAACAACACAGCAAGAGCAAAAACATTAGTCTCATCTGGGGATTTCAACCGTTTGCTGCCAGGATTTTCCTTGTAGAACCTGTCTACCTGTTGGAAAAAGTCGCATAACTGGACGGGTAGCGTTTGTAAAAACTCCTCAATCAGTTGGTGCAAGCTATACAGCATCTCGCACCGTTCTTCATCAAACTGACATTGCACTAAACTACTGTCTACCAGTGCTTTTACGATTTTTTCGGTCTCTTCTAGTGCTTCATCTGCAAAGGCTAACCGCTCATTTCGTTCACTGGCTTGCTGTAGTGCGGGGAATAATTGATCAGAGTATAAGCGGAGGAACGTTAGCCCTTGTAAATCGGTGGCCGTCTGTAACAGGCACATTTTCTGTAACAAAACCTGCGCCGCTTCGGATTGGCGGTTTAACTGTTCTTCTAAAATTGGCTCAATTTTTCGGGTCACTTTTTCGGGATGCTTGCGTAAATAACCAGGTTGCTTGCGACCAATCGCCGCGAGTTGTTGCAAAATTAGGGCATGGCCGCCAACCCGTTGAGAAATCCATTCCAAATCCGCGAGTTTATCCCGCGATTGATAGCCCTGAAGAATTTTCACCCCTGCGGGAACAGTCACCCCATCTAAATACTCAATCTGTACCAACTCTGGATCAGGTTCCCAATCGTCATAGCGTAAATTCCCCAAATCCGCCGGAACCTCCCGACTCGTCAGCACCACCCGCGAACCATGCTGCTGATAGACCCAAGCATTCAACAACCGCCCCAACTCCGCCGAAACGGCTCGATGACCCTCCGCCGCCAAAATTGACTCCACATTATCCACCACCACCAAACACCGCTGCGCCAAACACTGCACCACCGCCCCAATCTGTAACCCCGGAGTCGTCAACTGCGCCAGATCCACCCCAAACCCCTGACCCAAAAGAAACCCCACCAGATCATCAAACGTTGTCCCTTCCTGACAGCGGAAAAACAACACCCGCTCAAACCCAGCCGCCACCGCCTCAATCAACTTCACCGCCAAACTCGTCTTGCCAATCCCCCCCTGGCCCGCCACCACCATCACCGACGGCCCGCCCTCACCCTGCACCAACGCCGCCAACCGCGCCAACACCTCATCCCGCCCCTCCCACACCGGAACCGCCCGCAACCCCTCACTAAAAATCAACTGCGGCTCCCGCTCCTCCGATGCTTCCGGCTCAAACTCCTCCGTCTCCACCGTCACCGTCGTCCGCCGCCCCCGACTGGGAGACTTGGGCGGAGCCTTCTCCTGCCATGCCGCGTCAAACCCCTTCTGATTCGTTTTCAGATCCTGCCCCCAGAGCTGCAACGTGATGCACCAATCCGCCACCCCAGGGCCGCCCCCATGGCGATCGCAAATCTCCAAAAACTCCCCTAAATAATGCCGAATCCGCTCACTCAATTCCTTCTGCCGATTCTTCTTCACCTTGTCCGGTTGCTGCCGCCAATCCTTCCCATAGAGCAGAACCGCCAAATCCTCCAGCGTCGTCGTCACCTGTAACCGATTCCCCCGCTTCCATTCCACCTTGAGGCGTTCCGGTGTCCGTTCCGGCGGCGTTTTCACTCCATCATCCAAAAACTGCAAAATCGCCTCAATTAACTCCCAAGCGCGGGACTTGGGCGCAGGCCCGTAACTCTTAGGCATGATTTAAATCGCTGGATTATCGCTCTCAATTTTACCCGGAACCACTGAGCCAGGGCGAAAAATTTTTCGCCCCTACATTGGGGATGGATTCCGCAATCAATTCCATTCTGAATATTTTTCGCCCCCCATTCGGAATAAATACCTTCAACGTTTCAGAACTTTTCCAAATTCCGAAACAAAATCCACTCCCCGAAACTCCCCGAATTCTCACCCCAACTCAATCCTAGCGATTCCGAAACTGGGGGGTTATATGAGGTGATCAACGCAATTTTACAACAGGAGTAATCGAATTCAACACTCCTTAATGCGTTACCAATTCACTCCCCAACAAAAGATTATCGCGGAAAACTTAGCGTCTTTACTGATTGGTTTGATCCATCCGTCCGTCGGTATTTTGTTCACCCTAATCATGATGGGAATTCACCTCCATCGTGAGCGCCGACGATCGCAATAGTTCGGTTTAGCGGTTTGGGCTGAGGGTTTGCGCTTGGGCGACCACTTGGCTCAGACCGACGGAATTAGAGGCTTTGAAGAGGATGCGATCGCCCCCTTTAATTATCGTTTTTAAAACATCAATAATCTCGCTGTGAGTGTGGCACACCTGACAGGGAACAGACCCCGCCCCGACAACAATGCCCTGCGCGTCGGGGTCATCCACCAACACGATTAATTGATCAATGCCCAAGTCTGCGGCAGTTTGGCCCACTTGGCGATGGAGGCGATCGGCCGCGTCGCCCAGTTCTTTCATCGTTCCTAAAACAGCAATGTGGCGCGATCCGGGGGTTGCTTTGAGGAGTTGGAGGGCGGCCACCATCGATTCATAGCCCGCGTTGTAGGTTTCATCGAGTAGCGTCACATCCCCCGGTAGGTCGATGCGTTTGGAGCGTCCACCGGGTAGCTCAACCACTAGCCCAGCTTGGAGGGGTTGCCAATCGAGGCCGAGGAGTTGAGCGATCGCCAACGCCGCGAGGTAGTTGGAGGCGTTGTGTTCTCCCGGTAGGGGGAGGGGGAAGTCTTGGCCCTGGACGCGGAGGGTGTGGGGGTTGAGGAGTTCCCCGTGTAAATCGCCAGCGGTGAGGCCGTAGGTGAGGGTTTCGCCTTGCCAAAATTGGGGGGCGGTGCGCATCAGGCGGGCATTGTCGGCGTTGAGGAGGGCGATGCTGTGGCGGGGCATGGTGGCGAGGAGTTCGCATTTGGCGTTGGCGATCGCCTGTTCCGACCCCAAGCGGCCAATGTGCGCCGTTCCCACATTGGTAATTAAACCGATAGTGGGAATCGCAATTTCGGTGAGTTCGGCGATTTCGCCGGGGCCGCGCATGGCCATTTCAATCACCGCGTAATCATGCTCTGGGGTGAGTTGGAGGAGGGTTTTCGGAACGCCGATTTCGTTGTTGTAGTTTTTTTGGGTTTTATGGACGTTGCCAGAGTGGCCCAGAACGGCGGCGATTAATTCCTTCGTGGTGGTTTTGCCCACTGATCCCGTAATACCAATGATCGGGATTGTGAATTGTTGTCGCCACCAGCGCCCTAGGGTTTGGTAGGCGGTGAGGGTGTTGGGGACGGGAAATTGCGGAATGGTTAGATCGGGGGCGGGGGTTTGGACAATGGCAGCGATCGCCCCTCGTTCCTGGGCTATCCCTAAAAACCCATGGCCGTCAAAATTCTCCCCCTGCAACGCCACGAACAGATTGCCCGGTGCGAGGGTGCGGGTATCGGTGGTGATGCCTGTGATCGGACGGTCAGCGATCGCGCCCGTGGCTGTGGTGTTTAAAATCGCGTTCAGTTGACGTAATGCGAGATCCACCGTCATAACCTTATCTCGACTCAAAATCCTTATTTGATAGTTTCTGATTTTAGAGCACCCCGTGTCCGCAAGAACGCGATCGCCCAGCATAATAGGCATTCTTTGGGGATTCTGGCTAGAGTTTCAGTGGTTGCGCGGAGCAGAATTCACAACAACCAAGGTTATGATCAAATTACCCCCTTGCCCCTCATTACCCCAGGTAATGGGGGGGTCATCACTATTTGCTGTGCAACATCGGTCGGAAAATTCAGCGGAACTTGTTATAACTGACAGGGAGGAATACGTTCGGTGACAGCGTTGATCAATCCCTATCCAACCTCAACAGGCGATCATGAACAGGTGGTGTGTGACCACCTGCTGTATGCTGTGCAAACCGAAACTCCGGACAGCTTGCTAGACCGGTTTCGTCGTCTTTTTATTGGCGGACGGCATTACGAGCCCCTCGACGTGCGCCAAGCCTTAGAAGCGATCGCCATCGAAAAAGGCGCAGATCAAACCTTTCCCTTCTTTCTCAATCGCTGCTGTCACATCCTGATCAATCGCTGGCAAGTCCAACCGAACACCCGCTGGGTGATTCCGGAACTCGTGGAGCAACTCAAACTCGTGCCGCCCGTCGGGAACACCTACGCCCGCGGCCCGCGCCGACTCCGGCAATTAATGCATGATTTTCTCAAGACTGAGCAGTATGTCACCCTGCAACGTTTGGCAACGGTGATTAAGCACACCAGCGACAATCAGGGCAAACTACGGCCCCGCCCCTACGACCCCACCGAAGCCGAAAACGAGCGTCTTGTGGGGCAACTGATCAACCGCTATCCCTATCTCTACGAGCATTGTTTGCTGAGTCAAGACAGCGGCTACGAGCATCAGCAAACCGTGCGCCACATTCGCGATCAACTGCAAATGCAGTTTGAGCTTGATCTGTCCCACTATGTTACCTATCAACTGCGTCTCCAGGAGGCCAACAAGCGCGGTCGGATTATTCACCCGGTGGAAAATCCAACCCTGTTGAGCGATCGCGAACTGGACTACGCCCTCAGGCATTTCGTCGGTCGAGTGCAGGGTAATCTCACCTCCGATGACCTCGCCAAAAGCTTCCTCACCCATAGCCTCCAAGCCCCCTCCTTCCGCACCTTCAAAGACGATCTCTACGAATATCTAATTGCGTCAATTGATCCCCGGTACGGCAAGCGCAAATTCAACGACAAGCTCTACGAAAAACTCCAAAGCACCCTGTCCCGTTACGACCTGCAAAAACCCAACAACACCCTACTACTGCGCACCTCTAGCCATCTCCTCAATTTCCTAGTGGTGGAAAGTCCCCAACGCCCGAATCATTACGTGTTTGTGGATCTCGTCACCAACTTAGGCGCAACCCCCACCATCATGTTGCTGCTCAAAATCACCCTCCTCTGCCACCAAGTCAAGCCATCGCTCGAAAAACGCTTCGCCATCTTGTTCAGTCACTACGAATCATCCACAGAAGAGGGCGTGCCCTGGCTCGTGCAGTCGATGGAAAATATTCATGTGGCCCTGAGCACCCATTTTGGCGCATTGGATTTGTCCTACCTCAAAAATAGACGATGAATCGGGCAGGAGGATGCCGCTTGCGATCCATCCCCTCCCTGCGCCAGCGAAGAAGGGGAATTTCGCAACATTTTTGTTAAAATTGGGGGATTCGATGAGATTATCTCCAATCTAACAACGGATGCAGCCTCTTGCATCACTCTCTCAAGCTTTCAATGGCCCGTTATCCTCATCCATTTTCAGGGTTAGCACAGTTAAACTGTCCGGATACGGTCATGCTCCTGAGAACCTGAGTATAGCCGCCATCATCATTGTTCCGAATCTCGCTGTAGGACGCTAATGGCTAGCAATTCACCGGAAGATAAATTCACTGTTATCTTCACCGACAATACGCCCATCGTCTATATTCCACCGCGCCTCAGTGTCTTGGAAGCTGTGGACTTTAAAACCCAATACCAGCAGCTTTTAGAGGATCAACCTCAAACGGAACGGATTATTCTAGATTTTACAGCCACTCAATTTATGGACAGTAGTGGTGTTGGTGCCTTAGTTAGTAATCTCAAGGCCACCACTGAACAGGGTGCTCAACTAGTGTTGCGCAATGTGAGACCCCCGGTGCGAGCCGTCTTAGCGATGACCAGTCTAGACAAAGTCTTGACGATCGAAGCTGAATCGCGTCCGGAGGGTGCGCCGCCGCCAGTGGTGAACCACGGTCTTCCTCCGGAAACCCATCCTTCCGTGCGGTCTTGGCTGAAGCGCTCCATGGATATTGTGGGGGGGTTAGTGGGCTTGAGTATTACGGCGATTTTGTTTGTGCCGATCGCGATCGCAATCAAGCGCGATAGCCCCGGCCCGATCCTCTTTGGACAAGTACGCTGTGGTTGGATGGGGCGACGGTTCCGGATCTGGAAATTTCGTTCCATGTGTACCGATGCCGAACGTCTTAAACGGCAGGTGCAAAACCAAGCCAGCGGTGCCTTTTTCAAAAATGATAATGACCCCCGTGTCACCACTGTTGGGCGCTTTCTCCGGCGCACAAGTCTCGATGAACTCCCTCAATTTCTCAATGTTGTTCGGGGTGAAATGAGCCTCGTGGGCACTCGTCCCCCCACTCCCGAAGAAGTCGAGGCTTACCAAATCCCGGAATGGCAGCGGTTAGATGTGAAGCCCGGCATGACCGGTGAATGGCAAGTGAACGGACGTTCTAGTATTCGTAACTTTGAAGATGTGATTAAGTTAGATCTACGTTATCAAAGTCAATGGAGCCTCTGGTACGATGTCAAGTTGATCATCCGCACCGTATTAATTTTGTTTAACAAAAAGAGTGGTGCTGTCTAACGCATATTAGTTTGGTGAGGCAACAACAACCCATTCAACAAATGCATTTTTGCCTACTAAGTGATCTCGCTGAAGTAGAACACCTCCTCGATCGGTTCGAGCAATTTGCAGCATCGCGTCTATCCTCGATGATTTACTGGCAATCTCAAACGGCCCTCGTGGAATGGTTCACCAATGTTGTGCGCTATGCCCACAAAGATCTGCCGAAACAGACTCCGATTCCCCTGGGGTTTACGCTGTTTCCGAACTACATTGAAATGCGGGTTTGGGATCAAGGCAAACCGTTTGATCTCAAGGGCAAAATCCAAGAGGTCATTCAACAGGAAGATGATCTTAGTAAAGAGGGCGGCCGAGGCCTGCGGTGGATTCACAATCTCACCGATGAATATCTGTATGTTCGTCCGGCCCCGGATTACAATTGCTTGATCCTACGGAAACATATTGATCCGCCTTTGGCCTTGATGTAAGCCAGACACAACGACCTGATTTCCCTGTTGATCTGTGCCGCGTTAGAAGTTTTCGGTTTCTTGGGGTGAGCCGACCATGCCGGGTTTGTTGAGGAAGAGATTACCGGCGGCATCATTTTGATAGATGCAGGAGATGTCCGGTGAGTTGCTTTCGAGGGTTCCGGTAAAGCCGAAGGTATTCATCCGGTTTTTGCAGTCGTTGACCTGTTCGTTGGAAATGAGTTTGCGTTGTTGGAGCAGGGACCAGTTATTGCGGCGCAGGACACAGCCGGGCTGCATTAAGGGTTGGGTGACGTAGACGTTGAAGGGGTTGAGGGTGACAAACACCCGCATATCGGTGACGATCGCACTTGCGCCGTATTGCAGGCAAATGTCGGCGTTGGGGGCACTGCGATCGATCACTTCGCGAGAGGCGACGTTGGCGATATTGTCGCCGGGGGAGAGGCTTAACGCCATCCCGGCCCCAATGCCCAGGATAAAGACTCCCCCCAGCAGGGCGACTGTGCCGTAGTTGAAGTTCTGGAAGAATTTTTTGTTGCCGCCACCACTAGGACGGCCAGCGGGGGGGCGATCATAGTTCCGTTGGGGGGGGCGATCGTAGGTGGGACGGCTACGGCGTGTCATGGCAATACCGGGTCTTCACAGGTCAAGAATACATTCCCTCTAGACTAGCGTTTTCAGGTTCAATTGGGGGTAGGGGTGGACAATTCTTCAGCGGGGGGATCGGCGGGGTGGGGTTGCGATCGCGCCTCATCCCCCTGCAATTCCCAGACTTGACGATAGAGCAATTCCAACTCGCTGCCCACGGCGGCAAAATAGTCCATTTGCTGGGTTTGCAGCGACACCATCACCCGCAACACCAGCAGGGCAGCGATCGCGACAATCATCCCCGCCGCCGTGGTGATCAACGCTTCCCCAATCCCCACCGCCGCTTGGGAGGCTTCCGCCGCACTGCCGCCGCCGCCAATATTGAGGTTATTAAAGGTCGTGATTAACCCCGTCACCGTTCCCAACAGCCCCAGCAGCGGTGCCACCGCCACCACGGTTTCGAGGAACTTTTCCCCCTGACGCATTTTGATGAATTCCTTATCCCCAGCGGCTTCCATGGCGAGGCGAAAGGTTTCCGGGCTGGGACGATTGAGCCGGAGCGGCGCGAGGAGAAACCGACCCAGGGGCAGACTGTCGGAACGTTGGGCGATCGCCTTCGCCTCCTTAAAATCCACCGCCGCCGTTTTTAAAATCCGCTGCGCCACCTGATCCTCTTGGCGCAACAACCGCAGCCAAAACCACACCCGATCCAGCGCACAGGAGAGAGTGAAAACCGATAACACCAGCAGGGGGTACATTACTGGCCCCCCTTTGAGAAAGAGTTCGTACAGGCGAGTCATAGAGGATTAGGCAACAGAACAAGGAGGAATGGTGCAGGATCAGCCCGGCATGATTCAGACCCGATTTAACGACGGAATCATGTTATATCTGGTTTCATGTATAGCATTTTTGGCTACGGCGAAATGATGATGGATGCGGGGCGGATGGGCCCTTACCATCAGGCCTTGAGTGCCGTGGTTCAGCCGGGGATGGTAGTGCTAGATGTTGGCACGGGGACGGGGATTCATAGTTTGATGGCGGCGCAGTTGGGGGCGCGGCGGGTCTATGGGGTGGAACCCGATGGCGTGGTGGATATTGCGCGGGAAATCACGGCGGCCAATGGCTATGGTGCGGTGATTGAATACTATCAGGCGGATGTGCGATCGCTCCATTTTCCAGAACCGATCGACGTGGTGGTGTCGGATCTGCGGGGGGTGTTGCCGCTGTTTGGCTCCCATTTGGCAACGATTATCGAGGTGCGCGATCGCCACCTTGCACCAAATGGGGTCTTAATTCCCCAAGCAGATCGGCTCTGGGCGACGCTGGTGCATCTCCCGGACATTTACCACCAGTATTATCATGCGCCCTGGCAGAGTCAGCCCTACGGGTTTGATTTTTCCGCTGCTCAACGCTACGTGATCAACCGCTGGCGCAAGGTGCGGCTACGTCCGGAAGATTGTCTCGTCCCGTCCCAGCCGTGGGCAACGCTGGACTATCCCCAACTCCAAAGCCCCGATGTCCAGGGGGATCTACAGTGGGACATCACGACGGATTGCCGCTGTCATGGGGTGGGGCTGTGGTTTGATACGACCCTATGGGCGGGGGTGGGGTTTAGTAATGGGCCCGATCAACCGCCGTTGATCTACAGTCAGGCTTTTTTTCCCTGGCCGGAACCCCTGGACTTGCAGCGGGGCGATCGCATCACCCTTCAGCTTCGCGCCAATCTCGTCAATCAACGCTACCTCTGGCAATGGCACAGCACCATCGCGCGAGGCGATCGCCGCACCACCTTTCGTCAAACCACCTTCAACGCCGACCCCATCAACCCCACCAGCCTCGCCAAACGTCGCCACACCCATCGCCCCAACCTCAGCGGGGCGGGACAGATGGCCCAAGTCGCCCTCGCAGCCATGGCGGCGGGGGACAGTTTGGGGGACATTGCCCAACGCCTTGAAGAGCAGTTTCCCGACCAATTCAGTCGCCCCGCCCAGGCCTTAACTTGGGTGACGGAGTTGAGCGATCGCTACGGCGTGTAATCCCGCTTCATGGTTTAAGTGATCTCCTTTTGGGTGAGCAAGACCCCTTGGGTATCCTGTAACTCAAAGGCATCGAGGTTCTTAATCTCTAGGCCGGGGGACGCGATCGCCATCTCCCAATCCTTGCCCTCCAATTGCAGCAAATCGCCCAGCTTAATCTGTGTCGGACTGCCCCCCATATGAGCCACCATCGCGATCTGCTCATCCGGGCGTTCCGGATTACTCCGCACCCCATAAAATACCGTCGTTTTCTCGCTGCTCATCTTATTAAACCGATCCGTCCCCGACAGGTTATGACGCAGCCACGGATAGCGATGGCGGAACTGGCGGAGACTGAGATTATGGGAAGTCTGTGCCGCATTCACCATCCGGGGATAATGACTCACATTACACACCTCATAGCAATCTTCCATAAACCAGCGGGCAAACTGCTTCAGGCGATCGAGATCCATCTTACTGAGAAAACGCAACATCCCCGGACGGCGTAACCCTCTGATTTTAGGCATCTCGCAACTATCACCGCGCCCTTCCACACAGAGGCGAATGGCCTCGACCACTTCAGAAATGTTGTAGTCTTTTTCCTCCATGACCGTATTGAGAGCTTGGCTAAACTCACGCAACTCTTCAATATGCTTGAAGCCCAAGGACTTGAGACGACGAAACGCATGTTTGCGCTTGAACAGATCTGGGGTCACCTGCCAATCTAAAAAGCCCGCCTCTTCCGACACCACCTTCACTCCGTAGCGTTCATCGGTATTCCGAAAGAACATCCAGGGAGCGTGCAGGGTGGCGTTGATAAAGTCCATTGGCAACCCCGGACTAAACCCGTAGACCCACAACGTCACGGCGGGATTGTCGTAGGCTTTGCGCAGCACTTCCGGCAGGGTTTTACCTAAATGCCAGTTGATATCGGCATTGGTGTCCACTTGATTGCCGCGTCGGACGGTGTCGTGGTTGGCGCAGCCGGTAATCCAGCGATCGCCTTCGTACATCACCTCACACACGCGCCGCCATTTTTTTTCCCAGACATCATTCAGCGTCGGTGTATTGTGGGCAAAAATTAACGGCCCCCATTGGTAAGCCTCCGGTTTTAACTCCACGAGTTCTCGATAGGTGGAAATCTCTTCCCAGCCTTCTTGGGGCCAGGGTCGTCCATCTTCGTAGATCGTGAACAATAGACGCTGACATCCTTCGATTTCCTGCACCAAATCACTCATGGCAAGCAGGTAAGCATCATCATATTCAACCCGCCCCGACAGAGGATTAAAGAAGCGGAAATCTTGACCGCCATCCACCCGAATGCCATCGGCTCCGGTGTTGATCTTCCGCCGCTGCATTTCGAGGAAAATCGCCCGCACCATCGGGAGTTGATGGTTAAGGTCTTGCCCGTACATATTGGGGCCTTTGAGGAACTGATGGGGCAGCAACAATTCCGATTGGTTGTCCGCATGGCCGTACACCAGGTCATAAATCACCTGAATGGGCCCCGTGGAAAAGTTATGCAGCGTGCTGATCAAGTCAATCACTTCATTGGGGCGGAGGCTGCTGAGTAAGGCGGCGTTGGTGGTGCTAGAGCCGAGAATCGGGACATCATAGCCCCAATCTTGGGTGTTGGGTTTGGTCAGTTCGATGTCGATGATGCCATCGTCTTCGCCAATGAAGGAGAAAAATTCACTTTCGGGGCTGTATTCGTCGCGGTATTCGATGGTGGGTTCGGTGGGTAAAAATTGCACCGCATCATAGCCCACGTAGGCTTCTTCGACGGGGGAGAGGGTTTCCCCTTGGGCGAGTTTGTCGGAGATGGTTTGGTAGATGCGGGTGAGGCCGGCGAAGGTGCCTTCTTTGGAGGCGGTGCCGATGTGCAATTGCAGGATATTGCGGGGGGCACGGACGCGGGGAATGCGGTTGGTGCCGGCGGAGAGGTGAATGCCTTCGCTTTCGGGGAGGGCGGAGGCGCTGGTGCGCCGGATGTAGTCGAGGTCGGTGCGATCGCGCTGTAAGGCGTTGACATCGTAGAGTTCCGCCGGGGCGAAGATGCCGTAGGGAAGTGAATGGGCCAGGGGATCACGGATGGCTTGGAGTTGTTCGTTTTGATCGATGTAGCGTAACCAATAAAACGAGCCGATTTGATCCTGGTTGCCGGGGGTCATTCCTTCAATCACGCCCCAGTGAAATTCACCCTGCTGCATGAGGTTGAGGCGATCGCGTCGAAATTGCACCACCTGTTCCGGCACACTGACATCAATGGGACTGATCGGGGTGAGGACTTCAAAATAAATTTCGAGTTTCCGCATCACTTGGGCCATCAGTTGCGGTGTCCAAAAGCCAATTTCCACAAGTCCATCCTCTCGATAATGCGCACCGAGACGAGTGGCAAGTTTTAAGCCTTTTTCAAAGATAGTGAGGGAGGAATGATCAACTGCGTGGGCCCATGCGAGTAACTCATGGGTTGCAGATTCAACTAGCTGGATGGATGGTTTTGTGGCAACAGTCACCATAATCTCGGTTTCATAAAATAACGAACGTTTGCACCAACCCACTAGACCGGTCTGGAGGGTGCTCAGGTTGTAACAATAGTTGCACCGTAGCGCATGATCCTAATTTCGTCTTGTCTGATTGGCTACGAGTTGTCTGAAAATTGTGCAATGGCGATCGCAGCAAAGACCCCGCAGGGCCTTGATTGCTGCATCCTGTTATCCCGCTTCGGCTTGTTGTTTTCGGTAACTCAGTAACCAGTTGGCAATGGTGGCACGACGGGTTTGGCGCGGGCCAAATTCGCCCAACTTGTAACCCTTAAAACCCAACTCCTCTTTCAGTAATTGTTTATCGGGTTGGGGGATGGAGCGGGTGAGCTTGACGGTGGGGGGACGATGGGCGATGAAGTCCGGCGGTTCGGGGTAGTCGTCGCGCCAACTGGGGTCAACCGCCTCGGTGTCCCATACTTGGCGGTCAGGGTCATAGCGATAGCCGAGGGCTTGCCAGACCAGTTGATTGGCGATCGCATCATCGACCACATCATTAACAATGTCCCAAATGGTTTGGGTCGTCAGGGGGGGCAGATCAGACAGCATGGGGGATGAATTTTTGGAGATTGCATAATCCAGACCATTATCCGGCCATCGTCCCACATCGTAGAACAACCCAGGCGGATCTTGATCGCCCCACGGCAAACCGCCCCAGCCAAAGGGCCGGGGCGGTGCAAATCGTCCGATTCCCCTAGGCCTTAGCGTTCCGTTTGTCCCACCCGATCGAGATGGCGGGTCACACTGCGCAGGGAGGCGATCAGGTCTTCTTCGACATAGGCGATCGCATGTTGCTGGCAAAATGACTTCACCAGAGGGCTAATCTGCCGATAGCGACTAATCGGAATCCAAGGAAATAAATGATGCTCAATTTGGTAATTCAATCCCCCAAAGTAATCGTCCAACCAACGCGGAATTATCACATTGCGGGATGTCACAACTTGTTGCTCAATAAACGACATGCCATGGTCACCTGATACCGACGGCATCCCAATGTGATTCACAGCAAAGAGTTTCGCCAAGATCAAACCGGACATCATCGTCACAATTCCGTAATTGACCAACGCCATCGGCCAACCCAGCAGTGCGATCGGGATGATTAAATACACCACAAAATGAAGCGGGATGAGCAAAAATTCAATGCGGCATTGCTTGGGGTTTTTGAGCATGTAAAGCCAACTAATACGCTGGAACTCAAAGTTATGAAACATTGCCAACACCCACAACAAATAGGACTGCTGCCGCACCATCCAACGAATCCAAGCCGGGCGCTCAGTGGGATCATCAACATAGAATTTGATGAAATCCCCTTTCATATCCGGATCTAAGGCTTCATCATTACAGTAGCGATGGTGCAAGTTGTGCTTGTATTGCCAGAAGCGAAAACTACCGCCAGCGATGAACGTATCACCAATTTCACCGAGCCAGAGGTTAACCTTACGATGGCGGGAGAGGGAATAATGTCCGGCATCATGACTAAGGAAATAAAACTGAAGATTGCTGATTGTCAAGCCGATAATGGCAGCCCAACGCCACCCACTATCTGCACAGAAAAATAGACCGAGATACGATAGGATATGCAACGTGCCGTACAGTGTTAGACGGCGCAAGAGATGCTTCCAGTCGGGTTTAAAGACACCCGTTTCTGCTACTTCGTGGCGTAGCTTGGTATAGAGTTGTTGACCGGGATTTAACACGTTTTCGCCTCATTGTAGAGCGATGGAATGGGGGGACTTTTCCTCTTTAGCCGGGGCGATCGCCCGGTGAAGGATATCTAGTATTGAAAAAATGTCCCCCAATATCGTCCCATTTTTGGGAGCCGATGGTGCAGAAATCCACTAGAAATATTTTGAATTGCTGTAGAGGTAATCGGGTGCATCCCACTTTTGCAGATTCCCATGGCTTGCCAGGGAGCACCCTCATCCCCCGCCCCCTTCGACATCGCTCAGGGCATCGCTTCTCCCGCAGGCGAAAGGAGCCAAAAGCCCTCTCCATCAGGAGAGGTTTGCAGGAGGGATTGCAGGAGGGATTGCATAACTGGGATTGCATAACTGGGATGCACCCATATCATCCGGTTGAACGGGAAAGAATACCGAGTTGGAACACGATTAGGGTTCGATTAAACAGGCTTCACAGAAGTTTATTGACTGCCCAGGTTGACGGGGAAATCACGGTACACTAGAGGGCCAATTTGTACTTAATATCTTGGTCTAGATACGGTCAATTGTTGACTTGAGTGCTGAAGCATGACTTGAATGCGGGAGAGAAGACAAAATGGCGGAATGTCCGGTGTGTCAAGCTCAATACCTCAAGGGCAGGGTAGAGCGTTGCCATGTCTGCGGTTGGCAACTGTCAAATTCTGGGTTCTCTCGTCTGGGGCCGGTGCGACTCGAACATAAACTCTCTGGAACTGCATTGATGCAGTTTGAGGCGTGGGCCCGGCATATGTGGACGACGGTTCAGCATCAAAAACGACGGATTGCAGAACTCCAAGCGGCGCAATCATTGCCTGAGCCTGAACCGACGGTGGCGCAGTTGTCGCCGAAAGCGTCTGGGCCGGTGGCGCAGTTGCCGCCGGAGGAACCGTTGTCGGATGCGATGGAGTGGATCATGGGGTGTCTTACCCAGGCGGATCAAGAACGATCGCATCTTCTCTTTCAACTGTCGCAATTGCGGGCTGAGGTGCAACGCTTGACGGCGCAGCGGGAGATGTCGCCCCTCAACGGTCGGGAGGGTGACGCTCAACTGCCGGAATGGCAGCGGGCGATCGCGCCTGAGTCTGCCCCGGATCTGCCCTGGGCGGCGATCGCCTCTCTCCAGCAGGAATTAGAGGAACTGCGATCGCAGTTCAAGGCCCAGATCCCGCCCGAACCCGTCGCCCAAAACCCTGATCCCATGGCTCCATTGGAGGCGACCCTCAGCCAAATGAGCCAACGCCTTAATCATGTCGAACAGATGCTGAATCCGACAGAGCTACAGGAGCAAGTAGACCCAGCGATCATGGCCCAGGCGACGGAGCAACGCCAAGCCCTAGAGCAGCTTCGCCACGAGTTCCATCAGCAGCAGGAGCATCAAACCCAAGCCCTAGAGCAGCTTACTGAGACGATCCAGCATCTGCAAGGGGAGGTTGAAGCGGTTGAAGCACAAGGGGCGGCGATCGCGCCTCAATTGGACATCCTCGATCAACAAGCCCAAGACCACAACGCCCAACTGCACGATCACCAACGGCGTTTTAGTCAGGTGAATACCCACCAAACCCAAACCACCACCGAACTTCAGTCCCTTACCGCCCAGCTCCAAACCCTTCAAGGTCAAGTGGAATCGCTCACCGCTCAAGCCCGCGATCCTCACCATAGCCCGACTGCCCTGCTGCGCCAACTGACCCAAACCAACACCCACCTCAATCAACTGCACCAGCAACAGACCGATCTCCAACACCAAATCCAAAGCATTACCACTCATCTGCCGGAAACCCTGCGACAAACGGAACACCGCCTAGAGCAGCAGCAAGTCATTATCCAGCAGGCTCTCACCGCCCAGCAGCAGCAGTTTCAGGACATAGCCCCACAGCTTGATCAGATTCGGGGGACTCTTCAGGTGCAATTGACGCAGTTACAAGCTCAACTCGATCAGGTGCGATCGCAGTTTCACGACCACCAAGCCCACAGCCAAGAGGCTCAAACTGTCCTCAAGGAGCAACAGGCCGCCCTCACCCAAACCCTGCACCAATATCAAGCAGACTCCCATCAAAATCATCATAAAACGCAACAAAACTATGCCGAACTTACCGCCCAATTAGCACAATTAGCTACCTTTTCCGAGCAAATCAATGGACTAGAATCAGGACTAGACACCCTAAAAACAGCCTTCCAAGCCATTCCCCGGGTGATGGTGGCCACACCGTCCCACCGCAACACATCTTCTGTTTACAATCGCTATCAGCACCTGTCAGATTAATGACTTCGTCTTCCTCGCCTTGGTCTTTACCGGCCCCAATCGCCACAGAGCTACGCCCCAAACATCTGCTATCGAGTGCGATCGCGGGCGGTGTCACCGGCATGATTGGGATTATTCGCGGCATTTCCTACGCCGCCCTCATTTTTTCAGGGACATTGACCCCGTACCTGAATGTGGGTGTTGGGATTGCCATTTTTAGCACCGCCGCCATCAGTATTATGGTGGCCCTGTTTAGTTCTCTGCCGGGGATGATCGCCACGCCCCTCGCCGCGCCAACGGCAGTGCTTGCGGTGATGGCGGCGGCGATCGCCGCGCAAATGGCAGCGGACGATCCCCAAATTATGGTGCTGACGGTGGTGGCGGCGATCGCCATTGGCTCCCTCTGTACGGGCCTCTTTTTATGCATCCTGGGGCGGTTGAAACTTGGCCAAGCCGTGAGTTTTATTCCCTATCCCGTGGTGGGGGGGTTCATGGCGGGGACGGGGTTGCTCCTGGTGCGGGGGGGTGTGCAGGTGATGAGTGATCTCCCGGTGACTCTGGCGACGCTGCCCCAATTGATCCAGCCAACCCTGGCTTGGCATTGGGGGGTAGGGGTGTTCCTCGGCGTGGCCTTGCTGGGGGTCACGAAACAGATTGGCCATTACCTGATTTTGCCGGGGAGTTTGGTGTTGATGTTGCTGACGTTCTACGGGGCGCTGTGGGTGACGCAAACGCCGGTCGATGTGGCCCGCGAGGCGGGTTGGTTGTTGCAATCCTCGTCCCAAGGGGGGCTGTGGCATCCTCTGGGTTGGCAAGAGTTACAGCAGGTGGATTGGGGTGTGATTGTGGGGCAAGGGGGCGCGATCGCAACTCTGATGTTTATTAGTTTGCTGTCTTTAGTGCTCACCAACAACGGCATTGAATTAGCCGTCGAAAAAGACATTGACATCAACCAAGAACTCCAAGCCGTGGGGTTAGCCAACCTTGCCGCCGGGCTAGGCTGTGGCATGGCCGGGAATCAAGCCCTGCCTAGCACCTTGCTGGTGCATAAAATGCAGGCCAATCATCGTTTAGCCGGGGTCTTTAAAACGGTTCCCTGTCTCCTCGTTCTCATTTTAGGATCAGATTTTCTCGCCTATTTTCCGAAACCCATTCTCGGCAGTTTGCTCCTCTATTTGGGCATTGATTTACTCATTCAATGGATCTACAAATCGGCGTTTAAACTTCCCTTGGCGGATTATTTAACCATCCTCTTGATCATGGTGGTGATTAACCAGGTGGGATTCCTCGAAGGGGTGTTAGTGGGGTTAGTGATGTCGGTGGTGCTGTTTGTGGTGAACTACAGTCGGATTCATGCCACCCGTGATCAATTTTCCGGGATTCATCAACAAAGTGCGATCGCCCGTACCCCAGAGGAACAGGAAATCCTCGATCGCCACGGTGAAGCCATCCATATTTTGCAACTCCATGGCTTTATCTTTTTCGGCCGGGCCAATCATTTGTTAGAAGCAGTGCGCGATCGCCTTGAGCAGACCCCACCCCTACGCTACCTTGTCCTCGATTTTCACCTCGTCAGCGGCATTGATTCCTCAGCGACGCTCAATTTCACCAAAATTCGTAAACTCGCCACCCAACAGGACATCCGCTTAGTCTATATTGGTCTCACTGATGATCTCGTGACCGTGCTAAAACGGGGCGACGCGCTCGACTCTAGCGCCACTTGTCAACAATTCATCACTCTCAATCAAGGCTTGGCCTGGTGTGAAGAGCAGTTAATCGCGGCGTTAAATCCCTCTGTCAGCACACCAACCCCTGCAACTATCCCGGTTCCATCTCGTTCATCCTCATCCTAGGAATCCCATCGAGATCTCACCCACTATGCTTAATCCTGTGGTGCTTCACCATGACCGGTACTGGTTACTCAATGCCCATTGTCCGGTCACACTGCTCCCGGCCCATTGGCCCGATGGGGGCGATCGCACGGGCTTAACGCCCGTCAATCTCTGCATTGCCGATGGTCAACTGGTCGCCCTCCAACCCGCCGCAGTGCTTCCCTCTGATCCTTTGCCCACATTGGATCTAGAGCGGCGCATGGTGTTACCGGGGTTTGTGGATAGCCATACCCACCTCGACAAGGGCCATATTTGGGAGCGATCGCCCAATCCCGACGGCACATTTACCAGCGCCCTCCATGCCACTCGCACCGATGCCGCCACCCATTGGCATCACGAGGATGTGCGGCGACGGATGGAATTTGGGCTGCGCTGTAGCGAGGCCCACGGCACGACGGCGATCCGCACCCATATCGACTGTGGCAGGGGTCAGGCGGAGATTAGCTTACCCGTTGCTGTTCAACTGCGGGAGGCATGGCGCGATCGCATCACCCTGCAACTCGTTTCCCTCGTCGGCCTAGACGATTTCCTCACTCCAGCCGGGGTGGCCGTCGCAGATCAAATTGCCGACCTGGGCGCAGTCTTAGGGGCTGTGATCTATCCCCATCCCGATCTTGATGCCCGTCTCGATACCGTCTTTCAACTGGCCAGCGATCGCCAGATCCAACAGTTAGATTTTCACGTTGACGAAACCAAAGACCCCACCTCCATGAGTTTGCGGCACGTTGCCCAAGCCGCCCTGCGCCATCGGTTCCAGGGTCACATTCTCTGCGGCCATTGCTGTAGCCTCGCGATGCAGCCCCCCGATGAGGTTGAAAAAACCCTTAATCTTGTGCGTGATGCCGGGATTGATCTGGTCAGCTTGCCGATGTGCAATCTGTTCCTCCAGGATCGCCGCACCGATGGCACTACCCCCCGCTGGCGTGGGGTGACATTGGCCCACGAAGCCCGCCAAGCCGGGATTGCACTATCATTTGCCAGCGACAATTGCCGCGACCCCTTCTATGGCTTTGGGGATCACGATATGCTCGAAGTCTGGACGCAGTCGGTGCGCATCGCCCATCTGGACTATCCCTATGGTGATTGGATTCGTGCGGTGAATGATCAGCCTTCCCACAGTATGGGCTTGGGGGCGAATCGTTTAGAACCGGGTCGCTCGGCGGATTTGGTGATTTTTACGGCGCGATGGTATAGCGAATTGTTGGCGCGATCGCAACACGATCGCCTCGTCCTCCGCCACGGCAAACCCAGCGATCGCACCCTCCCCGATTACCGCGAGTTGGATGATTTAGTGGTGTCGTGAATCCTTTACGACGCTCGCCGCCGTAGACGAATCCCAAGCCCAATCAACGCACCATAGCCCACAATCATGCCGGGTTCAGGCACAGGCTGGGGATCGTCTTCGAGGGAGGTTGCGATCGTCCATGTCCAGGTCAAGTCGGGAGTAGGTTCGTCTGAATAGTAGCGAGATTCAGAGACGGAAAAGGCATCAGAATCACTAGCCCAACCAAACATATATTCATAGTTGATGATTGTTTCATCATTACCAGAAAAGTTGAAAACATATTCGATTTCATCACAGCCATGGGTGTAGCCGCCTCGACAGGGATGAGGCTCATAAATGGTATATTCCCAAATCTCATTTGAGTACTGTTTTGCATTAAATCCTTGATCGTCATCTAAACTAAATGCGAACAGATTACCAAGTTGGTACAGCGATTCATCACAAGACACCTCATAACCCACATCGCAACTTTGCACCATGACATCCGTAGAACCTAGCTCCAATCCCACTTGTTCAGCGGCGGAGATCGCTAGGTCGAGGTCGCCCCACCAGGGTTGTGTTGCTAATTGGTCGGCAACTTCATCGAATGTGCCGGTGATGGTACTGAGTTCGTAGGTTGTGCCATTTAAATCGAGATTAAAGGCCTGTGCCGCATCCATGGGCATCAGACCCAGAGCGATCGCGCTCCCAAAAACCATTGCTTTGGCAGAAAGATTCATCATGTTTGATTAAAAAATTGCGGTGATTAATTGTGGTGAAACAAGGATGCTGTACAGCCGACTGGATAGCCTGAATGACCTCAAATGCTTGCTAGTACAAAAGTATTTATAAAAACGAATATAAACTTTAATTTTATTCAATGTATCAATTATTTACAAAAATGTCAGTGAATACTCTTGTATTAATTATTTACAAAAATGTCAGTGAATACTCTAATTTTTGCGATCTTGGTGAGGGTCAGTGCTTCTCTAAACTCCGTACTTTAAAATTCAAAAAAGGTGCGATCGCCCCGCAAGGCTTTATCTGCTGGGCGATCGCGCCCTCCCCGACTACCGCGAGTTGGATGATTTGGTCTTGTCGTGATAGATGCTGAAAACAGCCCTAATCAAGGGTCAACGTAAAACCCGGCAGCACGGTTTCACCGGATAAAGTGGCTGGAAAATTGATCACCTCAACAGTTTGATCCGGTCGATAGATTTCCACCGTTTGCCCCTGAGGATTAATCAACCAACCGAGCTTGAGACCGCTGGCGAGATATTCTTGCATTTTGTCTTGCAAGGGTTTGAAGCGATCGCTGTCTGAGCGCAATTCAATGACGAAATCGGGACAGAGGGGCGGGAATTGTTTGCGCTGTTCTGGTGTTAAGGCGTTCCATCGTTCGAGTTGAACCCATGCCGCATCGGGGGAGCGATCGCCACCATTTGGTAATTTAAACACTGTTGAGGAGCTAAATACTTTTCCGAGTTGCGTTTGGCGATTCCAAATTCCTAAATCTGTAATCAATTCCGCTTCTTTTTCACCACTTTCACCACCAACCGGGGGCATGATAATTAATTCTCCTGTGACCGTTCGTTCCATCGCAACATCTTTGTTCGCCATACACAATTCATAAAATTGTTCATGGCTAAGGTGCTCAACGAGGGGTTTTAAGCTGAAATGAATCACACTCATAATTGATCACCAGACTGGCTCTAGATTGGGTCTATTTTAAAGCGTTGAGAATTATAATCACCCGCCGCAGGCTTGGGCGGCTTCTTGAATTTTAGTTTCAACGGCTGACGTGATGCCGAGTTGTGCTCCCTTAAAAAGATGGTCAAATTCCTGTTGAAAATGGGCCGCGATCGCAGGATTGTCAATCACTAAAACTGTTTCGTCGTTATTGTGATTCGCCGCTGCTGACCAATTGTGCGACCCGGTAATCACGACCCGCCGATCCATCACCCCAAATTTATGGTGAAGCTTGTCGCCGGGGGGCAGGGCGGGCACGCCGACGGTGGTAATCGGGGCGGCCCAGGGTTGGTTATTGGGTTCTGCTTGGCAGTCTTGCTTGAGGAGCGTCACGCCCAAAAGATCCAGCCCCTCGCTAAAGTCACGGAAGGCAAAACTAGGGTCAATCAGAACGCGGACTTGGGTTCCCTGTTGGTGACGGGTGGCGAGGGTGTTGGCGATCGCCTGCTCAGAAAATACAAAAAGAGCAAGATCCACGCTCTGATTGGCGGCGCTGAGAGTGCGGGCGATTAGGCCGTTGCTGCTCATTTCCCAGGCTTGGGAGGGAGAGGTGGGGGAAAAATGCACCGTGACGCGGGATGCTCCGATGGTGAAAGTTTGGGCGGGTCGCATCGGTTTTTGCAAGCCAAACTTGCTATCGGGACGGCCGCCGGGGCCATCGCCCCAAAGCAGATTAAATTCCTGTTGAAAGGCTTGGGCCAGGGCGCGATCGCGGATCACCAGCAGATGATTCACATTACCGCGACTCACGGCCATGGTTAAATCGCCATGGGTTCCACTGGGGGTAAAATTCGCCGAACCCGTCACCACCGTCGCCCCATCAATCACGACAAATTTATGGTGCATTAACCCCGATCCCTTACTCCCGTCGGCGGTGTCGTCAATCAGTGGCACGCGGGCATTGCGCAGGATTAAAATCGCATCATTTTGGGCCAGTTCTGCCGCCGTCACTTGGCCATCGCCATCCTGATCCGCCAAGGCCGCGATCTCAGCATCGGTATTGCTGCGACCGGGGCCAGATCGCTCGCTCTCCGGCCAGGGTTGGTTATAGGTATTTTCTAGCACCACCCGCACCCGCACCCCCGCCGCCTGTTTCGCTGCCAAGGCCTGGGCAATTCGGGGTAAACGCAACTCCTGCACCGCCACATCAATGGACTGCTGCGCCTGTGCAATTTCTTGCAAAATCACCCCTTCTAGATCATCCCCCGGCCGCTCGATTTGACGGTAGGGGTCGGTATAGTTGGCCCCTTGGGCGGTGTTGTGGTTGAAGTAGACGGGGATTTGGGGGTCTTGGGGGAGGGGGGCGGGCCGTTGGGCCGCGGGTAAAACGGTGGGGGCGAGTTGGGCCGCTAACCGGCAACTATTTAACCCCAAACCCAGCACACACACCAGAGGCACAAACAAACGCCGCATCACCATGGGAGACG
This sequence comes from Spirulina major PCC 6313, assembly GCF_001890765.1. Lineage (NCBI taxonomy): Bacteria > Bacillati > Cyanobacteriota > Cyanophyceae > Spirulinales > Spirulinaceae > Spirulina > Spirulina major. Next base: position 3,546,718 of record NZ_KV878783.1, on the reverse strand, counting down.
ATCCTACTTCTCAACGATTCACCCCTTAAGAATAGTCCTTAATCGGGGGTGACGAGGCGATCAAACACGCGATCGCCCCCATCAATGCGAATAATGGCCGCCCCTTTAATCGGATCGCCGGTGCGAGAAAATTTAATGGTACCCGTCACACCGACGTATTGGATGGCGGCGAGGCGATCGCGAATCTTCACCGGATCAAGGGAATCCGCCGCCCGAATTGCCTCAATCACCAACTGCACCGCATCATAGCCCAACGCCGCCGCCGAAGTCGGCAGCCGCTGATACTCCGCTTGGTAAGCCGCCACAAAGGCTTGAGAGGCAGGCGTACCCAAATCCAGCACCCAATCTGAGGTGTAATAGGCTCCCGCCAAACTCGGCTCACTCACCTCCGCCAACCCACTCCAGGCATCCCCACCAATCAACACCGCCTCAATCCCCAACTCGCGGGCTTGCTGGGCTTGGAGGATCACTTCTGCCGGATAGTTGGGCAAAAACAGCACTTCTGGATCAGCGGCGCGAATGGTTTTGAGTTGGGCTTGAAAATTATTTTCCCCCGTCACATAGGATTCTGACGCGACAATTTTGCCGCCCCGTGCGGTGAATGCTGCGGTGAAGATTTTCGCGAGATCTTGATTGTAATTGCTGGCAACGTCGTAGAGGATGGCGGCCCGTTGGAGGTTGAGTTCATGGGCGGCAAAGGTGGCGAGGACTTGCCCCTGGAAGGTGTCGGTGAAGGTGGCGCGGAAACTGTAGAGTTTTCCGGCGGTGGTGTCGAGGTTGGTGGATTTGGAACTGACCATCGGCACTTGGGCCTGTTCGGCGACGCTGGCGACGGGGGTCGCAATCCGGCTGAGGGGAACGCCAACGAGGGCGATGATATTTTCTTGGTTGATCAGTCGGTTGGCGGCGGCGACGGCTTGGTTGGGGTTGTCTTGGTCGTCGGCGGTCACTAATGTAATCGGGTACAGGGTGCCATCGATGGGAATTCCGCCTTGGGCGTTGACCTGTTGAATGGCGAGTGTAATGCCGTCAAGGGTGGGCTGGCCGGAGGTGGTGGCCACATCGCCGGTGAGGGGAGCGATCGCACCAATCCGAATTTCCGTAATTGCTGGGGAACTACAGGCCACAAACACCGCCACCATTAAACCCACTGCAAACCAACTGCCCTGTTGCCACAGTTGCCACATCCTTGCCATACTGATTTCCACAATTCTGCTAGGGCTATTATGCGGGAAAATTTCCACCCTGCAACCCTCCAATTGAGCTTTTCTGAAATGCGATCGCCCCTTGACCCGCAGTTTCGTCGCGATCGCCCGCTTGCAATCACTACACTCCCCAAGCCTCCACTTCAACTATGGTGATTTGTTAACACACCCTATTTAATCCACTGATTGTGTCATTTTGACTTTTGAACAGCGTCTCACACATCGGTGAAGGTATTATCGGTAAACCGCACATCATCGAGGCGCAATACTCCCGGCTGATTCATTAATTTGGTGCTGCTGTTGTTGATGAATTGGCAATCTTCGAGGGTCACGGCAGGACTGTCCACGACATTAAAAAAGGCATCCCATTGAGCGAGGACTTGATTATTGCGGAATTGGCAATCTTCAAATTGCACTTGGCGGCTGCGTTCGACGTGAACGAGGTTGTATTGGCGATTGTTCAAAAATTGACAGTCTTCGAGGTGAATGTCCTCGCATGCGGTGAGGTAGAGGATGCCGTAGGTGCATTCATAGATTTGACTATCTTGACAGTGGAGTTCGTTCGTCCGCGCGGCCCAAATGCCGTAGGTTCCACTGCCGAAAAGCTTTAAATCATCAAGTTCGATGCGATCGCAGTCTGTGAATTGCAACACAGCACCGTTACAATCCCCCTCATCGGGCCAATGCCCCGCCTCAATCCGTTTGAGGGTGATGTCTTGGCAATTGTCGAAGCGCAACACATCGGCGTAGCGGGGCTGGGTGTAGATCTTGGCACTGTGGTCTTTGGGGCCGATGATGGTGAGGTTTTGCACATTGCGGATCACGGCTTCGATGCCATCGTAAACCGCTTCAAAGGCGATGTGGGGCGATGATTCCGTGAGGGTGTCGGCAATGGAGACGAGATCATACACACCGGGGCGCAGGGTAATGGTGCGATCGCTGCCGATCGCGTCCCACAGTTCGCGGCTGGTGCTGACGGTGATTCTGGCTCGCCGTGCTGCCAAGCTGGGGCGGGTGAGTAGTAATTGAGTGCTGCCGAGGGCGATCGCGCCCCAGAGTAGTTGTCGCCGCGTGATACCCTGTCCCATGACTTGACCTCAAAAATTTTGCTGGTTAGGTGGGGATTTCAACCCAGACAATCGTATCCTAAAAACTCGGCGGCAAGTCGGGCCAGGATTCAGCGTCGAGGGATAATTCTATCTCTGGCTCGGTATCTGGCTCGATATCTGGCTCGATATCTGGCTCGATATCTGGGGCAGGGGCTGTCAATTCCGGCTCGGCGATCGCCTCATCCCCAACCAGTTCATCTAAATCCGATTCAGGCGCGATCGCCTCATTGACAAGCAGTTCATCTAAATCCGATTCAAGCGCGATCGCACCGATATCCGGATCACTCCCACCTGATTCAAGCGCGGCGGACTGATCAGCGATCGCCTCATTCACAATCAGTTCATCTAAATCCAGGGCATCAGCCCTGTCCGGAACCGACTCCGGGCGGGACGCGGGGGGGACAATGTCCGGATTAGCCGGCCCAGGGTTAGGAATTGAGGCGGGTTGAGGCTTGGGGGTGGCTTTTAAAATCGGTTTTTGGGTCGGTTTGGTGGTTGAGGGGGGCCGTGGGTCAACCCGGAGGATTTCTTGACTGGGTTTCGTCCCAGGACTGGGGGCCTCGGTGGGTGGCGCGATCGCTTCTGGGGAAGCCTCCGGGACAGCGCGGGGCGTTGTGCGGATCGGTTTTACCTCCGGGCTGGGGAAGGCGGTGGGGGGTGCGATCGCCTCTGGGGGAGCTTCAACATCCGGGGTAATCTCTGGAGCAGGGGGAAGATCCGGTACGGGGTCAGGCTGGGGGATGGCAGCCGGAAGCGGTGCGGGGTCAGCCGCCTGGGGTTCTGAGGGGGGGGTGGCCGCCGGATTGAAGGCAACGGGGTATTTATGGCTTGTGACGCGACGGAGCACCCCATTGATAAACCGTGCCCCTTCTTCATCGGAGTAACGTTTTGCCAGTTCCACCGCTTCATTAATCGCTACCCGCTCCGGCACGTCCAAGTAGCGCATCTCCGCCACCGCCATCATCAGAATTTGTCGATCCAACTGGGGTAACCGACTCAACGACCAATCCACAAGCGATCGCTCCAACTCCGCACTAATTTCGGCCCGACGACGCTTAATCGTCCCCACCAACGCAAAGGCATAGTCCCGCACCACTTGTTGATTCGCCAAATTAATAAATTCCGGCAAATCCAACGCTGCCCCCAAGCGATTAATCGCCTGTTCCGCCAGCGTCAACCCTTCGCGCACCATCACCCGCGCACTATGGACATCGGGGGCCCGCACTTCACTTTTATTGAGGCGATCGCTCCCCCGGCGCACCTCCATCCCCGCCGTTTCCAACGTTTCCCGCACGTCACTCACCAACGTACGCACCGCCGCCAACATTAAATTACTCAGATCCTGTTGGGCTAATTTTTCATCGTTACCGCTGGCTTGGCTTAACCCCAGGAGGGCAAGTTCACGAGCAGTGCGGCGAGGCTGTTGGCGGGCTGACATAGGTTTTGGGAGATAGGCACGGCAGAGGTCGCACCAAAGGCGCGATCCATCAGTTTACCGAAAAACGAACTCTGAGACTAGACGGATCACGATGATCCCGGCGAATACAGTTCTTCATCACGGGATAGAACGGAACGTTCCGCCTCAACGGTGTTGGCCGCATCCACCGCCACCGAACCGTATTGGGGCGATGAGACCGGCTTGGCGTTTAGGGGAATTGCCGTATCCGTGGTGCGCGGGCTAACGATCCCGCCAGAAATGAGCACTTTAAACGCATCTTCAATGGAAATCGGCAGAGTAATCACCTCCGCTTCCGGAATCACGGCGTACCATCCTGACGTAGGATTCGGCGTGGTGGGGATAAAGACACTGAGCATCGGTTCCGAGAGGTGAGTTTGGAGCGCCGCGCTTAATGTCCCAGTCACAAAGCCAATACTCCACACCCCCCGCCGAGGATATTCAATCATCACCACCCGCCGAAACTTTGTTTTCGAGTCTTGGAGGAGGGTTTCAAGGATTTGCTTGAGGGTGTTGTAGACAGAACCCGCCAGGGGAATCGATTGCAAAATCCGTTCCCCCACATTCAGGAGCCATTGCCCGACAATATTTCGCGCCATTAACCCAATCAGCAAAATACACCCCAACGGCACGGCCAACCCGACGAGCAAATTGAGGAGATTGCTCACGATTGGGTGCAACCCTTGGAAGGGGTTGAGTTGCTTGGGAATTTCCGTCAAAAAGGCAATCACCCAGCGCGTGATCGTCAGGGTGAGCCAAATGGTGGTGGCGAGGGGGATGATCACCAGTAAACCGGCGATCAGGTCATTTTTAAAGTCTTGCTTTAAACGTTGCAACACCGAAGGGGGATTCTCCTTGCTGACGACAGAGGTACTGGGGATGAGGCATGGTGGGTGAGGCGATCGCTAAATATGCGAGAGGGATCACTCAACCTTGCTTTAGTCTAGCGAGTTCAGGCGGATGGAGGGGAGGCGGCATTAAATCCCGGACGATGGTGCAAAAATTTGGGGATTGAGCGTCAGACAAAGGACAGGCTTGGTGACATTTTATACTAAATTCCGGCGCTCTGATCATGAACAACACCCCCCAGTTATGGAATCGTCAGCCTGTCAACCAGACCTTGGCGTGCATCTTTACCGGCTCCGACTATCTACAGACTGTGGGCATCAATCTGCATCGGTGCGGAGGGGGGGAGGGCACTAGGGCAAGTGGAGAGCGGCACGGATTTTGTTGCCCTGGATCTTCAGTACGGGACAAAGGTTTGGATTGTAGGCTTGTTTGAAGCATGAAGCCCAACAATGGCAAGGTAGGGGCGCAACGCTTGCGCCCAGTGGGTTGGTGTCAACGGAGGGGTTTGACGGTATGGGTCTAGCGGTTTGGTTGTCGGGTCTTTGGTTGTGGGGTTGCCGGGTGGGGTGATTCTAACCCATTTTGGTTAGAATCGGGGGAATAATCGATCCTCCGCGAGATTACGACCTAAGGGCAAGCCCAATATGCCCTAATTCAAAAATCTAGCTATTATTCACCTGATCCACAATGGCTAAAGATCGATTTCATTTTATTGTTAGGAATGCACTAGAAAAAGAGGGATGGACGATTACAGACGACCCGTTATTTTTACGAGTTAGTCCACAAATTGGGATGTTGATCGTAAGTATTCAGGTCATGAGAATTTGGCCTGATTGACTGACAAAAGAAGTGGTAGGGATAGCTAAAGAGGTTGCCCTGACTGAAATACAGAGAATTAAGAAATGGGAGTCAGTCCTCTAGAATTGAGTTACCACAACAAAACTCTGGAGAACTGTGAAAAAAACTCCCAAATTTACAATGCCCTGAAAACCTGGTTGGGTCAAGACATCCCCTGGGCGCATCTGAGCCACCTGACTACCTGCATCTGGATGGTCATCGCCGTCATCCAAACCGGAGCAGTCAACCTCACGAAATGGCTGCCGTATCTGCCCTGTCGAGGATTGTTTGCCCAAAGTAAACAGCGGCGAGTCCGACGCTGGCTGGGCAATAGCCGCATCAATATTCATCGACTCTACAAACCCATCATCAAAGCCGCCTTAGCCGATTGGCAGGATGAGGTGATGTACCTGAGCTTAGACACCTCACTATTTTGGGATGAGTATTGTCTGATTCGGGTGGCTGTGGTGCATCGCGGTCGTGCTTTACCCCTAGGCTGGCGTGTGTTGGCTCATCCCAGTGCCTCGGTTGCCGCCAACACCTACCGAGAACTGCTCCAAGATGTCGCTCGACTCCTACCGCAAGGGGTGAAGGTGGTGCTGCTGGCTGACCGTGGCTTTGTGCAGACGGAGACTATGACGCTGGTGCGCACCTTCGGCTGGCATTATCGCATCCGCATCAAAAGCAATACCTGGCTTTGGCACTCTGCCAAGGGCTGGAGCCAACCAAAAGCGTTTCATCTCAAACCCGGTGAAGCCCTCTGCTGGCACAACGTCAAACTTCACAAAGGTGAATGGTATGGTCCGGTTCATGTCATTTTCGGTCGCAACAATGTCAATGGCGAGTTTTGGGCGGTTGTCAGTGATGAACCGACCCACCTCCAGACTTTTGCTGAGTATGGTCTCCGGTTTGATATCGAGGAGGCGTTTCTCGATGACCAGTCTGGGGGTTGGCACCTCCAATCTTCCCAACTTCGCTCAGTTTGTGTTCTTTCCCGTCTCTGCTTCATTCTGGCTCTGGCGACTCTCTATGTCTCAGCTCAGGGTCTTGAGGTTGTCCAATCGGGCAAGCGTCGCTGGGTTGACCCCCATTGGTTTCGCGGCAATAGCTATTTTCGTATCGGTCTTGAGTGGATTCGTACTGCTCTCCTTGAGGGCTGGCGCTTGATTCGGCTTGTTGCTTTCTTTTCTAATTCTGACCCTGAACCGGCTATGGCTTCTCGTCCTCAGCATCGGCAACGCTCTTATCGCCTTGAATTCCAGTTTTGCTCTTTTTCTTACTCCCCTGACTGAATCTTTTGTCCGTCAATCAGGAATTTGGCTGTGAGCATTGCTCAGTATGGGTTTCAGCTATTTCGGGCTATTTTGTTATTCTCAATAAACAAGGCTGTAATCCCTAGTCTTGCGTACTTATTGAGAATGAACTGTTAGTTTAGAACTCACCTCGATTTTGAAAGCCTTGCTGTGACTGCGTTTCAAGTACCTGAATCCTTACTGTTGATCGATTTGGCGGCTCATCAAACGATCAGCGCAATGAGAGCAGAGGAAAAAATTGCAGTTGAAATCAAAAGTTTTATTGGTCTCTCGAATTTGCATGAATACCATCTCGCCCTGGGTCAGTTTCTCAACTATCGCCTAGCTCTGAAAACGATAAAACCCGATCGTGTTTTATTTCTTGCCGTTCCCAGAGATGCCTACCAAGATTTTTTCACGGACACTTTTATTCAGTCTTCGTTAAGAGAATTTGCCGTAAAACTGATTATTTTTCATCCCACTAAGGAGGTTATTTTAGAATGGAAGCATTAAATTATAAGGGACTCATTAAGCAAATTATTTTGAATTATGTTAATGCTGTGTCTGGGGAGACAATGCAACCGATTGAAACCCAGGTGGTTTTTGATGATGAACAGGGGCGATACCTGGTTTTAAATGTGGGTTGGCAGGAGGAAGATCGCGTGTTTGGTTGTGCGATTTATGTGGAGGTTAAGGTGGATGAAATTTGGATTCAACGGGATTTTACGGAGCCGGGAATTGCGTACCAATTGATGAATTTTGGTGTGCCGGAATCGTGCATTATGTTGGGCTATCGCTCTCCGGCTATTCGTGAGATTGCGGCGGCGGATGTGACGATTAAGACGGTTTAACTCCAAATTCTATTGATTCTTTAGAGGAAACAGTGCGTGATGCGGTTATCGGCGCAGGTGTGGAGCGGTTTGATCGCAGGTTTTTTAGTGGTGGGCTTGCCGGGTGGGGTGACGGGGTTGGCTGGGGTTGCGATCGCGCAGACGGTGGAGGAGCGGCAGGCTGAAACCGATCGGCTGTTTCAGCAGGGAATTCAGCAGTATCGGACGAGTCAATTTAGTGTCGCGTCAAAGTCTTGGGAGCAAGCCCTGGCACTTTATCGGAAAATTGGCGATCGGCAAGGGGAAGCTATCTCCTTTGGCAACTTGGGTCTGGCTTACGATTCCCTGAGTCAGTTCCAACGGGCGATCGCTTTTCAGGAACAGTCTCTGGAAATCGCACGGGAAATCAGCGATCGTCGAGGGGAAGCGAACTCCCTCAATAATTTAGGACTTGCATTGCAAAACCTCGATCGCCCTCCCGAAGCTGAACAACAACTTCTCGTCGCAGCTAAAATCTACGAATCAATCCGCGCTGACCTCGGCGATAACGATGCCAACAAAGTTTCTATCTTTGAACAACAATCCACCACCTATCGCCAACTCCAAAAAGCCCAAATCGTGCAAAACAAAACCACCGCCGCCCTCGAAACCGCCGAACGCGGTCGCGCCCGCGCCTTCGTCGAACTCCTCCACCGCCGCCTCAACCCCGACGACCCAAACGCCACGATCCACCCCCCCAACCTCGCCCAAATCCAACGCATCGCCCAAGCTTAAAACGCCACCCTCGTCGAACATGGTTGCACAGATGCAAAATGCAGAAATTATTCATCTCGCCACCCATGGCCTACTCGATGATATTCGCGGCATGGGAAGTGCGATCGCCCTTGCTCCAGACTCCAACTTTGAAGCCCGACCGGGTGAAGTGAACGGCCTGCTCACCGCCGAGGAAATTTTCGATATGGATTTAAAAGCCGATCTGGTGGTTCTCTCAGCCTGCGATACCGGGCGGGGACGGATTACCGGGGATGGGGTGGTGGGGTTGTCGCGATCGTTCATTTCAGCAGGCGTTCCTAGCGTTTTAGTCTCCCTCTGGCAAGTCCCCGATGCCCCCACCGCTGACCTGATGACCCGATTTTATCAACAGCGCGAAAGCTTGGGGAATAATGCCCAAGCCCTGCACCAAGCCATGTTACAAACCATGCAAACCCATCCCGACCCGCGCAACTGGGCCGCCTTTACCCTGATTGGCGAGGCGGATTGAGGGGTGGCGATCGCAAGGGATTAAGCCCAGGATGCGTAAACGCCCAGGAGAATTAACCCTAAACCCGCTAACCAATCGAGGCGACACCGTTGCCATTGGTGGGTCAAAAGTCGCCCCAACCACACGCCACCCCCAATCATCACCAAACTGGAAAGCAAGCTTAAGCTGCTGGTTGTTGCTACATCAAGGTGGGTCATCCCGGCGCTGATGCCGGTGCCGATGTTGCTGAGGGTGAGGGCTAACCCCAAAAGCACTGCATCGCGGAGACTCATGCCATTGTTAACGGGAGGCGCATCAGCAGGCGAGATCGGCGCGTGACGCGATCGCCAAAACTGCACCAGTACCACCACCCCAATGACAATTAACAGCGAACTCCCCAAGGATTGTGCCCATTGAGGCGAAATGAGGGAGGCGATCTCATTCCCTAAACTCATGGAACAAAGGGTGCTAATCCCGGAAAGGGAGGCGATCGCACCATTGGCTAGCCAGCCAATCGTTAAGCGTTTAAAGCCATAGGCAACCCCCACCGCTAAATTATCTAGATTGGTGGACACAGAGAGGATAGCAGCAGTGACGATCGTGTCTATCATGGCTCTAGTCTCAGTGGTGAGGGATAAATCAAGCTACGGTAGTAAGGGTGACTATTCCGCACAGGTGCTGAATGGGGGGGCAGAGTTGCGATCGCTTCCTCATATCTGTTGCGAAACAGAACAGACCGCAACAGTGGGTCATGAAACAGGATCACAACGTCGCTATTGTGACACATCCCTTCAAGATTTGTAACAGAATAGGTTAACCCCCCATGACGCTCAACACCACTGATCCCCAAACCTTAGCGACCTTGCGCGATCGCTTTCATGCCCTGTCCGATGGGTTGCGGTTGGAGGTGCTGGCCATCCTGCGCGATGAAGAGCAATGTGTGTGCGACTTGTGCGATCGCCTCGCCGTTGCCCAGTCAAAACTCTCCTTCCATCTCAAAATCCTCAAAGAGGCGGGTCTCATTCAATCTCGCTCCCAAGGCCGTTGGGTTTATTACCGCCTCGATGGTGAGGCGATCGCGCAACTCGAAACCGCGATCGCCCAATTTCGCCCCACCACCGCGCCGAAACCCGCTCGCTATTGTGATTCATAGTTCATCAACTTTTTTTGATGTATTTCTGTTACGCTATATCCATCAACTTTTTTTGATGTGAGCGTGATGAATCCTCAACCCAGCCTCAACCCTACCGCCATCCAAGCCGGGGGCAAACTCAACCGCTTTGAAAAATACCTGACGCTTTGGGTGTTTCTCTGTATTGGGGCGGGCATTCTCTTGGGGCGGTTGTTGCCTGGCGTTGCGATCGCCCTCGACGCGCTCAGTCTTTATCACGTCTCGATTCCCATCGCCCTCTGTCTCTTTGCCATGATGTACCCGATCATGGTCAAAATCGACTTTTCCCAAGCCGTCAAAGCCGCCAAAACCCCAAAACCCGTCGCCCTCACCCTCGTGATCAACTGGCTCGTCAAGCCCTTCACCATGGTGCTCTTCGCCCAGTTCTTCCTCGGCAATCTCTTCCGCCCCCTCCTCACCACCACCGAACTGATTCGCGGTACAGAAACCCCCCTCGCCAGTTCCTACATCGCCGGCGCGGTCCTCCTCGGCATTGCCCCCTGTACCGCCATGGTCTTGATGTGGGGCTACCTCTCCTACAGCAACCAAGGCCACACCCTAGTGATGGTGGCGGTGAACTCCTTGGCGATGCTTTTTCTCTACGCGCCCTTGGGAAAATGGTTGCTCGCGGTGAATGATTTAAGCGTGCCGTGGCAAACCATTGTCTTTTCGGTATTGATCTATGTAGGTTTACCCCTCGCGGCAGGCATGGCAAGCCGCGTCTGGATTCTCCGTCATCGGGGCCGCCCTTGGTTTGATCAGGTTTTCCTGAAAAAACTGGGGCCGATTTCCACCCTCGCCCTGTTGATCACGCTGGTTCTCCTCTTTGCCCTCAAAGGCGATTTAATCATTCAACATCCGCTGCATATTCTCCTCATTGCTGTGCCGCTGTTGTTGCAAACAACGATCATTTTTGGTTTGACCTATGTGGCGGCGTGGGTGTTGAAGCTGTCCTACGAGGATGCGGCTCCGGCGGCGTTGATTGGGGCGAGTAATCATTTTGAAGTAGCGATCGCCACCGCCGTGATGCTCTTCGGTCTCAACTCCGGAGCTGCCCTAGCCACCGTCGTCGGGGTCTTAATTGAAGTGCCGGTGATGCTGCTTTTGGTGGAATTTTGCAAAAAAACGGCCTTCTGGTTTCCCCGTGAACCCGAAAAAGCCACCCTCTGCGATCCCCGTTGTGTCACGGCCCTACCGGATCGCTAGGTTCACTTTGGGGGACAGAAAGATCTGGCTCAACTCCCGTTACCTGCGCAAGGCATGAAATTTCGCCTCCGTTATTCTCAACCCAACCCAAAAACAAACGATGAAAACCATCATGTTCGTCTGCAAGCGCAACTCCTGCCGGTCACAAATGGCCGAAGGATTCGCGAAAACCCTCGGTGCTGGCATTCTTCAGGTCACATCCTCCGGCTTAGAGGCCAGTCGAGTTCACCCCACTGCGATCGCCGTCATGGCCGAATTGGGGATCGACATCCGCGATCAAACCTCCGATCCGCTCACAGCGTTTAATCCCGAAAACTACGATGGGGTGATTTCCCTCTGTGGTTGTGGGGTCGATTTGCCCGAAGCATGGGTCTTACGGCCCCTCTTCGCCGATTGGCAACTCGATGACCCCGATGGTCAACCCTTAGACACCTTTCGACGGGTTCGGGATGAAATCAAAACCAAGGTGAGCCAACTGATCGCACAATATTCCCCCTGAATCCCGCGCATAAAACAAGTGTCACGACACAACTAAAGTCAGGCTTGATTGTAGGGTGAGTTAGGCGGCTTAAACGCTTGCTATATCTGAAATTCAGCAATCCGCCGTAACCCACCCATTAATTAAAGTGTGTCACGCCCCTAGGGAAAACTACGCCGAACTGCGGCACAGACCGCGATTAAAACCCAAACCCCAAAAATTGCCGCTGTTGCCAAAACAGAAACAGCCCACTCGCACCGATAAAAATCACCACCAACCGCCGGAATTGTTGATCACTGATTTTCGTCAGTACCCATTGCCCTAAATAATTTCCCGGCAACGCGGCAACTCCGATCACTAGCCCATAGCCAAAGGTCTGCCAACTTAAAATCCCAAACAGACCATAGGCCAATAATTTCACCAGATGCACCCCCAGCACATTGAGGGATTTCGTGGCGAGCATTTCCTCCTTGTTGAGGCCGTAGCCGAGATAGAAGGGGTGCAAAATCGGGCCCGTAGAACCGATCAGCCCGGAAAAGAAGGCGTAGAAAAATCCCAGGGGCAGAAACATCCAGGCGGCCATTTTGTTCCGGGGTAGGGTGGATGAGTTGGAGTCGGGGCGATCGCGCAACAAGCCCAGCACCGACAGCAACAAAAAGATTGCCAACAGCAAACTCAGCCATTCAATCCGAGTCCGGCTCAGGACAAACGCTCCCAACACCGCCCCCACCGTTGCCCCCGGCAAACACCATACCACCACCCGCCATTCAATCTGCCGCCAATAAATCCAGACCCGTTGCCCATTGCCGAACAACATTCCCGTCGTCAAAACCGGCGGCACAACCACCGGGCCCAACAACGCGCTAATCACGGGAATCAAAATCAGGGGACTGCCGCCCCCGATTAAGCTACTCAGTAACCAAGCAGCACTACTTGCCAACGCTAACCAAACGATGATCACTTACCCATTTCCCAACAGTCTTTTCATAATTTAACGAAAAATTAATATTTTCCGTGAGTAATGCCCCATCCCGCGCTAGGCTAACCAGTAACATTAACCCTCCTCAGAAGCGATCGCTATGTCTGCCCAAGCTGCCAACCGCCCCAAAATTATTGTCCTTGACGATGATCCCACCGGCTCCCAAACGGTTCACAGTTGCCTGCTGTTGATGCAGTGGGATGTGGATACGTTGCGCTTGGGGTTGGCTGATGCCGCTCCGATTTTTTTCGTGCTCACCAATACCCGCGCCCTCGCTCCCGATGAAGCCACCCGCATTACCCGCGAGGTTTGCCACAATCTCCGCCTTGCCCTCGATGCAGAAGGGGTCACTGAATTTTTAGTGGTGAGCCGCTCCGATTCCACCCTGCGCGGTCATTACCCCGTGGAAACCGATGCGATCGCTGATGAACTAGGCCCCTTTGATGCCCATTTCCTCACCCCGGCATTTTTTGAAGGGGGACGGATTACCCGCAACAGCACCCATTACTTGCTGATCAATGGCGTGGAAACCCCGGTACATGAGACGGAATTCGCCAAGGATTCGGTGTTTGGCTATAGCACCGCATTTTTGCCAGACTATGTGGCGGAAAAAACCGGGGGACGGATTGCGGCGGATCAGGTGGAGCGGTTTGACCTGGAGGCAGTGCGATCGCACTGCCAAGATCGTTTAATGAATCTCACCGGGAATGTCTGCTGTGCCGTGGATGGCGAAACCCAAGCCGATTTTGACCGCTTTGCCACCGAACTCCTCAACGCCGCCGCCGAGGGCAAACGCTTTCTCTTCCGCAGTGCCGCCAGTCTCCTCACGTCCCTCGCCAAACTCGGCCCCCAACCGATCGCCGCCGAATCCATGGCTACCTACGGCCGCACCGAAAAACCTGGCGCGGTGATCGTCGGCTCCCACGTCAAAAAAACCACCGAGCAATTGATGGAATTACTCAAAGCTGACGGCGTGGCACCGATTGAAGTGGATGTGGCCCGGATGCGAGAAGATTTCACCCAAAGCGCAACTTTAAAACAGGAGGCATTAGCCCAAGTTGCCACAGCATTTACGCAAAATCTAACGCCTGTAATCTATACCAGTCGTGAGGAATTGCAGTTTGACAGCATTCAGCAGCGCCTCGACTTTGGTAAGGCGGTTTCGGGCTTGTTGATGGATATTGTGCAGGGGTTGCCGCCGGAATTGCGCTTTTTAATCAGCAAGGGGGGGATTACGTCGAATGATGTGCTGAGTGTGGGTCTGGGGTTGCGATCGGCTCGCTTATTGGGTCAGATTCTCCCCGGTTGCTCCATGGTGACGACTAGCGCGGAACATCCGCAATTTCCGAAGTTGCCGGTGGTGTTGTTTCCGGGAAATGTGGGCGATGCGACGGGTTTGGCGACGGTATATCAACGATTACGCTACGCCAATGACTAGTCGCACGAATGAGCCGAAATGCCTCGACCATGGTTCACGTTTCACTGTCCCCGATCAATGCCTCAGCCCATGCGAAAGTCTCTATTTCACGCTCTTGATCGTCTGCCATGAGTTGGTAGGAAGCATCGAGTTGATCTTCAGCGATCGCGCCACGCCAGCGCGTCACAGCGGGTTTAAGGGAATTGGGTAAGCAGCGATCGCCCTCTGGATAGAGCGGCAGGCGGCGCGTCAGGTGCCAGCCGTTGCGGGCAAGCAGTTCGCGCAAGTCGTCAAGCTGTTGATGGCGATAATCTGGGTTTACCTCATCAATCGGGCCAATGCCACCGAGATCCCGCGCTCCCGCCGCAAGGCAGGCGAGGAGGGTGTCAGGCGTATCAATGAGGTTCGGCGGGATTTGAATTTGCACATCAGGCGGCAACATCTCCCGCGCCAACTCCACAGCCCGAATCATTTGCGCCCCAGAGATGCCTAAGCCGCGATAGGTTTCCCCCGAACCGGGGTTATAGGGCTGCAAAATCACTTCTTGGATATGACCCCACTGGTAATGGGAGGTTGCGATCGCCGCCAATGTCTCCCGCCAATCCGCCTCGGTTTCGCCAATCCCCAACAGCAACCCCGTCGTAAACGGAATCTGAAGCCGCCCGGCAGTATCGAGGTGGCGCAGTCGGGTTGCTGGGTCTTTACTCGGTGCGTGGCGATGGCGTGTCTGTTGTAATCGCGGCGTGATTTGTTCGAGCATCAACCCCATCGACACATTCACCGCTTTTAACCGCACCATTTCCGCCTCGCTCAAAATCCCCACATTGCTATGGGGCAAAAACCCCAAATCCAGCGCCAACTCGCACAGGTCGTAGATGCGATCGAGCCAGGCTGAGCGGCGATCGCTGCGGGGATGCACTTCGCCACTGAGAATGAGAATTTCGATCACGCCTTGGGCTGGGAGGGTGAGGAGGCGATCGCGTGCCACTTCCACCGACAGCCATTGATTCCCCCCCGGATCAACCCGAAAGTTGCAGTAATCACAACGGTTAAAGCATTCATAGGTGGGAACCAGAGTATAGGCCGGGCTATAGGTAATCCGATTAATCGCCTGTTTTTTTGACTTCACAATTGGTTTGCTCTCTGGCATTTTTAATAAATTTCTCATCAAATGTGTAGAATTGCTCGCAATCTTGACTTTGGGCTAGATGCAAAACATCGGCAAAATCCAAGCCATTTTTATGCCAGAGCAGAGCTTAATGAATTAACATTGGGTCAGTTAAATAAACATTGGGAAGTCCCAACAGTTTTCGTAATGCTGAACAAATTTGATTGGGCTTGAACTGATAGGCAAATCTCAGCACCCATTCAGTTTCTAGGATAACCGTGTTAGAAATGAAAGTTTCTGGGTTTTGAAAAAGTTCTAGACTTTTTTGATATTGGTCTTGATCATCTTGGGTCAAAAGCCGAATTACAATATTGGTGTCAATGCTAATCATGCCATTGTTCCCGAATACCTTGGCTAATGGCGGCTTCTATTTTTTCTAGGATTTTGGGAGACGTGTGAACCCGTAAACATCCGGCTACTTCGTTTAATGTGGTGGGAGGAAAGGGGGGTTTAGGTTGAACTAAAATCCCTTTTCCTGTATCAGTCAGGATGATTTCTGTCCCGATTGCTAAGTGATAGTTTTTGCGCATTTCTGGGGGAAGGATAATTTGTCCAGTTTCGGAGATTTTGGTGATTTTCATGGGTGAATGTGTTCGGATTTTTTGGTGATTCTAACGAAATTAGAGGTTGCTTGCGCCCTACGACGGTCTAGAAACCGAGTTGCTGGGGGCTTCCGGTTTTTCCCCAAGCTGATCTAACCCGGTTGCAGATTTTCAAATATTCAATGATTCTAGGTCTCGATAGCCATTAATGATGCGAACAATATCTATGCCGTCAGGCCGTGGAAGGTAAAAGATGATGTAATTTTCCACAATCAAACCTCGCAGATTTGCTTTGATGTGACTGTAGTTTTTGCCCATGTTGGGAAATTGAGCAAACTGACGGCACTTATCCCGAACTTTTTCAAAAAATCTAATCGCTACGTCTGGGTTTATTGCCGACAGGGATGCACAAATTTCGTCTAGGTCGGCTAGGGCAGCATCAGAGAATGAATAATTTCCCATCAGGAATCTTCAGTTTGTTGCTGTAAGCGGTTCAGCAGTCGATTAAATACAAGTTCTCCCTCTGTAACTTTTCCGTGTTGAATTTGGCTTGCCCCGATTTCGATTTGCTGGCGCAGTTCGGCTAGATATTGTTCTCTTTTATCTAAGAGTTCCAAGGCGGCTAATATCAGTTCATCTGCTGACTGGTAGCCTCCTCGATTTAGTTGATGGGCAATCCGTTGTTCAATTTCTGGTGTCAGGGATAAACTCATGATGGCTCACATAGAGATTAATTTAATTGAGGAATCGGGTTATGGATTTGATGGGTGTGGGGGCGTTGGCGTAAGCCTGCCGGAGGCACAAAAGTTTTTCGCCTTTACTGGGTAAAAATTCTTCTTGTTCTTTGTTGAAGGTGATTTGCATCACGTTCTTCAGACAGTTGTTTTTTCGCCATTATAGCTGTCAGGTTGGTGATGCGGAGGGAGGGAAGGAAACGCTTTCCCCCCACGCCAGTCTAGAAAGCAGGTTGCTGAGGGTTGCCGGTTTTTCCCAGGCTGATCTAACCCGGTTGCTCACAGCCCCTCCAACCGCAGAAAATGCACCCGCCCCGACTCATCCCCCGCCACGACCGTTACCCCATCCGGTGCAATAGCACAAGCATTAGGCCCTGCGTCAGCGGTAAAACTGGCGATTTCCTCCCCCGTGGCTAAATTCCACAGTTTCAGGGTGTTATCTTCTGAACCCGAAACCGCCCGTTGCCCATCGGCGCTGATGGCTACGGCTGTTACCATGCCACTATGCCCAGTGAGGGTGCGTTCATTTTGCCCCGTCACTAAATTCCACACCTTCAGAGTCTCATCTAGTGAACCAGAAACCGCCCGTTGCTTATCGTCACTGATGGCTACGGCTGTTACAAAATCACGATGACCCGTGAGGGTATGTTCTGCTTCCTCTACTAGAGTTGATTCCTCTGTAGCCAAATTCCACATCTTTAGAATCCTTCTGAAGGCTTGGCGGCGGGTGAAGGTACGTTCCACTTTTTCTGTTACTAAATTCCACACCTTTAGGGTTCTATCATTTGAACCGGAAACCATTTTTTTGCCATCAGCACTAATTGCTACGGCTAATACTGAACCGTAAACTATCTTCTGTTCACCATAAAAACTGGTGCTGATCGTGTAGTCTACCTTGCCACTATGACCTTTGAGAGTATATTCTATTTTCCCTGTGGTTAAATTCCATACCTTCATATCATCACTTAACCCGGACACATCATCCCCTGAACCGGAAACCGCCCGTTGCCCATCAGCACTGATGGCTACCGCTGTTATCGATCTACGATGACCGGTGAGAATACGTTCTAGTTCTCCTGTAGCTAAATTCCACACTTGCAAGGTCTTGTCAATTGAGCCGGAAACCGCCCGTTGCCAATCAGCACTGATGGCTACCTCTGTTATCGAGCCACTATGACCGGTGAGGTTAAGGGTGCGTTCAACTTCCCTCGTAGCTAAATTCCACACCATCAAGGTCTTATCCCATGAACTGGAAACTGCTCGTTGCCCATCAGCACTGATGACTACGGTATTTACCGAGTTACTATGACCGGTGAGGGTGCGTTTTGCTTGTTTCGCTTCTCCTGGGGCTACATTCCACACCTTCAGAGTCCTATCATGTGAACCGGAAACCACTCGTTGACCATCAGCACTGATGGCTACGACTGTCAGTGAGCTACTAGTGAGGGTGTGTTCCACTTCTCCCGTCACTAAATTCCATACTTTCAGGGTGTTATCCCATGAGCCAGAAACCGCCCGTTGGCCATCAGCACTGATGGCTACGTCTATTACCACCTCACTATGGCCGGTGAGGGTGTGTTCCACTTCTCCCGTCACTAAATTCCATACTTTCAGCGTCTTATCCCCTGAACCCGAAACCGCCCGTTGCCAATCAGCACTGATGGCTACGGCAGATACTTGGTTACGATGACCGGTGAGGGTGCGTTCTGCTTCCCCCGTCGCTAAATTCCACACTTTCAGGGTGTTATCACCTGAACCCGAAACGGCCCTTTGCCCATCAGCACTGATGGCTACGGCTTGTACCAAGGCACTATGACCGGTGAGGGTATGTTCCGCTTCCCCCGTCGCTAAATTCCACACTTTCAGGGTGTTATCGTATGAACCAGAAACTGCCCATTGTCCATCAGCACTAATGGCCACAGCCATTACCGAGTCACAATGCCCAGTGAGGGTGCGAATGAGTGGCCCGCCGGGTGGGGTGAGGTTGGCAGTGAGGGGACGAAACCAGGGATTTTCCTGGGTTGGTTTAGCCTGTGCCAAGAGAGCAACAATTTCGGGCTGCTCAAAGGACAATAACCGCCCCAGTAGTTGCCCCGCCAGTTGGGTTTTATCCTGCTCTAAAACATGAGCCGACAGCCGCAAGGCCTGCTGAATTAGACTTAACGTTTCCTGCTCCTCACCCGACAACAACGGTAACGCCAAATCAAAATCATTAATCAGCGCAACAATCCCCACCCCCTCCAACTTCTGCTCCAAAAAACCAAAATCCGTCAGCCAAGCCCGCAACCGCTCCACTTCCCCCACATCCGCAAAATAACTCGGCTGGTGGCGCAACAAATGTAAACGCTTTTCCGCATCCTGCTCCCTTAACCATTCACCCAAAGCCGTGATCATAGCGGCGCTCCTTTACTGAAATTGTCAGCAATGCGGCGTTTAATATCCTCCAAATTCACCCCCGACTCCTCAGCCTCGTCCCGCAGAAAATCACTAAACGACGCATGATAAATCGTGTAGCGCGTATCCCCCGCCACCGACTGCAACCGTAAAAACTGTTCCCACTCCCGCAAAATCGGCCGCAGTTGATATTCTGCCAACTCCGTCAACTCCGCCAACAATCGCCGAGACACCGCCTCCCGCACCAACGCCAACACATAAATCGTGCGCACCTTATCAATCGGGAACGGGTCAGCCAACATCCCCATCAATTCCCAATGCTTCTGATAATATGACCTCAACCCTCGCGGCAAACTCTCCAGACTTTCACTCTCATAAAGTCCCTTCTCAATATCATTCAAAACATAGCGCAAATACATGAAATTATTTTCACTACGAGCCACCAAATTCGTTAAAAATTGCTCTGATGTTAATTGCCGCGCTGTCACCCAACCCTGAATCTGAGAACTTCGCCCATAGCGTTTTTCCGCATAATGCCGCGCATCCTTAGCACTTTCCGCCGGATACTGCATCAAATCAAACGAGAAAAGATAGTCACTCGACGGCAATCTTAAAGACTGTGGACGCTTGCTCACAATGAAATAAACCTGACTCGGTAGAGCATCCGGCAAATAAAGCAGATTACTCCCCCTCGTTTGTCGAGATGAATCCACCTCATCCAACGCATCCACCACCACCACCAACTTTTTACCCGGCCCAAGCTTCTTCGCCGCCTCTGCCAATAAATGCCCTAAAATATTGCCATCCTCTGTAGCCTGTTCCGGTAAACGGCCATCATTTAAATGAAAACTCTGAATCAGTTGAGTACAGATATTTCTGAGAAACTTTTCAGGGGTGACAATGCCCTGAGATTGAATATTAAAATGGGTTAAACATCCCCCTTTAAAAAGCTGCACCAATCGCGCCATAATCGCAGTTTTGCCCACACCGGGATCAGCCTCAATGACAAAATAGCCCTTCGGACTGTCCCGTAAAAAATCCTGAATCGCCTGAAACACAAAACGCCGCCCGACAAAATCCTGCGTTTTCTCCTCAATAATCGCGGCACAATCTTGAGGAATCGGCAAACGCGCCTGATTGGGTTCTAAATACTGCTGCAATAGCTCACGAATTTGCACCAACTCATCCCGCACCCCCGTTTCTAATTGCTGCAAAGCCCGACAAACATCCTCACGGGTCGCCAACTTCGGTAAATAATCCCGAATCGCGTCAATTTTCGCCAACGTCGCCCCATGGAGATCAAACAACATCCCCACAAACGCCCGCCCGCCCTTGCTCGCATCATCCTTGAGGACTTGGCGCAGGTGTTTATTAAAGTGAGCCGCTAATTCCTTCGTTAAAGCAGCGATAACATCGTCATAACTCTCTAGATCCGCCGGTAAAACCCTTTCCCCGCGCCCCCGCTCAAACAACCAAATCACAACCTCCCGCCATTCCACCTCCGGTAACACCGCATACTCATTAAACTGCTCTGGAGGTTGGCTAAAAATTTGATGCAAGTGATCCTCTCGTAGCGTCTCAAACAGCTTCACCTCCTGATTTGCTTCCGCCCACTCCACCCAATACCCCTCAATTTGATCCGCAAAATCCTCTAAAACCCCCCGAATCTCCCGATACTGGGGCGCAACCTCCTCCACCAACGCCCGCGCCACCGTCCGCCCCGCCGCCTTCGCAATATCCTCATTGCGCAAGACATCACTGCTCTCGCGTAACTTTCCCCATAAGGCCTTAAGGTTATCCGCAATCAATCCATGGGCGATACCCGCGCCCATAGCTAAAGCAGGGATGTTCATGGTGGCGATCGCCCCCAACCCTAAAACCGCCGTCCCTGCCAATAACGTGGCATTCTGCCTTAACCGCCCCTGAGCATTGATTCCCGACATGATGATCCACTCCTATGCCTCTAACGATAATCGGAACTTATGAAAGCGATCGTAAATTCTAATCCTGAGAAGTTTGTTACAAAGCGTTACATTCAGTTATAGTAATTTCAGCGGCTTAGCAAATTATCATCCGTTAGCCCGCAACATTTATCACATACCGCAATTATCTAACCATGACCACAACCATTCAGGCACAACAAAGCGGCTCCATCTGGGAACGCTTTTGCCAATGGGTCACCAGCACCAACAACCGCCTCTACGTGGGCTGGTTTGGTGTCTTGATGATCCCCACCCTCTTGACCGCCACCACCTGCTTCATCATCGCTTTCATCGCTGCTCCCCCCGTGGACATCGACGGCATTCGTGAACCCGTGGCCGGTTCCTTGCTCTACGGCAACAACATCATCTCCGGTGCTGTTGTGCCTTCCTCAAATGCGATCGGCTTACACTTCTACCCCATCTGGGAAGCCGCTTCCCTCGATGAGTGGCTGTACAACGGTGGTCCTTACCAACTGGTGATTTTCCACTTCCTGATCGGCATCTTCTGCTACATGGGTCGTCAGTGGGAATTGAGCTACCGGTTAGGGATGCGTCCTTGGATTTGTGTTGCATACTCTGCACCCGTTTCCGCCGCTTCCGCCGTCTTCCTCATCTACCCCATGGGTCAAGGGTCCTTCTCCGACGGTATGCCTTTGGGTATCTCCGGAACCTTTAACTTCATGTTGGTGTTCCAAGCCGAGCACAACATCCTGATGCACCCCTTCCACATGCTCGGTGTGGCTGGTGTCTTCGGTGGTGCTTTGTTCTCCGCCATGCACGGTTCCCTTGTCACCTCTTCCTTGGTGCGAGAAACCACCGAAATCGAAAGCCAAAACTACGGCTACAAATTCGGACAAGAAGAAGAAACCTACAACATCGTTGCAGCCCACGGCTACTTCGGTCGTCTCATCTTCCAATATGCTTCCTTCAACAACTCCCGCGCTCTGCACTTCTTCTTAGGTGCATGGCCCGTGATTGGGATTTGGTTCACCGCCTTGGGTGTATCCACGATGGCATTCAACCTGAACGGGTTCAACTTCAACCAATCTGTGTTGGATAGCCAAGGTCGCGTCATCAATACCTGGGCGGACATCCTGAACCGCGCTAACCTCGGTTTTGAAGTGATGCACGAGCGCAATGCCCACAACTTCCCCTTAGATTTGGCTTCTGCTGAGTCTGCGCCTGTGGCTTTGACCGCTCCTGCGATTAACGGTTAATTGACACGCTCTTGAGCTAGGTTGAATAACTGAATCAGAAAGCCCCCTCACATTCCGTGAGGGGGCTTTTTGGTTGATGGGGTGAAGAAACTCAGAGTTGGGCTAAAGTTGCCTTGTTTGGTTTTGCTGATGCCTTTGCTGTTGGTCGATCGCTGTCTTGCCCCCGCGCCATCCACAGGAATTATAGAAACGTGGTTATGGTTAAGGGACTCGATTCATGGTGAAACGTCGAGTCTTTGAGAACAATGTTGATTGAGGGCAGAGGAGTACAGGATGAAAATTAGAGTGCTTTTGTTGGCGGTGTCGCTGGGTTTAGGATCGGCCTCAGCCGCATTGGCAGCGGAAGAGATTCGGTTTTTGGCGATTGGGGATTTGCCCTATTCCGATGCAGAACAGGATGCGATGACCACGTCATTACGGCGAGCGGTGCAGGCGGCGGATGTGCCGTTTGTGGTGCATTATGGCGATTTTAAAAGTGGGGGGGAGTCTTGTACGGATGCGTTACTGACGACGAGCCGTAATGATATTTTGAGTTTGCTGCCGGGACGAGTGTTTTATACGCCGGGGGATAATGAATGGACGGATTGCGATCGCGCCTCCCTCACCCACCCTCTGCCAGAATTAGAACGGTTAGCAAAAATTCGTCAGCTTTTTTTCCCGCAACCGTTAACGATTCCGGCCGAGTGGGACTATCAAACCCAACCCCTTTTTCCTGAAAATACGCGCTGGCGGGTCGGCTCGGTGTTATTCGTGACGCTGCACATTGTGGGTACGAATAACGGTCGGCGGGATATTCTCCTCGATGATCCTGAGGCCGCGATCGCTCTCGTTGAAGCACGGGATCACGCTAATCGGGTTTGGTTAGATGCCGCACTGGCAGCAGCAGACGAGCAGCCCACAGATGCGATCGTCGTTGTGACCCAAGCCGACATCACCGATGCCGATACGCCGACTCCTTGCACGGCAGCATTAACCCAAGACTGCGATGCCTATGCCGAGATTCGCGCACAACTCACCACCACCGCCGCCACCTTTGATCAACCCATGTTACTGATCCATGGTGATACGAATCCCTATTGTCTTGATGCAGAGTTTGGCGGCGATCGCGCCCCTAAACTCTGGCGACTCAATGCCTGGGGAGACTATCAAACGCCCCCCGATGCGACGGAAATTGTTGTGCGCCCGGATCACGCCGAGCAACCCTTTCAGATCCAAACCTTAATCGGCAAACGAGCACCCGATCCACAGTGCAGTTCAGACTAATTCAAGATTGAGCAAAACGTGAAAAGCGATCAATGGCACGACCAAGAAGAGCGGCGATTGATCGCTTTTTTTGCGGTTAGGCTTCAGTGTTGGATGAAACTTATGCCCCCTTCAACATCAGATAATACAGTGCGCCACGGTAGCCCATGACTCCGGCGCGTTGGCCCGCCACATCACCGGAACCCATGTACACATCAACGCGCCCAGGGGTTAAAATCGCGCTGCCCTTGTCTTGGTCAAGGACAAAGCGATTGACTAACTGGGGTTGAGTGCCGCCGCGCCCGTCGGGGTAGGGAATTTGGGTACGGATTAAGGCCAATGCACCGGGGGGCATCAGGGTTTTATCCGTGGCGATGGAGCGATCGGCGGTCACGGGTACGCCTAAGCTGCCGGTGGCGGGGGAGCCGTTGGTATCTTGGAAAAAGATGAACCGGTCATTCTGCGGGAGATAGCGCGAGAGTAAATCCGGTTGAGCTTGGAAAATGTCTTTCATTTTCGGCAGGGTGAACCCGTCGCGGGGATGGAGTCCATCGGCGATCATCAGTTTGCCGATGCTCACATAGGGATAATCCGTGCTGCCGTGGTAACCGACGCTCATGGTGCTGCCGTCGGGAAATTTGAGTTTGGCGGAGCCTTGGACATGGACGAGATAGGCTTCGAGGCGATCGCGTAACCACACCAATTCATTGCCCCGCAAAATGCCGTCAGTGCCTAAGCCATCAACGCCTTCGATCTGACGGCGCGGCGGATGGGGCATTGTCCAGGATGCGAGATCAGCCGGGCGGCTGTAGAGGGGATAGCGATATTCATCGGTGCGAATGCGGCTAGCTTGATAGATCGGCTCATAATAGCCCGTAAAGTAGACCGTGCCTTCATTATCCAAACCGACGGACTTGTAAAAGGTGAATTCGCGCTTGACGGCGGCTTGCAGAGCTTCGGGGCTTTGGGCCGTTTGCAGGAGTTCACGGAAGCGAAGGAGGGAGCGGCGGGTGCGATCGCGAGTAATCCAGCGAATTGGGTAATTACGATAATCTTCAACCGCAGAAGGCGTATCGAGATAGCGCAGGCTGTGGTTAATCGACGCGATCAGCGCATTTTTATCCCCCGCACCGTAGTAGCTGCGCCAGAGTTGTTCATCAAACCCCAGATCGGACACTTGGCGATGGGGGTTGACCCATTCGAGGGGCGGAGACTGACGGGCTTGTACCGCAAGGTGAGGAATGAGGAGAACAAGGCTTAAACCCAGGACAAACCCAGCAATTAACTTTTTCATACAAATTTTGGAGGAGTTGAATACAGTGATGTCGAAAACCAATCGTGTTTTTTGAGAACTGCGATCGCAGCCGGTCTTGACCCCGTTCAATACTGAAACTCACACCACACCGCCAGATCACTCTGGCTTGCAACGGGGCTATCGGGAGATTGTTAGTGATTGTGACTGCCTGACGTGACAGAGTTCACGCCATCATGTGCCAGCCCGACAACCGCACAGTGGTCATCACCTCGGATCGGTTGGCAAAAATTTACAAAATGTTACCCTACCCCCGGCCAAAAAACAAATCACCACCATCAATCCCCAACGATTGAAGCGGTGACTGTTCCCACTTGGTAGGCAGGAGGCTCTCACGGTTTTAAAAGTCGCGATCGACGCTGCCACCAAAGACTGGCTCAACACGAATCGCCGCCACACAACTAGGACGCAACACCATGTATTCGCCCTGCAAGTTCTTAATCGGAACGCTAATCAACCCGGTATCGTTCGCTTTGGGTAAGAGTTCGGTGCTGTACCACTTTTGAAAATCTTGAATGGAGGCGAAGCGCACTTCTTCGCGGTGTCCAGACGTGAGCATGATGTGAACGGCAAACTCATCGGGTGTACGAGGCATAATCCTTCAACTTTCCTGCAATCGGTGTTTCGGAACTATTTTAGGGGGAAAGTTCCCCTCCCGTTGTGTCTAGGTGAAAAGGTTGAGACGCTGGAGGCTTTGATCGAGCCAGGGGTGAAGGGTTTGATCGAGTTCGGCGCGATCGCGCATCTGCATTTGCTGTGGCTTGGGTAATTCAAACGGTAATTGTGCGCTCTGGGGGGAAAGGTGAAGGGTGAGGAGTTGGCTGGGGCGTTTGGTGGCGATCGCATAGCCCAACTCCAAGGCCACTGCCCCATTCAAGGCTTGACCCGGTAAGGGGGTCACGTCCACCAACAACAGGAGGCTGTTGCGAATTTGGCGCAGGTGGGCCGGGGTGAGGGTCAAGGGTTGACCATGGGGCGGTCGGGGCAGCACTTCGACCCGCAGCGGTACGCGCAGCCGTGCTTGGTGGCGATCTACATAGGCTTGCACGGCATCGTCTAACCAATGGGAGCCGTCTTGGTCGGGATCGAGAATCAGCAAAATAACGGGGTCAAGGACGGCATTAATCACCTGCTTGGTGAAGTAAATTTCCTGGGAGAGCAGATCAATGTTGGCGATCGCATAGCCACCGCTGCCCTCAATATAAAATTCCACCTCCGCCCCTTCGAGGTAGCGTTGAAACCAGTCCGCTTGCTGCACCTGTTCAATATCATCCAGAAAATCCGCCCGCAGCCCAGACTTCAACAAACTATTCCGGCTCAACCGTAGATCATGGGGCCGTTGGACGATCTCCGAAATGGGTTCGTACCCATCGAGATACCAAGCCTTTAACGCGATAATTGCCATCCAGCCCCCTGCAACACTTGTACTAGAACGGGCTACCATCCTAGCATCCAGATTGCGATCGCCCCGATAATTTTTGGCTAAATTTCCACTCCTTGGCTTTGGTAATGTGGCCCGCCTCCCGCC
Source organism: Spirulina major PCC 6313 (assembly GCF_001890765.1). Taxonomy (NCBI): domain Bacteria; kingdom Bacillati; phylum Cyanobacteriota; class Cyanophyceae; order Spirulinales; family Spirulinaceae; genus Spirulina; species Spirulina major. Next base: position 3,520,530 of record NZ_KV878783.1, on the reverse strand, counting down.
AAGCCCCAAACCGTGCGCTATGGTTTGAGAGCAGAACCCTGTCCGTTTTTCGACAGCCTAGATCCATGCCTGAATCATCTCCTCCCCCATCTCCCCCCATTCCCCCCCCCACGCCTTGGCTGGGTCTCTCCGTCCTGCTTGGCCCCGCCGGACTTTGGCTCGTTCTTCTGCTCGTCCTACCCACCCTGGTAATTTTTGAACTGAGTCTCGTGCCGGGAATTCGACCGGGGGACGTGGTCAATCCCAGCGGTTTGGCCAACTATGGGCGCGTCTTCGATGGTGTGAATCTCCAAGTGATATTGCGATCGCTCCTCTTCGCCACCGGCACCACCCTCCTTTGTCTCCTGATGGGCTTTCCCGTCGCCTACTGGCTGGCCCAAATCGCCCCCCCCAAATGGCGTAACCTTCTCCTCCTCGGCTTCATCCTCCCGCTGTGGACTTCCTCCCTGCTGCGAACCTACGCCTGGATTACCATCCTCCGGCCCACGGGTGTGATGAATACGGTACTCGGTACGATCGGCTTGCCCGGCCTTGAGATTCTCAACCGCACCCCCGCCGTTTTCGTCGGCATGGCCTATAGTTACCTGCCCTACATGGTGCTCATCCTCTACGCCTCCCTCGAAAAACTTGATCGTCAACTTCTCGAAGCCGCCGCCGATCTGGGTGCAAACCCCCTCGAAACCTTCTGGAAAGTTACCATCCCCCAAACCGCCCCCGGCATTGCCGCCGGTTCCCTCCTCGTCTTCATCACCGGCCTCGGCGATTTTGTTGATCCCGAACTCCTCGGCGGTGCATCGAGCATGACCCTTTCACGGCTGATTTATAACCAATTTCTCGGTGCAGCACGTAATTGGGGATTTGGTTCTGCCCTCAGTGTTGTGTTAATTTTTGCAGTGAGTGTTGCGATCGCGCTACTGATTAAATATGGCGATCGATCCGCAACATCTTAAACATTCTAATTAAGGAATCCGCACAATGGCTGAAATGTATCCCCATTAATTGCACCCTATCCGGATCATTATTGAATACAGTAGACTAGCGAGTTAGATGGATGAACAGGGTAATACTATCTCTCTCGGTCTGTCATGATCATCATTGGTGTGTCGTTAAACTGCGTAAAGATTGATCAACCTGTTTACTATCAACTAATAACTAAGGTGTCTTGAGGAGTTATTTATCTGTGAAACCCAAACAATCATTAGACCAAACCGTCTCGCTGACGCTGTTACTGACAGTGTTAAGCTCAGGTGCCGCACCCATGGCCTTGGCAGAATCAACCGTCAAATCTGCTCACAAAGAATCAGCCCCCACCAGCCAGTTAACACCAGATACCTTCACCACCCAGCCCGCAGTTGACGCACTCACCGCCGCCATCTCGGCTCAGAAGTCCAACGCGGATGCCTTAGCTTTCGATGCCCAAAGCCCCGGAGTTTTACCAGCAGATCTCTCCACACCATCCGTTTTGACCCTGGCTCGCTCCGCTCAACTCACCGCATCTTCCAACCACAGCCCCCAAGATCTCACCACGACCGCAACCACCGCTCCCATCCTGATCGCCGCAGACGTGGACACTGACCCCATGGCTCAGGTCAATAACGTCTTTGAACTGCGGGACATTTCTCCCAATGATTGGGCCTACGCCGCTTTGCGGGACTTAGTCAATCGCTACGACTGCATCAAGGGTTATCCCGACAGCACTTTCCGAGGCGATCGCGCCCTCTCCCGCTACGAGTTCGCCGCCGCCCTCAACGCCTGTATGCAGGTGATTGAACAAACCCTCGCAGAAATTGGCGATCGCTTCGCCACCCAAGCAGACCTCGAATCCCTCCGCCGTCTCACCCAAGAATTTGAAACCGAACTCGCCACCCTCAGCACCCAAGTTGACGACCTCGAAGAGCGCGTCCAATTCCTCGAAGACAACCAATTCTCCACCACCACCAAACTCTTCGGCCAAACCACCATCGGCCTCCAAGGCCGCAGCCGAGGCAGCTTCAACCTAGGGGGAAACACCTTTGAAGACACCGAAAACAACATCAACGTTATCCACACCACCTATCTGAGTCTCTTCACCCAATTCAGCCCCCGCAGCCTCCTCCTCACCACCCTCAACGCCGGAAACGGACGCACCACCGATCGCTTCACCGACAGCTTGGCTAGCTACGTTGGCCTTGCCTACGAAGGCGATACCGATAACCAAGTTCAAGTATCCGACCTCAACTATCGCCATCTAGTCACCAATAACCTTGCGGTCATGGTCGGCCCCAAAGGCATCGGCCCCGTCAACGTCTTCCGAGGCACCAACCGCATCGAAAACGAAGGCAGCGGCTCCCTCTCCCGCTTTGCCCAACGGAACCCGATCATCGCCACCGGTGGCAGCGGTTTAGGTGCAGGTCTTGACTGGCAAATTAACCCCAGTTTCAGTTTACAAGGAACCTATTCATCCAATGATCCCCTCACCGACAGCGTCTTATTTGGCGGTGACACCAACATCACAACCTTCGGCTTGCAAGTTGTCGCTGCCCCAACCCGTGATATTGACATATCGCTCCAATACATTAACTCCTACAACCCCTTTGGTCGTCTAGGCGCAGGTATCGGAGACGATCTCTTAGTGATTCCCAACTTTAACAATGGACGTGCGCCGATCAGCACCGATGCCTACGGGTTAACCCTAGAATGGCGAGCATCCGATAGCATCACCTTCGGTGGCTGGACAGGCTACACCGTATCCGACTACCTGCCGGCCGAAGGGACGATCGAAACCTTTAACTGGATGACCTTCCTCAACTTCCCTGATCTCGGTGGTGATGGTAACTTACTCGGTCTTTACTTCGGACAGCCCCCCCGCATCTCCTACAGCAACCTGGAAACAGGACGCAATGTCCCCAGTTTCATTAACGAAGGGAATTTGCTCGGGCCAGCTGGTGGGCAACAAGGAGCCACTTACCATCTTGAAGCCTTTTATCGTTGGCAACTTACCAACAATATCAGCATTACGCCGGGCTTAATCTGGCTCATTAGCCCTTTCCATAACGGGTCTAATGATGATATTTTGATCGGCGCAGTCCGCACAACGTTTAGCTTCTAGTATTTCCGGAAATCTCAAAAAAAGTTTTGGACAAGGGGAACCTTTGGGTTCCCTTTCTGGTCAGAGGTCATAACAACGCAAAAATGTCCGCGTACTTCTGGAATAACACCGTTTCGTTATCATCTTGGACATTTCACCCTTATCCGTAAGATTACGCACTCTCTCTTAAGCTCAGGCCATTCACTGAATTTCACTAAATTTCTCTGAAGCCCTTGCTATTCTTTCCGTCACTCATTCGTGGAGTTTGTTTCATTATGATGTCTAAATTTGCCCGCAAAACCGCTCTTTCTTTAGGTCTTTTAGGTGGCTTGGCTGCCGTTGCTGTCGCTCCTGCGGCAGAAGCTCAAGTTCGTGTCACGGGTGGTAATGTCTCCGGTGCAGCCGGCTTCTTCATCCCCGATTCAGGAAACATCAGCCTCTTCGACTTGGCAATTCAAAACATGCAGATTGTCAGCCCGAACGGGGTTCTGACCAATCCGCTGTTTATCCCCACCGCTACAGGGGGATTCGTTGACGCAGACACCAGTAATTCGGTAACGGCTGGGGATACAGGTTTGATCACCGGAAAACTGTCCGGGATTGCCTTTAGTGCCAATGGCTCCTTAATCCCGTTCTCCCAAGTGGACACCGCCCTGGCGTATAACGTGGGGAACTTCACTCAAATCGGTAACCCGATTGTGGGATCTCTGATTTCTGCGAATAACTTGCCGCAGCTTTTCATTCCTACGGCTAAAACGATTACTTCATCTTCGAGTGAAGTTACTATCACACCGGGTGTGAGCAGTGGCCGTGGGATGTCCATCGGTTCCTTGAATGCAAATCTCACGGCGGGTGTGATTAATCTACCTTCAGATGTGCAATTCCGTTCATCCTCCTCTCCGGTCGTTCAAACGCCCTACAGCTTGCCCCGTAACCTCAAGTTCAAGTTTGAAGGCAGCAATGTTACACCGGAATCGGGTTCGGATTTAGACCCGACGGATAACGAAATTCAGTTCATTGGTCAAGCTAACCAAGCTTTTGAAGTTGCCACCTTTGGTGATGGTAATAGCACCTCCTTTAAACTCAAAGCAGATTCAGGCTTCCTCGATATCACCTTGGGTAATGTTCAGGTTAACTCCACCAGTGGCACAGGGACGTTGAACGATACTGACCCCACGACCTACAAAATCAATGGTCAAACGGAAGGTATCTTTGCTCTCTTCGCGCCGGGTCAAATTGCGGCTCAAGGTTCAGGCCGGAATACCACGATGGAATTCCAGCAAGGTGAAAATGGCTTTAAAGCGAACACGGCTGGGGGTGGTAATGTGACACTTTTAGCGGCTGCTTCGGGTGTGGGTAATGGAACGGCAATTAGCACCGGCTTTACCAATTACCAAATTGATACCTACCGTGCAGCGACCAGCAGCAGTGAATTCTCGGCTGTTCAAAATGTGAGTGAAGCGGCATTCATCAACAAAATCAAGTTTGGCAATATCAATATTGTCTTTAACCTGACAACGGGGCGTTTCGCAGATGAAAGTGGTAGCGAGAATTTTGTAACGAGTAGTTCTGTCTCGGCTAGTGCCGTGCAAGCTTTGATTGCGGCGCTGTTAAATGATGTTCAATTTGTGAACTCTAGCAGCAATGTCATCAGTATCTTTTCCGGTGCGTCGGAAAGCAATTTTGAGTTGGTTGCGGCTCGGAGTTTTAATCTGAAGGTGCGCTCCAACCGTAGCGGCCGCGTCAAAGTGAAGTTCGTTCAGCGTGGTGGTCGTCGCATTTTTGTTGCCCTGCGAGGTGATGTGGGTGTGGGTGCGTTTGAACAAGTGGGCCCCGGCAGCCGGATGTTCCCCGGATTGTTTGGAACCCGTCAATTGTCGGAGGAAGATGCTGAAGCAGTATACGAGTTGATCGACACGCTTGAAATCAGTGATGCCGATGATGTCGATGATGATGCTGATTCTGATGATGATGTCGATGATGCTGATGATGATGATTCTGATGACAATGAGTCTGATGACGATGAGTCTGATGACGATGAGTCTGATGATTCTGATGACGATGAGTCTGATGATGAATCGGCTGATGCTGAAGACGGTGAACTGCCTGCTGCTATCACGGGTTTAGAAAGCCTCTCTGATGAAGAAGTTGATGCGATCAACTCTGAAATCGAGTCCCTCAGCACTCCTGCTGAAGAACCTGCTGCTGAAGAGCCGGTTGCTGAAGAGCCTGCCGCTGATGATACCGAGGCAAGCTTGGTGGATGATGCTCCGGTTGCCGAATAAGGTCTGATTTTAAGTGAGAGAACTAGCATCAGTTCTCTCATGATTCAAAGCCTAAGCGAAAGGGAACTCTTGAAGAGTTCCCTTTTTTGCTGGGTGATACTTATTCTGTTATGAACGATCGCACTTCCCCATTCAGGAACGACTACTCCCGATCGCGTCGGGACTGGGTAATCCCCCTTGAATTTTACTGAGCCATTCAATGAGGTTGCTGAGTTGTTGATCGGGTTTGAGGACACCTAGGCCGCGGACGGTGACTTTTTTCGGGCTGTAGACGAAGCGCGATCGCAAGTGTTTCGGTAAATGTTCATCCAATAAACGCCAGGCGGGTTCTTCCATGGGGGTTTCCAGGACGATATGTTGGGGGCCATCGGGCTTAATTCGGGAGAACCCAAGGGATTTGGCGATTTGTTTGAGGCGTACCACTTGGATGAGTTGGAGGGCGGGTTTCGGGATGGGGCCGTAGCGATCGTACCAGGCTTCTTCAATTTGGGCTAGTTCCCGCTGCGAGTTTGCCGACGAAACGGCCCGATAGGCCGCCATTTTTTGCTCAAGGTCGGGAATGTAGTCGGCGGGAATAAAGGCGGTGAGTTTGAGGTCAATTTGGGTATCTTCCACCTTGGGAATTTCTTGGCCGCGAATTTCTTGTAAGGCTTCTTGCAGCATTGACATATAGAGATCAAACCCCAGTGCGGCCATCTGCCCGGACTGCTCCGCACCTAAAATATTGCCCACGCCGCGAATTTCCATATCCCGCGTCGCGAGTTGATAGCCAGAACCGAGTTGGGTAAATTCTTGAATGGCGCGTAAGCGTTTGCGGGCGGTGTCGGAGAGGGTTTGATTGGCGGAATAAAGGAGCCAGGCGTGGGCTTGAATCCCCGATCGCCCCACCCGACCGCGCAATTGATAGAGTTGCGACAGGCCAAAGCGTTGGGCATCTTCAATAATGATTGTGTTGACGCGGGGAATATCAAGCCCCGATTCGACAATCGTGGTGCAAACGAGGATATCCGCTTCACCATTGTTAAAGGCGAGCATGGTGGATTCGAGGTCACTTTCGTTCATTTGACCGTGGGCGATCGCCACTCGCGCACTGGGCAACATTTCCACCAACTGCGCCGCCAAGCTTTCAATTCCCTCCACCCTCGGCACCACATAAAAGGTCTGGCCGCCGCGATCCAATTCATTCCGGATCGCCGTGCGCACTACGTCGGGATTATAGGGTGAAAGATGGGTTTGAATCGGGCGGCGCGACGGGGGTGGCGTAGTGATCAAACTCATTTCCCGAATTCCCGATAGAGACATATAAAGGGTGCGCGGAATCGGTGTTGCGGTGAGTGTTAACACATCAACCTGAGTTTTTAAGGCTTTGATTTTTTCTTTTTGATTCACCCCAAATCGCTGTTCTTCGTCAATGACCAACAGGCCGAGATCGTGAAATTGCACACTTGATCCTAAAATTTGCTGCGTCCCGATCAACACATCCAATTCACCACTTTTTAATCGCTGGAGCAGTTCTCGTTTTTCCGAAGCGGTGCGGAACCGATTTAACAAGCCAATTTGGATCGGGTAGGGGGCGAAACGTTCTTTGAGGGTGTGGTAATGCTGTTGAGTGAGAATCGTTGTCGGGGCTAAAAAGGCGACTTGTTTATGACCGGAGACGATCGCTTTAAAAATCGCCCGCACCGCTACTTCAGTTTTGCCAAACCCCACATCCCCACAAACGAGGCGATCCATGGGGCGATCGCTCTCCAAATCTCGCTTCACATCCTGGGTTGCCTTCAGTTGATCCGGGGTGGGTTGGTAGGGAAACGAATCCTCAAGCTCCCCTTGCCACGGTTCATCGGGAGGATAAGCAAACCCCGTTTGTTTGGCGCGTTTGGCGTAGAGTTCGAGCAAATCTACCGCCACTTTTTTAATCGCCTTGCGGACGCGGGCCTTAGTGCGTTCCCAGGTTTTCCCGGCCATTTTGTTCAGTTCTGGGGGACGTTTCCCCGAATGCTGAAACCGCGACAAACTATCCACCGAATCCGCCGGAACACGCAACGTCCCATCGTCATATTTGAGGGCTAAATAGTCGCGCCCTTCGATGGTTTCGAGTTGTAAAAACTTGCCGATCCCGTGGCTGCGGTGAACGACATAATCCCCCGGCGAGAGCTTATTGAGGTCTACTTGTTTCGAGACCGCCCGCCGCCGTTTGCGAATGTAGGTGGGACTGGTGAGGCTGTGCTGGCCGAAGAATTCCCGGTCGGTGACCACCACGAGGCGATAGGTGGGTAAAATGAACCCTTCGAGTTCCGCCAGGCCGGAATATTTGAGGGCGATCGCACTCCGTTGCGTCTGCAAACGCTCAATCGCTGGATAGTCGTGGGGATTAGGAATAAACTGCGCCACACAATCATGCTCTTGCAGCAAGGACACCGCCCGCGAGGGTTGAGCCGACACCAACCATTGATTATATTGCTTCAGACTTAATCCCCCAGGCGCATCCCGCTGACCCCGGAGCAATTCCGCCAAGCTCCCGAACTGGTGCGGTGTCGTGGGTAAAGCACGGCTGGCCAGATTCACCCCTACCCCATCAACCACTAACTCGGAGAGATAGATCGCTGAAAATCGAGAGTGGAGCGCCGTGCTAATCGTGGCGAAATCTCGATGGAGGGGCGGCACTTGGGGCGGGTGGGCGTGCCATTGCACCGTCACATACTCCACCCAGCGGGCACAGTGGGCCGCGCAGGTATCGGGTTCATCCACCACCACCAAGGTTTCCGGGGGTAAATAGTCGAGGAGATTGGCGGGTTCTGGGTAAGCGAGGCCGAGGTAGCGGCGCAAACCGAGGGGATAGTCGCCATTTGCGATCGCCTCTTGCTCCTCCACCGGCAGATCGGGATGATCCTGGAGGGTTTCCGCCAGGAGGGGCGTAAAACTTGTGGGCGTGAGGGTGAGGCGGGGGATGCTATCGAGCGATCGCTGCGTCGCCGGGTCAAACTCCCGAATCCGCTCCAACTCATCCCCGTACCATTCCAAGCGCACCGGCAATTCCGTCGAAACCGGGAACACATCCACCAAATCCCCGCGCCGACTCCATTGCCCCTCACTTTCCACCAACGCCACCCGCTGATATCCCAATTGCGTCAACTGATGATCCAACGCCTTCGCCGTCATCGTCATCCCCGTCTGCACATTACACAGATGGGACTTTAACAACTCCGGCGGGGGAAGATGAGGCTGTAACGCCCGCTCTGTGGTCACAATCACCCAGGATTCCGCTGCATCCTCTGGATACACCTGCTCACTGAGCACCACCAACTGCCCCCAGACCATCTCCGACTCCGGATCAAGGGACTCATAGGGCGAGGCTTCGGAGGTGGGATAAAACCGGATCGCTTTCCACCCCATCACCTCCAACTGTGCCGCCCAGCGTCCGGCTTCTTCGAGGGTGGGACAGACAATGAGTAAGTTACGTTGCGTCGTTTGCGCGATCGCACTACTGACCAACCCTTTCGGTAAACGAGACGCTCCATTGAGATGCAAGGGGGTCTGCTGATTTTGCAATTTTTGTACAAAATCCTGGGTCAGTGGGGAGCGAGCGATCGCCCGCACAACAGAAGAAAGCGCCATGGGATGAGGAGAAAGTAGAGCCAGTTTCCCCATCATACGCTGAATCCTGTAAGGAGAGCGTGCTCAACAAATCCGGATTCATTCATGCGGAAAATGAAGACTGTAGTCTACCTAGGATGCAAAATTTTCTGTGATTCAAAATTTCAGTGATCCAGATCTCAAGTCTACGATTCTGATTCATGAGACCTTAACGCTCACGAGTCTGGAGAATCACAACGTTTGGATGTCTCTTTTCTCACACAGCATTGAGCACCCTATTTTTCAGTCAACCATAACGTGATCTCCTTCAACACATCACGGTTTTAGCCATCAGATTATCGCCTGAATCCTGATCACTGCAATCAGAACATTTTTTTCGATTTTAATGTCATGATTATGTCAATTGCACAACCTGTAGTTCTTAAAAAAAATTTGCTCTCTATGCACGGAGTACAATCATTAGTATGTTGAAATCTTTGAACTTTCGACAAAAGATCTTAGTGGGCTATGCTCTACCCATATTCGCTTTGTTTGGTGCTGCTGGGTTTGGGTGGATGAGTGCGCAGCGTGTTTTTCATGTTTTTGAGATTATCCATGATGCCGATACACTGCTACAAGAATCAGACCGATTAGAACTCTCAACTTCTAAGCTGATTCAGACGGTGCGGGGGTATTTATTAATTCAAGAGCCCCGATTTTTAAGTCAGTACTCTGAGGCAAAACGTTTATTTAATCAGTCTATTACAAACCTGCAAGAGAGTCAGTATTTTACCCCCGACCAGGTAAGCCGTCTTCAGATGATTGATCGTCTGACCACGGACTATATCCAAATGGCAGACCAAATGATCCGCCTGAGTCAAGCGGAACAGCAAAAAGAAGCCATTGACTTGATCCGTTTAGAATCTAGCCGTCAACTTACAGAGGAATTGACCCAGCTCGATCTAGAGTTAGATCAAAGCATCCGTCAGATGACTGAGGACTATCAAGCGGAGGCGGAACAAGCCCTGAATCAGTTGGTGCTGGGGCTAATCCTGAGTGCTGTTTTATTGGGTGGAATTGCCCTTGCTCTCGCTTGGTGGATTGTTAATCAAGTGAGTGATGTAATTTTGCAATCAACTCAAACGATTGTTTCGTCTTCCAGTGAAATTGCTACAACCATTGAACAGCAAGAACGGACGGCAAATCAACAAGCCGCCTCGGTGAATGAGACTACCACCACGATGGATGAATTGAGTACGTCTTCTCAGCAGTCCCGCCAGCAAGCGGATCAGGCGATGGCGATCGCAGAAGAAGTGCAGACGTTAGCTGAACAGGGGAATCATTCAGCGGAGAATATTCTCCAAGAAATGCATGAATTACAGAATCAAGTGTTGGCGATCGCGACTCAGATCACGAATCTCAACGACAAAGCCCATCAAATTAGTAATATTTCAAGGTTAGTGAGTGATATTGCTAATCAAACTAATTTACTGGCGTTGAATGCAGCGGTTGAAGCGGTACGCGCCGGTGAACAAGGCAAAGGATTTACGGTGGTGGCGACTGAAATTCGCAAGCTCGCGGATCAAAGTAAGCAGTCCGCCGAGGATATTCGGACATTGGTGTCCGATATTCAGACGGCGGCAAACTCCACCGTGATTGTGACCCAGGCAGGCACGCAAACCGTAGCAACGAGTATTCAAGTGACGCAAAATACGGCCAGCACCTTTGCAAAGGTGTCTGAATCCATTAATCAAATTGTGATTAATAATCGCCAAATTTCCCTCAATATTGGACAACAAGCGATCGCAACGCAACAGGTGGCAACCTTTATGAGTGAACTCAATCAAGGGGTTCAAGAAACCGCAGCCGGGATTCGACAAACCCGCGTTGGTACACGCCAACTCAATCAAGCTGCCCTCGACTTAAACGCCTTAATTGCCACTCAGGATGCGACTCATTCCATCCCCATTAGCCACTCTGGAGGCTAGCCATTGACATCATCCCCCAAGGGCAAGGTAGGGAGCGATCGCCCCCTACCTTGCCAAGATCAGCACCGTTTTAGAGCAGCCAACTATACGAGAGATTGCGGAGAAGCCGTAGGCGTGGGCGTGGGGGCAATAATCCCCATCGCTACCTTTTCTTCTGGTAACAGTTGCATCGGATCAAGACCTAAAATCTCTTTGTACATCTTGATGTATTCTCGCGCTGAACTTTCCCAGCTAAACTCCTGCCGCATCGCTCGCTGTTGCAAAGCTCGCCATTGCTCTTTATAGCGGAACCCTTCCCATGCCCGCACCATTGAGGTGAAGAAATCCAGGGGTTCGTAGCGATCAAAACAGTAGCCAGTACCAGCCTCGCCCATCGGATCATGATGGCTCACCGTATCCACCAAGCCCCCCGTGCGCCGCACAATCGGGATCGCTCCATAGCGCATCGCCAGCATTTGAGCAATACCACAGGGTTCAAAGCGAGATGGCATCAAGAACACATCACTACCCGCGTAGATCCGACGCGACAGCCCATCGTTATACAAGATCTGAACCGAGGTGCGACCCGGATAGCGCGAGGCAAGATGCCACATCTGGGTTTCGTAGTAGCGATCGCCCGTCCCCAACAGCACAAACTGCGCATCAGAATAAGCCAAAAAGCGATCCATCACCTGCATAATCAGGTCAATCCCCTTCTGCTCCACCAAGCGCGTCACCATCCCCACCAAAAAGCGATCCGGATTAATTTCCAGACCTAACTCCTCTTGTAGCGCGATTTTATTTTCCACCCGCAGATCCAACGTCTCGGTGGTAAAGTTTTCCACAATATAGCGATCGGTGACCGGATTATAGCTCTCCAAATCAATCCCGTTGAGAATCCCCCGTAACTTACTACTCACAAACGACATCAGACCATTTAATTGCTCCCCATAGGCAGGCGTTTGGATCTGTTGAGCATAGGTCGGAGATACCGTCGTCACCACATCCGCAAACTGAATCGCCGCCGCCATCGTGTTATGGCCTTGCATATACCACGGACACCAAGCAAACTGCTCCAGCTTCCAACGCCATGGTCCTTGATAGGCAATGTTATGAATCGTGAACACCGTTTTAATATCCGGTGTTTCATGCATCCACACCGGAATCATCCCGGTATGCCAATCATTACAATGCACCACATCCGGCTTCCAATAATTCCAAGCAAACTCCGCCGCACCATTGGCAAAGAAGGTAAAGCGCCACTCTTCATCATCCCCGTAGTAGATCCGATGGGGATCAAACGCCGGATGCCCAAACAGGTAAAGCGGCACATCACCATCCAACATTTTCGTCTCATAGACCGCGAATTTTTGCAGCATCGCATCACCCCACCACAAAGGCTCATCGGGGATGTCGAGCATCTGATTCAAAAACCCGTAGTACGGCATAAAGATCCGTACATCATGTCCTAATTGACGAAGGATCTTGGGTAAAGTCCCAACCACATCACCCATTCCCCCAACCTTCGCTAAGGGAGCAACTTCTGCAGCAACGAAGAGGATTTTCATATTGCTAATTGTTAACACCAGTTTGCTAAATGTTAACGCCTCGGTGTCGCATCTCTACGCTTTTTTTGAAGATCTGGCAAAAACGGGGATCAACGCTGAACGACAATCTCAACTCTGCCTTGGGGCGTTAGCCACGCTAAAGTGGAGTCTCCTTATCCTGACCACAAAGGAGTCTTCTAGATTGGGTCGTATTCAAGGGGTTGAGGTCGCGCTATTTAATGGGCCTCATCTGGGCAGGACACTAAGCAGATAAGCTCGTTTCAAGCTTCAGGCAGTTTTGGCCATTAACTTGGAGGCGATATTCCACTTTATCCATGAGTCGGTTCATAATCAGCCAACCGTATCCCCCTTCTTGACGATCTTCAGGACTGGGGGGGAGATAGGTGTCAAGGTCATACCCAGTACCATGATCCCAAATTTCTAAGGCAATATCGCGCTCTTTCAGTTCAAGCCTCAGGAGCACGGGGATTTGAGATTGTTCCCGGTGGGCGTGGCGCACGACGTTGGAGTAGGCTTCTACCAGGGCAAGACGGAGACGGTTAGACTGGCGGGGCCATTCGACGGAGTCGCCGAGTTCGAGTTCCAGACAGTCAAGGAGCCAGCGCTCTACAACGGTCAAAAATTTTAAATCACTGGGGATGTGTAGTTCTGTTTTCATGGGTTACAGAACCTCCAACGAGAGCATGGTTTGGTCGTCTTCTTGGACTTGGATGGTGTATTCACGGAAGCACTGCAAGAGATTATCAAGGTTGAATGCACTTGAGCTTTGTTTGATCAATGACCAGAGTCCTTCCTGCATCAACATCTGACCTTGATGTGTGGCCTCGGACTGGTCATTGAGGTTTTTGGACACCGTGGCTTCGGTGATCCCGTCACTCGTCAGCAGAAAAACATCCCCAGAATTGAGGGTGATTTCTCCTACTGTACCCTTCCACTGGGGAAGAATACCAACAGGGATGCCCCGCGCTTTGAGGTAATTAGGCTCAAGGCTGGAGTTTAGGTCGGTCTGAAGTTGGTGATGGGGCCAAATCATGGGGTAAATGTGACCAGCGTTGGCATAGGCGAGGCATTGTTCGCCGGGTCGGTAGCGGGCGATGACCATGGTGATGAAGCAGTTGGTACTGAATAGGTCTTCATTCATGGTGGTGTTGAGGTTGCGCAGGACAGTTTCGGGTTCGGGGGAGATCTCTTGGGCGAGTTCGCGACGCAGGATGGAAATTGCGCTGGCCATGAAGAGGGCGGCGGGTACGCCTTTGCCGGAGACATCGCCGACGGCCAGCCAGACATCGCCTTGGGGGTGGACGTAGACTTCAAAGAAGTCGCCGCCGACTTCGCGGGCGGGGTAGCAACTCGCTTGGACGGTGACGCTGCCGGTGTCGCCCCAACTCTGGCGTAGGAGGTTGTGCTGAATTTGGCGGGCCACTTCGAGTTCGGCGCGCATTTTTTCGGCTTGTTGTTGGGTGCGCTGGTAGAGGCGGGCTTGGGAGATGGCGATCGCAGCTTGTTCGGCGACGGATTCCAGGAGTTGGACATCGTTGGAGGTGGGGAGATGATCGCCATCACGATGGTGGAGATAAATGACTGCCAGGATTTGTTGTTGAACGGTGAGGGGGATGGCGAGTTCGACGGATTCTTGCTCGCTGTTGTCGAGGATTTGGCTCTGGCCGGTGTCGATGACTTTGGCGATTAGGTCTTGAGCTTGGTCACTGGCGATCGCACCTTCTGGATATTCATAGGTTTCATTGAGCAAAGCCCCGGCCTCAACGGGTCGGAGGATTGTCGTTGCGGCCACAAAGTTTTCGCCAATGGTCTTGGTGATCGCCCGCAACATATTTTGGTAATCGAGGGATTCGCGAATGCTGCTGGTGACGACGTTGAGAATTTCTTCGCGGCGGAGAGCGCGGCGGAGTTCGTTGGTGCGCTGCTTGAGGACTTGATAGGTTTCCGAGGCTTGCTGAACAACGGTCTTCAGGTTCTCCGGATTCCAGGGCTTGGTGATGTATTTGAACACCTTACCGGAGTTGATCGCATCAACGAGGTCTTCTACATCGGTGTAGCCAGTGAGGAGGATGCGGATGGTTTCGGGGAAACGATCGACGGTTTTGCTTAAAAATTCGGTGCCATTCATCACCGGCATCCGTTGATCGGAGATGATCACGGCCATTTCCCCCTCGGTATCTAACAGTTCTAAAGCGCTGACGGCTCCATCTGCTTTAAAGACTTTAAAGTCACGACGAAACGTTCTAAACAGCAGGTCTAGATTATCGGGTTCATCGTCTACTACCATCAACTTTAGTTTTTTGGAGCGTGCCTGACTCATGAATTCTCTCCGGTAGGATCACAGGGAGATCCACTCCCTAAGCGCTGGGGGTAACGATTCAATCCAAAACTAGGTTGACCGTAAAATTGTGCGGAACCTCGATGCTGATCGCTGTCGTTAAAGAATGGACAAGAGTCCCAGGGCTTAACAACCAAATTCATGGAAACTCAGTGTTTGTGATGGTATTGCGTGAAGATGCTGTAGAAACTTTTGCCCGCTCTCAGGAGTCCGTGGGGACAGACCAAGCTGCACAACTGTGTTGGCTTGCAGATCTGGGCGGTGTTGAATCATCACTTAGTATGACAATAGAAACTATACCACGCGAACAATCCATACCCCAATCCCTTAGACTTCAATTAATGGGTCTTCTCAGGATTGCCCATCGTTCATTTCTGCTCTGTGTTTTGTGCCTGTGAAGTCCGAAATTAAGGTGTCCACGGCTGCGTCTGATTTACTCCTGTGCCGCGAGTTGGCGGGCGGGGAGTTGGAAAACATGAAGACCCATTTGGATCTGTTGCTGTTGGCCCTAGAGGCGTTGACGGGGGCAGGGTCGGAGGATACGCTGCGGGCGGCGGAGGAGTTGGGGTTGACGGCGATGGTGGGCGATCGCGTTGCCCTGTGGCGGTTGCGCCAGGCCAATCCTCAGCGCAAAAGCTCCGGAGGGCGAAAGAAGCTAGATGTGGAGGAGGCGCGATCGCTCGTGCTGATCATCTGTCACTTAGCGACGCTGCACCACAGCCGCATCCGGCGCGGTGTCTCCCTGCTTGAACAAATGACCCAGCAGCACAAAGACCCGACGCGGGCGGCACTGTTGGGGGATTATATCGACCAGTTCAGTAATACCTATCAAGAGCGGATGGATGAAGCGGTGTTGCCCTCGCCGGAAAGTCTGATGCAATTAGCGTTTAAGTTACTGATTGATCTGTTGTTTTACAGTACGGCTAATGGCCATCGCCGCCTTTGGCTCGCCCTCTTTGACCAAGCCGCATCCTAAGGGGATGTTTTGCCCAGACTACTTATGTTGAAGCTTACTCGCCGCTATCCGCTGCCCACTTGTACGTTGGTGATCACTGCGTTGCGATCGCCCCTCTCGCGCTGGCAAAAACGCCCCGTGGTGACGGATCTCCAGTTTGAACTCCAACTCGATGATCCGCGCAATCCTGAACCGGAGCCGATCAAAATCTGGGGGAACGGGTCCCAACTAGAACAGATTTGTACGGTTGTGCAAACCTATGTCCAGGAAACGCTCCTTGCCAGTGCGCCCCATCACCTGTCTCTGGAAAACAAGGCGATCGCCATGCCCGGCGCAGATCTCACCCTGACTCCCCATAGTCTTTTGCAGCATCAGTTTTATGTGGGTCACGAAACGGTGAAAAGTTCGCAGCCGGTGGTGGATTTGAATGTGACCCAGTTGTCGGACTTGGTGACGGTGCTGGAAACCTTCCAAGGTGAACTCCAACAGTTACCCATTCTTCCCTCGGATGATGCCCTGTTGCCTGCCTGGACAAAAACTGCCGCAGCGGTGGCCGTGGGCGCGATCGCCCTCACCACCGCCGCCCTCTACTTCAATGCCTCCCAAGCCCCGAACACGGTCATTTCCTCCGAACCCACCGCCCCCGAAGTTGCGTCGTCAGATTCAGACCGCGATGTCTTGCCCCCCGCGCCCGATCCGGCTCCGTCTCCCCTTGCCACCCCCACTCTTCCCGGCGAACTAGACACCCTCACCACCGTTCTCCCCCCTACGGGAGTGGATCGCCCCCCTCGCCCCTTGCCGCCGTCGGCGATCGCGCCCTCTCGCGCTAGCAATTCTAACCCCCCCTCTGCTTCCCCACAGTCTGAAGCCAACACCAGCCCATCATCCACCGCAACCTCAGCCCCAGAACCCCAACGCTCTCCATCGTCTCCGCCCCCTCCAGTTCCCAGTACGCCCCCAAGACTGCCGGCTAACCTCCCCCCCCTCGGCGCAACCTCCACCCCTTCCATCGCCACAGCACCCGCCCAAGGCGATCGCAACGCCAGCGATCGCCCCGCCACCAGTCGCGCCAACCCCGCCCCCAATGCCGACTCATCCTCCCTCCCCTTCAACGACATTCCCCAAGTCGGCGAAGTCCGCGCCTATTTTCAACCCCGCTGGCAACCGCCCGACACCCTCAACCAAGCCATTGAATACCGTCTGCGCCTCAACCCGGACGGTTCAATTCAACGCTTAATTCCCTTAGGCCCCACATCGGCTGACTATTTAAACCGCACTCCCATGCCCCGCCTCGGAGAAGTGTTTGTGTCACCCCTCCAAGGGGTAAAATCCGCAGAGATTCGGCTGATTTTGGATCAAAGTGGCGATGTGCAAACCTTTCTTGAAAATCTCAACTAGTGTCTTGTCTAGCTTAAAAAGGTGAGTTGTTATCCAGAGGGGTGAGGGTCGTCGAACCCCGGAGCACCAGACTTCGACTTCGCTCAGTCTTCAAGTTACTTGCCATCTGAGGCTAGACAGTCCACTAGTACAGCGTCAATGCTCAGAATGAGGATGCTTTTTGTGTCACGACATATTTTGAACAGTGGGTTACGGCGGATTGTCGGATTGTAGTGATAGCGGGATTTTAAAGTGATGGCGGGATTTTAAGCCGCCTAATCACCCTACCTAATCACCCTACCTAATCACCCTACGATGAAGCACTATTTTAGCTGTGCCGCGACAGTAGACCATGGGAGAAGGGCCGGGAATGAGGGCAAAACCGGGCTACCCAGACGACCGCGTGAACAGCCGGAAGTAGAGCGATCGCGCCACCTCCTTCACGGGATAGAGCAGATAGGTTAATGGGTTAATCGTGACGATAATATTGCGCACATCCCGCACCGCTAAGGCGACAATTTGCCGCGCCACCCAATCCGCCGACATCACCCCCACCGGGTTCAACTCACTTTTAAACGGCCCCAAAATGAGTTTACGAATCACACAGGGGGAATCTAACCGCCGCAGGGTGATCAGGTCGCCCAGGGTGCGCTTGCTCAATTCATAGAGGGGACTAAAAGCTGGATTGACCTCGGCTTCGGAGGTGTTGAGCCAGACTTCTTTGGTGGCGATCGCTTTATTCGTTGTCACCGTGGTTAAAAAGAGTTCCAACAAGCGCCAACTAGAAAAGGCATTCACTTCGTAGGAGGTTGCGATCGCCCCTTGATCTCGCGCCCCGTGAACATTCACCCCATGATTGAGCAGCAAAATATCTACTTTCTCCAAATGCGCTTGCAGGTCATCTTCTTGGCCCACTTGCCACGTCACCAGGGGCAACGGTTCTGTCTCACCGGGTAGGGTAATCGGCGTTGTGCCAGAACTGAGGGCGATCACTTTCGCGCCCCGTGCTTTGAGGTGTAGCAAGAGCGCCCGGCCGAGGGTTCCCGATGCGCCCGTGACGGCGATGCGTTTGCCTTTGAGGGAGAGTGCTGTACCCATGAGTTTGTCAATGAGGGTGAGTGTGCCGCAAAAATAGGCATTTTGGTCGTCGAAGTGATGCCGCCAATGGTAGGTGCGATTGACGAACCAGGGGGCGGGATGGGTGGGAAAGGGGCCAGGGCGATGGGTGAGATCGGTGAGTTCATCGGCATAGGCAACCCCCGCACCCCGTGCGATCGCCCCCAGCAAAAACACCCCCGTATAGAGCGACCCCACTCCCGCCAGCCAAGGGTACGGCAACACCCACTGCAACGCCAGCCACCAAGGCGCAAGGCTGAACAGCAACATCACCAAGGATTCCGGTAGATCGTTATACCAATGGGCTTGGCGATAGATCTCAGGGCTGATCACCGATAAATCCGGACGAAACACCCGATGATGCCAGCCGTGGAGTTTATACAGGGGTTGCCATTGATGGGCGAGCCAATGGTAAAGATCGCGGATGATTTCAACCCACAGGATTGATCCGACTCCTAAACACCCCGTCCACACCCAAGTTTGGATCATCATAGTTGTTTTAAAATCCTCATCAAAATAGTTTTGTATTTAAAAATTCATGGTAGAGAGGGTGCGATCGCGCCCTCTCCCGTCGGTGATTGTTCAGGACTCCACGCGCCACACTTGCCCTCAATTTCGCCTTAGAGTAATCGAGACTAAACGCCACCTATCGTAAGATTTCGCTAGAAATTGTAACAACCCTCGCTACAATAAGACATTAAAACCGGCTACCCGCCTTGATGTTTGAATCAATCAACCTGCCG
Organism: Spirulina major PCC 6313; assembly: GCF_001890765.1. NCBI lineage: Bacteria > Bacillati > Cyanobacteriota > Cyanophyceae > Spirulinales > Spirulinaceae > Spirulina > Spirulina major. The sequence continues at coordinate 3,501,541 of NZ_KV878783.1, read as the reverse complement.
GATCATGCCTTTTATTGCGTTAAACAATGGCAGAACACCCTTGGCAAACCCCTGATTCCAATGACGATTCCGATCCCCTCGCGGCAATCTTGCCCGATTGGTCAGACCCCGACAGCGATGAAGAAGACTTTCGCAGCGATTTTTTCCGGGGTAATGCTGGCCGACGCAAGAAAGCCGCCGTCACCCTGATGATGATCTGGGGTAGTGTGATCGCACTTCATTTGGTGTCTTGGGGCATTTGGCTCGTGGTGGCACTCACGGGCATTATCGGGGTGAATATTCTCCGCCTCACCTTGGCAAAACCCCAAGCCCAGCCCCAACCTTTAACCGATGACCACCTCGCCACTGCGTCGTCGGTGGCGTTGGTGGTGGCGGCCAAAAATGAAGAAGCAGTGGTAGAACGTCTGGTGCGTCAACTGTGTGCCGTGGACTATCCCCAAACCCACTACGATGTTTGGATCATCGACGATGCCAGCACCGATCGCACCCCGGAAATTCTCGATCGCCTCGCCCAGGAAATTCCTCAACTCCAGGTGGTGCATCGTCCCCCCAATGCGGGCGGCGGTAAGTCCGGTGCGTTAAACCAAATCATCCCCCAAATTGATCGCGATGTGATTGCGGTGTTTGATGCCGATGCGCTGGTGGGGCGGGATTTGTTGCGCCATGTGATGCCAATGTTCGCCGATGAGCAAATGGGGGCGGTGCAGGTGCGCAAAGCGATCGCCAATGCTTCAGAAAATTTCTGGACGAAGGGCCAAGACTTAGAAATGTGCCTGGATAGCTATTTTCAACAGCAGCGAATTGCGATCGGCGGCATTGGCGAACTGCGGGGTAATGGTCAATTTGTGCGCCGTTCTGCCCTAGTGCGCTGTGGCAATTGGAACGAAGAAACAATCACCGATGATCTCGACCTGACGATTCGCCTCCACCTCGATCGCTGGAATATCGGGTTTTGTCTCAGTCCCGCGATCGCAGAAGAAGGCGTGACCCAAGCAAAAGCCCTCTGGCATCAACGCAGTCGCTGGGCCGAAGGGGGTTACCAACGCTATCTCGACTATTGGCGGTTGATTATTCAAAACCGGATGGGGGCCTTGAAAACCTGGGATCTCCTCTGTTTTGTGGTCTTGCAATATCTCCTCCCCACCGCTGCGATTCCGGACTTGTTGATGGTGATTTTGCGCCACCAGGCTCCGGTGTTGAGTCCCCTTTCGGCTCTGGTCTTTACCTTTATCGGCATTGGTTGGATGACCGGGTTAACTCGGATTCAAGGGCGGCCGGCGATCGCTAATCTTGGTTTATTAATCACCCAATTAATCCGAGGTTATACCTACATGTTCCATTGGCTCGTAGTGATGCCCGCCACCACCGCCCGCATGGCTGTGCGCCGCAAACGCTTGAAGTGGGTGAAAACCGTCCACGGTGGTAGCAGTCTATCGGTGCAGTCCTAGCCTAGATTATTCATCAAGCAGGCCTATTCTGCCTTCTGAGTTGTAGTGCGGGCATCTTGCCCGCTACGGCCTAGAGATGAGTGTTTCAGAGCTTTGATATAGCGTCATGAAGAATTTAGGCTAGAAAGCTGCGCCAAAATCCAAAAAAGCAAGGGCTGAAAATCCCTTGCTTTTTTCGGATCAATTCAGGGTGTGAGGCCGTGAATTATTTGTTGGGCTGAGGGGTCATCCGCAGATAGGGCTTCACTTCTGTTACTCCTTTCGGGAATTTTTGCTTCGCTTCTTCGGTGGGGATGGTGGGTACAACCACACAATCATCGCCATCTGTCCAGTTCACCGGGGTTGCAACTTGATAGTTGTCGGTGAGTTGGAGCGCATCGATAACGCGGATGATTTCATCAAAATTGCGTCCGGTGGCCGGGGGATAGGTGATCGTCAGGCGGAGTTTTTTCTGAGGATCAATCACAAAGACAGAGCGCACGGTTAAAGAGGCGTTGGCATTGGGGTGAATCATGCCGTAGAGGGTGGACACTTTTTTGTCCACGTCGGCCAAGATGGGATAGTTAACGGTGGTGTTCTGCGTTTCGTTGATGTCGCAGATCCAGCCTTTGTGGGATTCGGCATCATCGACACTGAGGGCGATGACTTTAACGTTGCGGGCTTCAAAGTCTGCTTTGCGACGCGAGACTTCACCGAGTTCGGTGGTGCAAACGGGGGTGTAGTCGGCGGGGTGTGAGAAGAGAACTACCCAACTGTCGCCAGCCCAGGAATGAAAGGAAATTTCTCCTTCTGAGGAGTCCTGAGTAAAATCGGGTACGGTATCACCAAGTTGTAAGGTCATTAGAGCATCATCTCCTGAACAGCTTCAATCACAAATCTGTGATTTTGCTATCTTGCCATAAATCCCCAGTATTCCGATCGGTTTTTAGTGATTTATCACAATCGGCAACAATGCTTAACGGAATGATTCCAGGGTACGGCAGCGCGATCGCTTAGAGACTGGGGTTTTCAGGGTTTTGGTGCTGCCATTGTGTGAGGAGCGATCGCAGCTTTTGGGCCCGTTGCGTAATGGCGGGCCAATCCTGGGCATTGAGGGCCACTTTGGGAAATAAATCCCCCGCGAGACCGACAGCGATCGCACCTGCCGCGAGAAAATCCGTCAGATTCGCCAAGGTCACGCCCCCGGTGGGAATCAGCAACGGCTCACAAACGGGGGTGCGAATGGCGCGGAAATAGTCCACACCGCCCACGGCTTGGACGGGAAACACCTTGACGCAGGCCGCCCCCCATTGCCAGGCTTGGAGAATTTCCGTCGGGGTGAGCGCACCGGGAATGATCGGTAGGTCGAGGGTCTGGGCGTGATCGATCAAGGTGCGATCGCTGTGGGGGGAGAAAACGAATTCGGCCCCGGCCTGGTGGGCGGTGTGGAGGTGTTCCGGGGTGAGAATCGTGCCTGTGCCGATGCAACAGTGGGGAAACGCTGCGCGGAGGTGGGTGATTAACTCAGCGGCGCGATCGCTCTGCCAGGTAATTTCCACCATGCCCACCCCCCCGGCGATCACCGCTTCGGCCATGGCGATGCCGATGTGATAGTCCGGGGCGCGAATCACCGCGATCGCTCGTTCAGCCCGGAGGCGATCGCGCCACCGCACCACCGCCGCTGACGGCTCAATCCCCACCGAGTCAAAATCAATACCCATTGTCTAAAATTCGTGAAATGTACAGCAGGTGGATCAGCGGGATCGCCCCCCTCGGACGAATCCGGCGTGAACGCCTGCGATCAGCCGCAACAGGCCATGATCTCTATTATTATTCCTGTTTTTAACGAAGCCACGACCCTACCGCTCACCGTGCCGCCCCTGGTGGCGATGCCCAATCTAGAGGTAATTGTGGTGGATGGGGGCAGTGGCGATCGCACCGTCGCCCTCGCCCAATCCTACGGTGCAACGGTATTCACCGCCCCCCAACCCGGCCGCGCCCACCAACTGAACTACGGAGCCAGCCAAGCCAGCGGGGACATTCTCCTGTTTCTCCATGCCGATACCCAATTGCCGCCCGACTTTCCCCATTGGGTCGAGATGACCTTAGCCAAACCGGGGGTGATCGTCGGGGCGTTTCAATTACAGATTGCGGACGAGCGGCCCGCCTTGCGCTGGGTGGAGCGGTTGGTGCAGTGGCGATCGCACTATTTCGCCCTCCCCTACGGCGATCAAGGCCTGTTTATCACCAAAGCCCGTTTTGAACAATGGGGAGGATTTCCCGATCTGCCGATTATGGAAGACTTTGTGTGGGTGCGTCAGATGGGGAAACGGGGCAAAATTGCGATCGCCCCCGCCGCCGTCCACACCTCCGCCCGCCGCTGGCAACGCCTCGGCGTGGTCAAAACCACCGGCATCAACCAACTGATGATCCTCGGCTACGCCTGCGGCATCAATCCCCAGCGTCTCGCCCGCTGGTACCGGTCTTGGCGTTAAACCCCGCCCCTGCTGCCTAACGTCGTAAGCAGGTTTGAATTGACGCTTCGAGGGCAGACTGTTCGAGGGTGGTGAGAATAAAGACTTCTTGCACCGTTTTGCCGTAGCGGGCGATCGCCTTAAACCCACCCCGAATCGGCACCGAAATTCGTAACTTCAACTGCGGTGAATGGCCCCGCACCCGCCCAATCACCCCCGGCGTTACCGTTTGAATCCCCTCATGGGTAATCAATCGCTCCAACACCGGAATCAACCCCGGCACATGGGTCGAATGATTCCACACCAAGCGGCCTTTATCGGGTTTCACCATTACGCCGCCTCAAGAGGAGCCATCGTCAGCCCCGCCCGGCTCAATTGCTGATGGTACAGTTCCGCCGGTTCCTGAGGGCCAACCCACACGATCGCCTGCCCCTCAAAATGCACCTGCTCCGTCAACTGCCACGCCTGCTCGCTCGTCATCCCCGGAATATATTTCAAAAGACAACTGGCCACATGTTCAAACGTGTTGAAGTCATCATTGAGGACAATCACTTTGAAATTCGGGTACGGTTTCCGAACAACTTGCCGATCTTGAACGGGTGCTTGTAGAGGCCCCGTGGTCATAGTGGCACTCGCCGTGGTGATACTCATGGGCTTACTCTGAAAAATCAACCAAAAATTAACGTAAGAATTGTCAGATTCTGATATATGGCCTCTATTCTAATGGGAATTGGTTAAAATCACGACAGAATGGCAAGTCGGGCCTGGAGAACTGAAGAACGGAAACCTGAGAGATCATGAATTCTTGTAGATTTACGGACTAGGTTCCCAAAGCCCTGTAAACATAGAGATAGTGTCACCAGGTTTTAACGTCAATGCTGCGGATGCTATTGCGAGTTGGCTCTTATCCCTTGAAGCATCTTCCCCTGCGAGTTGTTCTGGTTTTACCCTTTGTCCTACAGCTTTTCGCGGCAGTGGGAATTGTCGGGTATCTTTCGTTTCGGAATGGTCAGAAAGCCGTGGCTGATCTAGCCAATCAAGTCATTGATGAACTCAGTAATCGCATTGAGCAAGAGGTGATCACCGCGCTAAGTGTTCCCCATCAGATCAATCAAACCAATGCCCAATCGATTCGCTTAGGCTTGCTTGATCTCAACGAAACTCGTGATCTGGAATACCAATTTTGGCAACAACTGCAAACCTTTGACGATATCACGGCCGTTTTTGTGGGCAATCCTGAGGGGGGCATTGTCCTCGCCGGCCGGAGTGAGCAGGGGTTTCCCTTTTTACGCCTCACGGAAAACTTTAAGCAGGGGAACTATTATCGTTACAACACCGACAGCCGCGCCAATCGTCAAGAATTACTCGAAACAAAAACCTACGATGCGAGTCAGCGTCCCTGGTTTTTAAAAGCCAGCGAGACCCGCCAAGCTGCTTGGAGCGATATTTATCTCTTTGTGTCCACCCAAACCCCTGGCATTACCGCTAGCCAACCGATTTACGATGAGGTGGGAAATTTAAAAGGGGTGCTGGGGGTTGATCTGTCGTTGGATCAACTGAGTCAGTTTTTGCGGGGCTTGGACATGAGCGAGCAAAGCGAAGTGTTCATTGTCGATCGGGCGGGTAAACTGATCGCCTCCTCTACAGAGGAATCACCGTTTATCCCCAACACGGAGGAGCAGCGTCCTGCGACGACGAGTGAAATTTCCCAGATTCGTGGGGCGGCGACTTCGTTGACGGCGGAGTTTGGCAATTGGCGCAATATCGATCGCCCCCAACAATTGCGCTTTGAGATTGCCGATACACCCCACTTTGTGAATGTGTTGCCCCTGCGGGATGAGCATGGCTTGGATTGGTTGGTGGTGATGGTGGTGCCAGAGCAGGACTTTATGGCGCAAATTCAGCAGAGTAACCAGATGACGGTGATCTTGTGTCTGGTGGCCCTCGCGATCGCTACAGGAGTGGGAATTCTAACCGCCCGTTGGGTCACGTCTCCCATTCTGCGCCTGAGTCAATCAGCACGGCAGTTAGCCGAAGGGGAATGGACGCAGCCCACCCCCATTGAGCGCAATGACGAGCTGGGGGAGTTAGCGATCACCTTCAACATGATGGCCAAGCAACTCCAAAGCTCCTTCAGTGTTCTAGAACGCAGCAACCGCGATCTCGAAGAACGAGTCGCCGAACGTACCGCCACCCTCGCCACCAAAGAAGCCGAACTGCGCGGCCTCTTTGAAGCCATGACCGAACTTGTCCTCGTTTTTGACTACAACGGACGCTATAAACGCATTCCGTCGGGCAACTTCCGCTTGCTCATCCACACCAAAGACAAACTCTTGGGGCGCACTCTCCATGACTTTTTTCCCAAACAACAAGCTGACTATTTTCTCAACCAAATTCGGATGGTTTTAGAAACGGGTAATCCCGTCAGCTTTGAATATCAAATTGATTTACCCCAAGGAACAATTTGGTGCTTAGGTAATATTTCGCGCATTTCTCTAGATACCGTGGTGTGGGTCGCTCGTGACATCACAGACTACAAAAAATCTGAAGCCTCCCTCCGCCAAAGCGAATTTCAAAATCGCGCTATTCTGACTGCAATTCCTGATTTGATGTTTCGTGTTAATCAGGATGGAATTTATCTTGGTTTTATGCAAAGTTACGGTGTCAAAAATCTCCTGCCCAGCGATTTTGATCCCGTTGGTGAACATATCACCACGTTTTTATTGCCGGAGGTGGCCGAGCGGCATTTGTACCACATTCAGCAAGCATTAGAAAGTGGTCAAGTTCAGATTTATGAACAACAGATCTTGATGGATGGGCAACGGCAAGATGAAGAGGTGCGAGTGGTTCCCTATGGGGATGATGAAGTATTGTTTATGATCCGCAATATCACGGCACAAAAAGCAGCACTCCGAGAACGGGAACAAGCAGAAATCGCACTCCGAGAAAGTGAAGATAAGAATCGGGCTATTTTGGCTGCGATTCCGGATCTCATGATTCGATTTAATAGCGACGGGGTGTACTTAGATTATTTAGTGGCTCCGGATTTCATGCCTCAACTGCGCACCAATGTGGAGCGCATTGGGAAGCATGTCTCTGAAGTGTTACCGCTGGAGGTGACTCAAGCATTTTTGAGGGCAATTAATTCAGCCCTTGTGACGAAGCAGATGCAGGTTGATGAGGTGTCGTTTACTGTCGATCAGAAGGTGTTTCAACAAGAAATCCGCACGGTGGTGAGTGGGGAAAATGAGGTGCTGATGATCATTCGGGATATTACAGAGCGGAAGGCGGCTAAAGCGGCGTTGGAAAAGTCTTTGGCTCTGCAAAAAGCGGTGCTTGAATCGATTACTGATGCGGTGATTGCGGTGGATTATTCCGATAATATTGTTGCCTATAATCAAAATTTCTTGGAGATGTGGAATATTGCGCCGGAGGTGTTGATGAGTCCGAATCAGAGCGATCGCTTAATGCCTCTAGCGCGGCAGGTCGTTGATCCGGGGGCATTTATTCAACGTATCCAAGACCTCCACAATCATCCGGCGGCGGAGTCTTTTGAACTTTTAGAATTTAGGGATGGCCGTGTTTTGGAGCGGTTTAGTCGGCCGCAAAAAGTGGGGGATGAGATTGTGGGGCGGGTCTGGGGCTTTCGAGATATCACAGAACGCAAGCGAGCCGAGCAACGCCTCCGGATTGAGCGGGAACGGGCGGAAAAACTCCTGCTTAATATTTTGCCAGTGGCGATCGCAGAACAACTGAAACAGCAACCGGGTTCCCTGGCGGAACAGTTTGAAAATGTGACGATTCTTTTTGCGGATATCGTCGGGTTTACGCCCCTATCGGCCCAGATGAAGCCGATTGAATTGGTGGAGTTTCTAAATTATATTTTTTCGACCTTTGACCAATTAACGGAGCAATTTGGCCTCGAAAAAATCAAGACGATTGGGGATGCCTATATGGTGGTGGGGGGCTTGCCTCAACCTCGGACGGATCATGCGGAGGCGATCGCCAATATGGCCCTTGCCATGCAAAAGGTGATCGAAACAATCACCGCCACGAGTGGAAAGCCTTTCCAAATTCGGATCGGGATTAACAGCGGTTCTGTGGTGGCGGGGGTGATTGGGATTAAGAAATTCATCTATGATCTGTGGGGCGATGCGGTGAATGTGGCCTCACGGATGGAGTCTTTGGGCGAACCGGGTAAAATTCAAGTGACTCAGGCGGTCTATGAACACCTCCAAGATCAATTTACCTTTGATTTTCGGGGCGCGTTGCAAGTCAAGGGGAAAGGGGAAATGTCCACCTACTGGCTTGTGGGTCAGCGGGATATGAATATGACCTAACCCTAAACGCCCGCTGCCTCTGGGGGTGATTCCAGTGACGACGGGTGAAAAGAAAGCCGATGGACGGATTTGAACCGACGACCTTTCGATTACGAATCGAGTGCTCTACCAACTGAGCTACATCGGCAAGGCGTTTTTAAGTATAGCAGGAATTTAGGCATTGCAAATAACGATTAGAATTTAAGGACGGATGCCCCAAAATACCCCCAGTTTGTTCAAGTGATACCTATGCCTAAGCCGCGATCGCTCAGTCCTGAAAAATATGCCCAGTTGCAAGCCGAAGCCAAAGCACCCTATCGAGGGTTACGGCGATTTATCTATGTTGGGTTTGGTGCCTCTGGTTTGATTGGGGCGTTTATTTTTGTGACGCAACTAGCCGCTGGGGTGGCCAAACCGGCGGCAATCCCTAACCTAGCCCTGCAATGTGGCCTTGTGGCGCTAATGGTGTGGCTGTGGCGCTACGAGAATAAAGTGGAGCAAAAACAAACCCGCTCTTCGTCGCAATCGCCCCGTTCGTAATGCTGTCCCTGTCTAGATTCCATCCCGAATGATGTTATGGAACTCGAAAATCGCCTCAACCTGTATCACGTTTTTCAAAACCTCTATGATCATCATCCTGATCTCCTCAATGAGTTACTGCACCTCGAAAACTATTCCCTCAACTCTGGGAGTCTTGCCCCCCGCACTCCCTATTTGATGGGGTTGATTGACACGGAGGAGGTTTATTTGCTCACCAATGTGCTCAATACCACGACCCAAAAACTGGAGCAGCCACAGTGGGTCTGGACTCTGGGTCGGGCTGAGACGAATGCCATTTGCGTACTGGATGATCATCTCTCGCGGCACCATGCGGCGATTCAATATATTGCAACCCAAGGATTCTTTTTGCATGACCTGGAAAGCACCAACGGAACTTACCTGAACCATGAGCGGGTACAGGTTCCCCTCCGTTTAAAAGAAGGGGATCTGATTCGGATTGGGACGACTGTCTTTTCGTTTTTTCTCTGTGATCAGGCGATTACAGCAGCACCGATTCAGCCAGAGTTGGCCGGGGCACTGACGAAAACCTTGCCGCTGTCCTATTCTCCGCCGCTGGTGGCACGGGATGAGGTGCGATCGCCTCCCTCCGATGGACAGTCTCGATCCCAAAGCAAATCCACTGATTTTTTTCTGAATCAACTGGCGGAATCGTTAAACCATGTGGCTCAACCGATGCAGGGTATCTCTGCCTCGGAGACGTTCAATCCCCAGCAGCGATCCAAAATTCTAGATCGCTTTTTTGAATCCCAAACTGTGGGACGGGTTCACGATCATGAAGTCCCAGCGGAGGATCTCGATGGGGACGCTCTGGGCTATGGGGGCGATCGCAACCCGAAGGAGGGATAAGCCGAGGCTGCGATCGCCCCGATTACGGGGTTTATTCTTCTTCCCCTGGGGCGGAACTGGCTTGATCGCTGCTGCCTTTCGCCCGCTTGCTGGTACTGCCCTTCATGGAGTTGACGGCCACTTCCACCCCGGTTTGCAATGCCGCCCGCACTTGGGATTCTACCTCTTGGGCGATCGCTTCATTTTCTTCGAGATACTTCACCGCATTATCCCGACCCTGGGCAATATTTTCGCCCTTGTAGCTATACCATGCCCCTTTCCGGACAACCACACTAGTTTGTTCCGCCAAATCCATCACACAGCCCGTGCGCGAAATCCCAGAACCAAAAATAATATCAAACTCCGCAATCCGAAACGGCGGTGCGACCTTATTTTTTGCCACCTTCACCTTGGCGCGAATCCCGTATTCCCCCTCTGATCCTTTTTTCAGGGTTTGAATCCGCCGAATATCCAAGCGCACCGACGCATAGAACTTGAGGGCATTCCCCCCGGTGGTCACCTCCGGCGACCCGTAGCTAATCCCGATTTTTTGCCGCAATTGGTTAAGAAAAATCACCGTTGATTCCGATTTACCAATATTCCCGGCAATTTTCCGCAGGGCTTTACTCATCAACCGAGCCTGAAGCCCCACTTGGGTATCGCCCATTTCCCCTTCAATCTCAGCGCGGGGCACGAGGGCCGCCACGGAATCAATCACGACAATATCCACCGCCGCCGATCGCACCAACTGATCAACAATTTCAAGGGCGGATTCGCCGTTATCGGGCTGGGCAACGAGGAGATTTTCAATATCCACCCCCAGGGCAGAGGCATAGGCCGGGTCAAGGGCATGTTCTGCATCAACAAAAGCAGCAACGCCCCCTTTTTTTTGCACTTCGGCGAGGGCGTGGAGGGCAAGGGTGGTTTTCCCTGAGCTTTCGGGGCCGTAAATTTCAATGATGCGACCCTTGGGTAAACCGCCACCGAGGGCGATGTCGAGGGTTAAAGCACCGGTGGGGATCGTTTCGACCCGCATCCGCGTTGCATCTCCCAAGCGCATGATTGCGCCTTTCCCAAAGTTACGTTCGATTTGATTGAGGACTAGGGTTAAGGCTTTGTCTTTATCGGAATTTTTAGTAATGGCGGCCATCGATACCTCAGGATATGTCTTGACAATAGGAATAGTTGGGGTTGAGTTCTAGTGTAGTCTTTAGTACAAGAGTATGCAAACCAGGCAGACGAGCGGACTTAGGTGGGTGGCAAATCCTCCCGATTCAGTTCAGTTTCCCAATCTTTTAAGGTTTGGTGGCGGTGGCGGCGAGAGGTGCGGCGATATTTCTTGCTTTCGAGACGGGGTTCATAGGTGCGTTGACCGTCGGTTTTGATTTTGACTTTGACGCGGGCTTCGCTGTCGGGTTGTTGGTGGCGGACGGTTTCGGCGGCGATCGCTTCTTCGAGAAATTTTAAATAATGCTCGTACCGTTCCCACTCGCCTCGGACACCGCAGTGCGGTTCGTTGTGGTGGATGCAGTTGTTAAAGTGGCAGGGGTTGGCGGCCAGGCGATCGCGGATTTCGGGAAAATAGCCCGCCAATTGCTGCGCCGCACAGACCAAATCGGGTTTGTTAAAACCGGGACTATCGGCCAACAGGCCCCCGGTGGTGAGTTCAAACAGTTCCACATGGCGCGTTGTGTGGCGACCCCGTTGCAGTTTGCCCGACACCTCCGCCACGCGCACCTCCACATCGGGGATTAGGGTGCGAATCAGGCTCGATTTTCCCACCCCCGATGGCCCCGCAAAGAGGGTAACCCGGTCCGCCAGTTGGGTGGCCAGTTGGTCGAGCCCGATTTGATGCTCCACACTGAGCACGAGGGGATCATAGCCCCAGGCTTGTAGACGAGCTTGCCAATGCTGCTGCTCGGTGGTGGGAACCAAATCGCATTTGTTGAGACAAATTTGGGTCGCGATGCCGGTGGCTTCGGCTTGGATCAGGAAGCGGCTCAGTTGCCAGGGGTCGAGACTGGGTTGGGCGATCGCAAACACCAAAAGAATCTGATCCGCATTGGCAATCGGAGGGCGATCGAGGCAAGTGCGACGGGGCAAGATCTCACAAATCACCCCCTGGGCATCGGTGAAGTCGGGGTCTTCGATCTGGACGCGATCGCCCACCATCACCCGCTGTCCTAATTTTTTGAGGCGCGATCGGCGCGTACAAAGGAGGGTGGCTGGGGTCGCCCCCTCTAGCCGCACCTGATAAAAATTGGCCTGCTTCGCAACGACCATCCCCGCCCAACGCGGCGACGGGTCAGTGGTCATCCGCATCCACCGCCCGTAACACCCGAACTGCGAAAAAACCGTCACGCTCTTCGACGGTTTCGAGGGTATAGCCTGACATCACTAAACTGTCGGGAACCTGTTCAATCGGTTCCCCCGGATCGAGCCACACTTCCAGGACTTCCCCCGCCGCCATCTGTTCGAGACGGAGTTTCGTGCGCACGAAATTCAGTGGGCAGGGCGTGCCACGCAGATCTAAAGACGCGGCGAGGGGTTGGTTAGGGTTCGGAGTCATGCGATCGCCCCCCTAACCCCGGAACATCTTGCCGAGGAACCCTTCAAGTCCCCCCTCCTTTTCCGTCGCATCGCCGCGCAGCTTCGCCAACTGCATCAACAATTCACGCTCTTCGACAGAAACCTTCGTGGGAATCGCAATCTTGATCGTAATCAAATGATCACCACGACTCACCGGATTGCCCAACTGGGGCACGCCGCGATCGTCCAGCTTCAGCACCGTATTCGGCTGCGTCCCCGCCGGAATCGTCAATTCCACATCCCCATCGACAGTTTGTACCGGAATCCGACAGCCGAGAATCGCCTGCAAATAACTCACCTGCAACTCCGACAGGATATTAATCCCATCGCGCTTAAATTCAGCATCTTCCTCAACAAACAGATACACATAAAGGTCGCCCGGCGTACCGCCCCGCACCCCAGCATCCCCTTCACGAGCCACCCGCAGACGTGTACCATTGTCCACCCCTTGGGGAATCGTAATTTTAAGTTTCTTCGTCTCCTGTTTCCGGCCCGCGCCGCCGCAGCTTTCGCACTTTTCTTCAATCACATGACCCTCACCGTTACAGGTTGGGCAGACCGATACCTGCGCAAAACTACCGAAGGGTGTGCGTGTGGCGCGGCGCACCTGCCCCGTCCCATTACAGGTTCCGCAGGTTTTCACCCCCGTGCCAGGCTTCGCACCCGTGCCATTACAGGCTTTGCAGCTTTCTTGGTGGGGAATCCGAATCTCTTTCTCACCCCCAAAAATCGCTTCTCGGAATTGCAGTTTGAGATCGAGGCGCAGATCATCACCCCGTACCGGCCCACTACGACGACGGGCTTGGGTTCCCCCTGCCGCACTGCCACCGCCGCCGAAACCACTAAAAATTGTCTCAAAGATATCGGCAAACCCCCCCATATCGCCAAAATCGGAGTAGCCCCCCGCCCCGCCGGATGAGACCCCAGCTTCTCCGAAGCGATCGTAGCGAGCCCGGATTTCTGGATCGGACAGCACTTCATGGGCGCGGTTGACTTCTTTAAACTTATCTTCGGCTCCGGGTTCCTTATTCACATCCGGATGATATTTTCGAGCTAGCCGACGATAGGCTCGCTTGATCTCATCTTGATTTGCATCACGGGAAATCCCAAGAGTCTGATAGTAATCGCCTGCCATAGGGTACGGATCCGTCGGGTGAATGAGTAAAAAACGCTACATAAAACTTTAACAAATTAGCGGCCCCACTGCCCCCTAATCCACGGGTTCATAATCTGCCGCTAAGGTGGCATCATCATCATCAAACTCGAAGCGAAATTCATCGTCGTCGCTGGCTTCCATCTCTTCTTCTGCGATGATTTGCGTGGGCTGTTCGCTAGGCTCGGCGGGGTCTATGGTTGTGGGGGCTTCGGCGGGTACATCATCAACGGTTTCAAATTCAGCACTCACACCTTGATTAGCCCGGTTATATAGATCCGTCCCCACGGCTAACACCGCTTGTTTAAACTCCTCAAGGCGCGTTTTCACCACTTCAACGGTGGAGCTTGGATCTTTAAACGCTAGGGCGAGGGCTTCCCGCTTGGCCTCCGCTTGCTGTTTGAGGTCGTCGCGAATCAGGTCGCTGTTGTCTTTGAGGGTTGTTTCGTGGGTGTAGGTGATGCTGTCGGCCTGGTTCTGGAGTTCGACGAGTTCCATCCGCCGTCTGTCTTGCTCGGCATATTGCTCGGCTTCGCTGCGCATGCGTTCCACTTCGGCAGAACTGAGGCCACCGGTGTTGGTGATCCGCACGCTTTGCTCTTTGCCGGTGGCTTTATCTTGGGCGGAGACGCGCAAGATGCCGTTCACGTCGATTTCAAAGGTGACTTCGATTTGGGGCACGCCACGGGGGGCGGGCAAAATTCCGGTGAGCAGAAATTTACCCAGGCTTTTGTTGTCCCGTGCCATGGCCCGTTCCCCTTGGAGAACGTGGATTTCGACGGAGGTTTGGCCGTCAATGGCGGTGGAGAAGACTTGGGATTTGCTGGTGGGGATCGTGGTGTTGCGCTCGATGATTTTGGTGAAGACTTCGCCAAGGGTTTCAATCCCCAAGGAAAGCGGGGTGACATCGAGGAGGAGGAGGTCTTCGACTTCACCGCCGAGGACACCGCCTTGGATAGCCGCACCGAGGGCAACGGCTTCATCGGGGTTGACGGAGCGATCGGGTTCTTTGCCGCCAAAGTATTGTTTGATGGCGTTGCCGACGGCGGGAATCCGGGTGGAGCCGCCGACCATCAGGATGCGATCGATGTGGTTGGTGGTGAGGTCGCAGTCTTTGAGGGCTTGTTTGACGGGCAGGATCGTGCCTTTGATCAGTTCGTTGGCCAGTTCTTCGAATTTGGAGCGGGAGAGGTCACATTCGAGGTGTTTGGGGCCGGTTTCGTCGGCGGTGATGAAGGGGAGGTTAATGGAGGTGTTGCCGACGGTGGATAGCTCGATTTTGGCTTTTTCGGCGGCTTCCCGGAGGCGCTGGAGGGCCATTTTGTCGCCCCGGAGGTTGATGCCTTCGCTGACTTGAAATTCATCGGCCATCCATTGCACGATGACGTTGTCGAAGTCATCGCCGCCGAGGTGGTTGTTGCCGGAGGTGGCTTTGACTTCAAAGACACCGTCGCCGAGTTGGAGGACGGACACATCAAACGTACCGCCGCCGAGGTCAAAGACGAGGATATGTTGGTCTTGGTCTTGTTTGTCGAGGCCGTAGGCGAGGGCGGCGGCGGTGGGTTCGTTGATGATCCGCATCACGTCGAGGCCGGCGATGGTGCCTGAGTCTTTGGTGGCTTGGCGCTGGGCATCGGTGAAGTAGGCGGGGACGGTGATCACGGCTTGGGTGACGGTTTCACCGAGGAATTGTTCGGCATCGGCTTTGAGCTTTTGCAGAATCATGGCGGAAATTTCTTGGGGGGTGTAGCTTTTGCCCCGAATTTCCACGTCTACGGTGCTGTCGCGGCCTTGAACACAGATGTAGGGAACGCGCGATCGCTCCTCCGACGTGTCATCCCAACGCCGACCGATAAACCGCTTAATACTGTAAATCGTATTTTCGGCGTTGGTTACAGCTTGCCGCTTGGCTAACTGCCCCACTAAGCGCTCGCCGGACTTGTCAAAGCCGACCATGCTGGGAGTGGTTCGCCCTCCCTCTGTGCTCTGGATGACGATGGGCTTACCGCCTTCGAGTACCGCCACACAACTATTCGTTGTGCCGAGGTCAATACCAATAACTTTTCCCATGACACTTGGGCAGTAGAAGTGTGCAAGATGCTAAATCAAGAAGTCAGTCCGCAACAATGGCTTGATTCTTTATGTTGATTTTAATGGGAATCCGCTTCTGTGCAAGTGTTTTTTGCACGGAGAGGATTCTAGACAGTGGAATGAGTGGCGTGGAACCACTCGATGGGCGGTGACTTATTCGGTTTCTGCGTCGCTGTCGTTGGCGATCGCCTCTTCCTCGACCCTTTCAGGTTCCGGGGGAGCCGCAACCTTGACCATAGCATGGCGCAAGACCCGGTCATGGAGGAGATAGCCCCGCACCAGTTGCTCCATCACCGCCCCTTCGGCATATTCATTCGTCGGCTGTCGCATCATCGCTTCGTGGAAATTCGGGTCAAACTCTTGCCCTTCAGGCCGCATCGGTGCCACACCGAGCCGCTTCAAGATATCCACGAGATTTTTGTAGACACTCTGGTAGCTCTTATGGATCGTGGCTTCCCCTTCGGTGACGGCTTTGATGTGCGATCGCGCCCGCTCAAAATTATCCACCACCGGCAACAACTCCGCCAGGGTCGTCCGCTTCGCCATATACTCCAGATCCTCTTTTTCCTTCTGGGTGCGCTTCCGGAAATTATCAAAATCCGCAGCAATTCTCAACGCCTGCGTCTTATGGGATTCCAATTGTTGAGCCTGTTGGGCAAGCTGACGGCGTAACGATTCGAGTTCAAACTGCATCGCTTCCACAGCCTGCACTTGATCACTCGACAACGTTGGCTCCGTTGCCACAGCATCATCGCTCGGTTCTGTGGCCACCGACTCTAACTCATCAGCCACAGCATCAGCCCCCTCCGGAGGCGTTGATAACTCGTCTATGGCATGATCCGCTGCAACCGTTGGATCAGCACCATCAGGGGTGTCTAGCGTCACATCAGGCTGGTTGGGGTCGTTTGTCATAGGAGGTCTCGTAAACTTAAACAAAAATCAACTTCAAGAGGCAGTCCGCCACGTTTAAACAGCATTGAACGCCGGCAGCAAAGCCACAACGCGGCAAGGTTTGCAGATCTCACTGAACCATCATACCGTTTGGCCTCTGTGCTATTCTACCGACCCCCAAGATTTTCTTGGAATTTCCCCGCGCCACAGAACCATCCTGGCCTGGAAAATACGCCAATTTCGCATTGACAAAACCACAGCATCAATGCTGAATTGACACGCAAAGAATTTACCGATCAGGGAATATCTACGGTTTAATGGAAAACAAGATAGGTGAGTTATCCTTGCGTCAACATCCAAACCTTACTCACCTCGCCCCTCGACATTCTTCATCCAGTAGCGGAACTCGGCTATGACCCAATCCTCATCGAGAATCTCCCGGCGCTCTCGGGCCCTCACTGTTCGTAATGATTTTTCTCCCTTCGGAAATAAATTAATTCAAGCGGGCTACATCGAAAGCGAACAGATGAAACAGGCGCTCACGGAAACCCGTCGTTCCGGGCGACCCCTCACAGACGTGCTTGAAACGATTACCGGTCGCCAACTCACCCCAGAGTTACAACGCCAGTACAAGAAGCAGCAACTGTTTGAGCTTAAGATTCTGTACGGCGTAGATTCGATCGATCCGGAAGTGAATGCGATCGAAAATAACCAGATGGCCGAATTGATCGAAACCCTGGTGCCGGATGATATCTGTCGTCGTCACAAACTCGTCCCCCTCCGCAAAAGTGAGGGTGATCCCCCCTCCGTCCTCGTGGCGATGGTCAACCCCGATGATCTCGAAGCCCAAGATGATCTCAAGCGGGTGCTGCGAGGGATTACGCTTCAGCGGATGGTGATTACCGAACAAGACTATCAACGTCTCATTGATCAGTACCTCGATGAGCAAGTCAAACGCGAAAAAGAACAAGAAGCCGCCAAAGCTGCCGACGTGTCCGACATTGTGGGCGACCTTGATGCCCTTGGAGAAGCCCCCGATGAGCTAGAAGAGGATCTCAGCCAAGATGATATTAATGGCGCTCCCATCGTCAACTTGGTGAAAAAGATTTTGATTAAAGCCCTCCAAGATGGGGTGTCTGATATTCACGTTGAACCCCAAGAAGAAACCCTGCGAGTCCGGTTCCGTAAAGATGGGGTGTTGCAACAATCGTTCCCGCCCTTTCCGAAAAAGGTGGCGGGGGCCGTGGCCGCTCGTTTCAAAATTATGGCGGAGTTGGATATTGCCGAAAAACGGATGCCCCAGGATGGCAAAATCCGCCAGGTGTACCAAGGTCGCAAAATTGACTTCCGGGTCAGTACCCTGCCGAGTCGGTACGGAGAAAAGGTGGTGCTGCGGATTTTGGATAACTCTTCGACGCAGTTGGGGTTAGACAAGTTAATTAGTGATGAGGAGACTCTAGAGTTGGTGCGGGAGATGGCCCGTCGCCCCTTTGGCTTGATTTTGGTAACGGGGCCGACGGGGTCGGGGAAATCCACCAGTTTGTATTCGGTGCTCGCCGAACGGAATGATCCGGGGATTAATATCAGTACGGCGGAAGACCCGATTGAGTATTCCTTGCCGGGGATTACGCAGGTGCAGGTGATCCGTGAAAAGGGGATGGATTTTGCGTCAATTTTGCGATCGTTCCTGCGGCAAGATCCTGACGTGATCCTGGTGGGGGAAACGCGGGATAAGGAAACGGCGAAAACGGCGATTGAGGCGGCGCTAACGGGTCACTTGGTCTTAACAACGCTGCACACGAACGACGCGGCAGGGGCGATCGCTCGCCTTGATGAAATGGGCGTTGAACCGTTCATGGTGTCCGGGGCGCTCCTGGGTGTGCTGGCCCAACGGCTGATGCGGCGCGTCTGTAGTGAATGCCGCGTGCCCTACGAACCCAGCCGCGAAGAATTGGCCCGCTATGGAATGACCGCCGCTGCCGATGGCGAAATCACCATTTACAAAGCCAATACAATCGCGATCGAAGACCGCAAAGCCAACAAATGTTGCGAAAAATGCGGCGGCATTGGCTATAAAGGCCGGGTCGGGGTCTATGAAGTGCTCAAGATGACCGAAAATCTCCAAGCCCTGATCAACGCCGGAGCCTCCACCGATCGCATCAAAGAAGTCGCCGTAGAAGAAGGGATGAAAACCCTGCTAGCCTACAGCCTCAACCTGGTCAGAGAAGGCCACACCACCCTCGAAGAAGTCGAACGAGTCACCTTCACCGATGCCGGGTTAGAAGCCGAACTCAAGGCCAAGCGCAAGAGTGGTCTAACCTGTGCAACCTGCGCGGCTGAACTACAGCCCGAATGGGTCGATTGTCCCTACTGCATGACCCCGCGTTTTTCGGACTAAGGGATACAAAAATCCTCCCACCTGGGCACACTCCGTTGTGAGGAGTACCCCACACTCTTAATCTAATGACTGCCTAAGGAGCATCCACTATGGAATTAATGATCGAAGATGTCCTTGAACAACTGGTTGAAATGGGCGGCTCTGATGTCCATATTCAAGCCGGTGCTCCCCTCTATTTCCGAATCAGTGGGCACCTTCAACCTGCCCTTGGAGATGAGCCTCTATCTCCCCAAGAATGTCAAAAGCTGATCTTCAGCATGCTCAACAACAAGCAACGCAAGGAGCTTGAGCAAAACTGGGAGCTAGATTCATCCTACGGGGTGAAAGGCTTAGCCCGGTTCCGCCTCAATGTCTACAAAGAGCGGGGGTGTTGGGCAGCTTGTATGCGGGCGCTATCGTCTAAAATCCCGAACTTTGATATGTTGGGGCTGCCGGATATTGTCCGGGAAATGACCGAACGGCCGCGGGGCATGGTGTTGGTCACGGGCCAAACCGGATCGGGGAAAACCACAACGATGGCGGCGATGCTTGACCTGATTAATCGCACCCGGTCTGAGCATATTCTGACGGTGGAAGACCCGATTGAATATGTGTTTCCCAACATCAAAAGTCTCTTTCATCAACGCCAAAAAGGGGAAGATACCAAAAGTTTCTCCAATGCGTTGAAAGGGGCACTCCGCCAAGATCCCGATATTATTTTGGTGGGGGAAATGCGGGATTTAGAAACGATCGCCCTCGCCGTATCGGCAGCAGAAACCGGTCACTTGGTGATGGGAACACTGCACACCAACTCGGCAGCAGGGACGATTGACCGACTGTTGGATGTGTTCCCCCCGGAACAGCAGCCCCAAATTCGCGCTCAGATGTCGCAATCGTTGCTGGCGGTGTTTAGTCAATGTTTGGTGGCGAAGGCGAACCCCAAACCGGGGGAATATGGACGCTGTATGGCCCAGGAAATTATGATCGTGACACCGGCGATCGCTAACCTGATCCGTGACGGCAAAACCTCCATGATCTATTCCTCGATTCAAACCGGGATGAAAATGGGGATGCAAACCATGGAGCAAGCCCTCGCCAAGTTTGTCAAAGATAAACAGGTTACATTTGAAGAAGCGGCCGGAAAATGCAGCAAGCCTGATGAATTACAGCGGCTCTTAGGGAGATAACCCCCACCCGATCGCTTCTTTTTCGTTGATTTTACCCTTGTCACTCTTGCGAGTTGGATTAACTGCCATGCCCCAGTTCACTGCTGAAGTTCAAGATTCTAAAGGCAATAAGCTGAAAGAAAAGGTCAAAGCGACCTCAGCCGAACAAGCTCGGATGATGCTCCAAAACCAATATTCCAGTATTGGCAAAATTGAGCGATCGGGTATGGGGTTTGACCTCAATGAACTGTCGGAAAAATTAACCTCCGTCACCGTCAAAGACAAAGCGGTTTTCTCACGGCAATTCGCAGTGATGATCAATGCTGGGGTGGCAATGGTGCGATCGCTCAGTATCCTGCAAGACCAATGCCCCAACCCCAAACTCAAAAAAGCCCTCACCGGCATCAGTGCCGACGTGCAGGCCGGGGTCAGCATCAGCGAAGCAATGCGGAAATATCCCGAATGCTTTGATCAACTCTATGTTGCCATGGTGGATGCCGGTGAAACCGGTGGGGTGCTGGATCAAGTTCTCGATCGTCTGGCGGTCTTGCTCGAAAACATGCAGCGCCTCACCAACCAAATCAAATCCGCCATGACCTATCCCATGGCGGTGGGTTCCTTGGCGGTGATTGTCTTCTTTGCCATGACGATCTTTTTGATTCCCATTTTTGCGGGCATTTTTGAAGACCTCGGAACAACCCTACCGCTGCTCACTCAGATCATGCTGATCTTGAGTAACTTATTCATCCCCGATGCGAACGACTGGTGGTTTTGGCCCGTCTTTCTCGGTTCTATTTTTGGCATCACCACCGCCTACAAAATCTATTACAAAACCCCCGCCGGACATTTACAAATTGATGCCTTTTTCCTCAAAGCACCCCTCGTTGGTGACCTGAACACCAAAACCGCCGTCGCCCGCTTCTGCCGGATTTTCGGGACGCTGACCCGTTCCGGTGTCCCCATTTTGAACTGTATGGACATTGTGCGGGATGTGGCAGGCAATCAAGTGGTAGCCAATGCGATCGAACGGGCCAAATCCGAAATTCAACAGGGGGGGATGATTAGCGTCGCCCTCGAAGAAGAGGCGGTGTTTCCCCCCTTGGCGATTCAGATGATCAGTATTGGTGAAGAAACCGGGGAATTGGATTCCATGATGATGAAAGTCGCTGACTTTTATGAAGATGAAGTCGAACAGTCTGTCAAAGCCCTCACCAGTGTGATTGAGCCGATCATGATGGTAGGGGTGGCAGCTTTGGTGGGGGTGATTCTTTTATCGATGTATCTGCCGATGTTTGCTGTGTTTGATGAACTTGGCTAATTGAATGGAGTTTTTATGCCTGTGAAATCGTATTATTACGAAACCCTGCTCGCGGAATATAGCAATCGGGATGCAGCGATCGCACTCCTCAAACAGCATCGCCCGTACCTCGAAATGATTCCGAGTATGCGGCGACCCTACGACAGTGTGATTCCCCTGCCCTTGCCCATTGCTCGGATTCGCCACCCCAAACCCAATCAATCATCGATCCAATACACCCCCAACACCGCCCGCATCTTGGACTGTGACCTGGCCATTTTGATGTGTGATCCGGAATGGAAAATCAAAATGGGGGTGGAAATTTTGGTCTTCATCCATCGTCCCCAGGAAGACTTTTCTGAACTCTTAATGCGGTGGCGCAATACCCAAATACACCTCGATAAAGACTATGAATGGGTGATGCCACACCGCTATGAAGATGTGATCAGTGAAGGGGCAGAGCGGGTTTACCCCCTGTTTGTAGTCTTTTCCGGTACGCCCGAACGGATTCAGCGGGGGTTAGCTGGTGCATCGCTCCCCTACATCATCCACACCGTACCCGATTATGCCGAGGGAGATGATGATGCGGGGTTGGTCTGGCAGGAAAATGAACTCGAACTTGAGGAATAACCCCCGGCCCTGTGCCGGGTGATGCGTTGATCTGTGCCGTTGCTCTAATGTTGTTGTCGTGATGACCTCCCCGGATGACCCCCAAAGCCTGTATCTTGATTTTCCCCACCAGTTCCAAAGCCTGGTACTCAGCACGGTGAGCGGGGCGGGGGTCCCCCATGCCAGTTATGCGCCGTTTGTGATCAATGCCGCTCGTCAGGTGTATGTGTTGATTAGTGGTCTGGCGATTCATACTCAAAACATGCTGACGACTCAACGGGCGAGTGTGATGTGGCTTGAGGATGAAGCCCAATGCCAACAAATTTTTGCCCGTCGCCGCTTGACCTATGACTGTACGGTCACAGTGATTGAACGAGAGGCGGCGGAGTGGGAGGCGATCGCTGATCAATTTGAGGCGCGGTTTGGCGCAATGGTCAAAACCCTACGGAGTTTAGAGGATTTTCAACTGGTGTGTCTCACCCCCCAGGGCGGCCGCTTTGTGATGGGATTTGGGGCCGCCTATCGGATCAACGGTGAGGATTTAGCACATCTCTATCCTTTGCGAGGTTGAGGGGAGGATTATTCTGCGGTTTCGTCCTCTTCGTTCACTTTCGGCACGAAATCAGGGCGATCGCGCCCTTCCCAACCCGCCGGACGCTTGGAGTTATACCAAGCGATCGAACCAATCCCCACCGCTGCGATAAATCCCACCACATAAACAGCGGTAAACGCAAGAGGCAATTCACCCAACACCACCGTAACCCCGAACATTGCTTGCATCATAATGTTTGTGAACAACGATAAACCGTAAAGGTATCTTAACAAAGCCTGAGAAGCCTAGGCCAGGATTCCGCGATTCGGTCGAGTACAGCATTTAAAGTGTTGATCCTGGTAAATATTTCTGCACCACGGCCCAGCCCGTCCACGACACCCAGAGAAACCCGGCGAACAAGACCCCGTTAATACTGAGATGCAAGGGGCGCACCCAGGGCCGCCGTCCCACATTTAACCCCGTCGCCGCCGAACTTAACACCAGCGCCACCACGATCAACCCCGCCCCCAAATGCCAAGAATGACCCAGGGAACCATACTGTCCCAACGTGCCCACAATGCCGATGGACAGCAGTAGCAGCACTAACAGAACCAGTGTGATCCCAATCGTGAGATGGAGCGGACGCAACCACAGGGGCGCGGTTGGATGCGATCGCCCCCATCGCATCCATAGGCCGCTCAGGCCCAGCGTGCAATATGCCGTCAAGGACAACCCCATCGACCATGCGGCAATCTTCCATAGCCATAAAAAGGACGGTAAATCCACAATTGACCCTCTTTCCGGTGACAGGTTTCGCACTACTCTCCACCTTATCATTTAGGTCAGTCTGCATTAAAAAACTGGACTAAGGCAATTAGACTCAATCCAGTATTTAAAACAGTTTTAATTATGAGACCAGCAATAACGTTAAACCGTTAGAGGTTCTTCGTTACTATGGCTAGCATGGTCAGAACCTTGAGCCGCTTCCGCTTCAAGATTGGGTGCTGGAGGAGCGTCCACGCCGTCTTCCGCATGAACCCGCAATTTATGGCAGGGGATCGTGTCTGACAAAATGGCACTTGCCATCATGCCGGTGTGTATTTCTAAAAGTGCGCCAGGCAATGCTTCAAAAACAAGCCTTTGACCGGGAAAGACAACCCGCTCAAAGTACCAATTTTCAATATTGGTAATCCGAGCAATTTGAATTTGGCTGGTGGCGTTGACGTAACAACAGAGTGTCGGATCATCAACACTACTCGGTACAGGATCAAAAATCTGAGCCATAACGATTCAGGCCCTCTATATAGAGATTTACTATTCATTAACATTTCTACGTTAACACTCTCAGTTGAAGAGTTGTTGTAAACACGACTACCAATAAAAAAACAAGCAGAACCCCTAACGACCTTCTGGTCACCGAGTCTAGTCATGTATGTTACAGAGTGTTTCACGGACAGAAATGCCCTATGTTCATTCACCCATAGCGTCGAACCCCTGTCAATCGTGGTACTACGGAATTCAGCGATTCCGTGGGAGGTTGTAAGAGATGGGGCGAACCCGTTAAATTAAGTTATGTAAAAGATTCTCAGCGATCGCCCTCTCCCATTCAGCAAAGATCCAGATTCACCCTCAGGATGCTTTCCCCTATGGACTCAACTCACACCCCTACTATGTCCCACTCTGCTGCTCTCAACCCCACTGAAAAAATTCTCTACGTCCGCCTGCCCTGCAACCCCATTTTTCCCATCGGTGTAGTGTACTTGGCGGATCACATGCATAAATGTTTCCCGAACATTGAGCAGCGCATCTTTGACCTCGGCACGGTTCCCCCGCTGGAGTTCGATCAATCCCTCGATGCCGTCATTGATGAATTTCAACCCACGTTGCTCGTCTTCTCCTGGCGGGATATCCAAATCTACGCCCCGGTGGGCGGGCGCGGCGGCAATCCCCTGCAAACTGCTTTTGAATTTTACTATGCAAAAAATCCGCTGCTGCGGCTGCGGGGGGCGATGGGCGGCTTGAAAGTGACCTTGGCTTATTACGGCGAACTCTGGCGCAACAACCGTTTGATTAAACGAGGAATGGCACGGGCCCAACGCTATAACGCCAATATTCGTACCGTCGTGGGCGGTGGTGCGGTCAGTGTCTTTTACGAACAGATGCAGCACCGGTTACCGAAAGGTACGATCATTTCCGTGGGAGAAGGGGAAACCCTCTTGGAAAAACTGCTGCGGGGGGATTCCATTGCCGGGGAACGGTGCTACATCGCCGGGGAAACGGAACCGCGCGATCGCATGATCCACGAAGCCCCCACCCCCCTCGAAAAAACCGCCTGCCACTACGACTACATCGCCACCATCTGGCCCGAATTTGAATATTATTTCCAAGCCGACGACTTCTATATCGGTGTCCAAACCAAACGCGGCTGCCCCCATAACTGCTGCTACTGCGTCTACACCGTCGTCGAAGGCAAACAAGTGCGGATCAACCCCGCCGATGAAGTAGTGGCCGAAATGCGCCAACTCTATCAACGCGGCATCCGTAACTTCTGGTTCACCGATGCCCAATTCATCCCCGCCCGCCGCTACATCGAGGATGCCATTGAACTGCTCCGAAAAATCGTCGCTTCCGGCATGACCGATATCCATTGGGCCGCCTACATCCGCGCCGATAACCTCACCCCGGAACTCTGCGATCTGATGGTACAAACCGGGATGAACTACTTTGAAATCGGCATCACCAGCGGCTCTCAGGAACTCGTGCGCAAAATGCGCATGGGCTACAACCTCCGCACCGTGTTGCAAAACTGCCGCGACCTCAAAGCGGCGGGATTTCAAGATATGGTTTCGGTGAACTACTCATTTAACGTCATCGATGAAACCTTTGACACGATCCGCCAAACGATCGCCTACCATCGCGAACTCGAAGCCATCTTCGGGGCGGATAAGGTCGAACCTGCGATCTTCTTCATTGGCCTCCAACCCCATACCCACCTCGAAGGCTATGCCCTCAACCAAGGCATTATCAAACGTAACTATGACCCGATGAGCATGATGCCCTGGACAGCGCGGAAACTGCTTTGGAACCCGGAACCCCTCGGCTCGTTTTTCGGGGAAGTGTGTTTGCAAGCCTGGCAACAGAACCCTAATGATTTTGGCCGCGAGGTGATGGCGATTCTGGAACAGCGTTTAGGACGGAGCGAGTTAGAAGAGGCGCTCTCGGCTCCGATGAATGAAAGCGACAAATCGATTCGCAAAGACTTGGTGGCCCTGACCTAATTCCCATGCAAAACCGGGGCATTGCGTAGGGGTTTGGTCTCCAAACCCTTCACGAGTCAACCGACGCGATCGCGCCTCAGTGGGAGGGCATGGGAATCATGTCCCTACGGGTCGCGCTGCAAGTGATAGTACCGAACGGTGGGATAGTCAGTGGTTGTGAGGCGATCGGGATACAGTTGGCGGAGAAAATCTTCGACGATGGGGAAGCGGCCGATCAGGAATTGTTGAAGGTCGTAGGTTTCGATCAGGTCGCGGAGTTGGGCGGCGGTGAAGTCTTGGGCGGCGATGCGTTTGCGGGAGAGGGTCGCGATTTCCGGGGGGATGTTGCGGTGGGTGTAGAGGCTGTAGATGGGGATGTCGGTGAAAAACCAGGCATCGGGGGCGGGTTGTTCGGCCTGGAGTTGCGCGATCGCCCCTCGATAGGCTGCGCCCCGTTGGAGCAGGTCGTGATTGTTGAGGTGTAAGAGCGTCAGTTTAACGGGAATGGCAACGAGGACAAAGGCGATCGCCACCCAGGGCCAGGACACCTGCTGCCAACCCTGGGCCCGCTGGTGCAGGGTTGTCCAGCAAATTTTGAGGCCGAGGGTGGCGAGCCACACCAAAGGCAGAGTGATCAGGAGGGCGTGGTGATACCAAATCGGTTTGTGGTTGATTAAAAACACCGTCACCCACAGCAGCCAGAGGAGCGGTAGGGTGTTGAGTTGGGCCGGTTGGCGGCGCGATCGCCTCACCTGCGCCATGATGCCAAAACAGGCTAAACCGACATGATCTAATTCCTGGGCATAAAAAAGCGCCACATCCCGCAGGCTATGTTCCTGGACAAAGGCCGCTTTTAAATCCCCTTGGACATGAAACAGAAAGGCATCATCTAACGACATTCCCCAGAGCCATTCCAATCCTAAAAATGCTAAACCGAGACAACCACCCCACAGCAACAGCCGTCCCCAGCGGTGGTGCTCCCACCAGGCTTGCCAGGATAATGCAGCCCCGCCAGCCCAGAGATACAGCCCCCATAGGGGTAAGAGCAGAATCGTGAACATTTTGTATTGCAAGGATAGGGCGGCGGTGAGACCGGCGATCGCCACCCAGTACCAACGCTGCGACTCGTGATAGCGCACGATCGCATAGAGCGACAGGATCAAACAGGCCAGTGACGGCATCCCAATCATCACCGACACACTCAACCGCAGAAAATTCGCCGTCAGGATTAACAACCCCGTCCCCAGCAGGGCAAAGCGATCGCCCACCGCCCGCCGCAACACTTGCGCAAAGGCCCACACCAACACCATCGAAAAACCGAGAATGAGCGATCGCCCCGCCATAATCGAATCTCCCCACACCCGGAGCCACGCCGCCAACGTCACCGTTAACAACGGCGGTTGATCACTCCAAATCGTGCTGAGGGGATAGCCTTGGTTATAGAGCAACGCTTTGACCATCTCTTGGCCTTCATCGGAATCGAACTGAAACATCGTCGCTAGCGGCATCAGGAGAAGCGCGATCGCGCCAAACCCCAGCGGCACGCCCAGATTAAACACCCATGGGGACAACGGCATGAGGGGCGGAGCATCCGGAGGCGCAGCAGAAGAGTTCACAAGTGTATTTGATAGCAGATCTCAACATGCTATCAACCCACGAACAGGCCTAGAATGCAAGGCACTATGCCAAAATCAACAGGTTACCCGTTGCTTGCCCATGACTTCAGAACTTCCCACCCTGACCAGCCTTGACTACATGCCCTACCTTGAAAGGGGCGAAATTGCCAACGAATGGCAGCAAAAAATTGGTGTCTATGCCATTTTTGACGCCGATAATGTCCTACAACTCGTAGACTATTCCCGCGATATTTATCTGAGTCTCCGTCAACATCTTGTCCGGTGCCCGGAGCAATGTCACTGGCTCAAAGGCTTCATGATCAACCGTCCCAGTCGCACGATTCTAGAAGATATTCGCCAAGCCTGGATCACGGAAAATGGCACCATTCCCCCCGGTAATGATCACGAGTCAGAACGCTGGCATAATCCCATCGATACCAAGGGAGCGATGACCCCTGAGGAGCAAGAGCGTTTCTCTAAACAAGAAGAGCGCGATCAAATCAAGCTGCTCAAAACAGTGGCGCGACGAGTAGAAGCGGACATTCTGAGCCAGTTGGAACAGAGGGGCGTGACGATGCAAATTCGCTTCAATCCTAAGTTAAAGGAACAGGGTTTATTGGATGTGAAATAGGGCGGTGGGGTTTCTGCTGCGGTCGAATCGTGATCTAGATCACGATTTAATCAGGGCGCGATCGCTCTTTTCCTGTTACCGTCATCAGTCCCGCAGGTATGCAGGTTCACAACGAGGGGTGTGACCCTATCACCGAAGATATCTCGCAAAACCGGGATACTAGTAATTGTAGAGAGACACCCCAAGACCCATGCCCCAACTCCAACTCCTCCCCGGCTCCATCTCCGCTATCCTCGCTGACGCGGCTGAAACCAAAACCCTCACAAAGAGCGATCGCTACGGTCTCCTTGCTGCCATCCTCGACGACACCATTGAAGACGACGAACGCCGCGCCATTGACCGCATCCTCCGTTCCGTTCACCGGGGTCGCCTCAGCATCGCCTAAACCTTGCCTTTGTCTCTCTACAATTCACGTTCTACCAAACCCAGCCGCAACGCTGGGTTTTTTGTGCGCCACGCGATTAACGGACGGTTTGCCAGATTAGGCTGAGGGCGGTGACTTGGGCGAGGGGTTCGGGGTGGGTGGCGATCGCCTCTAAAGCCGTTTCGCAGGTGTCGGTGCTGACGCGGCTACAGGCGGCACTGAGGAGCGATCGCAAGTCTGTGCGGGTTTGGTTGGGGCTGTACCATTGATTGCTCCACACTGCCCTTGCGCCGTTGGGATAGTTCCAGGTTGAGCCAAATGTGGCGGCTTGACCGTCGGGATAATACCACTGTTGGCCGAATTTGGCCTGTTGACCGTTGGGATAGTACCAGATTGAGCCTTGCTGCACGAGTTGGCCGTTGGCGTAACGCCAGAAGCTGCGCCGGGTTTGGGTGGGGAAAAAGCAGGCTACTTGGCGTTCTCCGTTGACGGCATTGGCGAGGGGGCTGCGGCCTTCGGCGGCTTGGGCGAGTTGGGCGATGGTGCTGAGTTCGACGCATTCATCGGAGAGGCGATCGCGCCGTTCCCGTCGATAGACACGCCCCCGGCCACAGGCTTCAGCTTCTAAACGCGCTAATTCATGGCTATCACGACCGATGAGAATTGCGATCGCGCGAATTTCCCGAATCCGCTGACAATCTGAGGTCGCCAGCGCGGGCGGCGTTCCGAGCCACCCCAGCGCCAAAAGTCCTAGCCCAATGCCCCCCAAGACTGCTTTGATCATGATCCTGTCCCTGTATTGATTTCACCGTAGACGCGCCTTGAGGAGATTTTTCTCCCGTTACCAATAGGGGCGGCCTTTAACAAACACACCGAGCAAAATCATGATCAAAGCCGGTTGAGACAATTGGGTGATTTGAAAGATCGGCAAGGGCAACAGACTTTTCAGCCCCAACGCCACCACCAAACAGAGCACCAACGCCCAAAGCGTCCCGGAATTGAGATAGAGGGGTTGTCGCCACCGTTCACTAAAATAGACCCCCAATACACCGATGCCGAACACCGCGAGGAAGGGCACAAGGAACCCTAGGGGCGGGTTCAATAACGCCATAAAAAAGCTGTTAATCACGGTATTTTGCAGGCTGATTAAGCCGGCCATAAACCACTCGATCGCAATCACCGCCAAGAGCGTCACACCGGCAATCTTCGCCAGTTCCAGCCAGGGTTGATTGGTAAAGCCACGCCAAGGATTCGTCATGATTGTTTCAAAATAGGGGTTTGGGTCGATTCTGGCACATCGGTGATCCAGCCGAGATCTTTCAAGCGGTGGATCAGGTTGGAGATGGTCACGCCCATATTGTCGGCGAACTGGTAGAGCGATCGCCAATCCTGCACGTCTTGGGGGTGCGATCGCGCCTCCATCACAAAACGCGGCATTAATAAACAAGTGGCGAAATATTGCGCTTGCCATTCAATGCCCTCGGCTTCGGTGGCATTACGGCAGAGAAAGGGGGAAATCTTGAGGTGAAGACCCCGTTGGGCGAGGCGTTCGGCGCGGGCGATCGCTCCTTGATCCAAATGCAGCACCCAATGGCCAATCTCATGGGCCAGGGTCGATTCCCCCAGCCCCCCCTGTAACGATGGCAACGATTCATTCATCTCAATCAACCGCTCCAAGGGCAAAATCCGCGCCGCAATCAACCCCCGACCATCATCGGGAATCACATCCCACACCACATCTAAGCCCAAAAATTCCGCCACCACACTGCTATCAAGGGGGAAATCCTGCACCGTCAACCCCATCGCCGTCAAGACATCCAGGGCCCGGCATTCAATCTCATGCTTGGACAAAAAACGAAACGGACGAATCATGACGCAGTCTTTAACACTCCAACTCTAAGACTCCAACTCTTCAGCCTCTTGGAACAGTTGCCGGGCAAATTCGGGGTTGCTGCGAATGCGGCGGAACAGCATCGGCATATCCTTGTAATGCTTGCTGAGGAGGTCTTCCTGTTGTTGGGGAACGCGCCCGGCGAGGAAGATCAGTTCTTCAGGATCAAGGTCGAGTTTTTGGGCAAGGCCGCGAATCACGTCTTCTTTGGGGGCGTATTCGGCGCGGTTGTTTTCGAGCTTCGAGAGATAGGTAAAGTCGATTTTGATTAAGGTGGCGAGTTCCCGTTGACTGTAGCCTTTGATTTTGCGGGTTTGGCGAATTAGGTGACCAAATTTCTTGTTTATCATGGGCGGTTGTGGTCGTGAGGGGTGATCTATGACTTCAGTATAAAATCTCTTGACGTAATCTTCAACCAACGGTTAGACTAGAGGAAAGTTGATTTAAAATTCAATCTATGAGTGTCGCCCCTCCCACCGACAAAGCCCAGATCCTGAAAGACTTTCAAGCGCTCCGCCAACAACAAAAACAGTCTCCCTCTCCCCTGGCCACAAAAGAGGAAGAAGCCGAAAAAGCCAATAATCAAGCCCTGTTAACCCAGGCAGCAACCTACACCACGGATGCGATCGTTAACGGTACGGCAACCTTACAACTGGAGTTTGGCGCATCGATTACGGCCCTGGCGGATCGCCTGGGGTCGGAAGCGGCTAAACTCGCCACGATCCGAACAGCGATCGCGGTTGCCACGACGCAGCGGGCTGACTTGCAAAATGTACGATTGGTGGCCGATGCGCTGTATCTCCTGCGTCAGGGACATCAAGCCCAACTCACCCAACTGGCCACCCAAATCCAAGCGCAGCAGGACAAGGTGCAGGCGGAACAGGTGCAGACGCGCAAGGAATGGCAGCGTGAGGCGGCGGAGTTTGAGCAGCAGCAGCAGGAACAACAGGCCCGGATTCTGGCCGAACGGAGCCAAGCCGAAGCGGACTACACCTATGAGTTGGAGCGCGATCGCCAAGTGGCCCTCGATGCATTTAACGAACGTCAACGCCAACAGGAGCGGGATATTGCCGATCAAACTGCGGCGAACGGCAAAGATTGGGCCGCACGGGAAGCGATTTTAACCGCCAATGCGCCCACCTTCGCCACCCAACAGGCAGAAATTGCCGGCTACGAAGAACGCTTAAAAACCGCCGAGCAGGAGGCTAAAGTTGAAGCGATTAAAGAGGCTGAACGCACGGCTAAAGTGCAATCCGATTTACTCGAAAAAGAATGGACAGCGGAACAGCAGGGCTATGAATTACAACTCACGTCCTTAGAAACCACGATCGCTCGCCAAAATGAACAAATTGCCGACTTGATGGCGCAGTTACAAACCATTAATCAACAAGCTCAAGCCTTGGCAACGCAGGCATTTAGTTAGAAATTGACCTGTTTTTGACGATTGGTTCATGGGCATTTTTTGCCCCTAGATATTCATTATTTGGAGAGAATGATTATGGCTCGTGCTGTGAATGGGAAAAATACGAAAGCTGAGATTTTGGCGGCGTTTAAAGAATTGCAACAGGAAAAGGCGGCGCTGGCGGAGGAGTTGAAGCGATCGCAACAGGTGGCGGCGAAGGCGCAGGCCAAATCGCCCGTGGTGGCGAGTCCGGCCAAAGCACCGGAGCAGATTTCTAAGGTGCAGAATACCCCTTCGACCATTGAAAAAACGATCAAAAACTTACAGGATGTGCAGGTGGGGTTTAGTCGCTCGGTGAGTCATTTATCGGAGCAATTGCTGAATGAGGCGAATCAGTTGGCGATGTTGCAGGATGATATTGCTGAGCGGCGATCGCAACTGGCTACCTTGCACGATTTAACTGATGTGGATGACACCACGTTAGAGACATTATTGACCACCTACGACGAACAAGAAAAAACCCTGGCGGCGGAATTTCGCGATCGCCAAGAAACCCTTGAGCAAGAATTTGTGGCTCTCTGTCAGGCGTGGCAAAAGGAACAGGAAGAGCATCAACGCCAGCTTAAAGATCGTAATGAAACAGCCCGTAAAACCCGCGATCGCGATCAGCAAGAATATCGCTACGCCCTCCAACTCGAACGCACCTTAGATCTTGAAACCTATCAACAGGCTTGCCAAGCGCGGGAACTGGCGTTAACTGAAGCCCTCCAAGCCCAGCAAAAAACCTGGGAGGAGCGGGAGAAAGCGATCGCCGACCAAGAACGCGCCCACGCCGAAGCCAAGGCAAAGGTCGAGGCTTTCCCCGCTGAACTGGAGAAAAGCAAGAAAAATGGCCAGGAAAATGGCCGGAAAATTGGCACTTATAACGCGAAGGTGCGGGCTGATCTCCGCCAAAAAGAAATCGAAGGGGAGCGACGCAACTACACCCTGCGCATTGGGGCGTTGGAGACGACGATCCAATCCCAAACCGAGCGGATTCAAGCTCTGACGGCTCAGTTGGTCGCGGCCCAGAAACAGGTGCAAGACTTGGCGGTGAAGGCGATTGAAGGGGCGGCCAATCGCAACGAATTGGAAAATATGAAAGCGATCGCCCTCGAACAGGCAAAAAACCAACCCAAAGGCGGCCGTTAAACCTGCTCCGCAATGCAACAAGGGGCCTAAGCCCCTTGCCTGCTCGCCTTCTCGTAACCAGGCGTTCTTCTCGTGACCTAGCGTTCTTCTCATGCTGTCTTCTCGTGACCTGGCTCTGCCGGGTCATGCTGGTTAGGAAGGCTCTGCCTCCCATTGGCTCACCCCATCGGCGGCAGAGCCGCCCGAATGCCATGTCATGGCTCCGCCATGACACGAGAGTTTGAGAGTTTTTGTGCCTTTAATTGCCGTGAAATTCCAGAGAGTTCATCCGGGCCTTTAAGATAAAGGGATACTGAAACGCATCAGGCGTATTGTTCACCTCCCATGACCGAACCGAAGAGCTACAAAGACACGATCAACCTGCCGAAAACAGACTTCAATATGCGGGCTAACGCGGTGCAGCGGGAACCCGAATTGCAACAGTTTTGGCACGATGAACGCATTTACGAAACCTTGGCGGTGGAAAATCCCCGCGATCGCTTCATTCTCCACGACGGCCCGCCCTACGCCAACGGAGCGCTCCACATGGGCCACGCCTTAAATAAAATTTTAAAAGACATTATTAATAAATATAAGTTGCTCCAGGGCTACAAAGTCCGCTATGTGCCGGGTTGGGACTGTCACGGCTTGCCCATTGAGTTGAAAGTTATTCAAACCATTGACCGCGAAGAACGCAAAACCATGACCCCCCTAGCCCTGCGCTATAAGGCGCGGGACTTTGCGATCGCCACCATGGCAGCCCAGCGCGATGGGTTCAAACGCTTCGGCGTTTGGGGCGATTGGGAAAACCCCTATCTCACCCTCAAACCCGAATACGAAGCCGCCCAGATTGGCGTATTCGGCAAAATGGCCCTCAATGGCTACATCTACCGGGGTTTAAAAGCGGTGCATTGGAGTCCTAGCTCTAAAACTGCCCTCGCTGAAGCCGAACTCGAATACCCCGAAGGCCACACCTCCCGCAGCATTTACGCCGCCTTTACGATCACCCACCTCGCCCCCACCGCTGAATCCCTGAGGGAGTTTCTCCCGGATCTCGGCGTAGCAATCTGGACGACGACCCCCTGGACAATTCCGGGAAATTTGGCCGTGGCGGTGAATAGTGCCCTCACCTATGCGGTGGTAGAAATAGAGCAACCGCTATCGGGCCATCGTTATTGGCTCGTCGCGGCGGACTTGGTGGAAACCTTGGCGGCGAAATTTGCCACCCCCTTAACGGTCAAAACCACGATCGCAGGCGCAGCCCTAGAGCATTGCACCTATCGCCATCCTCTCTACGATCGCACTAGTCCCATCGTCATCGGCGGCGACTATATCACCACCGAATCCGGGACGGGGTTGGTGCATACCGCGCCCGGCCATGGTCAAGAGGATTTCATCACCGGGCAAAAATACGGGTTGCCGATTTTGTCGCCAGTGGATGCTAACGGCATCTTGACCGCCGAAGCTGGGCCCTTTGAAGGGTTGAATGTGCTCAAGGATGCCAATGGCGCAATCATTGAAGCCTTAACAGCGGCAAAATCCCTGATCCTCGCCGAGGACTATGTGCATAAATATCCCTACGATTGGCGGACGAAAAAACCGACGATTTTCCGAGCGACGGAACAATGGTTTGCGTCGGTGGAAGGGTTCCGAGATCAGGCGTTAAAAGCGATCGCATCGGTGCAATGGATTCCCGCCCAGGGACAAAACCGGATCACACCGATGGTGAGCGATCGCGCCGATTGGTGCATTTCCCGGCAGCGCAGTTGGGGCGTTCCGATTCCCGTTTTTTACGACGAAGCCACCAACGAACCCCTGCTCACCGCCGACACGATCGCCCATGTGCAGGGAATCATCGCCGAGCGCGGTTCCGATGCCTGGTGGGAACTCTCCGTCGAGGAACTCCTCCCCCCCAGCTATCGCAACAACGGCAAAACCTACCGCAAAGGCACGGACACGATGGATGTCTGGTTTGATTCCGGTTCCTCTTGGGCGGCAGTAGCCGATCGCCGCGAGGAATTAACCTATCCCGTCGATCTTTACCTTGAAGGTTCCGATCAACATCGCGGTTGGTTCCAATCCAGCCTCTTAACCAGTGTCGCCACCAACGGTATTGCCCCCTATAAAACGGTGTTAACCCACGGCTTCGCCCTCGATGAAAAGGGGCGGAAAATGAGTAAATCCCTCGGCAATGTGGTTGACCCAATGCTGGTGATTAATGGCGGTAAAAATCAAAAACAAGAGCCGCCCTATGGTGCTGATGTGTTGCGGTTGTGGGTGTCGTCGGTGGATTATTCCTCTGATGTTCCCATCGGGAAAACAATCTTAAAACAACTTTCCGATGTGTACCGCAAAATTCGCAATACAGCCCGATTTTTACTGGGAAATCTACACGATTTCAACCCTCAAACCGATGCAGTTCAGTATGAAGATTTACCCGAACTGGATCGCTATATGTTGCACTGTATCGATCGCGTCTTTTCTGATGTGACCGCTGCCTTTGAAAGCTATCAGTTTTTTAAGTTCTTCCAAACAGTGCAAAACTTTTGTGTGGTGGATTTGTCGAATTTCTACCTCGATATCGCCAAGGATCGCCTCTATATTTCCGCCCTCGATTCACCGCGTCGGCGCAGTTGTCAAACGGTGCTGGCTGTGGCGTTAGAGAATTTGGCCAAAGCGATCGCGCCTGTCCTCTCCCACATGGCGGAAGATATTTGGCAATCGCTCCCCTACGCAGCTCCCGAAAAATCGGTGTTTGCAGCGGGTTGGGTGAAGACCGATCCAGCTTGGCAACAGCCGGAATTGGCGACGAAATGGGAACGATTCCGAGCCTTGCGCGATGAGGTAAACAAGGTGATGGAACAGGCCCGCAGCGCGAAGGTGATCGGCGCATCCCTCGAAGCGAAAGTCTTGCTATTTGTGCCCGATGCAGATCTTCGCCAACAGTTGAGCGCCTTGAATCCCAGTGATACCCTCGGCGCGATCCGGGTGGATGCCCTGCGTTATCTCTTCCTCGCGTCCCAAGTGGAACTCGTAGACAGTGCCGACGCGATTACGGCGCTGGACTATCACAGTGCCACGGATCTCGTCACGGTGGGGATCACGACGGCGGCGGGCCAAAAGTGCGATCGCTGCTGGAACTATTCCACCACCGTCGGCGATGCAGCGGATGATCCGACAATTTGCGATCGCTGCGTCAATGCGTTGAGCGGTCAATTTTAGGTTGGCACATTGGCGTTGGTGGGTTACGGCGGATTGCTAGGTTACAGTCATCGCCTGGATTTTAGCCGCCTAACCCACCCTACTTTAACGACCTTAACTATGACCGCCTACGATCGCATCTACGCCATCACTCGCCAAATTCCCTATGGGCACGTCGCCACCTACGGCCAAATCGCAGAACTGGCGGACTATCCCCGCCAAGCGCGGCTCGTAGGCTATGCCCTCTATCGAATTACGCCAGAGCAGAATATCCCCTGGCATCGGGTGATTAATGCCAAAGGAGAAGTGTCTCATTCTGTTTTGCGCCACGGTACGGATTATTTGCAGCGTCATTTACTCGAACAAGAAGGGATTGAATTTACCCCCGCCGGGAAAATTAGTCTCAGCCGTTATCAATGGCAACCTCACAAAATGTGATCAACTATGATCAATATTTTCTGACTGTAAAGCACCGGGTTTGAGACTTCTAAGCGTGCATTAAAATCAAACTGAAACGATGTCGAAACAACAAAATTTATCTGGATTTCAAGACATTTCTAGCGTGATGGGTCATTCAGAGTTATGGCATTAATTATTGCAGGCGATCGCAGCAACTCCGGCAAGACAACGATCACCTTGGCGATCCTCAGTTATTTACGCCAACAGCAAAAAATAGTTCAATCCTTCAAAGTCGGGCCCGATTATATTGACCCGATGTTTCACGCCAAAATCACCGATCGCCCCTGCCGGAATTTAGACCCAATTCTCACCTCCCCCGCCTACGTCAAAACCTGTTTTGATCGCCATGCCGCCACCGCTGACTATGCCGTCATTGAAGGGGTGATGGGACTCTTTGACGGGGTACAACTGCGCAGCGATTGGCAGGGGGAAGGTGATGCGTCGCTGCTCCCCAATGATTACGCCAGCACGGCTCATGGGGCGCGGTTGTTGAATGTGCCGATTGTGTTGGTGATTGATTGTAGTCGGCTGTCGGGGTCGGTGGCGGCGATTGTGCATGGGTATTGTTCTTTTGATCCGACTTTGAAAATTGCTGGGTTGATTTTGAATCGAGTGGGGAGCGATCGCCATCTTGAACTGCTCAAAACAGCGATCGCGCCGCTGAATATCCCTATTTTGGGGGTTCTGCGTCGCCATGCAGAAATCACCCTCCCGGATCGACACTTAGGCCTCGTCCCCACCGATGAACTGCCCGATCTGCCCCGCACCTTCGATCGCCTCGCCCAACTCGCCACCGAATCCTTCCGCTGGGATCAACTCTTACCCCTCTTGCAATGTTCACCCTCGTCGCCCAGTTCCGCCCCACCGATAGCATTGTCCTCTACCCCGGTTAAGGTGGCGATCGCCCGCGATCGCGCCTTCAACTTCTACTACGCCGACAACCTTGAACTCCTCGAACAATTCGGCGCGACCCTCATCCCCTGGAGTCCCCTGGTAGAACCCTTTCCCCATGACGTGGACGGTCTCTATCTCGGCGGCGGCTTCCCGGAACTGTTCGCCCAATCCCTCTCGCAAAACCACACCGCCCGCCACTCTCTCCACAAGCTGATTGCAGCCGGTCTTCCCACCTATGCCGAATGTGGCGGCTTAATGTATCTCTGCGATGCCCTCGTCGATCTCAAAGGACAATCCTGGCCCATGCTCGGCATTCTCCCCGCCACGACCTTAATGAGTTCCGCCCTCACCCTCGGCTACCGTCAAGGCATCGCCCAAGTTTCTAGCCCGTTGATGCCAGCCGGTGCGATCGTTCGGGGGCATGAGTTTCACCACTCCAAACTTGCCTCGTCACAACTGCCGAACCTCTTCCACTCCACCGGCTTATCACCCCACGCCACCCCCCAACCCGAAGGCTGGAGTTTAGCCAATGTCCACGCCTCCTACCTCCATATGCATTGGGGCACGACTCCCCACCTTCCCCAGCAGTTCATTCAAGCCTGTGCGCGTTACCAAGCCTCGCGCCCTGTCCCCGAACAAATTGCATAAAACCATCAATCCCCCCCGATAACTCTATGGGGCGGCGCGATCGGGCTAATCTTCTCCGCCGTGCCGACTCGTCACCGCAATGCATGGGATAAATAGACGATGGATGAGGTAGTTAGAAAAGTAGCCGCGTTGGGATTACCGGGGATTATTTTGGTAATTACGATGGCAACGACGGGGGTGGGCGGCGCAGCAGCGATTACGGCGGCGTTGGCATTTCTGGGCCCAGGGGGAATGTTGGGCGGTATTGCGCTGCTGGGGGTGACGGGGTTAATTACCGAGGCCTTGACAAAAGGAGGCATTGAGCAGCTTTTACTGGCGGTCTATCGCGATCGCGCCCAATCCGAACCCCGCGCCCACCTCCTCAACGAAATCGATCGCCTCCCCATTTCCGCCGATCTCAAACGCTTCCTCAAAACCGAACTCTAACCCTAATCAAAAGCAATCGTAAAAACCCTGATCATTTTATAAATTGGATTAGCGATCGCATCACCCAATAGGCTATCAGTGTAACCCCATTTTTTTTCAACACCGTAAAACAATGAATGAGTCAAACTCATTGCTCACACAGGCAAAAGCAGGCAATATTCAAGCCATTGAAACCCTTATCAATAAAACTCTAGAGCCTAAGGGGATTTCTGTTAAAGCGTCTCTCAGCACTGAATGTTTAATCTTAGTGGCGGAATCTAAACATGCGCCGACTCAATCATTAATCGTTGATTTTGTCAAAAAAGGATTACTCAAAGTCAAGCCTAAAAACATCACTAAAGTGATTATCCGTGGTCGATTATCAAACCAAACAATAAATCTTTGGCAAGATTCATTTAACCTGATTGAAACTCTACAATCACCCCCAACACCATCTAGCATTGAACCAACGGTCGACCTTCATCCAAACCCCAACACAAGCAAGAAAACAACAAAAACACGCCCAACCTATACCCGTTCAACCACACAACGCAAGACTCAAACCAAAAAAGTTGCTGATTTTACAATTGCTGAAGTTCTAGAAGCTGTTGTCGATTTCCTCCAAACTCAAAACGGGGAACGAATCATCATTGTTTTGGCAACATTTTTAGCAACATCCTTTTTTTGGAATGTTGTTAGCCCTAATTCAAATCAAGGCTCAAGCCAAGTTGCAACATCAGGACAAGGTGTTTCTCTCCCTTCTATTCCTTTGGTCAATCCAAAATACACGATTAAAGGTTCTCTCACGCTCGTGGATTCTGATATTGAGGGGAGTGATGAGTATTGCTACGGTGGTGGAGGATATAGTGATATTGAAGCGAATATGTCTGTGACAATCCGAGATGGACAAGGTAATATTTTAGCCACTGGTAATACTGGGTCTGGACAAAAGGAATCCTTAGTTCAGTGTGTGTTTAGTTTTGAAATTCCTGATATTCCTAAATCTGACTTCTATGCGATTGAAGTGGGGCGGCGGGGTGAATTAAATTACTCATTTGAAGAATTAAATGCAAAGGAATGGACGGTTGGTCTGTCGATTGGACTATAGAAAGTTCTAATCATTTGGGTGAGGTTCAGATGGGTTGCAGGGAGTCATGCTCCCAATCTTGAGCAGGCTAGGGGAATTTATGGGATGGGGCGCGATCGCGCCTTGTCCTGATCATTGCCTTTGTTCTTATACCAGCGATACCATTCACTCGAACTGCGCACGGAGAGCCAGAGTAAGAGCATCGCGATTAGTCCCCCCTGTTGTGGGGCGTTAAAGGCAAAAAAGACCAGAAACACACAGAGCGCATCTTCGAGCAAAATGGCCCACAGCGGCAAACCCCGCAGCCGGAAAAACCAACCCACCTGCACCAACTTCAGCACAAACGCCAATAGACCCCCAACGATCGCAATCGGCCAAAGGGGTTGAATCTCGATCGGGGTCAGTTGGAGGGCGGCGATCGCCATCACGGCCCCCACCACCGGACTAAACCACAACTGCACCAATTGATTCACCCGCTGGCCGAGCAGTTTTTTCGACCCCAACAGTTCAAACAAAGACCAACTCGTCAGCACCCCCACCACCACCTGGGGATGCACTAACGCCAAGATCGGGACGTTATCCCACAAATCTCCACGCAACAAACCAATGAGCAAGAGCGGCAACGCAATGCGCATCCCAGCCGCAGCGGATGCCGAAAGGGCCGCCAACACTCCAATCAAAATCATCATAGGGCTTCACTCGTTTAACCCAACCCAGAAAACGCTGTGATTCAAACCACCCAAACACACCTGATCGTCTTTTCATGATCCTAAGGCTAGAAACCGGAACAGGGGTTCAGATTAGATCCCCTCACCTGTCGGGGCTAGACGTGTGAGCCATCGAGATTACCCTGTTTCGTCAACACCTGTGCTAACCATTGTTGCGCGTTCCTCAAAAACTGTCAGGTATGCGGGAAAATTGCAAATCTAAAAAAGACATTACGTTTTATTTTTTGTATATTTTTATACTGTTTTTCTCGTGTCTAATAGAACTATAGTCCTTTCACTTCCGGACAGCTATGACGATTCCCACTCCGGTTTCCCACCCCACTCCTTTATCGTTATTGAGTGATGCCAGTAGCCGTTTAGAAAAGGCATTACAGTATGTGACGTTATCGAAAGATGCCCTCGATCGCCTCAAGTATCCCAAGGCGGGTTTGACGGTTTCGATTCCGGTGCGGATGGATGATGGTTCGCTGCGGGTGTTCCAGGGGTATCGGGTGCGCTACGACGATACGCGGGGGCCGGGGAAGGGTGGTGTGCGCTATCACCCTAATGTGTCGTTGGATGAGGTGCAGTCCTTGGCGTTTTGGATGACGTTTAAATGTGCGTTGTTAAATTTGCCCTTTGGGGGGGCGAAGGGGGGGATTACGGTCAACCCGAAGGAATTGTCACGCCAGGAGTTGGAGCGGTTGAGCCGGGGGTATGTGGATGCGATCGCTGACTTCATCGGCCCGGATATTGACATCCTCGCCCCTGATGTCTACACCAACGCCATGGTGATGGGCTGGATGATGGATCAATATTCGATTATCAAACGCAAAGCCAGTCCCGGCGTGGTGACGGGGAAACCCCTCGCCCTCGGTGGCAGTGAAGGGCGCGACACCGCGACGGCCATGGGTGCGTTTAATGTGATTAAAACGCTGTTGCCCCTGTTCGAGCAATATCCCAGTAATACCACCGTGGCGATCCAAGGCTTTGGGAAGGCGGGGGCAGCGTTGGCCTCTTTGCTCGATGGGGCGGGCTATCGCATTGTGGCGGTGAGCGATTCCCAAGGGGGGATCTATGCGCCCCAGGGCCTCGATATTCCGAAAATTCGTTCCTATAAGCGCGATCGCCAAAGCATCCAGTCTCTTTACTGCCATGACACGGTTTGCGACATGGGCGAGCAGGAGATCATCAGCAACGAAGACCTGCTGAAGCTCGATGTGGATGTGCTGATCCCCGCTGCCCTGGAAAACCAAATCACCGCCGCCAATGCTGCGGATATCCGCGCCCGCTACATTTTTGAGGTGGCGAATGGGCCGACAACCTCCGCAGCGGATCAGATTCTCGATGCCCACGGGGTTTTGGTGTTTCCGGATATTCTCGTCAATGCGGGCGGGGTGACGGTGAGTTATTTTGAATGGGTGCAAAATCGCAATGGCTTGTATTGGACGGCGGAGGAAGTGCGCGATCGCCTCGCCACCCGCATCGTCGCCGAAGCCAAAGCCACTTGGGCGATCGCGCAAGATCACAAAATCTCCATGCGCACCGCCGCCTACGTCCACGCCCTCAACCGCCTCGGCCAAGCCCTCGACGCAAAAGGAACCCAAGACTACTACAACCAAACCCCGTAGTGGCAAAACACATCTGAACAGGTGGGTTACGGCGGATTGCTAGATTGCAGTGATGGCAGGATTTTAAGCCGCCCAACCCACCCTACTGGCTAGGGAGCGAGACGCGATTGAACCACTAGGGAGCGAGACGCGATTGAGCCACTAGGGAGCGAGACGCGATTGAACCACTAGGGAGCGAGACGCGATTGAACCACTAGGGAGCGAGACGCGATTGAATCGCTAGGGAGCGAGACGCGATTGAACCACTAGGGAGCGAGACGCGATTGAACCACTAGGGAGCGAGACGCGATTGAACCACTAGGGAGCGAGACGCTCCCACTCCAGTCATATCCAAGGATTTAAGGAGTGCGGGCATCGTGCCCGCTGCGTGTTATCCCCATTGTGCCCGTTGGTCGTTATCCCCATCGTGCCCGCTGCGTGTTATCCCCATTGTGCCCGTTGGTCGTTATTCCCATCGTGCCCGGCAGTAAGATTCTGTTGGCGAAGCGTAATGCACCGTCACCTTGAGCGCTGGACATTCAAGACGATCCGAAGCTTAACTCTTGACTCTGCACTAGTGGACTGTCTAGCCTCAGATGGCAAGTAACTGGAAGACTGAGCGAAGTCGAAGTTTGGTGCTCCGGGGTTCGGCTCCGCTCACCCCTCTGGATAACAACTCACCTTTTTAAGCTAGACAAGACACTAGACTTCATCAGCAAAAAACCGATAGAACAAGTATGTGTCTTTGAACGAATGCTCAGCGTTGACATGGTGCATAATTCCTGGCTCGATCAGGATTTGACGCGATGCTGCCGCCATTCTGTAGTTAATGTAGCTGCATTGCTGACCCATTCCACGGTAAACGCTACATTTGGGCCTAGCCCTGTTTTATCTAACCCCTGTGCAACATAATTTCATGAGCAACGACAGCGAGTATCTCAAACAAGAAGAAGCCACCCGTGTTCGGGTCTTGAGTGAAGCCCTGCCCTATATTCAAGCCTTTGCGGGGCGCACCATTGTTGTTAAATATGGTGGCGCAGCGATGAAAGATGGCAGCCTCAAAGATAAAGTGGTGCGAGACATTGTGTTTCTTTCCTGTGTCGGGGTTCGTCCGATTGTCGTCCATGGTGGTGGCCCTG
The DNA here is from genome assembly GCF_001890765.1 of Spirulina major PCC 6313. Classification (NCBI taxonomy): domain Bacteria; kingdom Bacillati; phylum Cyanobacteriota; class Cyanophyceae; order Spirulinales; family Spirulinaceae; genus Spirulina; species Spirulina major. The sequence continues at coordinate 3,458,749 of NZ_KV878783.1, read as the reverse complement.
AGATCAATAGTTGGCTTGAAAAGTTGGGCATTGAACCCCAATTCAAAGATGGGTTGCGCGTCACCGATGCAGACACCATGGATGTGGTGGAAATGGTGCTGGTTGGTCGGGTAAATAAAGAAATTGTGTCCTTAGTGAATCAGTCCGGGGGCAAGGCAGTGGGCCTCTGTGGTAAAGATGGGGACTTGATTCGGGCGCGTCATGTGGGCGCGGCGGATGTGGGGTTTGTGGGGGAAGTAAGCACGGTGAACACAAACCTGATTAAGACGTTGGTGGATGCGGGCTATGTGCCGGTGATTTCCAGTGTGGCGGCGGATGATGATGGCCAGGCCCATAATATCAATGCCGATACGGTGGCGGGGGAGATTGCGGCGGCTCTCGAAGCGGAAAAATTGATTTTGCTCACCGATACCGCCGGGATTCTCCATGACTATCAAGATCCGTCAACCCTTTACGAAAAGCTCGATATTCAACAGGCGCGGCAGTTGATTGAGGATGGGATTGTGGCGGGGGGGATGATTCCGAAGGTGCAGTGTTGTGTGCGATCGCTCGCCCAAGGGGTGAAAGCCGCTCATATCGTCGATGGGCGTGTTCCCCATGCGCTGCTCTTGGAAATCCTCACCAATTCCGGCATTGGCTCGATGATCGTTGCCTCAGAATATCTCTAGCGTTCGCAAGATTCCGAAACCGAAGCGGTAGAATCAAGGGCGTGTTGATTACGGAATGATGCTGCCATGCCTTTTTCTGACCCCGCCCATGATGCCCCTGGTTGGCAGTGGCAGACTATAGCCACCGGACAGCCTTACCTTACCGCTGAGGTTCTGTCCGCTTGGCCCCATGGTTTTTTTACGACGGCGTTTGCGCCCCAACCGCCGAGCGAGTTAGTGACGATGCTACACCCCACGGCCCCGGCCTATCGCCTCAAACAGGTTCATGGGAAAGCCGTATTAACCCCCACCGCGATCGCTGCCCACCCGGAACACCGCCCCGACGGAGATGCCGCCGTGACGGAAACCCCGGCCCAATCGGTCTGGGTGGCCAGTGCGGACTGTACGCCGGTGTTAATTGGCGATCGCACCACGGGCCGCACCGCTGCCATTCATTCCGGGTGGCGGGGGACAGCCTTGGGGATTGTGCCGGCAACGGTGGCGCAGATGGTAGCCATGGGAAGCCAGACCACAGATTTACGCTTTGCCCTGGGGCCGGCTATTGCGGGGGAAGTGTATCAAGTCACAACCCATGTGGGGGCAGAGGTGGCCGCGAGTTTAAACCGGTGTGACGGATTAGCCCCAGACGAGGCGATCGCCCTCCTGCTCGCAGAACCAGAACCCGCCCTCCTCCCCGACTCCCAACCGGGCCGCGTCCGCCTCGATGTGCGCCAAATCATCCGACGACAATTAACCGACCTCGGCATTCCGGCAGCGCATTATGCGATCGCCCCCTGTTGCACCTATCAACAGCCCCACCTCTTTTTTTCCTATCGTCGCACCCACGAAAAACAGGTGCAATGGTCGGGTATCGTCAGCATCCCCCCCACGCCATGAACCGCGATCTCCCCGTACCCCCCCGGCAAACCCATCCCCTCACCTTCCCCGTCGCCATGTGGGGCCTCAGTCGCCTCTGGATTTTGCTGGGCTTATTAGGGGTTGCGCCCCTCCTCCAAGCCCCGCCCGGCGGCGAACAGGCCCTCTTTCACTGGTCAGCCTTCACCGCCTGGGATAGCACCTTTTACGAAAGCATCGCCACCACCGGCTACAGCTACATCGCCGACGGCCAGGGTCATAATGTGGCATTTTTTCCGATGTTGCCCCTGTTGATTCGGGGCGTTATGGTGCTGGGATTCCCCTTTGAGGTGGCCGGTGTGCTGGTCACAAACGGGGCATTTTTAATCAGTGTGATCCTGCTTTATCGTTGGCTCCAAGGGCGGAAAGGAGAGGCGATCGCTCGCTGGGCGGTGATTGTCCTCGTTTGGTGTCCCTTTTCCCTCTTCGGCACGGTGGTCTATACCGAATCGGTATTTCTGGCCTTCAGTATCGCCACCCTCGCCGCCTGCGATCGCCGCGATCCTCTCCAAACTGCCCTCTGGGGAGCTTGCGCCACCGCCGCCCGCCTTCCCGGTCTCGCCCTCGTCCCTGCCCTGCTGATCACCGCCTGGTGTCAACGGCGGACGGGGTGGGCCTATCTCGCTGCCCTCTGTACCGGACTGGGGGCCGGTTTGTATAGCCTCTTTTGTTGGCTTCAGTTTGGCGATCCCCTGGCGTTTCTCAACGTGCAGCAAGCCTGGGCTGTACCGGATCAGTTCTATGGACAGGGCTGGCTGATTATGTTCGGCGAAGTCTTCCTCGGCCCTGGCAATATCGGAGACGCAGGATTCACTGATCCGGTCTATCCTCTGGTGGTGTTAGTGTTGATCGGGTTGGGGATGGCTGTGGCGCGATCGCACGTTCAGGGGCGAGTCTATGCAGGCGGCGCGTTATTCGTCCTCGCTTGGCTCGTTGCCGGCGATCCCCTGTTGAATCTCTGCATGGTGCTCGGTAGCTTGGCTCTACTGTGGCGCTACCGAGCCGAAATTCCTGCCACGGCCCTGCTGTACGGCTTCTTTAGTTTCCTCGGCATCCTCAGCCATGGCCGCACCATTTCCCTCGAACGCCACACCTACGGCATTGTCACCGTTGCGATCGCCGTTGGCATCTGGCTCCACTATCACCCCAAACTCGCCCGCGTCGTCGTGAGCTTTTCCGGCCTCATTCTCCTGCTCTATTCAATTCGCTTCGCCCAATCACTATGGATTGCTTGAGTTTGAAGTTGCTCTCCTGTTCCCATTACAATAGGCGTTCTGTACTAATATTGTCTGCCTGTATTCATCTATAGAGTCTCGTGACGCGATCGCAACCTTCCCCCCCCGCTCCCTCTCCCCTCAAACCCCCCCTCAAATGGGCTGGGGGCAAACGTTGGTTGATCCCTCACCTGCTCCCCTATTGGCAACTCCACCCTGAGCATCGCCTCGTTGAACCCTTTTGCGGCGGTTTAGCGATCGCCCTCGGTCTCCATCCTCAACAAGCAATCCTCAACGACATCAACCCCCACGCGATTAACTTTTACCGCCACTTACAACGAGGATTCGTCATTGACAACCCGATGCAAAATGGCTCCGATTTTTATTACCAGCGGCGCATTGAATTTAATCAACTCATTCAGGCTCAAAAAGCCCACACCAAACGGGCCGCAGAATTATTTTATTACTTAAATCGTACCGGCTATAACGGTCTCTGTCGCTTCAACCAAAAAGGCGGGTTTAATGTCCCCTTTGGACGCTACAAAACGATTAATTACACCCAAGATTTTCAACCCTACAAACCCAAGTTAGCCCCGTGGACATTCACCAACACAGATTTTTCTGAAATTGCGATCGCACCGGATGATTTTATTTATGCCGATCCCCCCTATGATGTTCCCTTTCGTCAATATTCACAAGGGGGCTTTACCTGGGACGATCAAGGGCGGCTTGCCACTTGGTTAGCCCAACATCCCGGCCCGGTGATTGTCTCAAATCAAGCCACCGATCGCATCCTCGAACTCTATCAATCCTTGGGCTTTACCTATCAAACCCTAGCCGCTCCCCGGCGGATTAATTGCACGGGCGATCGCACCCCAGCCCAGGAAATGCTCGCCTTTAAAAATATCCAACCCCTGAGCCGCTAAATCATCATGACTCGCAACACTAAAACCGGCCAAGTCCTCGAATTCATGGTACTGCCCTCCCTGGATTTAGGGGGCTATCGTTACGAAACTCAGGTGAATATTGGTCATCGTCCGGGGGGCGGGAAACATTACGTTGATGTGGTGGCGGCCAAGGATGAGGCGATGATTTTGATTTCCTTAAAGTGGCAACAGGTCAGCGGCACAGCCGAGCAAAAAGTTCCCTTTGAGGTGATTTGTTTGTAAGCATTCAGGTCATGAGGATTTGGCTGTAAGCACTGCTCAGTATGGGTTTCAGCTATTTTGAGCTATTTTATTATTCTCAATAAACAAGGCTGTAACCCCTAGTCTTGCGTAATTATTGAGAATGAACTGTTAGTTTAGAACTCACCTCGATTTTGAAAGCCTTGCTGTGACTGCGTTTCAAGTACCTGAATCCTTACATTTGTTTAATGGCAGCGATGCGGCAACATCCTGACTTCCAGAAAGCCTATCTCGTCCTTGGCGGTTCTGGTTGGAAACTCAGGGATTGGTATCTCAGTGGCGAGTTAAATCAGTATCTCAATTATGAATCATGGGTCACGATCTGCCCGTTAGAACAGTTCATCGGTCAAGCCAATTCCGGCAAACTTTGAGTTTGAATGATTCAGCCGTCCAAGTCAGAGGGCATGGTGACCATGCCCCTACGAGATGCACAATTCTCGTCATGCCGTGGCACAAGTTAATTGGTGGGTTACGGCGGATTACTGGGTTGCAGTGATAGTGGGAGTTTAAGCCGCCCGACCCACCCTACAATAAAGCCTTATTTTAGCTGTGTTACGGCAGTAGGGTCATGGCGTTAATGCAAACTCGTCGAATTTCACCACGGGACTCGCTGCATCGGTGGTGTCGAATCGGTAGCTGCTGATCGCGCCATTGGATGTATCGAGGATGCTGAAGACGGTGATTGTGTTGCTGGCGATGTAGGGGAGGGGCTGCTGGGTTTCGGGGTCGAGGAGGGGGGCGAGGGTGGGGAAAATGGGCTGGAGGCCGTTGGGGTCGCCTTGGGCGATGTAGGTTTCGGTGTAATTGGCGGGGGTGGGGCGTTTCTTGCCGCCGGGGAGATAGGCTCCGTAGGTGTTGCCGACGTTGGAGGATTCGAGAAAGTTAACGCCTGCCTGATTTTGGAACCGATTCCACAGATGGGAATGGCCGTAAAACACGAGGTCGATGCCGGCTGCGTTCCAGAGGGGTTCGAGGTGTTGATAGATGTGGTCTTGGTCGAGGGGATATTCGTAACGCACTGAAGCGATCGCACCATTCCCGTCGCGCTCAATCACCGGCTGCGGGTCAGTGAAGGCGGGCATGATATTATCGCCGAGGCTGTGGGGTGGATGGTGGAGCATCACGATTTTGTATTTTGCCTGCTGGGTGGCGGGGGAGGTTAACTCCTGTTGCAGCCAGCGGTATTGCTCGCTGTCGGGGGTGATCGGTTCAAAAATATGTTGACCGTAGCTCCATTGGGCGGGGTCGGGGGCGGTTTCGCTGGGTTCTCGGTAGCGGCTGACGGGGCCGTCTTTTGTGGTAGGTCGCCGCCAAATATTGGTGACATAGAGGCTGATCAGGCGAATATCCCCAAAGCTGATCGCGTAGTATTTGCGGCCGCCGGGACTGGTTTCGGGGAGGGTAAAGAGTGCTTCGTAGGTGTCGCTGTTGTAGCTGTGGGCTTTGAGCCAAGCGGTTTGGAGGTGGGGGTCGCGGGTGGTTTCGGTGTCGGGAGGGGGAAAGAATTCGGCGGCTTGGGGGCGGGGGAAAGGGTCGTTATATTGGTCGTTGAGCGATCGCTCCATGGAAAACCGCCCCATGACTTCATGATTGCCCAGCGCGGGGAACAGGGGCGCGTTTTGAATGATGGCGCTGCCGGTGTAGGTGACGGTGCTGCCGTTCGTTTGCTCAATCACACTGTGGGCGCGGCCCTGGAGGCAGGCAAAAAAGGCATTACCCGCACTGCTGTCGAACCATTCCGAGGCGCGATCGGGAATATTGACCAGATCACCCGCCAGAAAAACGGCATCCACGGGCCCAACGGTGGCGGTGACCTGTTGAAGATTCGCCGCTGTCATGGATTTGAGTTGATGGTCAGAGGTGAGGAGAATTTTGAGGGGTGTGCCGGGCTTGGGAGCGGCGGCGAGGGTGTAGCGATCGCTTTTGATCTCCAGACCATCTTCGCGCTGACTGTGAACAAAGTAGGGCACGGTTGGGCCGGGGGTTAACCCAGTAATCAGCGCCTCATGTCGCCACACAGGGCGGAAGGTGGGGCGCGGTGGGGGGTTGATCAGGGGAGAGTCGGCATCTTCTCGGAGGCGGCTGAGGCGTTGGGTGGTGGCCATTTGGTGGTGTTGGAAGCGATCGCCATACCACACCTGATGATCCTGACCCTCAAACTCCGTCAGCCAAACCACCCGCACCGAGTCCGCTGTGGGCAATTGTAAAAAGGGGTCAGTGAGCAGTTGAGACGAATTCACAGCAACAGGGGTCGGCACAACAAGGCGTAAGACAGTGACGGTCACCACGAGGGCCCAAAGGATCAAAATTCCAATCAAGACACTAACGCCTTGCCGTCGGCGCGATCGCAAAACCATCACCCTCAACCCTTGATCAGTTCACCCCCATTATCATCCACGCAGCGAGGGATTTCAGCAACACCCGCCCCCCGTTCCTTAACGACTGGCCGCATTCTTCACTTTGGACAAGACCCAATCAAACATATCTAACACCGGATCAAGGGCATCTTCATCCGGTAACGTCGAAAGTTGAAAATTTGGTAACCGTCGCTCCAGCGGATTCGTCGGTAAAGCCAGCCCGATCGCACTCAAGCGATTGCGCAGTTCATGCCATTCCGCCTCTTGATTAAACGGAGGTGTAGCCGCGTATAATTCCGACGCGATTTGCAGCGTGCCATTAATCCCCACCGCAAACAGTTCCCCCAAGGGCGAGGCAAAGGTCAGCCGAGCCGCAAAGCCACCATAGGCATCCCCCGTCCCCCATTGAATATACAGATCGTCCGCATGGGAGCCAATCCAATCGTAGAGTTCCCGCACCAACGCCATTTCATCCTCCCCATATCGAGCCGCATACTCGCCCAAAAATGAGGCTTTATCCCATTGACGACGCTCGCGGGTGGTGCTTGCTTTTTTCTGTTGAGCTTCGGCGGTTTGTCCGATGATTTTGGATACCAGGGTTTTTAAACCATTTTCCGGGCTGATGTATTGTTTGATTTCCACCGCCAAGACTTCAGCCGGGTCCATCTGCTTGTTGAGAAACTCCACCACCCGCTGCATCGCCGGAGGAATGTGATCCGCCACAAACACCAGCCGGATTTTACCCGCCTGAAGGTTGGTTTTCACCTGCTGCCAAAACTTTTCTTCATCAGCATTTTCCCCCAGGAAGTCTTCAAAAACCTGCTCCGGATCGCGGTTTTGGCGGCGACAATTCCCTTCAAACTGATCCAAGATTGACTCAACGGGCCAATAGGCCACCGCATTGGCGGCATAGTCTAACATTTGCCCGATGATTTCGCGGCGGGGACGGCGTTCGCCTTCGTGCTGCACTTCCACCAAGGTCGGAATGGCCTGATAGTCCAGAAACAGATGATTGAGTGACCACCGTTCGACCCCCATGTCATCGGTGGGAATATTGCCGGTGCGTTTAATCAATAACCATTGCGAACTGAAGTGATGATTCGCCTGATCAACCCCCAGGAGATTGGGGTATTGCTCCAGGAGTTCTTGCAGCAAGGCTTCTGAATCGTAGGGTTTTTCTTCCATGGCAACCAATTGGTTGTCTCCTTGAATGAGATAGATCCCGCCGCTCATGGTGTTTGTCCGTAAATAGCTAAAAAATGTCGGTCTGAAAACGTGTTATCCAAGGAATTTGACGGTATTCCTGGGGATGAAATGGGGTTGAAATCGGGAGTATCCGACTGTGATGGCCACATTAGGGCTATTCTATGCGGTTCCATGTGCCAGTAAACACTTTTTCGGCGGGGCCGGTCATGGAGAGATGGTGAGTTTCTGGATGCCATTGGATGCGAAGGTTGCCGCCGGGGAGTTCGACGGTGGCGGTGCGATCGCATTTCTGGTTCAGCACCCCTGCCACCACTGCGGCACAGGCTCCCGTCCCACAGGCGAGGGTAATCCCCGCGCCTCGTTCCCAGACGCGCATTTTGACATAATCCGGGGCGACAACTTCGATAAATTCGGTGTTGGTGCGTTGGGGAAAGACGGGGTGATGTTCAAACTGGGGGCCGATCTCGCTGAGGGGGATGGCGGCCACATCATCCACGAAGGTGATGCAGTGGGGGTTGCCCATGCTGACGCAGGTGACGATCCAATCTTGCCCGGCGACGGTGAGGGGTTGGGCGATCGCTTTTCCCTCCGCCTCGCCTAATTGGGTGGGAATGTCCGCCGCGAGGAGACGCGGTTCGCCCATGTCTACGGTCACTTGGCCATCGGGTTGCAACTCTGGGCAAATTAACCCGGCCAAGGTGTGAATGCGGTAGGTTTTCGTTGTGTCGGGTTCGAGTCCTTCTAGATCAGCGATAAACCGGGCCAGGCAACGAATCCCGTTCCCACACATCTCTGGCTCGGAACCGTCGGAGTTTAAGATCCGCATCGTGTAGTCGGTGTTATCTTGACCGGGTAGGACAAAAATGACACCATCGGCCCCAATGCCAAAATGACGATCGCACAAGGCGATCGCTGCCGCCGGTGTCATCGTCAACGTCGGACTGTGGCGATGGTCGATTAAGATAAAATCATTGCCAAGACCATGATATTTTGTAAACTCAATTGCCATAGGAATCCTTCCAACTGTTTCCGGGCTAGCCCTTAGATTATTGTAATTATGGCTGAATTTGAAACTGGGTTTCCCAGCGTTCGTCAACTTCAACAATGGACGGCTGACAAGCAGACGATTGAAGTCAAGGTTGTGACGGGAGATACGATCACCGGATCAATTCTCTGGCAGGATGTGCATTGCCTCTGCCTGACGGAATCCAGTGGTCAGCAGACCGTGATTTGGCGGCAGGCGATCGCCTATCATCGGGCTTTAGCCACATCATAACCTGAGCCATTAACGCCACAATCGCCCCTTTACCCTGGGCTGATTGTATGATTCTACGATGCAGCATTGAGTCCATTAAGTTACCGGATTGATCGCGTCCCACCATGCTGAATTCCCGCCTTTCTGTTCCTGCCCTCACCGCCAGCCTTTGGACAAGTTTGCTCACCTGGGTGGCCCCGGCCCTTGCCCTTGAGGTACAAGTGACCCCCACCCAACCCAAACTGGGCGAAACGGTCTCGATTGTTGTGGCAGTGGATAACCCCGACCAGCCGCCTCAAATCACCATCGGGGGCCAAGCCTTACCCGCCTTCCCCCTGGGGGGCGATCGCTACCGCGCCTTTTTCCCCACCTCCCCCCTCGATCGCCCCGGACAGCGCACCCTCCAAATCCAAGGCGACGGCGAAACCCGCACCGTTCCCCTCCAACTCCAAAACCGCTCCTTTCCCACCCAACGCCTGTGGCTACGCGGCGGCGGTAATGGCGCAACCCAATACGAACTCGATCGCGTCGCTGCCTTTAAAGCGATCGTTTCCCCCGAAAAACATTGGAACGCCCGCATCCCCTTCACCCGCCCCACGAGCGGCCGCGTCTCCACCATCTTCGGCGTGCGGCGCTACTACAATGGCGAATTCGCCCAAGACTACTACCATCGTGGGGTAGACTACGCCGCCAGCACCGGCACGCCCGTCGTCGCTCCCGCCCCTGGCTACATCCGCCTCGTCGATCGCGAAGCCAACGGTTTCCGGATTCACGGCAACACCGTCGGCATTGATCATGGTCAAGGGGTGCTCAGTATTATGATTCACCTCCACAGCATCAGCGTGCGCGAAGGGGACTTTGTCCAAGCCGGCCAAACCATTGGCACGGTCGGAAGTACCGGAGCCTCAACGGGCCCTCATCTCCATTGGGGACTCTACGTCAATGGAATCGCGGTTGATCCCGTTCCGTGGCGATATGACGGGTTAGAGTAGAGAGATTAGTTGAACGATTCCGTGACTGTCTTCACGACCCCCCGAACCCTAGTGTTGTCCCTCTTTGGTGACACGTTTGGGAACCCCAAAAAAGCCCCCCCATCCGCCGGCAATAGCAGCATAGATTAACGTTATGAGTATAGAACGAATTGTAGAACAAGCCCTATCCGATGGCTATCTGACCCCGACCATGGAGGCAGAAGTAGGCCGTATTTGTGATACGGCTTCGGAGTTATCCATTGAAGAGTACATGGCGCTTGATCGTCTAATGGGCGCGTTATTAACCGGGGAAGTCGTCGCCGTACCCCGAAAACAGTTCATCAATGTGATGGAAGAATTAGTCTTAAGTGAATCCATTAGTCGGGTGGCGGAACTCGATGCGAGTATTGATCCACCCCTAGATGTGGGGGATATTGCTGCCTATGCCCTCAATCGTTTGCCGCCGCTCTATGCCACCACGGAAGAAGGGGCGACCTATCAGCGGCGGAAAGCCAAAGAAGAGCTTCACGGTTTGATTCGGGAACAGATTAACGAGGCGATTTCCCAGAATCTTCAGGTTCCTGATCCGAATCCCGATCGCCAAGCCTTCAAAAATGGCGATGTCTTGCAGCAGGTCACGAGTTTGCTGCAATCCCACGCCCGTCAATACGAATCGACTTCGCCGAACTAAACGGCCGGTCTCGTTAATTTCCCGTAATCCATACTCTGGGGTGATTCAGTCGTTTGGCGGAACTTTGGGCAGGGTTGAGGGGAACATTCCTGAATCCGGTGGGTCTAGGAGGAGGGAAGGGTAAGATGTTACTTCTCCCCAAGATCCATGAGTCAATCCATTTCTGCAACATGGTCAGCCCCTGAGGCTTATTCATCCTCAGCATCGGTGTCGCTTAACAAACTTCCTAACTATGATCTGATTACGCTGTGTCAGCGTGGATCGAAGCCGGATCGGGCAGCCTTTTCGGAGTTGCTGCGCCGCTACCAACCCCATGTGGAACGGATTTTGTATCATCTGGCTCCGGACTGGCAAGACCGGGCGGATTTGGTTCAAGAGGTGTGGATTCGGGTTTATCGTAATATTGGTCGTCTGAAAGAGCCGAGCAAGTTTAAAGGCTGGCTGGGTCGAATTGCGACTAATTTGTTTTACGATGAATTACGCAAACGGAAACGCAATGCTCCGCCGTTGTCTCTCGATGCGCCGCGTCGTTTTGATGATGGGGAAATGAATTGGGAGATTGCCTGTGATGCTCCCCAACCGGATGACCAGTTGGCAACGCGGGAGTTTTACGAAAAACTCCAGTTGGCGATCGCAGATCTGCCCGATGCCTTTCGGACTACCATCGTGCTCCGGGAAATTCAAGGCTTACCCTACGAAGAAATCGCAGCAATGACGGGGGTTTCCCTCGGTACTGTGAAATCTCGTATTGCGCGGGCGCGGTTGAAGTTACAAGATGAATTAACACCGTATCTCACGGATGATTAACTATTTTGGGTGCTCTTCTCGCGATCGCCTGTTAATCGGGATAAAATGTACACCAAGCTATCAGGGATTTGTCAAGCCATTAATGGGGTGAACTGTCATGACAACCAATAACGATCGACCTGCTGCCAACTACCGCTATTCTTTACCCTCTGATTCCTCTGATTTCGAGTCCCCCATGGATATTCACCAACGCGATCGTTTTGAACTGCTCAGCGCTTACCTCGACGGTGAGGTCTCCCCTGCTGAACGTCAGGAGGTTCAAACCTGGCTTGCCGATGACCCCACAGCCCAACACCTGCACCGTCGTCTCCAAAAACTGCGCTACGGATTGCAAACCCTTCCCATTCCTGCCCCTCAACAATCCACCGAGGATCTCTTGGCTGGTGTGTTTGAGGCGGAAGATCATCGTCGGGTTTGGTCGCGCTGGGCTTGGGGTGGTGGTGCGATCGCAGCGGCGGCGGTGGGTGCTTTGTCGCTCTTCTTTTCCGGTTCACCCTTGTCACCCCGCTTAGCCCATAACGACCCCGGCAATCTGGATGCATCCTCCTCAAGCCTCATGATTGCCGTTAATCAACCGGTGGTGGAAATTCCCACGCTCCCCGCTCCGAGTAGTGACCTGAGTATTTCCATTGATCGCCCGGTGGTGGACATTCCCATGCCTTAGCGATCGCGGTCTGGTTCCCGTCATAGCACCCCAAAACAGGGCGAGATGGTTTCACTCTCGTCCTGTTTTTTGATGTTGTTCACAATTCCACGGGCCAGATCGCCAGTTGACTCGCACCACTACCGGTCACCACAAATTGATCATCGGGGCTAATGGCAAAATCATTGATATGGTGGGGGTAGCCGGTGAGGGTGGCGATCGCATCCCCCGTCTTCAAATTCCAGAGGCGAATCGTCTGATCGGCGCTGGCACTAACAATCCAGCGGCCATCTTGGCTAATTTTGATCCGATTCACAAAACTGAGATGTCCTGTGAGGGTGTGGTGTAATGTCCCATCGGTCATGTCCCAAACCTTCACCTGGTGGTCAGCACTGCCGCTCACCAACCACCGCCCATCGGGGCTGATCGCCAGATCATTCACAAAGCCCTGATGACCGTTGAGCACCTTCAGCACCCGCCCCGTTTTCACATCCCAAATGCGAATGGTTTTATCAGCGCTGCCACTGGCCACCCACTGGCCATCGGGACTCACCACCAGGCAATTAATAAACCCCGTGTGACCCTCTAAGGTATGGCGCACCTTGCCCGTGATTAAATCCCAGACCTTGACGCGATGGTCAGCACTGCCGCTCATCAGTGTCCGCCCATCGCTACTGAGGGCGAGGGCATTAATAAACCCTTGATGTCCCGTTAAGGTTTGGGGGGGTGCGTCGCGTTGCCAATCCCAGATCCGGATCGTGCGATCTGCGCCGGTACTGACGAGGGTTTGGCCGTCGTCACTGAGGATGAGGGTATCGACGAAATTGGTGTGGCCCGTCAGGGTGCGGATCAATTGTCCGGTGTTGATCTGCCACACTTTAATCGTTTTATCGGCACTGCCGCTGATCAAAAATTGCCCATCAGGACTGAGGGCGATCGCATTGACAAAACTGTCATGGCCGGTCAAGGTGCGCAGGATCGCCCCCGTCGCCAAGTCCCACACCTTAATCGTTTTATCGGCGCTGCCCGTGATCACCGTTTGACTATCGGGGCTAATCGTCACACTGTTGATAAAACTTTGATGGCCGGTAAAACCCCTGGGGAGGGTTTGGGTAATCGTCGGCAACTGCACAACTTGATAGACCTGCCAACTGCCGTAGCCTCCCAACAGGAGCGCGATCGCAATCCCTAACCCCAAGGGCCAAGACCGGCGATCCGGGGACTCCTGGGGCACGGTGGGGCTTTCGGGGGACACTTGCAGCGCCGTTTCCGGAAGTCGGGTCAGATCTGCGGGGGGGGTGGCAGAAACTAAGAAGTTGTCGGGCTGGGAGAGCGATCGCTTCAACGCCACAATCTGCCGCAGCATGGTTTGAGTATCCGGGGGACGATCCGCCGCCCGATGGGCCATTAATTGATCAATAAACGCCATGAACGCCGGGGATAAATCCGGGGCATGGTGTCGCCAGCGAAATTCATTCGCAAGCGGGTCGTAAATATCGCGATCCTCTAAGGTCTTCCCCGTCAGTAAATACACAAACGTACGCCCCAAGGCAAAAAAGTCCGATTGGGGGACAGCGTGGCCCTGCTGCTGTTCCGGGGGGGTGTAGCCCGCCGAACTGACCCGCGTAATATTGCCAGATTGACCCGCTTTCGCGAGGTACGTGTAGGTCATTTCCCGCGCTGTCCCGAAGTCAATCAACACCAACTGACCCGTTGAGCGCATCATGATATTTTGCAATTTAATATCACGATGAAAATAATTTTTTTGATGGACTAAATGCAGGATGGTGGTGAGTTGTTCAAGCCAATCAAGAGCCTGGGATTCACTGATCAGCAAATTACCCTGTTGATGCATCCACTGGCTGAGATTTGGCCCGTCAATTTTTTCCATCACAAAACAATGGAGCGGATAGGCACTGTCGCGGGGAGAATATTCAAAATAGCCGTGGTCATCAATGCGGGGAATGCCGGGGTGGTGGAGTTGGCTGAGGACGAGGGCTTCTTGTTTAAAGAGGCTGACAATTTTCTCGCTGGTGTTGTGTTCCGCTTTGAGGACTTTAAGGATCTTGACCGTTGTACCGTCCCACACCTCAAAAATCTTCGCAAAACCGCTGTGATCGCTCAGTAAACCCCGAACACGGTAGCGATCGCACAGGATCAGATCTGAACCACAATGACGGCAGGTGACGTTCTCAAGGTTGCGAGGATCGTCAGGAGAGGGACAATATGGATTGAGGCAATAGCCCATGGGTTAGCGACACACAGAGAGGATCACCAATAATCATGATCGCGTAAAAATGCCAGTCCGGTCCATTTTAGGGGACAAGGTTTTTCGATGGGGAAACGATAACGTGAGGTTGACTGAATGCGGCTTTTTCCTTCACCTTTGGCCTCACTGCCTCGATTCCCTCAAATGCTTAGCCATCCGACCACACATCTGCATGGAGGGTGACATCGCGTTCAAATTCGAGGTCTTCAAACTCATCAAAGGCTTGGGGGTTGGGATTGGGGCGAGACGGGGGCGCGATCGCCGGCATCACCTCAATATCAATCGTGATTTTCACCCGCGCATTTTTCCAGCCTGGCGTATCCGTTTGCAGCAATTCACAGGCGATCCCCTGGGTGAACCATTGCGCAAAATCTTCTTTATTTCCCGTCGGACTCACGGCCCTCGCCTCGATCGCCACCCCCGCACTCTTGAGCAACGCCATTAAGCCATACCCAATATCATGTCCAAAGCAGTCTTGCACCGCTTTACGAAACTTTCCCACCTTAAAGGTGTTGTCACCAAAGGCGATGACATCATCGTCATGGCAGGAAATACCGGATTGCTGACTCTCCATAAGCCCCATTGTTTAATGATTCTGTTTTGATCCTACAACCGGCTGCCTCAGACGCAAGGATTTGAGTCCTAGGGATAGGCTGCGGGAGCCGAAGGATCATCCTCAACTCAAGGAGATGCTGGGCAATCAATGAGGAAGACGGTCAGAATAGAAATAGCATCAATGGCCTTTAGTGGAGACCACAACATGATGATTCGGACAATCTTAGGGGGCATCGTTGGAGGATGTGTGATCGGGGGGGTGGTGTTGCCGACCCTTGCGCCCCGCGTCCCGATCGCCCAGCCGATCACGGCAGCATGGGCAGAGGACAATAGCGGCAGTGAATTTCCCGGCCAACGAGTGGGGGGCGGCACGAGGGGCGGCTGTGCGCGGGGGGTGCGGCCCTTGATTGCCTTGAATCCGGTGACGAATTTGGGAGTGACGGCGGCCACAGAGCCGATGTTGTATTTTGTGATGCCGAGTTTGGGTGCAGAGCATCTAGTGGAGTTATTGGTGTTGGATGATGAGGGGCAGATTTTGTATGAAACGCGGCGAGCGGTTCCGGTGGCAGCAACCTTGGTGGGGATTGAGATTCCGGCGGCGGTTTTGGCCTTGGAGCAGCCCTATCATTGGTATTTTGCGGTGCTGTGTGATGAAGCTGATCCCTCTCAAGATCTGGTGGTGGAGGGCTGGCTTAAACGGGTGGCGGGGTCGCAAGATTTGGCTGAGATCCAGGAGGAGGATATTCCAACCCAATTAAACCAGGCGGCGATCGCGCAAGCGGGGGCACATTGGAGTGATGCGATCGCGATTCTCGCCGCCCTCTACCAAACCTATCCCGACCATCCCCAGGTACAAGCCCAGTGGAACCAACTCCTCACAGATCTGGGACTCGATGCCCTCAGTGCGTTGCTTTAGCCGTTCCTACCACAGCACCCTACGATCATGGCACAGCTAAAATGCTACTTTATTGTAGTTATTGTAGGGTGGGTTAGGCGGATTAAAATCCTACTATCACGGCAACCCAGCAATCCGCCGTAACCCACCGATTAATATGGGTCACGCCAGT
Organism: Spirulina major PCC 6313; assembly: GCF_001890765.1. Classification (NCBI taxonomy): domain Bacteria; kingdom Bacillati; phylum Cyanobacteriota; class Cyanophyceae; order Spirulinales; family Spirulinaceae; genus Spirulina; species Spirulina major. The sequence goes on along the minus strand of NZ_KV878783.1, from coordinate 3,442,965 downwards.
AGGTTCTATAAATTTCAGATGCGTTAAGACAACATAGTGCATCGTCCCTGCTTTTTTTTGTTCATCCCATGTCACCTTTTTTCAAGTTTGGGGCGAAGTTGATCGACCAACTGCGACAGCACCTGAGCCGCCCGGATGTTCTGATTCATTGGGGCGGGGCGAGGCTGCCGGTGTGGCCTCGAATGGTGGGGGTGGCGAGTCGTTCGGTGTTGATAGCCAGTGTGGTGATCACGGTGGGCTATCAGGGGGTGCAGCGTTGGAGTCTGCTGGAACCGTTGGAATTGGCGATTTTTGATCGATTCGTCCAAGCCGAACCCGATGCGCCCCTAGATGCGCGTCTGTTGATCGTCACGATCACTGAGACGGATTTGCAACGCTATGGATGGCCCCTCAAGGATCAACAGCTAGCCGAAGCCCTGCGCCGTCTCCAACGCCATGACCCCACGGTGATCGGTTTAGATCTGTATCGTGACTTGTTCCACCCGCCCGGTACGGCTGCCTTGACAGCGCAGTTACAGGCTCCGAACCTGATCGCGATTACGGACAATAGCAACGGGATTCCGGCTCCGGCGGTGGTTCCCCCGGAGCGGGTGGGGTTTAATGATCTGGTGTTAGATCCCGATGGGGTGGTGCGTCGGAATTTGTTGTTTGTGGCGGGGAGCGATCGCGACTATTATTCCTTTGCGCTGCGGGTGGGTTTAGGGGCGATAGCTCCTCCTGCGATCCAAGTCACCCCTGAGGCGTTGCAAATTAACGAGGTGTACTTGCCGCGCCTCAGTGCCACCAGCGGCGGCTATCAACAGATTGACCATCGCGGCTATCAAATCCTCCTCGACTATGCTGGCCGTCAACCCGTTGCCCCGACGATCACCCTCACCACCCTCCTCACCACAGACGTTGATCCCCACCTGATTCGCGACCGGATTATCCTGATCGGTTCGGTGGCTCCGAGTTTAAAAGATGCGCGCTTTACGCCCTACCGGTCAGGTTCCGGGAAGGTGCAGATGTCGGGGGTGATGATTCATGGGCAGATGGTGCGGCAGTTGTTGGATCTCTTGGCGGGGCGGGTCAGTCCGTGGCGGGGGAGTTCGCCGCTGGGGGAGTGGATCGGGTTGTGGGCTTGGGTGGTGTTTGGGGGGGCGATCGCCTGGTATCTGCGCCATCCGGCGGTGTTGGTGGGGGTGGGGGCCTTGGGAACGGTGCTGCTCATCGGGGTGGGTTGGGTCTGTTGGGGACAAGGGGTCTGGATTCCCGTGGCGGAACCGATCGCCGGGTTCTGGACGGCGCTGCTAGTCGCCATGGCTCACCGCCTGTTTTACACCACCAACCATGAACCCGTGACCGGACTGCTCAATGAAGCCGCATTCCTACGGCAGCTTGAGGCCCGCTTACGCCGTGCGGCTCCGGTGGGGGTGTTATGGATGGCGTTGGATCATTGGATGTTGATCAGTCGTAGTCTTGATCCCCACCATAGCGATCGCCTCCTGCAACGCATTGAATGCACCCTCCGCACCCATCTGCCACGAACGGCGCAGATCGCCCGGATCAGCGAAGGAGAGTTTGCGATCGCCCTGCCCCTGGCCGATCCCGCCGCCCTCACCGCCACCGCTGAAACCCTCCAAACCCACCTTCCCCCCTCCCTAGCCGCCAGCATCGGCATCACCGTTCCCAACGCACAACAGACCCACCGCCCTGCGGATCTCCTCCGCGATGCCCACACCGCCATGTATCGCGCCCAAGCGAAAGGCAGCAACAGCTATGCCGTATTTAGTGCCGGGATGCAGGCGGAAACGGTGCAGCGGTTTAACCTCGAAGCGGATTTGCGGCGGGCGATCGCCGCTGAAGAATTCACCCTCTACTATCAGCCGATTGTGGATCTCGCCACCGACCGGATTGCCGGGTTTGAAGCCTTGGTGCGCTGGATTCATCCCCAGCGGGGTTTTATTGCACCGGGGGCATTTATTCCCCTGGCGGAGGAAACGGGGTTGATCGTGCCCCTGGGGGATTGGATCGGTCAGACCGCGATCGCCCAGATTCAAGAATGGACGCGCACCTTTCCCCACGCCGGGTTAATCATGAGCATTAACCTCTCCAGTCGCCAATTTGATCAGGGGGATGTGGTGGAACGTCTCGCCCAATGGATCATAGCGGCTGAACTGCCGGGCCATTGCCTCAAGCTGGAAATTACCGAAAGTATGGTGATGGGCAATGTGGACGTGGCAATTGATTTAATGTTGCGGTTCAAGGCCTTGGGCTGTCGGCTCAGTTTGGATGATTTCGGCACGGGCTACTCGTCCCTGAGCCAATTGCGGCGGTTTCCCCTCGATACCCTCAAGGTGGATCAATCCTTTGTGCGTCACATGGCCGACAGTGCCGAAGATGATGCGATCGTGCGGATGATTATTGACCTGGGGCATACCTTGGGCATGGATATCATTGCCGAGGGGATTGAAACCCCAGAGGATGCGGAACGGTTGCGATCGCTCCACTGCGACTTCGGCCAAGGCTACCTCTGGTCAAAACCCCTCCCCGCCGCTGCTGCTACGGATCTGCTCTCTCAACAGCCCAAGCCTCCAGCCGCCTCCCCTTAACCGCTACTGCTGATCCATAACCCAAGTTACGAATCTGGAGGGGGCATGTGTGAGCCTCTGGCTCACACTATCCTGCCTGGAATCCTCTGTAGTGTGAGCTTCTAGCGCACTGCCTTGACGACAGAGGGGAATTAAACGCAGGCGAGGTCAACCTTAGAACGTTGTGTATCAGCAGTAGCCTTAACCGTAGGGATTAATTCATTGCCCCTGGGTCGTAGTGAATCCGAGTGCCGCCCCAGTGGAGTTTTTCCCGGAGGGTTTGGTAAAAGGATTGATCACTTTGCAGGATGATAAATTTGGCTTGGCAGTCCGCCATGCTGATATTCACCCGTTGCCCTGGCCAAATCTGCGAGGCGATCACCCCATCCGTCCAGAGTTTGGTATAGAGATCCACATCGCCCAAGGGCCAAACGCTAATCACCGAGCCGGGGGGCATCACGATCGGTCGCGTCGAAAGGCTGAGGGGGCAAATGGGCGTAATGGCGATCGCATCCATCCCCGAATGCACAATCGGGCCATTGGCCGAAGCGTTGTAACAGGTCGAGCCGGTGGGGGTCGCCACGATCAACCCATCGCCATGGTATTGATCAACAATTTCCCCATCCACCTCCATTTCCAAAATCGAGGTGGGCATCCGATCCACACTGGCCGGTTTAATGCAGATTTCATTGAGGCAGAGAAATTGCTCACTGATCACCGTGGGCATGATGCGATCGCCTTCCAGCAAATAGGCCTGCAACATCATCCGCCGCTGCACCGCGTAGCGATCTTCAATCAACCGCGCCCACACCTGTTCCGTCTCGCGAAACAACTCAAACGGCTCCGTTAAAAACCCCAAATGCCCCCCCACATTGACCGCCAAAATCGGCGTTCCCACCGGGGCCAAATGTCGCGCCGCCGCCAACGTCGTCCCATCTCCCCCTAACACCACCCCTAGATCAATCCGCTGATTAATCGACGACAAAAACACCGGATAGGGATTGTCTTTCGGGCCGCTTGGCCCAACGAGCACCTGTGCTCCCAAAGCTTCGAGTTGTCGCGCACAGGTTTCCGCCCATTTTTTACTGAGGGGATGACCCGCTTTATAGATGATGATGACGTGTTTCAGTTGCATCAGAACAGAAGAAAAAAGGCAGAAGGCTCAGGACGACAGTTTAAGGCTTTGGATACTTCGCTGAAAGGTGGGCAACCGTTGTTCAAATTCCGCCGCAGTGGTGGCATAGGTAATAATCCAAAATTGGTTTTCCGCCTGCACTAAATAAAACAATTGCTTCACGGGAACATCATTATCCGCAACGATGGTGCCAACAATCTGTCCGGCTGGATAGGTTCCAACGGTTAGCAAGGCTTGCGCTTCGATTTTATAGGCTTGGGACAATTGCTGACCGGCGGCTTGGACATACTGTTCCATCGAGACTTCCGTCGGGACGCGCTCAACGGCCACGGTGACATTGGTTAAAAACTCAGCTTCTTTACTGTTGCGATCAAAGGCTAACAGCGCGATGCTTTCGGGATTGTCTTGGATGCTGGCAAAACGGCGGGCGTAGCTGGGGTTGATGGCGTTGAGTTTTTGCTGGAGTTGTTGAAAGTCTTGGCTGGGGTTACCGCCGTCATAGTCTGGGGGCAGGGACAGGCTAACACCGTTGCCGTTGAGGGTGATCCAGGGGCGATCGTCGTTGGGTGTTGGGCTGGGACTGGGGCTAACTTGGGGGCTGGGGGAACCGGGAGGGCGGGGCGGACTGGGGCGGGGGGTCGGCTCTCGGCTCACAATGGGGACATCGCCGTCGGGAAAGGGGGGCTGATCGGCATCGGTGGCGTTGGAGGAGTCGGCTGCGGAACGACAACTCACCCCCAGGATGAGGATGCTTAAAAAAAGCCAGTGCCAGCGCAGGAAAGCCATAGGATGTGATTGCGTGGGGTAGGGGGGATTCTCCGTTGTGATTCTAGCGAGATTTTCTCTCCATCGTGGGCGACGCGGCAGAAAATCGGCGTAAACCGGGGGAGAGCGATCGCGATCGCTCTCCTCTTTATTGCATGGGGTATCCCCTCAATGGCAGACCAATCGTGAGCTAGAGGGCTGTGCCACATTCCGGGCAGAAGCGATTGGTGCTGACGTTTTTCGCGCCACAGTGGCTACAGTGAATGATGCCCACCGCTTGATCGATGCTGTCTTTTTGGGGCAGACCCAACATTTGGGAGTTGGATTGACCGGGGGCAATCATCGGGTAGCAGTTTTCGTCTTTTTTCACATGGGCATCGAGGAGGACGGGGCCGTCATAGGCGAGCATTTCCGCGATCGCATCTTTTAATTCACTGCGATCGTGAATACGCATCCCCTTCACCCCGTAGGCTTCGGCCAGTTTGACAAAGTCCGGCGTGCCTTGCTGCATATTCGAGGCCGAATAGCGTTCCCCGTAGAAGGTTTCTTGCCATTGACGCACCATGCCCTGCCAACCGTTATTAATAATCACGGTTTTCGCTGCGATGTCGTACTGGGCGAGGGTTCCCAATTCCTGGAGATTCATCTGGAAACTGGCATCACCACTGATGCAGATCACCTGCTCATCGGGGAGTGCCACTTTCACCCCCATGGCGGCGGGCATCCCAAAGCCCATCGTCCCTAGGCCCGCGCTGGAAATCCACCGCCGGGGGCCGTAGTTGATGAACTGGGCCGCCCACATTTGGTGTTGTCCCACATCCGTTGTGAAATAGGCGTAGGGGGCTTGGTGACCCAATTCTACGATCACTTCTTGGGGCGAGAGGCTGTGGGGATGGTGGGGCACAACCAGGGGGTAATCGGTGCGCCAGTGGTCAATGCGATCGCGCCATAGCAACGTTTGATCCCCATCCGGATTCACCGCCAACTCCGATACCCGGTTAAGAATCTGTTGCAACACCACCTTCACATCCCCCACAATCGGCACATCAGGGGCTTTATTCTTACCCACTTCCGCCGGGTCAATGTCGATATGAATCACCTGGGCTTCGGAGGCAAAGGTATCGAGGCGGCCAGCAACGCGATCGTCAAACCGCGCCCCCACCGCAATCAACAAATCACATTCACTCACCGCAAAGTTCGCGTAGGCTGTGCCATGCATCCCCAACATCCCCACGGAGAGCGGGTGGTTTTCATCAAACGCCCCCATCCCCATCAGGGTTGTGGTGACGGGCATTTGAAACTGTTCGGCCAACTGTTTCAGTTCCGCATGGGCCCCGGCAATAATCGCACCGCCCCCCACATACAGCAGCGGCCGTTTCGCCTTTTGCATCAGGTGGATGGCGGCATTAATTTGGCGGGGATTGCCCTTCACCGTCGGACGATAGCCCGGCAGACGAATCGAGGCCGGTTCGACGGGCACATAGTCAAATTCTTCAAGGCCCACATCTTTGGGAATATCCACCAACACCGGCCCGGGCCGTCCGGTGCGGGCAATGTGAAACGCTTCGGCGATAATCCGCCCCATGTCTTCGGCGCGGCGCACCACGTAGGAATTTTTGACGATCGGCAGGGTGATTCCCCAAATGTCCGTTTCTTGGAAGGCATCGGTGCCGATCGCACTGCGGGGCACTTGGCCGGTGATCGCCACGAGGGGAATCGAATCCAGGTGCGCTGTTGCAATTCCTGTCACCAAGTTCGTCGCCCCAGGGCCAGAGGTGGCAAAACAAACCCCCACTTGGCCCGTGGCGCGGGCGTAGCCATCGGCGGCGTGGGATGCGCCTTGTTCGTGGCGCACGAGAATATGTTGAATGTCGCCGCGAGCTTCGGCGCGGTAAATTTCGTCGTAGATTGGCAGAATCGCGCCGCCAGGATAGCCAAAAATATGCTTCACACCATGGCGAACTAGGCTATCGAGCAGGGCGTAAGCGCCGGTGCAGCGGATGGGTGCAGTTGTTGTCGGGGATGAATTCTGAGAAAGAGAAGAAACCACGGCAGTGATGGGTGAATGAATGACGATAGGTGAGTGAAATGAAACTCAAAAATTGCAGAATCTAAACTGTAGCAAGGATGACTATATTTTTGAATATTAAAAATAATATAACCCCTGATCATAATATAAAATTTTGTAAATGTCTTGAAAAAATCAAAAACATTCTGAGGGGGGCGATCGCGCTTCCGTCCCATCGCCTTGGGGTTAGACCTTGCTGCCCGGTGCAATGGGTTAACCGGGGGGCGATCGCATCCCCTCTGCCCTTAATCTAACGTTGACCTCCCTTGAGATCATCCCAGCCGTAACGTTTTGTCGTATCTCAGTTAGGGCATCTAACAGGAGATGATAAAATTGCAAGCACTTCACTGAATTGTTCACGATTCAAGACCGGACATCTGGCCCTATACGAGAAAGAGATACACCGTGGTTCAAGCAATCGAGTCAACAGCGACCCAACCCAAACGCCTCACTGGGGAGGCCCTTGTCGCGCATCTGGCGCAGCTTACGGATCGGATTATCGGGGGAGAATCCCTCAGCCGGGATGAAGCGATCGCCTTAACCCACCTAGAGGGCGAGGCGGATATTCTCACCCTCTGCGCTGCCGCCGATCGGGTGCGCCAAGCCTGCTGCGGCAATACTGTAGATCTCTGTAGCATTGTCAATGTGAAATCGGGCGGCTGCTCGGAAAATTGCGGCTTTTGTGCCCAGTCCGCCCACCACCCCGGCGAGGATTCGCCGATCTACGGCCTGAAGCCCCAAGCGGAAATTGTCGCCCAAGCCAAAGCAGCGGCGGCAGCGGGGGCGAAACGCTTTTGTTTGGTGAGCCAAGGTCGCGGGCCGAAATACAGCAAGTCCAATGAGTTTGCCGAGGTGCTGGCGACGGTGCGCGAAATTATTGCGACGACGGCAATTAAGCCCTGCTGCGCGTTGGGGGAAGTGACCCCGGAACAGGCGCAACAACTGCGCGATGCGGGAGTGACGCGCTACAACCACAATCTAGAAGCGTCGGAAGCCTTTTTTCCGGAGATTGTGACCACCCATTCTTGGCGCGATCGCGTCGCCACGATCCAAAACCTGAAAGCTGCCGGGATTCAAGCCTGCTCTGGGGGGATTTTAGGTCTTGGGGAACGCTGGGAAGACCGGATCGATCTCGCCCTCGCGCTGCGAGAGTTAGAGGTGGAATCTGTGCCGTTGAACCTGCTCAATCCCCGCGAAGGGACACCCTTGGGGGAACAAAATCACCTCGACCCCTACGAGGCACTCCATGCGATCGCCCTGATTCGCCTCCTCTTGCCCCATCAAATTCTGCGCTATGCCGGGGGCCGAGAAGCGGTGATGGGGGATCTCCAAGCCTTGGGATTGAAAGCGGGGATCAATGCGATGTTGATTGGTCATTACCTCACCACCCTCGGCCAGCCCCCCGAAACAGATCACGCCATGCTCGATGCTCTGGGTTTAGAGGGTGGTGAAGCTCCCATTCCTGGTGAATACTCCCCCGTCGCGTAAGCGTCGTCGCCCCCAGCCTGCCCAGAAAAAGCGATCGGGCTTGGGACGGCGATCGCGCCCCGTCTCCCCCCTCCAGCAATTGCTGTGGGGGTTGATTGGTCTGGGGTTAACCATCGGCGGCACATTCCTCGAAGCCTACATCATCACCCCAACCTCGCCGGAACTCACGGCCCTAAACACCTTCTCTTTGGGCATTTCCTGGCAGGTGGGGGCGGTGTTGCTCACGGGCTGCTTAGGCGGCCCCTGGGCGGCGGCGGGGTCTCAGTTGGCCTATATGCTCCTCGGTTTACTCAACATCCAAAACATCCAGATTTTTACCCTAGGGGGCGGTCTGGACTATTTACAAGAACCGGCCTTTGGTTACATTTTGGGCTTCATCCCTGGTGCGTGGCTCTGTGGTCTGTTGGCCTTTCGGTGGCCGCCCCGTTTAGAAACCTTAGCCCTCAGTAGTGGGGCGGGGTTGGTGGTGATTCATGTGGTGGGGATTGGCTATCAGGTGGGGCTACAGGTGGTGAATTTGAGTCGTCAGAGTGGGGTGACGCTGTTGCAGGGGGTGACTCAATATTCCTTGGGGATGTTGCCGGGGCAGGTGGCGATGGTTTGTGGGGTGAGTGTCTTGGCCATTGTCTTGCGCCGCATTATGTTTTACTAAGGGATTGATGGAAAATTCCCATTCACCCCTTGGGAACGTTTAGTCAGTATTCTTTTTTTGACGGATCGCGATCGCATGTGGGATGTCCAGCAGCCACGCCTTAACCAAAATCCACCCTCGCTCTCCCAATGGTTCCACCAAGCCATCCAAGATTCCACCCTGCGGCTGCGGATTCGGCTCCGGGGGAATAATCTGCACCTCCTGCTCGAAAACAAGGTTGCGCCGGACTCCCATCACCTCGTACCGCGCCTCACCGCTGCCCTGCAAACCGATGCCGATAGTTTTTACCGCTTTTTTCAAAAGACCGCAGACCCGGTTTACAAAATCATTCTCTATGGCCGCGCCACCGGCCAAGAGCGACCAGCTTGGATTGAATCGATTATCTTAGCCGACCTCCATGGCAGCGATCGCCCCACCTCGGCGGCACATCCGGGCGATGTGGCGCTGATTTCCAACGAAAGCCTCGCCCGCACCGGCGCACCGGAAGCGATCGCCCGCTACCTCAGTGAATCCCTCTCCCATTTGGGGGTCAGCGTCAAAGTCCTGATCCAAAAACTGCCCCACCTCGACGACAGCGAAACCCCCGACCCCCAAACCGCCCATCGTCGCCTCTGGGTGATCTGTAGCTGTGACTATAGCCCCGACCCGTCCCTGATCGCCGAACCTATCGCCCAACAACTGCGCGAACTCGAACTCGAAGGCTTCCGCGAAGCCGTGATCCGCTCCCAGGTCAGCGGTGAAGCCGTCCCCGACTGGGTGCTGCAAGTGGATCTCACCCATCCCAAAGAACTCCTGCACCATTGGTCTCAATGGGGCGACGAACAGGCAATTAACCGACTCCTCAATCAACAGGTGGCCGCCGATGGCCTGCAAGTCCGGGCCATCCTCCAAGACAGCACCCTCCATGTCTTCTGCATCCTCCACCCCTCGGAAAATCTCCCCACCGCCATCCCCCACGCCAACCCAGCGATCAAAGGCGTGAGCCACTGCCTCACAACCATCCGCCCCCAAGGCATTAAAGCCGCCGCCATTTACGGCATTCCCCAGCATAAACTCACCCTCCTCCAGCCCCACAGCCCCCTTGACCTCGAACATCTCCAGGCCGATCCCGCTTGGGTGAATTGGTTACCCCTCCCGGCTTCCCATGACCCCGATCTGGCGGTTTCCCCCCACACCCTCGCCCAGCAGCAGTCCCCCGTCGCGCTCACCTTCTTGTTACAACGCTTGCTCAACCCGAATATTGAGGGGTTTCTCGCCACAGGAGGGATTCGGGTGAAGCTTTGTTTTCGCGGTCATTTGCTCCATGTGATGACGGAAGCAGTGGTTTGTCCGCGCCAAACCTTGGTGGCGGGCCTTGTCGGGCCGTTTATTCGGGATCTGCACATTCACGGCATTACCGGGGTACGGATTTACGGTCGGCGGGCGGGACAGTCGTCGCCCCTCTGGAGTCAGGCGGTGAATTTTGAATCGATGGCGGCGGGAGAAGCGGCAGCGGATTCGGTTCCCTTGGCGCTAGAATCTCCGCCGGTGACGGCCACGACGCGCCACGGTGGCCGCTGGGAACGGTGGCGATCGCGCCTCCACCGGGCCGGCTGTCTCACGGGGATCTTTCTCCCCCACCCCGATGCCGTCTGGCAGCCCGCCCCCACCCGCTGGCACGGTCAACAGGGCCTCAAAGCCGCGCTGCTGTGGGCAATGGTGGGCCTCTTGCTCACCCATCAGGTGGATCGCTGGTGGGGGCGATCGGTGCAGGTCACGGCTGATACCTATTCCGATCGCGAAACGGTTTTATCGTTAGAGACAGATCTCGCCAGCGGAACCCATCACAGTGCGGTGAGCAGTGCGATCTTGGCCGCCGCCCGGGCCGAAAATCCGGATTTTAATAATCGGCTCCTCAATGAAAAACTCGCCCTCTATCAAGAACGGGTGCAGCAGTCCGGCCCCCCGGATATTCTGATTGTGGGCAGTTCACGGGCGATGCGGGGGATCGATCCCTCAGTGCTCAGTGAATTGTTGGCGGCCAACCCCCAAGCCCCCCAAGATTTGGATATTTTCAATTTTGGGATTAATGGAGCCACAGCGCGGGTGGTGTCGCTGTTATTGCAGCAAATTTTGACCCCGGAGCAGTTGCCGCAGGTGGTGCTGTGGGCGGATGGGGCGCGGGCGTTTAATAGTGGTCGTCCGGATCAGACCTTTGAAGCGATCGCCCAATCCGAAGGCTACGGGCAAATCGAGCGCGGCCAATTCCCTCCCAACGCGACCACAACAGAGAACGCCGCCCCGATTCGCCCCGCCGTCTCCCCCCGCGAACTCCAAAAACACCTGAGTCACCAATACCAAGACCTCAATCAATGGCTGCAAGATCAAGTCGGTTCCCTGTCGGCGCTGTATCCCCACCGGGCTGAAATGGGGGACTGGCTGCGGACGCATTTCGCCGAACCGGTGGCCGTGATGCAGCAGGAACTGGAAGAGAATGCCGATCCCGATGCGGTGTTTGCCACCCAGGAACCGATTACCGCTGATGGTTTCCTCGCCTTGGATCTCCGCTTCAACCCTAAAACCTACTACCGTGACCATCCCAGAGTCAGCGGTGCCTATGACAACGACTATCAAGATTTCGAGTTACGGGGTCAGCAGGATGAAGCGATGAGTCGCTTGCTCCGTTATTTAGACCGCCGCCATGTGGAGGTAATTTTTGTGAATTTGCCCCTGACCCAGGACTACCTCGACCCGATTCGGGGGGAATATGAGGCGCAATTTATTGACTACATGACTGCGATCGCCCGTCGCACTGACATCACCTTCCGGGACTTGGGCACTCAATGGGAGACCGAATACGATTATTTTTCTGATCCCAGCCACCTGAACCGCTACGGCGCTCAACAGGTCACACTCCACCTCGCCGAAGATGCCCAAATCCCCTGGGACTTAAAACTCGATTAGATCTGAGCTTCATACTGGTGATGGCAAAAAGCGAGAGGCCCCTAGGGGCCTCTCGCTTTTAAACCGTGTGATTAATTATGGTTTGGCGGTGAGGAGCGTCGGATGGAAGGGTTGAGTCGGATTACTCTTCGGTTTCGCCCTCTTCCGTAGCTTCGGCTTCTTCTTCCATGGGCTCTTCGTCAGTCATGGCTTCACCTTCTTCCATTTCTTCGCCTTCTTCCATGGCTTCACCTTCTTCCATGGGTTCTTCGTCGGTCATGGTTTCATCTTCTGCCGGTGCAGTTTCTTCAACCTCCGCGTCGTCAGCGGGGGCTTCAGGGGCAGCACAGCTTACTAAACCAAGGCCAAGAGTTGCAACGGTGGCAAGACTCAACAGATATCTGACTTTCATCTTAATCTCCTTCAATTGTTAATGGATTGCTAGAGAACACAAACACCTCATCATACACAAAAATTAATAATTTGCGTTAGCAAACACTCGATTTTTGTGTTGAGAGCTACTATAGCAAATTCCATCTCATGGGTAGAGAAAATCACCCCCTGAACTAATAAGAATACCTAAACAATCAAAATTCTCGGAATCAGGGTCAGCCCTGAGGGATCACGCCCTAGCCTTGACCCTGGTTCTAGGGTTGCGATCGCTGATCTATCGAGCGTTTCAGCCTTTGGGGGAGGATGCGGTGATCTGGGGTGGGGGGCCTCCGTTGGGGCGGGTTTGCGATCGCACCGTCAGCCCCACATCAGCATTACATTCATGTCTAGTACTGTAGTGATGGATCGGGGGCAAAGGCTGAAGCCTCTCTCGCACGTAGGTATTCGTGCTCTGTGAAAGGGGGCGAATTGATCACACTTTACAATCAGCCCGCTTTTGGAAAAACCTGAGCCTCAACGTTCGGCGTGAGGACTCCCAGTTGGCGGTTAAGGGCGTTGAATGATGCTCAATTTATGACAGGGTGGTGGTGGCCACCATGGCCGCGAGGAGTTGATCCGACGTGACCGGAAAGGGGAGGTGATGGAGGTCAGAATCAGGATGACAGGCAATCTCGGCGGCATTCCGGAGTTGATCGAGGGGCACTTGTCCTAAGCCCAAGTCTTCGAGGGTTTGGGGCAGGCCGAGATCGCGGTAGAACTGAAGAAGCTGTTGGCGGGAACTGTGGGCCAGTTGGCTGCGCTGCACTTGTTCTTCTAAGCGGAGTTGCACGAGGATGCCGTAGGCGACTTTTTCGCCGTGGAGGACGGGATGGGCGGCGGGGATGTGGGTCAAGCCGTTGTGGACGGCGTGGGCGGCGACGGTGCGACATTGCGCCCCGCCGAGACCGCCAATCACCCCGGCGAGGAGGACGGTGGCATCGACGACTTCGCACCAGTCGGGGCTGCCGGGATTGGCGATCGCACTGCCTGCCTTTTGAAAGAGAATATCCCGTAAAATCCGCGCTTGCTGTACTGCGGCGATGATCAGGGTGTGGGTAGAGTCGCCACTACTGACGGAGGCTTCGTACCATTTGGCGATCGCGTCACCAATGCCGGCCACCAGGGTGCGGGTGGGGGCGGTGTGGATCACGTCGTAATCGAGGATCAAGGCGTTGGGGCAGTTGTGCAAGCCCACATCGTAGTGAAAGGCTCCCGCATCGGAATAGATATTAGAGAGGGCTGTCCAGGCGGCACAGGTGGCGGCGGAGGTGGGCAGGGTGACGATCGGCAGGTGACAGCGATGGGCGAGGAGTTTGGCTGCATCGAGGGCTTTGCCGCCGCCGACTCCGATGATCAGGTCGGCTTGATGGTTGGTTGTGGCCTGTTCCAAGTGGGCGAGGCTGGTTTCGGAACAGTCGGGGTGATAGGTGGCGGTGGTGACGGTGAGGTTATGGGTAGTGAGGGTGGGGAAAAGGTGGGATTCCACAGCGGCGAGGCTACGATCGCCCCCCACCACCAGCGGTCGCTGACCCAAGGCGGCGAAGACTGACCCGGATTGCGCGATCGCCCCCCAGCCCCGCAACACCTGGGCCGGTGCGATCGCCAACGGGGTCACCGTTCGGGTCGTGGGGGTTACAGGTGCAGCGTGCAAGGTCGGATCAGTCATGGGAGAAATCACCTCAATTAAGTATCAGTGGGTTCAGGGGCCGGGGGCAGTTGGGCGAAATTTTCGGAATAGAGTTGGATGGCGATCGCTTCACTTTGGCCACGGCCAAGTGCATCAGGGTCTTGAGATAATTTAACCGCTTCGCCGAGGTAAAGGGGGAGAGAGATCCCCGGTTCTGGGTGGAGCACTGTCCGCGCCCGCACCATTACCGCCTGAGCATTATTCCCCAACCGGCCAAAGGGTGCAATGTCGAGGGCAGCCTGTTGGAGGGTTGCTTCTACTTGTTCTGGGGTCACCGTCGGGTCAACCACAATCACCACATGGGCCGCAGCATCGTCATAGACTAAGTTATAGCGCACGGCTCCCGGAATGTCCGTGTGACTAAACAGCCCCAAACTCAGGCCAAACGCCCCAATGGTCAGCACCGCCGTGAAAGCCGTCGCCCCCACAAGACGAAACCGAATCCCCCATTTCAACAGAAATGCCAGGAGCATCAGCAGGAAAAAAGCCCCGGTAGCGTAGGCCAGCCATTGAGTATAAAGCGCGAAATCGTTGGGTATTTGCATCGTTAATCAGGGTTAGAACTGGAAAGAGTTTAAGGGAGTCTGGAACGAGTATGAGTGAGCCAGAGGCTCACACTGCCATTGCTGAAATTCTCTGTAGTGCGAGCTTCTAGCCCACTGCCCTGACGGAGAGAGGGATCAATCGCAGACTGGGTCAAGATTAGAACATTGTGGATCAGCAGTAGTTTGGACGGAGGAGACACAGCCGGAGAGATTCGGGTAGGCGCATTACCGCATCGATGAAATCGCATCTTGGGCCATGGATGCGATCGCTTGATCCGTCGCACGGGGAATCCGGTAATATTTCCCCCCCGCCTGCTTGGCCAATTCTTGACCGAACCCAGTGGCGACAAACCGCTTTTCCGTGTCAATCATCAGCAACTTAAAGCCAGTGGCGCGGATTTTGCCCGCAATATTGAGCAATTCCGCCTTAATATCCGGCTTTTCCTCCGGCAGTTCCTCACCGAGGGACTTTGCCAAAGGAATATTACCGCGCCCGTCGGTAATCGCCACGATCACCACCTGGCCAATATCCCCGGACATCTTCGCATTCGTGCCCACCTGCACCGCCTGGGTTAACCCGTGGGACAGGGGCGAACCGCCGCCACAGGGCAGTTTTTCCATCCGTAACCGCGCCATCGTGATCGATCGCGTCGGCGGTAACAACACCTCCGCCTGTTCGCCCCGGAAGGGAATCAACGCCACCTGATCGCGGTTTTCGTAGGCTTCAGTGAGGAGCCGCATCACCGCCCCCTTCGCCGCCTGCATCCGGTTCAACGCCATCGAACCCGACGCATCCACCACAAAGACAATCAACGCCCCCGCCTTCCGCGCCAAACGTTTCGATCGCAAATCCCCCTGCTCCACAATCACGGTGCGCCCCGGATTGCGAAGACGGCGAGACTTTTGATACGGTGCAGCGGCGCGGAGAGTGGCATCCACGGCAATGCGGCGCACCTTCCCCCTCGGCAACATGGGTTTGACATAGCGGCCGCGATCGTCGGAAAAAATCATACTCCGCGAGCCACTGCTGCCCTGTTTATTGGCCATTTGGGCAAAATAAAGCACCGACGGATCGAGGATCACCCCTTCAATATCAAAAACAAATTCCTCCGGGATTTCCGGGGTGTTGTCCTGTTGCTCGTCGTCTTCATCTTGGTCGTCGTCGTCTTCGTCTTGATCTTCAGGTTCATCGGCTTGATCCTCCGGCGGCGGCGGTGGGGGCGGCGGCGGTTGCATCTCGTCGTCCGGGGGCCGGTTGGCGGCGGTGGAGCGGGGGACGATGACCAATTCCACCGCTTTACGCAGGTCATCGGCGGCCACTGCATCGCGACCTTCGAGGGCGGCGGCGGCTTTGGCAACGCGCACGGCGAACAGTTCCGCCCGATGACCCATCACTTCCCCTCGAATCGCTTCTTCCACCAGATAGTTAATCTGATCGTGGCTGATCGTCACCTCTTTGAGGTATTCACGAGCGAGGAGAATATCGGTTTTCATGCCGTCGCTGTCGCTGTGGTATTGCTCGGCAAATTTGGCGGGATTGTCGGCGTAGTCGGTGACCTGGCCGACGGCGGTAACGCGCTGATCCAGGGAGAGCACCCCATCGGCGGAAAGGGTGATGGCGATGCGATCGCACAGATGCTCCCGCAGGGGGCCTTCTTCGGGGTTGAAGGTGGCGATCAACATCGGGCGGCAGGGGTGCTCGATGCTGATGCCTTCGCGTTCGATCCGGTTGCAGCCATCGGTGAGGACGCTGAGGAGTTGGTTGGCGATCTGGTCGTCGAGGAGGTTGATTTCGTCGATATACAACACGCCGCGATGGGCTTGGGCCAGGAGGCCGGGCTGGAAGATGGGTTGACCCTGTTGGACGGATTGCTCCACATCGACGGAACCCAGGAGGCGATCTTCAGTGACACCGAGGGGAATTTGCACGAAGGGGGAGGGGATGATTTCGGTGTCGTCGCCGGGTTCGGGGGCGGCGTTGCAATAGGAGCCTTGGGCAATTTCGATGGGGGGCAGGAGGCTGTGAATCCCCCTCGCCATCACGGATTTGGCTGTGCCGCGTCGGCCCGCGATCGCTACCCCACCCAAGCCCGGATCAACAGCGGTGAGTAACAGCGCCAGTTTGATCGCTTCTTGGCCAACAACGGCGGTGAGGGGAAAGTTGGTATTCAGTCGAGGGGCAGTGGTGGGCATAGGAAACAGCGATCGCAAACAGGGTCAAGCTCTTATCATAAAACATCCCCCGGCCCCCACCGATCGCCACGGGGATAGGGAATGATGAGGACTGAATCAGTGAGGCAACGGAGAGGGTCAGGTCGGGAAAGGCTAGGGGAGCGATCGCTCCTTCTCGCCGCGTCCTAGTGATAGCGCTCGATTGTCCATTGATAGGGGTTGATGGTCATGGAGATCGCAGCTTAAGGCATTGCCGATAATGATAATTCAAATTTTCGTGTAGGTTTGATTGAGAACACCCCACCGAGAGGATGCGCTGATGTCGTTGGTTGAGCAATATATCCGGGATTTGGTAGCCAACCGGGCCACGGGGGCAACGGTGGCGGAAACCACCCACTACCCCGCGTTACAGAAATTACTCGATGGCTTGGGGGCAGAACTCAAGCCCAAGGTGCGCTGTATTACGGGCCTGAGCAATCAAGGGGCGGGGATGCCCGATGGGGGGCTGTTTACGGCGGCACAGTTTCGGCAGCAGGAGGGCGATCGCCCCCAAGACCCGACGAACCCGGAACGTGGCGTGATTGAGGCCAAGGGCATCGGCGCGAATGTGCGAAAAACGGCGCGATCGAGCCAAGTTCATAACTATTGGCTGAAATACCGTCAGGTGTTGGTGACGAATTTTCGCGAATTTTTGCTGGTGGGGTGTGATGGGGATGGGGAAAAGGTCGAGTTAGAGTTTTTCAGTTTGGCGAAAACCGAGGCGGAATTTTGGCAATTGGCCGAAAATCCGAGGGCATTGGCGACCCAGTGGGGGCAATCGTTAACGGAATATTTGCAACGGGCGATGTTGTCCACGGCGGCGATCGCCTCACCGGAAGATGTGGCGTGGTTTCTCGCCTCCTATGCGCGGGATGCCAGGGTACGGATCGAGCAACAGCCGGATTTGCCTGCGCTTCAGATGATCCGCGAGAGTTTTGAAACGGCGTTAGGGATTCATTTTGAAGCGGAACGGGGCGATCGCTTTTTTCGATCTACCTTGGTGCAAACGCTGTTTTATGGCATTTTTTCGGCGTGGGTGTTGTGGCATCGCGAGGGGTCAAAAGGTGAGTTTGCTTGGGAGCGATCGTGGCGGTTTTTGCGTGTGCCGATTTTGCAAATGTTGTTCCATCGTTTGAGTGATCCAGAAACGTTGGAATTACTCGGTTTAATTCCGATTTTAGATGGGGCAACGGCGGCGCTTAATCGGGTGAATCGATCGGAATTTTTCAGCACGTTTGATGATAGTCAGGCGGTGCAATATTTCTATGAACCGTTTTTGCAAGCGTTTGATCCAGATTTGCGTAAAGAGTTAGGGGTATGGTACACGCCGCCGGAGGTGGTGCGCTATATGGTGGCGCGGGTGGATCGGGTCTTACGGGAGGAATTGAATTGTGCGGATGGGTTGGCGAGTGAGGAGGTGTATATTCTCGATCCCTGTTGTGGAACGGGGGCGTATTTGGTGGCGGTGATTGAACACATTGCGGCGACGCTACGGGCAAAGTCTGAGGATTCTGGGTTGGGATCATTAGAAACATCTGAAAGTTTAAAGGAGATTGTTTTAAAGCGGGTATTTGGCTTTGAAATCCTCACGGCTCCGTTTGTGGTGGCGCATTTACAGGTGAGTTTGTTGTTACACAAGTTTGGGGAGTCGCTATTACTGTACGGCAAGGATCAGGAGCGGGTGGGGATTTTCTTGACGAATGCGTTGACGGGTTGGCGGCAGGGTGAGCCGTTGCCGATTCCGAATTTTCCGGCGTTGGAACGGGAGCGGGATGCGGCGGAAAGTGTGAAAAAAAGCAAGCCGATTTTGGTGGTGCTTGGCAATCCGCCGTACAACAGTTTTGCGGGGATTGCGGTGGATGAGGAGCGGGAGTTATCGGATGCGTATCGGGAAACGAAGCACGCGCCGCGTCCCCAGGGTCAGGGTTTGAATGATCTGTATGTGCGCTTTTTCCGGATGGCGGAGCGGCGAATTGTGGAGCAAACGGAGCGGGGCATTGTTTGTTTTATTTCTAATTATTCGTGGTTGGATGGGTTGTCGTTTACGGGAATGCGGGAACGGTATTTAGAGGTTTTTGATCGGGTTTGGATTGATAATTTACACGGCGATCGCATCATTTCAGAATATTCACCGGATGGCCGCACGAGTGAAACTGTTTTCGCAATTCCAGGATTTTCAGCGGGTATCAGAGTGGGAACAGCGATCGCATTACTGATGAAGGGTAAAAAATCTCAAGCGAGCCAAATTTTTTATCGAGATTTTGATCAGGCGCGTGCGGTAGAACGGTGTAAGGCAATGGCTGAAAGTTTGACAGAATCCAAACCCAATTATCAAGAAATCACCTCATCTCTTACCCTCGGTCTACCCCTCAAACCCAAAACTGTCACCGCCGCCTATTTCGATTGGCCGTTGTTAACTGACCTCTTACCGATCTCATTTCCTGGCGTTAAAACAAGCCGCGATAGTTTTCTGGTTGACATCGACAAAAAACAACTTGAGCTTAAAATACAAGAGTATTTTGATCGCACGAAGAGTGACGGTGAAATCGAACGTAAATATCCTATTGCTATGAAAGAGACGCGAACCTTTAATCCCAAAGATGTTCGTAAGTTTCTCTTGAGTCAAGGAATAGAGGAAGGATTTTTTGTCGAGTATCTCTATCGACCTTTTGATAAGCGTTGGCTGTACTGGGAACCAAACACAGACTTATTAGATCGTAAGCGCACAGAATATCTTGAAGTCCAACGATCAAATCAAAATTTATGGTTGGCCGCAGCACAAAAACACAGAAGAGACTTTGATCCGCCTTGCATTTCTGGCCTTCTCACTTCCGGACATGTTATTGAACGTGGAGCCAACTTATTTCCTTTGAAAACGCCTCCTGATGTGTGGGGGGGATTATTTCAAAATGGCTCAGAACATGTATTAGGCGATGGTGAATTCACCATGAATTATTCGCCTAATGCGATTGCTTACCTGCGTAACTTATCGCTAGACATCACATCAGAAGCATTGTTTTTTCATTGCGTAGCTATTCTCTATTCTCTGCAATATCGCACCGAAAACGGCGATGCACTTAAACAAGACTGGCCTCGAATTCCACTACCAAACCACAAAAAACACCTCCAACAATCCGCCCAACTCGGCCAACAACTCGCCGCCCTTCTCGACCCCGAAACCCCCGTCCCCGGAGTCACCCAAACCCCCAGCGACCCCCTCAAAATCATCGCCGTTCCCCTCACCACCCACGGCGAAAAACTCAAACCCGAAGACTTCGCCCTTACTGCCAACTGGGGCTACGGCGGCAACGGCAAACCCACCATGCCCGGAAAAGGCAAAGCCATCCAACGCCCCTACACCCCCACCGAACGCGACACCCTCGGCTCAGAGCGCATCGCCCGCCTCGGCGAACACACCTACGATATTTACCTGAACGATCGCGCCTACTGGTGCAACATCCCCGATCGCGTTTGGCACTACACCCTGGGCGGCTATCAAGTCATCAAAAAATGGCTCAGTTATCGCGCCGAAAAAATTATCGATCGTCCCCTTAAACAAGACGAATTTGTCCACGTCATCCACACCGCCCGCCGCCTCGCCGCCATCCTCATCCTCGAACCCGACCTTGACGCTAACTATCACACCATCAAAACCCACCTCCACCCCTGGAAATCCGAACAAGGGGCTTAACAAGGGGGCTTAAGCCCCTTGCCTAGCAGTGATGAACTAAGAAACCCGCGTTAGGGGGGCGTGTTGGGGGTCCATCACCTTTTTGCCGATGCCGGGGAATTTCACCCCTAGGTGAACCTTGTGCTTTGTGCCAAACACATGGGTGACTTCCCCTTCACCAAATTGGTCATGGACGATGCGATCGCCCACCAGCCAATTGTCAGGATTATTATCAATCTTCGGGGGGGAATCATCAACGGCCTTGGGTTTGCGGCGGCGGTGAAAGCGATCAGGTTGGCTGACAAACTCTTCCGGCAATTCGCTGAGGAACTGCGACGGCACACAGCTTTCAGAACTGCCCCAGAGACGACGCATTTGGGCATGGGTCATGAATAGCTGTTCCTGGGCGCGGGTGATGCCCACATAGCAGAGGCGGCGTTCTTCTTCGAGGGAGGCGGGGTCATGGAGCGATCGCGCATTGGGCAGCAACCCCTGCTCCATCCCCACCATAAACACCACCGGAAATTCCAACCCCTTCGCCGCATGGAGGGTCATCAGGGTCACCGCTTCGGTTTCATCTTGGAGATTGTCCAGATCCGATGCGAGGGAGGCATTTTCAAGAAAATCTTGAAGCCGCTCGGTTTCGTTTTCCTCCTGGAACTCGGCGACAGCGTTGAGTAATTCGTTGAGGTTTTCGATCCGGTTGTTAGCCTCATCCGTGTCCTGCTGTTGGAGGTCTTCCACATAGCCCGAATCCTTGAGCAGCCCTTGGGCTAACTGTAACGCCGGGATGTCGTGGGCTAATTGTCCTTGATAGCGTTTGATCAATTCCACAAACTCCAGCACCCGTTTCGCCGCTCGGCCCGCTAGGGTTTGGGCAGAGGTTTCATCACTGAGGATTTCCCAGAGGGGTACGCCCAACTCTTGGGAGGCGTTTTGCAGGTTTTCCAGGGTGGATTTCCCGATTCCCCGGCGCGGTGTGTTGATAATTCGTAGCAGGCTGACGGTGTCGGCGGGGTTGGCGATCGCCCGCAGATAGGCCAGCATATCTTTAATTTCTTTGCGATCGTAGAACTTCAACCCCCCCACAATCGTGTAGGGAATTTTCCCCCGCAGGGCATCTTCTAAGGCGCGGGACTGGGCATTGGTGCGGTAGAGAATCGCAAAACTGCCCCAGGTCAATTCCGGATGATCCGAGCGCAAACCGTGCATTTGGTCGAGGACAAAGCGGGCTTCGGTCTGTTCATTGTCGGTTTTGGCAATGTAGATCGGCTCCCCCTCGCCCCGTGTCGCCCGCAAAATTTTATCAATGCGTTGGCTATTGTGATCAATCAACTCGTTAGCCGCGTAGAGAATCGTGGCGCGGGAGCGGTAGTTATGTTCGAGCTTCACCATGGTTTGGGTGGACTCATCGGGCAAACCATCGCCAAAATCCTGTTGGAACCCCAGCAAGATCCGAAAATCCGCCATCCGGAACGAATAGATCGATTGATCCGCGTCGCCCACCACAAACACGGAGCGATCGCGCCAATCCCACGCCTTCGGGTTAGTCTCCCCATTGGTGGTCAAGAGCCGAACAAAATCGTATTGAATCTGGTTTGTATCTTGATATTCATCCACCAGAATGTGATGAAATTGCTTGTGCCAATAGCCCAAGACACTTTCGTTTTGCTCAAACAAGCGCACCGGAATCAGCAACAGATCATCAAAATCTAGACCATTATTCGCCGCCAGTTGATCCTGATAGAGTTCGTACACCTCCGCGATGGTGCGCCCGCGATAGTCGGGGTTTTCCTTGGCGTATTCGGCAGGCGAGAGGCCGAGATTTTTCGCATTGCTGATCGCGTAGCGAATTTTGCGGGGGTCGAATTTTTTGCTGTCTAGATTGAGTTGTTTCGTGGTGATCGACTTCACCACCCCATTCACATCGGCATCGTCAAAAATGGTGAAGTTTTTGCCCCAAGTGCGGCCCCGTTCGTCCTGATATTTATCCACATCCAGCCGCAAAATTCGCGCCGCCAAACTGTGAAACGTGCCAATCCACAGGGGTTTGATGACTTCTTTGTAGACTTGCGATCGCAGCTTCGTTTGGATCGCCGGTTCCAGGGCATCCAGGGGCTTGTTGTGGTGCTTGTGGGCTAATTTATCCGCAAAGAGGCGATCGATCCGCTCCTTCATTTCCCGTGCCGCCTTGTTGGTGAAGGTGACCGCGAGGATATTTTCCGGATGAACATGATGCTCATGGATTAGGTTAAAAATCCGGTAGGTCAGGGCCCTCGTCTTGCCCGACCCAGCCCCAGCCACCACCAGGAGCGGCCCGCAAAAATGTTCAACGGCGCATCGTTGGGCAGGATTCAGATGGGACAGAAAGTCGGTACTCATGGGCAAGGATACAAGTAACAAAAATACAGTGACCCAAACAGAGTCATGCTCTTCATTGTATCGACTCGGTGAATGATTCCGGAAAATCAGGCTTTCAGACCCCGCCCCTCCGATCATGGCGTTGATCGGCCAATGGAACTTGACAGACTCCTCCGTTTAGAAAACGGGGGCTTTACGTCTGCACTCGTAATACACTGAAAACACCACCGTTGAACTCGACGCATGACCCCTTCCATCGCTCACCTTGGCCCCCCCGGAACCAACGCAGAAACGGCCGCCATCGTCTATCGCAATCGCCTCCAACAAAACACCGGCAATGAAGCCATCCTCTGCCCCTACCCCACCATTGCCCAAACCCTCAAAGCCGTGGCTGCCCAACAGGTGGATCTCGCCGTGGTGCCCGTGGAAAACTCAATTCAGGGGAGCGTGGCTGTCACCCTCGATACCCTCTGGGAGTTGGAACACCTGCAAATCCAACAGGCTCTCATTCTCCCGATTCATCATGTGTTGGTGTCCTGTGCTGCGGATTTCCAGGCGATTCAAACGGTCTATTCTCACCCTCAGGCCTTGGCGCAATGTCAGCGGTGGCTAGAATGTCACCTTCCCCAGGCGCAACAGTTGGCCAGCAATTCCACCACCGAGGCCCTCGCCGGTCTCCGCGCTGACCCGACGGTGGGCGCGATCGCCTCGGCCCGTGCTGCCCATCTCTACGACCTGCCCATCCTCGCCGATCGCATCAACGACTATCCCGACAACTGCACCCGGTTTTGGGTTGTGGGGCGCGAACCGGGAGAACCGGGGGACTATACTTCCCTGGCCTTCAGTGCGGCGGCGAATCTTCCCGGTGCATTGGCCAAACCGCTGCAAGTCTTCGCCGATCGCCACATCAACCTCAGCCGGATCGAATCGCGCCCCACAAAGCGATCGCTCGGTGAATATCTCTTTTTCATCGACCTCAACAACACCCCCCAATCCACCGAATCCCTCCACACCGCCCTCCACGAACTCCCCCAATACACCGAAATCCTCAAAATCTTCGGCTGTTACGCCGCCTCCCCCATCCTCGCCCCCGAACTCGCGATCGACTAACCCCACCCCCCCGGCCTGCTGGCCAAACGCTCTCCTGGGCAACGTGGGCGTAGGTGAGGATTTGGTTAATGTCGGTGTGGCTGGGTTTTTCGGGGGTTTTATATTTGGTGTCGAGGACGGCGATCGCTCGATGCGGGGTGCGATCGTAGATAGTGAGATCAATGCTGTGGGCATGGGGGGTTTCATAGGCCGCGTTGAGGCGGTCATAGGTGCGATCGCAACAATCCGCAGCCGTGAAAGGAACGAGGGCAATGGAGCGATCGGCGGTGTTCATTGTGCCGATGATATAGACGTTTTCAGGGATGCTGAAGCTGCGATCGCCCCTTGGGGTTGAGGTGATCGGGGGGAGGCGATCTCTTCCTGCTTGGTTCATTCGGCAAACATCTCCGCTAAGGTATCCAAAACTTGGCTTTGCTCATCTGAACTAATTTGACCCAACTTCTTAACCAATCGAGTCTTATCAATGGTGCGGATTTGATCTAGAACAATTTTTTTCATCCTTACCCTGAAACTGACAGGCAATTCGCGTCGGGTAGACTTTCCCTTTTGTCGTCATTGGCGCAATAATCACGGTAGCAATATAACAGTTCATCTCATTCGGTGAGATGATCACACAGGGTCGTGTTTTCTGAATTTCACTGCCAACTGTGGGGTCAAGATTAACCCAAAAAAACGTCAAAACGGTTGACTACCACTCCCATTGACTTTGCTCCCAATCAGTACTGTTCACTTGATCAAGAAGAACATCATCCTGTTCTTTCGCCATGGCAGCAAAGGCTTGATCCCAGCCTGTCCTTAACCGTCGTGCAGTGCGAACCGTGAGATGATCCCCTTCCACTTCAATTTCAACGTCGGTCTGAATACCGCTTTGCTCTAAGAGCAGTTTAGGAATACGCACGCCTTGGGAATTGCCGATTTTAACAATTCGGGTTCTAATCACTGTGCTCATCCTTCAATAATTCCCAAAGCAGAATGTGATTACATTGTAGATACATGCTCAAGGAGCATCAAGGGTAAAGAGGTCTTACCGGCAAACTCTCAGAGAGGAGCGATCGCCCTCACACCGCATCCGGATCAACCCCCAACTCCCCCAACTTTGCCCGTAAAGCATCTTGTTTTTCTCGCTCTATCACAAGCTCCTGCTCTGCCTGCTCTGCCCGGAGCCGTTCCTGTTCCATTGGCAGTAAAACTAACTGTTCGTTAGGGAAATAGAACCGCAACCAATCCGTTGTTTCTTGCAACACTTGACCCTGCCAAGTTCCTAACCATAACCCCAATGCTTCACACCATAACCACCCCTTGTCATTGGGTTGCAACGGTACATACTGGCGATTTTGAAGCGCCCAACCTTGTAATGATTGCGGATCAAACGGGTCAAACACAAAATAATGGCTGGCGCTGAACCGTTGCTCGTAAATTTCTTTCTTTGCCGTTAGGTCAACATTTGCCGTCGAAGGTGACATTAACTCCACAATCACATCGGGATATTTACCATCTTCCTCCCAAACCACCCAACCTTGCCGCTCTTTTTTACCGTCTACATTCAGCGCCACAAAGAAATCCGGGCCATGGAAATCGCGGTTTTTAATTTGTGCCAAGCTGTAATAGACAAACATATTACCGCTAGCATAAAAATCCTCACGGGGCGCAAGGGCGGCATAAACTGAATCAATGAGCAGGTTCATCGCAAGACGGTGACGATTACTTTCCAAAGGGACTCCATCCTCAAAGATCAAATTAGTGGGGGGTGGGGTCGGAACCCAGAGGCCGGGTGTGTTGGATGGGGGGGCTGATGGCTTCGGTGGGGTCATGAGAAGTGCGGCAGTTAATTAATTTGTATTATAGCGGCCGGGTTTAAGAAACATTGCACCCATTTAAAGCCCAAAAAACCCCCTCGGAGTGAGGGGGTTTAGAGTTAAATCGAGAATTTTGGGTTAGCGGATGCCGACCGGCTCAAAGCTGGGGACAACCACTTCGCTGTCTTGTTTCGTGAGCTTGTTGTAGAGCTTCTCGGTGTTCGGGAAGTTCGCCGCCGGGAGCGTCGGGAAACGACGGTAGGGCACGGTATCTTCACCGAACAATTGCAGGTATTCCATCCCGTTCACCATCGCTCCGATGAAGGCGCTGATGCCTTGGGTGGCGAGGATTTGGTTGTAGGTTTGGATTTCCTTTTGGTTGAGGGGCGCACGACCGAGGAAGTGCTTGGTTCCTAACTCGATCACCTTCGTGTTCGGGTAGGGGGTGTAGAACTCCTTGAGGTAGAGTTCCGAGCGACCGAGACCTTCGATGAACTCTTTGACGGTAATTTCGCCGTTGCCGAGTTTGCTTTCGAGGGCGGTGAATTGGGTTTGGATCACGTAGGGGGCGAGGTCGCGCTCGAAGATTTGACGATAGGCAGCAGCGATCGCATTCTTCAACGCCACTTTGTCGTTCAAGTTCGTCAACTTGAACACCTTTGTTTGTTGACGTTGCGCCGTCACCCCTTGGTTGACCCGGAAATTGACATCCGGTGCCGTCCGGTTCGCAGCAACCTGACCCAGTTCGATAAAGCGCGGCGTTGTTTCTGCCGTCACCTGCGTCGCAAAGTCGGGCTTCAGCGCCCCCGGACGCGCCATCCGCATTTGCATCCCGGCCGGAGTCACATACCGCTCATAGGGCAGTGTATCTTCCCCAAAGGCTTCCGTGTATTCCTGGCTATCAACGATCGCATCAATCAAGGCATAGAAACCTTGCTTGGCGCAGATATCAAAATAGGCGTTGATTTCCTGACGGCCATAGGTCGGACGACCCAACAGGCGGCGGTGAATATATTCCACCGACTTACAGACATACATCGACGACCAATAGAGACTGCGGAACACTTCCGACTTCGCGAGGGCCTTGATGAACTCGCGCACGGTGATGTCGCCGTTTTCCAGCTTAATCTCCGCCACCGTCAAACGTTGACCCGCATAGAGTTCACGACCGAACACTTGGCGATAGGCCGCATTCAGGAATTTTTGGGTGCTGCTTTCGGAATATTTGACACTAACGCCTTTCTTCCCAGTGGGCAACTGATCTAAGCGGAACACCGACGCGCCAAGGCTACCGGGGAACTCACCCCGTGCGCCTGGATTGCTCACTTGGCTATTGGTGGCCGGGCCGCGGTGGATCAGAATCCGGCGGGTATCCTTACCGAAGGGTGACGGACGGGTGTTGGGGTTGCGGGTTTCCTTCGGGAAAATCGCCCCGAATTGGATTTCCAGCGGGTCATTCCCAGCACCGTAGACGTGCTGATCCGGTAAGGGCTGCTCGTATTTCGCAAAGGTGGTGATGAATTGCGGCACTTTGCGGAAGGGCGCACTGTAGTTAAACAGGTCTTGCTGCATTCCCCAGTTGCGGCATTCTTGGGCTTCTTGACCCAGACCGCGCAAGTACGGCACGGTTTCTTCCCCGAAATAGTCAGAGTATTCTTGGGAGTCCACAAGGGCATCCACTAGCGCACCTAAACCACCGGCGGAGACGATCGCAAAATAACTCTGCACCTCTTCGCGGGACGAGGGGCCCCGACCGAGGATGTGACGGAAGGCGAGTTCGAGAGCGCGGCTGTTGATGAACGGCTCAAAGAACTGCTTGCGATAGAGGGGGGATTTTGCCAACCGGCGCACAAATTCCTTCATGGAAATATCGCCGTTTTTGACCTGGGATTCCAAGTAGGAAATGGATTGGCTGTAGGCACGGGTGATGTCCCGCTCAAAGATTTGCCGATAGGCAGCCTTGATGATCGCACCTTTTTCTAAGGCGGAGAGACCGGGCTTCATGACAAACTTTTGACGACGTTCGGCGGCGTTGAAGTAGCTTTGGGGCAGTTGCAAGCCTTGCTGATCGGCCGATTCCCGCTGACGGAGTTTGTCCGAGGGGAGGGGGGCTTTAAACTCAGTGAGCGCCACGTCAAAGTATTCCGAGACGAGGGCGATCGCATCTTCATCGGTTGCGAAGTATTTGCGAGCGGCTACCTTCATTTCTTGGATCGCCACGATCGTAGCGGCACTCGAACAGGCGTTCTCGATGATTTCCCGCAGCCCGCGCACGTTGACCGTGATGATATTCGGGTCACCGGCCACGATCGCATAGGTGACATAGCGCAACATCCAGGACAAATCCCGCAGGGATTTTTGCATGTTGCGGGGGCCGTATTTGCTGATCGGAATGGTGCGAAACCCGGTGGGCGTTTCGATTTTATTCCCCGTGCTCAAGAACAGGTTTTTGATGCTGTCGAGGACGCTGTTGCCGCCGCCACTTTCGACGAAAGTGAGCGTGCCGGGGTCTGCGCCTTCTGAAGTCGTGCCGCTGGCGGGACTCATTTCGGCATCATCTGAGGGGGGTTTTTCCAAAAAGGACATGGGAGAGCCGCCGGTAAAAATGCGGTTGGCGGCCCGCGATACGATAATTTCTGCGTTTTGAGAAATGGTTTGCGCGATCGCAATTCGCTTATTTCCAGAATCGAAAAACGCCTTGAGTTCGCCTAGTTCCCGCATATCGGGGAAACGGTCTTGTTGTTCAGCCTGCGCGATCGCCGACGTGGGAACCGTTTGATATAGTTGCGGGCGGGCTAGAGAACTT
Source organism: Spirulina major PCC 6313 (assembly GCF_001890765.1). NCBI lineage: Bacteria > Bacillati > Cyanobacteriota > Cyanophyceae > Spirulinales > Spirulinaceae > Spirulina > Spirulina major. The sequence goes on along the minus strand of NZ_KV878783.1, from coordinate 3,414,747 downwards.
CCACCACTTGCCGTAATCGTCATAGTCTGCTCAGTTATCTCCTATCCACGGTTTTACACAGGTGTATTTAATGACAATCCGCTTAATCTCAAGTGGAACAATCAACGTCAGCCTCGGTGGTTCGGTGGGGTGAGCCACCGGATCAGACTGAAAGTTTAGGTCTGTTTACACCTGATTGATTTGTCTTAGGTGGCGCAATGCCGATGGATTAAACGAATTCAATAAGTATTTTGAGTCAGTTTTTAGATTAAACCGTTTCCGGATTCCTGAGTATCTTTGTTAAGAACTGTATCAGTTTGTACCCAGAATGCGGCTAGATGTTTCTAGGGCAAACCACCCCCTGGATCGGGGCAAAACAAGGCTAACCTTGACCGGGATTGAGGGCCACCATTTTCCAGGTCACCCAAGTGCCGATAGGACTCCAGAGCAGATAGGGCAGGAGTAACCCACCGCTCCACGGGGAGATCGGCCAGGTCACAATGGTTAAACCCACCCCCACCACGACCCCAAAGCCCCCAATGGCAACCCCAATGAGGAGCCGCCGACAGCGACACATCACCGGGGTGTAGGCCATAATGACGACTTCGAGCAACAGATATCCGGCCATGAGTTGCCAGGCCTGGGCCGTGCCGGGGATGGTTTGCCAAACGAGATAGGCCGACCAGCCGCCACAAATTAAAATCGTGATCCAAATCAGGGGAATGAAGCGTTCAAAGGTGAGCCAAGGGGGACGGCGCAGGCGCATGAACCACTGGACATCCCGCAGGGAAAGCCGACTCATGCTGCCGGCGATCGCAATCCCCACCCCCGCGATGATTAACCAAGCCGGGATTTCCATCGGGTGAAACGCTCCACGCTAATCATTCTGTTGGGCAAGTTCGGGATCAAGGGGCTCGCTGGTGGTGGGAACCTGGGGGGGATTGGGTTGGGCAGAGTCGAGTTGCAGGGATTGAGGAAAACGGAATGTGCCTTGGCGAAAACTTTTGGCAATGCTGGCCCACTGGGGTTTGTAGAGATACCCCAAAATTGCGATCGCCAGCAAAATCGTTAGTAAATTCCCCCGCACCCCCAACCCAAACTTCGCCAACTCCGCACCACAGAGCACTGCTTGGGTGATCATCGTGCCGTAGAGGGCAAAGCGGAGGTTATTGTGCTGGATGGACAGACTGAGATACAGGGCCACAATGCCCATACAAAACGTCACCACCGAGAGCAGGGCGATCGCACCCTGGTTCAGCAGTGCCGCATTGGTCATCAAGTCTGTGCCCGATTGGACTGCCTCACCAAGTACAATCAGGGCGATTTTTTGCACTCCCATCAAGAAGCTGATCGGAATCGCGATCAGGGCACTAATGAATTGCAGACTGGTCAGAACTCTGAGGTCATTGGGAGCAGTGGTCATGGGTAGTCCGGCAAGAGCAGGGGTAAGTAGCTAAAAATAATCCTTCTCTTATTACCAGTATCCGGCATTAAAAATTCTGGATACTGAACAAAATCTAAAGCTTTACTCGTGCCGAATGGGGGTCGAGCTTGGGAAGTCGTGCTCCTGATGCGATCGCACTGCTTTGGGTCAATGGGAATGCCCTTGCCCCTTTCGTAACGTCGTAACCGAGAAGAAAAGCCGTAGATGCTAGCGACAGGCTTCAGATATCTGGACTATTATGAATCATTTCTCGCCATTGGGTGGGGGCAAATGTTGTGGTTTCTTGACGTTCGCAACATTGGACAAAGGGGCAACGACGACACAGGCCCTTCGCTTCCGGCACTTGCGCAAAGGGAGCATTGTCGTTACGGTACTGCTCCTCGGCGGTGAGCAACTGGGCAACGATGTGGCGAAGTTCGTTCTGGGTGGCGAGATAAGCAGCGGTGCTGTAGGGGAAGGTGTGCGATCGCACATTCTCCGCATCCCCCACAATCCAATAGGTCATCGTAATCTGTTCCGGTGTATAGTCCGACGTAGCCGCCAACACATAGGGATAGAGCTTCGTTTGCCAATTCTGCTCCACCTGTTCACGAGGCGGCAGATCCCGATAGGTCTTCCAGTCCAGAATCGTCGCCTCGTGTGCCGTCACCAGCAGCAGGTCATACACCACCGTCAACACCACATCGGGCCACTGCAAAACCCGGCGGTGTTCCGCCTCCCGGACAACATTCGGATCGGACTCCCGCAGTTCCGGCAGCTTCGCCAACAACGCCTGATAGGTCACACCGAGGGGATCATCGGGCCCAAACATCCCCTCCACCGGTAGCCCCAACTCCCGCTGCTGCATCAGGGTGTGGAACTGACTTCCCCAGGTCAAACTCTCCTGGCGATTGGGATCAAGGGGCCGTCCCAATTGCTCATGGTAGGTGTATTGATACCGGCGGGGACATTGGGTGAAGGTGTTGAGTTGGCCTTGAGACAGGCGCAATAGGTCAGAATATGCCATCGATGATTAGGCGATTGGGCCATTTTTCAAGACAATGGGAACGGTCTTTGCTGTGGGGATCAGGAATCCTCCGCATCAGCAGCGATCGCGATCAAGGGTGGAATATGGGTAGCGGGTCGGATCATCCCGGCTCCTGTCGTTCTCGCCCTCAATGCCCCGATCTGGGGTGAATGATTCCTGGAATCATTTAAATTCACAGTACCTAAAATTTCGTCTTGATAAAACTATGGTAGCGGTAGCAATTTTGGCAGCCGGGCGCGGCACACGCATGAAGTCAGATTTACCTAAGGTACTCCATACCTTGGGCGGCAAAAGTTTAGTGGAACGGGTGTTACAAAGTTGTCGTGCGGTGGAACCAACGCGGCAATTGGTGATCGTGGGGTATCAGAGCGATCGCGTCCGCACCACCCTTGAGCATTTGCCGGGGATCGAATTCGTCGAGCAATCCGAACAACTCGGCACCGGCCACGCCATCCAGCAACTTCTCGGCCCCCTTGCAGATCTAGACGATGATCTCCTCGTCCTCAATGGTGACGTGCCCCTCCTCCGCCCCGAAACCATTGCCACCCTCCTCCAGACCCACCGCACCCACCGCAACAGCGCCACCCTCCTCACCGCCCAACTCGTCAACCCCAAAGGCTACGGGCGCGTGTTTTGCGATGGCGAAAACTACGTTCAACAGATCATCGAAGACCGGGACTGCACCGAGGCCCAGCGCCAAAACCCCCGCATCAATGCCGGGGTCTACTGCTTCCACTGGCCCCAACTGGCCGCCATTTTGCCCAAACTTTCCAACGAAAATGATCAACAGGAATATTACCTGACGGATGTGTTTGCGATGATGGCGCAAGTGATGGCCGTTGATGTGGAGGATAGCCAAGAAATTACCGGGATTAACGATCGCCGTCAGCTAGCCCAGGCCGCCGATATGCTCCAAGGGCGGATTAAAGACGATTGGATGCGGGCGGGCGTGACCTTGATTAACCCCGACAGCATCACCATTGACGACACGGTCACCCTTGCCCCCGATGTGGTGATCGAACCCCAAACCCATCTCCGGGGCAACACGGTGATCGCCGCAGGCTGTCGGATTGGCCCCAGCAGTTTGATTGAAAATAGCCAGATTGGCGAGAATGTGACGGTGATGTATTCCGTGATTACCGATAGCACCGTGGCGGCGGCAACGCGGATCGGCCCCTATGCCCATTTGCGGGGTCATGTGGAATTAGGCCAAGGCTGCCGGATTGGGAATTTTGTCGAACTGAAGCAGACCCAGGTGGGCGAGAAAACGAACATCGCCCATTTGTCCTATCTGGGCAATGCAATCCTGGGCGATCGCGTCAACATCGGCGCAGGGACAATCACCGCCAACTATGACGGCGTGAACAAACACCAAACCATTATCGGCAATGGCTGTAAAACGGGGTCGAATTCTGTCCTCGTCGCGCCCTTGGTTTTGGGGGAACAGGTGACGATCGCGGCCGGTTCGACGGTTACCGAAGATGTGGGCGACGATGCCCTCGTGATCGCCCGCAGTCGGCAAGTGGTCAAATCCGGCTGGCGTTTGTCGTCGGACTCATCACAGTGAGCCTGAGCAACAAGGGGCTTTATGAAACTTACGGAAATAATCCGGTAATTCCGTAATGCGAGCATCTTGCTCGCTAGAGGTTTAGAGCCTTTTTCAATTACCGGATTAAATAGTTAACCTCCATTAAGTCCCTTGCCTGCTGTGTTACTTAGAAAAGGGCAGGGTTGACCATTGGGCGAGGAGGGTTTGAAAGGCGCGGCCTCGATGACTGATTGCGTCTTTTTGGGCGGCGGACATTTGGGCGAAACTGAGGCCCACGTCGGGAACATAAAAAATCGGGTCATACCCAAAGCCGCCTGTGCCTTGGGGGGCGGTGAGAATTTCCCCCGGACAGATGCCTTCGGCCTGGAGGGCGATCGCACCATCGGGAGCCGCGATCGCCAATGCACAGATAAATTGTGCCGATCGCTGTTCTCTGTCCCCCAATTCTGCCAAAAGGCGAGCGATGCGATCGGCATCGGTCTTGCCGTAGCGGGCGGAATAAAGACCCGGCGCACCGTTGAGGGCATTAACGGCGAGGCCCGAATCATCTGCGATCGCCCAGTCTCCCACCGCCAGAGCCACCTGAGACGCTTTTAACGCCGCATTTTCTAGAAACGTTGTCCCCGTTTCCTCAATCTCCAAGTCCGGCGGCTTCATCACCAAATCCACCCCCAAATCCGCCAGATAGACCGACATTTCAGGGATTTTACCCGGATTTCCCGTCGCAACAACCAAGCGTGTCATCCTAGCTTTGCATCCGTCGAATTTCAGAGTAAAACGCCGCTTGGCAAATCACCCCATCGTTTTGGATCGTCACCGTCCGAAACCGTAAATTTTCACTGGCAAACCAAATCCGCTCTTCGTAGTGGCGCGGGCCATCCTGCACCGTCAGAGTGAGTGCCTCATCTGCGCTGAGGTCATAGGTTCCCACCGCTAGATCAGCCCGGAGCAGTTGGCCGCTGGGGCTGGGGGCGTTCGGGGCAGCGAAGGCCATCACCGTACCGCCCACTTGTTTCGGTTGCCCCGGATCAACGGAATTATCCCAGTGAATATCAAGGCCACCCCAGACGGTTTCCGGGGCGATCGCCGCATTTGCGCAGAGGGTTTGGATGGGAGCCGCATCGGTCGCAAGCCAGGCCATGGTGACTTCCGCTTTCGCACTCTCTGACTGGTTCTCGGTTAGTTGATAACAGGTGCGTTGGGCAAACCACTTGCCCACACATTGCTCCATAAAGGTCTTAATATCCATGCGCGATCAAACTATTCTAAAGGCGTTCATAATCTTCCCATCTTACCGTATTGGTCTTCTCTGTTCCGATTGGGAAATTCCAAGCTAGACTAGGGTTGAATTTCCTTTCGTCAGTTTCAATTGACGGGCTTCACCCACAGATTTTCATGAGTTCAGGAATGTTTATGGTCACCACTCCCCACAGGACAACAAGCATTCTGCAACGTCTGACAACCCTTGGTATTGGGGTTGCAGCGACGTTGGGCTTGCAAGCGATCGCCACCCTCCTCGCTCCCCCCGCCGCCCAAGCTCAATACATCATCACCCTCCCCGACGGCGCTCGCTGCGAAGGCCAATTTCGGGGCTACACCGGCAATGGCATCTGTCAATATTCTGATGGTTACTATCGGGGTGACATTCTCAACGGTCGTCGCCACGGGCGCGGCGTGTTCTACTACTACGACACCGAAACCAGTAACGAAAACTTTCAAACCATCTACGACGGCGAATTCCGCAACGGGTTACCCCACGGCAAAGGTAAATTCATCTACGGCAACGACAACCGTTACCAAGGGGATGTACGTAATGGCTTACCCAACGGCACAGGCTTGTTCATCTTCCGCACCACCAACCCCACCGAAGTCACCGAACAGATTCCCGGCGAACCCTATCTAGTCTCGATTGAATGGAATCAACCGGAATATGCCAATCGCTACTATGGTGGCGTTGTCGATGGCTTACCCTCTGGGCGGGGTTCGATGGTCTATGGGAAATGTCGGGACTATAACGGTGATTTGCGCTGTGCTCGCTATGATGGTCTGTTTCGCAATGGTGTGCCCCATGGCCAAGGTACATATACCGATGATGTCTGTGTGCGCCGTAATGGCCAAGTCCAATGCATTCGCTTTTCGGGAAATTTCTGGGCTGGACAACCCAATGGTAATGGGACGCTGTCGTTTCCCAATGGCACAAGCTGCCAAGGGCAGTTTAATGATTTCACCCTCAGCGGCAGTGGTTCCTGTTCCTACGGCAACGGCGATCGCTACACGGGTGAACTGCGTCGCGGTGTGCCCCACGGCATCGGGCGGATGCGCTATGCCAACGGACGGGTGTATGAAGGAGAATTTCAACTCGGACAACCGGCCCCCCGCGTGATTCCAGAACCCGAACAACCGGATATCGAAGGTGGGCCGCCTCGTTTGCCCAACTAGATCAGCGGCAGGTGCGATCGCTCACCCCCTCAGATCACTAGCCTGAGGGGATTTCGTCTTCCTGCCATGGGCCGAAGGTTTGGGCGTAGTAGTCCAAGATCCTGCGGCATTGGCGATCGCTGCTCGGAGTGCGATCGTCCCCCCAAGTCACCTGCAACGCCGCAACCTGGCTTTGGGCATAATCAAACGGAATTGACCCCTGCGGCTCCAACTCCACCGCCACCACACCCGGCAACTGTCGCAACTGCGCCGCCACTTCTTGATAGACTGCGAGAGGCAACGCCGCACAACTCACTCGTTTTTGCATCATGACATCTAAATCAGATCGTTATCAGATCGTTTAAACCAGATCGTTATCCCTTGACAACACCAAAGGAGACAGCAATTGTCTCATGGCCGTGGGCTGTCCACCCCCTTCACCTAAAGACTTGGTCACTTCAATGCCCAATTCTTCAAACACGACTCGCGGGGTTCCTCCCTTACGGGATTCAATCCGCTTCACCAAGACCTGACCATTTTCCACAAAATCCCCTTCCCGCACGTAGGTACTCTTGCCGGCAGAGGTTTCCACGATCGCATACTTTGTCCCATCGGCCTTCACTACCACCCCCGTCACATTAAGGCCCTGGGCGAGGGTCGGCTCCGGCAAATCCGGTAAATCCGGCGCAAAGGGTTCTGACGGCGGAATACTTTGGGGCGATGAAGGAAGATTTTGGGGTGATGAAGGAATCGGAAAATCGGCGCTGGGTCTGGGCGGATTCGGTGGTGTTGGAGGACGCTCAAACGGGCCAATTTGCGGAATGAGGGGATTGGGCAGTTGAGGCAGCGACGGAATTCTGGGTAAACTCTCTTCGAGAGGAGCTTGCACGGCCACCGTGCCTCCATCCTGCACAGACTCTAAGGTGACTGGAATCGTGGAGAAGGGGTCTGTCCGCCCTTGTCGAGTTTGTCCCAGCTTTGCCACCGTATCCGCATCCGCGAGGGGAATCAACCCCTCAGCCACATTATCTCCAGCGGCTGGAGGCGGCGGCGGTTCGCCTTCCGCCACGAGGGGATCTTCAAAATTTTCAGCGGCTTGGGGGGCAATGGGCACAGCCTCCGGGACGGCGGCCTCATCCTCACCCCCGCCAATAAAGGGCAGCGAAGATAAAACCCCACACCCCCCTAGGAGTAGGGTTGTGGCGGTGAATCCGGTAATAACTAGCTGTCTACGCATGATGATTCTCTGTCCCTTTAGGATACTCCCACCCTTCATCCAAACTTGTTTTGAGTATAAATCACCTGTTCCCAGGGTTGGCGGTTGACTCCGAATTTTCCGCAGTTTAGGCCTTGTTCATCAGGGCTTTCAGGGCCGCCACTCCCTTTTTGACGCGCCGCGAGACCGTAATCACACTGATGCCGAGGCGATCGGCGGCTTCTTTTTGAGTCAGGTCTTGGAGAAAAACAAATTCTAAAACATCGCGGGTGCGCTGCTCAAGCTGCACGAGGGCTTGCTGTAACCGGATTTGATCGTCTTGGGCCAGTTGAAAACTGCGGTAGTGGTGATCGGGCACTAACTCCCCTAGGCTAAAGGAGCCGTCCTCTGGACTGCCGAGGGGACAGTCGAGGCTAAGGGGTTCGCGGTTTTGGTGGGCGAGTTTGATTTCTTGCCAGTGGGCCTGGGAAATGTTGAGGGCGGCGGCAATGTCGCGATCGCTCGGTTGTCGCCCCATCTCGACCCGCAGAGCTTGGGTAACCTTAATCGCCCGTCGCCAGATCTCTTGCCATTGGCGAGGAATACGGATCGGGGTGCTTTTGTCGCGAAGATAATGTTGAATTTCGCCCCGAATGTAGGGGATCGCAAAGGAACTGAACGCATTACCCTTCGTGACATCGAAGCGTTCAATGGCACGAATCAGGCCTAAACAGCCCACTTGGAGCAAGTCTTCATAACTTTCCGGGCAACGCTCAACCCAATGATGCGCTTCACGACGGACTAAACCAATGTTGAGATGCACGAGCCGATTCCGGGTTTGGAGGTCGGGGTTCGTGCGATAGGCCCGTAATAGAGAAAGGCTATCTCCTTTGAGGGTGCGTGAACTAGTTGGCATGGGTTTAACGCCTCGCGGCAGTGAAAAAAAGAGTTATCAAATTTAAATATTAGGTGAGGAAATAGGTGAGGGTGATAGTTCAGGTGGATCAAAACCCTAGACTGTGTTGAATGATGATTGACAGGCATTCATCCGTGAGATCTGATCACCTTAGTGTAAGGTTCGATTGGACGAATGCCAACCGTATTTTTCCCACAGAAATAAAAATCACCACAAAAATTAACCCCTGTGCATTAGAGTCATCCGAAACCCATGGAACCGGCACCGCCCTCTCAAAGGTGAAGCGATCGCCCCTAGGAGCGATCGCTTCACAGCATCACGTTTGATGAATGGGTCAATCCCTTACGCTTTCGGGCTAACCTGAGCGTAGAAACTCCCTTTGATTTTCACTTCTTCGGGATCATCTGCGCCTAAGTCCGTATCCGAGGGCTGAATACTGGTAAAGGTTCCAGCGATTTCTCCGGTTTCGCTATCCACTTTGGTGACCTGCAACGACATTTCACCGCGGCCGGTTTCATAGCGTTTCACATTGGCCCGCTCGAAACTGTCACTGTCAGCACCAGCAGGTAGCGCGATCGCATTGTCATAGCCACTGGCAACCCCACGCCCTTTCGGATCGAGGAACACAGAACCCCGGTAAGACGGCACGAAAAATTCCCCTTCAAAGTCCGTCGATGTATTCACCGAATCAAACCCTGCTTCGGTTTTAGCATCCAGACTTTTCATGGTGAACATAAACGGCGTTTGTTCACCCCCAGGGAGCAGAACCGTGATCGGTTGGAAATCGATCCCGGCTTCCTCTTTAAAGGTCAGCACTCCATCAGCACTAGCGGTTAAAGTACCACTCACTTGATCCAAGCTAGAAGTGTAGCGGGTGAGCACCTTCCCTTGGATGAATTCTGCCTCCACCCGCTTGTTGGTGGGTTCTTCTTTGACGAAATATTCTTTCGGCTCTAAGCACATGGCAGAAATCAGATACTCTTTGCCAGCCACGACTGGGATTGATCCCCGTGCTGTTTCATCGAGTTCTGGGCAGCCATTGGCTAGGCCGGTGTTCACAATGTCGTCATACGTTAACTGTTGACTGGTTGCATTGGCTGGTCCATCGCTACAGGCTGTTAAGAACCCTAAGCAGAGGGCAAAAAATGCAATCAGTAGTCCGCGATAATACCTCATTATTAACCTCGTTTTCGTCAATCTCTGCGTCAAAAAAAAATAGCGGGAATTTCAGATCAACATTGGGGTCAGAACAGCCACCGGAATCAACAGAACCCTAATGACAAGCTCAACATTAGTATTGGTCGGCGTTAATTCCGTCTACTGACGGTCAAACAGTGCCGATTTTGGGTGGAATTCTGACGATCTGAACTTCTTAGGTACATGGCGCTGTTAACACCTGTTCAAAGCGTTTGATTGACACTCCCCAGCGTGAACGCACGGGGATTCTTGGCTCATCGAGATCGCTTAACCTAGATTCCTTGCGTCGTCTAAGCCAGAGGTGAGTCTCTCCCCAAGCGTTACTTCGGGTATGCCCTACCCTAGTTGCATTGCTGCAAGTCTTAATAAAGCACATTGTACACGGGCGTGTCGCGTTTCCTGATTCGCGTCAGCGCACCTGATTCGTGTCAGCGCACCTGATTCGTGTCAGCGCACCTGATCCGCGTCAGCGCACCTGATCCGCTTCAGCGTATCATTTGGGTGAGCAGCAGCTCATGTCGTTTTTGTTATCTAGAGTGAGGTATGGAGCAGGATCACCCTTTTGACCCTTCGTTTTTGGCAGCGGAACTGTCTCGCATTCAGGCGGAACTCTCCCAGCTTGCGGATCAGCAGGCGGGGGACAGTTTGGCGACGCTGATGATTTTGCGATCGCTCAGTGCCACCCACGCCCGCATTCGCGATGATCTTTTCTTGCCCAACTTGCCCGGCAACCGCCACGAATTGGCGAACCTGCTGCGGGACATGGAGGAAAGTGGCGGCTGGCCATTTATTGAACGGATGCGGTTACAGGCCTTTCTGGTGAATCTGGATTGGCAGATGGGAATTCCTCCCGACCCCGAAAAATAGCCCCCAGAATTCAAGCTACAATCGAGGGACTACAAGCGCTTCAGGACATAGACACCATGGCTTTCACGCTCAATCCCATCAAGTTCGGAACCGATGGCTGGCGAGGGGTAATCGCCGCAGATTTTACTATGGAGCGGGTGGTAACGGTGGCCTCTTGGGCGGCGGAGGTGTTGGTGGCCAATTATGGAGATGTGGCTAATCCCCGCTTGGTGATTGTCGGGTACGATCGCCGCTTTATGGCGGAGGATTTTGCCCAGGTGGCAGCCGAAGCGATCCAAGCCATGGGGTTTGATGTGATGCTCTCAGAGAGCTACGCCCCCACGCCGGCCTTTTCTTGGGCGGCGAAGGCGGAGCAGGCTTTGGGGGCGATCGTGCTGACGGCGAGCCACAATCCGGCGAAGTATTTGGGCTTGAAGGTGAAGGGCTGTTTTGGTGGCTCGGTGACGCAGGAAATTACCAGCCAAATCGAAGCACGCTTAGGGGAGGCGTTGCCGAGCGATCGCACTCCTGGCACGCTGATGACCTTTGACCCCTGGACGAGCTATTGCGCGGCGTTGCAGGGCAAGGTGGATATTGCGCGGATTCGGGAGGCGATCGCAACGGATCGGTTGCGGGTGTTTGCGGATGTGATGCATGGGGCGGCAGCTACGGGGCTGGAGCGGCTGTTGGGAATTGCTATTGATGAAATTAACGGCGATCGCGATCCCCTCTTCGGCGGTGGTGCTCCGGAGCCGTTGCCGAAATATTTATCGGAAATTTTCCGCGCCATTCGCCAATCCGCCCACGATCAACCGGATGTGTTGCGGGTGGGGCTGGTGTTTGATGGGGATAGCGATCGCATTGCCGCCGTGGATGGTCAGGGTAATTTCCGCAGTTCCCAAGTCTTGATCCCGATCTTGGTGGATCATCTCTCCAAAACCAAGGGCTTTACCGGCGAAATTGTCAAAACCGTCAGCGGTTCGGATCTGATTCCAAAACTGGCAGCGTTGAATCATATTCCCCTCTATGAAACGCCGATTGGCTATAAATACATCGGCGATCGCATGCTCACGGCGGAAGTCCTCGTGGGCGGTGAAGAATCCGGCGGCGTAGGCTACGGCACGCATATTCCGGAGCGCGATGCCTTGCTGTCGGCGCTCTATGTCCTCGAAGCGGTGGTGGAATCGGGGCAAGATATTGGCGATCGCTACGCCCAACTACAGGCCAGCGTCGGCTTCACCTCCACCTACGATCGCATTGACCTCCCCCTTGCCAGCATGGCCGTGCGCAATGCCCTCCTCGCCGAACTCCAATCCAACACCCCCACGGAAGTAGCCGGCCAAGCCGTTACGGACTGCCTCGCCATCGATGGTTATAAATTCCGGCTGGCTAATGATAGTTGGCTCCTGATCCGCTTCTCCGGTACAGAACCCGTCCTGCGCCTCTACTGCGAAGCCGCCGACATGCCCACCGTCCAAAAAACCCTCCTCTGGGCGAAGGATTGGGCGAATTCAATCAGCGTCTGATCTTCTACCCGATCCGAGATGCTGACATCAAAGGTAGCGAGCTAGAACAAAGGTAGCGAGCTAGAACAAAGGTAGCGAGCTAGAAGCTCGCACTACACAAGAGAACGTTTTTTTGTAGTGTGAGCCTCTGGCTCACTGCTTCCTTTTTCTGTTTGTAGTAGCGAGCTAGAAGCTCCCACTACACAAGAGAACGTTTTTTTGTAGTGTGAGCCTCTGGCTTACTGCTTCCTTTTTCTGTTTGTAGTAGCGAGCTAGAAGCTCCCACTCTCTTGGTGCTGAAATTCAGAGTCGCGAGCTTCTAGCTCGCACGACACAAGCGCACTCCCTTAGTATTGTGAGCCTCTGGCTCACGGCTCCCCTGCCCTGCGATGATCTCAGGTCTGGCAAGATTATCGTTGCATCAGGTGGCAGACGAACGCGCCCGCGCTCTCGGCAGTAAACGATGTGGTGGGTTGACCCTTGGGGGTTTGGGTGCGATCGCGGCAATTGTAGCGGGTGGGGGGTTGCTGGTTACCGTCGATGCTGATCTGAGCGCGATATTCCCAGTAATATTTCGCGCTCCGTTTGAGGCGGAGAATACAGATTTCGTGACCCTGCCATGGGCGACAGGTGGCGGCGAAGGCCGGTAACTGCACCCCAAACCACCCCAGCACGATAAGACACAGGAAGCTGATGAGGTGATGGTGCCAGGGGTTGCGGGTCATGGGACTAGGTGCGAGGGAGGGTGCGGCTCACTTTCGCGGGGCAGAGGATGCGATCGCCGTCTCGATAGCCCACGAAACGGACATAGACCAATTCCCCTTCCCGAATATCGGGGCTGTCGGGCTGGTGCAATTGCGGGTCATAAAACACTTGCCCCCAGGCCTCGCCGATCGCTTGATAGCCCCACTGTTGGAGGAGCGATCGCAACGGTGAGAACAGCGCCACCACATTCCGCGCTGGTAACGTGGGTTTGGCTTCCGCCATCACCGTCGCCGTTGGGAAATTCATCAGCAACGTCTGCAACACCTCGAACATTTGATACTGAAACTCCACTGTCAGTTGATCCCGTTGTTGCTGGACTTCGGTGCGGAGGCGGCGGCATTGTTGTTGGAGTTGCAGCACCTGATTATTGGCATCTTCGAGGGTGGTTTGCCAGTGATGTTCTCGGCGTTCAAGCTCCGTTTCGAGCAACTGAATCCGCTCTTGGGCCGCGACCAGATCATTGGTGGTCACCGTGAGGCCGGCTTGGGCGCGGGTCAGTTGCTCTTGGAGTTCAGTTTTTTCGTTATAGAGTTGCTGCCCTTGACTGTGGAGTTTGGCCACTTCTTGGAATGCACTGCCCAAGGAGGGGAACGTCACCCCGTAGGCCTGGAGCAATTCTTCTAGGGTCCAATTCAGGGTACGGGCCAAGCGATTCAGTTCTGTAAAACTGAGCAGATCGAGACTACCTTGGCGCAACTGGCGCAGGTGCTTGGGGGTGAGACCGGCTTTGCGTTGGAGGAGGGCCCAACTGAGGATATTGGCCTGTTTGAGGCGATCGCTCAGCAGCGGATCAAACTCATACTGACAGTCCAAGTCAACGACGGGGGCCGTTGCGGACTTTCCCCCGATCAAACTCAAAAAAAAGGCTGTTCCTCCCACCCAGAGAAATACGCCAAACCAAAAGAGATTAGGTTCTTCGACCATCAACATTCTGCTTAAGGTACTGCGGCTCGGACATCGCGCGTCAATTTCCCCCCAATCTTAACCCCATTCGGACAATTTCGAGCGTGTCCATGAGCGCGAAGACAGGTCTCTAGGGCTGGAGGGCGGCTCCGGTTTGAATGCGCAGGGGATCGCCGAGGGCTTCATCGGCAATGCCAGCGGCTTGAGCCGTGAGGGGGGCTGTACCCCAGGCTTGGGAGAGATCTTGTAAGAAGCGATCCTGTTGGGCCCGAAATTCCACCGTTGGCCCATTGTTATTGACGATCGCAAACCACACCCAGCCGCGATCGCGCGTTGGTAACACCCCCGCCAAGGCACTGACGCTGTTTAATGTCCCCGTCTTAATCAGCGTCCCCGGCGGAAAATTCCGGTCTTGCATCGTCCCTTGGCGATCGCGCCCCGCCACCGGAAACAGATCCGCAATCCCCGCCCCCTGGGCCGCCAAATCCTGCTCCAATCGCTGCAACATCGCCACCGTGGCGCGGGGCGAAATCCGATTCGCCGTCCCCAACCCGGAGCCATTGATCAATTGAATTTCGTCCTGGGGCACACCCGCCGCCGCCGCCGCCATTCGCGCCACCCCCGCTGCGCCCCCCGCTGCTTCCGCCAACACCTGGGCCATCACATTATTACTGTAGATATTCATCTGCTTGAGGATATTCCCCAAATTCACCGACTGATGCCGCAGCAGCATCGTCGCCGGAGGCACGGTTGATGCCACCACCACCGACCCCTGCCATTGCACCTGAGGTTTAGGCGTACCGGGGGGCAGTCGGTTGTATTCCGTTTGGGCAGCTTGGGGCCATTGGGACGGGGTCAACGCCACCCGGAAAAGTTCCCCCGCCTGTTCGGGTTGGGTTTTGTAGTTCATGTAAAACGGCCCGACAATCACCAGATTCCCTGTCACTTGGCGAATGCCTTGGGCATTGAGGGCATTCCCGACGGCGATCGCCTCCTCCCAGACAAAAAACGGATTCCCCGTCCCCTCCACCACCAAATCCCCCCGTAACACCCCATTTTCCACGGAACCTGTGCCATACACCGTCGTCGCAAAGCGATGGGCCAAGCCCCACTCCTCCACCGCCGCCAAGGTCGTCGCCACTTTCGTTAGCGAGGCCGCCGATTGGGGTATTGTGCCCTGATGCACCGCCAACCGGGTCAGCCCCGATTGCAAATAAATCCCCTGGGTCGTCTCACTGATGCCCCGCTGCCGCAACCGTTGGAGGTACTGCGCCATCAAGTCCTCGGCCACGCCATCGGGTTCAGCCGGGGGTTGAAAAAACGGAGCCGCTTGCCACGCCAACCTCTGAGTAATCTGATCCGATGGACGTGAGCAGGCCACCATCCCCACCCCTAATGCCAACACCACACTACCCAGACCCATCATCACTCGACCCATGAACGACTCCTTAAGATTCAACACCAGATAAATCACAGACCGTCTTGTATTCTAGACAGATCTTGCCCCTTCCCCTGGACAAATTCTCCCGTGAATCCGCCGGAATCCAACGGCGATCCGTCGTGAATTCCGACGGCGATCGCACCCCCTTCTTCCCCATTCTCGGCAAAATCATGCACCTCACCGGATCTGAATCTGGTAAAATCTTTACGGTTTCTATCACACCCAACCAATGAAATCATCGACACGGGAAAGAATTGCAGTTGACGCAATGGGCGGCGATCATGCCCCCGATGAAATTGTGGCTGGTGCTGTCCGCGCTGCTGAAGAATTAGATGCCGAGATCCTTTTGGTTGGCGATCCTGAAAAAATTCAAGCATGCTTGACAGCCCATGGCGGATCGGATCGGATCGAGATTGTGGCGGCAGAGGACGTAATTTCAATGCATGACGAGGCCACTGGGGTTCGACGGAAACCCAAGGCCTCGATCAATGTAGCGATGGACTTGGTGAAACAAAACCGGGCGGATGCGGTCTTCTCTGCAGGTCATTCGGGGGCAGTGATGGCAGCGGCGTTGCTGCGTCTAGGCCGAATTAAAGGCATTGATCGTCCTGCCATTGGGGCGATTTTCCCCACGTTATTACCGGGAAAATCAGCCATTATCTTAGATGTGGGCGCGAATGTGGATTCTCGCCCGAAATATTTAGAACAGTTTGGCCTGATGGGGTCGGTCTATAGCCAATGTGCCCTGGGGGTGGAAAATCCGAAAATCGGCCTCCTCAATATTGGTGAAGAACCGTCAAAGGGGAATGAATTGGCGCTACGGGCCCATGAATTACTCGCGGCCAACACGGCGATCAATTTTGTGGGCAATGCCGAAGGACGGGATGTGCTGTCGGGGCAATTTGATGTGATTGTCTGTGATGGTTTTGTGGGGAATGTGTTGTTGAAATTTGCCGAAGCGATCGGCGGGGTGTTGATCCAAACCCTAAAAGAAGAATTACCCTACGGCATCCGGGGGCAAATTGGGTCGGCGATTCTGCGGCCGAATTTGCGGCGGGTGGGTCAACGCATCGACCATGCTGAACATGGGGGCGGTTTGCTCCTGGGGGTGAATGGGGTGTGCATTATTGGCCACGGTAGTTCGGAAGCGCCGTCGGTGTTTAACGCGATTCGCTTGGCGAAGGAGGCGATTCGTAATCAGGTGCTCGCCCGCATTCATGACTATTACAGTCAGCGGCTGGAGCAGGTGGCGAGCAGTGAGCCACCGTCGTCCTAATGCTGGAGATGATTCAGGATCGGCGATGGTGAATCGGGTCAGTGTGTTGTGATGGAGGGTAACGAGTTTTGAAACAAGCCGGGGTTGGGGTTGCGATAACGGGATGTGGGGCGGCGGCACCGGACGCGATCCTCACCAATGATCAATTGAGTGCGATCGTGGAAACGTCGGATGAATGGATTCATTCGCGGACGGGGATGCGGGAGCGGCATATTTTGGCACCGGGTCAGGGGTTGAGTGAGTTGGGAACCCAGGCGGCGGCGCAGGCGTTGGCGATGGCGGATGTTGCACCGGAATCGGTGGATTTGATTTTGTTGGCGACTTCGACCCCGGATGATCTGTTTGGTAGTGCGGGCAAGATTCAATCGGAGTTGGGGGCAACGCGGGCGGTGGCGTTCGACCTGACGGCGGCTTGTTCGGGGTTTGTGTTTGGGATGGTGACGGCGGCACAATTTATCCGCACGGGTCTGTATCAGACGGTGGTGGTGATTGGGGCGGATGCCCTGTCGCGCTGGGTGGATTGGACCGATCGCACCACCTGTGTGCTCTTTGGCGATGGGGCGGGGGCGGTGGTGATGCAGGCGGATGAGGAGCGCGATCGCCTCCGGGGGGTTGAACTCTGTAGCGATGGCCGCCTCAACCACACCCTAAACCTCGGCTTTGGTGGCAAAACGACCCCCCTCACGCCGGATTTTTCCATTGACTTGGGCGGCTACCAACCGATCACGATGAACGGTCGCGAGATCTATCGGTTTGCCGTGGCGAAGGTTCCCGACGTGATTTCTAAGGCTTTATTCCGGGCGGAACTCGATGCAACGGCCATTGATTGGTTGATTCTCCATCAAGCCAACCAGCGGATTATTGATGCGGTGGCCCAACGGATGAAAATGAGCAGCGATCGCGTGATTAGTAATATTCATGAGTACGGCAACACATCGGCGGCTTCGATTCCGTTGGCCCTCGATGGTGCGGTGCGATCGGGCAAGATTCAAACGGGGCAGGTGGTAGCGATCGCGGGCTTCGGCGCAGGTCTCAGTTGGGGCGCGGCGATTTTTGAATGGGGTCGTTGAATCCCGATTCAGTCTCCCTTGATCCACCTGACATCAACAGTTACCCTCAGCATTCATGACACCATGAATACCATTGCAATGGGAATTTTTCGTATTATTTAATTCACTGTAATTCACTGTAATTCACTTTAATTCAAACCCTAATTAACAGCAAAACCAATGACAACAACAGCATGGATCTTCCCCGGCCAAGGGTCACAAAAAGTCGGCATGGTGGCAGACCTCACCCACCAACCCGCCGCCCAGGAAAAATTAGCCGCCGCTGAGGAAATTCTCGGCTGGTCGGTGCTCGATGCCTGCGCGGATGAGGCGAAACTGAGCGACACACGCTATACCCAGCCCTGTTTATATACCGTTGAGGCGTTGCTCGTCGATGCGCTGCGCGAACGAGGCACAGCGGATTTTGTGGCGGGGCATAGTTTGGGGGAATATGTTGCCCTCTATGGGGCGCAGGTGTTTGATTTTGCCAGTGGGTTGCAGTTGGTGAAGCAGCGGGCGGAATTGATGGCAGCGACGGAGGGGGGCAAGATGATCGCGATGCTGGGCTTTGACCGTGGGGCCCTCGAAGCGGCGATCGCAGCCAATCCGGACGTGGTGCTAGCCAATGACAATAGTGCCGGCCAGGTGGTGATTTCCGGAACTCCGGCGGCCGTAGATGCGATCGCTGCCACGGTGAAAAGTAAGCGAGCCGTGCCCTTAGCCGTTTCCGGTGCGTTCCATTCGCCCCTGATGAACCCCGCCGCCGCCAAGTTTCAAGCCGCCCTTGATGCAGTGACCTTCCAAACGGCCCAAATTCCGGTTTTTTCCAACGTAGACCCCACCCCCGCCACCGCTGCCGATGTCCTCAAAACCCGTCTCAGTCAGCAAATGACCGGCTCAGTGCGGTGGCGCGAAATCATGGCCGCGTTGGTGGAAAAACAGGTGGAAACCGTGGTGGAAATTGGCCCCGGTAATGTATTGACGGGTTTGTTTAAGCGGGAGTATCGCGAGATCAATCGGGTGAATGTGAGTGCGATCGCCAACCTCCCCTAAGCTCCCCCAGTCCGTGCCTCGACTGTCATCCAAGTTACAAAATGTCGTCTAATATGCAGGATGATCATTTCATCTTGATTATTCTGCATGATTCTGCCCCTCAAATCTGAAACAAATCCAAGAGTTTCACCCCTTCCCCAACCTTTCCCCCCAAGCTAAAGGGAGAACAGTTGAAACACTGGAGTATATTTCGCTATGGCAAGAGTCGCAATCAATGGACTCGGCCGAATTGGTCGTGCCCTCTTTAAAATTATCCAAGACATCCCCAGCTTGGAATTGATCGCCATTAACGATCTCGTCCCCCCCGATAACCTTGCCTACCTGCTCAACTACGACACCGTTTATGGTCGCTACGCCAAAACCGTGAGCAGTGGAGAAAACAGCCTCACCGTGGCCGGGCGCGAGGTCAAAATTTTTAGTGAACGAGACCCGGCAAAGATTCCCTGGGGATCATTGGATATTGATGTGGTTTTTGAATGCACTGGCTTTTTTATCAAGGGGGAAGATCTGCAAAAGCACCTCGATGCAGGTGCGAAACGGGTGATTCTCTCCGCGCCGACGAAAAGCCCCGAAGTGCCGATGGTGGTGCATGGGGTCACGGAAGCGCCGGCCGATGCCACGATGTTTTCCACCGCCAGTTGTACCACCAACTGCATTGCCCCTGTGGCAGAGATTATGGAACGGCGGATTGGGGTTGCCAAGGCGATCATGACCACGATTCACGCCTACACCGCTACCCAAAGCATTGTGGATCGCCATGATCCTAAGGATTTCCGTCGGGGTCGGGCGGGGGCGGTGAATCTCGTTCCGGCGAGTACCGGAGCGGCGATCGCTACCACCAAAGTCCTCCCCCACTATGCTGGTAAATTCGACGGTGTAGCGGTGCGCGTGCCCACCCCCGTCGGTTCTCTCTCGGATCTGACCTTTGTGACGACACGGGATACCAGCGTTGAAGAACTCACCGCCATCTTTACCGAAGAAGTGGCCGGCAAGTACCACGGCATTCTCGCCGCCAGTGCCGACCCCATTGTCTCCGCTGACATCATCGGCGATGCCCATGCCTCGATCATTGACCTCGCCATGACCCAAGTGGTGGATGGCAACTTAGTCAAAATCATGACTTGGTATGACAATGAATGGGGCTACACCAACCAAATGGTGCGCGAAGCCCTGCGAGTGCTCGGCGCATAACTCCCCTGCCATTCCTGGAGCAGAAACCCCCCACAACTTGTCGCGACTCGTCAAGCTGTGGGGGGTTTTGAGGAGCGATCGCACCCCAGAATTGATTAATCAAAATGAGTAAACTTCCTAGTTCTTGGGCCTTACCGACGACAATCAAAAACCGCTTGGGCCAACGCAGGGCCGGAAAACAGCGGGCCATGGTAGCCGCAGGGCATTTGCTCTTAGTCCTCCATACTGCACCCCAAGCCCAGGAGTCGGAGCGACGAGCGGTATTTTGTTGGCGATCGCCCTCCGGCCACTGGCAAAGTAGTGGGGGTCACTATGGATTACAACCTTTGATTAAGCATTTGCAGGCTTACAGCAATGCGGAAAACGCTCTGAGCGATGCCTATGCCCAGGCCCAAACTGCCGCCGACTTTTTTCACCTCTTAGAAACCATCGTTCCCCTGCGTCGTGCCAGTGAGAATCTTTACAGCACATTGCAGGCGGCACGGGAAGGCATCCCCGATGATCCGGATCTAATCGATCTCCGGGATTGGGCCTATGAGATTAATCGCAGTCTGGCCCTGTTATACGAAAGTACCAATAATGCGATGAATTACAGCATTGCCCGTCGGGCTGAGGAGCAAACCGAGCTAAGTTTGGCGGCGTTGGGGGCGAGCGATCGCCTCAATATCATCGCCGCCCTATTTTTTCCCGTCACCGCTTTAGCGTCCATCTTTGGCATGAATTTAATCAGTGGCTGGGAAACTGTACCGGGGTTCGCGTTTTGGTTGGTATTAATCCTAGGAATCATGCTGGGGATTGGGGTGCGTCATTGGGTCCAGAAGGGCGGCTCAAAACGCTGAGGCTAGCAGGGCAAAATTAAACCCAAGTGGGTTGCCTGGATGCATTGAGTTGGACTCTCACTGCCCGCTCCTTCGGATGATGCGATCGCAATCTCCCGCCTATAATTAGATCGCCCTGCTTCATCACCCGTCCTATGCTGATTCGTCGCCTTTGCCTTGCTTTACTCCCGGCTAGTCTCAGCCTCGGCCTGCATGGTCTACCTAGCGCGGCTCTGCCTGGCCAACCGACAGAAATCGTCGCGGCCTGGATTCTGGGCAATGGGGCCTTACAAGGCTCCATCGGGGATGGGCTGTCGGTGCGGCGTAGCAATGGCGGGTCGCAAACCTTTGAGTTTGCCGCGTCGATTTTTCCCCCTGGACGGCGATCGGGGGTGGCCTCGCGGGGGAGTTGTGCCACGCCCACGCGCCGGGGTCGGATTCGTTCCGAGGCGTTTGTGTTGCGGGATTTTGTTAATGGTGTGCCGGTGGAGCGTCTGGAGTTGGGGTTACGGATGATCTACGGCTTGGATGTGTATCAGGACTATCACCAAGGGGCGTTGATCTACGCCTACCCACGGGCGGAGGTGATTGATACGGCGCGGCGGCTGGGGTTGCCAGGGGTGGAGGGCAATTATGGGGAGGTGCGATTGGGCGATCGCTATGCCTTTTGGCTCGATATGGCGCAGACGGAAACAGGGATCAACTACAGCGGTCAAGTCACCGTCTTTTTAAAAGAGGATCTGCCGAAATTGGTGCGGGAATTGGGGGGCGAGGTGAGCGATGAGGTGGTGAGGTGCGATCGCTAATCTGGCTCGTGATCGATAACATCCATGATTCTGCAAAAAATGAGGAAAGACACCCCCTCATCACGCCTTGTCTCGGTCTGGGTCGGACTCACAATGACCGCAGCAATGGGGATTGTGATGCCGAGGATGGGGCGTTAGTGGCTGAGTTGGAGGGGTTGCAAGGATGCGTCAGCTTGGGATAATGCTGTGGGAAACCCTCGTTCAATTTCTTGGATGCTGACCTTTTGGGCCTGCATGGCAGTGCGTAACACGTCTGCGGCCTGGGTCGGTTTACCCTGTCCACAGAAGAAAAAGTCAGCCGCAAAGTAGCCATATTCTGGCCAAGTGTGAATCGCGATGTGAGATTCGGCCAGGGTGGCCGTTGCGGTTACGCCGTGGGGACTAAACTGGTGTACACAAAGATCGATCAACGTTGCCTCACCTGCCGCGATCGCATCAAGCAATGCACCACGAATACAGTCAGGATCATTGAGCAGTGATTCCGGCGCTTGCCAGGCTTCGAGAACCAGATGAGTACCCACTTTTTTCATTCTTCCCAATTTATACTCCATAGAGTGTGTTCAAGCTTCTATTTTAAGGCGAAAACAGGTGATCTGGCGGAATGGTCACAGGGGCAAGCGGGCAGAAAAACGCAAAAGCCTTGGCTGTGAGAAATGAGGTCGAGTTCATCGTTAGGATGAGGTGCATAGTCTGCCATGGAACAGGACGATAATTCATGCATGATTCAACCTCAACCCCAGCCCAAACCGTGGGAGATTGGGCCTACGGCGCGATCGCAACCCATTGCACCAAGATTCGCAGCCATGAAGCCGGTGTCATCACAGACAAAGATCCCGAAGCGGTGCATCAGATGCGGGTGGGAATGCGACGGCTGCGATCGGCCTTGGCGGGGTTCGCGCCTGTGGTGCAGTTGCCGAAGATTGTGCAGCGGCGCACAGTAAGCAAGGTGGCGCGGGTGTTAGGTCGGTTACGGGATCTAGATGTGCTCAATGAGATTCTCCTCCGCTATGCTCGCGAGAGTTCCCCCGCAGAGCAGGCGGTGTTAAAAGCGATCGCCAAAACCACCCGCCACCATCACCGCAAACAGTTCAAAACCGTGCGCCACACTCTAACCCGCCCTGGCAAATACCAAAACCTCTGCAAAGCCCTCCAAACTTGGTTAGACCATCCCACCTATTCCCCCCTGGCCTCCCAGCCGATCAATGGCATGGTGGCGGATTTACTTGCGCCCCAAGTGAGTCATTTTTTAATCCATCCGGGTTTCTTTTTACCCCTAGAACAAGCCCTCGCCGAAGTGGAACAACTCCACGATCTGCGCAAACAGGCTAAGGAAACGCGCTATCAACTCGAACTCTTTCAGCCCCTCTACGGCGAAGACTACACCACTCACCTCAAACGGATCAAAGCGATTCAATCGGTGCTGGGTAATCTCCAAGATGGGTTTGTGTTGGAGGCATTTTTAACCGCTGAGGTGAAACATTGCCGCCGGGATTTACCGGAGGTGATGGCACAGTTGGAGCGCGATCGCACCGCGGCCCTTTCCACTTGGTCAGGTCTCCAATCCTTCTACACCCATCCAGAACACCGCCAAGCCCTGCGCCACACCCTCGCCCATCCTCTCCCGGCTGAGGCTGAACGGGACTAAGGACAGATGCGATACACTCAGCAACACGGAACCATCCAATGTAAATTTTCTTTAAAGTTCTGATGTCTAATCGCCTTGCCCATAGTCAAAGCCTCTATCTCCGCAAACATGCTGATAATCCGATTGATTGGTGGCCCTGGTGTGAGGAGGCGTTAACCAAGGCCAGGCAAGAGGATAAGCCGATCTTTCTTTCGATTGGGTATTCCAGTTGTCACTGGTGTACGGTCATGGAAGGGGAGGCGTTTTCGGATGGGGCGATCGCTGCCTTGATGAATGAAAACTTTCTGCCGATTAAAGTCGATCGCGAAGAACGCCCGGACATTGACAGCATCTATATGCAAGCCCTCCAGATGATGACCGGCCAAGGCGGTTGGCCCTTGAATATTTGGCTGACACCGAGCGATCGCATTCCCTTCTACGGCGGCACGTATTTTCCCGTCGAAGCCCGCTACGGTCGCCCCGCTTTTTTCGATCTACTCCATGCCCTGCTTGCCTTTTATCGTGACGACAAAGAGAAACTTAGTACCGTCACCGGCCGCATCTATAGCGCCCTCAAAAAATCCACCCTTCTCCCCACCACCGACACCCCCCTTACCCCCGAACTCCTCCACCACGGCATCACCACCTGCACCCGCATCCTCCAAAACAGCCCCCCCGGCACGCCCAGTTTTCCGATGATTCCCTATGCTGCGGTGGTGGCCAGTGGGAGCCGCTTGGCGGGCCAAGGGGACGCGATCGCCGCTGCCCAACATCGCGGCAATGCGATCGCCCTGGGTGGTATTTGTGATCACGTTGCGGGCGGCTTCCATCGCTACACCGTCGATGCCACTTGGACAGTGCCCCACTTTGAAAAAATGCTCTACGACAACGGGCAGATCCTCGAATACCTCGCCAACCTCTGGAGCAGTGGTCATCAAGACCCCGCCTATCACCGCGCCATCCAAGGGGCGATCGCCTGGCTCGCCCGCGAAATGACCGCCCCCGCAGGTTACTTTTACGCCGCCCAAGATGCCGACAGTTTCCGCACCCCCGACGATGCCGAACCGGAAGAAGGGGCGTTTTATGTCTGGTCTTACGCTGACCTTGAGCAGATTCTCACCGCTGAAGAGTTAACCAGCCTCGCCGCCCAATTTACCATCACCCCGGCCGGAAATTTTGAAGGTTTCAACGTCCTCCAACGCCTCGACGGCGGCGAACTCTCCCCCAGCGTTGAAGCCGCGTTAACGAAACTCTTCACCGTCCGCTACGGAGCCACGCCGGAACAGGTCACCACCTTCCCCCCGGCTGCGGATAACCACGCCGCTAAAACCCACCCCTGGCCGGGACGCATCCCCGCCGTCACCGATACGAAGATGATCGCGGCCTGGAATAGCTTGATGATTTCCGGGTTGGCGCGGGTGGCGGCGGTGTTTGAGGATGAGCAGGCGTGGTTATTGGCCATTGAGGCGATGGGGTTTTTGGTGCGATCGCAATGGCTCGATGGACAGTTTTACCGCTTGAATTACCACGGCGTTGCTTCGGTTCCTGCCCAAGCGGAAGACTATGCCCTGACGATTAAAGCCCTGTTGGATCTCTACCAAGTGCGCCAAGAGGAAGACTGGAAAACGGCGGCGATCGCACTGCAAGCTGAGTTCGATCGCGCCCTCTGGTGCGAAGAAAGTGGGGGCTATTTTAACGCCGTCGGGGCTGATCAGGATTTGATCATTCGCGAACGGAGCTACATCGACAACGCCACCCCGGCGGCCAATGGGGTGGCGTTGGCGAACTTGGTGCGGTTGGCCGTGTTAACCGAAGAGACACGCTACCTAGACCGAGCCGAGCAGGGACTTTTAGCATTCAGTGGTGTGCTTCAGGAGATGCCGTCAGCCTGTCCGAGTTTGTTCGGGGCGTTGGATTGGTGGCTTTATGGGACGACGGTGCGATCGCGCCCTGAGCAACTCCACGATCTCAATCGCCAATTTTGGCCCGTGGCCCTGTATCGCCTTGATACGGAATTGCCTGAAGAAGCGATCGCCCTGGTGTGCAAAGGCTTCACCTGTCTCCCCGCCTCCATCACCCCGGACGCGCTCAACCGCCAACTCCGCCAATGTCACGGCATCCCCGGCTAAATTGCCGCACCCTTTGGGACTGATCTAGGCGATCAGTCCCAAATGCTCCCACAGAATTCGCGCTCCAATGGCAATTAAAATTACCCCCCCGACAATATCCGCTTTCGTGCTTAAAATATCTCCGAGTTTATGGCCTAAAAAGACACCAATCAACGACAGGGTAAAGGTGATTATCCCGATTAACGCGGCGGCCATAAAAATAGATGTGTGAATCACGGCCAGCCCTAAACCCGTGGCGAGAGCGTCGATACTGGTGGCGATCGCTAATCCTAGCAATGTATAGAATTCCAGCGGATTAAAAGCCACAGTTTCATCGTCACCCCACACCGCTTCATAAATCATCTTGCCGCCAATATAGCCTAAGACCCCAAACACAACCCAATGGTCAATTTCAACAATCCACTCCCGGAAACTCAGCCCAATCAGCCAGCCTAAAATTGGCATCAGGGCTTGAAAGCCACCAAAAAACAACGCAATTTTTAAAGCTTTGTTCAGTTTAATCCGCTGAATTAGTAAGCCACTGGTGACGGAAACGGTAAACGCATCAGCAGCAAGACCCACCCCAAGGAGTGACAATGTTAGGACTTCCATGCAATTAATTCAACACTTAAGAATTATGAACTTGCCTCAAATTATATCGAATTCTAATGATTGGAATTGCCTTTCTTTTTCATATTCTTTTCATTTTGAAAAAATGGGTAATCAGTGGTCTCTATCTTTCATATTTCTTTCATCTTTAAGCCAGATCAATGCGCTGTATTTTCATAATTTTTTCATTTTGAAAAATTCAAATGTGGCGCGATCGTGACGATCCGTTTTCCACAGAACATGAGGTGATCCACCGCCACCATCAAGGCAGCGCGATCGCCCTCATCCTCTCGCCCCTTCTTCTAAAACGGCTACTAGACATCTGAGTACAGGACAAACAATCAGGCTTTGGCTGAAACCCTGATGATTTCGTAGTTGGGTGGAACAATAGCAAAACTCAACACGCTCCCTAAAAATCCATAGTCTGTTGTAGTGCGGGCATCTTGCCCGCTGGGATCAGACAAAATAGGGAGCAGGATGCTCCCACCCCATCAAAATCAAGATGCCGCCGTACATTTCAACGTTTGTCCTGTACTCAGACTAGACATAACCTAAATTGCTAATCTGGCATGAATCTGACATCTGGCGTGAATCTGAGATCTGGCATGAATCTGACATCTGGCGTGAATCTGACATCTGGCGTGAATCTGACATCTGGCATGAATCTGACATCTGGCATGAGTGAGCCAGAGGCTCACACTACCATTGCGGTAATTCTCTGTAGTGCGAGCTTCTAGCTCGCTGCCCTAACTACTACCATTGCGGTAATTCTCTGTAGTGCGAGCTTCTCGCTCACTGCCCTAACTACTACCATTGCGGTAATTCTCTGTAGTGCGAGCTTCTAGCTCGCTGCCCTAACTACTACCATTGCGGTAATTCTCTGTAGCGCGAGCTTCTCGCTCACTGCCCTAACTACTACCATTGCGGTAATTCTCTGTAGCGCGAGCTTCTCGCTCGCTGCCCTAACTACTACCATTGCGGTAATTCTCTGTAGTGCGAGCTTCTAGCTCGCTGCCCTAACTACTACCATTGCGGTAATTCTCTGTAGCGCGAGCTTCTCGCTCACTGCCCTAACTACCTCCCTGTGCTCAGTGGTAACGGTCAGAAATATCACAAAGCATTTACGTTAAAATGCGTAAATGTTTTCGGGCAAGGAGTCCACGTTCCTGACCCAGCTTAGATTAACGACTCAGTTCTGTATCTAGCCTTGAACACGAGATCTATCATTCACCATGCCACTCCAGCACTATAAAGCCATCCTCAAAGAAATCACCCCCCCGATCCTCTCTCGAAATCTCAGCGCCGTCGTCAAATCATGGTCACCAGAGCCAGAATTACCTCCCCTTGGCAGTGAAGTGATTGCTCAAAATCGATCCCGTATCCGAGGGATTTTTATGCACATTCATAAATGTGCGGGGACATCTCTGATTCATACCTTTGAAGCCATTCCCGAAGTGATTTCCTGTGCGGCTCGGCCGGGCAACTTTCCGGCCCGCACGGGATGGGAAGCTATCCCCCAGGATATTCAACGGCAGGCCTATAAATTCACATTTGTTCGGAATCCCTACGCTCGGATTGTGTCAGCCTATCGCATGTTTATTAAAACTGAAATTTGGAAATCACTCTTTCCCACCTTTGATGATTTTGTGGAGTTTTTGCAATGGTCTGATGTGCATCATCATATCGTGACAGAAGACATTCCCACGGAGCAATTTATTCACACGATAGGGAATGCCATTCATCACTGTAGTTCGTTTCATAACCCTAAATATGGGTGCATCTCAATTTGGCGATGAGTAGATATACTCATGCCAGCCACGGCATCCTAGAGAACTCTCCATTGAGATAGGCACTGCGGTGCTTCAACACCTGGGGCACATTCTCCCGCTTCCATTGCGCTCCCGGCAGCTTCAACCGTCCTGAGAACTGCTTCACCGTGGATTCAACCGCCCCAGACCCGATGGAGATCCCCTCGCACTGGTAGTAGTCGTAATTGACGATCCGGTGGCAATGACGCTTGAGATAGACCCTGAAATTATCCACTCGTGGATGCTGCCAATCATCAAACTCAGCCAACGCCTGCTCAACATCTCCTCGCCATAAATGGCCTCTGACTCGGGATAAACGAGCCGCTGAACCCCCAACCTTCTCTAAGTTCTCCATCAAGTGATACCAGTCGAGAATTTCCAGTCGGTTCTGCTGCGCTCCAATTTGGGCAAATAGATTCCAAATCCCAGGATGACCATCGCCCAGGCAAACCACTAGGCTTGCCATGAGTTGAGTTTGGAGCCAAGCCACTAAATCCTCATTCTGCCCGAAGAAGGCGGCAACCCCATGCCCATGGAGATTCACAGCTTTGTAATCCCGCCATTCACTGGCTTCTCCTTCGGGGGTGCGCAAGCGAACCTTGCCCCCATCAAGGCTCATCTCTTCGACCGGTTCACTGGGTTCACTCACCTCAAGGTCAGGGAAATCTTGACGCTGAACTAGGCGTTGATGGGTGCTGCGAGACATCTTCAGTCCAGTCAAGATCTCGACATCTGCTGCGGCGCGTTGGTAAGACTGAGCACCACTAAGGAGCAGGCAACAGCGCTCAAAGCCAGGACTCCAACGGCTGTAGGCTTTGACTTGGTAGTAGCTCGCTTGATTTGCCGTCAAAACCAAATCCCCTAGGATACTGGTTAAGGTGCGGGATTTTCCGGCTGTGGTGCCGCTGCCATCGACGATAAAAAAATACCGACTTGAGGACTGACGTGTGCTTGAATCTGCTGGCGGACGGTCAGTTCGATGCCTTCGAGGGTTTCTAGGCGTTCGGGGCATTTGGCCTTGGCATCAGCGAGCAGGATAGCAGCGATGGCATCGGTGTGGGCTTTGAGTTGGCGCTTTTGTTCTGGGGTCATCTGAATCAGGGAGTAGCTATGGGAGGTAGCTTAACCGCTGATGCCCAAAACTAGGTAAGTACATATCAACTATTCGCCAAAGTGAGATGCACCCCCTAAATATCGACTCGAAGAGATGGATTGTATTGGGCGTGTTGAAACCCTCGCCGAGGATATTCAACAGATTACCAATGTCCTTCAGATTGAGCCGATCGCTGTGCCGCACTTACGCAAGGCTGGGGCAAATCAGGATTATCGCAGTTATTATTCTGCCCGCACAAAGGCGATTATTGGCAAAATTTATCAAGCAGATTTAGAACGATTTGACTATCAGTTTTAAAGCGAGGTGAGGTGATCCACCGTCGCGAGTAGTGCAGCGCGATCGCGCCTTCCCACAAACCCGCCGTATTGATAATCCCCATCAGCATCAAACACGAAGACATGGAGCACTCCGAAGGGATTGTGCCAGAGTCGCAGGGTGGAGCCGTCGGGAAACCGGTGCTGGATTGGGGCGCGGGTGGCATCGCGGGGGTGAGCGTCGGTGATGCCGGGGACGGTGCGTAGGTGGGCGATCGCGCTGTGGTGGTCGCTGGGTGGAGGGAGGGGGGCGATCGTGGGGTGCGCCCAAAATTGGTGAATGAGCGGGATTAAGTCCGGGTGATTTTTCAGGGGGGCGTGGGCGTGGGGTAACGTCCGCTGCGTTGCGTGGTTGAATTGTGTCGATTGCACCAACACCGTGCGATCGCTGCCCCCATCCACATCCCCCGCGATGCTCAAGG
Source organism: Spirulina major PCC 6313 (assembly GCF_001890765.1). Lineage (NCBI taxonomy): Bacteria > Bacillati > Cyanobacteriota > Cyanophyceae > Spirulinales > Spirulinaceae > Spirulina > Spirulina major. The sequence goes on along the minus strand of NZ_KV878783.1, from coordinate 3,385,370 downwards.
TGGGAATCTGGGCCGCAATCTGGGCGGCGATCGCGCGACGATTTGCCCCCAAATCCGCCGCAATCCCAAGCCCCCACCCGAAGGGATCGAGTATCCGCCCCAAATCCGCCCCCCCCACCGGCGAAGCCACCAACACCAACGCCTCCACCCGACTCCACCAATCCGGATGACGCTGAAGCAGTTCCAACCAAATCAAACCCCCCATGGAATGCCCGATAATCCGCCACGGGTGATCGGGGTGGGTGCGTAGGGTTTGGAGCGCGGCCTGTTCAACCGTGGCGATCAATGGGTGAATCCGCCACCAAGTTTTCCACCAGCCGAGGTCGGGCGCGATGATTGTGGCGTGGGGGGCGAGGGATTGGGCGAGGCCTTGGATAGCGTGGTGAGTATCGGCCCAGCCATGTTGGGCAAAGAGGAGAAATGGTGAGGCTTGGGTCATGGGGCGGGATTGCATGGGTCGTTGGGCCTTGAGCGGGATCGGTCGGGGTCTGACAACTGCGGGATCACGATCTAAGATTAATTTTGGCTGGCCCGATGGGGGTGAGCGATCGCCACTGTTCTGGGGGATTAACTGTCATGCTGCCGAGTGATTTACTCAGTTATCGGTTTAATGGGGAAACGGTGATTCCGAAACGCTTGCCGTTAAGTGCGGCGATTCTTGACCTAGCCACAGAACAACTAGAATGTTTTGAATGTTGCGTGGGCAAAACCCAAGGGGAACTCGATGCAGAATTACAAGAGCTAGAAGGCGAGAGTACGGATTATCGAGTCCGGCGGGGGTTTGCCCATATTTTACGCAATAGTTTTAGTACGTTTGAGATTGTTAGTCCGTTGGAGCCGCAGGCATTGCGCGATCGCACCTTTACCCTCGCCGCCGCCCAGCCCCCCTTACCCAACCAACGCACCCAAACCCTCGAAACCCTCGCCCACCACCTCAGCCAAGAACTCAAGCGCCCCGTCACTCCCCTCGATCTAGACCACGGCCTCTATGCCGATTTACCCGAAAATCGCATTCTCACCAGCTTTGACCCTCCCACTCCCGAAGCTCTGATCCATCGTTACAATCTCTCACAAGTGCAGGGGATTTTTTATAAAGTCAGTGAGGTGATGATTAACGCCCATCGCAATGTGCCGGGGGAATATAAATTACTCTTTCGCTATCTCAAACTCTTTCAATTAATGACCTACATTGAAGGCGATGTGGATCATGGGTTTACGATTAGTTTAGATGGGCCGACGAGCTTATTTAAAACCAGTACGCGCTATGGGTTAGCCTTTGCGAAAATGCTGCCCGCATTACTCCATGTCAAAAAGTGGAGTCTCAGCGCCACCCTCCACCATAAAGATAGTTATACAAAAACCGTTAGAACGGGTCGATTCACCCTCAATGATCGCTGTGATTTAGTCACCCATTATGCACCGGGCAAGCCCTACGATAGTTTGCTCGAAGAATCCTTTGTGAAGCGGTGGCAAAAGACGAAAACAGACTGGCAATTGGAGCGAGAGGTGAATTTAATTCCGATTCCGGGGAGTGTGATGATTCCGGATTTTCGGCTCGTGCATCCGGATGGGCGGGATTATATTTTGGAGATTGTGGGGTATTGGCGACCGGAGTATTTACGCAAAAAGTTTAGTCAGGTGCGGCAGTCGGGTGTGGATAATTTGATTTTGGCAATTTCGGAGCGGCTGAATTTGGGGAAGGCGGGGGTTGATCCGGCGACGGTTCCGGCGCAGGTGGTGTGGTTTAAGGACAAGCTGAATCCGAAGGGGGTGCTTGAGGTGTTGGATTGTGGGGGGGACAAAAGGGGTTGAGGGGCGCGATCGCAGTTCATTGCAGCGAGGGTAAGGAGTGGCATTGAGGCAACAGAATCAAGGGCAGTCGTTGATCGCGGAACAGGGGGCGATCGCTGTTCCCCAACCAACCGATGCGGTGCTGGGTCAGACGATCGCCGCCCCCGATCATGGTTTGGTCTTGGGGGGCATTCCGGCCCTAGAGCATCGCCTCCATGACCCCGACCCACAACAGCGCCGCCAAGCCGTCACTGCCGCGATGTACTACGGCGGCGATCGCCCTCTCACCCCCCAAGATCCGGGGGTCGCGTTGGTGATTCGGGCGTTATTAGATGAGTCTTCTGTGGTACAACGCACGGCCTATCGACTCCTGCGCGATCAGCCTAATCCTAGGATTCAAAGGCTCCTGGGAACGTTTTTACCCTATACCTTATTTGATTGTCTCTGTCGAATTCCCGTCGGGGCTGCGCCGAGTTTGAGTCCGACCGGGCAAGCGATCGCCTATCAACGCGGCCACCATGTCATTGTCCAGGAATTAGCCACCCGGCGGATTCTGCTCAAAATTCCCCGCCTCGATCACCATCCGGAACGCTACGCATTGGGGAGTCAGGGTCAACTCTTGGTCCGTCTGATTGATGGCGAGCACAATCGCTTAGAAGTGTGGCAAGAGGGCGAACTCACCCAACAACTCTATCCCCACCACCATCATCGCATCCGGTGTCTGGCCCTCGCCCCGGCTGCGCCCTATCTGGTGACGGGGACGGTGACGGGGCAATTACAGCGTTGGGATCTCCGCAGCGGCACTGTCCAGCAGGCCACTAACCCACAGGGGCCAGGCTCCCGCCGTCAGGGGGCGATCGCCCTCACCGTCAGCAGCGATGCCCGCCTGATTGTCAGCAGCCACCGCAATCATACCGTCCAACTCTGGTATCCCCAGCACCGCCGCCGTCCCGCCGTTCTCCCCTGCCATGCCACCACCCTCGCCCTCAGCCCCAACCGCCACATCCTAGCGACTGCCCACTGGGCCAACGAAATCACCCTCTGGAATCTGCGGCAAAACACCCCGCTGGGACGGTTGCGATCACTCAGTATTGGCCGGGCGGATCAACTAGCGTTTTCACCCTCAGGGCGGATTTTGGCAAGTAGCGATCGTACCGGCACGATTCGCTTTTGGGACATCTATCAAGGCGACTGCCTCCACACCCTCCACACCCAAAACAGCCCCATCACCCAACTCATTTTCGCCGCCCAAGGTCACGCCCTCCTCAGTTGTCATGCGGATCAACACATTCGCCTCTGGGCTGTCCCATAATGGTCGCCCCCCAAAAAATCCCCCCCACTGTGACGACACAGCTAAAATAATGCTTAATTATAGGGTGGGTTAGGCGGCTTAAACTCCCGCTATCACTGCAAGTCAGTAATCCGCTGTAACCCACCAATTAACATGTGTCGTGACACTAGGAAGACGAAGGGTTTGCTTCGGTTTCCTGCGTTGAAGGTTCCTCCGCGTGAACCGTTTCCCTCTCCTCGTCGCTGGTTTCAACCGGGGTCGCGCTGGCGGAGGTTTTCGATTCAAGTTGAGCGTTCATTTTGACCGACTCTTCGATTTTTTCGGCTTCCCGCTTAAATTCATTCTGAAACTCATTGGTGGCATCTTGGAAGCTCCGGATTGTTTTTCCCAAGCTCCGGCCAATCTCTGGGAGTTTCTTCGGCCCAAAAATCAAGAGTGCAACTACAAAAATGAGCGCCATTTCCGGCAAGCCAATTCCAAAAATATTCATAGCCTAGGAGTGAACTGTACAAACAAAAAAACCCGGATAAACCGGGAGGGTGAACAAAAGCCAAGACCAAGCCATTGAATAACCTGAATTGAACTAGTCCGTGAGGTTCGTCCAATCAACATCAAACCCGTTCAGTAACAAGTCTGCGTTGTAAATTTGCAGAATAATCAGCAAAAAGACCAGAAAGAGAACCATGAAGACTCCCATAACCGGAGTTGTTCCCCAACCAGGAGACACTTTACCATATTCGGAATTGAGGGGCTTAAGCCGGTCGCCCAACCATGTGCGTTGTGACATAGATGAATCTCAAGTGAGCGTTTATTAAGGGTTGTGGGGCATCTTCGCTGTTACTGAGAACAGCGGATCGGGGCGGACGTTGGGCAGCGATCGCACATGAAACGCGACTCGTCTAGCCGGTGTCTACCGTTGATGCCATGACTGCAAAGGCAGATGATCACAGCCTGCCCACGAAGGACAGAACCTGGAATCCAATCACTCGTAGTATTATAGAGCTATCGGTATCATAATTTTAATCTTTAACGATGGAATCTGAAACAGTTTTTATTGTTGGCATTGGTGCGCTTGTCATCGCCGCCACCGCCTATTCAATCTATATTTCCTTTGGCTCGCCCTCGGCCGAACTGAATGATCCCTTTGAAGACCACGAAGATTAATCCGTCTCAAAATTGACCAGATTCTAGGGGTTGAGCCGTTTTCAATCCCTTTTTTGCGTGGGCGATCGCGGCACATCAACGATCGCATCCGGTTCGATCTGAAAACTGGCAATTTGCCAGGGGGTAAGGGTGGAGTCTGGGTTAGCTTGGGGCTGTTCTAAGAGATTGACGCGATCGCTGACGGGCCAAGTCAGTAACCCCTGGGGATCGAACCTGGCAGCCTCGCCGCTGGCTTCATAGAGACGCACTAGATAGCAAAGGGGCTCGTCTTCGCTTTGTTTCACCGCCATCAACACCAGGTTATCGTCGGACAGGGTGAGGAAACTGCCCTGGGGTGGCAGGGAACCACCGGACAGGCCCGGATGAGGGATAACAGCGGGGGGCTGGTTGAGTTCGTAGCCGTGGTGGACAGTGCGGGCGGTGCGCCAGTTGCCGCTGTGGGGGTAAAGGCTGTAGGTGAAGTGGTGAATGTGGCGATCGCAATCCGGATCGGGCCACACAGGACTCCGCAACAGACTTAAGCGCAATTGATTCGGCTTCACATCATAGCCATACTTACAATCATTCAACACCGCCACCCCATAGCTGCCATCGCTCAAGTCCGCCCACCGCAGGGCAGGAATTTCCCATTTAGCTTGTTCGGCGGGGGTTTGGGGTCGGGTGGGACGGGAGATCGTGCCGCAGGGCATTTCCGTTTCGACAGTGTCGGCGGTGAGGGTGAGGGGAAAGGCGGTTTTGAGGAGAACGTGGGTTTCGCGCCAATCGATGCGGTTGCGGATATCGAGGCGGGGACTGTGGACGTTGAGGATGTAGTCTTGGGTGATCGTGGATTCGTTGAATCGGAATGTGACCCGGAGACGCGATCGCACCTCGCCCCATTCCAACCACTGCCATTGCTCTAGTTGCGGCCCCGGCAATGGATGTTGCTCATAGGCAGGGTCAATGTTCCAAGCATCCCAATATTGACCCTGATCCTGGAAGGTTTGGAGGAGATTACCGGGCCCGCGCAAGACTTCGCGCTGGGCTTGTTTATCCCAAAGTTGCTGAATGTTGCCGGTGTGCGGATCGATGATCACGGCTAGGTGTTCGTTGTTTAACCGGGGTTCTGCTGGACAGGGCGCGTTGGGCGGTAAGGGGTCTGAGCCGAGCCAAACGAGGGTATAGCCGACGGAGGGCAGAGCCGGAATAAACGCGATCGCGCCCCCGTCATGATTCGCCTGGGTTGGCAGCGGTTGTCCCGTTGCGTCATAAAGTTGTCCCACCCTCGGCAGTTCAATCACCGCGTCCCGTTGCCAGTTGAGGGGGTTGAAAATGAGCAGCGGTTGGGCGTTGGCAATGGGGCAGGGGGGGGGAGGGATATGCGAGGCGATCGCTTCTAGGGCCTGTTGCTGAATCCCTTGGGCTGTGGTCAAGGCCGCTTCCCACTGGGGATTCGCCTGTTCAAACACGGGACGGATCGAGGTGCCGGGTAAGATATCGTGAAATTGATTGAATAAGACCTGTTTCCACCCTTGCTCTAGGTCGGCGTGGGGGTAGGTAAACGCGGCGAGACGAGAGGCGATCGCGCTCCACAATTCCGCCTCAAATAGCGCCGCCTCACAGCGCCGATTAAACCACTTCTGATCCCCATGTACCGTATAGCAACCGCGATGCAGTTCTAAATACAGTTCATCCGCCCACACCGGCAACGCCTCTTGTTGCGCCAATTGCCCTAAATATTGCGCCGCCGTTGTAAACCTCACCCGTGGAAAACAGGGGGACTGTTGCCAGCGACGGCTTACTGTCAACATATCCCGACTCGGCCCACCGCCATGATCCCCCACCCCCGGCAACCAAAACACATCCCGCAATCCCGTTTGTTGCTCCCATTGCACGCTGTAATTCGTCATCGTGATCGGGTCGGTATCCATCACCCCGGTCACATTCGGCGGTGACATCAAGGTCAGGAGGCGCGTCCCGTCTGGTGCTTCCCACCAGAAAAACCCATGGGGAAATTCGGTGCGATCGTTCCAGTGCAGTTTTTGGGTAACGAAATAGTCAATGCCGCCTTGCTTGAGGAGTTGCGGCAGTTGCCAACAAAAGCCAAAACTATCGGTTAACCAAGCGACAGAGGTGATTTTGCCGAACTTGGCAGCGGTGTAGCGTTGGCCGTAGAGCAGTTGCCGGGCAATACTTTCGCCACTGGGTAACAACACATCCGGCTCAATCCACATTCCCCCCACGGGTTCCCATCCTCCCGCCTTGACGGCTGCCTGAATTGCGGCGAATAGTTGCGGCCGGTGGGTTTCCATCCACTGGTAGAGGGCGGGGCTGGTGTGGCAAAAGGTGAGTTCTGGGAAATCCTGTTGGAGGTTGAGGACGGATTGAAAGGTGCGCTCGGCAACATCGTAGGTTTCTGCCAATTCCCAGAGCCACGCCATATCAAGGTGAGCATGGCCGAGGATGTGGAAAGTGCGGGTTTTGAGGTCGGCGGCGAAGGGGATGAGGGCGGTGTGGAGGTGCTGGAGGTGCTGCTGCCATTGGGCCGGATCGGGGTCGTGGGGCCATTGGATGGGGGTTAAGGTTTGTTCAAGGTGGGGTAATTGCTCCGGATTGAAGGTGAGGAGGTAGTGACTGAGGACGGCGAGTTCATCGGCGACGAAGCCGGGATCGAGGGCAGTGCTGAGATGGGGGTGATCGGGGCTGAGGTGGGGGGCTTCGTAACGGAGGTGCGATCGCATCAAAGCACCGATGTCATGGTTGGGGCTAACGAGACGGATCGCGACGGCGATCGCCGCTCCCGGTTGAGCGTTAGGCGTGAGCAAAACCCGCGCCGAGGAGTCGAACAAGTCTCCCGCCTGGACCTGTTCGCCATTACAGAAAATTTGCGCATCCTCAGCCCACCAGGTCAAACAGAGCCGCAGCGCCATCCCGGCGACGGGGTAGCCCTTCAGGGTTGCCGGCAGCGTGAAGGATTGCCACAGCCAGCGCACTCGTCGCCCTTTTTCCCAGACAATATAGCCCTTGGCATTGACGGTAGCGGGGTTCCAGGTGGCTGGGTTGAAGGACGAAGGCACTGTGGCAACATCCACATCGTGCCAGAGCCATTGGGATTGCACATCGAGGTGGGCGCGATCGCGGAGCATTTGGATCGTCTCGTCAATCACGGTACGGGCGTGATCTTGGGCTAAGGATTGAGTCTGTTCCACCTAAAGCTCTCCGCGGCCTTGGACAACTTGCTTAATGGTCATCAAGCTTTCAACCCCAATCAGGCCCCGTCGTCGGCCTTTTTGGTTGGAAATGCCCAGAAAAATCGAATCGCTCTGTTTCGGGTTGCGAGAAAAGCGCGGCGATGCGTTGATATACACCAGCGCACTATTGACGTTTTGGGCAAAATGGCGACTTTCGGCGTAGGATTCCGTGACGAGACAATCGGCGTGGTTGCTGCTGTGTTGGTTCATCCAAGCGATCGCCGCATCTAGATCCTCCACGAGCTTAAAACTGATGATTTTTTTCAAATATGCCAGCTTCCACTCTTGGGGCTGCATGGGTGTTAATAACTCAGAAAACTGCTCAACCAGTTCCGGTTCTGCCCGCAGGCTAAACCCTTGCTCTTGGAGGGTGACAAAAAACCGCATCAAAGAGGAGCGTGATTGCGATTGATTGAGGAGCACTTTTTCGATCGCATTCACCGGATCGGGTTCGCTGGCATGGCTATCGAGAATCATCGATCGCGCCAGGTCTAAATCCCCGGAAGGCGAGCAATACAGGTAGCAATTGCCCATCGCGGTGCGGAGGACGGGGACGGTGGACTGTTGGCTAATGTGTTGGACAAAACTGGCACGACCGTAGGGAATAATTAAGTTGACATAGGGGTCTTGGGTGATCAACTCTGCCATGGAAATGCCTTCTTCGCTCGAAATCCATTCAATTGTGCCGGGGGGCAGTTGGGCCGTGGCGATCGCTCGCTGTAACACCTGGGCAATGACGGCGTTGGTATGGCTCGCCTCGCTCGTGCCTCGCAAAATCAACGCATTTCCCGTGCGCAGACACAGCCCCGCCGCGATCGCCGCCAATTCCGGAAAGGCTTCATACACCAGCGTGATCACCCCAAGGGGAACCAGTTGGCAATAGGTTTGGGATGAGGCGATCGGATAGGGTGCGCCCATCACCCGCAGCAGCGGATCAGCACTTTCCCCCAGTCGATAGAGCAGTTGGATCGCTTGTTGCAGCCGTTCTGGGGTGAGCTTGAGCCAGTCTTGCAACACGTCAGACACCGCCATTTCGCGGCTAATTTCCAGATCCAAGGTGTTCGCTTCTAAAATTTCTGCCTGGGCTGCGTCTAGGCCCTCGGCCATGGCTTGAATCCCACGACTACGCTCTAACCCTGTCTTAACAGCTAACTGGAGGGAGGCCTCATCAACCCGTTGGGCAATGGCGGTGGCGAGGGGAAGTTTAGAAGACATTGTCTATATTATTGGCGGTAAGATAACCAGAACATCAACCCAGGTATGACGATTAGGAGAATTAAGAGGCACAAACCATAAATCAGGTTGTTTGCGATCGCTTGATTCAGGATCAAAACACAAACAATCGTCCCTAACAATAGACCAAATAACTCTAATGTGGTGAATTTATGCAGAGGATCGCGGCGGGGCACTGACTTCCAGGTTTTGCCAGTCCAACGCCAACGGGGTCGCTGGGGGCGGGTGGTGACAATCTGCTCAAGATACGTCCCTTGCTCGGTCACTTCAAAGAGGTGTTGACAGCGATCGCACCCAAAGGCATCGGTGAGCGTAATTCGCTGCAACCGACCTCGCCGACAGGGACAGGGATAATCACAGGTCAGATCAATGGGGCGGGATGGAGGGGACACTCAGCACAGCAGGAACGACGACAGAGATCATTTTGATATGATATTGAACTTTTGCCGTTGCTGTCTGTATCTATGCGATCGCACCCCCAGATCCACCATCAGATCGCAGTGACCCTAAGATGGCTCATACCAACTGGCTCGCCAGGCCGCCTCAGCCGTGGCGACAGATTCTTCTCGCTTCAGGGTGTGGTATTGCTTGGCCAGACGATGGGACTGGGCCCGCAACTCCCGCAATTTACTCTGGTAGGCCGCCACCTGAGGTTCTGCAAATTCAATTTCCGCCAACCGCAGCCGCACTGCCGTCACCTGCACCATCCCAGCGGCGCGATCGCCTTTAACCTGTTCCGTTTCCACCAACACATTCAGCAAGTTGGGCATTTGACCCACACTCCCTTCATCGGACTGCATCGCCGCTTCAATCACCTTCGGGGGCAATTTGTGAGCCATAATCCCTTGCGATTGGAGGAGGCGATTGGCTTGGGTCGAAAGGGTTTTCAGTTGAGTAGCGATCGCGCCATCCAACTGCTTCAGCCACTGGGCAAACTCCACCGGATTCGTGGGGGGAAGCCCCACATCAGTCTCCTCCTCCGTCGCCTCATCCTCCCCATCTACGGTCTCATCATCGTCATCATCATCGTCGTCGTCGTCATCGTCATCGTCCTCATCCTCGTCATCCGCCGCCAACAAATCCAAGTCCGCCTCGATCGTAATAAACTCAATCGACCCATCCTCATCCTCGTTATTCGCCTTTTGTTCAAACTGCTCCCGCTGCTCCAGTAACTTTTCTTTGAGCAGTTGGAGTTGTTCGGGGCTGATGGGCAACTTATTAAAAATAGGGCTGCCGGAGGAGGACGAGGGTTGAGGGGAGCGCAAGGGGCGATCGAGTAAGCCCGGTAACTGAGTCGCAGCCTCCCGGCCTAGGACTTGAATCGCCTGTTGGAGTTGTTCGCGATCGCCCACAGACAACGCCAAAAACTCCGTTGGATAAGTACTCGTACAAATCTGATAGGTGACTAAAATCAGTTGACGCTGAATAGACGCGCCCAAACTCACCAGATATTGACCATATTGCTCCCGAAATCGCCCCTCAAACTCCGCAAACTGAGTTGCGATCGCCTCAAGCTCCCGTTCAATTTTCTGGAGGGATTTACTCATGAAAACACTCCCATACTTCACTACCGATCAACAATTAGGTTATGAGTCAAAACAACCCATAACCTAACTGTCATCTCATCAAAATCCAGCGGTGAATCCTGACGAATCCTTACGCTTGTCCCGTTTGGGCAGCCACTTCCGCCGCAAAATCAGTCTCCTGCTTCTCAATCCCCTCACCCAAGACAAAACGGCTAAAGCGGCGGATCTCAATTTTTTCACCAATCTGACCACTTACCTGCTTCACCATTTCATCCACCGTGATGCCTTGATCCTTCACATAGGGTTGATCCAACAAGGAAACTTCCTTCAGACGCTTAGAAATGCGTCCTTCAATGATTTTTTCCTTAATATTGTCGGGCTTATTGCCGAGATCATCACGACCCATTTCGATCGCCTTCTCTTTTTCGACAAATTGCGTCGGAATATCCTCAACCCTGACATATTCCACATTCGGGCAAGCCGCCACCTGCATCGCCACGTTGCGAACAAGTTCTTGAAACTCATCGCGGCGGGCCACAAAGTCCGTCTCACAATTCACTTCCACAAGCACACCCACACGGCCCCCCGTATGGATATAGCTACCCACCAATCCTTCGGCTGCGACGCGGCCCGCTTTTTTCTCCGCTGAGGCAATCCCCTTCTGCCGTAGCCATTCATTGGCCTTTTCCATATCGCCCCCGGCTTCTTTGAGGGCTTTTTTACAATCCATCATCCCCGCGCCCGTTTTGTCCCGGAGTTCTTTCACCAGGGCCGCAGATATTGTTCCGGCTTTGGGTTCTGCTTTGGGTTCTGCTTTGGGTTCTGCTTTTGCTGCGGGTGCTGCTGCGGGTGCTGCTGCTTTTGGAGCTTTTTTGTCTGATTTGTTTTTCTTTGCCATGACGTTTTTTAGGGTAAGGATATCCTGCTGAATGCATTCACTATTGTGACATCCACTCCCGCCCTGTCGAAACAGGCTGAAGGAGCGTTTCCGATGCTCTTGCCTCGATTCCGATCCGAATCAAGGTTATCCTAATTCAACGCTTTATCACCCTACGGCTGGATTGGCAGTGGGGTCAGGGATGGCCTCAGCCCTCATCGGAGCACATGTCACCGTCATTAACCGTGCATTGTGCATCACCACAAGAGCCAAGGCATCCCCCAATGCGTTGGTGCGAACACAAGGGAAGAGTTGCTGTTACTCTTCGCTGTCGCCGCTGGTGGCGGGTTCGGTGTTCACGGCGATCGCCTCTTCGCCACTCGCCTCAAAGGTCTCGCTTTCCTCGTCGTCAAACTCACCCTCGGCGAGTTCATCGTCAAACTCTTCGTAGTCATCATCAACATCGAGTTGACCGTGGCGGCCTTCATAGATGGCATCCGCTAAACGACCCACAATCAATTTGATCGAGCGGATCGCGTCATCATTAGCCGGAACCGGAATATCCACCAAGTCCGGATCGCAGTTGGTGTCCAGCATCGAGACGATGGGAATATTCAGTTTTTGACATTCGAGGATGGCATTGTATTCACGGCGCTGATCGACGATAACGACAATATCAGGCGGACGACGCATATTTTTAATGCCGCCGAGATATTTTTGCAACTTCATCAACTCGCGCCGCAGCACAGAGGCTTCTTTTTTCGGGCGTTTGTCGAGGTTGCCGCTTTCTTCGAGATGTTCGAGTTCTTTGAGGCGATCGATCCGGGTGCGGATCGTTTCCCAGTTGGTGAGCATGCCCCCTAACCACCGTTGGTTAATGAAGTAAGCACCACAGCGGGCGGATTCTTGGGCAATGATGCCAGCGGCTTGGCGTTTGGTGCCGACGAACAAGACTTTTTTGCCTTTCTCGGCGGCGGTGCGCATATATTCATAGGCTTCGCCCATGAGTTGCGCCGTTTGCACCAAGTCAATGATGTGAACCCCGTTGCGGGCGGTGTAGATGTAGGGGTCCATTTTGGGATTCCAGCGGCGGGTTTGATGCCCAAAATGTACGCCAGACTCTAAGAGACTCGCGAGTGATACGACTGCCATGTTTTTTGTACTCCTGTTTCGGGTTTATCCTCCATCTGAGCTTGCATTTCGCCACCAGGGCGAAACACCCGAAATCTCAGATGTGCGATTTTTGACAACTTTACTAGGGTAGCACGGTGGGGCGGTGGTGATGCGCTTGAGACCCTAGGGCCGCAGCGAGCGAGAAGCTCGCACTACAGAAGCTTGCACGACGGAGGATGCCAGCCCTGGGAGTGTGAGTAGTTGATCTCTCTCGTTAGGGCCGTAGCGAGCTAGAAGCTCGCACTACAGAAGCTTGCACGACGGAGGATGCCAGCCCTGGGAGTGTGAGTAGTTGATCTCTCTCGTTAGGGCCGTAGCGAGCTAGAAGCTCGCACTACAGAAGCTTGCACGACGGAGGATGCCAGCCCTGGGAGTGTGAGTAGTTGATCTCTCTCGTTAGGGCCGTAGCGAGCGAGAAGCTCGCACTACAGAAGCTTGCACGACGGAGGATGCCAGCCCTGGGAGTGTGCGCCTCTGGCTCACTCTTGCGACAGAGGCTCTGGCTTACTCCTGCGGCAGAAATTCGGACGGCAATCCTGTGCAGCAAGAGGGGCCGGGATTAACAAGGCTGATGAACGTGATTGGAGATTTTTAGGGTGTTTTCGCGGCACGGCGGGGTGGGATGTGGGATGCTAGGGACAGGGATAAGCTGCGATCGCAACTCCCGCCCCATGTGAATCCATCGTGGGATCTTGCCCTCCCGTTGAAAAAAATTTTTACCCTAATTTCCCATGGGAAAAATCTCACGGATGGCAATGAGTATAAATACCCAACACCTTAACGGGCGGTCGATTGCTCCGTTTTCGCTATTCCTGCGATCGCCGTTCCCGCGTCCCAAACCCCCATCAAGCGATGACCATACTCTTTGCTGAATCTTTAAGATTCTGTTACAAGGAAGGTAGGAAGTAAATTTTTGTAACAAACGTTGTGAGCAGCGCGGACCTTAGTTTTATGTTTGGTGGCTTTATCGGCTCGAACTCCTCCCAAAAACCAGATTGGGGAGAGGATCTCCTCAATAGCGTTGCTAGCAACACCCTGCGGCATCTGTTTACTCAAAGTGACATGGTCGATGTCAAGGTGCGCTGCAACCCCTCTAGCAAGCTTCTCCAAGGAAGTATTGATAGCTTCAAGATGAACGGTCACGGCTTGGTCATCCGGCGGGACTTTCGCACCGCTGAATTGTCCTTTGAAACCGACGCTGTTGCCATTGACTTTGGCTCGCTGCTCAAGGGACAAATTGCCCTGAAACAACCCACGCAAGCGGTGGCCCTCGTCAAACTAACCGAAGAAGATATTAACAGCGCGTTTTCAGCCCCCCTTGTCCGGCAACGCCTCGAAGGCCTCACCGATGAACGACTGACGAATCTCTCCGGGGGGCAGCCGGTATCGTTTAACGAGATCAGCCTCAAGCTATTGCCCGACAATCGGATTAAGTTATTCGCCAAGGCGAATCTCACGAATAAGATTGTGCCGATCTGCTTCAGTTGTGAGTTGGGCTTGGCGAAACGGCGGCGGATTACCTACGAAGCGGCTGAATTTATGGCTGATGAAATCCCCACGGCAGAACAGGGCCTCTCTAAAATTCTGATGGGTATTTTGGTGGAAATCCTCAATGAAATGGTGGATCTTGACCGCTTTAATCTGGATGGGGTGACGCTGCGGATCAACCGCTTGGAAACAAAAGGCGCGACCTTGAACTTTAGCGGCTATGCCCAAATTGAACGAGTGCCGCGTACAGGCTGAGGTTAGCTCGGCGGAAGTAGGGAGGCGATCGCCTCGGCCAAGGCTTCGGGTCGCTGGGAACCAATCAACACAGGTCTGCCGCTGGTGAGTTCAACCCAAACACCGCGATCGCCCTGCACGGTATAGGCCACACTCGACCAGCCGCGCCGAATCCCCCACCCGCCGTAGTCTCTGAGGGGGCGATAGGTGAGAGCTTTGCAGGATCGAATGCGATCGCGAGCAATTTCACGCCGTTTCAGGGGAAAATAATGAATCAAAATCCCGTCTTCGCTGACCTCAGCTTTGAGCTTCATCAACGCAAATAGCACCGTATTCAAGCAGGCTACCCCCACCACCAAGAGCAACACCCACACTGGGCTAGGGTCGGGGCTAGAGCCAAACACGCTATAGAGGGTCACGGCAATGACAACGCCATTAATCCCCAGTAATAATGCCCAGAGCCAGCGTTGGCGAAATTGTTGCACCTCTTGAAAGAGGAGAGCGCGATCGTGTTCTGTGGTCATTGGTTTTCACTCCATACCCGTTTTAGACCTATCTTGGCTCACGCCACCGCATGAACAGAGCGATCGTCTCTACTTTGTTACGTTGGTTTTGAGGATTCCCCCCCATTTCTGAAGCCCGACAGCGGTAATGGTTCGGAAACGCCCAGGGCTGAGTTTGAAGCTCTATAATGAAACCACGTTAGCTCCTGTTAGAGGGTTGCTCAGCACAGAAACGACTACGGTTCCAACGGTTCTATGATTAACCCGGCCTTGCAATACCCGATCTTCGGGGCAGAGATTCATTGTCCCCACTGTCGCCAAGCGATCCCGGCGTTAATGCTCACTGATACCTACCTTTGTCCTCGCCACGGCGCATTTGAAGCCGATCCCAACACAGCAGAATTAGTCCATCTCCAATCGGGCCGACATTGGCGGCAATGGAACGAAGAATGGTATCGCCAGCATACCCATCCCGATGGAATTCGGTTTGAAATTCATGAAGCCCTCGATCGCCTCTATACCCAAGGCTACCGAGCCACACAGGTTACGATCGCGCACCGTTATCAAAGCCTTGTCAGTTCTTACCTAGAGCGGAGTAGTGCTTGGCGTAGTCCGGACACGGATGCAAAAGTGCCCCGGCTGTATGGGTTACCGGTTGTGTTTAGCCCAGACAGTAGTGATGATCCCTGTTGGGATGTGATCAACTTCAAATTAGAAAAAGAGCCGGGTGTACCCGTGCGTTACCCCTACTTTCGGTTATTTGACTAGGACGATCACCCGTCCTCTCAACAGCCGATCTCTTCACCGGCAGGGGCTGAAAACAGGCTTGCTGGCGTTTCGGTGTGCTTGCCACTGTGTTCGGCGGTTTCCATTGCCATGGTCAGTTGTTTGAGCAACGATTCTGCTTCTGCGTCATGGGCAGCCCGGCGACCGCTGAGATAGAGAGTCAGGTTTTGGAGGAGGGGTTGGGGAATATCCATAGGGTGGGTTGTCACGATAGGGGGTTAAAGGTAGCCATTGAGGAAATCATAGAGGGATTGATCCAACGGCTCAAAGATTTCATCATCCCAACAGGGTTCGGGCCAGAGGGATTTTGACGCTCATCCAGCTAACACTGCGTGTATAGCTGGAGATTCCCCATTCACAGACACGTAGGGTGTAACAGGCTCACCCTGCTAATTGAGAAAGTTCCCTTGGCCGATCGCACTGTAGGCAGCGCGGATCGAATCATAGTCTTGGTCTTGCATGACTGTGAGAGTTGATCCTTCATATTTACGCTCATGGGTAGCGATCGCCGTCGTTAACGCCGCTTCATTGGCCAGCATTTTAGCTTGGATTGCGGTTACCACATCCGCTGCAATATGGCTGCCCGCAATCAAAACATCACTGGGCAATAATGGCCCACGTTGCAAGATGACAAACTGTTCCGGTGCAGCCTGACTCATGTCCTCATAGTCAGTGAACGACCCTCCCCACGCCTCCACCTGCCCCGATCGCAGCGCCGCCGTACTGCCATCATCACCGAGCATTTCCACGGTTAAATCTTGCTGCGGATCTAAACCCGCTTCAACCAGCATCGCGATCGGCCCCAAGTGACCGCTGGTTGATCCCACATCCGACAGGGCCAGCGTTTTGGACTTGAGATCAGCGATCGCCTTAACCTCACTCTCGGCTCTTGTGGCCAACACCGAGCGATAATTCGGGCGGGTAATGCCAATCACCGACACTGCATTGGTTCGCGCCTGGATCACCACATATTCCGATGGCCCCACCAAGGCTAAATCAATTTGACCATCCTTCAACAACACCGCCCCCGAAATCTGATCATCCACCGGCACAAATTCCACCTCTGTCGCCAAAGCCTGAGCGAGGGCAGCCCGCAACTCAGAATAATTAGCTATGTCATGACAGTAGGGTGCTGTTAGCGAAGCGTAACGCACCGTCACCTTAAGTTTTGGACATTCAAGATGAGCCAAATATTAAGTCTTGACTCTGCACCAGTTAACTAGAACGTAAGGATTCAGGTACTTGAAACGCAGTCACAGCGAGGCTTTCAAAATCGAGGTGAGTTCTAAACTAACAGTTCATTCTCAATAATTACGCAAGACTAGGGGTTACAGCCTTGTTTATTGAGAATAACAAAATAGCTCAAAATAGCTGAAACCCATACTGAGCAGTGCTTACAGCCAAATCCTCATGACCTGAATGCTTACACTAGAACGTCGTTGGTAGGCTTTTTTTAAACAGGTGTTTTGTTCATCGGTATGGTAGTGGGAATATTTGATCACTTGCTCCCAGTAAACCCGTGCTTGGGATGGATTCTTTTCAGATTCTAAAATTTGAGCGTAGAGGCAGAGGGCATGGGGATTAGTCAGAGATAACCGTAGGGATTTTTGTGTCCAAAATTTCGCTTCTTGAGGACGATTATCTTCCCACAACGCCCAAGCACGAGTGCTGAAACATTCAGCTTTCACCTGAATTTGAGGGTTATCTAAACACCGCTCGGTCATCACAATGACCTCTTCAACACGGTGGGCTTGAGTGCGCAGTGAGAGTTGAGCACTCTTAACAATGGCAGCACCCGATCCCCGGTTCGCAGCATTGCGATAGGCATTGAAGGCACAGTCTAAATTCTCTTGCTTTTGTTCGCAGAGACGACCTAGGTTGTAGTAGGCTTCTGATCCGAGGGGAGCCAGGGCGATCGCTCCCTGATAAAACCAGCGCGAGGTGACGAGGTGATCCTCCTGGGCCGCCGCCTTCCCCCATTGGTTCAACTGCTGGGCTAGCATCCCACCCCAAAAACCATAGACCGCCAACGCACTGACCAACGCTATACCCCAGCCATACCGTCGCTGCCGCCAAGGGAGGGGCCGCGTCTGAGCCGTCTTGATCTCCTGACCGCGTAATTCTGCCCATGTAGGCGGGATCACCGCCGGATGTTGGCAAATAATCGGCAAGCCTGACACGCCCGGTAATTTATCCTCTAGGCTGCGTAACTGTTCACGGGCATAGCGCACCGCCAAATGAAAGGGATATCCCTCCGCAAATGTCCGCAAAAAGCTCTTCAGAAACGTATGGGCGACACAGTCGGGCACGGCTTCCCGCATCACCACAAAGGGCGGCAAGGGAATCTGGGCAGCGGCCAGATCGCGGGCCAGGCCTAGTCCATCACAGGAGTTAAAAATCGCCAGTTGTAACCCTTGCTGAACCGCATGGTTGAGGGCTTCTTGCAGTTCGGTAATCGTGATTTTATTGTGATGCGCGGTGGGATTAATAAACAGCGTGCCATGGGTCGCATCGTGATGACTGGAACTATGGCCAGAAAAGAGCAAAATATCCCAACGCTTGGCCCACAGGGCCTGAATCACTTCCGCTCGGCTCGGTTCATCTAAGGTTGTTAATTGGATGCCTGGTAATTGTTTCAGGACGCGAACATCGTGCATCACATTGATGCCCCGACTGTCACCGAGAATCACGAGCACACGTACTTTCTGCCGTCGTGGGGGGGGTGAAAATAAGACCGGGGCGGAGTAGTTGGGGGGGCTGAGGGCAATCTCGCCGTAGGGGTAGTCCGTTTTGAGTAACTCCCAGGCTTGCCACGGCAAACGCCACAACAATTCCTGATCGCTTTCAATCACAATCCGAAAGGTTTCCGTGGGGCTGATGTGGGTGCGCAGGTGGCGTTCAATGGGGCGAAAGGCTGTGTGGTTGAGCCAGGTGTTGAGGGCTTGGATCAGTTTGGTGTTGAGGTTTTCAAAGTCGGTGGTGGAAATATGGGTAATTCCCGTGGCTTCGATGCTGATGCCAGGGGTGGAGAGTTGCCGGACGGGATAGCTGGCCAGGGCATCGTAGAGGACGCGCCAGCTTCGATACAGTTGAACGATGTGGGGAGCGGGGGGCAGGGAAGCGATGCTTTGGGTGAGGAGGGGCCCCGATAGTCCTAGACGAGCTGTGATGGATGGGAAGCCCGTTTCTAGACTTCCCAAGCCAAAATTGAGCACCACCACTCGTGTCATTTCCTTACCTCAACTGTAAATGCTTCAAATCGTGAATGCTTCTACAATGGTAGACTCTCCCAATGTTACCCGGAGTTGAAAGTCTGTGCCGTTCTGGACGCGGAACGGGTGAAGCTGAATGCCTTGATCGTGACTGCGGGTTTTGGTTTGTGAGAGTGGAACGTCGCTGCTTTCGTGTAATGACAGAGAGATGTTTGGGGGTAAGGTGCGATCGCCCCCCACCGGATGCAGTTGAGCGACCACCTGAATCTGCTGCTGGGCTTCTGGGGTGATTGCCACGACGAGGGTAACCCAGGGGGAGTCCTCTGATGGCCCGAGGCGGAGGTGCTTGGCCTTGGCAATCTTGTCGGGGGCGAGGGGATGGGCGGCGGTTTCTCCGGGGGGACTCAAGGCACTCCGGAGCGCCCACGACGGTTCAAACTCAGGGGGGCGGCGGGTCAGGAGGCGATCGCGCCACCGCTGCCACCAGGGGTATTGTTGCTGCATGGCCACCGCCATGGATAGGGTGGCTTGGGCCTGAACCTGGAAATCACGCTGCAAGAGGGCGATCGCATCTTGCCAAACCGGGTCAGCCTCTCCCCGCAGCCAAGCCGAGAGTGAGACCGGACTCAACCGATCCAGCAGGATCAAGAAGGTTTCCAGCGACTGCAAACGACTCAAGGGCAAGCGCTCTTGCTTCACCGTGGCGCAAAACCCCAATAACGTCGCCTGACGTTGAGCATAGTCAATCCCCACCACAATATACCCAAGCCGGTTCAACACCCCAGACTCATCCCGATCACTCCACACTTCCGGCGGCACCAGACAGTGTGAGGGGCGAGCCGCTGCATCGACAGACCATCGCACCGGCCGACATTCCACCACACCTTGGCCGACGATCTTCAGATCGGCGACATCCGCCATCAGCCGCATGATTGGGTTCCAACTATCGCTTTGGGTCAGATCCGTGGCAATATCCAGCATCTGCAAATAGTCATGAACCGCCAAGACGGCTAAGGTGTTGAGTTGGGTTTGGGCCGCCTTCAAGCTGTTGGCCTGTTGCGAGGTGAATAATTGGGCGATCGCCCAATGACGAGAGGGAATTGGAAAAATTAGACTGGAAAAATTTCCCATGACAGTGACACTATGACAATGAATAACAGATTAGTCGTTCTACTCTAGATATCCCTCAGATTGAGCAAATTTTCGCAACTGAGGAAAACAATGGCGCTGATAGAAGCTAGCCAGCGTTGAAATGGAACAGTCAAATTCAGCCGCTAGATCCTTCCAAGCGGTTTCGGGGGGCAGGCGGCGCAACAACAGACATTGACAGGTAATGTGGGGATATTGCTTGAGAACAATGCTCTTTAAAATTCCCTCTGGATCTGTTTCGATCCAGTGACGAGTATTTTCTAAAATGGGTGGAATATCGTCCTCCGCCACAATCAAGGCCGTTGGATCAGGGGTATTGACCGTGGGGTGATAGCGACTGTTGCTTTCATCGCGATCGCGCTCACGAAAATCCTGTAAGCGCCGCTTGAGATAGGCATTAAGCCAGGTGGTGACACTGCTAATCCTGGCATCGTACTGCTTGCCCGTCTCCGATTCGCACAGGTTACGACTAAGATAGATCCAGGTTAATTGCAGCGCATCTTCATAGTAGGGTTCATTCCCACGCCACAGTAGATTAGACTCAATGATGGCCTCAATCAACCGCGACAGGATCACACGACGTTCTCGACTGCCTTTCGGATGATGGCACGCCTGACAGCATAAGTCATGGAGAAGACGGCGGGGCTGGGTCGTCATAATTCCTCTACAGCAAGCGCTTGTAACAACAATTCATCGTTTATGTATGATCACTCGTACCGTTTTCACCCCACAGCCCGCAAACATTGCCGTAGGGAAGGAAATTGATGGGATTGTAGAGCCAAAACCGTTGCCTTTACCGTCTTGAAAAACTTCACAATAGACCTAAAAACCTGTCTCCGTCCCATCTGTGACTGGCAGCGTTGGCCCACGATAGGAAGCCATGGGGTCAGAGTCGATCGCAACAAGCCATAGTTTTATTATGACTGAAAATGAGGAAAGACTTGCTCTCAACAATACCTGTTAGGTAAAGCAACGCCCCTTGATCAATTCTGCCTCTTGGCGTTTACTCTCCGAACTGCCTCCCATGCTAAGTCATGGCAGGCGTGATCATTAAGCGTATTGGCTGACGATTAGGCGTAATACTAGCGCAGATTGTCTAATTTTCGTAGATCGGAATTTACCCAAGCAATAGATCTCAAGCCCCGCTCCTTCGGTAAGCTCAGCCCTAATGCCATGACACAGCTAAAATGAGAAGGCTTTACAGCTTGCTTGTGCACTTATTACCCTCGCCCCAAACCCCTCTCCCACGGGACTACGATACATAACGTGCAAACGTTGACCTAGCTTATCTTTAGAGCTCCCTGATCAGGGCAGCGATCGAGATGCTCGCACGACAGAGGATGAGTGTGCTGAACCCCAATCCGCCAAGAACTGAAGTTCTTGGCTCATAGCGAAAGTGGGCCGATGCCCAGGCCGATGCCCACTGTGGACCCGTGTGAACGGGTTTTCGCTCTGAGGCGGGGATTGCAATCCCCGATGGGGCGGAATCGCTGCTGTCGTCGGTCTAACGGGAGTCCTCTGGCAACACTTAAGATAGAGTGTTGCGGGCCAAACTTCTGACCCGCTCTTTTCCGCTTAGACTATTCCTTCTATCTGTACCAGGACAATTGCTGATGTATTGTTATCGCTCCTCCGCCTTCAATGCCCAAGTTCACGAAAAAGCTGGCCTCGCCGAACATGTGGATCGCCTCTGTCGTGAATTGGAAACCATGCCCCTTGAGCAGGTACTATCGCGGTTTGAGCGTGTTTATCCCTACCTAAAACGCAAGGAAAGCAACCTACGACTCATTGCCCGCATACGACGAATTGGCAATGAACCAATATTGTGCTGGTTGCGTGTGTTCAGGCGGGGCGATCGCGACTATGAGGAATTTTTGCGCGATCGCCAAGACTGGGCCAACAATATTTTAGACACCCAGATCCCCGATAGTCTCCTGTGGGACTGGTTAAATGAACAAAAAAACAACAGCGCAAACCAGCCCCAACCCACGTCCCCCCCCTTAAGCGAATCCCTCCGCCGCTGGCTCGATCGCCCCAGTCTCCGCATGGACTTTAACGGAGTCGTCATCTACGAAAGCGAAGCCTGGCTGGCCCGCTTTGCTGAACCCCACTGCCGTAGCGAATGGCGCACCTTTAACCGGATCATCACCGAACTCGCGGATGCTGACGGCGATCGCGGCGAACTCACCCCCTGGGACGGCATCCGGCTCTATTGCGAACCCGCACACACCATCCTCTACAGCCGCATCACCACCGCCGATCACCCCACCCGTCAGGTGCTCTTTTTAATTGCCCCCTTTCGCGATCGCCCCGACCCCGACACCCTCCAAACCATCCTCGAACCCCTCTGGAAAATTAGCCACCATCACCCCAATGGCGAACAAAACCGCTACCTCTTCAGTTCCCAAACCCCCACCACCCTCGACGAACTCACCACCATCGCCCGCCGCGCCTACCCCGACTACCTCCTCGCCGACGAAACCAACTGGCTCGAAATCGAAACCGACGAACGCGCCAACCTTGCCCTCTCCGCCGAAGAAGAAGCGATTTTACACAACGTTTCGACTCAAAAACCCTCCCTGCCCCTCTTTCTCAACGGGCAAGCCGGCAGCGGCAAATCCACGATGCTGTTTCACCTCTTTGCCGACTATTGCCACCGCCATCTTCGCTACTGCACCGAAGCCGGCCGCCCCTGCCTCAGCTTTCCCCGCCCCCTCTTCCTCGCCTACAACGATCGCCTCCTCAAAGTCGCGAAAGAACGGGTGATTCCCCTCCTCGCATCGCACCATCGCTTTTTAGAACGGCGGGGCCAATCCGAAGCCCTGCCGGATATTAGTCCGTTTTTTCAATCCTTTCGTACCTTTTTGCGCAATCGTTTACCCCTCGTGGAACGGAATCGGTTCAATGATGCGAATTATGTTTCATTTCACTATTTTCGCCAGCAGTATCTGAAAACCCGGCGGCGGGTCTATTCGCCAGAAGTCTGTTGGCAGGTGATTCGGACATTTATTAAGGGGTATCACTTGGATGAACGGGATACCTATTTAGAAGTCGATGATTATCGGGAAATTCCCCGCAAAGAGCGCACGGTATCGGTCGAGGATTTTGATGCAATCTATGAAACGGTGTGGAAATGGTACGATCGCACCCTCAAAGACGAAGGCAAATGGGATGATCAAGACCTGATTCGGCGCGTGTTGCAATTGAAATGTTACCGGGGTGAATTTACGGCAATTTTCTGCGATGAAGCCCAGGATTTTACCCATTTAGAATTGCAATTGATCATGCGCTTATCGGTGTTTTCGCAATATGATCTAGAGCATCAACATGTGGAAAGTTTGCCCTTTGCCTTTGCGGGTGATCCGTTGCAAACCTTGAATCCGACGGGGTTCCGCTGGTCAAGTTTAAAGGCGGCCTTTTATAACGAGGTGATCACCACCCTGTCACCAACGGGGATGCTGGATCTAGAGATGAATTTTGAAGAATTGGAGTCCAATTATCGATCTGCTGCGCCGATTGTGCGGGTGAATAATCTGATTCAACTGTGGCGCAGTGTGTTGTTTGATCTGCCAGAAATTCAACCCCAGCAGGCCCGCAAGGGAGGGGATCAATTGCCCCAAAAATGGATCGTCGGTCGAGAAGTGACGGATGAAACGGTGCAACATCAGTTCCAGGATACGATCGTGATTGTGCCTTGTGACCAAGGGGGAGAGGCGGATTTTGTGCGGCGTGATCCGGTGTTGCGGGTGTTACAGACGGGCCGGAAACGGGGAGCGCCGTGGAATGTGTTGAGCGCGATCGCGGCTAAGGGGTTGGAGTTTAAACAGGTGGTGATCTACAAGTTTGGCGAGGCTTGCCCCACGGGGGCGTGGAATCCCCACAGCGAGCATTCGGAAGAGGCGCGGTATTTTTTCAATAAGCTCTATGTGGCGGCGAGTCGGGCGACGGAACGGCTGGTGATTGTGGATAGTCCGGAGGGCGATCGCCAATTGTGGCGGCATGGTAGCGATGTGGCGGAGTTGGATCGTTTCCTCGCTGCCCATCCCAAGCACCGCCAACAGTGGGAAAGCCATATTCAACTGATCAGCACCGGGGACGGCACGGCAACGATTAGCGCCGATGATCTACCGGCGATCGCCCAAACCCTTTTTGATGAAGGCCTCCACACTGAAAATGCTGATCTGATGTACCGCGCCCAGGAAGCCTATGAACGCCTAGGCGATAGGGTGCAGGCGGCTCGCTGTGAGGCGTGGAGCCATAAATTTGCTGAACAGTATGAAGCGGCGGGCAAACAGTTTGTGGCTCAGGGGGATGATGTGGAAGCCTGGAATTGTTTTTGGCAGGGGGAATGCTGGATGCAACTAAAAGCGTGGTATCACCATTGCGATTGGGGCGAGATTCGCGACCATGATTTCACGGTGCAACCGGCGGAGGTGCGCCCTTTGGTGCAGTTTATGGCGACGGTGGAGCCGACGGTGGCCACGGTGGATCAATTCACCGCATTTTTAGCGACGCTGATCGCCTCCCAACGCCTCGAAGACTATCGGTTTATGGGGCCGTGGAAAGCGGTGATCGATCGCTATCGGGAGGCGATCGCGTCCCATTGTGTCCAGGCCACCGCGACGATGCCCGCTGAGCAGTGGCAAGCCTGGGGGGAGGTGTTGCGCAATTTAGCAGGGGCGGAATATGAAGGGATGGATACGCTGGCGGGCCAGTGTTTTTATTACGCGGCTCGGTATGAAGATGCGATCGCCACCTGGAACCGCTGTGGCCAGCAGGACACCCCCGCCTATCACCTCGCCCAGGCCCACGTGCGAGGACTGCCGGCGGGCCTTGTGGAACTCGTGCAAGCGGGGCAACATGAAGAAGCCCTCAACGCCTGGGGGGCGGCTAATTGTCCCAATACCGAAAACTGGCTACCGGGAATTACCCTGGCGTTGATTGCTCAATCCCGTTGGCTCGAAGCCCTCGACTATGGGCAACAGCTTGAGGATGGGGAGTTGATCACCCAGGTGATCACCGCCGCCCAAGACCAAGGGGAAGGCGAAACGGTACTGCTAACCCTGGTCCAAAACGCCACCCAAGCCGAGCAGTGGGAAGAGGCGATCGCCCATCTAGAAGCCTACCCCGCTCTCCTCCATACCCCCAAAGCCCAAAGCCTCGGCATCACGGCCCATCTCGTCCAAGCTCTCGCCCATGCCAACCTCGAACCTAGCGACCTGCATCGGGATCTGCGCCGCCGCTATGAGCAATTTTTAAAAGATCATGTTCTCCTCGCGCCGGATTGGGGACAACCCCCGGCGGACAGTGACGCGATCGCCCTCTCGATGCCCGAAATTGGCATCGCCCTTGAACGGGTGGGTGCGATCGCCGAAAGCCTCAGCTTTTACGACCAATTCACCCAAGACCCCAACATTCTGCTGCGAGACTTTGCCCGCGATCGCTGGCTCGTCGCCAAGAAAAAACAAGACCAAAGCCTTACCCGCCAAGGCAACGTCCGCCGCGCCCTCAAAGCCCGCAACGACCTCCAGAAAAAAGCCACCCAATGGCAATGCGATGCCGAAGCTCTCGACCTCACCATCCCCCCACCCCTGAGCATCAGCGTCACCGCTGACACCACCCCCGAACACCTGATCAGCGGCCTCCCCCCCGATGTGGAGGTCAGTCCCCAACCCCCCGACGGCTTCAGCTTCCAACTGAAGCACCTCCACATCCAAGCCATCCCCCGCTTTGCCCAGGTGCAAATCCGCGACCAACTCAGCCAACAGACCCTCCGCATCGATGGCCACGCCCAACAGATCAGCCTCAACCAAGCGGTAATCAGCGGCGAATTACCCCTCCGGTTTCAGCATCCCAGTTGCGGCTATCAGGGCGTATTGCATCCCTCCCATTTAGAACTGACGATCGCACCCCACCCCGACCCGATCTACATCCATTGGCCCACGACCTTCTAGGGTTGCGCCTGACGATGGCCAAAGCCAGCGTGTACAATATTCAGCGTTGTAATGGTGCGATCGCAAATATCACAATGGAACCCAAAATCAACTGTGCCGTAGCCTGCGTTAATGGGTGCGTTTTGGGGGATCAATGCCCCCACCGCGCCTATGTCCAAGAGGCCACCAAATTCATGGCCGAAACCTCCCTTGACGACATGCTCAACATCGCCGAAGCCGCCCGGATCAAAAAACTCAGCGAACCCACCCAATGGGTCATCCCCGACGAGATTTAAAGGCTTGAGCGCGAGCGATCGCGTGGTGATACCGCGCTAGATAGCGTTGGGCTTGGTCTTGGGGTTGAAAGTGTTGTTCAGCAAATTCGCGGCAGGATTGTCGATACGATTGGAGATCTTGCCCCAGTAATGTTGTAATGCCCCGCCGAAAGTCCGCCACCTCTTCCGGTGGGGCGAGATAGCCTGTTTTGCCCGGCTGCACCAATTCCGGCACACCCCCCACCGCAAAGGACACAACCGGTGTACCACAGGCAAAACTTTCTTGAATCGCCAGGGGATAATTATCCGCACGGGTGGGCAGCAGATAGAGATCCGCTGCACTGTAGGCGATCGCTTTTAACCGCGCATTTTGGACATACCCCAGATGCACCATCGGCAGCTTTAATCCTGGGTTCAATCCCTCCCCACCCTGGCCAAATGTCAGCAACACCAGATTAGAACGGGTCGCTTCATCGAGTTGTTGCAAGGCAGCTAATAATAGATCGCCCCCCTTACGCCGATTACCCAAATTCTCCACCGCAAACAGCAACACCGATGCCGTTTTCGGAATCCCTAAAAGTTCACGACAATACTCCGCACTAAGGGGTTGATACTGCTCTAAATCCACACTATTAGGAATCACAGTCACCGGACAAGGAGCCAAAATACTCTGCCGCACTTGATCGGCTAACCACTGACTCGGCGTGATAATTTCTAGGGGCGATCGCTGATAGACCCACCGTTTTAACTGCCATTCCCATGCACTACTATCAAATTCAATTTCTGGATATTCCTGGGGGTAGGGACACGATCCACAGCCAATTTTCCAGCGATCGCAATCATAGCTATAGGCACAATGGCCCGTTAAACTCCACATATCATGGAGCGTCCAAACTGTTGGTTTTTGTTGTGTCAGCCTCGGTAATGCCAAATAATTAAAATATCCCGTATGTAAATTATGTAAATTCAGCACATCGGCTCTTTGATAACAAGCCTGTTGATCGAGTGTAAAACTACTAATTAAATTGACATAATTTAAACTCACCCGCCGATTCAACCGCGATAATTGATTTTCAAGCCACGTCCACCGTTGCACCGGGGTGATGTGAGGATGCCCACTCTGCACAGCCCCCACCCAGAGGTGAGAATCCACCTGCGATCGCCGCAATGACTCGTGAAGTTGAAAGGCTGCGATCGCCGCCCCCCCCGAAATATCAGACTGATTCAAATGAACAACTCTCATCACTTAGCTACTCATGCTTTTGGTAACAAACATAGAGAGTGTGTCCCACAATCAAGTGACGTAAACTTGAAAAAGTCTGTAATAAAGGTTTCAAGAGCCGATGCAAAATCTGAGTCGTTAACCTTTTTGAGAACCCTTTTCTCTGTAACCGTTTGAGTAAAACATCAATGTAAAAATCCACATGATATAGAGCAAGAGGTTCTTTATTAACATGTTTCATTTGAATCGGAAAAATCTTAGTCAAATAAAATAAAGACTCTGTATTCCAGTGAGTTAAATGGTGCGGAGGCATGTTTAAAAGATCATCTTGAGCATCACGCATAAATGAATCACAGTTAGGAACTGAAATGAGAAGTAATCCACCAGGGCGCAATAAATTCATAGTAAGACTCAAAAACTCTTGAGGTTGGCCTAGATGTTCAAGTACTTGAAATGCACAAATCGCATCAAAATATTCTACTTTTTCTTGAGCTATTTCCTTGATATCTTGCTGTACCACTGGTAATTGCTTTTTCTGTGCAATTTTTACTGCCTTTGGATTGAGATCAACCCCTTGAATATCAGCATTATGGTATTTTTGAAGTTGTTCAATGAAGGCACCTTCTCCACATCCGACTTCTAAAATAGATTGACAGTTAGTTAAATCTTTAATGGCAATACCATATTCCCACTTTTTAGGAACATAATACCAATGAAATTTTTGAAGTTGTTCGTAAAACTCACCTGATCCTGTTAAGTTCAATGGCTCAAAAAATCTGATCTTGCTATCTTGACATTCATAGAGTATTAATTCATCTTGAGATTTTATTTCTTGTGTAATATTTATTGCATACTTTTTTTGCCAGGCTTCAATTAACTCATTGACTTCAAAAGAAGCAATTTTCTTGACATGACCATAGTTATTGAGCGGACTTTTTATCATTTTTTATGCCAAGTACTTGAATTTAGTGTTTTCTTGAAAGTCATGTTAGATGACTCAATTTTGTGCTTGAGTATTTTTTTGGATTCTCATTTTATCTACTATTTTATTATTTTGATGTGACCATAAAAATAAAAACATATACATAGCAGAAAAATCAAGATTGTGATTATGAGTGCATCGGTTTTTGAGCTTCCATAAATAGAGATGTAGGATCAAATATGATGTCATTTTTGACATCTAATTCATATTCACTCCATTCAGGAATGCTACTGCTATGAGGAGTTTGAATTTCAATACACTTAAATCCACATTTATCTAATAGTCGTGAAAGAGAGAATCGATCATACATCCACATGTGAACTTCTCCTCCTAATCGGAATGAGCCAACTTTGTAAGCTTCTGAATAAAATTCACTTTTTGTTTTTGGAATTAAATATTTTCTAAATACATCTAATGAATTTTTTTTTATTTTTTTTACAACTCTTTTCCAGTAAGATGTTTGTATTTCATTAATTTCAGTTGCTACATAATAATCTCTAATACTTTTACCCAGATACCCAATGCGATTTACAATATAGTCCTCATTAATAAGCTCAGGTTGTCGTAAAAACTCAACCATCTGACCTCCACTATAATTTCTGACAGTCTGATCATATAGTTCTAGTAAAATCCAATCATAGTTTGCTTCTGAATATTTATTAGAATTACTCAGATTTTCATTAAGGCACTTTATATACTCATTAACAATATTTTCCAAATCAGGAACCACTACTCTAATTATTCCTCCTGGTTTAAGGACACGAAAACATTCACTCATGAAAAAGGATGCTTTTTCCTTGGGGAAATGCTCTAACACTTGAGAATGATAAACGACATCAAAAGAATTAAGTAGCTCAGGCAAGAAAGAGTGAACTATGTAACAGAATATTGAGGTTGTCGCAGATTGACATATTCAGTGGAGTGAGCGTTTTGTTGTGCCCGAGCATCAAGTCCAAAAATGACCTCACAAGCCAACTCCTTCTCTGACTCAAACATCTGACCAACCAACTCATCTCGCTTGAGATGCTGCCACTCCAACTCAATAGGATTCATCTCTGAACAGTAGGGGGGCAGGAAGAAAAGATAAAGCCCCTGAGCTTGCCAAGTAGCAATCTGGGCTTGAACAAGCTTGCTGGTATGAATGGAGCCGTTGTCCAGCACAATGACCCTTATCCGTCCGGTTTTCGAGAGGATGTCAGCGGCACTCTGGGCTTGCTGGTTCATCAAGGCGATGAAGTCATCGCTCTTAAAGCTGCCTAAAACCAGAGAGTAGATGAAGGTGACCAATGGCTGCCACAAACCGATGATGCTGAGCCTCTTGCCTCGCTTGCGAGTCTGCTCCTGTCGTTTTTGCTCACCTCGGAAGTAATAGCTGTAACTGGCGGCACTCCATAAACAACTGCCGGATTCGTCGCCGTAGAGCAAGTCAATCTCCCCTGCTGCCGCAGAGAGTTCGAGCATCTCTAAGTCTGCTTGCTTAATCGCCCGCGTTGCTGGGTCTTGGCGCTCTCGGTGACTCTGACGTGTCCGCTTCCATATCACCCCCTTTTTTTGAGCACCTGACGCAGATGGTCTGGGCTCAAGCTAATGCCTCTGTATCGTTTGAGTTTCTTGGCTAACTGTACGCTGTTATAGGTTCGCTTTTCTTCACGCAAACAGGTTTCTAGGTACACCATGTCGGCTTCTGTCCAGGTGCTCTTTTTTCCTCTTCCTGGTGCATCCCAGAGTCCGCCTAAGCCCTTTTCCTGCCAACGTTTGAACGTTTTCCTCACTGTCCCTACATTCCAGTGCAAGTGTTGGGCTATCTTTTCGACGTACCATCCTTGATGGCTGAGTCTCAGAGCTTCTGCACGGTCTTTGACTCTCTGTATTACTGTGGTTGCTTTCCTTAGCTCCCACAGGGTTCTTTCTTCCTCTGGGCTTAGAAATACTCTCATCCTTGCTCCCATAAGTACACCTGTTCTTTATACTCACTCTTTACATCTCTCAATCTACCTCTCTTTTTCTACCCTGGCCTACTTAGTAGAAAAGGGTATTCCGTTGAGTAAGTTACATGCTTTGATATGGGGGCTGTTAGAGTACATATCAATATTAGTCCATGCCGTATGAAATTTATCTCCACATCCTACATTGAGATAGTTTACTTTTTTCATGATCTAGATTTTTCAAATATATTTTTTGAGTCAATAAGATTCTTGATGATACTCGAAATATTGAATTTTTATGATCTTTGATTTTTTTGAATTTAATTGATCAATAAGTTACACAATCACGGAGGTTTCGTGAATATTCCATTGACAGTTTGCAAAGACACATCCTTGGTCTGATTGATCACTATAAATCGAGAACTCTGAGCCAATATCGAAGATCATAAAACTACAGATTTCCTCAACACAATCAATTTCACGAATGTTTGGAACATGGACTGCTGCTAAGAATGAGTACCGTCCGGGCCTTAAAAACATTCCAGGTATTTTCATGCTGGCTTGTAGTTCAGTGGACTGTTTCTGGGAATTTTCTAAGTTGTATTGAGTTGTAAAAACATTGCGCCCTTGATAATCTTTTAGTAATACACCGATTGTTGCATTCTCTACAGGATGCAAGACATAAACATTGATTTTTAAAATAATACCTTCATCATGACTAAACTGAACTTTAGACTGTCCAGACTGACTTGCAGTTTCTGCGGATATAATTTGAATATCTTGGTTATTCTTTTTTGCCTTAAAGAATCGATTGTTTTGTTCTTGATGGATATGATTTAGGTAGTTTTGAATAATAATACTAGGTATGTTTTCTTCTACTAAGACACCATTATCTAGAAAAAAGGCATGATTGCAAAGTTGATTGATCATTCCCATTTGGTGACTAACAAAAATAACAGTGCGTCCCTCTCGCTGGACATTTTTCATTTTTCCTAGGCATTTTTCTTGAAATTTTGCATCGCCGACGGCGAGGACTTCGTCGATGATCAGGATTTCGGTTTCGAGGTGGGCGGCGACGGCGAAGGCGAGGCGGACGTACATGCCGGAGGAGTAGCGTTTGACGGGGGTGTCGAGGAAGCGTTCGACTTCGGCGAAGGCGACGATTTCGTCAAATTTCTTGAGGATTTCTTGGCGTTCCATGCCGAGGATGGAGCCGTTGAGAAAGATGTTTTCGCGGCCGGTGAGTTCGGGGTGAAAGCCGGTGCCGACTTCGAGGAGGCTGGCGACGCGACCCCGGAGGTGAATTTTGCCGGTGGTGGGTTCGGTGATGCGGCTGAGGAGTTTGAGGAGGGTGGATTTGCCGGCTCCGTTGCGGCCGATGATGCCGACGCGATCGCCTTGCTGAATCGTGAAGGAAATGTTATTCAGGGCCCAAAATTCTTCTTGGGTGGGGGCGGCTGGATGGTGCGATCGCCCTCGTTTCAAGTTTCGCAGGCTGTCGGTGAGGGCATGACGGAGGGTTTGATGTTGACGTTGGTGACGAATGGTGTATTTTTTGCCAAGGTTGTCAACGCGGATCGCCCAATCGGTCATAGGACTACTGAGGTTGAAAGGGTATTTAAGTCTATACCATACACTACGGGCTTCAGGGTGGGGCGGCGTGTTGTGGTGCGGAGGGATGTTAGCGCGAATGGAGCGGGGCGGGGGTGGGGTGAGGTGAGGTTCCACTATACTCTGTGTGCTAAAAATCGAATGAAGGTGAGCCGTTGGTGGCGCAGTGTAAATAGTTATTGAATTTTTAAGATTTTAGTGTCCTGATACGCAAAAAATGTGATGTTTAGACTGAAGGAAGGCGTAAGTCTGTAAGAATAGATATTTTCTAAATCTCAATGATTTTATAAATAATTCACTCTTGTGTAGTCGAAAGGAATAGCTATGATTATGAAAGTTCTTGCCTCACGTTCCTTTTCGAGCTTCAACTTGAATATTGGAACCCGTTTGGGGTTGAGTTACGGTTTGATTACCTGTGTTTTGGTGGGGCTAAGTGGATATACGGTTCAGAGTATGAATCGGTTGTCACTATTGACGAATCAATTGTACGATCATCCGTTTACGGTGAGCACAACGGTTCTGAAGTTGGAGTCTACTATTGTTAAGATGCACCGTTCGATGAAGGATGTGGCGCTGGCGAATTCCGAGGCGGAGATTGATGCGGCGGCGGATCAGGTGGATCGATTGGAGGCGGAGGTTTTGGATGAGTTTACGATCCTTTTCGATCGCTTCTTGGGCGATGCCAGTGAGATTGAGGCTCTCCAGCGCAATTTTTTGGGATGGAAACCCATTCGCGATCGCGTCATTCAACTCCGGAAGGCGGGTCAGATAGCAGAAGCGGCAGCGATTACGAAGGGGGAAGGGGCGGTCTATGTGAATGAACTCCTGCGTGATACTCAGGCGTTTACTGATTTTGCAAACAATAAAGCGCAAGAGTTTGTGGAAGATGCAGAACGGCAGCGGCTGCAAAGTTTGCGCTGGACTGTGGGGCTGGTGTTGATGGTGGTGGTGGCTGCTGCTTTGGCGGTGGTGACGACTCGTTCAATTACACGATCGCTCCGGGAGGCGATCGCCCTCAATGATCGGTTAGCGTCGGGTGATCTCAATGTCAGTATTGGCACGAATCGCCAAGACGAGATTGGTCAATTGTTGACATCGATGGATCGGATGGTGCGTCAATTGCAGGGCATTGTGTCGCGGGTGAAGTTGTCATCGGAGGCAGTATTTGCACGGAGTCAAGGGATGAGTGCCAGTGCGACCCAAATGTCATCGGGAGCAGCGGAACAGGCGGCGGCGACCCAGCAAGCATCAAAGTCCATTGAACATATGATTGAAACGATCCAAGCGAATACGAACCACGCGGAGGAGACGCAGGCGATCGCCAGTCAAGCGGCGACGGATGCGGAGACGACGCGCCACGCCATCTTAGCGGTGATTGAGGTGATGCACACGATTATCCAAAAGATTTCGGTGGTGGAGGAGATTGCGGTGCAGACGAATATGTTGGCGTTGAATGCCAGTATTGAGGCGGCGCGATCGCAGGATGGCACGAATGGCTTTAAGGTGGTGGCGCTAGAGATTCGCAAGTTGGCAGAACGAACGCGCAATGCGGCGGCGGATATTAATCAACTGGCGGGATCGAGTGTGAGCAGTGTCAGCCAAGCGGAAACCATGCTCAATCAGTTGATGCCGAGTATTCAAAACACGGCTACTTTTGTGCAAAAAATTAGCAATGGAAGTCGTGAACAGTTACAAGGATCGACGCAGATTAATCAGGCCATCGGTCAATTGGATTTAGTGACCCAACAAAATTCAGAGGTGGCGAGTATGTTGTTTCGCACGGCTCAGGATTTGGCGGAGCAGGCGACCGAATTACAGGCGGCGATCGCATTTTTCCAAATCCAATCGGCCCGATGAAGAGGGTGCGATCGTCTACCCGCTGACATCACAACACCTAAGCCGCGACACCAGAGCCAGCGCGATCGCTCAAACCATTGCCTGCGGCTCTATTCCTCCTCTGCGACAGCGGGGTCAGGCGTTGCAGTCGCTTCCGGTTCAGGTGTAGCGGGTTCTGGGGTTGCAGCGGGTGCGGGCGGGGTGTCCTCTTGCGTTTGTGCGGCTTGGAGTCGTTCTTCTGCGTCCGCCATCACCGCGTCAAATTTTTCGAGCAATTCCCCCGGATAGCGTTCGAGCACCTTGGTGGCGAAGGACAGCCGATTTTTCTGCTCATCCACATCGAGCACCACGACTTTGATCGCCTGACCGATGCTGAGGACGGTGCTGGGGGCTTGGATGGTGTTACGGCTAATTTGCTTGACATGGAGTAGGCCGGTTAACCCTCCCACGTCCACAAATGCGCCGTAGGGTTGCAAATTAACCACGGTTCCCTCTAGGAGTGCGCCGATTTCGATGGTCTTCATGGCGCTGGTGCGGGCGGCGTTGCGTTGGGAGAGGACAAGTTTACGGCGTTCTTGGGAGACTTCGAGACAGGTGACCACGAGGGTTTGGCCAGTGAGGACATCGGCTTTGCCGTCGCTGAGCAGTTGTTTTTCGGGTTCGAGGAGGTGCGATCGCGGAATAAACGCCCGCAACCCATACACCTGGCCCATCAGCCCACCGCGATTACTCCCCGTCACCTGCATTTCTAGGGTTTTCCCCTCATCCTGAAGTGCTTCTAAATCCTGCCAGAGTTGCTGAATTGCCAATTGTCGCCGCGACAGAATCACCTGGCCATCGGCATCCTGGTCACGAATGATCAAAAATTCCAAGGCTTCGTCTTGGGGTAGAGCCGCTTCGAGATTGGAAACCCGCGTCACCGCGATTTCATCAATGGGAATAAACCCCGCCGCTTTGCCGCCAATATCCACAAACGCGCCGTCGGAGGTGTATTCAAATACTTTCCCAGTGACAACACTCCCCCGTTCAAAATTAAAGGTGTAGCTCTCTTTTTCGAGGGCTTGGGCGAAGTCATCCATGGAAAAGGACGGTTGAGATGAGGGAGAGGTCATGACAGTAGCGATAACTGAGATTTAAATAACTCTAATACGTTTTGCCAGGCGGCGTTGGCTGCTTCTTTATTGTAGTCGTCTCGTTGATCACAAACAAAGCCGTGGCCTGCGCCATCGTAGCGGAATACTTTATGGTCGATCTGGTGGGTTTGGAGGGCGGCGGCGATTTGGTCGATGTGCTCATGGGGAATGAGGGGATCATCGTTGCCAAAGAAAGCGTAGATCGTGCCGCTGATGTCGGGGGTGTGGCTCAGGGTGGGGTCGCCGCCGCCGGGGGTGAAGGTGGGAATGCCCGCGCCGTAAAATGAGGCGGTGGCTTTTACGTTGGGCAATGTGGCGACGAGATAGGCTACATGACCACCGAAGCAAAATCCGATCGCACCCACTCCGGTGGGGCTGACGGTGGGCAATTGGTAGAGGTAGCGGATCGCGCTCTGGATGTCGCTGCGGAGTTCGTCGGCGCGGGTTTGGTCTTTGTAGTGGCGACCTTGGGTGACTTCGTCGGGGCTGTAGCCGGTTTCGTAGCCGGGGGCGGTGCGTTGGTAGAGGGCGGGGGCGATCGCCACATACCCCTCGGCCGCCAACCGCTCGGCAAGGCTGCGAATATGGGCGTTGACCCCGAAAATTTCTTGAATGACAATAATGCCCGGATAGGGGCCGCCCGTGGTGGGTTGAGCGACATAGGCATCAATGGCAAGAGTACCGTTCATCACCTGGACAGCCTCGGTTTTGACAGCAAGGGCAGACATGGGGCGTGGATTCTCCGAAAATTTCTCTGTACAGCCTACACTAGAACATAGAGAAACCTGGCGTTCTACTGGTTATTTTTCCACAGTCCTATGGCTAATACGGTGCAGTTTCACATTCAGACGGATAGCGATATTCCGGCTTCGCGGCAATTGTTCGACCAAATCCAATTTGCGATCGCATCCCGTCAATATCCCCCCGGACATCGACTCCCCAGTACCCGCCAACTCGCCCAAATCACCGGCCTGCACCGCAACACCGTCAGCAAAGTCTATCGCCAACTCGAAGACACCGGCCTCGTGGAATCCCAAGCCGGGTCGGGAATTTACGTCAAACCCCAAGGCCACGAAGGCGGCACGAGTTTGCGATCGCCCATCCTCGAAAAATACCCCGATGCCTACAAACTGATCCAACAAAGCCTCGACAACCTCCTCACCCAAGGCTGCACCCTCTCCCAAGCCCGCGAACTCTTCCTCTCCGAAATTGACTGGCGGCTCCGCTGTAGTGCCCGCGTCCTCGTCACCGTCCCCGCCCGCGACCTCGGAGCCGGAGAACTGATGGTACAAGAACTCGAAGCCTCCCTGCAAATGCCCGTCCAACTCGTCCCCCTCGAAGAACTCCCCACCGTCCTCACTCAAACCCATTCCGGCACCGTCGTCACCAGTCGCTACTTCATCAAAGAAGCCGAAGACATCGCCGCCCCCCGCTCCGTCCGCGTCATCCCCGTCGATATCTGCGACTACACCAAAGAACTCACCCTGATGAAGACCCTGCCCAAAAATACCACCCTAGGCCTCGTCAGCCTCAGCACCGGCATCCTCAACATCGCCGAAACCCTCGCCCACAGCCTGCGCGGTGACGACATCCTCGTCATTTCCGCCCAAGTGGAAGACACCTACAAACTCAACGCCCTGATCCGCAGTTCCCAAACCATCCTGTCCGACAAAGCCAGCTACGAAATCGTCAAACAAGCCATCCTCAAACTCCGCGACGAACTGATCCGCCACCCCGAACTCGTCCGCAGTGAAAACTATATCGGCGAAAAATCGATCAACCTCCTCAAACGTGAATTGGGCATCGGGTAGCGATCGCCCTGACATTGATGATGCGACAATCAAGATGCGATCGTAATTAGGCGATCGTTATGGTTTTGATAGCGGTGAGACACACTCAACTAATTAATCGGTAATGGAGTTTGAATGGGACAAGGTAAAGGCACAAAGTAACCAACTCAAACATGGTGTCTCATTTTTAGAAGCCACTGAGGTGTTTGCTGATCCGTATTCTGCTGGTGTTCATGATCCGGATCATGCTCAGGATGAGGATCGATATCTACTGTTGGGCCTATCCTTGAAGGGAAGTTATATCGTTGTCTCGTTGACTGAACGGGCAGATTCCATTCGTATTATCTCAGCACGACCGATGACCCGAAGAGAACGCAAAGCCGATGAATAATGAAAAAGATACCCTCAGACCTGAATATTCTGAAGACTTAATTCGCTCCGGTCAGCGGGGAAAATACATCCATCGCTATCAAGCCGGGACAAATATTGTCATGATTGAACCTGATCGACATCGCATTTTTCCAAATGCTGAAGCGGTGAATCATGCCCTACGGGAGTATGCCAAAGAAAACCAGCT
This sequence comes from Spirulina major PCC 6313, assembly GCF_001890765.1. Lineage (NCBI taxonomy): Bacteria > Bacillati > Cyanobacteriota > Cyanophyceae > Spirulinales > Spirulinaceae > Spirulina > Spirulina major. The sequence goes on along the minus strand of NZ_KV878783.1, from coordinate 3,348,429 downwards.
TTCATAGGCAACGCAGAGACATGGTTTTAATGTGCTATGGCAAAAAACTAGTTTGCAAACATCATAGGAGGGTTTTTGAAGTATGCTTTCAAAGCACATGATTAGAACTTTAACCAAAATCATTTCTGGTGAGACAGATCTGAGTGCAGGACAAACGTTGAAAGGTACGGCGGCATCTTGATTTTGATGGGGTGGGAGCATCCTGCTCCCTATTTTGTCTGAGTCCCTGCGGGCAAGATGCCCGCACGACAGACTATGAATTTTGATGGAGCGTGTTGAGTTTTGCGATTGTTCCACCCAACCTAGGAAATCATCAGGGTTTTAGCCCAAGCCTAATTTTTTGTCCTGTACTCAGGAGCAGGCTATGTAAGTCATATTTTAGAATCTATCAAAGATGATAGTAAGACAGTGAATACCGTAATCTTAGCCTTGATCGAAGAATCAAAAAATTGGGGCGATCCTTATCCACAGCAAGATTTGGTGAATTATCTCGATAAGCAATTAGAAGGTGATGGATTAAGAATAGAAAAAAATAACGATGAAAATTGAAGCAGTTATTTGGCAGGAAGGTGTGGTGTGGTTCTGTGTCGGTACTGCCTGGCTGCCATGCTTGGGGTGGAACCCATCAATAGTTTATGGTAATGCTCACTGAATCTGTCGAGGGTTGGCTTGAAGTCACGAATGAAACCGCTGATCAGAATACGCATAAAAAGTGGCTGAGCTTGGGCCAAGTTGCCGTGGGGAGAGTATGTCAAGAAATTTGAAGATTCGGTCTAAATGCTGAAGGGGGAAGCCGGGACGTTGGGGAACAGCGTTAGAGTTAAAGACGATGTAATTTTTGGACAACAATTTTCACGATGTCTACCCTAATTGTTAATCAAACGACAATCTTTAAGGCGAAGCCGGTGCAGTCAACGGAGTTGAGTGATCGGGAAAAAGTTACGGTGGAGAAAGGAGAGTACGGGATTAGCAGTGCTGATAAATCAGGGGCGCATTACAAAATCACGTTGGATAAGGCGATCGCTGACCAAAACGACTGGTATGTCTTTGAAGGCCATGTGGTCATTTCCCAGTCCGGAACGCTGGTGATTAACCAAGACACCATCTTCAAACAAAAACCGATTAGCTCTACTCAACTCGGTGATGAGGACAAACTTGCGGTGTCCCAGCGAGAATTAGCGGTGAAAACCTTTACGGATCTGGGGTCACATCTGAAGGTGGAACTGGAAAATCCCTTGGGCGATCGCACCGAGTGGTATGTGTTTGAAGGCCATGTGGACACCCTCCACATCGAAGCCTACGCGCCCCCCCAAGATCCCCCCGCCCCCCCACAACCCAGCGGTAAACTGATTCGGATCGCCGGGAAAGGCCAACTCACCACAGATACACCGATCATCCCTGGGGGGAATTTCTCCTGGGGTGAAGCTACCAAAAACGGGACACGCCTCCCGGAAAATGAACGCATCACTAACAACATTGTCAACATGGCTGCCCGGATGCAAGAGGTGCGCGATCGCCTCGGTGGTCGCTCAATCACGATCACCAGTTGGTATCGTCCGCCTGCGGTCAATCGTGCCATCGGTGGGGCCAGCCGTTCCACCCACATCCAAGGCCATGGGGTTGATTTTGTCGCCGCCGGGTTATCGCCCCAGGAGGTGCAACGCCAACTTGACCCCTTCTGGCGCGGCGGTTTGGGCTACGGTCGCACCTTCACCCACCTGGATAATCGCGGCTATCGCGCCCGGTGGAATTACGGCAGCTAATGGGCGATTGCTCAGGCATCGGGATGGACGGGCATCGAGGCGCGATCGCCCCTCCACCCGCCGTTAGACCGTTTCCGAGGTTGAAGCGGAGGACGCAACGAGCAAGTCTTCGAGCAGGTCAAAGCGAAACTCATCGAGCCAATGCTGAATCTGGTCACGGAGCGCGATCGCCTCGTCTGGGATCGCCTCACAATGGTCTAAAATTTGGGTCGAGTTCGCTGCGATCGTTGCCGCTAAGAGGTCAGACTGCCATGCCGCCGGCATAACCTGGAGCAACGCCACAAGATCCACTTCCTCCGCCTCCTCTATGCCAATTTGCGGCATCTCCATCAGTCCCGTTTCCCCATAAATATAGACAACCCCCAAATACTGCGCCATCTTCTCAAACAGCACCGCCTCCTGAAACGGCTTGCGCACAAAGTCATCGCAGCCCGCCGCCAACACCTGCGATCGCTGCTCCTCAAACGCACTCGCCGTCAGCGCGATCACCACCGTCTTGCGTCCCAGCTCCGTCCCCTTAATCCGTCGCGTCGCCTCATAGCCATCGAGCACCGGCATCCGCATATCCATCCAAATCAGATGCGGTTGCCACTCCTCCCACACCGCAATCCCCTCCTCCCCATTCGCCGCCGTCCGCACCTCAAACCCCACCTTCGTCAACAACTGATCCACCAAATGGCTATTTTCCCAGCGATCGTCCACCACCAAAATGCGATAGATCGGCTGATCCGGAGCCAACCCCACCACCGGCAACGATGAAGCCTGCACCCGCACATCCTCCACTTGACCCGGCGGCAACGTCAGCGAAAAGTAAAACGTTGAACCCTGACCCAAGGTACTTTTAACGCCAATTTCTCCCCCCATCAACATCACAAACTTCTGACTAATCGCCAAACCCAGCCCCGTCCCGCTGTTGGATTGAACCCCCGCCCCCGTTTGCTCAAACGCTTGAAACAAAAGCGAAATTTCAGATTCTGAAATTCCCTGTCCCGTATCCGTAATCGTAAATTGTAGCGATGCAGGCGTTTGGTCAGGAGTCTCATTGCGCACCCGCAGCACCACACTCCCCCGATTCGTAAACTTAATCGCATTACCCAACAAATTAATCAACACTTGACGGAGTTTACTCACATCACCTGAGAGCAGCACTGGAACATCTTCATCAAGACAACAGCGCAACACAACTCCCTTCGCCTGCGCTTTAGCACTGAGCAATTCCGTCAAACTTTGGAACAGATTTTGAAGATCAAAGCTTTCCGGTTGCAGCTTAATCCGACCTGCTTCAATTTTGGATAAATCTAGAATGTCATTGATTAAATTGAGAAGATGTTCACCACTGCGATTAATAATGTGAATATAATTTTGGTGCTCTAGACTCAAACTTTTATCCCGTGCCATCACTTGCGTAAACCCAAGAATGGCATTCAACGGTGTCCGCAGTTCATGGCTCATGTTCGCCAAGAATTGACTTTTTGCCGTATTTGCTGCCTGGGCTGCCTCCATTGCCTGCTGTAAAAATAATTCCGTCCGTTTGCGATCATTAATATCACGAATAATCATCACCGCATCATTGCTACCACTATGGGCAATGCGGACCTCTTCGTATTGCGATCGCCCATTAATTTTAATTTCCTGCTCGTAGCATTGCAGCGTATCGGTCAGGATTGCCTGCTGAATAAAATACAAATGCCGTTTTGCCACATCGTCCGGCAAAAATTCATATAAAAAATGGCCAATTCGCTGTTTACCCGTCGTCGCTAGATCGATAATATTTTTATCTTGCATCGCATAATAGTTTAAATATCTTCCCTCATAATCCACATGTAAAATTAGATCAGGAAGGACAGACAAAATCGCTTTATTTTTCGCCTCACTTTGCTTCCAGTCCGTAATATCTTCAGTCATGCAGAATGTATATTCAAGCTGACCATTTTTACGAATAGAACATAAAGTCATCCGGGCCCAAACAACACTTTTGTCCTTGCGAATATAGCGTTTTTCCATGGTAAAGTTATCCCGCTCTCCCGCAAAGATTTCAGCCACTTGGGAGGTGTCAGCACCCAAATCATCGGGATAGGTATATTCAGAAAAATGTAATGTTTTTAATTCATCACCGTCATAGCCCAACAGTTTTTGCAATGCGGGATTACTATCAATAATATAACCCTCTAGATTGGTTAACCCAATTCCAATCCCTGCATTTTCATAAATTGCCTTAAAGAGGTTACTTTGATCTTCAATATAAGATTCTAAATCTTCCTGACGACTATTGAGCTTTGTCAATGTTTCCCGAATCTTCAGGTGCATTTTGAGAAATGCAGCTCTGAGAATTTCGAGTTCTCGAATCCAACTCGGTTCAATGCTGAGGGCATCCTGTCCATCAGACTGCTCAATTTTCTGACTAGCACTCACTAAATTGAGCAATGGGGCTGCAATGATTCGCGTGGTAAACGTGCCCAGAATTATTGTAATAATGAGCGCACCAATACAGAGAATGATGGTGTGGGTTGTGATTGCATCGAGATGATGTCCTAATCGAGTTTCTGGTAAAATCACCACTAAAGCCCACTTTAAATCGAGGTTATCAAGGGGAGTGGTATAGATATAATATTTTTGGTTTTCAATGCGAATGAAGTCTGATGTGTTGCGTCGGAATAAGCGACGGCGACTTGTGTTTTTTAGCTGATGAGAAACCTGCCTGATCAAGGATGATTGACTGAGTCCAGCCTGCAATCGATGATTTTTTTGATAGAGTGCTTCTTGGGTTGAGGTGGCAATCAGATAGTTATCTTGATCAATGACAAAAAAATGAGTGTCTTCATCGGCAAATAGTTCATTAAAAATATCATCAACTTGATTTAATGATATTTCAATATTGAGAACTCCTACTAAATCATTCTGGTCGTTATACACAGGCCGAGAAAGGCTGGTTTTTAATTGTCTTTTGTCCAGATAAACGGAGTTCCACTTCTGACGATAACCTTGAATGGTTTGGTTGTACCAAGGGGTTTTGCGGGGATCATAGACATTGGCGGCGATGAAGTCGGCGCGATCGCCGCTAGGGGTGAGGCGGTAGATATGTTGATTGGGCGCGGTCTCGGCATTGCGCACCCGGAGGAGTCGGGTTCTGCCTTGAATCTGTTCGACCCCGATAAAATCTCCGGCTGGTGTTGTAAAAGATAACCCGGTGACGAGGGTTTGGCTTTGGAGTTGTCGCGTAAAAAAGCGCTCTAGGCTCGCCAGATTCTGCACATCGAGTTGTCCACTTTTATGGCTAGCGGAATAGGCTTTTTGTAAGGTGAGGGGCACGACGAGGTTTTGATTGATTTCGCTTTTGGTGCGATCGCCGATAGTCGTGGCTAATTGCCGTGCGAGTTGATTGACCATGCGCCGACCATTCTGCAAGGAAACATAAGCCGTTAAACCAACAATTACAATGATTTGCAATAGGAGAGGAACAATCAAGAATAAACGGAGTGAAATAGGTGAAAAAGGCCGTTTCAACATTGATTTGCTGGGGTCGCAGGGGTTAGGTCATGAAACTGGATTGATTTCAGGCTCTCGTGATACTCTTCAAGCACCATCAGCGAATACCTGTCCAAGGGACTGCCATCATCGGATCGTTGCAGATGGCTGGACTGAGGATGATTGAGGATCGCCAGATTGGACACAAGAGATCCACCCGATAGACTGTGACAATCATTCTGATCAAATTATTCCGATAAGTTTAGTAATTATATCGCACAATATTAACTCTCGTTGAAATAACTCAAGACTGCTAACGTTTTAGGAGCCGATTAAATGGATTAAATCTCATAGATTGATGCTGATTCAAGAGAGGATTAGCATCTTTTTTTGGTATGTTTGCCTGGTTGTATTGTCGTCATTGAATTACTCTGATCAGACGGATAAAGTTCATGGTTGAGATGAAGGGCATGGGATGGATCGATGATTGAGTGATGTGGTTTGGCACTTCAGTATGGCTCTGCTGGGGGATTACCGTTGGGATTGTGGGAACAGGATGATGTTAAATTGTCAAAGCAGAGCTTCAATAAAATCGCAATAAAATATTAAATAAATCTTAAACACTGATGATGATTGAGATAGCTTCGTTTTGACTTTGTTAAAAGAATCATAGGGAATCTTGGGAATTATCTGGGGGAATCAGTAGAATGAGCCTAGCCACAGTCAGGATCAATTCATTTTGATTCAAATGGTAACCAACACAACAAATGTTGTTGAGTTTGATGACTGTTCGTGTCTGTCTATCCCTAAGTCGTTATGATGAGTTCTTCTATGCAAACCGCAGATCCTGCTCAGAATGTGTTGCACTACGATCAACAGCCATTGAAAGCATTCTTTCAACCTCAGTCTGTTGCGATTATCGGAGCGAGTGAAAAACCGGGGAGTGTGGGGCGGACTCTGCTCTGGAATTTGATTAGCCATCCCTTTGGTGGGACGGTGTTTCCGATTAATCCGAAGCGGGCGAGTGTTTTAGGTATTAAGGCGTATCCGAATTTGGCGGCGATTCCGGAGTCGGTGGATTTGGTGGTGATTGCGATTCCGTCGTTGGCAGTGCCCCAGGTGATTGATGAATGTGTGGCAGCGGGGGTGAAGGCGGCGATTATTATCTCGGCGGGCTTTAAGGAAATCGGGGCCGAGGGGGTCGAGCTGGAGCGGCAGATTTTGGCGAAGGCGCGGGCGGGAAATTTACGGATTGTGGGGCCGAACTGTTTGGGGGTGATGTGTCCGGTGTCGGGGTTGAATGCGACGTTTGCGAGTGCGATCGCTCGTCCTGGCAATGTGGGGTTCATCAGCCAAAGCGGGGCCCTCTGTACTTCGATTTTGGACTGGAGTTTCCGGGAAAATGTGGGCTTTAGTGCCTTTATTTCCATTGGGTCGATGTTGGATGTGGATTGGGGGGATCTGATTGATTATCTCGGCGATGATCCCGATACCCATAGCATTGTGATCTATATGGAAAGCATCGGCAATGCGCGATCGTTTTTGTCGGCGGCGCGGGAAGTGGCCCGCACCAAGCCGATTATTGTGATCAAGGCAGGACGAACCGAGGCAGCGGCGGCGGCGGCGGCCTCCCATACGGGGGCCCTAGCGGGCAGTGATGAGGTGCTCAACGCAGCATTCCGGCGGTGTGGGGTGTTGCGGGTGGATACGATTGACGACCTGTTTAATATGGCGGAGGTGTTGGCGAAGCAGCCCCGTCCACAGGGCAATCGCCTCACGATCTTGACTAATGCCGGAGGGCCGGGGGTGCTGACCACGGATGCGCTGATCTCAGAAGGGGGAAAGTTGGCGAAGTTGTCGCCGGAAACAACGGCGAAACTGAATGAATTGTTGCCGCCCCATTGGAGTCATGGGAATCCGGTGGATATTTTGGGCGATGCTGATCCCCATCGCTATGCAGAAGCGATCCGAATTACCCTCGATGACCCGAATAGTGATGGACTCTTGGCGATTCTCACGCCCCAAGCGATGACCGACCCGACCCAGACGGCGAAGCAGTTTGTGGAGATTCTCCAAGATCCGAGCCGACCGGCGAAGCCGATTTTGGCCAGTTGGATGGGGGGGGATGGGATTACGCCGGGTGAGCAGTTGCTGAACCATGCACGGATTTTTACGTTGCCGTTTCCGGATACGGCGGCCCATGTTTTTAACTATATGTGGCGGTATTCCTACAATTTGCAGGGGTTGTATGAAACGCCGATGATTACGATGGATGAGGAGCAGGCTCCGGAGCGCGATCGCGTCACGGCGATGATTGCAGCGGTGCGGGCTGAAGGGCGTAACTTACTGACGGAATACGAGTCGAAACAGTTGCTCGATGCCTACGGGATTCCGACGGTGGCGACGGCGATCGCTACCTCCGCCGACGCAGCCGTCGCCCAAGCCGAAGCGATCGGCTATCCCGTTGTCCTCAAACTCAACTCCACCACCATCACCCACAAAACCGATGTGGGCGGTGTGCGCCTCTTGTTGCAAGATGCCGAAACCGTACGGGGAGCCTACAACGGCATTCAAGAATCCGTCACCGAAAAAGTGGGCGCGGAACATTTCCAAGGGGTGACGGTGCAGCCGATGTTGCAAATGACCCAAGGGGATTATGAACTCATCATTGGCAGCAGCCTGGACGCTCAATTTGGGCCGGTGCTGTTATTTGGCACAGGCGGATCACTGGTGGAAGTATTTAAGGATCGCGCCTTGGGCCTGCCGCCCCTCAATACCACCTTGGCTCGTCGGATGATCGAGCAAACCAAAATCTACACCGCCCTCAAGGGGGTGCGGGGTCAAGCGGCGGTGGATCTCGATATGTTGGAACAGTTGCTGGTGCGCTTTAGCCAGTTGGTGGTGGAACAGGCGTGGATTAAGGAACTGGATATTAATCCGCTGCTGGTGGGCAGCGATCGCCTGGTGGCCCTGGATGCGCGGGTGGTGTTGCATGACCCGGAAACCCCGGAAGCCGACTTACCCAAACCGGCCATTTGCCCCTATCCCCTCAATTATGTTGCGCCGTGGACGCTCAAAGATGGGACGAATGTGGTGATTCGGCCCATTCGCCCTGAAGATGAACCCCTTGTGGTCAAGTTCCACGAGCCCCTGTCGGAGGAAAGCATCTACCTGCGCTATTTCCATTTGATGTCCCTTAAAAGTCGGGTGGCCCACGATCGCCTCTCCCGAATCTGTTTTATTGACTACGATCGCGAAATCGCCCTTGTGGCAGACTATAAAGACCCTGAAACCGGCGAACATCAATTTCTAGGGGTTGCCCGTATTAGCCAATTGCATGGGGTGAATGAAGCGGAATTTGCCATGATCATTAGCGATCGCTGTCAAAATCAGGGCCTCGGCACCGAGCTTCTGAAACGATTAGTCGCCATTGGGCGCGATCGCAACTTTACCCAACTGATGGCCAACATCCTGCCGGAAAACACGGGCATGCAACGAGTCTGCCAAACTGTCGGTTTCCGGTTGCAACATTTATCTCCGGATACGGTGCTTGCCGTCTTGACATTGTAAGATGCGATCGCATTCAGCACGGTGGGCCGATTCGGTGTCCGGTTTGGCCACCCAAAAGCTCACCTGCTGAGGCGTTTCCCCGTCACCACGCTCATGTTTGATCACCCTGGTTTTTTGCTGCGTCAGCTTATTTATGAAAGTCAGCAATCCCTCATCTATCGAGTCCTGTGGGAAGACAATTCTGCCCCAAGCTCGCAGCGAGTCCCCATGGTACTCAAGCTCCTCAAACAGGAATACCCCACCCCTCAACAACTCCATCACTACCGCCAAGAATACGAAATCACCCGCAGCCTCACCAGTGCCGGTGTGATTCGCACCTACAATATTCAGCCCTATCAACATCGCCTCTTTATCTGCTTTGAAGATATTGGCGGCCAGTCCTTAACCGAACATCTCGCCCAGCACCCGATTCCCCTTGATGAGGTCTTAACCCTCGCCATTGCCGTCACCGCCACCCTCCACGACATCCACAGCGCCGGGATTATTCACCGAGATATTAACCCCAGCAATATCATCTACAACGGCAAAACAGGCCAAGTCAAAATCATTGACTTTGGCCTAGCAACGCGGTGGCACGTGGGGTTGCCGTCCCTCGATTCCCAAACGACGATCACCGGAACCCTCGCGTATATTTCCCCGGAACAAACAGGGCGGCTCAATTGTAATTTGGATTCACGGACGGATCTGTATTCCCTCGGCGCAACGCTGTACCATCTCTTGACCCGACAGTTGCCCTTCCCCACCAAGGATGTGCTGGAGTTGCTCCATTGCCATATTGCCCGTACGCCGCCCCCGCCCCACCATCTCGATGGCCGCATTCCGGAGCCGCTCTCCGCGATCGTGATGAAGCTGATGGCGAAGTCGGTGAATGACCGCTATCAAACCGCAAGGGGGTTGCTTCGGGATCTGGAGCATTGTGCAGCGGATTGGCAGCGGGATCAAACCATTGCCGCCTTTCCCCTGGGGGAGCGGGATCGGTTTGATCAGTTTCAATTGCCGGCGACGTTGTTTGGGCGGGAGACGGCGATCGCCACCCTAGAGCAAGCCTTTGATGCGGTGGTGCGTCAAACCTTGCCGGTGGCCCTCGTGACGATCAGCGGCGGGGCGGGGGTGGGAAAAACGGCCCTCGTTCAGGAGTTGTATGGCCCGATTACCCTGGCGCGGGGGATCTTGGTGACGGGGAAATGTGATCAACTCCAACGCACCCGCCCCTACGATGTGATTGTGCAAGCCCTTCAGCAACTGGTGCACAAACTGTTAACGGAGTCCGAGACCCATCTGCAACAGTGGCGATCGCACCTCCAGGCCGCCCTCGGTCAAAATGGCCAGGTTTTAATTGACCTGATCCCGGACTTAGCCTTGATCCTGGGGCCGCAGCCCGATGTTGTCCCCCTTGGTTTGGCCGAAGCCCAACACCGGTTTCATCGCCTCGTGCGGCAATTTCTCGCGGTGTTTTGTGCTCCGGAGCGTCCCTTGGTGATGTTTCTCGATGATCTCCATTGGGCGGATAGTGCCACTCTCCAACTGCTGAGGGTGCTCCTGAACGATCCACAACAGCGATCGCTCCTTGTCATCGGAGCCTATCGCGATCATGACCTCAGCCCCACCCATCCCCTGATCAGCACCCTCAGCGAATTCCAAGAGCAGGGTATCCTCATTGATGCCCTCTCCCTCGACCCCTTACCTCCCCTGGCAATTACCGACTGGATTGCCACCACCCTCGCCCAGGATGCCAGCCATGTCGCTCTCCTGGCAGAGGTGATTCAGACCAAGACCGGGGGGAATCCGTTTTTTACCCGTGAATTTTTAATGACTGTGGTGCGTCAAGGGGCGATCGCCTTTGATCACGACCAACAAGAATGGACGTGGGATCTCGAAGCGATCGCCAGCCAAGCCAGCACCACCAACGTGGTAGAACTGATGATCGCCACCATACAAACCCTGCCCCCCCCCACCCAACGCGCCCTCCGCTATGCCGCCTGCTTCGGCAACACCGTCGATATCCGTCGCCTCGCCCAAGTCCTCGAACAGCCGCTACCGAAACTCCAAGCAACCCTCGCCCCCGCCATCACCCACACCCTTCTCCTACCCCACACCCCCGAAAGCATCCACCCCCCCAGCGACCATTGCCGCTTCCGCCACGATCGCATTCAGCAAGCCGCCTATGAACTCCTCGCCACCCATGAGCGCGTCAAAGCCCACTACAAAATCGCCCGGCTGCTCATCAAAACCCTCACCCCCCAAGAACTCCAGCGAGAGGTGTTCATCGTGGCAGACCATTGCAACCTAGGCTATCCCATCCTCAGCACCACCTCCATTCGGCAACAAGGCGCTGAACTCAACCTCCAGGCCGCCCAACAGGCCCAAGCCTCCACCGCCTACGCCGCCGCCCTCAGCTATTGCCAAATGGGTATCAAGCTCCTCGCCCCCAATCGTTGGTTGAGTCAATACGACCTCACCCGCCATTTGTATACCCACGGGGCCGCCAATGCCTATAGCTTGGGACAATATGAGATCATGCAAGACTATGTACAAACCCTGTTACTCCACAGTCACCATGTCTTAGATCAAGTCCCCGCCTACGATATTCAAATCCGGGCCCATATTACCCAGGGCCACCTCAGCGAGGCCATTGATACCCTCTTGACCGTGTTGCGGCGCTTGGATATTCATTATTCGCGATCGCCCCACCGCTTCCAATTGTGCTTGGCCTTGGGGTTGACGGTGGCGCAATTACGTCGCTATTCCACCACGGCCTTAAAAACACGCCCCGCCCTGGCCAACCCTCGCATCGCCGCCGCGTTAGCCTTGATCACCACAGCCCTGCCAGCCCTGGCGATCACCAATCACAATTTGTATCATCTCCTCAGCCTACAACAGGTGCGAGCCTCCCTACGCCACGGCTACAGCCCAGATTCAGCCGTCGGCTATGCCCATTTTGCGGTGTGGTTAGGCACTGGGCTGCGCCAACCTAAACTGGCTCAGTCCCTGAGTCAATTGGCGATGACCATTGTTGATCGGCTTGCCTATCCAGCGGTGCAAGGACATCTCCTCTGGCTCGATTGTGCCTATTTGCGCCATTGGCATCTGCCCAGTGTTGCCCTGGTTAATGGCCTGAAAACCGCCTATCAGACGGCCTTAGATGTGGGAGATCTCACCGCAGCGGCGGCCGCGTTGCTGACCCGCTATCGCCACCGCTATTATTTGGGTCTCGAAGAACTCCCCCCCTTAGCCGCAGAACTCCAACAGGTGATCGAGTACAGCCGTCAAACCTTGACCGATAGCGCGATCGCTCACCTCCGCCTCAACCTTGCCAGCATCAACACCTTAACCAACGCCGCCGATCGCAACGAACCCACCACCCTAGTCCACGACACCCAACTGTATGATGCGCTTGTCCCCCATGCCACCCAACTCCCCTCGGCAAAACTGAGGCTACCGGATCAAACAGGTCAATTTTGGTATGCCTTTAACAAGATGGTGTTGTGCTATTGGTTTGATGACCTGAAAACGGCGCGACTCCATGCCCAACGGGCGGAGCAATATCAACAGGTGGTTCGCGGCACAATCGGGCAGGGCCTATGGTGTTTCTATGATGCGTTGATTGCCTTGGCAACCCTGAAAGCGGGGATGGCCCCTCATTTGCAATCCCTCTGGCAGCGGGCCCAACAGCATGAAGCCCAACTGCGGCAGTGGGCCAAGACTGGCCCGGCGGTCTATGGCCATCGGCTCGCCCTCGTGCAGGCGGAGCGATCGCGCCACCTCGGCAATGTGGCCGAAGCCATCGAGCAGTACGATCGCGCCATTACCCTCGCCACTCCCCAAAACTACCGCAGCGAAATCGCCCTCATCTACGAACGCGCCGCCCGGTTCTATCTCAGCACCCACAAACCCTTAATCGCCAAAACCTATCTCCAAGAAGCCCGCTACACCTATCAGCAATGGGGTGCGATCGCCAAAGTCCACCACCTCGATCGCACCTATCCCACCCTCCTCACCACCTACGCCCCCCAAACCAAACACCTCCCTTCCACCATCACCAGCAACCACATCAGCAGCGAAATTGATCTCGCCACCGTAATCAAATCCTCCCAAACCCTCTCCAGCGAAATCCGCCTCGATCGCCTCCTCACCCGCCTCATGCAAACCCTCCTCGAAAATACCGGCGCTCAACGGGCCTACCTCCTCAGCGAAGACAAAGGCCAATGGCGCATCGAAATGGAAGGCCAAGCCGACCCCCCCAACGTCCAACTCCTACAACATATTGCCCCCGACGGCCGCCTCCCCCTCTCGATCCTCGTCTACGTCGTTCGCACCCTCAAAAGCATCGTGCTCGACAACGCCAGCCAAGCCCCCCACGACCCCCAATCCCCCTTTTACCAACGCCATGATCCCTATTTGATGCAGCACAAACCCCGCTCCATTCTCTGCGCCCCCCTGATCCACCAAGGCAAACTCCTCAACATCATCTACCTCGAAAATAATCTCGCCACCGGAGCCTTCAGTGCCGCCCGCCTCGAACTCGTGCAACTTCTCTGCTCCCAAGCCGCTATCTCCCTCGAAAACGCCCGCCTCTACGCCGCCCAAGAAAACTACACCTACACCCTTGAGCAACGGGTCGCCGAACGTACCACCGAACTCGCCCAAGTGAATGCAGAACTCCAACGCCTGGCTAGCTCCGACGGCCTCACCCACCTCGCCAATCGTCGCCACTTTGATGAATATCTTGACCAAATGTGGCAGCGCTCCGCCAAGGAAGAAGTCATGCTGAGTTTAATCCTCTGCGATGTGGACTATTTCAAGCAATATAACGACTGCTATGGTCATCAACAGGGGGATGATTGTCTGATTGAAATCTCGCGAGCCTTAGAACGGGCGGTAAAACGACCGGCGGATCTGGTGGCGCGGTATGGGGGGGAAGAGTTTGCGGTGATTTTGCCGGATACCCCCGCATCCGGGGCGATTACCGTGGCGCGGCGCATTGGTGAGGAGGTGGCCCGCTTGCAAATTCCCCACACCATGTCGGAAGTGTCGGAATGGGTGTCGGTGAGTTTGGGGGTGGTCTGTTGGCTGCCGTCGAGCCAGGAGCCGCCCCATGCGTTTTTACTTGCCGCCGATCGCGCCCTCTACAGTGCTAAGCACCAAGGCCGCAACCGCTGGGTCATGGCCTAACGGGATGGGATCGGCTGTAGGATGCCACTCTTTTTATAGCGGCAGATCATGGGAAAGGCGGCCCAAAGGTTACCCTAAAGGACAGGATAGCCCATGGCATTGTCCCGCATCGACCCAATTTCACATTCACTTTCTTGACGTAATACAGACTATGGATTGGTGGCGCAAACTCAAGCATAATCAGTTGGCTCGTTTTGGAGCGATTATTCTGGGCGTTTTTTATCTGAGTGCGCTTTTGGCGGGCTTCATCGCGCCCTATGATCCCTACAGTTCCCAAGTGGGGGGATCGCTCCTGCCGCCGACGCAAATCTACTGGCAGACGGAAGCGGGGCAATGGTTTGGGCCCCATGTGTACCCCACGACTCAAGGGCCGACGGATCTCGAAACGGGCGATCGCCTTTTAGACATTGACCGCAGTCAACCCTCACCCCTGCGTTTATTCGTGAAAGGGGAACCCTACAGCCTGTTACCGGGGATGACGAGCGATCGCCACCTCTTCGGCACCACCGGCCCCGGCCGCATCAACCTCCTGGGCACCGACGAACAGGGGCGCGATCAATTCAGCCGCCTGCTCTTCGGCGGGCGAATCAGCCTCAGCATTGGCCTCGTGGGGATTGCGATCTCCTTTCCCCTAGGCCTACTAATTGGGGGCATTTCCGGCTACTTCGGTGGTTGGCTCGATGCCGTCCTGATGCGCATCGTAGAAGTCCTGATGAGCGTGCCGACCATTTACCTCCTCGTTGCCCTAGCGGCCATCCTGCCGCCGGGACTGAGTAGCTCCCAACGGTTTCTGCTCATTGTCGTGATTACGTCCTTTGTGAGTTGGTCGGGGCTAGCGCGGGTGATTCGGGGGCAAGTGCTGTCGTTGAAGGAGCAGGATTTTGTCAATGCGGCGCGAGCGATCGGGGCCAATTCCTTCACGATTATCCTGCGCCATGTACTACCCCAAACCGCCACCTATGTGGTGATCTCGGCAACCCTGTCCATTCCCAGCTTCATTGTGGCGGAGTCGGTGCTAAGTCTGATCGGCCTGGGCATTCAGCAGCCCGATCCCTCCTGGGGAAATCTCCTCTCTCTGGCCACCAATGCCTCCATTTTGGTCTTGCAACCCTGGCTAATCTGGTCGCCCGCCCTACTGATCATCCTGACGGTCTTGGCCTTTAACGTTCTCGGTGATGGTCTTCGCGATGCCCTCGATCCCCGCGATTTGCAATCCTAGTGTCGTGGTACGTCTTAAAAAGTGGGTTGAGTCGGATTGCCAGATTGCAGTTATAGCCTAAATTTTAGCCGCCTAATCTACCCTGCAATAAAGCACTATTTTAGCTGTGTCTCAGCACGACGAGCTACTGCTTATACATAACCCACGTTACGAATCTGGAGGGAATATGAGTGAGCTAGAGGATCACACTACCTTGCCTGGCATCCTCTGGAGTGCGAGCTTCTAGCTCGCTGCCTTGACGACAGAGGGGGTTTAAACGCAGGCGAGATCCACCTTAGAACGTTGTGTATAAGCAGTAGCCCTACGATAAAGCACGATTTTAGCTGTGACGGGTTAGCTGGATTTGATCGGACGTTTTGCCGACGGGGTTGGGTGCTGACAAAACCAGCGTTCCCAGCGGAGTCGGGCTAGGTGTTGGAGGTATTCGAGGTATTGGCGATAGGTGACTTTGCTTTCTCCGTCTTGGCGTTCTTGGAAAACATAGCTGACTTCTTGAATCCGATCGCACTGACCCCGTGCCAAGACTTCGATCAAAATTTTGTACCCCACTGGGTTCATCCGTTGGGAGGCGATCGCTTCCCGTCGCACCATAAAATACCCACTCAACGGGTCAGACACCGCCCCCAACACCCTCGGC
Organism: Spirulina major PCC 6313; assembly: GCF_001890765.1. Taxonomy (NCBI): domain Bacteria; kingdom Bacillati; phylum Cyanobacteriota; class Cyanophyceae; order Spirulinales; family Spirulinaceae; genus Spirulina; species Spirulina major. The sequence continues at coordinate 3,332,603 of NZ_KV878783.1, read as the reverse complement.
AAAATTAACCACCCTAAAGCCTGCGCCCCCCGCGACAGCACCCGCCGCCCCAGATTCCAATCACTCACCCCCCCGCCCGGCACATGGCGACTCGCCACGGCTAAATCGGCCCCAGACTCTAGGGCTTGGTAGAGTTTGAGCAGAATTTCGGGGGGATGTTGTAAATCGGCATCGATGACCCCAAGATATTCCCCTTGGGCCTGTTGCCAACCCCGAATCACTGCGGTGGATAGGCCCCGCTCCTGCGTCCGACAGATGAGCCGCACCGCTGGATAGTCTTCTAACCGGGATTCCACCACAGCAGCGGTTCCATCGGGGCTATTGTCATCGACGACAATTAATTCATATTGCCCAGGGCAGGCCGCATCTAAAAGCCCTGTGAGGCTGTGCAGGAGGGGCTGAATCGTTTGGCATTCCTGATAGGTGGGAATGATTAGGGACAGACGATAGCGCGGTTGGGTGAGGGGGGGGACGATCAGCGATCGCAGCGGCACATCATACTGTTGGGGGGGCGAAGAGAGGATGGGAGTCATAAAATGGGGGTCAAAAAAAGAATAAATGCACAGACCAGAATCTCATCAAGCATCACGCCATCTTAGCAAGGTGACTCCCCCCAATCTAGAGGCGGTCTTCAGATCAGGACACGATGAAGGTAATGTGCCCGGTCTGCACATGATCCAAGATTTGGTTGATCCCTTGGCGTTCTTGGCTGGTGGCCGATGTCTCAGAGAGAAAATACGTCACAAACTGGAAATAGGTTTTGCGAGAAATTTGACCCGTTTCCAAGCAATAGGCAATGCGATGCTCAAGGGGTAAATCATCAGGATTGACAGGAGATGTCATTACAATGGGGGCAATGTCGCTGTATGAGCTTGTGATGGACATTGTACGAATTTCCGTATTGTCTGACAATTACGTTTTTATCCTGCACAATCCCATTGATCGCACCGCCGCCGTGGTTGATCCGGCTGAGGCTCAGTCGGTGTTGCGCTGGTTGAGGGAGCACGATGCTACCTTGGTGGCAATTTTAAACACCCATCACCATGGGGATCATGTGGGGGGCAATCCTGCCCTCGTTCAACAGTTTCCCGATCTGGTGGTGTACGGGGGGGCGAACGATCGGGGGCGTATCCCTCAGCAGCAGGTGTTTTTGCAGGGGGGCGATCGCGTCACGGTGTGCGATCGCACCGCTGAGGTCTTCTTTACCCCCGGCCACACCCGCGCCCATATTGCCTACTACTTTCCGCCCCTGACCCCAGACGAACCCGGCGATCTCTTTTGTGGCGATACCCTCTTTGCGGGGGGCTGCGGTCGCATTTTTGATGGCACTGCCACGCAATTATTCACGTCACTACAACAGCTATGCCAACTCCCCGACTCCACCCGGATTTGGTGTGCCCATGAATACACCGTCAGTAACTTGACCTTTGCCCTCTCGGTTTTGCCGGAAGATTCCCCCAGTCAGAGCCGCTATCGTGAGGCGATCGCCCTCCGTCAGCGTCACCAAGCCACCATTCCCACCCAGCTTGGTCTCGAAAAACAAACCAACCTCTTTCTCCGTTGCCATGACCCCCGCCTCCAACAGGCCATGAACACCCCAAACCCCAGGGAAACATTCAGCCGCCTCCGGAGCCAAAAAGACCACTTTTAAATGGCAAGGCCGCCTCTATCCTGCCCGCAAAAAAAAGACCCGTCACAGCGGGTCTTTCAATTCTTTAGCAGGCAAACGTTCGATCGCTACTCTGCAATGCCCGTGAAATTCAAACGCCCTCCCAACAGCGGAATGGTCAAGAGCAGAGCTTTAATCCACAACGGTGCAAAATATAAACTGAGGAACAAGCAGAGAATAGCCACGCCACCCGCAGCAACCCGAACGATCTCTTCTTGGGTTTTGACTTTGAGTAGCAACGCAGCGGAAGCCACCGACAAACTGATGAATAGAGGCGCAAGCATCATAGTCCTTTAATCTCGTAAGCTGTAGATTGTTTAAAGACGTAAATTTTAAAGATGCGGTGCGTTCCTTCGGCATCAAACCTACTTCCGTCTCTCCACACCTGGCGCTGCCTTATTGAATCCCCTCGGAATGGGAATGTTTCAGGATTGTAACGTCAGACGACAGTGGGGAAATGAACGATCTTTTACGTGTCTAAACTATTGATACAATGGACGCTTTAATTTTGTCAATGTTTCCCGCCGATGCTGTGTCAAGAGTTGGTGATTTTAATCACAGTATTTCCTTGTAATCCATCACACGTGCCTCGCGAGCATTGTCACAGCCCACCCCGATCAAATTCACATCCTTAGGGGGGGAGCTATCACCCCCCAACCGGGAAAGATCAAGGATAGTAAGGATAACCTCACCGCGCTCTATGACTTATCATGCTTCCTGCCGTTAAGCTTATTCCGGGTTCTGTCGCTGAGATGCTTGCTACCGCTCGTCAGACAGGACGATTGCAAAAAACAGATCAATATGGATTGATGGCCGCTGTCTTAGAAGAGGCCCTCAGTGATGAGGAAGTGCGGGCAGTGAATCGCCTGCTGCGTTCAGTGCAACGGGGCAAAGTGAAAATCACCGACGAATCCTAAAGAATTCTCCCCTGCATTTCTGCTTCATTCTCTTTTTAACTTTTTTTAAATCTGTGGTTTTAGAACAATGCAAACTCTCCTCGCTCACCGCTTTATTCAATTTCTCCAAGATGAACTCGCGATTCCTGCTGAATCCTTAGCGATCGCCACCCGCCGCCACGACCCCACCCCCAACGTTTTGCCGATGATTCTCTGGCAATATGGGCTGGTGACCCTCGAACAAATTGACCGGATGTTTGATTGGTTAGAAACGGCTTAGTTGCAGCGATCGCCCCGTTCAATCCCGCCCTGCAACGGAACTCCATCGCCTCGGCGTGATTCTCATTGCCTCAACCTTTTGTGCGCCCGTAGCCTAGATTTTGAATCCTGCGCCACCCCGTCGCTGCCGGGACTTGGCCCTTAATGCTGTGGGATCTTGGGCTGCTGAAAGTGATGAATTTCCGTGAGCACTTGCACCCAGCCCGCCGCCACCGAGGCTAAGATCGCTTCACCCTTGTCACGAGTGGCGGCTGTAGCATCCCCAATCACACCGCTGCGGCTCAGTTCCTGTGTCACCCAAGCAAAGGGTAGCTGACCTTCGAGGCTCAAGAGTCCCCCGGCGGGTAAACCCTGGGGATATTCACACACTGCCCGATCCATGTGGACTTGATCGGGTAATAACGCCAGGAGGATGCTCGTTTCAGCATCCCCGGCATGGATACCCTGGGCGCGTTCGCGATCGCTCAAAAATTGCCCGGCATTATGGGGTACACGCCAGACAAACAGGGGAAACACCGCAAAATCGCCGTATTCCTGATGCAAGTCCCGCGCCGCAATTTCCATCACTTGGGGCTGGCCACCGTGGGCATTACAGAGCACTAATTTCCGAAACCCAGCCCGGTATAGACTCGCCGCCATTTCACGAATGACCGCCAAGAGGGTCGTGGCGGATAGGGTGATTGTGCCGGGAAAATGCCAATGCTCGTTAGATTTGCCGTAGTACAGGGGCGGCAAGGCATAGGCGGGAATGGTTGGATCGAGTTCCCCTAGGGCCCGGCCCAGGACACCGGCCGCAATCACGGAATCCACCGCGATCGGTAAGTGGGGCCCGTGCTGCTCGATCGCGCCCACGGGCTGCACAATCACGATATTTTCTTTATCCGGTAATGCTTCGATCTCCGTCCAGGTGAGATAGGGGAAAAAGCGATGGGGGGGGATGAAGCCGTGCAGCATGGGAAGGGTGAGGGTTGACGTACTCCCCCGCATAAATGACGGGGGATTCTGGGTTCAGACAGCAATTGCAGGCGTAGCCCGTCTTATCTTGCCTCGCCCAATGGACAACGCCCTGCCCATAAGGTGCTCACCCCGGAATTTTACTTCGCGCTAGCGAACGCTTTTATTGTATCACCACCGAATCAATTCGGTTATTCGCTTATATCCCCCGAATAAAATTCAGGGGGCTTTACGCATCACGCTCGTAAAGGATGCGGGGGAGGGGCGATCGCAGGCGGTTCATTAGATCAAGGTGTGAACGAATCAGGGTGCGATCGCCCCAGGTTCAGCGTAGAAGCGTCAACAGCGAAGAGCGCGGGCTTAGGTGGTGTACTCAGCGTTGATCTTGACGTAGTCATAGCTGAGATCACAACCCCACGCCACCCCAGCACCGGAACCACTCCCCAAGTCCACCGTAATGAGTAACGGATGATCAAGGGATTGGTAGATTTTGCCCGCCACTTCGCCCCCTGATTGGGCAGCAATGTCTTTAATATATTGGCTCGCAGCGGCGCGATCGAACGGCAACGGTTGCCCCGCATCCATCAACCGAAAATCACCGAGGGTAATCCGCAACTGGTCTTGATCAAAGGGCACATCGGCTCGACCTGCTGCCGCCGCAATCCGTCCCCAATTGGGATCACGCCCGAAAATCGCAGCTTTAAACAATGATGAGCCGACGATGGTTTTCGCCACTTTACGGGCCGCCGCATCACTGGGCGCTCCCGTGACGGTGACTTCAACGAGGCAGGTAGCCCCTTCACCATCGCGGGCGATCGCCTTCGCTAAATATTGGCACACCTCCGTTAACATCGCTTCGAGCTTATCCGCCTCCGGCCCCGGCTCTGTGATCGCCGTCGTCCGCGATTGACCATTAGCCAAGGCGATCAGACTGTCATTGGTGCTCGTATCCCCATCGACGGTGATTTGATTGAAACTCTTATCCGCCGCCCGCCGCAGCATCTCTTGCCACAGGGACGTAGACACCGCCGCATCACAGGTAACAAAGGACAGCATCGTCGCCATATTGGGATGAATCATTCCAGACCCCTTGGCGATCCCGCCAATGCGCACGGGCCGCCCTTCGATCATGGTTTCAAGGGCAATGGATTTGGGGACGAGATCCGTGGTGATAATCGCGCCCGCTGCCGCCTCGCCCCCTGTTGGACTGAGGGCATTGACGAGGGTTGGAATCCCAGCCCGAAACTCATCCATTTTCATGCGTTGACCGATCACTCCCGTGGAGGCGAGGAGGATGGTGTCGGGGGAAATTTTCAACTGCTGACCGAGTAATTGAGCCGTTTCGAGGGCATCTTGCCAGCCTTGTTCACCGGTCGCAGCATTGGCTTGACCCGCATTGCACAAAATGGCGCGAGCACTGGCTTTCGCTTGGAGACGTTGGCGACAGTAATCGACGCAGGCCGCCCGCACGGTGGAGGTGGTGAAGACACCGGCGGCGATCGCTTCTGTTTCCGAATAAATGAGGGATAAATCCGGTGAACCCGACGGCTTTAAGCCAGCGGTAATCCCGGCCGCTTGAAAACCCCGTGGGGCGGTAACACTCCCGTCAACCCGTTGCCAATCGGACATTGGTGATCTCCTTCAGTGATGTCAGATAAGACAAAATTATAGGTCAGGATGATCCCGAATCATGATCTCGGTTGACCTGATTCCGCACGGATCAACTCAGGGGAAGCCCCTGAGCATTTCGGACAATCTCGCACCGTTCGACGATTTGCAAAGAACAATTACAAGGATTTCCCATGATCCTTCATAATTCTCTACGATTGAGTTGAGCAAAACTCGAAATAATTGAGGCACATTAGTAGTTAAGGGCCATCAAAACTGGCCAGATTACTGGAGTCAATCGGGTCTATTCTGACCTGTGACCCCCTCCACTCACTGGAGTCATGCTGACGGACTTCCCGTCCTCGTCTAGACTCCGCTCCAATCTTCAGCGTCCACCCGGATGAACATTGGAACTACTTTATTTAACTTTACTGATTCCTACTGATGTAAATTCAGTTAGTACCATGGTCTTTAAGCTCAAGCAACTTAGCCTCCTTGTGTGGCACTACCTCAATCAACCCTTGTTTGATTCTTCGGCGCGGACTGCCTTTGGTATCAGTCGTTTTCTGTATATTTATCGACTGCAAACGTTGGAACGATGTTGGCAAAAGGACTGTGCTCAACAGGGACAGCATCACCACTGAATCCGCTCGTTTCAGCCTTGATCTTGATGATTTTGCGTGGCATTTTAATCAATCACGCTGAGGGTTGGGCCGGAAAAAACCATCCTGTTTTGTCTTGGGGAGGTTGGTCTGGTGCGATGGCTGTCTCAATCACGATCACTTTGATTTTGTGATGAATAATTTAAATTCCTCATGTTTGTTATTGACAGTTTAAATTTCTCATGGGTCTAACTCCCCCCATTTTGATGGGTATTGTGGGGACGGGCTATGTGGCGAAGCGGCGGGTTGAGGCGATCGCATCGGATGATCGCGCCACCTTCGCTGCGATCGCCAGCGCCTCCCCCGAACGGATGCGGGCCATCGATCCAGACTGCCAAGCCACCCATTACACCGATTGGCAGGATCTGATCACCCATCCCGGTCTTCACGTGGTCATTGTAGCGACGCGCAATCAAGATCACGACACCATCACCCGCAGGGCACTCGCAGCGGGAAAACATGTGGTCTGTGAATATCCCCTGAGTTTTCATCCGGCAGTGGCGGCGGAGTTGTTGGCGATCGCCGCCCAACAGGATCGACTGCTGCATATCGAACATATTGAACTCTTGGGCGGTCTACACCTCGCCATGCGTGACCATTGCCCCGCCCTCGGCACAACCCACTACGCCCGCTACGTCACCCTCAACCCCCAAACGCCCCACGCCGGACGCTGGAGCTACAACCACGACCAGTTTGGGTTTCCGTTAGTGGCTGCCCTCTCGCGGATTCATCGCCTCACGGATCTCTTTGGCACGGTGGCAACGGTCAGTTGTCAGACGCGCTATTGGGCTAGCGATTCGCCCTCGGAATACACCGCTTGTCTTTGTATGGCCCAGTTAACCTTTCACAGTGGCTTACTTGCCACCGTCACCTATGGCAAAGGCGATGCGTTCACCTACCCGATGCGCGTCTTTGAACTCCATGGCGATCGCGGCACACTCTTGTTCGATCATGATCGCGGCACCTTGATTCAGGGCGCGGCCCAGACCTCCCTTGATTTAGGCAGTCGGCGGGGGTTATTTCAACAGGACACCCGCGCCGTGGTGGACTCCCTCTGTGACGGTCGCCCCCTCTACGTCCAGCCCAGTGCAAGCCTCTATGCCCTGCGGGTGGCGGCGGCAGCGCAACAGGCCGCCCGTCTAGGGAAAACGGTGGCAGTGGAGACCGTCTAAGGGGGGCGAGATCGGGTTTAGGATGGGGCGTATTTTTCCCAGATCGGTAAGTCTTCGGGATAGTCCACATCCGCTAAGGTGGGCAGGATGGCGCAGGTTTTTCCCTGGGCAGCGATCGCCTGCTGTGACTGGGCCAACACCCGATCCGTCCCCCAATCAATCCCCGTAAACAGAGCCGGCAGCGGCTCCGTTAACCCCACCAAATAATAGCCCCCATCCTGGGCGGGCCCCAACACCACCGGATGGGTCTGAAGCTGTTCAAAGGCCGCCGTCAAAATTGCCGAGGTGAGATCTGGGCAATCAATACCGATGATCACCGTGCGATCGCTTCCTGCTTGGCAACTGTGGGCGATCGCCGCCACCATCCGCTGCCCCAAATCCCCCGCCGTTTGGGGCGAATACTGCCAATGATCCCCCAACCACGCCCGCATCTGGTCAGTGGTTGCCCCCGTAAACGCCACCACCCCATCCACCGATCGCACCCGCTGCAAAGCCCGCACCTGCCGGAGCGTGTGTTCCGTCATCCGGCGCTGAAGTTCAGCCGCCCCAGCCGCACCAAGGCGCGAAATGAGGCGGGTTTTCGTGCGTCCGGGTTCTGGATAGCGACTGAAAATAATTAACTGTTCCATGGAGTTAGATGCAGGGGTAAGCGCACTTCAAAGGTCGTGCCTTGGTCGATCGCACTTTGAAATGCGATCGTGCCGCCGTGTAATTCCACCGCTTGCTTCACAATTGAAAGGCCCAACCCCGTCCCTTTAATATCCCTAACATTGTGCGATCGGTGGAAACATTCAAACAAACGTGGCTGATCCGATTCTGGAATCCCAATCCCTTGATCCTGCACCCCAAACCACAGGCTCTCCCCCTCCACCGCGACCCGAAAATCCACCACACCCCCCTGAGGTGAATATTTCACCGCATTGGTAATTAAGTTCACCAACATCTGGCGCAATAGTTTTTCATCCAGGGCATAGGTAGGCGCAAGGGGGGATTGAAGGTGGAGGGTGATGGCGTGGCGATCGCCGGCTAAAAACTGCAATTCTTCCGTCAACTCCTGACAAAAATTCCCCAAATCCAACGGCCGCGGCTGAAACTCCAGTTTCCCCGTATCGGCTTTCCCCAGCACTAAAATATCTTCGAGCAGATCATTCATCTGTGTTGTACATTGCCGAATCCGCTTGAGATGCGTCATCCGCTTTTCCAGAGTCCAATTATCCGCAAATTCTTCGAGCAATTCCACCGACATCAAAATACTGGATAGGGGATTTTTGAACTCGTGGGATGTCATCGCAATAAAGCGAGACTTGAGATCATTTAATTCTTTTTCCTGGGCTAGAGCTTGATTGATTTTTTGCTCTGTTTTTTTGCGAGCCGTGATGTCACGACCAATATAGATAAAAATGGGTAAATCATTCTCTTTTGAATGGACAAATGAACAGGAGAACGACACAATAATACTGTTTTCCTGTTTGGTATGGCACGTCACTTCGTAATTCTCTAAGGTGGGATTTTTGAGGATTGATTCAGGGGAAATTGAGGCGGGGATTTGGTTTTGAAATAAGGTGGCTAACGGTTGATTTTTTAACTCTGCTTCACCATAGCCGAAGAGGGTGAGAGCGGCGGCATTAATGGTTTTCAAATCCCCTGAAGCATTGATGGTAAACAGTGCATCGCCCATTGATGAAATAATGCGACGATTATAATTTTCGGACAATTGCAGCGCATTTAACAGTAGTTCTGTTTCATTCACCCGCTGCACTAAGGCTTGGCGTAACAGAGCCGTTTCCGTGACATCTTCGATGAAAATAATTAGATGTTGCTCATCTAATCGTTGCAGATTCAAGGTGAGATAAATGCCGGAATCGGGTTGCTGGGAGGAATAGTGAATGACCTCTTGAAGGGTGAAGCCGGGTTGTTGATTGGCTAAAATACGTTGGGTAATCTGTTCGATGCCCACTAGTTCTTGAAAAGCATTGCGCACATCATCGTTGATGTTGAGGTTTGCGTGACAATGGCTCACGGTATGAGATGCAAGGTGAGTGAGCCTAAAGTTCGCGTCAATAATAATGTATTCAATAAAACTCGGAAGATTCAGAGTCTGTAGCGGAGGAGTCATACCATTAAATATTGAACTAAAACTCTAGGACATTAAGGCACCATTTTTTGAGCGATCGCATTAAAGATTGTGTCTACATTTTCGCCTGTTTTTGCTGACGTGAAATACGCTCCCACTGTGGTTGTAAAGGTTGAGTGAATCGATTCTTTGAGGTATGACTGTTCGTCACTGTCGAGGAGATCAATTTTATTGAGGGCGATCGCAATCGATCCCTGGGGATTAATACCGAGAAACAGTTGAATATGGTTTTGGATGTTATCAATGGTTTCTTGGCGGGTTACATCGGCAACCACCAAGATACTTTCGGAGCCGTGGAGGTAGGAGGGGGTAATAGCTTTGAATTTGGTCTGTCCTTCAAGATCCCAGATCAGGAGTTTGAGGGTATCAAGATTACGATCTAGATCAGGAGTGAGGGGAATGACTTTGCGGGAAATTTTCACGCCCACCGTCGAGAGGTAGCGATCGCTAAATTCCCGCTCGACAAACCGCCGAATCAAGCTCGTTTTCCCCACCCCAAAGTCACCCACCATACAAATTTTCTTAGAAATAGTACCCATGACACTGTTCAGACTTTAGTTTAGTTAACCACTTCAAAGCGCACGCACCGACTTAACCATAGTGCATCGGCATTGCTCACTTGGGGAGGGGGATCGATCATCCCCACCGTCTCTAGCTGGGATAGCGGAATCCCTTCTTGACTCAACACCGCTTGCACCGCAGCCGCTCGCTGGGGTGCGAGTTGTTGATTAATTTGCTCGGTTCCGCTGCGATCGGTATGGCCAATGATGCGGAGTTTCACCGTCGGATTGTCGCGCAGGTAGCGAATCAGGGGCGTGAGTTTTTGGCTATATTCTTGGGGGCTAATATCGACACCGTTGGGGGTGAAATAGACCCGTTGGGCTAGGGGTGATCCTTGATTATCGAGGGACAACACCACAGACTGCACCCCCGGAATCCGGCGTAAACTTTCGGTGAGTTGAGCGGTTTGGTCGGCACTGAGGGCGCTGCCTTGGACGAGGAGTTGCTGGAGATCGGGGTCGTAGGTGCTGGTAATGGGGGTGGCGAGGACTTGGGCGAGGCCTTGGGTGAGGCGTTGGGCTTCGGCTGCGATCGCCTCTGGCTCCGGGGGAGCATCCACGGCGCTCACCTGATTATCGACGGTGAAATCCGGAGCTAGTTGACGGGTAATGTCAGCAGCCTGTTGTTGTAACACCAGACTGGGAACCTGTCCTGTTAACGTGATGGTCTGATTCTCAACAACCGGCTGAATCCGGTACAGCGCCAAGCTAGGGGTTGATACAAAGGTGTCGCGCAGTTGTGCCGTCAACTGGTGCGCCTGCCACCATTGATATTTCATCACCCCCAAGGGAATCCCCACCGCCACCAAGACAAACCCCAATGTCAGCACCAACCCCCACGGCAGAGGGCGACGCTCGACCGGTGAGCGTTCGATCTGCTGGGGAGCATTAAGGAGGTCATGGAGGAGTTCTGGGATCGACTCCGGTACGCTGTTGGGATTGCCGTCAAACTGTTCGATCGCATCCCCGTAGCCATGATTGAGAATAATCGCGCTCATGGTTTGGCGTAGTTTGATCGAAAAGATCGCCGGTGGGTCGCCTTGGGTCACCGCCGCCAGGTAACAGTAGCCCGCCACTTCCATAATGATTTGAAAATCTTCGTAGTCGATTTGCGTCAGTTCCGATTGATGGCGGGGATCGGTGGAACATTCCCCGGCAAAGCTACGAATTGCCGTGAGCATCCCCGCTAGCATATCGGCTTCGAGGGCTGCTGTTCCCGATTGCTGCACTTCGGCGATCACGAGTCCGGAGTCTTTGTGAATCAGAAACACCGCTTGGACATTAAAGGGCATCGCATCCCGGAGGATTTGTTCAGCGTCGGAAATCCCCCGGAGGCGCAGGGACAGATGATTCATCAAGCCGGTGAGGCTGAACGTTTGTTCAACCCGGTGATTGATTTGGCTGACCACTTCCCCCATGTATTTGGAAATCGTGTTGCCAATGACGGGGTAGAGTGCATCAACCATTGAGTCCCGATCAAGGCGGATTTGGGCGGTGATCGCTTTACCCATGGCGGGGGCGATCGCTTGCACCACTTCATGAGGGGCATCCCCCATTTGTTTGGAAATCGCGCCGGGAATGGCGGCGGCGAGGGCTTTACTGAGGGCGGTGCGATCGCGCTGGCTTTGGGTCGCTAAGACCTGATCGATGATGGTGGCCAGGGCGGGTACAATTTCGTCCGGGGATTGGGCGATTTTCTGTTGCAGGAGGGTCGCAAAAATTGGATAGATAACCTGCCCCATGACGCGCGGATCGCGACACCGATGTTCGAGGCGACGCAGTTGGCGCGAGAGTTCGTCTTGGGTCTCTGCTGGGGTATCGGTGGCATTCTGTTGATCAATGGCCAGGAGATCCAGCAGGAGCAACCGGAGCCGCTCACTGGTCTCATCGGAGATGGGGCCCTGTCTGTTGGGTTGGGACGAGTGAAAGAGTGCCCCAGCATCCGCAAGGGGGCGATCGCGATCTGGATGCTGGGGCAGATCATGTTCTGTTAAAAACTGGAATAATTCCCCAAGTGAAGCATCAGCTTGGGGAAGAGGGGATGGCATTGAGGGTGTTTGGGAATCAGGGTTGGGACGAGAAATCGGATCTTCTGAGGGAAAAGGCATAGCTGCCCTTACTCAACGACAGGGGTGTAATCATGCACGGTTCGTGATCGTACTATCTATACTGAACCATTGTGCCAAATTCAGGGTAACTATTCTGACTGACACAGTCTGTTCAGGACAGAATCACAACGGTCTCGGATTCAGTCAATGCTGAACAGCGATCGCACCACACTAACGCGATCCTCCCATGCTTGAGGAGCCTGCACCCACCCCAGCCGCATTTTAACCCTTCGCCCCGGTCATGATCATTGGGTTATTCTGCACTACGATTCTCCAATAGTCTTCAACAAAAGACCTAGTTTCGCAAGACAGCAAAACCTGTAAATAGCTGAGTCGTAACCCCCTCGCATGATGTCACACTCACCGTCTTCGCTCTTATCCTTGGGTCATCCCAGAAGACTGGGATGTTTGTGATGGTGATTGTTCCTCTTCCGGCAAGAGAAAATCAGTTTGGAGATGATTTTCCATCGCTTCTTTAAGATCCGGGACAAATTCAGTGCCTTTGACCTTAATACAGAGTTCAAACAACACTTCAGCGAGATCAACGCGGGAGACCTTGGCATCCCGGAGGGTCGAGAAGCATTTTTCGAGTTCCTCGAAAATCTTCGCTTTCAGGGTTTGGGTTTCAAGCTGGAACTGTTCTTGAGTTTGGTTGAGTTCTTCTCGCAGACTCGATGTTTTGGTGCTGAAGGTTTTATTGAGAGTTTCGAGGATTGTATAGTTTTTTTGGTTCGATTGTTCGAGCTTTTGCCATAATTTTGTGGTTTCATCATGGGTGGTCAAACTTAAGTATTTCAGCTTCTTTTCCAGGGAATCTGCGATACTTTTTAGTTCACCGGTTAACGAGTTTTGCATCTGATCAAACCGATTGTGCATTTCTTGGCGCATTTCGGCTGATTCTGCTTCGAGTTTTTCAATGCGTTGTTCGTAATTTCGCAGTTGGGTCCCAAACAGAATATCTCTAATTTGGTCAACATTTCCTAGGCGATCGCGCATATCCTGTTGATTCATTTCAGCCATCACTACTCCTCATGCAATATAGGCAGGGCATTGAGTTTAGTCCACCCTTGATGATATTAAGTTATCTTACTGCGTTGTCGATCGCTCTAAGATTGAACAAACTGCCCCAAACTTGGGGAAAGAGCGGTGCGAGCGGCAACGTACCCCATGATAGAGCAGAACTTCAAGCATCGAGGATATCTCAACGTGTCTATATTTTTCCAATCCCTAGGGCGATCGCTCATTGACATCATACGATCAGCCTTGATTGTACTCTTTACGGTTCTCTGTTTTATCGGACTGCCGGCCACAGCAGCGGCGAGTATTGATAATGATCGCTACGACGGGAATATTTTCGTCCTCTATGCCGGCAATGGCTCCCTCGTGCCCGTCCATGAAACCCTCGCCCAAGCCCAGGGCCAGGAACGTCCGACGATGCTGACATTTTACGTGGACGATAGCAGCGACTGTAAGCAGTTTGCGATCGTGGTCTCCCGCTTGCAAGAGTTTTATGGCCGTCGCGCCTCCTTTTTACCCATCAGCGTCGATGAAATCAACCCCAGTGAATCCTTCGGCCCCTTAGATGCCGGATACTACTACGATCAACAGGGTGTCCCCCAAACGGTGATTTTGGATGGGGAGGGAACGGTGCGGTTCAATGCAACCGGTGTGGTTCCCTACGAAGCGATGGATCGGGTGTTCCGCGAAATCTTTGATTTGCCGGTTCAAGTCGAGAAAGATTTTGAGCGTCGTTCCTATAACGAATTCAATACGGAACTCGCCCGCTAGGGTGATGACTCTCGTTGCGAAAAGCCACCGAGGTTAATACTTCGGTGGCTTTTTTGCTTGGGGGCGATCGCTCAATGTTCACAGACAGCAGCAAGGGGTATGTCTATCTATACCCCTGATACCGAAATTCTGGATGGTGAAGCGCTTGAGAGCGGTTGATGTTAGCTAAACCGCTTTTTGCGCCGACGCGCGATCGCTTTGCGCTTTTTCTTTTCTTGTGGCGTTTCAAAATGGCGCAGACGTTTCATATCTGCAAAAATTCCAGCTTTGGATACTTCTCTGCGAAACCGTCGTAATGCAGATTCAATGCCTTCATTTTCTCCAACTGTCACCTGAGTCATCCTTTGTCCTCCTACGGGTTTAACTACCACTTTATAACCAAAAAGACCTCCTTGCCAACGAGGGGCACGAACCTTTTGATCCCCTTAATCTCAACCCTCCAGGTTTGATGGGATTAATGTCGGCACGGCCACGCTACCATAAGGCATCACAACTCCGTTGGGAACTGCCGATCCTGTTCCGTCGAGGAGGCTGTGTTTGTTATGGTTAATGAGATGACGCTAGTGTGATCGCACCTTTAAAACCGATGCTTAACCCCCTCCACCGCTCCGCCCTGCTCCTGTCCACCGCCCTCCTCACCCTGGGCAGTGGCTGCCTTCTGCCCGCCCTCAGCCAAGTTGAACCCGAAACCGGCGAATTCCAAACCAACGAACGCGACACCCTCTTTGAAGGCGGTCTCAACCCCTTTGACCTCATCCATCGGGCGCGGCAAATGAACAACACCTTTGACCCCGAACTCCAAAACGAAAGCCTCAACGAAGCCAGCCAAGACTTTCGCCGCCGCCAACTCGAAGCCATCCAACGCCAACAGGAACAGCAAAACCAAGCCGCTGAAACCGAAACCCCCGAATCCGTCCAACCGGAATAATGGGAGCATTGCGATTCATCCCGACAAAAAAGAGAGCGTGTCCTATGAACACGCTCTCTTTTTTAGTGGCCAGTTGACCCGATCGCGCCTTAACCCAGGCTGGCTAGCACGTCTTGGGCGTGGGTTTCGGTTTTCACCGCCGCATCCACTTGGGCGATCGTCCCTTCGGCATCAATAACATAGGTGACACGCTTGGCGTAGCCGCCGCCGTCCACATCGTACGCCGTGGTGAGCGCACCCTCTACATCCGTGAGGAGGGTAAACGGCAGACCATATTTTTCTTTGAACTGCTGATGGGAGGCTTGATCATCACGACTCACCCCCAAGACCACCATGTCTTTGTCTTGATACGCTGCAAAATTATCCCGAAAACTTTGGGCTTGCTTGGTGCAGCCGGGCGTATCGTCTTTAGGATAGAAGTAAAGAACGACAATTTTGCCGGCAAAGTCACTGAGGGAAACGGTGTTCCCTTGATCATCGGTGGTGGTGAAAGCGGGCGCTTTCGTTCCTACGGTTAAAGTCATAACGTTGATGTCGTGGTTAGGTTGCCATGATTGTCTTCTAGTTTGGATTTTACAATATTTATAGAATTGCTTCATCGCCCTTTTGCTAGGGCCTCATGATCTATCCTGAACGTCTAGCCGTTTGCAAGCACCATGACCTCTTCTTCCTCCATTCGCTATTCTGCCCGCATTTGCGATCGCGCCGCCCGCGCCCTGCGTTGCTCCCCCTTTACCCTCGCGCTGCTGCTCGCGATTCGCACCACGAGCGTCGCCCTTGATGCCCTAGCGGGAACAGCGGGCGTTACCCAGGCCTATACCCGCACCCCCCTGACGGAATGGCAGGCCGAAAGTCAGATGATGTGGTTGATTCAGGTGGGGCTGGTGCGTCGTGAAGTGGATGGCCAGGGCATCACCGATAGTTTTCGCCTCACGCCGTTGGGCTGGCAATTAACCCAAGCCTGGTCAGATTCCGCCCAAGGCATCCCCCCGGCCACCTGGGGCGATCGCTTCCTCAACTGGATACACCGCTGGTTCCGTCTCCCCCTCTAAAACCATTCATGAAAGCGATTATGGTCGTCGGCACGACCTCCCATGCCGGAAAATCGATGCTCGCCACCGCCCTCTGTCGGATTCTCAACCGCCAGAATTGTCGCGTTACCCCCTTCAAAGGCCAAAACATGGCTCTGAACGCCTACGTCACCCCCTCCGGCGGCGAAATTGGCTATGCCCAAGCGGTACAAGCTTGGGCAGCGGGGGTCAAACCCTGGGTCGAAATGAACCCGATCCTGCTCAAGCCCCAAGGCGACAGCACCTCTCAGGTGATTATTCGCGGCCAGGCGGTGGGAACGACCACGGCGGCCAACTATTACGAGCAGTATTTTGATCGGGGCTGGCAGGCGATTACGGAATCCCTGCACAGTCTAGCGTCGGAATTTGATGTGATCGTGTGCGAGGGGGCGGGCAGTCCGGCGGAAATTAACCTCAAACACCGCGACCTCACTAATATGCGGGTGGCGAAATACCTCAACGCGGCTACGGTTTTGATTGTGGATATCGATCGCGGCGGGTCCTTTGCCCATGTGGTGGGGACGTTAGCCCTCCTTGACCCGGATGAGCGATCGCTGATTAAAGGGATTGTGATCAATAAATTTCGGGGGCAGTTGTCAATCTTGCAGCCGGGGATTGACTGGCTGGAGAATTACACCGGGATTCCGGTGCTGGGGGTGATCCCCTGGAGTAATCAACTGTTTCCGGCGGAGGATTCCTTGAGTTTGTTGGATCGGCGATCGCATAAAACCCAACAGGAAGCCACGATCAGCATCATCCGCCTCCCCCACATTGCCAACTTCACCGACTTTGACCCCCTCGAAGCCGAACCAACGGTGGGGGTGAAATATGTCAATCTCGACGGGGAACTGGGCTACCCTGATGCGGTGATCCTGCCCGGCTCGAAAACCACCTTGAGTGATCTCAACGCCCTCCACAGCAGCGGCATGGCGAAAAAAATTCAAGACTATGTGGCCGCCGGGGGGACGGTGTTTGGGATTTGTGGCGGCTTTCAAATGTTGGGCGATCGCATCGCCGATCCCCACGGCCTTGAAGGCGAAGCCGGCGAACAAACCGGCCTCCAACTCCTCCCGATCCAAACCACGATCACCCGCGACAAAATCGTCCAGCAGCGCACCTGCTTTTCCAATTATCCCCACGCCGGTCTTCCCATCGAAGGCTACGAAATCCACCAGGGCCAAACCCAACGGCTCCACCGCCGCCGTGATGCTGCCGATCAACCCCAAGCCCTCTTTGATGACGACAGCCTCGGCCTCGTCGATCCCAGTCAATCGATCTGGGGGTGCTATCTCCACGGCATTTTTGATAATGGCCCCTGGCGGCGCACCTGGATTAACCACCTGCGCCAACGGCGGGGCCTGCTCTCACTCCCCACCGGGGTGTCCAACTACCGAGAACAGCGGGAAATCATGCTCAACGGCCTCGCCACCCTCGTGGAAGATCATCTCAACCTCCAGCCCCTTTTGTCCTAATTGTGGCCGGAATCGGATGGAGAAAAACGCTATGGTTAGATGCGATCGCCCCACTTACGGCTCTCCCCCTAGTCCTGACCTCAAGCAAAATGTCACACTGAAGAAGCTTGATTTTGAATGAACACCTGGAGGTTGCATGAGCTACGACTATGATTTATTCGTGATTGGTGGCGGTTCTGGAGGCATTGCCACCGCACGACGGGCCGCCGAATATGGCGCGAAGGTTGGTGTGGCTGAAGTGGGACGCTTAGGCGGAACCTGCGTCAATCGAGGCTGTGTCCCGAAAAAGTTAATGGTCTATTCGTCCCATTTTCCCGGCTTGATTGAAGATAGCCGAGGCTATGGTTGGACCGTGTCGGATGGTCAATTTGATTGGCCGACGTTAATGAATGCGGTTAATGGTGAGGTGGGCCGCCTCAACGGGATTTATCAACGGATGCTGGATAATTCCCAAGTGGAATTGTTGCCCCATTATGCGAAGTTTGTCGATTCCCATACGTTGATGGTGGGGGAGAAGACAGTGACGGCGGATAAAATCCTGATCGCGGTGGGGGGAAAACCCGTCAAACCCAGTTCGATCGCGGGGATTGAGCACACCATTACCTCGGATGAAATTTTCCACCTCCCGGAACAGCCGCAACGCTTGATGATTCTAGGTGGGGGTTATATTGGCTGCGAATTTGCCTGTATTTTGAATGGGCTGGGGTCGGAGGTGACCCAGGTGATTCGGGGCGATCATATTCTTCGGGGCTTCGATGATGACATTCGTGCCATGGTGCAGGAGTCGATGCAAGCCCATGGAGTGAAGCTCCTCACCCAGACTGAACCGGTGGCCATTGCCCCTGGTGAAGATGGCTTAACGGTTACCCTCAAGGGCCCTGAAGGGGAAGAAACCGTCGTTGCCGATGCCGTGGGCTTGGCCGCTACGGGTCGCCGTCCCAATTTGGATAATTTGGGGTTGGAAAATACGAAAGTGGAAGTGGTGAATGGTGCGATCGCAGTGGATCAATACAGCCAAACCGCTGAAGACCACATCTACGCCGTCGGCGACTGTACCGACAACATCAACCTCACCCCCGTTGCCATCCAAGAGGGGCGCAGCTTTGCCGATACCGTCTTCGGCGGTCAATCGAAGCTGATGAGCTACGAAAATGTGCCCACTGCAATTTTCACCACCCCCGAAGCTGCCACCGTGGGCCTCACGGAAGCGGAAGCGCGGGAAAAATACGGCGATGCGGTCAAGGTCTATCGCAGCAAGTTTCGCCCCATGTACTATGTGCTGCCGGGGAAAGAGGAGAAAACCCTGATGAAGTTAATTGTGGATACCAACACGGACAAGGTGTTAGGGGCGCACATGGTCGGGGACGATGCGGCGGAAATTATCCAAGGGGTGGCGATCGCCCTCAAAACCGGAGCCACCAAAGCCGATTTTGATGCCACCGTCGGCATTCACCCCAGTTCCGGCGAAGAATTCGTCACGATGCGCTAGCCGGTTGCACACCGCAATCATTTGCCCTCATCCCCAGCCCTTCTCCTGGCAGGAGAAGGGAGCCATTAGCCCTCGCCTACGGGCTACTACTGATACATAACGTTCAAGTATTGACCAAACCTGCGATCGATCCCCCCTAACCCCCCTTAAAAAAGAGGGAACCGGAAAAAGTCCCCCTTTTCAAGGGGAATTGAGGGGGATCATAGGAGTTTAGGTACTTGAGATTATGTATAAGCAGTAGCTCCTACGGGTGAGGGATTGTGGGGTAGGCGGTTACATCTCAGCCCCTGCCTACACCTGACAAGTAATTGCGAATTTGAGGGAACTTGGCACGGGGCGATCGAGTCCTACGGTCAGTAAGTAACAGGTCTCGATATCCCAATTCGACAGTTCAACACTCAAATAGCCCGCCGTCGTCCGTTGCGCCGTAATCGACTCTTGCGCCGTCGTTAGGGCGAGGGTTCCAGCGCCGGGCAATTGCACCCGCGCTCGCAGTGGGGTCTGACTCATCCAGTCGCCCCCCCGCGCTGTCTCCGGGTCATAATTGATCGCTAACCGAATGATCCCCGCGTTGGTCATCCACAGGCGTTCCACCTGGGGCTGACTGGGGGACAAAGTGACGGCCAGCAGGTCGAGCACTTGTTTTGCGACGAGCAGCGCAATCACCATCTGCTGTTCCACGGAAGCTTCGTAGTAGTCCGTCGGCAGAATGGCCGCGAGGCGATCGCGTTGATGCTGTTGCTCTGCCGCCGAAAAGCGCGTCGGACAAAGACTCGGTGATAAGCGAATCCGTCCCATCACCTCATTCAGGGTTTGGGCATAGTCCGGAAATAACGGTTGCACCGCATTCACCATCTTGGCCGCTTGGGGACGAATCGATCCCACCACCTGATTACAGGTTTCGAGTAGCTGTGCCAAGACCAGCGGCGGCAAGGCAACGGGTAAAACATCCGCTAGATGGGGTAACCAAATGCGTTGTGCCGTCGATAGACTTTGGGTCGTATCGTCGCTGTAGTCTAACGTACAGCGATCGGCACTGCTTTCCCACGGAAAGCGGGGCGGATTATGTTGAATCTCAGTGTACAGTCGTTGTTTTAGCAAAGTTTGAAAACGTTTTTGCACGGTTGAAAAGTCTCCCAGCGGGAAAGGTTGAGGGGTTTGAGCAGATTCACCACCATCAGAAGAAGCCAAATCCCACTCAGGGTCATCCCAGGTCAACGAGTCACTCCAGAGAGCATCCTCGCTTAGGGGGGTGAGGTCAGAGTCAGGCATGGCAACATCGCTACCCTGGTTGAGAGAAAAGTGTTGCTGTTTGGACTGTTGTTGAAAACTGGCAAGCAGTTCGTGATACAACCCATCCAAATTGTTGTTCATGTTACTATTCATTTGGAGATGCCCCTGATCAGGATACTGAGCGGTTCCGAATATCCCACGCCATTTCCAGCAGTTTAAACCACTGTTTTTCAGTTTGTGTCACCGTTAAGGACAATTGAGTTGCGATCGCTGCCGCATCCAGTCCGTCCTGTTTGAGTTTTAACAACTGTTGCTGCTGTTCGGTCAGTTGATGATAGAAATTGTGCCATTCTTGCGGTGTCAGCCCTAAATTATGGTCTAAATCCGCCCCTAGCCATTGATGCACCAACTCCCACCGATGGGATAACGCAAACCGAATTAAGTGATATTTGAATCGCTGTTGGAGATAGTCCCGCTGGCGAGGCGTGACTTCTAAAATAGCCTCGATTTCTTGTGCCGAAAGATCCCGCAGCCGCAGGATAAAGTAGTCTGCACAATCCACCTGGTTCCGATCTTCAAAATAGCGCAAGAGTTCGTCAATCACAGTGTCGTGGAGGCTGCCTTCCGGCGTGGATTGCTGTCCATCACTCAAGATCAGACGAAGTTGCTGCACGAGGGGATCGCCATGGTCGCGATCGCTCCCCCCATAGCCCCCTTCCGCCGCACTGTCCATATCCACCGACGCTTCCGGCGGTTGTTTTTGCGAAAAGGTTTGGGCGCGGAGAATGATCAACTGTTGCGATCGCCGTCTAGGTAGGGGAATCCGCCGCTTCGCATAGCGTTCGCAAAACGCCATATATTCCGCCAGTTGAAGGAGCGATCGCGGCGTATAGGTCGCCGGTAACTCCGTCTCCCGCCGAAACAAATTCAACGCTTCGAGATAAAACCCCTGCAAAAAATCCTCAATCAACGCCACCCGCCCCTGATAACTACTCGACCCCTGGGGCGGCAAAATGTAGCGATACACAATCGAACTCAGCAAACTTTGTAACTGCACCCGCCCCCGCTTCGACCCCAGCTTGTAATATCGCAAGCATTGTTTTAAGCGATGCTGCGCCAACGTCCGCGCCCAACTTTCCACCTCACCAGAAGTCTGAATCCGCTGACTTTCCTGGCAAATCCGCCCAACCTCCGTCGCTAAACGCTGCGCAACGTCCCAACAGTGGCTTTTCGTAGCCTTAGTCTGGTGGTGAAGATCTTGATAAAGCGATTGGATAATAAATTCCACGTCGGGATCACTCAATATAGGGATTGGTCACACAGGACGCGATCGCTGCGTCTTCCTGATTTAAAGAGTCGTGATGCCCCTGTTTGGTTTCCCATACCCTTAAAATACGAGGAAATTCCCCGGTTGTCAGTCGGAAAACACCGGAAAATTGCCCGATATTATACGGAATCATCTATGGATATTGAGCCACAACTTCAGCAACTCCTCCGCAACGCCCCCCAGGATGGCAAAACCCCTCAACTCTTGACCCAAGCCGTAATTCCAGTGCTCCGCGCCTACGCCCGCCAAATGAAATATCCCAACTACTACGTGGTGCAAAACCAGCAAAAGCGTTGGGTGCTCACCACTCTCAGCAATCGGGCCGAACCAGATTTAGAAAAAAAAGTTGTCTACGCCTTCGCCTCCCCCCAAGACGCGATGCTCTTTAATGGCCGCGCCGAAGCTGATTTGCGCCCCGTCTCCCTCCCCGTCACCCATGTTTTGTTTCAACTCTTCGCCCTCAAAACTGTAGACAGCCTCGTCTTCTTTGAAAAATCCGGCGATTTCTCCGCCGGCAAAGAAATCAAACGCACCGAACTCGAAAGCCTCGTCCAACAACAATTCCTCAAAACCAAAGCCTCCCCCCCCGCCGATTTCGCCTAGTGATCGATGGGAACAGGCGAAACCCTGATCCCGCAGCATTGAGTAATTTTGATTGAGTCTATTCGGTACATTTGCGATGCTATGTCAATCTGATGCTGATCAAAAACAATCTGTATTTGCAATGCTGAAACAAGCGCCACTGACCACTAGATTTGAAACGGCTGGTGCAGTAGATGATTATCTCGAACGCGAGCGAAATTCATGGGACAGTCTCGATTCAGAATGAGATAAATGATTGATTCATTGGACGTTTAGAGTTATACCATCGAAAAGCGATCGCCCGCCTGCACGCGCATCCCGTTGGCAAAATCCCAGCCCGATTGCACTCGTTTTCCGGCGGGTTGGAGTTCGCGCAGCAGGAGTAAACCCGACCCGGTTTGCACCACGGGGCCGTATTTTTTAATCACCTTCACCACCGTACCGGGGGCACTGGGGGGGAGGTCTTGGATTTGGGCTTGGAGGGGCTGGAATTCTGGGGGCAGGTGTTCACAAGCGTCAGGAAGCAGGGGGACGGTGGCGAGGATTTTGAGGGGGGTGTTCCGAAACGGGGTGACACAATTGGGATAGAAGCCGCGAATTTGGTTGTGGAGGGCGATCGCGCTGCCGGCCCAATCCAGTTGAAAATCGGCTTTTTTGAGCAGAGGGGCGTAGGTGGCGAGGGTGTCATCTTGGGGGATGGGGGCGATCGCGCCCGTGGCTAATCCGGGTAGCGTCTTGACCAGGAGATCGGCGCAATCGTCAGCCAGGGTGGCCATCATCGTTTGGGCATTGTCCAGCAGACCGATAGGAACCTGGGAGGTGAGTAACATCGGCCCGGTATCCATGCCCGCATCCATTAACATCGTCGTCATCCCCGTCACGGTTTCCCCATTACAGATCGACCATTGGATCGGAGCTGCCCCCCGATAGGCGGGCAGGAGTGAACCGTGACCATTGACACAACCCAAACGGGGCATCTTCAGGATTTCCGTTGAGAGGATTTGGCCGTAGGCGACTACCACAAAGGCATCGGCGTTGAGGCTGCGGAGGTGATCGAGGGTGGGGGCATCTTTTTTGATCCGGCGGGGTTGCCAAACGGGGAGAGCGGCAGCTTCGGCGGCGGCTTTGACAGGGGAGGGGATGAGGCGTTTACCGCGCCCTCTGGGTTTGTCGGGCTGGGTGACGACGGCGGCCACGTCAAAATCCGGATCGGCGATGAGGCGCTTGAGGCTGGGGACGGCGAATTCAGGTGTGCCGAAAAAGACGAGTTTGAGCATGATGATGGCGAAATGGGCTAATCAATGGCGATTTCAAGACGGCGGTTTTGTTGGGCTTCGCGATCGCTGCTGGGGTCGGGGGTGATGGGGTAGCGATCGCCGTAGCCGATGGCGACCCAACGGGCGGACACTTCTTGTTTGAGGTAGGTTTCCACGGTTTGCGCCAGTTGATAGGACAGTTCACGGTTGCGGGTGGGGTCGCTGTGGTGATTGGTATGGACGGCAATGCGGATGGTTTGGCCACTGTAGGCGGTGAGATCACTGACGATCGCATCCAAAATGGTGGTTCCAGAATCGGAAATCGTATTGGCCTCGTTAAAAAGGAGGTCATTGGGGAGGGTGATTTGGAGGCGTTGGCCAGGAAGGTTGGCGGTTTGGGATAAGGGGGGGGTGGCCTGGGCTTGGACGGTTTCCTGCAACTGAGCGATGCGATCGCGCAAGGGTGCTTCCGTGGGGGAGAGTCCCAATTGACTTTCGAGAATGGTAATGCGATCGCGCAGTTGTTGCCATTGCGCATCAACTCGCTCAATTTCGGTGCTGAGGGGTTGGGACAGTGCCGTGGTTTGGCTGGAGGCAACGGGAGCGGGGCGTTGGATTACGTCCCACAGTTGAGCGAGGAACGGTTGAGACGCGGGAACATTGGGTTCACGGTTGAGGGCGATCGCCACCCCCAACGCCATCGCCAAGGTACTGCCAAACCCCAGCAGCATGAAGCGCAATGTGCCATCCCAAAGCCAACCCGGCCATGAACGCGCCGGGGGTTGAGTAGGTAAATAGTTGTGACGGTTCTTGCTCTGATCCGTAGGCTGTATCACATCCAAGTTTGAGCCGAAAGAGTCCAGATTCCATCCTACACCGTCTCTCCTTTGACTTTTGAATCCCCACAGACCTATGATCACCCCATGTCTTAATTCTCCTGCACCCTATCTTGACAGTGAAAGCCGTCTTACCCCCCGCCTGGTGCTACCCTCAGCCCACGCTTTTTCTCTCCATCCCCACTTCAGCCACGACGGTAGACTCAACTCCATCCTCCCTGACACGGGGAGAACCCGGCACGGTATTCACCCCCGATGCCAATAGTGATCCCCTCAATAGTCCTTACCCGATCCCCTGGACTTGGATTCTCAACACCCATGCGGAACTGCGCCAACTGTCCCATGCGGACATCCGCTACTATCGCAGCCCCGCCATTGTCTCCCCGGATGGTGCGTATATCACCTACAGCCGTATTCAGATGAGCATCGACGATCGCTTCTTCCGCAGCACGATCAGCAGCGTCATGTTTCTCGAAACGGTCAAAACGGGAGAATTACAAACCATCACCGCCTCGTCTCCCCTCGCCATTGACCTCGATGGCCATGATGCGACCGGCACAGGGCCATCGGGGGTGGCTTCGCTCCTCATCCCGGTGTCGTGGTCAGAATCAGGCGATCGCCTCCTCGCCCGCCAATTTGAAGGCCTCCTCAGTACCTCTATTGCTTCGGACTACGCCGTCATTTGGGAGCGCGACAGCCAACGCACCACCACCCTGTCCCCCCGTGGCATTGACTATTCCAACGCGGTGTTGTTGGGGTGGAGTCATCTCAATCCCCATGCCGTGTTGTTCCGGGCTGGAGTGCTAGGGGATGACCCATGGCTGCTCTGGAGTGTGACCGAAGCCGAAACCAAACTAGCCGCCGGGGATCAACCCACCGTCTACGGTCAAACCCAGCAACCCCTCTGGTCTGGCGCTCAGGTCAACTAGTTGAGGTCATCGCCAGACGCACTAGCCAGTTGTTCGAGGCGCTCCTGTTGGTCTTGGGAGATACAGGCTTGGATGACGAGATCAATGTCTCCATCGAGGGCATTGGCGAGGCTGAAATTCTGGCCGAGGCGATGATCGGTGATCCGGTTGTCTTTGTAGTTGTAGGTGCGGATTTTTTCCGATCGCGCCCCTGTGCCAACTTGCGATCGCCGCAAGGAAGTCACCGCCTCCTGCTGCTCGCGGAGCTTCATCTCATACAGTTTCGCCCGCAAAATTTGCAGCGCCCGTTCGCGGTTCTGGAGTTGCGATCGCTCCTCCGTACAAAACACCCGAATCCCCGTCGGTTTATGGATCAAGTCCACCGCCGTCTCCACCTTATTCACATTTTGGCCCCCAGCCCCGCCCGATCGCGCCGTGGAAATATCCAAATCCTTTGGATCAATGGCCACCTCCACCTCATCCACCTCCGGCATCACCGCCACCGTCGCCGTCGAAGTATGAACTCGTCCCCCTGCTTCGGTCACCGGCACGCGCTGCACCCGATGCACCCCCGCCTCAAACTTCAACTGACTATAAACCCGCACCCCTTGAATTTCTAAAACCGCCTCTTTAAAACCCCCCATATCCGCCAGCGATTCACTCACCAGAGCCACTTTCCAGCCCTGGGTATCGGCATAGCGCGAATACATCCGCAACAAATCCCCCGCCCAAATACTGGCTTCATCTCCCCCAGTCCCCGCTCGAATTTCCAGCATGATATTTTTCTCATCATTCGGGTCACTGGGCAGGAGTAACACCTTGAGTTGATTTTCCAGGGTTTCAATCTGCTCTTCTAGTTCTCGCACTTCAAGCTGCGCCATTTCCTGCATCTCAACATCCCCCTGAGACTCTTTCAAAATCTCCCGCGCCCCTTTCAATTCGAGAGTCGCTTTTTGCCACGCCTCATAGGCAATTACGGTTTCTTCTAGGGAGGCGCGGGCTTTGGCGACCCGTTGCAGTTCATCCGGATTTGTCACCACATCAGGGTCAGCCAAACGGAGGGAAAGCTCTTGAAACGTTTGCTCAACCGATTTTAATTTATCGAGTAAATAGGCTTCTGCCATGGTGCTATCTCCGGACAACTCTAACTTTTGAATCGTAACGCTCAACGACGGGGAAACGAATACCAAATCCATACTCCATATCCCAAACCTAAACTATGCAGTTTGCGAGTCCGGATCTGATATGAGTGAGCCAGAGGCTCACCCTTCCCTGATCTAATCCTATGTAGTGCGAGCTTCTAGCTCGCTTATTAGTGATATGAGTGAGCCAGAGGCTCACCCTCCCCTAATCTGATCCCATGTAGTGCGAGCTTCTAGCTCGCTTATTAGTGATGTGAGTGAGCCAGAGGCTCACACTCCCCTAATCTGTAAATCCCATGTAGTGCGAGCTTCTAGCTCGCTTATTAGTGATATGAGTGAGCCAGAGGCTCACCCTTCCCTAATCTGATCCCATGTAGTGCGAGTTTCTAGCTCGCTTATTAGTGATGTGAGTGAGCCAGAGGCTCACACTCCCCTAATCTGTAAATCCTCTGTAGTGCGAGCTTCTAGCTCGCTGCCTTCTAGCTCGCTGCCTTCTAGCTCGCTGCCTTCTAGCTTCGCTATTTTGGGGCCTACCGTTCAGATTTGGGCTTAAACCTCTGAGATACAACGAACCCAGCAGAATTTCTGCTGGGTTTGTCAACTATTGCGCAGGGCTATTTCGTTTCGGTATCGGTCTCAGTTTCGGTGGTCGTGGTGTCGAGCATCCCATATTTCCGCATAAACCGATCGACCCGACCTTCGGTGTCAATGATTTTTTGCGTTCCGGTGTAAAAGGGATGATTTCCCGACCAAATTTCAACGTTGATTTCGGGCTGGGTGGAACCGACGGTCATCACAACTTCACCGTTGCAAATCACTTTAGCGTCGGGATACCACTCCGGATGAATCTCAGGTTTGGGCATGATTGACGAGTCCTATCTAACTGTACCAAGGCAATAACGGATAGATTACCGTTTCGAGAACTGAGGTGCTTTACGGGCTTTTTTCAAGCCGTATTTTTTCCGCTCTTTGGCTCTGGGGTCACGGGTTAAGTACCCTTCGGATTTGAGGGGTTGGCGATTGTCGGGGTCGAGTTTGCACAGGGCACGGGCGACACCGAGTTTAACCGCATCGGATTGACCGGTGAGACCGCCACCATGGGCCCGGACTAGGATGTCGTATTCTGCCTCTAAGCCCAGGGTTTCAAGGGGGGCTTTGACGCTGGCGAGATAACTGGGGTTGTAGTTGAAGTAGTTATCGCCAGGGCGGTCGTTGACTTTGATTTGGCCGGTGCCGGGAACGAGGCGGACACGGGCAACGGAGCTTTTCCGGCGGCCAGTGCCCCAATAGACGGCGCGATCGCTGTTGTCTTGCATAATCTAATAGATCCTAAGCGTGGGTTTTGATGGTGAGGGTTTCCGGTTGTTGGGCTTGATGCTGGTGATTCGGCCCAGCATAGACTTTTAAGTTGGTGAACAACTTCCGTCCCAAGGCATTCTTGGGCAGCATGCCTTTCACCGCCTGCTCGACGATTCGTTCCGGAATCCGAGCTTGGAGGTGGTCGAAGGTTTCGGTCTTCATCCCCCCCGGACGACCGGAGTGGCGACGATAAAGCTTCTGAGAGCCTTTATTACCCGTGACTGCCACTTTTTCAGCGTTGACAACAATCACATAGTCCCCGGTATCCATGTGGGGGGTGAAGTAGGTTTTATTTTTACCGCGCAGAACATTGGCAATCTCGGTCGCGAGACGACCTAAACGTTGATCGGCTGCGTCAACGACATACCATTTTTTTTCAACAGTAGCCGGGGTAGGTAAAACAGTTTTTTCCATAATGAGGGATGCAAATCCAGGTTAAGGGTTGAACATAAATAGGGGTTGGGTGTCAAACCATACCTCTTGCGGAAAGGGCATTTCAGGATAGCCAACCCGTAAGAGACACAGACCTTGGGCGGGAGCCGCATACTTGACTAAGTCACGCCGTTGGTTGACCCAAATATCTGTAAAATTTTCAGGCGATCGCGTTCCGTTCCCCACTTCAAGGAGGAGCCCAACTAATAAGCGTACCATCCCATACAGAAAACCATTCGCCTGAATCTCCACATGGAGGAATTTTCCGCGTCGGTAACAGTGCGCCGCTTGCACATCCACCCAAGAATGCTGACGGTCAGAGCCGGAGCGATGGAACGCGGCAAGATGGTGACGACCCAGCAACGGATCAAGCACCTGATTCATCCGGTCGGCATCCAGGGGTAACTGATAATAATGCCAGCAGTAAGGACGCACAAACAGATTGGGATGGTGATCAGTATAAAAGCTGTAGCGATACCGTCGCCACAGGGCAGAGAAACGCGCATGCCAGCGAGGGGGGACTGAGGCTGAAGCCCGGATCGTCACGTCATCTGGCAGACGACTATTGAGCACCTTGGCCCAGCGGTGGGCTGGAATTGGGCTGTCCACTTGAAAGTGAGCAACCTGTGCTGCCGCATGAACGCCGGCATCGGTTCGACCCGCGCCATGGATGGCAACCGGATAGCCCAGCACACTGGCGATCGCATCTTCAATATCCGCTTGAACCGTGCGTTGGTTGGGTTGGCGTTGCCAGCCATGGAAGTGAGTTCCGAGGTACTGAATGACGAGGGCAACTCGTTCGGTGGAGGCCTGCGCTTGTCCTTCAGAGGTCACCGATCTCTAGGCTTCGCCCACCAACTCGATGATCGCCATTTCGGCGTTATCACCGCGACGGCGTACCGTGCGCACAATCCGGGTGTAGCCCCCGTTGCGATCGCCGTAACGATCCTTCGCACTGGCAAACAGGTTATGCACCAGTTTTTTGTCATAGATATAGCCCAAGGCCTGACGACGAGCCGCTAACGACCCATCCTTCGCCAGGGTAATCATCTTATCCGCCGTCGAACGCACCGCCTTCGCCCGTGCCTTCGTCGTTTTGATTTGACCATTGCGAATCAACTGAGTCGTCAATGCCCGGAGCATTGCCTTGCGTTGATCCGCCGGTCGCCCTAGTTCAGGAACACGACACCGATGTCGCATAATACCTCCTCATGTAAACTACAAAAACAATCAAACTGGCTCCATTCCCTAACCTAGGGTTTGGATTTTTCCTGCGGGAGTGTAATTCCCAATCGTTGCTGTAACGCTTCGATTACTTCTTCTGCCGACTTTTGACCAAAGTTTTTGATCTCTAAAAGGTCTTCTTGGGAATAGTCCAAGAGATCAGCCACCGTGTTGATTTGGGCTCGCTTCAGACAGTTATAAGCCCGCACCGACAATTGCAATTCCTCAATGGGAATTTGGCTCGTGGGGTCTTCATCCTCCTGTTGATCTTCCTGAATCGCTTCTAGAGTGAGATCTTTGAGGGGGTTGAATAATTCCACCACAATGCCTGCGGCTTGGGACAACGCTTCTTCGGGCTTAATGCTCCCATTGGTCCAGATGTCTAAAATCAAGCGATCCTTCGACATCGAGCCGTCCACCAGAGCATCTTCGACCACGTAGTTCACTTTGCTGACCGGCATAAACACCGCATCAATCTGCATGAAATCAAGGGCAGTGGCTTCGTCACGAGAGCGATCCACAGACTGGTAGCCTTTCCCCCGTTCAATCCGAAACTCCATTTCGAGCCGTGCGCCTTCGGCTAAAGTGGCCACGTACTGGTTTTTATCCACCACTTGCACTTCAGACGGTAGATCAAACTGACCGGCAGTAACCGTGTCTGGTCCTGTGGCGACAAGGCGACCGATTTGTGGCCCGGTTGCAAAGCTTTGGAACACCACTTCCTTCATATTCAGCAGAATTTCGAGAACATCTTCTCGAACCCCTGAAATAGTCGCAAATTCATGACTGACCCCGGCAATGCGAACCGCAGTGGCCGCAGCCCCTTCGAGATTTGCAAGCAACACACGACGAAGTGCATTCCCTACAGTAATGCCTTGCCCCCGTTCTAAGGGTTCAAGAACAAACTTACTGTATTGACTTTGATTTTTGTGCGTTTTGGACTCAACGCACTCAATTTGAAACTGTATCACGCCTTACAAACTCCCTTCCTTAGCTCTATCTCCGGTACCCGCTTGATCAAATCTTGGCCTAGACGCGGCGACGTTTGGGAGGGCGACAACCGTTATGGGGAATAGGCGTAACATCCCGAATTAAGGTGATTTCCAATCCTGAAGCTTGGAGTGCCCGAATTGCGGTTTCCCGACCTGCGCCAGGGCCACTGACCATGACTTCGAGTTGACGCATGCCTTGTTCAATCGCTCGGCGAGCCGCACTGTCAGCAGCGGTTTGGGCCGCAAAGGGGGTACCTTTTTTTGCGCCTTTAAACCCGCTAGACCCGGAAGAGGCCCAGGAAATGACATCGCCCTTTGTGTCGGAAATGGTCACAATCGTGTTGTTAAAAGTGGAGGTGATGTGGGCTACACCATTGGGGACGTTGCGCTTTGTTTTTTTTGTCCCGCCCTTTTTGGTTGGTCGTGCCATGGTTTCTGTCGAAATGTAATGATTGAATCAAAAAAATTGCGTCAAGAGGCGTGCGGTAGAGGGTAAAGATTGACCCTACTTCTTAGCCGCCTTTTTCTTACCGGCAACGGTGAGACGACGACCTCGGCGTGTGCGTGCGTTGGTGCGTGTCCGTTGGCCGCGGACGGGCAGTCCTTGGCGATGCCGACGGCCGCGGTAGGTGCCGATGTCAGCGAGTCGCTTGATGTTCATGGACTCCCAACGGCGCAAATCCCCTTCGATTTGGTAGTTCTCGATGCAGGTACGCAGTTTGGTAACGTCTTCATCGGCAAGGTCTTTGACGCGGGTGTCGGGATTGACACCGGTGGCGGCAAGAATTTCATGGGAGCGGGACAGGCCGATTCCATAAATGTAGGTCAAACCAATTTCAATACGTTTATCTCTGGGTAGGTCGATACCAGCAATTCGTGCCACGCTTGTTTCTCCCTAGTGTGCTATCTTGGTGGTCAATTGGAATAAGGTTTAAAATGCGGTGAAGATCTCTCTAACCTTGACGCTGCTTGTGCTTGGGGTTAGTGCAGATCACCATGACTCTGCCTCGTCGGCGAATGACGCGGCATTTTTCACAAATTTTCTTTACGGATGCTCTAACTTTCATGGGTGCTTAGGTGACACTGCAAGCTCTTAATTGTATCAAATAGGGTGCTTGTGTGCAAGACAATTGTGTGCTTGTCACAGGGACTATTTTTTACGGAGCCGGTAGGTGATGCGACCTTTGGTGAGGTCGTAGGGGGTGAGTTCTACTTTGACGCGATCGCCGGGCAGAATTTTAATGTAATTGCGACGAATTTTCCCGGAAATATGGGCTAGAACGTTAAACCCATTGTCAAGGTCAACTCGAAACATGGCGTTGGGTAACGATTCTGTTACCGTGCCTTCCATTTCAATGAGATCTTGTTTGGACAAACTGTAAACTCCTCTCTTCGCTGACAATAAAGGTGGTGATTCTGGGGATATCGGGGGAGGGTGATCAAGGTCATGGGCTGAAGTTAGCCTGGTTCCCGGTCGAGTAATAATCCCCGCTATCGTAACAAATGATGTTCTAGACTAGTCTGCAACAAGCATTTGCAAGGTTGAACCCACCTCGTCGGGGGTGCGATCGCCATCGACAATATGTAAATTTCGATCCTGATAAAACTCAATCACAGGTGCGGTTTCTTGGCGATACACGACCAAGCGATGGCGAATGGTGGCTTCGTTGTCATCCTTCCGTTGACGATTCATCAACCGATTGACAAGCACATCTTCAGGGACGGTGAGACTAATCACACAGACCCCATCTTGATGAAGTTCGGTAAGCAATTGGTCGAGGAATTGAGCCTGACTGACATTGCGGGGAAACCCATCGAGAATCCAACCGGATTGAGTATCGGATTGGCTCAGCCGCTCTCGAATCAGGTCGAGAATCAGACTGTCGGGCACAAGGTCTCCGGCATCAACGTAGGCTTTTGCCTTTTGACCTAGGGGGGTTTGGTGGGCGATCGCCCCTCGGATTATTTCTCCAGTGGAAATATGAGGGATGTTCGCCGTGGCGGCCAAGCGTTCAGCTTGGGTGCCTTTCCCGGCCCCTGGCGGCCCTAAAAAAATCAAACGTTTACTCATAGCGATCGCGAATTATCTCTTCCCAAACAACGATTCAACACCAACGGAAGTCCAGAAGGCAGCGTTACTTCTTCACCATGCCTTCATAGCGCTGCGAGATCACATAGGTTTGGATCTGCTTCGCCGTATCAATGGCAACCCCGACTAAAATCAACAAGGATGTAGATCCCAACCCCCGCAGTGTTTGAATCCCCATGGCACTTTCGACAGCGGTCGGCACCGTCGCCACCACACTCAAGAACGCTGCACCTAAGAACGTCAGGCGATTAATCACCCGCTCTAGATACTCACTGGTGGCGCGTCCGGGACGAATTCCCGGAATACTAGACCCCATTTTCTTGAGGTTTTGCGACATATCCACCGGATTCACAATCAACGATGAATAGAAGTAGCTAAAGAACAGAATTAAGGTGAAAAAGACCAGCACGTAAATCCAAGGTGTGGGGCCATCCATCCGAATGGCATTGGACACCGGGGCTAAAATCTGGTTTAAATCCCCCAAGAATCCCTCTTTACCCTGGGTAAACTGTGCCAAAGATGCCGGTAAAAATAACACCGCTGAGGCGAAAATAATCGGCATCACCCCCCCTTGATTGAGGCGGAGGGGTAGGTAGTTTGTCCGTTCACGGTAAAGACGGCGACCCACTTGGCGACGAGCGGAGATAATCGGAATTCGGCGTGTCCCTTCCTGGACAAAGACAATCCCCACAATCATCAACAAAAAGGCCAGCAGCAAAATCACGACTTTGGCAATTTCATCACGTCCGCCTTGTTGAGCGACCCCTACGGTTTGTCCCAAAATGGTCGGCAGCACCGCCACAATGTTGACGAAAATCAGCAGGGACGCACCGTTCCCAATGCCCCGTTCCGTGATCAGCTCAGAAATCCACATCACGAACATTGAACCGGCGGTGAAGGCAATCACCGTTTCAACAAAAAAGACCGGGCCCGGTTCGTAGGCGTAACTTTGTACCCAGGTTGTGAGCATCACACTTTGCAGTGCAGCCCAGCCAAGGGCAACGTAGCGGGTAATCTGAGAGATTTTGCGTCGGCCGGCTTCCCCTTCATTTTTCTGCAAATTTTCTAACGACGGGAGCGCCGCCGTGAGCAATTGCATGATGATGGAGGCATTAATGAACGGTAAGATGCCAAGGGCAAAAATACCGAGTAAGGAGAGTCCTCCGCCGGAAAATACATCTAAAAAACCAATTAACGGCGTGTCTTGGACTTCGCGACTGAAGCGAGCTAGATCGACACCGGGAACCGGTAAATAAACGCCAAGGCGGACGAGCACGAGGAGGCCAATTGTGATTAAGAGACGACCTCGTAGCCCCGCAGCTTGGGCCATTTGCATAAAGGTTTCTTGCGCCGTTGGTGTTTTATCGCGGCTGACAACCATGAAGGGTTACCTCATTGATACAGAGTTTGGGGAAGTTAAGAGCGATCGCAGGAGTTTAAAATTATCCCCACGAACTAAACATTCTGACGGCAGAACGCTGATCTAGTATGACTTACCCAGCGACAACTTCACAACTACCGCCCGCCGCCTCAATT
Source organism: Spirulina major PCC 6313 (assembly GCF_001890765.1). Classification (NCBI taxonomy): domain Bacteria; kingdom Bacillati; phylum Cyanobacteriota; class Cyanophyceae; order Spirulinales; family Spirulinaceae; genus Spirulina; species Spirulina major. The sequence goes on along the minus strand of NZ_KV878783.1, from coordinate 3,298,898 downwards.
TTCTGCCGAGCACCAGCGGTAAAAGCCGCCGCCTTCACGGTTAGCGCCACAGACAATTCACCATCGCCCAACAGTTTCAACGGGCCATCATTGGCGGTCACAATGCCACAATCCATCAATGACGCTAAGGTCACTTCAGAATTAGCCGGCAACTCAGCCAAGCGCCGCACATTCACAATCGTGAACAGCTTCGGATTAATCACCGTAAAGTGTTTTAACTTCGGAACACGCCGATACAGGGGCATTTGACCCCCTTCAAACCCCGGCTTCGTGCCGGTACCAGAGCGAGATTTTTGACCCCGCATTCCGAAACCACAACTGGCCCCTTGGCCCGCTGCAATTCCGCGGCCCACACGACGGCGGCGTTTATTTGACCCAGCCTTGGGCGTAGCATCATTAATGTTCATGATTTTTGTTCAGAGTCTTGACCCTTCAACCTTGATTCGGACAATTAGATATAAAGCTTTTCAATGGGAACATTACGCTCTTGGGCCACATCCCGGAACGTCCGCAGCGTTTCGAGAGCATCCACAGCCGCCCGCGCATTATTGAGGGGGCTGCTCGATCCAAGCTGCTTCGCCAGAATGTTCTTCACGCCCGCCAATTCTAAGACGGTACGAACAGCACCCCCAGCAATTACCCCAGTACCGGGAGCCGCTGGGCGCATCATCACCTTTGCACCGCCAGCAACGCCGCGAGCAGGATGGGTGATCGAGTTCGCCTTATTCAACGGCACATCGACTAACTGCTTCTTGCCATCCGCAACGCCTTTGCGCACTGCGCCAATCACATCTGCGGCTTTGCCAACGCCAACGCCGACTTTGCCATTTTCGTCACCGACGACAACAATTGCCCGGAAACTGAGCTTTTTACCGCCTTTGACAACCTTGCTGACCCGGCGAATTTGAATAACCCGCTCTTGAAAGAGTTCTTCTTTCTTGGTGCGGTTCCCTTTTTTACCTTTTGTTTTTGCCATCGTTACTTACTTTGTTTAAGATCACCGATTTAGAAGTCGAGACCCGCTTCACGGGCAGCCTCTGCCAAGGCCTTCACACGACCATGGTAGAGATTTCCCCCCCGGTCAAAAACAACGTGCTGAATGCCTTTGGCTTTGGCACGTTCTGCGATCAATGTGCCCACCGATGTGGATGCATCACAGTTTGCCCCCGATGGCAGATCTGTCTTGAGTTCTTTATCAAGACTAGATGCAGCGGCAAGGGTATGTTGCTGCACATCATCAATTAATTGAGCATAGATATGATTGTTGGAGCGGAAGACGGCCAAGCGAGGACGAGTGGCTGTGCCGCTAACTTTTTTCCGCAGTCGCCGGTGGCGACGGTGCAGTTGAGCTTTACGAGTTGTTTTCATGATCTATTTCTTCCCTGCCTTACCAGCTTTGCGTCGAACCACTTCGCCTTTGTAGCGAATCCCTTTGCCTTTGTAGACTTCGGGGGGGCGTACAGCCCGAATTTGAGCGGTGACGTTACCCACAATTTCTTTGTTGATGCCGCTGACCACCACTTGAGTATTTTTTTCGGCGACGGCAAACTGCACACCTTCGGGGGGTTGAATTTCAACAGGGTGACTGTAGCCGACACTGAGGACTAAGGTGGTGCCTTGCATTTGGGCACGATACCCTACCCCTTGGATGATCAGTTGCTTTTCATAGCCGTTGGACACGCCTTCGATCATGTTGGCGATCAGGGTGCGGGACAGGCCATGACGCTCGCGGCATTTGCGGCTTTCGTTGTGACGCACCACTGTGATGGTGTTGCCATCTTGATGGATGTCAACCATGCCGGGAATCTGGCGTTCAAGCTGACCTTTGGGGCCTTTGACGGCGACATGGTTGCCGTCGATGGTGACAGTAACTTTATCAGGAACGGTTATTGGACGTTTGCCAATCCGAGACATAAGCGTTTACTCCGAGGTTGGGGATAAGCGGGGGGCTACCAAATGTAGCAGAGGACTTCACCACCAATACCGCGCTGCCGGGCTTCACGATCGGTCATGATGCCGCTGGAGGTGGAGATGATGGCAATCCCGATGCCACCAAGGACACGGGGCAATTCTTTGCGGTTTTTGTAAACGCGGAGACCGGGTTTACTAATCCGTTTCAGGGTGTTGATGATCGGCTTGCGGGTACGGCCCGCGTATTTGAGGGAAAGGGTGAGTTGTTTTTTCACGCCTTCGCCTGCTTCTTCATAGTCGGCAATGAAGCCTTCGTCTTTGAGGACACGGGCGATGTCGCGTGTCATCCGAGTCGAGGGGACGTTGGTGGTGCTATGTCTCACGGCTCCGGCGTTACGGATGCGAGTGAGCATGTCGGAAATAGTGTCGTTGGCCGCCATAAGCGTGTGTGTTCCTCCTTCGTAACGGGGTTCTATTGATTACGGAAGGGCATGCCCATTTCTTTGAGCAACGCGCGACCTTCTTCGTCTGTGTTGGCGGTGGTCACGATGGAGATATCCATCCCTCGGATTTGATCGATGCTGTCGTAGTCGATCTCTGGAAAGATAAGTTGCTCACGAACGCCGAGGCTGTAGTTTCCTCGCCCGTCGAAGCTTTTGGGGCTGATGCCGCGAAAGTCACGGATGCGAGGCAGCGCTAGGCTAATTAGACGATCCAAAAAAGCGTACATGCGATCGGAGCGGAGGGTTACCATTACGCCGACGGGCATTCCTTCTCGGATTTTGAAGCCGGCGATCGCTTTTTTCGCACGGGTCACGACGGGACGTTGACCACTAATGATCGCGAGTTCACTTAATGACGATTCAAGTGCTTTCGCATTTTGAGAGGCTTCACCAAGACCCCGATTGAGGGTGATTTTATGCACCTTGGGCACTTGGTGAACGTTGGTGTACCCAAATTGCTCGGTGAGCTTGGGGACAATGGTGTCTTGGTAGAGTTGCTTAAGTCGTTGGGACATGATGGGTATTCATGGGGCAACCTGGGCTTGGTCAGGCGGCCAAATAGGTGGACTAATCGATGATTTCACCGGTTTTTTTGAGCATCCGCACTTTGCGACCGTCAGCGTTGACGGTGTAGCTGATGCGGCTCGCCACTTGCTCTTTATTGGAATAGAGCATGACGTTGGAGCTGTGAATGGGGGCTTCAAAGGTTTCAATTCGACCGGATTCGCCTTCCTGTTGGGGCTTGACGTGTTTGGTGCGAATGTTGACCCCTTTGACCACTACTTTGCTGTCGGAGGGGATTGACCGGATGATTTCCCCGACTTTGCCTTTGTCACGACCGGAGATCACTTGGACGGTGTCTCCTGCTTTGACGTGCATTTTCTGGGCTGTTTTGGGTGCGTTGCGCTTTGCTTTTGCCATTTAGATGACCTCCGGTGCCAATGAGACAATTTTGGTGTAGTTGCGATCGCGCAATTCGCGGGCAACCGGGCCAAAGACGCGGGTTCCTTTCGGATTCCCATCGTTATTGATGATCACCGCTGCATTGTCATCAAAGCGAATGCTCATGCCGCTATCCCGACGCAGGGATTGCTTGGTTCGCACAATGACAGCCGTGACCACATCGGACTTTTTAACCCCTTGGTTCGGGATTGCTTCTTTGACCACGGCGATAATGCGATCGCCAATGCCGCCATAACGGCTATTGCCTTTACCCAACACTCGCAGACACATCAGCTTACGAGCGCCGCTGTTATCGGCAACATTGAGATAGGTTTGTTGTTGAATCATTGCTCTTGAACAGGGTTAGGGAATGCTTACCGATTCGTGATTTCGAGAACTTCAGTGACCGTCCAACGCTTGGTACGACTGAGGGGGCGGCTCTCACGAATCCGGACGCGATCGCCCTCATTACACTTGTTGTCTTCGTCGTGGGCCTTATACTTTTTCGTTTTAACGACAATCTTGCCGTACTTCGGATGAGGGGCACGGTTTTCAATCGCAACAACAACCGTTTTATCCATCTTGTTGCTGACCACCAAACCCACACGTTCTTTAACCGCCATCGTTGCTTACTCCTCTGCTGTAGTAGTTGGGGTAGATTGAGTTAACTGCCGCTCCCGTTCAACGGTGAGCAACTGAGCGATCCAATGGCGCGTGTGTTTGAACTCATGGGGGGTTTCAAGACGACGAGTCGCCTGTTGAAGCCGCAACTCAAATAGTTTTCGTTTCGCGCTCACAATCTCCGTTGATAATTCCTCATCACTGAGCTTGCGCGCATCTGCAACCTTAGGTAGTGCCATCGTTAACTTTCAACCTCCTTACGGGTGATGAACTTCGTCTTAATCGGGAGCTTCTGAGAAGCCAGACGCATCGCTTCTCGTGCCACTTCCTCAGACACACCATTCATCTCAAACATAATGCGACCCGGCTTCACCACAGCCACCCAAAACTCAGGCGACCCTTTCCCGGAACCCATCCGGGTTTCCGCCGGACGCATCGTCACCGGCTTATCCGGGAAAATGCGAATCCAAATTTTGCCACCCCGGCGCACATAACGAGTCATGGCGCGTCGAGCAGCCTCAATTTGGCGAGAGGTAATCCAGGACGGTTCAATCGCTTGGAGGGCAAAATCGCCAAAATTCAGCGTCGTGCCGCCCTTCGCTAGCCCTTTCATCCGACCGCGTTGTTGTTTGCGGAATTTTGTTCTTCTGGGACTTAACATAATGTGCTTGTGTTAAAAATGACTCGTAACATTCCGGCCCGGTGCATCACCGCTTATTCCGAGCGGTCTTCAAACTGGCGGTTACGGCGTTGACGACGCGCAGGTTGTTGGCTCGGTGTGGCTGCCGCCAATTCTTCTTGACCTGGGATGATTTCGCCTTTGAAGACCCAAACCTTAATCCCCAGAATGCCGTAAATGGTTTTAGCCGTGCGGTAGGCGTAGTCAATATCAGCCCGGAGGGTATGGAGAGGGACACGGCCTTCCCGCGTCCATTCAGTCCGCGCAATTTCTGCCCCGTTGAGGCGACCCCCCACTTGGATTTTGATGCCTTGCACCTCAGCCCGTTGGGCCCGTTGAATGGCTTGGCGCACAACCCGGCGGAAGGAAACCCGACGTTCGAGTTGTTGGGCGATATATTCGGCAATCAAGACCGAATCCGCATCAACGCGGGCCACTTCGATCACATTGACGCGAATTTGGCGGGTGCCACCGAGGAGTTGCTGGAGTCCAGTGCGGAGGGCTTCAATGCCGCTACCGCCACGACCCACGACAACACCCGGACGGGCGGTATGGATTTCGAGGTCGATTTGATCGGCTTTGCGTTCGATGCGCACGTCAGAAATCCCTGCATTGCTGAGATTCGCTTGGACATGTTCACGAATTTTGTGGTCTTCTTGGAGTAGTTCTGGATAGCGCTTGCGGTCAGCGAACCACCGAGACCGGTGTTCTTTGATAACGCCAAGGCGAAAGCCAGTTGGATGTACTTTTTGTCCCACGGTTGTGTTCCTCTTATTCGTCGTCTAGGGCGGGGGCAACGGCAACGGTAATGTGACACGTTGGCCGTTGGATTTGATAGGCTCGACCTTGGGCGCGGGCCCGGAAGCGTCTGAGTTTGGGGCCTTGGTCGGCATAGGCACTGCTGACCATTAAGGTGCTGGGATCTAAACCGTTGTTATGTTCGGCATTGGCAACGGCAGACCGTAGCACTTTCAAGATCGGGCCGCAGGCGCGGTAGGGCATGAATTCAAGGATGATTAATGCCTCACGATAGGAGCGGCCTCGAATTTGGTCGAGGACGCGCCGGACTTTGTTGGGGGACATCCGGATGTAGCGGGCGATCGCTTTTACTTCTTCTCTGGTATCTACTGCCATGATTTTCTCCCGTTAGCGTCTCGCTTTTTTGTCACTTTTGGCATGACCCCGGAACGTCCGCGTCGGCGCGAATTCGCCCAGTTTGTGGCCCACCATCTGTTCATTGACATAGACGGGCACATGCTGACGACCGTTATGGACAGCGATGGTATGACCCACCATTTGGGGCAACACCGTGGACGCACGTGACCAGGTTTTGATCACCTGTTTTTCATTTTTAGCGTTGAGCTTTTCAATTTTGGAAAGCAGGCTATCGGCCACGAATGGCCCTTTTTTTAAGGAACGACCCATAGGTACTTGTGGTTTGAGTGGTTAACAATGTGGTTGAGGATTAGGCATTCCGACGGCGGATGATGAAGCGATCGCTCGGCTTATTCTTCTTGCGCGTCTTCCGTCCCAAGGCAGGCTTACCCCAAGGCGTTACCGGGCCACTCCGACCAATCGGCGCGCGCCCTTCACCCCCACCATGGGGGTGATCCACCGGGTTCATTGCACTCCCGCGCACTTGGGGACGACGACCTAAATGGCGCATCCGCCCCGCTTTCCCTAGGCTCAAGTTCCGGGCCTCAGCATTGCCCACTCGACCCAACGTGGCATAGCACTCGCGGCGTACCATGCGGACTTCTTTTGAGGGGAGTTTAATGGTGACATAATCCCCTTCCTTCGCCACCAATTGTGCGGCGGCTCCAGCGGAGCGCACCATTTGTCCACCGCGACCCGGCAAGAGTTCAATATTATGAATCTCACTCCCCAGGGGCATATTCGAGAGCGGCAACGCATTCCCCGTTTCAAAGGGAGAATCCGGCCCAGCAATAATGCTCGCGCCCACTTTCAAGCCATCGGGGCAGAGAATATAGCGTTTTTCGCCATCCTCATAAACCACAAGGGCAATCCGCGCATTGCGGTTGGGATCGTATTCGATCGCATCCACGGTCGCGGGCATATTGCGCTTATCGCGTCGGAAATCGATCTGACGGTACAGGCGTTTATGACCGCCCCCCCGTCGCCGACTGGTGATCACACCGCGATTATTGCGGCCTTTCTTCCGGTGCTTGTATTTAGTAAGAGATTTTTCCGGTTTGGACTTGGTGATATCGGCGAAGTCAGATACGCTGGCTTCCCGTGTCCCCGGAGTCATTGGTCTGAAAGAACGAATACCCATGTTCAGTTACGTGCTCTGCAAGGCTTACTGCGCGACGAGATGTCGCTGGTTTTGGTCTTAGACATCGGAGAAGAGGACAATTTCATCCCCTTCTGCTAGGGTGACGATCGCGCGTTTATATTGCGCTTTATACCCAATAAATTTACCGACCCGCTTTTTGCGTCGGGGGGGCAGATGCGTATTCACCTTCGTGACCGTGACATCAAAGAGAGACTCGATCGCGGCCCGGATTTGTGGCTTGGTCGCTTTCGGAAGCACATCAAACACATACTTGTTTTGCTCAAGCATGATCGTGGCTTTTTCCGTGACCACCGGCTTTAAAATCATATCCGCCAGTTGGCGGGGGTCGTAATTAGTCACAATACACCTCCTGAATTTTGGCGATCGCCGCATCCGTTGCCACAATTTTGCTCACCGTCAACAGATCGTGAATATTGAGGTTTGTGGCCAAAATCATCGTCAGGTTGGCAATATTGCGCCCCGACAGATACAGCGTTTCATGGGGTTCGTGGGTAATCAGTAACACCCGCTTCTCAAGGGTCACATCCCAACGCGCCAACGCCGTCACCAGATCCTTCGTTTTCGGGCTGGTTAACTCTGCGGCGAAGTCCTGCACCACCACCAAATCCTCAATCCGGCTATTAAACGCCGTGCGCAACGCCAAACGGCGTTCCTTGCGGTTCATTTTTTGGCTATAGTCGCGAGGCTTCGGCCCAAAAATGACCCCACCCCCACGCCATAACGGCGAGCGAATCGACCCGGCACGCGCCCGACCCGTTCCCTTTTGCCGCCAGGGCTTGCGTCCACCCCCGCGCACTTCCGCACGGGTTTTCGTGGATGCGGTTCCCTGCCGCGCATTGGCCAGTTGGCGCACGAGAGCGCGGTGAACGATATGCGCCGCATTTTCTTCTTTGGCCACAGGGAGATCTAACGTCGTTTCGCCGACCGCCTCACCCTGCCAATTTTTTACAACACAATTAACCATTGTCTAACTTGTCTTTCCACTGTATACAGACCGAACCGTCTAGCCGACGATATTTGCAGGCACGATGCTCAACACATTGCCGGGCTTTCCTGGAATCGCACCGCGAACGAGCAACAGATTCTTTTCAGTATCAACGCGGACAACCTGCAATTTGCGAATGGTCACTTTCGTGTTGCCGTATTGCCCTGCCATTTTCTTCCCTGGGAAAATCCGACCGGGAGTCGTACCGGGCCCCGTGGAGCCTGGGAGACGGTGGTTTTTGGAACCGTGGGACATGGGTCCGCGTCTAAAGTTATGCCGTTTTTGATACCCAGCAAAACCGCGACCAATGGTTTTACCCGACACATCAACGAGTTGACCGGGGGTAAAAATATCGGCGCTTAAGGCTTGACCCAGTTCAAAACTGCTGACATCGTCGAGGCGATATTCTTTTAGGTGACGCAGGGGAGCAGCGTTCGCTTTGCTGAGATGACCGAGTTCAGGCTTGGTTAAGGCTTTTTCTTTAACTTCCTGATAGCCAATCTGGACTGCTGTGTAGCCGTCCGTTTGCTTTTGTTTAATTTGAGTAATAGTGCATGGTCCCGCTTGAATGACGGTAACGGGAATCGAAGCGCCAGATTCTCGGTCGAAAATCTGGGTCATGCCTAGCTTGGTGCCGAGGATACCGACAGACACGGGTTTAGCCCTCTCTTTCTCTAAACAACACGTTAAATAAAACAAACTGATAAACCGGGAGGTCGCACCAATGACGAGACGAATAAGCGTCGGTGAATCGCTGCCCTTCAGACAGATTCAGTCCGTCCGACCTGCTTGAGGGTGAACGGAAACAAAATTGAAGTGTCTTGGTTTTAGCCCGATGGGGGCAGGTTGTGGTGGAGAACAGGAGCATTCGTTCGCTGTTCCCTAGACCCGTTGGGTACTCTGGACTTGAAACGCAAGGGTTATGAGCTTTCAGTATCCGTGGGTGAGTACGCTTTGAACGCTTTGGATTTAGTAACGCTTGTTACTAGATGGCCGCGTTTAAGGTCACAATCGCTTACTATAACGGTTTTGACACACCAAGTCAAGACTGCAAACTTGGAGGAGGCCGAGACAAGGGTTGAGATCGCAGCGGTCGGGGAATGGGCGCGATCGCAGTCCCATGCCGATGGAGGTTCTACGGTTAACCGCCTGATCCGTTGGGAAGCTCTGGGGCTTTAGCGCGGGGTTGCTTGTTGCTTAATATAAGATAAAGAGAGCGCATTGCAATCTGAGCGACATTCATACGTTAGTGAAGAATTGGAAAAGAAGATATGGCACTGTTGACAACGGGTAAAGCGTTTATCAAAGGCTTAGAGCAGTCCGGAGCCGTGGGGATTTATGCGCCCTTAGAAGGAGGCTACGAAGGTCGGTATCAGCGGCGACTCCGGGCGGCGGGGTATCAGACTTTGAACCTGACGGCTAGAGGCTTGGGGGATGTGGCGGCCTATCTGATGGGTATCCATGGGGTACGTCCGCCGCACTTGGGGAAGAAGACGATCGGCCAAGGGGCGATGGTGGGGGAAATCTACTATGTGCCGCCGATCGCTCTGACGCAGCTCGAAAATCTGCCGCCGAATTCCAAGGGCTTGGTGCTTTGGATTATTGAGGGAATGGTGTTGTCGAATCAGGAGCGCGAGTATTTGATCAATCTGCCGCGCACGGAACCGAGAATTAAGGTGGTGCTGGAGTTGGGGGGCGATCGCTCTTTCCGATGGTTGCCGCTCCAAGAGGCGATCGCAGCCTAGTCCAGGTGGGGGCGCGGCGATGATGAAGCCAGCAGAGTCATCCTTTCCACCCTCAGAGGATTCGGATCAGGCCGATGATCAGAGGATTGATGTATTACTTGCGGAGGTTGAACGCGCAGTGAGTTCACAAACGCCAGGACAACCCAATCATCAACCGGACGATCCCGCTGCTTTGTTGGCGGAATTGCAGGCGGAGTTTGCCCAAAAACAAACCCCGGCAGACCCGGATGAGCTTGATCTCGAAGGGTTTGCCCGGCAACAGCGTCGCCCTGCCCCCCCGGATGAAGCGGATGCAACGGTGGCGGATCTTTTAGCTGAAGTGCAAGGGGAGTTTCGCCAACGCCAAGGGGCTAAGCCGTCAGCACGTGAGCTGCGATCGCCAACTCCCCCCACCGATGAGGTGCAAGCCCTCCTCGCCGACTTGCAAACCGAATTTAGCCAGAAACCCTTACCCCCGATCGAACTACCCACCCGCAAAACCTCAGCGGCAACGGATGGCGTGATTACCCAAATGAAGCGGGAGTTTGAGGCCAACCGCTGCCCTCCCCCCCCTGACCCGAAGATTGACCATCTCCTGGATGATCTCAAAGGCGAGTTTAAACAGATTGACACCGCTGCCCAGATCAAGCAACAGGAAGCGATCTTGCGGGAACATCGGCAACGGGAATGGGAACGGCAACAACGCCGCAAAGCGATCGCTCAAAAAGCCGCCGCTTGGCTGAAAGACCTCGACCCCTATTCCGATGAAGGGCTGTGGTTTGAAGAATTTGCCTACAACTATCCATCCAAACAGGATGCTGCTATTGACTACCTCGAAGCCCTTTGGACTCAGCCTTAGGATCACGACCCATCTGCATCGGTGGGTTACGACGGATTGCTGAATTGCCGTTTTAATCCAATGAACTGTTTCAGCTAAAGCTGTGTATTAGAAAATCGCTGAAATTCTCTACAATGCGAAAAAAAATCAAAATTCTATTGCACTATTTTAGCTAAAATAGTGCACTACAGGAAAACACTATTTTAGCTGTGCCATGACATGAGGGGACATCGTGCAACGATGGGCGGGGCGATCGCAACTAGGGTGTTGCCGATTCTTGCCAGCGGAATCTCCCTGCTCTGACGGGATTGCGATCGCAATCCTGAGCGTCTAGCTCCCTTCCCTTTGCTACACTTGCCACTGTTGCCCTGCACCTTTGGAGATCTTCTATGGCTCGTACCGCATCCACCATGCTCCCCCTTGGCACACCCGCTCCAGATTTTGCCCTCCCGGATACCGTTTCTGATCGGGTCATTTCCCTTGCCGATTTTAGCGATCGCCATGCCCTCTTAGTGATGTTCATTTGTGAACATTGCCCCTTCGTGAAGCAGATCCAAAACCAACTCGCCCAACTCGGCCGCGACTATCAGGATCGCCCCCTGGGTATTGTCGCCATTAGCTCCAACGATGTGGAACATTACCCCCAAGATTCCCCCGATCGCCTCAAAGCCATGGCCGAATCCCTAGGGTTCACCTTCCCGGTGTGTTACGACGAAACCCAAGCCGTCGCCCATGCCTATACCGCTGCTTGTACGCCGGACTTTTTCTTGTTTGATCGCGATCGCACCTTGGTCTATCGTGGTCAACTCGATGACAGTCGCCCCGGTAATGACCAGCCCGTCACAGGGGCAGATCTGCGCAGTGCGATCGATGCCGTCTTAAGTAATCAACCTGTCCCCCCCGATCAAAAACCGAGTATCGGCTGTAACATCAAGTGGAAACCCGGCAACGCACCGAAACTTTAACACCAGCCTGAATTTAGTCGGTGCAGAGATCCCATCGAGATAGTGGGATTGGGTGGGGGGTTGATCGGGGGCCATTGGGCCGATGGGGTTGAGGCGGATCGGCAAATCGAAACCATCCCTACTCTTGGGGTGATGGCTAACTGGCCTTTAGGGGTGATAATCCCGGATAATGGAAGCCGATTCCAACCGTCTTTAAATCCAATCAATTTTTAAATTACATGACGATTCCAACCTCTTTAGAAGACGCGATTCAACAGTCAAAAGCCGCGACCCTGACCGCCCTAGAGAGTGGCTGCCAAAGGATTCAGGTGGATCTGGTGTTTCCTGAAATTGCGCTCCAAGCCCAGGCGATCGCTCGCCAATATACAGAACTGTTTGCCCACTATGGCAGTGGTTTGAAGGTGCTGTTTGCCGATACGGGGGCGGCAGCGTTGGCCCGGCGAGATTGGGGCGAGACGGAGTTTCGGGTTAATGATCTGGGGAGCCGCTTCACCCCCGTGACGACCAAAATTAGCGATACTGATGAGATTTATCTGGTGGTATGTCCCTCGTCGGTGGAAGTGGAAGCGGTGGAAAAACTCTGCAACGCCACGGAGGGGAAGCCGGTGGTGATTTTGATTCCTCAGTTGGAAAGTGTGGCGACGGTGGGGATTGGTTATGCGGCGCGGCAGTTGCGCGATCGCTTCCTCAGCACCCTCGAAACCGCCTACTACATCCGACCCTTCGAGGGGGGCGTGGTGTTTCGGCAGTTTCCTAGCCTGTGGCAAGTGTGGCTAGCTGCTGAAACCGAGGCAGAGGAAGGGTATGAACTAATCGCAGAAGAACCCCAACGCCCCGCCGGAGAAGGCTTAGAGCGTATTCTTCTCCGCCATGCCCAAGGCAATGCCGAACCGGGGGCAGTGCAGCCGAAAAAAATGGGGGTGCTCGGCAGTTTGCAGCAACTGTTCCGGGCGTTGAGCCAATAGGGCATTAGGGGGACGGAAACGGGGGGTGATGGAGGGTTTGTTCGAGATGGAGCAGGTGGCGGCGGATGGGGGCGATCGCATCCCGTTCCACGGAGATCGCCGTTAACCCCGCTGCCACCAAGCGTTTTAACTGGTGTGGCTGTAAATTTAATGTTGAGCTACAGAGGGACACCGGCAACCGCAGACGATGGGCCGTCAGGATCAAGAATTCGATCGCACTCCACACCGCCGGATGATCCGTCAACGGAGGCAGGGACAGCGCCATAGCATCGGCCTCATACCCCAACAGCAACTGCCCTAAATCCCGCGGCCCGATGGCCACACCCTGGGCCCCGGCGGCTTGATAGTCAGCGAGTTGGAACAGGATCGACGGGACTTCTGCCATTAACCACAGTTCAAACTGGGGATGATCGCACAGTCCCACTTTTAGCAGGCGATCGCGAGCCGCTTGGAATTCCGCGACACTGCGCACAAAGGGTAAAATTATGCGCACATTACCATAGTCCTGTTGCAGGGTGTGAATTGCTTGGAGTTCAATGTCAAACAGTTGGCTATTGTGGGCATAGACGGCGGTTCCCCGCAGGCCCAGCAAGGGATTCACCCCCACCGTGGGGAGATGGGGTAAGGGGGGAAATTCCAGCGATCGCCAGTCCGTCGAGCGATAGAACACCGGGCGCGGAGCCATCGCCGCCACCACCGGACGCAACCAGGCCACCCACTGCCGGATCAATTGCTCCGGCCGATCGAGCCAACGCTGAATTGAATCCGGATCGAGGGCGGCCGGGCCGCCATGATGGCTGTGGAAGAGGGACAACATCATTAATTCAGACCGAATCAACCCCACGCCATCAATGGGCAAGTCCGCCCAGCGATGCAGGAGGTGGGGCTGGTTGAGGTTGAGCCAAACTTGGGTTTGGGTGGAGCCGGGGGCGGGGGCGATCGGGGGAGTGTCCTGGGGGATGGGGGCGAGGGCGTTGAGAAAGATCCCGTGGCGATCGCTGTCTAACCAGGCCTGAGATACCGTCGCCAAGCGTTGTAATGCCTGGGGAACTCCCACCAAGGCCGGAATTCCCAATTCCCGCGCCACTAACGCCCCATGACTCGTCATCTGCGGCTGCTCTAGCACCAACCCCCCTGCCCGATGTAAATGGGGTAACCAGGCCATGGCCATCGTTGCCGCCACCCAAATCGCCCCATCGGGGAATGTCTGAGGGAGGAGATCTTCGTGATCAATGCAAAACACCGGAGCATAGACAGACCCGGAGGATGCACAGATTCCCGTGACCAAGGCTTTGGGATCTACGCCTGTGCTGTGGATTGGGTGGGAGTCCGGACGACCAATGGGGGGATAGGGTGTATAACCGGTTATGGTGATAAACCCATCGGGCATCATCCAGGTGAGGCGACAATGATTATGGCCCTGTTGGCGCAGGCGGTGGGCGATCGCGACTAAAGTATCTCGATGCTGTGGGGATAGCAGGGGTTGCCCCTCTGCCATTGCTGGACAGAGCACATCTTGGACACACACCGGCACTGTCGGAACCGAGGCAATTAACCAGGCCCGCTTTTGCTGGCTCGGTGACCAGGTTGTTTCCTTTTCCCCGCTGCCGCCGTACACCTCTGCTCCCACCCCATAGCCCAAGGTCACATCGGGCACGCCATGGATCACCTCAAGCTGCCATTGCTGATCCGTGAGGGTTAGGGTTCCCGTCATGGCCGTTGGTGGAGCGGCTTGGATGATCACGCCCAGGCGCAATTGTGCGATCGCCACCCCTTGACGATGCCAATAGAGCAAATTTCGCGCCGCAAATACCTCACTCCACACTGCTTGTATGGTTCGTTGTACCAGCCTCGGATGGTTCAAACACCAGGGCGATCGCAGCATCTGTTCCACCGCCACCCCGCAATGCTCCCCATAGACCAGCGACGGCAGCACCCGCACCACCCCACAGCCCAACCCCGCCAACCCTTCCCCCAAGGTCATCAACCACTGGGGCGTTACCTCCCACCCTTGGATCTGTTGACGCACCTTCTGGGCAATATGACGCACCACCTGATATTGACGACTATCAAAATGCAGCGACCCATCCAACAACCCCAACAACAACGGCTCCTGCTCACTGACCGCCCCCAAGCAATCCGTCCACCCATCCACCGCAATCACCATCGCCGGGGCAATCCGCTCACCCTCATGGGCCAACCGACTCAAGGCTGCGGCAACATCACCCACCTCTTCACGACCCAAAACAGAAGAACGATCCAACCAAACGATATGCATCGGTCTAAGCATGTGAAACGATATGCGATCTAACGATAGGCGACAGATCGCCCCGACAATAGTGCAAATTGAAGGGATCAAGCCCATGGCAGTATATCCGTCTCTACCCTGAGCGCCAGAGTCTTACCTCACCCTTCCCGCCTGCTCTCCCTGTCACCCGCCCTCAGCCCAGCTTTACACCTCAGCCCGACATCGAAAATCCCACCCCCTCCCATACCCTATCGATTGTACAGAACATGCTCGTTGGGCAAGACGGTCCCAAGGTGCGATCGCACCATCCCGCCCCGGCTGATTCAGTGGGATCGATCCATCGATTCAACGCAGTCTGGTCCATCGTTGCCCTAACCCCGGTGGCCTGAGATCCTCCTGTGGTACGCTGCAATTTTACCCCTTTGGGTTAAGCACGGCTGGTTAGCAAGGCGCAAAAACCGGATTAACATCCCACCGTCTCGGCTAGAATGCTGCCCGAAGGACGCTGTGACCAACCTTACCATGCATGCTATTCCGGGCAATATCGACCCCCAAAACCCCATAATCATCACTGATTCAAGCCTTTATGCCATGATTTCAGGGTTGCCAGAAAACACCCAGCGCAATCGAGAAAACATGTATCCCCATGGTCTTTTGCTTTTCTTAATATCACCCTTGACAAAATTTCAGTGAACTAGACTTTTTTCGACTTTGCTGTAAAATTTAAACCCAAAATCCAGACACTAACCACCCCCTTGTTAATTGTGGAAAAAACCGCCGCTAATTCCGTCGAGCCGACCCCAGTGCAATCCGTCGAGACCCCCGATTCGGGGCCGACGCTGCACATTGTCGGAGGACATCCCCTCTCCGGTCACGTCAAAATCAGCGGGGCAAAAAATTCAGTCCTTGCCATTATGGCTGCCACCCTCCTGTGCCCGGATGATTGCGTTCTCCGCAATGTCCCTAACCTGACGGATATTCAACGGATGAACCAAGTGCTTGAATCCCTAGGGATTAAAATCCAGCACGAAGGCGATCGCCTCACCCTCGACACCCGACACATCAGCACCTCCAAAGCCCCCTACGAGTTAGTCTCGAAACTCCGCGCCAGTTTCTTCATCATCGGCTCGCTCGTGGCTCGCCTGGGGACAGCCCGCGTCCCCCTACCGGGAGGCTGTGCGATCGGAGCGCGTCCTGTCGATCTCCATGTGCGAGGCCTACAAGCCCTCGGTGCTCATGTTCGCATTGAACACGGCATCGTCCATGCCGACGTGCCCGGCGGACGCTTGAAAGGAGGCAATATTTACCTTGACTATCCCAGTGTCGGGGCAACGGAAACCCTAATGATGGCCGCCACCCTCGCTGACGGTGAGACCATTATTGAAAACGCCGCCCAAGAACCCGAAGTGGCCGACCTCGCCAATTTCTGCCGCGCCATGGGAGCCAAAATTCGCGGTGCAGGAACCAATACAATCACCATCTCTGGGGTTCCCTATCTTCACAGCGTGGACTATGCCATCATTCCCGATCGCATCGAAGCCGGAACCTTCCTCGTTGCCGGTGCGATCACCCAATCGGAACTAACCATCGGCCCCGTGATCCCCGACCATCTCAGCCCCGTCCTGGCTAAACTGCGGGAAATGGGATCGGACGTGGTGGCCGAAGGTCTGAATCAACTGCGGATTATTCCCAATTGTCGCAAAGCAACGGACATTGAAACCCTCCCCTATCCAGGGTTTCCCACGGATATGCAAGCGCAGTTCATGGCCCTGATGACCCTCTCGGAAGGCAACAGCGTCATCACAGAAACGGTGTTTGAAAACCGGATGCGCCATGTGGCGGAACTGGTGCGGATGGGCGCGGATATCCGGGTCAAGGGGCAAAACGCCATTATCAAAGGCGTGCCCTTCCTGTCCGGTGCGCCGGTGCTGGCGACGGATTTACGGGCTTCGGCGGCGTTGGTGTTGGCGGGTTTGGCGGCCAATGGCAAAACGATTGTGAAAGGTCTCCATCACCTCGATCGCGGCTACGATAACCTCGAAACGAAACTCCAAGGCATTGGGGCCAAGTTAGAGCGCGTCGCTGCACTGGATCACGCCGAAGCGTAGACCGTTTTTCCCGATCAATTCAGACTTTCACCGGCTTCACGCTAAATACATTAAGGGTGCTGGATGAGGATGGGTGAAGCCTGCGGAAGTTTGAGGGACTGGACGTGTTTTTTCAGGGTTCGGCGTTGTAAACCACGCTTATCACTCTGGCAAGAGAATAAAGACGATTCAGCCTGGAGCGGCGTGATTAGCGGCGGCGATCGCGGCGGCGGCGATAGTCGGCACTTTGGCGATATTCGTTGATCAGGTCTAGGGCCCGTTGTCGCATTCGGGTGTGGCGATCGATGCCCTCGAAGCTGTAGCGGTTTAAGCCGTTTTCGAGGATGTAGGTTTCGAGGTATTGGACGCGATCGCTCGTATCCGGGTGCGTCGATAACCATGCGGGCGGGCTGGGCTTGTTCATCGCGTCAAGGGTGGCCATCAGGTTCCGCACCCCATCTGCGGCATAACCGCTGGCGGCGAGCATCCGAGTGCCAAGGCGATCTGCCTGCCGTTCCATGCCGCGACTGTAGCCGAAGACGAGTAGATTCGTGGCGAGACCGCCGAAGGGGACATACTGGGCGAGGTTGGCGGTGAATTGCCCTTTGGTCACCAGTTGAAAGCCGTGGGACAGGGCGGAATGGGAAATTTCGTGGGCGATCAGGCCCGCGAGTTCGGCTTCGGTTTCGGTTTCGAGAATGGCTCCGGCGTTGATGAAGATTTTGCCGCCAGGGAGGGCGAAGGCGTTGAGGGTGTCATCAAGGATGATGTTGAATTCATAGGTAAATTCGTCGCGGCCGGTGGTTTGGGCGAGGGCTTGCCCGATTTCGTCCACGTAGCCCAGCAGCAGCGGATCATCCACCATCGGCGCGACTTCTTTGACGCGGTTGGCGATGCGATCGCCGATTTTCTCTTCCCCATCGAGGAGAATAATAGCGGTTTCCACAGCGGAGATGGGGCCGAAAATATTCCCCGTCACCGCAAACCCCACAATTCCGGTCAAAATATTGGCGATCGCATTGCCCCGAATCCGGCTCCGTAACTTCCGCTCATAGCGTTCAAAGGTCTCATCGGCAATCAGGCTAAAGGCTTCCGCTTGGGGATGATCCGGATTGAGGATCGTAAACTGACGCGCCAACAATGACGCATCGAGCCATTCTTCCGCTTCCCGTTTGGCATCAATCGTCATCATCAGTAGCTCTGGCTGATCCGGGTAACGATTGGCGGCCTGTTCGAGAATTTCTATGGCGCGTTCATTTTGGTTGCGATCGCGCAATTCTTGGGCATAGCTCACATAGGCCGGGATAAATTCCGGCTGCTCTTCAAGGAGTAAATCCAGCGGCGCGAAAATCTTACTGGTTAAATTCGCGGCAACGCCCTCTTGGTGGGTGCGCCAATAGACCCCAGCAGCGGGGGATAGCAGGTCAGGATCGGTAATCGCGGCAACGTGGGCCGCGTGTTCGCCGGACTGCTCCAAGGCAAACGGCTCTTTGGCTGCTTGATAAAACTCCACCGCCGTCGGCAGATCTGCGGCCCCAAAGGCGCGATCGCCCTGACGCAGCAATTCATGACGGGCGCGGTCATCCGGAGTCAATGCAAACGACCCAAACCCCGTTTCCCCCCACGGATCGGGACTTTTGAGGGGAATGGTTGAAATGGCTGCCTCGGCTTCCGGCTCCGCTGGGGTTGCGTCGATGTCCTCATCGACAGGGGGAGCGGTCGCGTCCGGTTCTGCTTGGGCCGTGGGTCTGGGTTCGCTCGGCATCGGCTCGGCGGGAACTGCTACGGCCAACGGTTCCGGCTCGAACGCGATCGCTGTCGGGATGTCTTGGGGGGAGGGTGGGGTAATGATGCTCGGAATTGCCGCTGGGGTCGCTGGGGAAGCCGCGATCGCAATTTCATCGGACTCTAGCGGCGGTTCGAGTGCGATCGCCGCTTCAGCACTGATGAAACCGAGGGGAAGCAGGAGGATAGACCAAGCCAGTTTCATAGGGCAACTCTTTCAACATTCAACACAACTATGCCCCATCGTGACGTAAAAACCGCCCAGTTGTTGCCGCTTGGATCACAACGGTTACAATCCGCGTTGGGAAGACTTTGTGTGAAGATGGAGGGTGATTGAGCACCCGGCATCGGCGGGGATGGTGAGATTCCAGCGGCAGACTTATGAATCATTTTCAGACTCAACCTGAAGCCCATGATGTGGTCTTGGGGGGACAAGCCCTAACCCCGGATGGCCTGGTGTTAGGGGGCTTTTCCGGTGTGCAAACGCGCCTCCGGAACCCCCAAGAAGCCGTGCGACGGGCGGCGCTAGTTGAAGCGATGCAACAGGGCGATCGCGGCGTGGCTCTCGTGCTCAATGCCCTGCAAGATCACAGTCCCCGTGTCCAATGGACAGCTTATCAACTGCTGCAAGACTGGGCGGTGACGATCGCAGACACCCTCGAACAGGAGCGGTGGTATGTGAAAATTTTGCTGACGTTGCGATCGTTCAATCCCTGGCCCCTGTTTAGTAACCTCCTCAGCATCCAAGCCCACAGCCAACCCATCACCGGACTCGCGATCAGCCCCGACGGCCAAACCCTGATCAGCAGCAGCCTCGATAAAACGATCAAACTCTGGCACGTTCCCACCGGGCAACTGCGCCACACCCTTGTCGGGCATTCGGATTGGGTCTCTGCGATCGCCCTCACCCCCGACGGCACTACCCTCGCCAGCGGCAGCATGGATCGCAGCATCAAACTTTGGGATCTCACCACCCCCCAACTGCAACGCATTTTCACCAGTCCCAACAGTTTCGTGAAAGCGATCGCCATCAGTCCCGACCAACAGACCATCCTCAGCGGCGGCGTTGATGGTATGCTCACCCTCTGGGACAGTGACAGCGGCCAAATCCGCCAGCACCTCATCGGCCATCACAGCGTCATCCAAGCCGTCTGTTTCAGCCCCGATCAACGCTTTGCCGCCAGTGGCAGCGCCGACGGGGTGATCCTGCTCTGGGATTTAGCCACCGGACGCGCGATCGCCACCCTCCACGGCCACCTCAACAGCATCACCAGCCTTGTCTGGCATCCCGAACAATCCGCCCTGATCAGCAGCAGCACCGACAAAACCCTGATCCTCTGGGATATTAAACACCAGACCCTTCAGCATCGTTTCATTGGCCATTTGAATGAAATTCACGCCCTTTGTCTCAGTAATAATGGCAAAACCATCATGAGTAGTGGATCAGATGCTGCGATCAATATTTGGAACCTCCGAACCCGCAAACTTCAACACACCTTAGTCGGCTATCAAAGCTCCGTACTTTCGCTGGCCAGTAACCAGGGTGGCACTCAAATCATCAGTGGAAGTATGGATGGCAAAATCAATGTTTGGGGTGTGAAAGATTAGTGCTAGCAAGGCTTTGAGGTGTCTACCTCATACCCATGGAAGACCTCACCCCTCATCCCAAAGAATCCACAACGAGATATCTTGAAAGAAATCTTTTCAAGTCAGGGTATCTGTATGTTCACGCAATTTAAACTCTTCGGTTATTTAATTGTCATGGTCTCTACAATTGGCTTAAATAATACGGCTTTATGTCCCGATTCTAGCCTCGCCTCTGCACCCTATTGCCAATGTTGCGACGAAAACGGTGAAAACTGTAAATCCTGTCTCTGCAACTAACTCGAAAGCCCAGAATGGAATGCTCGCACCGGCTGCTCGTCGATGGCCGGTGGCGATCGCAACGGATGGGGTAGACTCTACCCCATCCCATCCAACGATTACACTTAACTCAAAAGCGTCGTCGCCCGTTGGACAAACGCTGCCGCCGTCAGACCGTTAAACGCCATCACCGCCGCTGCACTGGCCGCCGTGTCGCCCCGCTTCCAGGCAAACAAATCGCGAGGAGCCGTCGAACGGAGCAGGATTGGTTCCAACATTGCACCAGAACCGCCCGTGATTGCCAACACCGCATCCCCATCGAACAGCGCCGCAAACTCCGCAGCGGAGAGGAAACCCTGATCCGATTCACTGCATAGATCCGCCGCCACATCTGACGGCCGATAGAGACGGCGGGGACTCACTACCACCACAACTTTTGAACCAATGCCCTGGGCCTTAAGTTGCTCGGCTGCATCGAGCGCCGGAATCAGGGTCATATCGCCTAAAACCGCGAAAACGACGGTTTTTTCGCCGGGGGTTTCCTGGAGAACAAACGCGCCATGGGTGAGAGCGTCGCGGGTTTGCTCCACCGTTGAGCGAATCGGCAGGGGGGATTTAGACACCGTGATCGTGATGCCTTTGTTCACCTGCTGGAGTGCCCATTCATAGCAGGCTTGGGTGCTGTTGGCATCGCAGGGGAAGAGGGGGAAAACGTTGCCGTTGCGCATCATGGCGGCGAAATAGTTTTCCACTTCGGGGCGTTGGTGCGTCCAACCGTTGCGCCCCTGTTCCAAAGCGCCGGCGGTGAAGAGGCAGACCGTGGCGGGGGTGGGGCGGCGCAGTTCGGCCATGGCTTGGGTGACGGTTTGCCAAATGGGGAGACCGTTGATCGCGAAGGATTCGTAGGAGCACCAGAGCGATCGCGCCCCAAACAACGCCTGAGCCGCCGCCAACCCCGCACAAGCATCCTCGCTCAAGGGTTCATAGACTTGGCCTTGGGGCTGTTGGAAATAGTCCGCATCCGTGGTGGGGTGAACAATTTTCAAGCCCACATTGATGTTGTTAATCCCCGAAGCGGCGTTACCGTCGGCATTCGTCACGACAAAATCCGGGTCAGCTTGACCCACCTGCACCACCATTGCACCCATCGCTGTGGTGGACACTTGTTTATCACCCAGGGGAAATTCTTGCAGGGTGACGCTACCCAACTCCGGTACGGGGCGAACGCTCTCCGTCACAGCGGTTTGAGCGGCCGGGCCACCGTTGGCGCGGACGTAGTTGGTGCGCACCAATTCCCAGGCTTGGGGGGTGAGGGCGCGGGCTTGGAGCGCGGCGATGATGTAGTCTTTTTCGACGGAATCACCGGGATAGAGGTTATGGGATTTCGCGCCGCGCTTGTGAACGCCTGCGCCTTTGAGTTGCTTGACGATCAAGACCGTCAGCGTGCCACCGAGGGCGGATTTCGCGGCTTTGTCCGTGGCTTCGAGGAGGGCTTGGGTAAATTTGAGGCGACCTGCAAAGGAAAACGCGGTGCTGTCCACATAATCACCCGGTTGATCAGCATCGTCGTAGTCTTTGGCATCGAGGAGAATCACCTCAGCGAAGCCGTTGCCCTGCCAATAGGCGAGCATTTCGGCGTTGGTTTTGGTGGATACCATGCTGTGGTGTTCTTGGCTGTAGCCATTCCAGACGAGGATCGGCAGGAAGTTGGTGGTGTCGGGGTAGGCGGTGTTGAAGTGGCCGAAGCTGCTCATGATGTAGGGTTCGCCTAACCCGCCGTCGCCGATGGTGACGGGGAAGAGCACGCCGGGGTTGAGTTTCGCGCCGGCCATGGCGAAGTGTTGCCCTTGGCCGAGGGGGCCAGCGGGGTTAAGCAGGCCGGGGATTTGTCCGGAGAGGTGACCGAGGAGGCCGTGGGTTTCGCGGAAGCGATCGCGCATTCCTTGCACGGTGTTAATCCCCATCGCTTCGAGGGATTGATCGAGGAAGACGTTGCTATAGAAGCCGGGGGCGTGGTGGCCGACTTCGGTGGTGATGTTTTTGTAGCCGAGCATCACCAAGGCTGCGATTCCATCGGCAATGCTGGCAAAACCGCCGGGGTGGCCCGATTGCTTACTGGCGGTGATTTGGAGGGTGAGATAGCGCAGGGCATCGGCTGCCAAGAGGGTTTGATAGACGGCCTTGGGGTCGCTGGGGGAGGCGATCGCGGTTTGTCCCGGTGCGATCGCTGCCTCGCCGCCGTATTGGTCAAAGCCTGGCAATGTCTCCGCAAAATATTGAATGCCGTCGCAGAATGTGGGGGTGGCAGTGGCTACAGACATGAATTGATCCTTAAGTTGTTCGACAAATCGTTAAAACAATCTTAAAGCACTGGTGACTAAAACAACTTCACAGTTGCTTAAGTCACTGATTATCGCTGACGCTCTGCCCCTCCCCCGCCGTGGGCATTAGTCCCGCCACATCCGGGCGGCGGTGGCGGCCCATTGTTCCACCCGCACGCCCCGGTTGATGGCCTGCGATCGCCCCTCACCCAGAATATTCAAGGGTTGATCAAACTGATTCGCCCCCGCATGCAGCCCCAAAACCACATACACACCATCTTCCCAATGACCGATCAAGGCGCTGCCCGATGCCCCTGGATTCGTATCGCAGGCATGGAACAATTGACCCGCAAACTGAGCCAACGCCCGCCGATTCACATTCAACGCCGCCGCCATATCCACCACACTGCACCCAGCATGCTGGCCAGCCGTATCTCCTGCCGGGCCGAAAAATCGTTCTTGGGCCGCACCGGGAAAATCTCCTGAATAGCCCGCAAGCCGGATTTGATTCGCGATCGCGTCAATCACGCGGGGATTGTCAAAATCCAGTGCCACCCAACCCAGATAGCCGAAGCGATCGCCGATCGCTTCGTCAAGCCTGAGAATCGCCCAATCCGCTGCGGCTTCACCAGGAGCCTCTTGCCAGCCATATTCAAACTCGGTCACACCGATGATCTCCGCTTCACCCTGAATCATATTGGGGCGGAACCGGATCTGCTCTGGGGGGAACAACACATCTCCGGTGTTTTCATCGGCGATACAGTGGGAGTTGGTCAACACGAGATCCCGTCCGATCAGGGTTCCGGTGCAATTCCCCGTCAACCGACCACGAGGAGTTAAGAGGTCAACGCGGCCAATGGTGGAGTAGGGATAGGCATTGGTGAGAACAGGTTTGCGTTCGTCTTCGTTGATCACCACACGAGTCCCACTGAGGGGGTTATCGCTCACGGACAGGGAATCCGGCACAAATCCTTCGCCAATTGTGTGATCGCCGTTTTCGGCTCGCAGGGGTAACGGTGCAACAGCAAGGAGGAGGCTCACCAGCGCGATCGCAGCAACAAAACGATTGTTCATGGGAATTTCACACAACAGAACATCAATATTTTCAATGTAGCCGATGGTTCCGATCGAACCCAGTTGGTTTCAGTTTTGGTAACGGGGTGGGTTGCGATCGCCCCTCTCGGATAGACAGGATAAAATGGGCGAGAGTTGCAACGCAACGCTCACCGGTTCCCGCCACCACCCCTTCTGATGCAAGCCGTTGAAAAAATCATCTATAGCCCCGCAGACTATCTAACTCAGGAGGTCGAATCATCCGACCGTCATGAATACATTAAAAGATTATTCCCATGACAGGAAGAAACCCCGCCCATAATCGTCCGACCCTCAATTTAGCCAGTGGGTTGCGCATTGCACTCAAGCGTCAACCCTACCGCGTCTTCATCACCGATCAACACTTAGCAATTCCCGCAGTCAACCTTTACCCCTATCCTGATGTGATGCTATTGCCAGAACCCATTGAAACAGTCCCCAACCGCACGGATAAGCTAATCAGCATCTAAATTACATATAATAGTACAAAAACAATACCATATCAATATGCCGATTAAAAACTATATAACCACGGAAGAGAAAAAAATATTGCAGCATGAACTCAAGTATCAGGAGAATCCAGATATTCGAGAAAGAATCTTGATGCTCTTATTAAGAAATGATGGCAAAAAATATCAAGAGATTGCCGATTTTTTGGGTTGCTCATTAAGAAAAGTTGCCTACTGGTGTACTCATGGAGATCCGAATAATTTGGAAAGCCTGGTTGACGAAAGAATGAAAGGAAATTTTCATAAAGCCACACCTGAGTATATAGAATTATTAATAGAAATCATCAACAAAGAGCCGAAAGAATTTGGGTATGAATATGGAAGGTGGACAGCAGAGAGATTAGCAAAGCATTTAGAGCAAGAGACTGGAATTGAATTGAGTTCTAGTCAAGTCAGAAGGATTCTAAAAAAAACAAATTTGTGTACATTTGGTCAAAATACAGCTTAGAAGATCAGCAAAATCCAGAAAAAAAAGCATTATTTAGAACAAAATTGAATGAATATGTAAAAATAGCAAAAGAATCGTCAGAACGTCTCCAGATATGGTTTTAGGATGAAACTGGCTTTGGATTGAAACCAATTAGGGGAAAAAACTGGACAAAGAAAGGAAAGCGAAAAAAAAGTATCAGGAAAACGGATAAAAGGGAAAATTAATGTGATAGGGATTTACGTTTGTCTGATAAGAAACGGTATGTAGACTTTCTGAAAAAAAGGACAGGAGAAAATTTTTATCATGTACTAAAACAGTTTTATGAACATCTAAAACATGAATGGGCTGGGGAAGATAAAAAGGCAGAAGACTTTGAAAAAGATGGCTGTAAAATTGTTCTTGTTTTAGACAATGCAAGTATTCATAAAACGTAAGGATTCAGGTACTTGAAACGCAGTCACAGCAAGGCTTTCAAAATCGAGGTGAGTTCTAAACCTGATTGACTGACAAAAGAAGTGGTAGGGATAGCTAAAGAGGTTGCCCTGACTGAAATACAGAGAATTAAGAAATGGGAGTCAGTCCTCTAGAATTGAGTTACCACAACAAAACTCTGGAGAACTGTGAAAAAAACTCCCAAATTTACAATGCCCTGAAAACCTGGTTGGGTCAAGACATCCCCTGGGCGCATCTGAGCCACCTGACTACCTGCATCTGGATGGTCATCGCCGTCATCCAAACCGGAGCAGTCAACCTCACGAAATGGCTGCCGTATCTGCCCTGTCGAGGATTGTTTGCCCAAAGTAAACAGCGGCGAGTCCGACGCTGGCTGGGCAATAGCCGCATCAATATTCATCGACTCTACAAACCCATCATCAAAGCCGCCTTAGCCGATTGGCAGGATGAGGTGATGTACCTGAGCTTAGACACCTCACTATTTTGGGATGAGTATTGTCTGATTCGGGTGGCTGTGGTGCATCGCGGTCGTGCTTTACCCCTAGGCTGGCGTGTGTTGGCTCACCCCAGTGCCTCGGTTGCCGCCAACACCTACCGAGAACTGCTCCAAGATGTCGCTCGACTCCTACCGCAAGGGGTGAAGGTGGTGCTGCTGGCTGACCGTGGCTTTGTGCAGACGGAGACTATGACGCTGGTGCGCACCTTCGGCTGGCATTATCGCATCCGCATCAAAAGCAATACCTGGCTTTGGCACTCTGCCAAGGGCTGGAGCCAACCAAAAGCGTTTCATCTCAAACCCGGTGAAGCCCTCTGCTGGCACAACGTCAAACTTCACAAAGGTGAATGGTATGGTCCGGTTCATGTCATTTTCGGTCGCAACAATGTCAATGGCGAGTTTTGGGCGGTTGTCAGTGATGAACCGACCCACCTCCAGACTTTTGCTGAGTATGGTCTCCGGTTTGATATCGAGGAGGCGTTTCTCGATGACCAGTCTGGGGGTTGGCACCTCCAATCTTCCCAACTTCGCTCAGTTTGTGTTCTTTCCCGTCTCTGCTTCATTCTGGCTCTGGCGACTCTCTATGTCTCAGCTCAGGGTCTTGAGGTTGTCCAATCGGGCAAGCGTCGCTGGGTTGACCCCCATTGGTTTCGCGGCAATAGCTATTTTCGTTATCGGTCTTGAGTGGATTCGTACTGCTCTCCTTGAGGGCTGGCGCTTGATTCGGCTTGTTGCTTTCTTTTCTAATTCTGACCCTGAACCGGCTATGGCTTCTCGTCCTCAGCATCGGCAACGCTCTTATCGCCTTGAATTCCAGTTTTGCTCTTTTTCTTACTCCCCTGACTGAATCTTTTGTCCGTCAATCAGGTTCTAAACTAACAGTTCATTCTCAATAAGTACGCAAGACTAGGGGTTACAGCCTTGTTTATTGAGAATAACAAAATAGCCCGAAATAGCTGAAACCCATACTGAGCAATGCTTACAGCCAAATTATCATGACCTGAATATTTACCATAAAACAAAAGAGTTTTGATCAAAAATCAAAAAAGAGATACCGAATTTAATGATCGAGTTCTTACCAGAGTACAGTCCAGACTACAACTTGATAGAACTGGTGTGGCATTCAGCGAAAGAATTTATCGCGAACCGATTTTTTGATTCGATTCAAGAGTTAGAGATTTTGTTGCATAAATTACTAAATGAGAAAGAACTAGTGACTAAGTGGCATCGGACTATCAAAAATAAAGGAAACTCAGTCAATGCAATTTAGATGCTGATCAGCTCGGTCTGATTGATGACCAAAATTATTGCACTATCTAGAATTCCTTGAAAAATCACCCCCGGCTGATGCTAAACCGGGGCTGTATCTATTGCCCGCAACCTAACAAGATGAACAGTGGAGGGGATCGAGGGGAAGGGCAAACGGGGAGAAGAGACGCATTTTAACCAGGAGACTGGCTTGATTTGAGGCTTGAGTTGTAAAGATTCGTTAAGCTAAGGGGAAGGCTGCTCACTGGGGCAGTCCCTTTGTTCCTGTTCTGCTGAAAGTGTTCCATGGTATCAGACGCATTATCCCCGGCCTCGTCTTCTGAACTCGCCTCCCTTGACCCCTTCGATTGGGATGAGGCGTGGTATCCGGTGCAGTTTGTTGGGGATTTAGACCGATCGCGCCCGACCCGGTTTGTCCTGTTAGAGCAACCCTTGGTGATTTGGTGGCAGGAAAAAACAGAGCAGTGGGTGGTGTTGAGCGATCGCTGTTCCCATCGTCTCGCGGCATTGTCCGAAGGGCGGATCACCGAAGATGGCTGCTTAGAATGTCCCTATCATGGCTGGGCCTTTACCGAAACGGGAGCGTGCGATCGCATTCCCTTCCAGCCCGAACATGGAACCGCCCACCACAGCCCCCGCGCCGCCATCCGTCACTACCCCAGCGAAGTCGTCCAGGGGATGCTTTTCGTCTACGCCGGTCAACCCGAAAACGCCCCCACAACACCCATCCCCCGCGTCACCCCCCTCGACCACAACGAATCCGAATGGGTGATGGTAGATGTTGCCCGCGACCTGCCCTACGATGTGACGACGCTCCTCGAAAACGTCCTCGACACCAGCCATGTGTCCTTCACCCATCACCCCCGCGTTGGCAACCGCGCCAACGCCAAAGAATTT
The DNA here is from genome assembly GCF_001890765.1 of Spirulina major PCC 6313. NCBI lineage: Bacteria > Bacillati > Cyanobacteriota > Cyanophyceae > Spirulinales > Spirulinaceae > Spirulina > Spirulina major. Next base: position 3,270,998 of record NZ_KV878783.1, on the reverse strand, counting down.
GACCTCGAAGTCAGTGCTGTGGAAAAATCCGGTTTTACGGGAGCTTGGCCCGAAGGCCCGCGCCGAGGCAAACTCGGTTCCCAAAAAACCACCTTCATTGCGCCGGGCTTGATGTGGCACGACATTGCCGAAAGCCCCTTTGGTCAGGTGATGACGGTTCTCTATGCAACGCCGATCGCGAAGGGAAAGTGTCGAGCGTTGGTGCGGCTGCCGTTCCGGTTTAAATCGGCTGTACCGCGCTTTGTGTTTAAGTTCACGCCCCGCTGGTTTTCCCACTTGAACCAAATGGGCATCCTCGAAGATGACCAAATTTTCCTCCACATCCAAGAACGCGAACTGGAAAAATCCCAAGCCAACTACGCCCAAACCTGCTATCTCCCCACCGGATCAGACCGCTTTGTGTCGGCCTATCGTCGCTGGGTGGAAAATCACGGCGAACCGTTCCCCGATACGACGTTTGATCCGCCGGAATTGCGCCATGAATTTCTCTTAGAACGCTACCATTCCCACACGGAACAGTGCCAAAGTTGCCGCACCGCGTTGCAGCGGTTCAAACGGATTCGCCAAGCTTGCGCGATCGCACTCCTCCTCCTTTGGGTTGCTCTCCCCATTGCAACCATCACTGCACCCTTAGGGTTAACGGGTGCAATCTCAGGCGCGATCGCCATCACGGCCTTCGCCTGGTGGAAAGTGGGGCAATGGTGCGATCGCTTCACCCAAGGCGAATATCCCCCCAGTCGCAACACCCGTGCTTGAGCGTAAACCTTTAAAATCGATGCAGGATCTCCTGAGCCGACCATGCCCGCCCCTCAAACACCCCTCGCAACCATCCCAACCGAACCCATTTGGCGATTAAGCATTGAGCAGTACCACCAAATGATCGCTACTGGGATTCTCACGGCTGGCGATCGCGTGGAGTTGCTCGATGGCCTCCTTACTCTAAAAATGCCCAAAAAACCCCCTCATCGGCTCGTGACCAAACTCCTTCGCACTCTCCTGGAAGCCGTCACGCCCGAAGGTTGGTACACCGATAGCCAGGAACCCATCACTCTCGCAACCAGTGAGCCAGAACCAGACCTGATGATCGTTCAGGGTAACCCTCGCGACTACAGCGATCGCCATCCAAGCGGGGCCGATTTGGGTTTAGTCGTTGAGATTGCGGATACAACATTGGAGCGCGACCGTACCCTCAAAAAACAGCTTTATGCGGAGGCCCAGATCCCGTGTTATTGGCTGATTAATTTACCGGAACGGAGTTTAACAATTTACACCAACCCCATCACTCAAGAGGGGCGATCGGACTATCAACAGTCTGAAACCCTAGACGAAACGGGAGTGGTTTCGGTGGTGATTGCGGGACAAAAATGGGGTGCGATCGCTTTAAGTGAATTTTTACCAGAACGTAATAATTAGATACGGAGAGAACTAAATCAATATTCTATAAATATTACCCACTCAACAACTCATAACAACACGACCAATGAATACCCTTATGAGCTTCCTAAAAATCCGTGCCTACACAACAGGACACACCAAAATTATTTTTGCTAAAAATGAATAAGGATAGGCGGTTTCAGTTGCGTCAAGCTCTAGCCAGTCAGGGACTTTACTCAAATTTACCTGATAATCTAAGGTAGCGTGGTGACATACCCTGAAAAATCAAAAAAACTTGACACCCTGATTTGATAAACAATATTTACCCTATACCTTATGAAAATACATCATAATTCAACAACAGATAGAATCGGTGTCCAGGCTGTTGGAGAACAATTTGAAAGAGCAGGGTATATTTTTAGAGAACAACCAATAAGTGATTATGGAATTGATGCACAAATTGAATTTGTAGAGGGAAAAACAGTCACAGGAAAGTTAATAGCCTTGCAAATAAAAACAGGTATTTCTTGGTTTCAAGAATCAAAATCGCAAGGTTTTATATTTAGAGGAGATAGTGAACATCTAGAATACTGGATAAAGCATTCTTTGCCTGTTTTGATTATTTTACACAACCCAGAAACCCGTATTTCTTACTGGCAAGCTATCAAATCAGAAAACGTAATACCCACTGGTCAAGGATGGAAAATTATGGTGCCAGAAAACCAGCGAATAAATCCTGGTATGGATGTAGACCTGAAACGTTTAGTCAATAAACTCACAACTCACAAAGATTATACGATTTTTCATGTTAAAGATTTAAGTCATAGATTGGCAAAAAGATATTCATTACGAGTAATCTTAAATAAAGAACATACTCAGTCAGAAATCATTGATCTTATAAAGAGTCTTACTATCAAAGCCATTGACTACAAATACTATCGAAATCAAATAACTCAAAAGTATTGGCACAATAAACCAGCACACGTTGTTTGGTTGTTTATATATCCTTCAGCAGAGGATGAAAGTAACAATAACTTTATCTGTCAGACGGAATGGTTCTCAGAAAACATTCCTCTAGGCGGTGAACCAAGTTCAATAGGTGGAGAAGAGATATCCAACAGAATTAAGGTTAAGTGGAATTATAGTTACTTAACTTGGTCTCAGGTTAATGATAAAAATACAATTAATAAAGAAGACTTTGTCAAGCAAGTTCTTGAGCTTACAAATGAAATTTGTGATTTATTATCTGATGCTGAGTCAATACTTGGAAAATACGACGAAAAAGAATATGACTTTGAAACACTATTAAATATTTTGAGTGAAGATTATGAGAAAGCAACAGAAATATATTATAAGGGTACTGATATAGGTCTTTCTCCATATGAGTGTAAACGTGTTGATCAGGAATTTCAAACCATGATTGCGCATGCACACAATGTATACATATTTTTAGGCGAATATGGAGTGAATAATAATCGAACAGAGGAAAATTTTATTTGGAATGTAAGAAGCCAATTAAATTATTTCAAAGAATCTAATGCGAAATTTAGGCTCGCAGTGAAAGAAATACAATAGTTTTAAGGTCTTCATGACACGATCGCACACTCTCACAAAAAATCTCCTTGAACAAACCACCCAGCGAATCCTGCTGCCTAATGTGAGTTGGTCAACTTATCAAGCATTATTAGCCGACTTAGGCAGTGGGCGATCCACTCGTCTTGCCTACGATCGCGGCAGCTTAGAAATTATCATGCCCTCCGATATTCACGAGATTCTTAAACATCTACTTGAACGCATTGTTACAGCTCTCACTGAAGAACTTGACCTGCCCATTCGGGGTGTGGGTTCAGTAACACTCAATCGGGAAGACCTACAAAAAGGCGCAGAACCCGACGCTGGGTTTTATATCCAAAATGCCGCCAAAGTTCGAGGCAAGACAATCGATTTAGCGATCGCTCCACCGCCCGACCTGATTATTGAAGTCGATATTTATAGTTCTTCGAGCCGTCGGTTGCAAATCTATCAAGATCTGGGGGTTGGGGAAGTGTGGAGAGCGACCCAAACAACCATTCAGTTTTATCAACTTGTCACCGTAGATGGACTATCTGAATATCGAGAGTGCGATCGCTCACCGACATTCCCCCTGGTGACAGCAGAAATTATTCAACAATGGCTTGAGCTTGCCGAGCGAGAACAGGATGACAATGCCATGGTAAGAGCCTTGCGGCAGTGGGTGAGAACCCAACCAACAGAGAACGTAACCGAATCATCATCCTGAACGCGATCGCGCCAATCCGTTCCAAACACTTAAAAACTCAGCGACGAAAGAGCGAGCCGAAACAGGCTTGTACTGAGATGCGTTCGTGATTGGGAAAGGCGGAAATATCGATGGTTTCTTGGCCTTTGAGAATGAGTTGCTGTTGATAGCCATCGGCTTGGGGGTTGCGGAAAATGTGTAATTGCTGGGCAGACACATTCAGCACCCAATAGTCGGCGATTCCTGCCGCTGCGTAGAGATTGGCCTTTACTGTCAAGTCCCGGTCTAAGGTTGAATCTGCTACTTTGACGATTAGGTAAACGTCCTCTGGCTGGGGGTGTTGCTGAGCATAGAAATCAGGGCGGGGTTTGACCACCGCAAGATCCGGTTCTGGTTCTGAATAGCGATCGAGGGTGAGCGGATCTTGGACGCGCACGAGTCCCTGTGCGCCGAGGTGCTGCTCTAGTAATTTTTCCAGAATTTTGCATAATGCACTGTGGGCGGGGCCTTTGGGCATTTTTTGAATGATTTGTCCGTTAATCAGTTCAACCTGTTCGTCCTCGGCTAAAATCCCCACCGCTGCCATCTGATGATAGTCCGCAGTGCTGAGCAGCCGTAGATCAGTGGGCGCAAGGGGCGTTGCTGTCATAGGAATGTGAGGTTCAGAAAGCCTGAATGTATTATAGGGTTTGCCTTGATCGGCGATCTGAATGGCAAGCAGCAAGGGAATGGGGCGGGGAATTGTTGTCTCCCACGGCGGCGATTCTGGCTAAGCTAGAGGGGTTGGAATCCAAGACTGTGTAGCCCATGGCTGAATCGTTTCACTTCATTGTGCCGGCCCCGCCCCCGGCTGAGTTTTTCGCGCCCCATCAATTGGCGCAGGAGTTTCGCCATGAGGTGGCGTATCGGGATGATTTTCAGGACTATTGTCGTTGGTATCGGGCGACGGCGGCGCAACATCGGCAGGAGTTGGCGCGAATGCGGGGGGATTGGAATGTGTTTGGCTGGTTTGTGCGGGGACGACGGTGAGGCGATCGCGCCCCTCTCAATTGGTGCGCATCCATCACTAGGGGTCAGCCGTTAGGATTGAGAGTGTGCCAGCGTCAAACGGAGCCACCGCCGAGACAAAACGGTGAATCGTGAATTAGAGGGCTTCCACTTCATCTTCGCGGAGATGGGCGCGAAATTTCTTTTCAAATTTGACGAGGATGGGAAAGTTGGCGCTGACGGGTCTCCCTTGCCATTCGGTAATGATGGCGATGATTTCGCCTTCGAGGCCTTTAATATCAAAGGCTGCTTTTTTATGTTCAGGGTGATGATAGACCACCACTGATTCTTTAACACGGATGCGATCGCCAACGTTCATAGACAGTGTTTTCCTCCTTGGGTTGAGCAAATGCCAGCAGGATGAGCGTCTGACCCATCATGGGGCAAAAAATGTTTCAGTCTGAGCATGAAGTCTGTTCCCCATTTTTGCACAGGAGCGGCCACAGACAGAATCCCAACGACAGGATGTCAGAATTCAGCAGATCACCCCGCAAGAGGGCCAAGGCTTGATTTAATGGGAAAGGTTGATCAATCCATCGCCCGTTTGGGGAGTGAGGCTTGCCCGGCTTTGAGAGTTGGGGCGTTGATGGGCCTCGGTTTGGCTGCTCTTTATTAATCATTTCCACTGGTTCCTATGGTGCAATTGCCTCAAAAGCTAAACGTCTGGGTGCAATCTTTTAGTCGAGGCAGTGCGATCGCAGCGGGTCTCTTCTTCAGCATCATGGCGCTGTTGGTGCTCCATCGTCACCATAGCTATCTGCCCTCCTATACCTCCTTTGACCAAGGTATTTTTAACCAAGTGTTTTGGAATAGCAGTCATGGGCGTTGGTTTCAAAGCTCGCTGTCGGCGATGGAGTCGATCTCGTTGCCCGTGGCGGAGGTGGGCTACCATCGCTTGGGGCAACATTTCACCCCGGCGTTGCTGCTGTGGGTTCCCATCTATGCGATCGCCCGCAACTCCACCGCCCTACTCCTGATTGCCGTCGGCATCGTCACCGCCGCCGGTCTTGTCCTCTATCAACTGGCGAGGCAACGCCTCTCCCCCCGCCTCGCCACCCTGATCATGGTCAGTTTCTACGCCAGTCGCGCCGTTGCCAGCCCCACCCTCGGCAACTTCCAAGACCTCTGCCAACTGCCCTTATTCATGTTTGGGTTGTTTTTAGCCCTGGAAAAACGGGCCTGGCTTTGGTTTGGGATCTGTGGGATGTTGGTATTGGCGGTGCGCGAAGATGCGGGGATTTTGCTGTTTAGTGTGGGGCTGTATCTGATCGCCAGTCGGCGGCAGATGGCGGTGGGATTAGTCACCTGTGGGGTGAGTTTTGCCTATGCGATCGCCGTCACCACCTACATCATGCCCCTCTTTTCCGCCGATGTGGGCGAACGCTTTCTCGTCGATCAATTCGCCCCCTACATCGACGGCGACAGCACCTCCAGCCTCGCCGTCCTCTGGGGCATGATCAGCAACCCGCTCATTGTCCTCCAGCAAATGTTTACCCCCCTCGGCGGCACGCTCAACTACCTAATTGACCAAGCCCTCCCCCTCGCCCTCATCCCCCTGATCTCCCCCTCGGCCTGGGTACTGATGGGCTGCCCCTTGCTGATCTTGTTCCTGCGTGATGATCCCTGGGCCTTGTCCTTAAGTATGCGGTTTGCCCTCAATGTCGTGCCGGGGATTTTTTACGGTGCGATTCTCTGGTGGTCTGCCCATCCCAACGCCGCCAAAAAACAATGGTTTCGCCAAGCCTGGATCGCCTGTATCGGCTTATCGATCCTGTTCACCATTACCGCAAACCCCCACCGTGCCCTGTCCTGGCTGATTCCGGATTCCGTCCAGCCCTGGGTTGCCGTCCAGCCCTGGACGCAATGGCCCCATGCTGCCCAGATCAACGCCGTCTTGCGGGAGATTCCGCCGACGGCCAGTGTCTCAGCCACGAATCCGATCGTGCCCCATCTGTCCAGTCGGCGGGAAATGTTAAGTTTGCCCGCGTGGCAACTGCGTAATGATGCGGGTGAGGTGGTGGATGTGGAGTATATCGTGGCGGATTTGCACCAGTTGGCACAGTATGAGGTGGCCTTTGTGGACGATCGCGATCGCCTCCGTCAATTTGCCCCCTGGCTCGAAGCTCGGATTCAGGACAATTATGGCATTACCCGTTATCAAGATGGGGTGATCGTGCTGCAACGAGATCAACCCTCAGATCCCCAACTCCGTCAACAGTGGCTTGCAGATCTACAAACCCGTTGGCAAGTGGAATAGGGAGCGGATCTGTCCTCCTCTGTAGTGCGAGCTTCTAGCTCGCTGCCCTGACGAAGAGAGGGATCAAATACAGACTCAAGTTGCGAACCTGGATCGAGTATGAGTGAGCCAGAGGCTCACACTACCATTGTTGGAATTCTCTGTAGTGCGAGCTTCTAGCTCGCTTCTGATGACACCCTCTAGGGGCGATCGCGCTCTAGATCCGCGATCACTTTTTCCAAATACCACACCTCCGAACGGCCCGGAAACTCCGCTTTGGCCTGCTGAATTAGCCGCTCCGCGATGCCCCACTGGCCCCCCACCAGGGCTAGGAGGGCTTGATGGCGGGGCGTGTCCGGTTGTGGGGCTGAAGAGGAAAGCCCCGCGCCTTGGAGGGTTTTGAGGTGGTCGAGGATGGCTTGATAGCGGGGCCAATCTTCCTGTTGGCAGTATAAACTGGCGGCCTGTTGGTAGTCGTCGCAGGCTGGGCGGAGGTTTTCCTGTTTAATCTGGGCTTGGGCGCGGTGGACGTAGGCGATCGCACTGTGGGGATCGAGTTCGAGGGCGTGGGTATAGGCTGCGATCGCGTCGCCGTGGGCCTGTTGGGCGTGGTAGATATCCCCTTTCGCCACCCAGAACCCCGCCGCGTTTGGGTTCAACGCCAACGCCGCCTCTAGATCTGCCAACGCGCCCCCCGTCTCGCCCAACTGACACCGCACCTGGCCCCGATAACAGAAGGCGATCGCATCCTGGGGGTTGAGTTGAATCGCCCGATTCAGATCCGACAGTGCCGCGAAAGACTGCGATAAATAATGCTGCGCCCAGCCTCGACAGCGATAGGCGTTGCCATCCTCCGCCCCATTGTGCAGCAACCAATCCAATTCCTGCCGCACCGTTTCCGCTTCCCCGGCTTCAATGCGGGCGATCAGTTGCGGGTAGATCAGGGCGGCAGGGTGGGAGGTGGGAGTTGCGGGACTGTTAACCGGCGGTGGGGCGGCGGATTTGGGCTTCAGGGGGGTGATCTTGTCGAGGCAGCGACGACAGGCAGGGGCATCTTTAGCCTTGAGATAGAGATCCGCAGCGGTTTTAAAACTAGCGATCGCCCCTGTCACATTGCCCTGTTTACGGTAGAGCGTGCCTTGGAGTTCATGGGATGCCGCATCGGTGCGATCGCGCTGGATCGCCGCCTCCACATCCTGTTGCGCACCGGGAATATTCCCCAACGCCAACCGCACCACCGCCCGACCGTAATACAGTTTCGGGTTGTCGCGATCGAGGGCGAGGGCTTGGGTATAGTCGGAAATCGCGCCGTGGAGTTGACCCGCATCAAAATAGGCGATCGCCCGTTGACCATAGGCCGCCGCCAGGTCGGGATAGTCTTGGAGAATTGCGGTAAAGGTAGCGATCGCCCCAGTAAAATCGCCTTGCTGTCGTTGCTCAATTCCCCCGCGCAAAACATCATCCATAGTCTTCCCTACAATGGTGCTCTTTTGGAGTCTAATCCAGCCCATCCCAGAACGCCAACCATCCTGATTTTGTGAACGGAAAAACCGGATCGCTATCATAGGGGTAGCTATCTTGTTTCGTTTGATATCCTCCACATTCAAGGATTGGTCTATGATTGTCGTCGCCCAGAAACGCCCCGATCAGCGGGCCGAATTTATCCAAAAAACCTACGCCCATCTCGCCGCTGCGATCGGTGGGTTCATTGTCGTTGAATTCTTCCTCTTTACCACCGGCATCGCAGAAGTCTTGTTTAACCTGCTGATTGCGACCGGCATGATTGGCGGGTTTGCTTTGATAGCAATCTTTTCCCTAGTCGGGTGGTATGCCCGCGAACTCGCCACGAAAACCGAATCGATCAATCAGCAATATATGGGACTTGGTCTTTATGCGGTGGCTCAGGCGGTCTTTTTCGCACCGTTGCTCTACATGGCCGCCACATTTTATGATCCCACCGTCATCCCCACCGCCGGAATCTTAACGCTGCTGCTGTTCGGGGGATTAACACTGGTGGCCTTTACAACCAAAAAAGATTTCACGTTCCTCGGTGGGATTTTAAAAATCGGCGGGTTTATTGCGATCGGGGTGATCATTTGTAGTTTTCTTTTTGGCTTTCAATTGGGGCTGCTCTTTTCCTCGGTCATGGTGGTCTTTGCCTCGGCGGCGATTCTTTATGACACATCAAAAGTGATGCACCATTACCGCACTGATCAATATGTGGCGGCATCCTTAGAACTCTTTGCGTCCGTTGCACTGCTGTTTTTGTATATTCTGCGGATTGTGATGGCGTTATCTTCGCGGGAGTAATGGCCGCACCGATCCAGATTTGGTTATTAAACTTTGAAGCGATCGCCCCTGAATACGATCGCTTCTTTGCCGTTTTAAACCCCGCCGAACAACACCGCGCCCACCGCTATCACCACGAGCGCGATCGCCAACAGTTCACCCTAACACGGGGCTGTTTACGCCATCTCCTTAGCCCCTGCATCGATCGCGCCCCCCAAGACATTACCTTCACCACCACCCCCACCGGCAAACCGGAACTCACCGCATCCCCCTGGCAATTTAACGTCACCCATTCCGGCGCTTGGGGCGCGATCGCTCTCCATCCCCATCACCCCGTCGGCATTGACCTCGAAACCCTCCGCCCCTTGCCCAATGCTCTCGACTTAGCCCGTCGCTTTTTTTGCCCTGCCGAAGCTGATGCGATCGCTGCCCTCCCTCCCGCCCAGCAAGAGATTGCCTTTTTCACCCTCTGGACTCGCAAAGAAGCCTATTTAAAAGCCACCGGAGCAGGGCTTACCGGCTTAAAAACTGTAGAAATATCCCACACCGCCCCCCCGCAAATCCTCGCTCTCCACCCACCCACCGCGCCGCCCTGGTCTCTCGCCGATTTACCCCCGCTGCCCAACCTGCGCGGTGCGTTCGCAATCCAACGCCAGCCCGATGCTGTTGAATACCATTGGCTGAATGCGATCGCCGATTTATCCACGGTGATTCACTAAAATTATCTCAGGATCATCACCCACTACCACGGACTGCCGATCAGGGTAAACCCCGACCAATAGTAGGGATGGCTGAGGGTGCGATCGCCAAACCGAGACAATTCCGGCGGCAATTCAATACTGCCGGTTTCACTAATAAGACGGCCATTTTGCAACACAGTATTACGGTTTAATAATGCTAATTGAGCCTGCCGTAACGCCTCCGCTTTCGTAGGCATTTGGGTCAGTTGTTGATAAAAACCCTGCATTAATGCCAAGGTGGCCAAATCATTGGCATACCAAATACTCGCCAACGCCGAATTCACCCCCGTTTTCACCGCCAAACCGGCAAACCCAAACTCCGCCTCCTCACTGCCAAATGCCGTCCGACAGGCACTCAACACCAATAAATTCACCCGCTGCTGTGCCCAGGGAATCACTTCAATCGCCTCCAGTGTCAGGGGTTGATCCCACAGTTGAATATAGGAGTTTTCCCGGTGGCCCGCTTGAAATTCGGCATGGGTGGCAAGGTGAACAATATCAACTGGGTTTTGTTGGGTTTGTTGCCAATTGGCTAAGGTGACTTGATCGTTGAATAGAGTGGTTGAACGGGCGCTAGCGGTTGCGATCGCTGCCAATTCTGCCGGCACAGCCGGTAAATCCGATTGAGTTTGAAAATCAGCAATCCCCATCGCCAAAACCGAAGAACGTTGCAGATTTGTGTAATGGGTTTGGGTCAGGGATAAGCTCGGTACTAAACTTAGATTATACTGTTCAATTAAAAACTGATTGCCATCATACAATGCCGCCATCGGCACTGCCCGCAAGCCTGCGTCTAAACTAAACACCAGCGATCGAATATCAAAGCGTTTTAAATCTGCCTTTAACGGCGCAATTAACCATTGATAAAGCTGTTCAGCATCGGGGCGATAACTCACGGTTTGACGACGTACCGGATCACCGATTTCAAGTCTGAGGCTTTGGACAGTCTCTAATAACTCGATTTGGTTCACCGGCACAGTATAGGTAATGGGTTGACCCACCGGCGGGACGAGGAGTAAATCCAGTTGATCCGGTCGGACAAAAGCATAGATGATCGCGGAGTTAATGCCTGTGGCTTCACTGCGAGTTTTTAAAATCCCCTGCATTTCTAAAACACTCAGGGTGCGTTGTGGTAACTCAATACCGAGTTGTTCCGCAAATTCAGCACTATACAATTGATCCAAGGCGGCGATCGCTGCTTCTAGATCATCACCCAAAATGGAGTTATGGATGAGGGTGCGATCGTAACCTCTCGTCTCATCTTGAGCTTGAGAATCGAATAAATCCCTCGCTTCAAATCGATCGAAACTTGATGAAAATTTAGGACTTTTACGGACGATGCTTTGAGTCAAGGGCGGAAATGAAAGTCGTGGCGAGACCACATTATCCGTCATTTTAAAGTCTTCAATTTGAAAGACTCCCAGGGTTCCAGTGGCAGAATTATTCACTAAATCCACTTGTGCAGAATTACCGTAGTTTGAATAATCTAACGTGTCTTTTCCTGTCCCCCCGTCTAACACACCGCCAAAATTCACAGCATTACCAAAAATAAATGTATCGGATGCAGTCCCGCCCTGGATTTTTTGGACATTCTGAAACCCAAAAGAGACTTGAGCATTACTCATCCGACCCTGTTGAGTTCCTTGCAGTAACCAGTTTGTATCTTGATTAAACCCTATCAGTTCCTGCGCACCAACAATTGTCAAGGGCGCACGATTGATAAAGTCAACGGTGGCAGGATTTTCGACCAATTCTATGATTCCGGTGCTGTTTGGGTTTCCTAATTGGGTTGAGCTAAATCCTTGAAATTGGCTGATCTCTGCTGTGGATAAATCCCAGGCTGGTGTGCCACTATTTTGGCCAACACTAATATCCTGATTCATGGTAAAAGTACTCAGGCTTAATAAGCCTGTCCCTTCAATGGGGGATTTAATTGCTGAAGCATTGGCTGCAATAGTTAATGAACCAGTGTTGATGCCAACGCCTCCTGATTGGTTATTGATCGTGATACCGTTCGCGCTGAGTTTTACATTTTGGGCGGTGATCAGTGCTCGTAATTCAATTTTATCTTGAGCCTCGAATGTGAATGCCGTCCCGGTCAGGGGAGCATCGGAAATAATCGAATTTGCTCGCAAGATTACATTGGGACTCAAGAAATTGAGATTGGCAGAACTATCGATCTTAATTTCATCCGTTGCTTCTAATAAAAGCGTGCCTGATTGAGCATTGAGCGCCGTATCAGAGAGGGTGAATATAGATCCGGGACTATTGTTTTGCAGGATGCTGGGTAATTCACCGTCGTTGATCGCGAGGGCCGCGCCCACAATGAAGATTTTGGTCGGATCGAGGTAGAGGGTTCCGATTTCACCATGGGGGGCGGTGAGGTCGGCTTGACCGTTGTAGGCGAGATTATCCCGTGATGATACTTCGATGAATCCACCATCACCGCCTTGGTTGCCCCCTCGTGCTTCGAGGGACCCCAGGAAGGCGGTGGCTTCGTTGGACCAGATTAAAATATCACCGCCGTTGCCTTCGGGGGCGGTGGTGTTGGCTCGAAAGGTGCTGGCTTGATCGACGATGACCCGGTTTGCGTCGGTGCCGATGGTGATTTGGCCGCCGTTGGTGCCGGAAGCGTCAAGGGTGGCGGCGGTGAGGGCAATGCGATCGCCCTCAACCTGAATCATTGGGGTCTGGGCTGCATCTGTGGTCTGGGTGTCAAGCTCACCGGACAGGGCCACAAGACCGGGTAACACCGGCACGGCCAGATCAGACCCATTAAGCTGCACCCTATCATCGTCATTGAGCGCAATACTGGCAAGATCCGCAGGGCCGGTGAGCAGTTGGGGTAATTCTAGGGCGGTGATGTGACCGGGACGGGTGGCGGCGTTGGGGTCTATTTCGAGGCTGAGGAGTTGATTGGGTTGAGAAATCCGAATCCGAGATGAATTGGGAACGCCCACGATCTGAATTGTGCCCCCTGGTGCGCTGAGTTGTCCGGTATTGATCACGGTTTTGCCGACCAAGCCTAGGTGTTGCCCAGGGTTGACCTGCAACTGCCCTGCATTAATCACCGTGCCACTGTCGGTATCACTAAAGATGAAGCCTTGGGGTGACCCGACCAGATCAGCGTAGGTGTTGTTTTGGTAGGCGTGAAATGTGCCGTTGGCGAATTCGATGCCGGTGGCGGTGGTGGCGAGGAAATCAGCGGGAACGTTGAGATGGGCATTGGGGCCAAACACAATACCGGCGGGGTTCATGAGGTACAGGTTTGAGTTGCCGCCGATGATGCTGAGCAGACCATTAATAATTGAAGGGTTACCGCTGACGACGCGGGTCAAGATGTTGCGGATGCTGGGATTGCTCAAAAATTGAGCGGTTTCGCTGGCACTGAGGCCGAAGTCTTGAAAACTATGGAAGAGGTTTTGGTCAATGGTTGTGCCGCCCTGAATTGTAAATTGGTTGCCGTTTTGCATGACGGTGGTGCCGGTTCCATCGGGTGCTGCGGTGATGGATTGGGCCAGGACTGGTGCTCCGGGGAGGGGGGCAAGGAGGAGGCTAAGGAGGGTGAGGGCGGTGGTGGCTGGGCGATGGTAGGGGGAAGGCTTGATAGACGCTAGGCTCACGGCAGAGTGATCGAGGGGAGCGGACGGCTGGATGAGACTAGTGTTATGGTGAAACTCATGGGGATGGTTCTTCATACGGAGGAGGTGGTCAACGGGGGAAAGTTGGAAGTCTGTTGCGATCGCCTCAACAGACCCACGCTCTGAGTTTCGGTCTGATCGCTCATCTGGATACCCCCTCACTCAATCGAATGACCTGTCGGATATCTTAAGATTATTTGTTGAGAAAGGGGGAGAAGTGATTGTGACCTACCACTTCTCCCCCTTTCTCCGAGACGGTCAATCAATGATCCGTATGCTTTGTTCAGAGAATAAGATCATTTGTCATCATGATCGATGGTCTATTGAATGAAGGTGGCGGCTGAGAACTCGCACAGTTGGGCGGAGTTGAGCAAGATGGACCAGTTATCTGTGGCATTGTTACAGTGTGTGGACAGATAGGCGGGTGTGGATGTGCGGCGATCGCGGGCGTAGGCTTGGAGGGGTTCGTACCACAGCCCTGCATCCGCGTAGGCGGCGGGGTTGGTGGCCGGGTCAAGCTGCTTCACCCGTTGGGCGATCGCATCATCCTCGGATAACCGCTGCACCCAACCATCGATCGCAATATTAGCGGTGGGATCATCGGGATTCAGCACGAGACTCACGTACCAATGGTAGACTGCTCCGGGTTCTAAGGCGTAGCGATCGCCCTCTGGCAGGTTAAACGTCATAATGCCGCTGGTGTCCGGGGCTGCCTGTTCCATCTCATACACCAACAATTCATCCATCCCGGTGTCCAGGTTATGGCGATAGAGGGTGAATTTTACCGTTTGTGCCGCTGACACGGGGACGTAGGCATAGAACTCCGGCCGCGCCGAGAGGGTGAGAGGCATTACACCAGCAGGAACCAAGGTCTTCAGGTAGGAAGGCAAGGTAAGCCCTGTGCGAGTGCCGCCATCGCCCGCACTGCTAGGCGCACCGCGATCGGGGGGAGAAAACGAGCTACGAGTGCCGCCATCGCTCGCACTGCTAGGCGCACCGCGATCGGGGGGAACAAATGACCCACGAGTGCCGCCATCGCTTGCACTTCGCGGCGCACCGCGATCGGGGGGGTTAAACATTTGAGCCGCCACTGGATTAACCATCCATACAGCGCCTGTACTCAGAGCGGTGCAGCAAAGGGCAGCGAGGGAGGGTTTCCAGGATGTGAATAAGGGAGAACAGGACATTGCCTAAAAAACTCCTTGAATAATCTTGACTAAAGGATTTGTACTATTTCGGAAAGCCAGTGCTGCACCGAACCAAAGGCTGGGTTGTCCAAAACGAGAGAGTGACACAATCACATCATCATCATGCTCAGGCACTTATCCGGACCATTTTCGATGCAGGTGTGCTGTGATCATTAGAAGATGAACGAACATACTGAAAAATAAAAGTGAGCGATCGCTACAGCTTCAGAACAGAATCGCACTGAGAATTAGAACGTTAAATTCATAATCTGTCATACCGAAAAGGCACTGAGCTGAACGAACAAACATCACAATGTTGACATTCGTGAGTTTACTGACTACCACTACCATAACAATAGACGAAAACTCTTTGGCCCTTATGAAAAAATTGTTGGAATTCTTGAGGCTGTCATTGCACCCGTTCACGTTTATCCACCACAAGACGGCAGCCACGCAGATTCACTGGTTTTCCCTTCAGTCGATTGCAAGAATCTATCCACTCACTGCCTTGTTCCTAGCTTTGATGATTCATTAAAATTGCGCAAAATGGCTGAAACTTACTTCGGAAATGCTAAGGATGAAAGTCTGGAGACCCAACCCCAACAAGAGCGACAAACCACCGGATTACGTCCAACGCTCAATGTGACGGTGCGTTCCACTTCGCTCACAGCACCCTACTGCCACGGCACAGCTAAAATTAGGCTTTAAAATTGCGCAAAATGGCTGAAACTTACTTCGGAAATGCTAAGGATGAAAGTCTGGAGACCCAACCCCAACAAGAGCGACAAACCACCGGATTACGTCCAACGCTCAATGTGACGGTGCGTTCCGCTTCGCTCACAGCACCCTACTGCCACGGCACAGCTAAAATTAGGCTTTGTTGTGGGGTGGGTTAGGCGAATTAAACTCCCGCCATCACTGTAATCTAGCCATCCGCCGTAACCCACCGATCAACGTATGTCGTGACACGACAAGCATCCTAATTCTTCAATGGACGCGGTACAAGGGAGCTTGTCCTGTTTTCCCAATCCCAACCCAAAAAGGCTAGGGGCAAAACCCTAGCCTTAGTTGTGGAAATTTTAACTGCGATGGCGCAGTGAGTCGGCAGAATGGGACTCGTTAGCGCAACACCTCAATTTGAACAGGAGCCACGCCGCTACCGAGCATCCCGATCGCCCCTGCCGCAGCCTTAGAAAGGTCAATGACACGACCACGGGTGAATGGCCCGCGATCGTTGATGCGCACCACAACGGACGTACCGCTGTTGAGGTTGGTAACCCGCACCTGAGTCCCAAAGGGAAGGGTGCGATGGGCAGCGGTTAAGGCATTTTGGTTAAACCGTTCACCGCTGGCACTGCGGCGACCATGGAAACCAGGGCCATACCAGGATGCCATGCCCCGTTGGGCTTGGCCGGTGGGTTGGGCTGATGTGTTGGTTTCGACGGTGGCGCGGTAGCGAGGTCTGGGGACAATATTGCCCATGGCGAGGGGGCTTGCACCGCCCAATAAACGCCGCAGACGGTTCGTCACTTGGAGAGCATCTTGATCCCAATTGTTGGTGCTGTCAGGCAAAATATGCTCTGTGTCAATTGACGTGATGGCTTCGTCATTCAACATCACGAGGTAGGTTTCTTGGTCTTGATTCCATTTCAGCGTCAATTGGGCAGCCGCTTCGGGGGAAAGTTGGTTAATGCGATCGCCCACCATCGCAGCCCGCCAGAGGGGATCGGTTTCTGAGAGGGCGAGATCGCCGTTGATCACTTGATCGGGGGTGAGAAAGCCAAAGGTAGATGCAGCGGTTTCAGGCTCGGACTCACCGAGGAATGTCAACACGGGAATGTTGTGAACGTAGAGCGTCACAGCGGGTGACGTTCCCATCGTGTGGGAATAGATTTCGGTGGGACTGGGGGCGATCGCCACTGTGGTGGTTTCAGATGCTGTGGTTTCGACAGCGATCGCATCGGTTTGGAGAGAGCTTTGCGCCGTTGCTGCGCTAGCTGTGCCAATCAGAGTGGTTAGTACAGTAGCGGTGACGCTACTCCAAAGTTGCTTAGTCATAGGCTGTGTATATCGTGTCATCTCCACAAGTGGGTTTAAACGGGTTCCCTCAAGTGCAATGCACGAGGTCTAAACGTTTCCTAATTCAGAACTGCCACAGCCTACCATGAATTTTTGTAACGGAAAACAGTAGAGCCTAAAATTTCTCCCCTGCCGCTCAACATTCAACAGATTTCTGATAGCCTAATCCCTGATGGTTGTTAGGGTTGTCTCATTTTGAGAGGGGATAAAAAGTCATTGATTTGAAATTCTGATAAGGAGATTTGCGGAGATCTCGTCATCAGATTTTTTTAGAATGTGCGGCTATTTTTTGGCCAGTCGATCCTAAAATAGCCTCTGTTCTCGTCATTAGAATTGGGTCAACACCAATGGATTATCAAGAAGCCGGAGTTGATGTCGCCGCAGGTCGCTCCTTCGTTGAAAAAATTCGGCAAGATGTGCAAAGTACCCAACGGCCAGAAGTCCTAGGCCAATTGGGCGGATTTGCGGGTTGCTTTCAATTGCCCTCTGGCTATCGTGAGCCGGTTTTAGTGTCGGGAACGGACGGCGTGGGGACTAAACTCAAAATCGCCCACAGTGTCAATCAACATCACACGGTGGGGATTGACCTCGTTGCCATGTGTGTTAATGACATTCTGACGACGGGAGCGGAGCCGCTCTTTTTCCTCGACTACATCGCCACCGGCAAACTCGAACCGGAACAACTGGCTGAAGTGGTGACAGGCATTGCGGAAGGTTGTCGCCAAAGTGGCTGTGCGCTGTTGGGGGGCGAAACGGCGGAAATGCCGGGCTTTTATGGTGCAGGGGAATATGATTTAGCGGGGTTTTGTGTGGGGGTGGTGGAAAAGGCCGATCGCCTCGATGGGTCACAGGTGCAGGTGGGGGATGTGGCGATCGCACTCCCCAGCAACGGTATCCACAGTAACGGCTTCTCCCTGGTGCGCAAAATCATCGCCACCCAAGGCTACGACTGGTACGACTGCCCGGCGGGCCTCGGCGGTGCATCCCTCCTGGACACTGTCCTCGCTCCCACCCAAATCTATGTCACCGCGATCCGCACCGCCCTCGCTGCGGGCCTCGCTATCCACGGCATGGCCCACATTACCGGCGGCGGTCTGCCGGAAAATCTGCCGCGTTGCCTCAATCCGGGCCAATCGATCCGCGTCGATCGCACCGCCTGGACTGTGCCCCCCGTGTTCCAATGGCTCACCCAGGCCGGTGACGTGTCCGAGGCTGCGATGTTCGACACTTTTAATATGGGGGTGGGGTATGGGGTGATTGTGCCCGCTAGCGAGGTGGACGGGGCGATCGCTCATTTCACGGCCCAGGGAATGGCAGCGATCGCGATCGGGGAAGTGATTCCCGGTGATGGATCGCTGGCGTGGGCAGCGTGAAACGGAACAGCAAGCCGGGGATTTAAATCCCCCGGCTCAGAGCGTAAAGTGGGCTACAGCCCACTCAATACCCGCCACCATCAACGGCGCGATCGCACCTATTTTAAAGATAGCAACGAGTACAAATAAACTAATAAAAATTATCGTACACCAGTCCTATCGTTCATTGGTCTGAATTTCGGGTCACTCAATGGTGCGGCTCCGGAAAGGCGCGATCGCATCACGAGATACCCCGCAGCAGGAGCAAATCCAGTTACAGTTGATTATTAGGATGATTAAACCTGCGTTACAGAACAGAACATAAATAAATATGCACTTAAGCGAAGTCACTCACCCCAATCAGTTGCACGGCCTCTCCATCCGGCAACTGGAAGAAATTGCGCGGCAAATTCGGGAAAAGCATCTGCAAACGATCGCTGCTAGTGGTGGACATCTCGGCCCCGGTTTGGGCGTGGTGGAACTCACCCTCGCTCTGTACCAAACCTTGGATTTGGATCAGGATAAAGTCCTGTGGGACGTGGGACACCAAGCCTATCCCCACAAATTGATCACCGGACGTTATAACGACTTCCACACCCTGCGCCAAAAAGACGGCGTGGCGGGCTATCTCAAACGCTCCGAAAGTCGGTTTGATCACTTCGGGGCGGGCCATGCCTCCACGAGTATTTCCGCCGCATTGGGGATGGCGATCGCTCGCGATTTGGCCGGCGAAGATTATAAATGCGTCGCGATCATCGGCGACGGCTCCCTCACCGGTGGGATGGCCCTTGAAGCCATTAACCACGCCGGCCACCTGCCCCACACCCGCCTCATGGTTGTCCTCAACGACAACGAAATGTCCATTTCTCCCAACGTCGGCGCGATCTCCCGCTACCTCAACAAAGTGCGCCTCTCCGACCCGATGCAGTTCCTCTCCACCAACCTTGAGGAACAATTACGCCACCTGCCCTTTGTCGGCGACACCATTACCCCCGACATGGAACGCCTCAAAGAAAGCATGAAACGCCTCACCGTGCCCAAAGTCGGCGCTGTGATCGAGGAACTCGGCTTTAAATATTTCGGCCCCGTCGATGGCCACAACCTCGAAGAACTGATCGACACCTTCCACCAAGCCCACAAAATGCCGGGGCCCGTCCTCGTTCACGTCTCCACCACCAAGGGCAAAGGGTATGCGATCGCTGAAAACGATCAAGTCGGCTACCACGCCCAATCCCCCTTCGACCTCGCCACCGGCAAAGCCTACCCCAAGAAAAAACCCACCCCCCCCAGCTACTCCAAAGTCTTCGCCCACACCCTCACCACCCTCGCCGCCAATAACCCCAAAATCGTCGGCATCACCGCCGCCATGGCCACCGGCACCGGCCTCGACAAACTCCAGCAAAAACTACCCAAGCAATATATTGACGTGGGCATTGCTGAACAACACGCCGTTACCCTCGCCGCCGGGATGGCCTGCGAAGGCATCCGCCCCGTCGTCGCCATCTATTCCACCTTCCTCCAACGGGCCTACGACCAAGTCATCCACGATGTCTGCATTCAAAAACTCCCCGTCTTCTTCTGCATCGACCGAGCCGGTATCGTCGGTGCAGACGGCCCCACCCACCAAGGCATGTACGACATCGCCTACCTGCGCTGTCTGCCCAACCTCGTGATCATGGCCCCCAAAGACGAAGCCGAACTCCAGCAAATGGTCGTCACTGGCGTGAACTACACCGACGGCCCGATCGCCATGCGCTATCCTCGCGGCAATGGTATCGGCGTGCCGCTGATGGAAGACGGCTGGGAACCCCTCGAAATCGGCAAAGGGGAAATCCTCCGCAGTGGTGACGATCTCTTGCTCTTGGGCTACGGCTCCATGGTACAAACCGCCCTCCAAGTAGCGGAACTCCTCGGCGAACATGGCATCGGCGTGACGGTGATCAACGCCCGTTTCGTCAAACCCTTGGACAGGGACTTGATCGCCCCCTTAGCCCAACGCATCGGCAAAGTCGCCACCCTCGAAGAAGGCTGCTTACCTGGCGGCTTCGGCTCTGTGGTGCTCGAAGCCCTCCAAGACCACGATATTCACGTCCCCGTGAAACGTTTCGGTGTCCCCGATATCCTCGTCGATCACGCCACCCCCAATGAATCCAAAACCGACCTGGGCTTAACCGGTTCCCAAATCGCCGAGCAGCTCCTCGTCTCCTTCTTCAAGTCGAAGCAACCCTCGTCTGTGGCGTAGTTGAAAAAACCGCATGGGTGCTGTCTTGCTCGCTGCATCTTGGGCAAGGGGCTGAAGTCCCTTGCCTTTTTACGATGGTGCGATCGCATCACCATCTTCAGTTTTGGCTTGCCAATCTGTTGCCCGCAACCACTTTCGTGGGAGCGCGATCGCCCTCAAAAGACCTAACCATCACCATTCGATTCATGCACACGGGATAGATCGAGACATTAGACCGATTGGGGAATGCTTAACCCATGACCCCGCCACCGTAGAATGGCGGCGGCTTGGGCTTTACAGAGTATGGCGCGATCGCACTCGGTTTGGAGGGTCACTACTTCCTGTTGTTCTTGGGGGGTTAAGGGAGTAGATCGTTCTAGCAATGCTTCGATGCGTTGACTCTGCGCGGCGGCAATGGGTTGATGCACCCAGCACCACAGGGCTTCATCTTCCAGTTTGTCGGTAGTGCATTAGATTATTGTGGGGAAGGAGAGGATATCCTGCCAACTCCAGCGATGGTCAGTCAATCCTGCTCGTTGTGCCGCCGTGCTCTTGTAGCGACTGTGCTGCCAGATCCAGTTGAAATAACTCACCACTAAACGCACCGTCACCTTTGTCTGCTGCCACAGTTTGCCAAACTTGTTCTGTCGCTGATTGACTGACAAAACTTTGAAAACTCTTGTCCCATAGGCATCTCAGCGATCACCTCTGTAGAGAGCCATAACTGAGTACTGGCAAGGCTTCTGCCAATTCCAATCCAGTGCCAAGATGGTTCACGATAAGGGGGCTCCGATTATAAAACGCTGAAATCCAGGCATAGTGAGGGTTTTTGAGGTTTGGGCACAATCTTTTGTCAGTCAACCAGGTTCTGTCGTCGATGCCACCTACCCGTCTGCTGCCTGATAATTCCATTGGTACGCTCCAACCGTTGCGTTTGGTCTTTGCCAATGTAGTGCTCAATTTCCAGCGGCAGTACCCGCTCATATCCTCCCCAGTTGTCACTATTCCATTGCTGGCAATGGGTCTTTCCCTCCGTGCTCACCACCAGTTCTTCAATCAGTTCATCGGTGTGTTTCCCCACTCGTGCTGTCAAGATTAACCCGCTCGAATCTGCCAAACTCATCGCAATCCAGCAATCGCCTACTTCAACTTCTTCGGGCAAGCATTGTTTGTTTTTTTTCACGAATGACCACATCTCATCAGCACTCACGTCCTCCGTTTCCACGCCCTGCACTTGGTCGTTATGAACCAGCAAAGCTTTAGCACTGGCGGCACGAATAATACTGACCACGGTGTTATAGGCTAATCCGCTGATGCGGCTGACTCCTCGCAAGCTAGTGCCTTCACTGTGGGCTTGAAGTACTTGCTCAATCTGCTCCGGAGTAACATGGCGATAGTAGTAGAGGGTGTCAAAACTCTCGGCAAAGGTTTGCTGGCAGTGAGGGCAGAAGTAGCGTTGATGACCATTGGGCATTTTGCCGTGTTTGTGGGTTTTGGGATGACCGCAGAGCCGACATTCCATAGTTTTAGTGCAGTGGTAACGATTCCTCTACTTTACCAAACCCACATCATTTTGACGCACTACCAGTTTGTCCAGTTGTGCTAGGGCCTGTCATCAGTTAGAGAGAATAGAACCAGACCCAAAATCAACGACAAAATGCTCATTAACGTTAGAGCAGAAACAAGCAGTCACTCAGTTTCAAAAGCGGGTAGCGAGAATCGAACTCGCAACTAAAGCTTGGGAAGCTTTCGTTTTACCACTAAACTATACCCGCATGGACTACCGAATATAGCAGATTTTGAGCCGGGGCGACAAGGGGGCGCGATAGGTAGCTGCGCGATAGGTAGCTGCGCGATAGGTAGCTGCGCGATAGGTAGCTGCGCGATCGCGCTCTAGGGATCAGACATCACCCCAAAGGCGATCGCGTTAAGGCACGATCAACACCGGACAAGGCGAGAGATTAATGACGCGGTTGGTGACGCTTTCGGAGGCTCCCTCGTCGGTGAGTCCCGCGCCGCGACAGCCCATGATGATTAAATCAGCCGTCATATCATCAGCCACATCGCAGATCGTGAAGGAGACTTTGCCCTCCCGTTCGACGGTTTCCGCGTCAATGCCCTGCTCCGTGAAGAGGGTTTTTGCCCCCGCCAGGAGTTTCGCCACGGTCTCATGGGAGGTCATCACTTCGCTGGGGGCTTCGGCTTCCGCGTCAGGGGGTTCCACCACCGAGAGCAAGATTAAACGGCTCTCGTAGGTTTTGACGAGATTCGCTACAGTCTCGACCGCGTGGCGGGTTTCTCGACTTTGATCGATGGGAAAGAGGATGGTTTTAAACATGGTTTGGTATCTCCAGTACACCTACTCCGGTAAAATCGGCTAGGAAGCGATCGCGGCTCACAGCGAGTCAGCCCAAAATCCCTAGTCTGATCGCACAGTCATACATCAATAGAATAGAACGCAATTTAGGAGGATATTTAAGATGGCTAAGAAAACGGTAGCAAATTTAACAGATGCAGACGTGGCCGGTAAGCGCGTGCTCGTCCGGGCTGACTTCAATGTGCCCAAAGATGATCAAGGCGCGATCACTGATGATACCCGGATTCGAGCTGCCCTGCCGACGATTCAAACTCTGATTGACAAAGGCGCGAAGGTGTTGCTCTCTAGCCACATGGGTCGTCCGAAGGGCAAGGTGAATGAAGGGATGCGCCTCACCGCTGTAGCCGCTCGCCTGGGTGAATTGCTCGGCAAAGAGGTGAAGATGTGCAGCGATTGCATCGGCGATGCGGTGTCTAGTGTGGTGGCAGGCATGGGCAATGGTGATGTGGCGCTCTTGGAAAATGTGCGTTTCTACGCCGAAGAAGAAGCTAATGACCCCGCCTTTGCGGAAAAATTAGCGGCTAACGCTGATTTATATGTCAATGATGCCTTTGGGACGGCACACCGTGCCCATGCTTCGACGGAAGGGGTGACGAAGTACCTCAGCCCCAGCGTTGCCGGGTTGTTGATTGAAAAAGAACTGGCTTATCTCCAAAATGCGATCGATAATCCCCAGCGTCCCCTCGCGGCGATCATCGGTGGCTCGAAGGTGTCGAGCAAAATCGGCGTGATCGAAACCCTGCTCGATAAGTGCGATACGCTCTTGATCGGCGGCGGCATGGTCTTCACGTTCTACAAGGCGCGGGGCTTGGCTGTGGGTAAGTCGTTAGTGGAAGAAGACAAGCTCGAATTGGCGAAGGAACTCGAAGCCAAGGCGAAGGAAAAAGGCGTGAATCTGTTGCTGCCCACGGATGTGGTGGTGGCGGATAATTTCGCCCCCGATGCGAAGTCCCAAACCGTGAGTGTGGAAGCAATTCCCGATGGTTGGATGGGTCTTGACATTGGCCCGGACTCGGTGAAGACGTTCCAAGCGGCCCTTGAGGAGTGCAAGTGTGTGATTTGGAATGGGCCGATGGGGGTGTTTGAGTTTGAGGCGTTTGCAGCCGGGACGGAAGCGATCGCCCACACCCTCGCTGACCTCACCCCCAAGGGCACGATCACAATCATCGGCGGCGGTGACTCCGTGGCAGCCGTGGAAAAAGTGGGCGTGGCTGAGAAAATGAGCCACATTTCCACCGGCGGCGGGGCGAGTCTCGAACTCCTCGAAGGCAAAGTCCTCCCCGGTATCGCAGCCCTCGACGAAGCCTAAGCCGTCAACCCTCATCCCCTCACCCTTTCCCTCAGGGGCGAGGGCGTTTAGCGTCCTTCTCCCACGGGAGAAGCGATGTCCTGAACTTGCCGAAGGGGGCTGGGGATGAGGGCAACATCGATGAAAGAATGTGCATGAATGAATAAAGCAGATGCTCCCTGACTTTCGCTCTCAAGGGCGAGGCTTCAGACCCAAGGAGATTTGACCAATCACTGAGCACCATGCCGTTTACTACCTATAAAGCGATCGCAGATGTTCTCCAAGAATTCAGCATTCTCTACTCAGAAGCCGACTTTATTCAGCCCACAGCCTTTGCCCTGAGCGACTACATGCGCGCCGAGCTAGAGTTTAACCGTGCTGAAGTCGTGATCGAGAATTCTGAGGCGGCGATTTGCGAAGCGTTTATTTATCCGATCCTGCGCGAGGTTTGGAAGCAGCACAAAGATATACTCATGCTTTGGAGTCATCGCACGGTGCGTGTCGATGAGCAACTGTCTGGACAGCCCGATTATTTGGTGGCGCAGCGATCGCCCTTGGGTAAAGTCATTTTGGAACGGCCCTGTTTTGCGGTGGTTGAAGCTAAACAGGACAACTTCGCCACAGGCTGGGGACAATGTGCAGCGGAATTGGTTGCACTCCAGCGACTCAATGACTCCCCAGACATCACACTCTTTGGCATCGTGGCCAACGCCAATCGTTGGGAGTTTGCCCGTTTGCAAGGGCGACAGCTCACGAAAAATCACACGGGCTACAACATCGAAAATCTGGATTCTGTGTTTGGGGCGGTGTCCTATGTGTTTGAACAATGTGCAGCCCAGGCGAAAGCCGCCATCCGCCCATCCTCCGATTGAGATTGAGTCCACAAGGCTGAAAATCAGGCGATCGCAATTCCCATCCCTCTCTCAGAGGTGGCGATTAGGTTCGGCTCTGCGATCGCTTTCTTAACCAGATTCAATAGAGATCGCCGACTCTATTTTTCTAAAAGCACCTAATTTTCGACCCAACCAAGTTAAAAGTCTTTGCCTCCAATTTTTCTCGGTAGTAGGCTGTTGACTTACTCCCCCGTTTTCTAAACGGGGGAGTAAGTCAATCCTCGTCCTACCGATCGGGTTACGGATCTTCCCCGCCTCCTAATCCCCCCACCATTGATACATCACTAACAGATCCACATACCCCAAGGTGGCATGATCATAGGCCTGGGGAATCCGTCCGGCGATCGCAAACCCCAGCCGCTCCCAGAGCCGCACCGCCCCCGTATTTGTCGCTACCACACTGTTAAACTGCATCGCCTTGTACCCCAACTTCCGCGCCACCTGGAGCGAATGCTGACAGAGGCGCGTCGCCACACCCCGGCCCCGCGCCGCCGGAGCCACCATGTAGCCACAATTGCACACATGACTTCCCGGCCCTGGTTGATTGGGTTTGATGTAGTAGCTGCCATGAATTTCATCCGCCTCGGCCTCGACATAGGTATGCTGGGGAATTTCTATCCAAAATCGATAGGCTTCTTGTTTCGTGCTCTGGCGCGGATAGGCGTAAGTTTCACCCGCAGCGACAATGGTGTGCCAAAACGGCCAAATTTGATCAAAATCGGGATCAATTGCAACGCGAATCGTCATGATAGAAAGGATACAGCGTGAACACAAACTATGGACAAATGGGTTGGATTAATCATTGGCAATTCGCGGCTGCATTTTTGCGGAGTGACCCACAACACCATTGTTGCCAGTTGGCATCAACCCCATAGTCAGACTACACCGCCCGTGGTGATGCCAGCGGCATGGCAAGCCTGTCCCCTGCGGTTTGCCTCGGTCGTGCCGGATCAAACGCTGCTGTGGTGTACCTATCCCCACGCCCGGCAGGTGAATTTGGTGGATATTCCGTTGCGGGATAAGTATGACACGCTGGGTTGCGATCGCGCCCTCGCCGCCTACGGAGCCGCAGAACGCTACGGTGTGCCGGTGTTGGTGGTGGATAGCGGCACGGCGTTAACCTTAACGGGGGTGAATCAGGATTTAGCCCTGGTGGGGGGCGCAATCTTGCCGGGGATTGGTTTGCAGTTTCAAAGTTTAGCCACCCAGACCGGAGCACTGCCCCAGGTAATCTGTCCCCCTGAACTGCCGCCCCGCTGGAGCCACACCACCGTTGAAGCGATCGCCAGCGGCACGCTCTACACCCTCTTGGCAGGCTTACGTGACTTTATTCAAGACTGGCGATCGCACTATCCCCACAGTCCCGTCGTCTTGACCGGCGGCGATGGTGAATGGCTCTATCGACATCTCACCCCCACCCTGCCGGATCTGTACTCCGAACCCACCCTTGTGCTATCGGGATTAGTCACACTGATCGAGTCTCAAGCGAGGATGGTATGATGGAGGGTGCTGTCTAAAATACCCCCTCAACAGGAGTTATGGCTAAGAAGTCCATGATCGAGCGCGAGAAAAAGCGCAAAAAAATCGTTGAAAAGTACGCCGTCAAACGGGCTGACTTACTAGAGCAGTTCCGCACCGCTGCCACCCCCCTCGAAAAATTAGAATTACACCGCCAAATCCAACGCTTACCCCGGAACAGTTCTAAGGTGCGCGTCCGGAACCGCTGCTGGGCCACCGGTCGCCCCAAAGGGTATTACCGCGATTTTGGTCTGTCCCGGCACGTGATTCGCGAATGGGCCCACGAAGGCCTCTTGCCCGGTGTGGTGAAATCAAGCTGGTAAGGGATTTTGGGGGGTGTTTGGCTAACCCCACCTCCCGTCCTTGCCGCTTCTTTGGGATTAGCCCGCACCGCAACAGCGGTCAATCCCTAAACTATCGAGAATTAAATCACTGACGGCATTAGCGATCGCAAACTCGCTATAAAAGCTCTGACTAAAATCAAAGGCTTGCAACTCCGTCACCAACGCAATCACCAACGCACCGAGATCATTCTCGCCCTCTAACCGCTGCCGCGCATAGATCTGAGCAGCGCGATCGGCGATTTTTTCATTCACCAATTCCGGCAAAAACTCCGTATTTAACCAATGATGCAAGGTCGTTTTGAGCCATTGACGCTCTTGATCCGCATCTTGAACCGGGGGTAACGTAATCGGGGGAATTGTCTCGGCCATAAAAAACCTCCTCGTAGATTGCCAATCAAGACCGCAAAGATCCGAAGTCTGCAATGGTATACTGAGGCCCGACTGTAACGAAATTTTAACGTGACTGCGAGCGAGCCTTCATCTAATCACTCTACTGTAGCATCGGCCCCCCAGGACACCGAGACTCCCGCCGTCACGCCCCGACGTAGTGCGTTTTGGGCCACCTGTGGCAGCACGTTCATCACCATCCTATTGGCGGAAATGGGCGACAAAACCCAGCTCGCCACCCTGCTGATCACCGCTGAATCCCAAAAACCCTGGGTGGTGTTTACCGGAGCCGCCACGGCCCTCGTGGCGACGAGCTTAATCGGGGTGGCGTTGGGGTGGTGGTTGGCGAAACGGGTCTCCCCGAAGGTGATGGATCTCGCGGCGGCGATGACCTTGTTAACGGTGTCGGTGCTGTTGCTCTGGGATATTGTGCAGCTTTGAAAATTTCACCCTTGAATTGAGAATCTATGGATTGGCAACTGGTCGGCTTGAGTTTCATCACGGTATTCATCGCAGAAATTGGCGATAAAAGTCAGTTGGCAGCCATCGCCCTCAGTGGCAGTTCCCAATCTCCCCGTGCGGTCTTCTTTGGCACGGTGGCGGCGTTGATTCTTGCGAGTTTCGTCGGTGTTTTAATCGGGGAAGGCGTGGCGACGATTCTCCCGGAAAAACTCCTCAAGGCTGGGGCTGCGATCGGCTTTGCCCTCCTCGCCCTGCGGATTTTGATGAGCGATGACGACGATTAAATCGACGGTTTTAAATTGACGGTTTAATCCGAAATCCAGATTGTATAGCAGCGATATTAGTGGTTAGGACATTTCGAGAACGCCAAAACCCTTGATTGGTGGGCAATGCCCACCCTACTCAAAAAAACTAGAAGCTCTGAAGAGCTAGAAGCTCGCACTCCAGCGAATTTCAGGTCGGGGAGTGTGAGCCTCTGGCTCATTCGCAATTCCACGGCAAGTAGGGGTTAATCCTCAACCCGGTAGCCCAATTCTGCTAACCGGGTGCGTGACTGTCGCCATTTTGGTTGGACGCGCACGAACAGATCAAGATACACCTGCCCGGCGATCAGTTTTTGGATCTGTTCACGGGCGGCTGTGCCGATCGCTTTTAACATCGTGCCACTTTTGCCGATGACGATGCCCTTTTGGGAGGGGCGTTCCACGTTAATGGCAGCGTGAACATGGGTGATTTTGGGTTTTTCTTCGACGCGATCGATGGTGATGGCGACGGAGTGGGGGACTTCTTGGCGGGTGAGCAAGAGGAGTTGTTCGCGGATCAGTTCACCCATGATGAAGCGTTCGGGTTGATCGGTGACGAGATCGGGGGGGTAATAGTAAGGGCCGGGGGCGAGGCGATCGCTCAATTCCTGCTGCAATCCGGCCAACCCTTCCCCCGTCAGGGCGGAAAACTTAGCCACCGTCCAGCCGTTTTCCTCGGCCACAGCGCGATAGCTGTGATCCAACTGTGTCACGGTGTCGGGGTCGTCGGGCTGTTGATCCTGTTTATTGAGACCGAGAATAATCGGGGTTGGGCTTTTTTTGAGCAGTTCGACAATGAAGCGATCGCCTCCGCCCAACTCCACCGCACTATCCACCACAAACAACACCACATCCACCGCCGTAATCGCCGTCCGCGCATTCTGCACCAAGACCCGCCCTAGTTCGTGGTGGGGTTTATGAATCCCTGGGGTATCAACAAAAATGATTTGGCTCTGGTCTGTGGTGAGGATGCCCCGCAAGCGGTTCCGAGTCGTTTGGGCCACGGGGGAGGTAATCGCAATTTTTTGCCCCACTAACTGATTCATCAGGGTTGATTTGCCCACATTGGGGCGGCCCACGATCGCCACAAACCCCGATTTAAAATCCGGCGGCGCGGTGGGGACAATCATGGAAGGTGCAAATTCGTCAGTCATCGTTGGGATAGCTCCCCCTCTGGATTACAACCCGAACCCATCCATTGCCATGGGACAAAGGTCACGGGTTTAGCTCACCCTTGATGGCTATGGCCGCCCGGATCAATTGAACCGGGAGACTCAGGGAATCGCAGGTGAGATTCCGTAGGATGAAGATGTTCGGATCGATAGTTTATCGTGAATTGACCCAAGGAAGATGATTATGAAAGGTTATACCGCTACATTACTGGCCATTACCGGAATTGCGCTGCCCCTCGCGGCTTGGACGACCTTCACCCCTCCCATCCAATCCGCCAACGCCGCCCCCCAAGAAATTGCCCAACGGGGCCCGAATTCCCAAGGACAGGGCCGCGGGCCGGGTGGTGATATGCAAGGCCGTGGGCCGGGGAGCGATCGCGGCCCTGGGATGGATCAGACACCGCCGATGTTACGGTTTGCGGAGCAATTGGGGTTAAGCGATGCCCAACGCAGCGAAATCGAAGCGATCCACAGCCAAGCCAAGGCGGATTCGGAGGCGATGCGGACTCAAATGCAGGCGGCCCACGAACAAATGCAAACCCTGATGGCGAGCGATGCGACGGATGCGGCACTGCGCCAACGTCACGACCAAATGCAAGCCTTGCACCAAGAAATGGGCGATCGCCGCTTTGAAACCATGCTCGCCATCCGTAATGTGTTGACCCCTGAACAACGGGCCCAAATGCAGGAACTCAAAGAAAATCGCATGGGCCGCCAAGACGGTGGGGGTCAACGGGGCCAACGCGGTCAACGCCCTGACATGCAATAACGTCCAGGGGGTGGCCCGTGGCAACGCCCGATGAATTAAGCCCCTAAAAACGCCTCATAATGATGATCCACTCTGTCCCGATGGGATGGAGTGGTTTTGTCGATCACGACGGACGGGCGCGGGCGGCGGCTTCTTCGCGGGCGGGGGAGGCATCGTAACGGGCATGGGTGGGTAATGCGGCCACGATCGCATCAATCACTTTCCCGACGGTAATAATCTCCAACCCCAGATCCTCGCTGTAGGCTTGGTTTTCAGGAATGATCGCCCGTTTGAAACCCAGTTTTTGGGCTTCCCGCAGGCGGAGTTCTAATTGGGTGACGGGGCGGATTTGGCCACCGAGACCCACTTCGCCGATCAGGATCGTGTGGGTATCCACGAGGCGATCGCGAAAACTGGCCACGACGGCGATCGCAATTCCCAAATCCGCCGCCGGTTCCGCCACCACCAAGCCCCCCGCCGACGACACATAGGCATCCAATTTCGAGAGGGGAACCCCTACCCGCTTTTCCAACACCGCGAGGATCTGCTGCAAACGGCTGTAGTCTACCCCCGTGGTGGAGCGGCGCGGTGAGGCGTAGCTGGTGGGGCTGACGAGGGCTTGGAGTTCGACGACGATGGGGCGTGTGCCTTCGCAGGCAACGATGGTGGCCGTGCCGGGGGTGGGAGCTTCGCGATTGCCGAGGAATAATTCCGACGGGTTGGGGACTTCCCGCAAACCCTGTTCCACCATGTCAAAAATGCCGATTTCGTGGGTGGCCCCGAAGCGGTTTTTTACCGATCGCAAAATGCGGTGGGAGGCGTAGCGATCGCCCTCAAAATACAGCACCGTATCCACCAAATGCTCCAACACACGGGGGCCAGCGATCGCCCCTTCTTTCGTCACATGACCCACCAACAACATCGCAATATTCGACCGTTTCGCCACCTGCATCAAGGCCGAGGTACATTCGCGCACCTGGGACACCGACCCCGGCGCAGAGGTGAGGGCGGGAAAATACACCGTTTGGATACTGTCAATAATCGCGATCTGGGGCTGTAGCGTTTCGATCTCTCGGAGAATATCGTCTAGATCCGTTTCCGGCAAAATATAGAGGTGTTCATCAATCACCGTCGCCACGGCCGGATCATCCACCTGGAGCCGCATCGCCCGTAACTTAATCTGTCGTCCCGACTCCTCCGCACTGACGTAGAGAACGCGATCGCCCTGGGCCACTTGGTTCGCCGTCTGCAACAACAGTGTTGACTTCCCAATCCCCGGATCACCGCCGATCAACACCAGCGATCCCGGTACAATTCCCCCCCCCAACACCCGATCAAACTCCCGATAACCAGAGGTGAGCCGCAGCGTCGCCTCATCGGAAATTTCGGAAAACTTTTTCGCGCTACGGGGGGTGGGACGGCTTTTTGTGGAACGCGATCGCCCCGCCGCCCGCCCCGGATTTGCCCCACTCTTGGCCGCCTGCACCTGCTCATCCAAAGAGCCGAACAGCCCGCAACTGGGGCATTTCCCAAACCATTGGGAATGTTCCGCTCCACATTCACGACAGAGATAAACCGTCCGGGCCTTAGCCATGAATTACCACCACAGTCACCGCAACAATTGGGTTTACTGTAGCGTGTTCACTGGGCTGATGATCCGGGGAAGAGGGTGACGATGGAGCGATCGCATTCCTCACAATTGCGGTTAGAAATCCCCCAAAATCATCGCAGCCTAACCCTGAAAAGAATCTTAAAATATGCGACAGTTTGGCAAAAAAAACCGATCCGGCCTTGAGATTTCGCCCAGACAGGATAAGATTCGTATAAAATTCGTTACAGAATCAGGCGCAACACTACCGCTAATGCTAGCGATATTGATTGCCCCCAACCGTCCCAGATCAGAGAAGGAGTGTTGAGTTCATTGGAGACTCATAAAGAAAAAATTCTTGTTGTTGATGATGAAGCGAGTATCCGGCGCATTTTGGAAACTCGTCTATCCATGATCGGTTATGACGTGGTCACGGCTGCTGATGGAGAAGAAGCAATCAATACCTTCCGCGTTACGGAACCGGATTTGGTTGTCTTGGATGTGATGATGCCCAAGCTCGATGGCTATGGTGTGTGCCAAGAGCTACGCAAAGAATCCGATATTCCGATCATCATGCTCACCGCCTTAGGTGATGTGGCCGATCGCATCACCGGCCTCGAACTCGGTGCCGATGACTACGTGGTCAAGCCCTTCTCCCCGAAGGAACTTGAAGCGCGAATTCGCTCCGTGCTACGCCGTGTCGATAAAAATGGTGCGTCGGGTATTCCCAGTTCCGGCGTGATTCAAGTGGGTTCGATCAAAATCGACACCAACAAACGCCAAGTCTACAAAGGTGATGAACGCATCCGGCTGACAGGGATGGAGTTTAGCCTTTTAGAACTCTTGGTCAGCCGTTCGGGCGAGGCCTTTTCGCGATCGGAGATTTTGCAAGAAGTCTGGGGCTACACCCCAGAACGCCATGTGGATACTCGCGTCGTGGATGTGCATATTTCGCGGCTGCGGGCCAAACTCGAAGATGATCCAAGCAATCCGGAACTCATTTTGACGGCGCGGGGGACGGGGTATTTGTTTCAACGCATTCTCGAACCGGGTGAGGAGTAGCCCAGAGTAAGCTATGGCGAAGTCTGATCCGAATCGGGTGCTGCGCGCATTGCCCTTGGTGGCGGGCGCGTTAGGAGGGTTGACGCTGTTAATCAATCGCGGTTTAACCCCGGTGATTAGTACGCCGCAGTCGCGCTCCGATGCGTTGGGAATTTTACTCAGTGCGGTGCTGATTTTGGTGGGGCTGCTGTGGCAACAGGTGCAGCCGCGCTCTCCGGAGGCGGTGGAACTCGATGGGGATGAGGTGTTTGAGTTTGCCTCGGATTTACCCGACACGCTGCAAACCGAATTGGCCTGGGCTTCCCATCAATTGCTCACCAATACCGTGACGCGATCGCTCGTCATCTACTACCAAGATCAGGTCTTATTACGGCGCGGCATTCTTCCCCCAAAGCCCGATGTCACCCCGAAAGCGATCCTCAAACGGGTGATGGAACAGGAAAAACCGATCTATCTCGTCGCCCTCAAGCTCTACCCTGGCCGGATTGAATTTGACTATCTCCCGGCCAATACCCAAGGCCTCATCTGCCAACCCCTCGGATCTCAAGGGGCCCTGATCCTCGGAGCCAATGCCCCCCGCAGCTACACCCAGCAGGACGAACGCTGGATTGCCGGGATTGCCGACAAGCTCGCCCATACCTTAGCGATCGCATTTCCCACCCCCTAGGTTCACTCGGTTTCATCATCCTGATGCTTGAGCAGCAAGGGGTCGAAGGACTCTAAGGTGGCTTGGTCAATCACCGTACAGTTGCGCCCCGATTGCTTGGCTTCGTAAAGGGCGCGATCGGCCGCTGCGATGAGTTGTTCCATCGTCGTGCTTGGGCTTGGAACCATCGCCGCCGTCCCTAAACTGACCGTCACCACCGATTCCACTACCGAGGCTTGATGTTCAATGGCCAACTCTAGCACCGAGGTGCGGATTAATTCCGCCACCTGCATCCCCCACGTCACATTGGCATTGGGCAAAATAATTAAAAATTCTTCACCACCATAGCGAGCCACAAGCTCTTCTGAACGTCGCAAGAACGTTTTAATCGTCTGGGCAATTTGAATTAAACAGGCATCCCCCGCTTGATGGCCGTAGGTGTCGTTGTATTGTTTAAAACAATCCACATCACAGAGGATTAAAGCGAGCGATCGCTGATGTTCAATTAAATGCTGCCATTGTTGATGCAGATAAATATCCCCATAACGACGATTAGCCACTTGCGTTAAGCCATCAATCGTTGATAATTCTGCTAATTCTTGATTCTCATCCTGAAGTGATAGAATCATTTGCTTTTGCTGGGTGATATCTCGAACCGTCACCGAAAATCCATCCCCTAATTTAACCGCCGTGACGTTATACCACCGCACATGATCATCCAGCAGATAATGAAAATCCTGCTCCAACGGGGCTGCCGTTTCCACCACCGAGACAAACTCATAAAATAGCTCCGGTTGAAACCGAGTCAGAAACTGTTTTAAAACCGTTTTTCCAGTTAATTCTTCCTTGCGATGTCCCAACAACTGGGCAATCACCGGATTCACCACCAAGCACCGAAAATCCCGAATTTCCCCCGATAGGTTATCTCGCACCGCCTGCATCGCCGCAATTCCATCCCGCGATGAATTGAGAACACTGGCTAAGATGGCCCGGGATTGATACAGTACCTCTTCCGCTTCTTGGCGTTGTTGGATTTCCGACTGTAGTTGTTGGCGCTGCTTTTGGATGGTTAACTGGGTTTCAATCCGGGCTAATACCTCTTCGATTTGAAAGGGTTTGGTGATGTAGTCAATCCCGCCGACAGAAAAAGCGCGCACCTTATCAAATACTTCATCAAGGGCACTGACAAAAATAATTGGAATGTCTGTGGTGATGCTGTTTTGTTTCAATTGCTCACAGACTTCATAGCCATTCATTTCTGGCATTTGAATATCTAAAAGAATGAGATCCGGCGGGGTAGAACAGGCGGCCCGTAGGGCGGTTTTGCCGTTAATGGCTTTGCGAACTTTATAGCCTTGATTTTCTAACATTTGGGAGAGCACCCGAAGATTTTCGGGCAGATCATCCACGATCAAGATATTGCTAGCGGTGTTATTGACAGTCAACATAATGGGTAAGGAAATAGGAATTCAGCTAAGACTGGGGAAGTTGATCCGGGCACATCATTTCAATCTCAATCATCCATGGGATTGGGAGAGGCGATCGCCCGCAGAAAAACCCATTGTCGGCAGTCTATACGTCGCTAAATTTGGACAAGCCAACAGAGTTTGCCCAATGCCAGCCTTCAGCAATAGCGGCTAGGGGATACTGGCATCGGGATGCACTGCTTCTAGAATCTCATCCATACTATATTGATTCACCAAGGTCAGCAGCATATCGCTGAGGCGAGCATGATGACTGGGCAGTTCAGCGATCAGTTCTTTTAAACGGCCATCGTCACAGTCCATTGCAGCTTGGTAGAGTTGCTGCTGCCAGTGTAAGGGTTGGGCTTGGAGTTTGGTGGGGTCAAGACTGGTGTTGGTGGTGGCTGGCGTGTTGGCGGTGTAGTTTTCATAGCGATATCGCACCCCTAAATGTTTGGCCATGGTGTCAAAAATGGTGTCTTCGAGGAAGGGCTTGCGGACAAAGTCATCACAGCCAGCGGAGAGGACGACGGCTTTTTCTTCTTCGAGGACGCTGGCGGTGAGGGCAATGACGGCGGTGGCGTTGCCTTTGACGGTGCGTTTAATGTATTTCGTGGCTTCGTAGCCATCCATAATCGGCATTCGCATATCCATCCAGATCAGATGGGGTTCCCATTCGTCCCACAGGGCGATCGCTTCTTGACCATTCATCGCTTCTCTAACTTGAAACCCCAGGGAGGCAAGGAGTTTGACGAGCAAGAGGCGATTACTGGTTTTGTCATCCACGACTAAGATGCGATAGGCGGGCTGGTGGGGTTCGAGGGCAATGACGCGGGACTTGATGGGTCGTGAACTGACTTGGGTGACGGGGACGCTTTGTACTGGAATGGTGAAGGAGAAGCGGCTACCCTGGCCGAGGACACTTTCAACTTGGATTTCGCCTTGCATTAGTTGGACGAATTTTTGGCTGATCGGGAGGCCGAGGCCCGTGCCTTCCTGGGAGTCGCGCCCGACTTGGGTTTGACCGAAGGCTTCAAAGAGTTGGTCGAGTTCTTCGGGGGCGATGCCGGGGCCGGTGTCGGTGACGGCAAAGGTAATCTGATAGTGATCGCCCTGGTAAGTTTCGGCATCGACGCTGATCAAGACTTCGCCTTGGTGGGTGAATTTGATCGCGTTGTTGAGGAGGTTGATCAGGACTTGGCGCAGTTTGACTTCGTCGGTGCTGATGTAGCGGGGGACGGCGGCGGTGCGATCGCACCTCAGCCGGAGGCCTTTATCTTCAGCGCGGAGATAGAACATATCTTCTACATCTTCTAAGAGGCAGTAGAGATCGAAGTTTTTGGGCAATAGAGCCGTTTTCCCCGCTTCGATTTTGGACAGATCGAGGACATGGTTGATCAGGTTGAGGAGGTGTTCACCGCTGCGATTGATGATCGTGACATTTTCCCGTTGTTCCGGGTCAAGGTGGGGCGATCGCATCATCAACTGCGCAAAACCGAGAATCGCATTCAGGGGCGATCGCAACTCATGGCTCATATTCGCAATGAAGGTACTTTTGGCCTGATTCGCCACCTCTGCCCGGTCTTTAGCGATCGCCAATTCCGCCGTCCGTTCCGCCACCCGCTGTTCTAAATGGTCAAAATATTGCTGTTTCTCCGTAATATCAATCCCCACCAAGACCATCGCCTGATTATTGTGATATTTCTGAGCCACCAGCAGATAATGGCATTTTTCCCCCCGCACCGGAATCGGCATTTCCGTCGTCAACGAGGTTGCCGGACTTTCTAAAAACGCATTGATAAATTGGGTGAAATCCGACGAACTATTCAGAAAACCTAACTCCTGGCCCTCAAAATCTTCAGGACTTAAATTCACAATCTCCGCCAAATGCCGATTCACCCCAATATAGTGACCCGTGGCACTAATCCAAGCGATCGTTCCCGGTACAGCATTCAGCACCGCTTCTAATTGTTCTTTGGCCTCCGCCAATTGCTGTTCGCGGGATTGCAAATTACTAATCATCTGCTGGAACCCTCTCGCCAACTTGCCCAGCTCATCCGTCCGCTCCATCATCGTTTGCAGCCGTTGACTGGTGAACTGGCGCATTTCCACCGCTGCCACCGCCGCCGTCAGGGTTTCCACCTGATTCATGTAACTGGCGAGTTGGAGATTTTTGGCAGCAAGTTCTTGCTCCAATTCAGAGATATAGAGACTGGAAACAGAGGGAAGGCAGTCGTCCTGAGAGCTTGAATCGATACCCCGATCCAACAATTCTTGCTGGAGCAGTTGAATCCGATGCAGCAGTTCTTCATTAGTCAGGGTATTTAATACATCAGTTTTCATGCTGAATGACGGCTTAGAGCGCAACGGACAACTTCATCGCGACAGAAAATGATCTTGAGACGGTAAAGCAGAAAAAACAACTTACGGTCTGATGAAAATGATGACTAGCTCTATGGCTAGACCTGGGGACGGCACTAGGTGTAGAGTCCGTCCACAACAATGCTGTGATTAACCCATGGGATCAACGCCATACCGCAACAGGTACAGAGACCTTCGCAACTTTGGAGTTTACAATCTATGCTACACCAAAGTTTTGGGGAGATTGCGATCGCCCTGTCCAGATTATTCCCTCCTGTTGAGGAATTCCCCCCATCCACCCACCCCGTTGATCCCCTTCAGACACCGTGACTCCACCCAACCCCACCTTTGACCGTTACTATCGCTACGCCGAACTCCAAGCCCTCCTCCAAGACTACGCCACCGCCTACCCCCACCTCATTCACCACCAGAGCATCGGTCAAAGCCACGAGGGCCGAAGGATTGACCTGATCACCATCACCAACAAAGCCACCGGGGACGCAGCCCAAAAACCCAGCCTGTGGGTTGACGGCAACATCCACGCCACCGAAGTCGCCCCCTCCACCGCTGCCCTGTACCTAATCCATACCCTCGTCACCCAATACGATCGCGACCCAGACATTACCCGCTGTTTAGACACCCGTGCCTTTTACATCTGCCCCCGCCTCAATCCCGACGGCGCAGAACTCGCCCTCGCCGCTTCCCCCCGCTATCTCCGCTCCGGTACGCGCTACTATCCCGACCCTGATCCCCTGCCGGCCGGCTTTACCCCCTGCGATATTGATGGCGATGGGCGTATCCTCACGATGCGCATCCCTGACCCCAATGGAGCCTGGAAAGCCTACCCCCCTGATCCCCGCTGGCTGATACGTCGTGACCCGATCGAAACAGGGGGCGAATATTATCGGCTGCTACCGGAGGGGGAAATTGACCCCTATGACGGTGTGTTGATTCCCCGAAATTCGCCGCCCCAGGGCTTGGATTTTAACCGCAATTTTCCGGCGGCCTGGCGACCGGAGCCGGAGCAACGGGGGGCGGGGCCCTATCCTACCTCGGAGCCGGAGGTGCGGGCGGCGGTGGAATTTGTCACCCAGCAGCGCAATTTAACGGGGGCGGTTTCGTTCCATACGATGAGCGGGGTGCTGTTGCGGCCGTTTAGTTTTCAGGCGGATGAGACGATGGCCCCGGCGGATTTGCGACTGTATCAGCAGATTGGGGCCCAGGGGACGGCGATCACGGGCTATCCGGCGGTGTCGGTGTATCACGAGTTTCGGACGGCGGGCCAGGGGACGGTGACGGGGGCGTTTGATGATTGGGCCTATCTGGAGCAGGGGTTGTTGGCCTGGACGGTGGAGATTTGGAGTCCCATGCAGCAGGCGGGGATTGAGAATTATCACTTCCTGGATTGGTTTGATGAGCATCCGTTGGCGGATGATTTGAAGCTGTTGGCGTGGAGCGATCGCGAACTCCAGGGCCACGGCTATATCGATTGGTATCCGGTGGAACATCCCCAACTTGGCCCGGTGGAACTGGGGGGATGGCATGATTTTTACAGTTGGCGCAATCCGCCGCCCCATCTACTGCAAGCGGAGATCCAACGGTTTCCCCAATGGCTGGTGTGGCATCTGTTGATTTCCCCCCTGTTGACGCTCCATCACAGCGATGTCACCCCCTTGGGGAATGACTGTTATCGGGTGCGGGTGGTGGTGGAAAATTCCGGCTGGTTGCCCACCTACGTCACGGAACAGGCGAAGACGCGCCAAAAAACACGGGGCTGTCGGGCGGATATTCAAATTCCGGAGGGGGTAACGTTGGTGACAGGCTCGCCCCGCTTGGCATTGGGTGAATTAACCGGACGATCGCACACTCCCGCCGCGCCCTCCTCCTGGGGGGATAAAACGAGCGATCGCGCCAAGGCCGAATGGATTGTCTGTGGCCCACCGGGGGCAGAGGTGACTGTGACGGTACAGTGCGATCGCGCCGGTCAAGTGACCAGCTCCCTCACCCTGGCATAAGGCGTAATCTACTCCTTATACAGAAGCCAAGTTCCGAGTCTGGAGCAGGTATACATAAGCCAGAGGCTCACACTACTGAAATCCCCTGTAGTGCGAGCTTCTAGCTCGCTGCTGCCTGAAATCCGCTGGAGTGCGAGCTTCTAGCTCGCTGCCCTGACGGAGAGGGGTGATCTTGATATTCGGATCGTATTGAATGTCCAAAGCTCAATGGGACGGTGCGTTACGCTTCGCGCTTCAGCACCCGACAAGCATCCTGATTCTTAGCATTGACGCTGTACTAGAGCGATTCTTCGCAACGATTCGGTACACTGAGACGTAGAGTTTATGGCGCGTTGTCTTCAATCAGCGACCTCAATGCCTTGACCCCATCCCTTTCCAACCCCGAATACGCTTCAGCCTTTGCCTTTAGCCCCAATTGCCAGCACCGCATTGCCATCCCCATTGCTCGCCTCCCCACCCAAACCGAGCTTTCCCTAGCCATTACCATCATCCACGGCCACGAACCCGGCCCCACGCTCTGGCTCAGTGCAGCCCTCCACGGCGACGAGTTGAATGGGGTCGAAATTATTCGACAAGTCTTGCAACGGCTCGACTGTATGCGCGTCCGGGGCACAATCATCGCCGCCCCGATTGTCAATATCTTTGGCTTTATCGACCAATCCCGCTATCTGCCCGATCGCCGCGACTTAAACCGCAGTTTTCCCGGTGCTGCCAATGGCTCCCTGGCCTCGCGCCTCGCCCATTTGTTCATGACCGAAGTCGTCCACCGCAGCACCCACGGCATCGACCTCCACACCGCCTCAGACCACCGGATCAACTGGCCCCAAATTCGTGCCAACCTCGATGACCCCGCCACGGCTGCGATCGCCCAAGCCTTCGCCCCCCCCGCTCTGATCCACGCCAACATCCGCGACGGCTCCCTCCGCGAAGCCGCCGGCAAACGCGGCATCCCCGTCCTCCTCTACGAAGCCGGCGAAGCGATGCGCTTCAACCAAGAGGCAATTCATACCGGGGTTACCGGCATTCTGCGGGTCATGGCCGCATTACAGATGTGCCCCCTTTCACCCAACCTCGACCCTTCCGCTGCCCCCGTAGTGCAAGCCCACAAAACTAAATGGATTCGCGCCGCTCGCAGTGGACTGCTCCGCCTTCAGGTACAGTTAGGCAGCCACGTCACCAAACGGCAAGTGATTGGCATTGTTGCCGATGTTTTCGGAGAACACCCCTCTCTGGTGCGGGCCACCGCCGCAGGCGTAGTCATCGGCTACACCCAAAAACCCTTAGTGAACCAAGGCGATGCGATCGTGCATCTTGCGATCGGGGAGGCGATCGCAGACCCTGCGCAGGATCATCCCACCCCAGAGCCAACCCACTAGAGAGCCAACAAGCACAACTAGTTGCCATAGCCCCCATCAACCCAGTCCAAAAACCCACCCAACCCATCGCCTCAAATCAGCATTCTCCTCCGCCAGACCCCACCCTCAAAAATCCGTGCAAGAATCTACCATCCCCACCGACACAGGGTTCTCATAAACCTGAAGTAATGAGGGGTTTTAAATCTTAACAAAACGTAACTGCGATTCACCCCACTCACAGTGTATAAAGATAACCGGAAGGTTTAAAGAGTAAGCCAAGTGCAAGCTTTTGCGATACTCCAAGGGATTACCTCCTTTCTCATAAACAGTTATGAAATTCTCAGACTTCAAGGTGATAAGTACTTATACTCACTCGATCATTACAAGTCTGTAACATTTCTGAGAGAACAGAGGCAAAACAGATAACAAGCGAGTAGAGTAAAACTTAGCTGTTTGGTCATCATTTAAAACCAACCAGTATTGAAACTACTAGATTTGCAAAAAACGAATCTAGTCGTAATCAAAACACAAATTAACATTAGGAGATTAACTCAATGTTTGACGCATTCACAAGGGTTGTTTCTCAAGCCGATTCTCGTGGTGAATTCTTGAGCACCGAGCAGCTTGATGCCTTGGCCGCTACTGTGGCAGCCGGCAGCAAGCGTTTAGATACCGTTAACCGGATCACCAGCAACGCTTCTACGATTGTCACCAACGCTGCTCGCGCTCTCTTTGCCGAGCAACCTCAATTGATCAGCCCCGGTGGGAATGCTTACACCAACCGTCGCATGGCTGCTTGCCTCCGCGACATGGAAATCATCCTGCGCTATGTCACCTACGCAACCTTAGCGGGTGATGCAAGCGTGCTCGAAGATCGTTGCTTGAACGGTCTGCGCGAAACCTACCAAGCTCTGGGCGTTCCTGGTGCTTCTGTTGCTGCTGGCGTTGCCAAAATGAAAGATGCAGCCGTTTCCGCTGCTAACGACCCCAACGGCATCACCCCCGGCGATTGCAGCCAACTGATGTCCGAAGTGGCCGGCTACTTTGACCGCGCTGCTGCTGCTGTAGCTTAAGCTTTTTGGGTCTTGTGTGCCCTAGCAACAAGATTCACAGTTTGGGGACTGTTCCCCGTAGCAAAAGAAACCAATCACTCAGAATTTAGGAGAATCCTAGACCGATGAAAACCCCTATCACCGAAGCGATCTCTACCGCTGATTCCCAAGGCCGTTTCTTGGGCAACACCGAACTCCAAGCCGCCAACGGTCGTTTTGAACGTGCCGCTGCTAGCATGGAAGCTGCTCGCGCCTTGACCGCCAAGTCCACCGACTTGATCAATGGTGCAGCAAACGCTGTGTACCAACGCTTCCCCTACACCACTCAAATGCAGGGCGCTCAGTACGCGGCTGACCAACGCGGTAAAGACAAGTGCGCTCGTGATATCGGCCACTACCTCCGTATGGTCACCTACTGCCTCGTTGCAGGTGGCACCGGCCCCATGGATGAATACCTGATTGCAGGTTTGGATGAAATCAACCGCTCTTTCGAGCTTTCTCCGAGCTGGTATGTTGAAGCTCTCAAATTCATCAAAGCTAGCCATGGCCTCAGCGGTCAAGCTGCTAATGAAGCTAACACCTACATCGATTACGCGATCAACGCATTGAGCTAGTTTTCTATCTCAATCTTCTGCCCGGAAAATTCGGCGAGTGTTGGCACACACAGCTAGCAGTTGCCAATTTATCCGGGCATTGTTTTAGCCATTTGTTGTAGTAGAACGAGGTGTTTATGCCTACATTAGTTGCTTCCAATTTGGCTGCGGCCGGACGGCTGGGTCTCGATGCCTTTGACGGAACCTATGTTGAATTGCGTCCGAACTGGACGGAAGACGATCTTCAACTGGTGTTCCGTGCGGCTTATCGTCAAGTGTTCGGAAACGACTACGTGATGAAAGCCCAACGGCTGACCTCAGCAGAGTCTCTGTTGCGGCAGGGAAATATCAGCGTGCGTGACTTTGTCCGGGCGTTGGCGAAATCCGATTTATATAAAGAAAAGTTTTTCCTCGCCAATAACAACCAACGTTTTGTTGAGTTGAACTTTAAACATCTCTTAGGACGTGCTCCTTTGGATCAAGAGGAATTGGCGTATCATACCAATCTCTGCGAAGACGAAGGGTATGATGCGGAGATTGACTCTTACTTTGAAAGTGAAGAGTATGCTCGGAAGTTTGGCGACAGTGTGGTTCCCTATTTCACGGGTTTTTCCGTTGAAGAAGGGTCACGTACGGTGGGCTTTACGCGCATGTTCAATCTGTATCGTGGCTATGCCAATAACGATCGCGGTCAAGTGGGCGGCCCCAATGCGCGGTTGATTCGTCAACTGGCGGTGGGTCAATCGGCTACGATCGCCGATCCTACGGATGAAAATGCGTCCTATGCTGTTCCCCAAAAATCCTTTGGTGGCGTGGGCAATCAAGGGGCGCGGATGTATCGGGTTGAAGCGACGAAGATGATTGGTCGCCAGTTGCGCCCGGTGATTCGTCGCAGCAATACGGCTTACTTGGTGCCCTATGAGAATTTGTCGGATCGCATCCAACAAATTCTCCGTTCAGGCGGCAAGATCGTCAGTGTCCGTCCTGCCTAAGGAGTCACAAGGGCGATCGCAGCCGGG
Organism: Spirulina major PCC 6313; assembly: GCF_001890765.1. Classification (NCBI taxonomy): domain Bacteria; kingdom Bacillati; phylum Cyanobacteriota; class Cyanophyceae; order Spirulinales; family Spirulinaceae; genus Spirulina; species Spirulina major. Next base: position 3,227,930 of record NZ_KV878783.1, on the reverse strand, counting down.
CATTGCCATCCACAAACAGGCTCAATGTTTTTGATGTTTACCCGTCGCGTTCGCTCTTGAGGTGATCCAGAGTATTGATGGTAAGCGATCGCTTGCCATCAATACTAGTATGTCAGTTGATGAGTCATAACTATTGAAACGGAGTTTTTAAAATGTATAACCAAGCCTCTTTAGGAACAGCCACCCTTGAAAATTCCGGCAGTCGGATCTACCGGGTGGAAGTGTCGGGGCTCCGTCAAAATGCGGCGACGAGTAGCCAACAATATGCAATTCGCCGTAGTGGAACCGTTGTTTTGACCGTTCCCTATCGTCGCATGAGTGATGAGATGCAGCGCATCAACCGGTTAGGCGGTAAGATTGTCAAGATTGAAGCGGTGGACGGAGCAGCGCCTGCGCCAGCTTCGGAACCCGCAGCGTCTGAAGAATAAATCGTAAGGATAACTATGGCGGTGGATGAGTCCAATACCAGTCCCTATACCGCTGGACAGGCGATCGCCAATCTTCAACAAACGGAGCATTTGGGCGATCGCTACTATGCAGCTTGGTGGTTAGGAAAACATCGAGTGCAAGATCCAGCCGCGATTGAGGGGCTTTTAGCGGCGCTGGGGGATGAACTCGATCGCTCTCCCGATGGGGGCTATCCATTGCGACGGAATGCAGCGCGGGCCTTGGGAAAAGTGCAAGACCTGCGCATTGTTCCGGCATTAATTGCCTGTTTAGACTGTGACGACTACTATGTGCGGGAAGCCGCTGCCCAGTCGCTGGAGATGCAGGGGGATGGAGCAGCGATCGCACCCTTGAGCGCCTTTTTAACGGGTGGGATTAATGTTGCCACTGCCGTACCGGGGCGACCCCATCTCATCCACCCCTACGAAGCAATAATCGAAGCCTTGGGTACGTTGGGGGCGACAACGGCGATCCCACTGATCGAGCCGTTTTTAGAACATCCTGTGGAAAAAGTGCAATTCGCGGCGGCGCGGGCCCTGTACCAACTGACGGCAGACCCCCACTACGGCGATCGCCTCGTGCGCGGCCTCCAAGCCAATAAACTTCCCCTGCGGCGTTCGGCCTTGATTGATCTCGGTGCGACCACCTATCTGGCCGGGGCAGAGGCGATCGCCAAAACCTTCGCCGAAAACAGCCTCAAACTCATCGCCCTCAAAGGCCTGTTAGAAAATCATCTCCGCCAACAGTCCGCTGATTCGCCCTCCTTAACGGCGGAGAGTCAACAGGTGATGGCCCTCATGGATAGCTTGCTATGACCTCTGACACCACAACCCATTCAATTCAGCCCCTATTGACAGCCATTGACAATGCCAGTTCTGCCGATGCCTTGGTCGGGGCGGTGCGGGCCTTGGGAGCAAGTCATGATCCGGCGGTGATTCCGAAACTGATTGAAGTGTTGGGGTTTAATAATCCGGGGGCAGCGGTGGCGGCGGTGGACGGCTTAGTGCGCTTTGGCACGATCGCGGTTCCCACTCTGCTCGATAACCTGGATGGCTATGACTACGGAGCGCGTGCCTGGGCGAACCGCGCCCTGTCCCAAATTGGCGATCCCCGTGCCCTCGATACCCTGTTAGATGCGGCCCAAGCGGATTTTGCGTTGAGTGTGCGGCGGGCGGCGGCGAAGGGGTTGGGTTTTTTAAATTGGTCGGCTTTACCGATTGAGGCGCAACATCCGGCCCAGCAGAAGGTTTTTACCGCCCTGACCACGGTGCTTACCGATGAGGAATGGGTGGTGCGCTATGGCGCGATCGCCGGTCTGCAAGAACTAGCCCAGCGTCAACCCCACTGGCGCGATCCGGTGCTGGCGGTCTTGGGCGATCGCCTCCCCCAAGAACCCGAAATTGGTGTCCAAGCCCGCTTATCCTGGGCGATTCAAGCGCTCACCTGAGGGGCAGAACGGATTTTGCATGCTGTTTTGGCAAGAGAATCAGAGAATTCGTTAAAGTATGAACAGACTGCATTGTTAGATATTCGATCATCACTAATTCGGGTCATGACATCCTCTTCCATCGCTGTTCGCGAATTGCCTTTGTTTCCCCTGCCCGATGTTGTGTTGTTTCCGGGGCGACCGCTGCCTCTCCATATCTTTGAATTCCGTTATCGGATCATGATGAATACGATTCTGGAAAGCGATCGCCGCTTCGGAGTCTTAATGTTTGATCCGATTCAGGGGCAAATTTCAGGGGTTGGATGTTGTGCCGAAATCATTCACTTCCAGCGTCTCCAAGACGACCGGATGAAAGTGATCACCTTGGGTCAGCAGCGGTTCCGTGTCTTGGAATATGTGCGCGAAAAACCCTATCGGGTCGGCCTCGTTGAATGGATTGACGACCATCCCACCGAGAAGGATCTACGCCCCTTGGCCACCGATGTGGAGCAACTGCTCCAAGATGTGGTCCATCTTTCAGCCAAACTCACCGACCAAAAAATCGAACTACCCGACGATCTGCCCAACCTCCCCCTTGAACTGTCTTATTGGGTGGCGAGTAATCTCTACGGAGTCGCGGCGGAGCAACAGGTCTTACTCGAAATGCAAGATACCAAAGACCGTCTTGACCGGGAAACCGAAATTCTCACCTCAACTCGCAACCACCTCGCCGCTCGCACTGCCCTCAAAGATGTGCTGCCGAGTTAATTTGGGTTCTTTTGATCTATTTGGGTGGCTTTGTGGTGGCGCAGTTGGATCAAGAGTTGATCGGTGCGTTGCGATCGCCAATAGGGAAGGGGCGATTGGGACAAGGCATAGATTTGATCCATCGCCCCTTGCCAATCTTGACGGGCGATCGCGCCCTCAAACGTCTGTTCTCGTTCCGTTGCCTCCCGCCATGCCGTCCGCCATTGGGCAATATGGGTCTGCGCCACACCATAGCGGGGGCTGTGATCGGGGATCTGCTGGATAATGGCGATCGCCCCCTCTAGATCCCCCGCCGCTAACCGCTGTTCCGCCCGATCCATCGCCCAATCCGACCAAACCTGCAATAACTCCGCCTGATCCGCATAGAGGGGATGTTGGGGCGACCATTGGCTCACCTCCGTCAGAATCTCAAGCCCCACATCCAGATCCCCCGCCACCGCCATCACCTGCTGACAATACAATTGCTTACTCTGCGATCGCAGCGGGATCGGCGTTTGACAGTCTTGATCCGGAAACCGTTCCGTCAACCATAGGCCACTAATGCCCCCGCCCCCACTCACCAACACGCTGACGATCAACCACACCAACAACAACCGCCAGCGGGGATTATTTTGGCTCCGTTGACGGACACCCTCAGACCGGGCATGAGTGGCAACAGGGGGGAGAGTGGTGATCCGAATAATGTGGCGTTGTCCCCGTCGTTCGCTGCGGGTGACGGTGCGTTGGGTTGCGGCGACTGGCTTCACCACCATTTTCATCAGCACCCCCTAGCGAGGCGAACGGGACGCGAAGATCGGTAGCACCATCCCCACCACCAGTCCCACCACCACGGCAAAGGTCAGCAAAACCCCAAAGGGAATCTCCACAGACTGAAGATTTAAAAACCGGACGGCAAGGGGGGTCACGTTTTGAATCGAGAGGGTGGCCACGGCGATCAGCCAAGCTCCGATCAGGATTGCTGTGAGTAAATTTGCGATCGCCCTCATTCCCACCTCGATTCAGAATAGTCGCTGTTGATGTGCAATTCTAAGCAAAGCCATTAAAATAGACCGTAAATATTCTAGCTTGCCCACATTAACCCCGATTCAGGTCATTATATTGCCGTGAGTAACCCCGAACCCACCAACGTTAACAGTCTGCGCAGCGAAATCAACCACCTCAAAGACGAACTGCAAACCCGTGACCAGTTGGTACAGCAACTTTCCCAAGAACTTTTCCGCTTGGTCAAGGGCAACACGCAATTTATGCCCCAGCCCGATGTCTCCGACCGTCACAAGGCTGAAATGCGCATGCTCCGAGAACAGTTGCAAGAAGTGGAGCAACAAGTCACCTTTTATCAACAGCAGATCACCAGCCGCGATCAAGAAATCCACCAGTTACGGCATTCGGTGCAGGAATTGAGCGATCGCAGCCGCATGCTCGAACACGCCCTCCAAGAAATGCCCACGATTTACCGCCGTAAATTTGAAGAGCGCATGGTACCGATCAAAGACAAAATCGAACGTATCCAGCGGGAAAATCGCCAACTCCATGTTGAACTCCAAAGCGTCAGCTACCGCCTCGCTGTGAAAACTCGACGCACCACCAACAAAGTCGATCTTCCCGCCTTTGGTAAACCCACCCCCGGCCCGATTCCCAGTTTCGGCACGGTGTAGCGAGTCCGCCCCCGCTGTGCCAGGCCCAAAAAGATTCGAGAATCTACTGATAGTAAGCTAGCCTGAGAATCTGCCACAATACAAGACATCCATCTTCAGGATTGTCATGTCTGCGAAGTTTTCCCACCTCTATCAACCTCTGCTCCTGCGCATTATCCATGCTGGCACTGGCTTGGCGACCCTCGGCGCAATGGTCACCGCCTACTGGACCTATGAAGTCTACGATCGCCGCTGGGGTAGTTTAGGCTGGCCCCGTTGGCAGGAGGTTGAAGGCATTCATGGCACCTTTGGCCTGTGGTCGTTGCTGTTGTTGCCGGTGTTGCTGATCTACGCTGTGCATCGGGGGTCTAAGCGTCTGGTGCAGCCAGATTTTCTCGCCAAAGTGGGACAAATTCCCGCCCCCATTGCTTGGTATACCCTGCACCGCTTTGCGAATACGATGATTTTAGTGGCGCTGGGGTTTGCGGTGTTTTCCGGCAAGATGATGAGCGAGAAATGGTTACCCCAGGGAGAACTGGATCATTTTTGGTATTTTGCCCATTTGCTGTCCTGGGCGGTGATGCTGGGGGCGATCGCCTTTCATCTGCTGATGACGGCAAAGGTGGGGGGCGTGCCGCTCCTCGTTTCGGTGTGGCGCTGGCCCTATCGCCCGAAGGATAGCCCGCGTTTATGGTGGGGTCATGCGATGACCTGGCGGCAACAGTGGCGGTCAAATATTGCCCAGGCGTGGCGATCGCGATCGCTCCCCTTAAAAATCCTTGAAACCACCGTCTTGCTGATGGTGATTCTGGGCTGGGGATTATCCTTGTGGAAAGAATTCGGCCCCACCAGCTAGGCCGCAGCATCTTGAGCGCAGGCAACCAGGTGATAGGATACGATCTCCATACGTGCAACTTTTGAGCGTGCTTCGTACCCTGCCCTTGTCATAGCCGATCATGACCTCGATTCAAGACCAACTCAACACCCGATTTTTAGCAGCATTTCATCAAGCGTTCGGCGATGAAGTCGAACCGCCCACGCCCCTCGTCGTGCCCGCGAGTAATCCTAAATTTGGCGATTATCAATGCAATGCCGCGTTACCCCTCGCCAAACCCTTAAAACGCAAACCCCGCGACATTGCCCAAACCCTCCTCGATCAGGTGCAACTGGATCACCTCTGCGAACCGCCGGAAATTGCCGGGCCAGGCTTCATTAACCTCCGGATTCAGCCCCAATTCATCGCGGCGCAACTGACGCAACGGTATGGCGATCCACGTTTGGGAGTGGAGCCGACGCAAACACCACAGCGAGCGATCGTCGATTTTTCTAGCCCCAATATTGCCAAGGAAATGCACGTCGGTCATTTGCGATCGACGATCATCGGGGATTCCATTGCGCGAATTTTAGAGTTTCGCGGTCATGAGGTGGTGCGCCTTAATCATGTGGGGGATTGGGGGACACAGTTTGGGATGTTGATCACCTATTTAAAAGAAGCCTATCCCGAAGCCCTCACCACCGCCGATGCCTTGGATCTCGGTGATTTGGTGGCACTGTATAAAAAAGCCAAACAACGCTTTGATGCGGATGCCGAGTTTCAGCAGGCCTCACGGGAAGCGGTGGTGAAGCTACAAGCGGGGGATGAAGAGGCGCGGCGAGCTTGGCAATTACTCTGTGAGCAGTCCCGGCGGGAATTTCAGGTGATCTATGATTTGTTGGATATTCAACTGACGGAACGGGGCGAGTCGTTTTATAATCCGCTTTTGCCGGATGTGATCACAACCCTAGAGGCGGCGGGGCTGCTCGAAGAAGATCAAGGGGCGAAATGTGTGTTTCTCGATGGCTTCACCAATAAGGACGGTAAACCCCTACCCTTGATCGTGCAAAAGTCCGATGGTGGGTTTAACTATGCGACGACGGATTTAGCGGCGTTGCAGTATCGGATTCGTCAGGATGAGGGCGATCGCATCATCTACGTCACCGATGCCGGTCAAGCGAACCACTTTACCCAAGTCTTCCAAGTGGCCCGCAAAGCCGGGATCTTGCCGGAACAGATTGACATCATCCATGTCCCCTTTGGTTTGGTGCAGGGGGAAGATGGCAAAAAGTTAAAAACCCGCTCCGGGGAAACGGTGCGCCTTCAGGATCTCTTAGATGAAGCCGTACGACGCACCTATGCAGATTTGGATCAACGTCTCACCGCCGAAGGCCGCACCGAAACCGAAGCCTTTAAACAACAGGTGGCGAAAACCGTGGGACTCAGTGCCGTCAAATATGCCGACCTCAGCCAAAACCGCACCAGTAACTACATTTTCAGCTACGACAAAATGCTCTCGCTCCAGGGCAACACCTCCCCCTATCTCCTCTATGCCTATGTGCGCATTCAAGGGATTACTCGCAAAGCGCGGGCAGGGGTTGGGGCATTGACGACATGGCAGGAAGAGAGCGCATCCTCTGGGGTGCGGTGGTCGGTGCTTGCCTGGACAGTTGCGATCGCAGTGGCGGCCTTTGTTGCCCTCGATGCCTCGATTCGGGTTCACCACGAACTACATACCCTACCCCTCCTGGCGGAAACAATGCGCCTCATCGGGTTTGGCTGTACCCTCTGGTTTGGGTTCCGGCGGCTCCTGTTGTACCGAGGCCGGCAACAATTATGGGCACAATTGCGGCAGTGGCGATCGCAATTTTTAGACTTCACCCCAGACCCTGCCCCCCCAGAACCATCCCCCGCCGCTGCCATCCAAGTAACCGAAGCAGCAGAATTAGTCCTCGCCAAACATATTTTGCAATTAGAAGATGTGCTCACGGAAGTGGAACAGGATTTGTTACCCAATCGCCTCTGTCAATACCTCTTTGAATTGAGCCAAAAGTTTAATCAATTCTTTGAGCAATGCCCCGTCCTCAAAGCCGAGGAACCCGTCCGCACCTCACGATTAATGCTCTGCACCCTCACCGCCCGTACCCTAGAATTGGGCTTATCCCTCCTCGGCATTCCTGTTTTAGATCGGATGTAGCCCCGAATTTTTCCAGCAATGCTTTGTTCTCTTCCACCTCCCTCCTTCAGGGAGGTTTTTATCTTCAGAAATCTCAAAGATTCATGCTCACTCCGGCACGGGTTTTACAACCACCGTTGATGTATCAGGATCAGGCGCAACACCAAACCATTTTTCATGAATTGCGGCCAGAGTATTGTCTTGTTTCAACGTCGAAATCACCTCATTACATTGATCCCGCAATGGATTACCCTTCGCAAACATCATGCTGTACTGTTCTCCTGTCGGAATGCGTTCGACAACCGCTAAATCATCATGATCTTGAACATAATAGGTCGTCGCTGGCAGATCGGAAATATACCCATCAAACGCACCTGCGGCTAAGTCTTCCATGGCAGGATTTAACCCTTCATACCGAACAATTTCAGCAAACTGATAGCGATCTTGATTTTCAGTTACCCATTGATCACCCGTCGAGCCATTATCAACCGCGACAACCTTGCCCGCCATATCCTCTAGACGCTCAATCTCACTATCGGATCGCACCGTTAATGATTGGTCGCTGTCATAGTAGGGCTGGGCAAAATCTAAGGTTTCAAGACGCTCTTCGGTAATTGTAATGGATGCGATCGCAACATCAATGCGCTCCGAGAGTAGGGCTGGGAATAAGTCAATAAACGGCATATCAATGAATTCAATTTCACGATCTAAAGCTGTGGCGATCGCTTCAATTAAATCCACCTCAAACCCCACTAATTCCCCCGCCTCATCTTCATACTCCCAGGGGACATTCCCCACATTCAAGCCCACTTTTAACGGGGCTGCTTCCGTCTGTTCCGGCTCCGATGGAGTATTACAGGCAGCGATCGCTACACTCAGGGTAAAACCAATACCCAACTGACAAAACAAACGCCGAGAATAGAGTTTAGAGTTCATGGTACTAGATCTGTTATGCAAAGAATAATCAAGAGAACGTAAGGATTAAAAGGAATGGCATGAACGATCGCGATTAAGCCGCAGAATCAACGGTTTCAGATGTAGATGGCTTGAAAGTTTGCGCTAACTCAATGGTGAATTCTGTGCCTTGATTGGGTTGAGACACCAAGCGAATCTGGCCGCCATGCTTCTGAATAATTTGGTAGCAAATCGCCAAACCAAGCCCCGTACCTTTCCCCACCGGCTTCGTCGTGAAAAAGGGATCAAAAAGTTGATGGTGTAATGCCTCCGGAATGCCGTGGCCATTATCAGCGATCGCAACCTTCACCCTACCCTGATCACAGGATGTTTTAATCGTGATTTCTTTCTGAGATTTTGAATCATCATCGAGCAGAGCATCAATCGCATTACTAATCAAATTCATAAACACTTGATTGAGTTGCGCTGGAAAACATTCCACTAAGGGTAAATCACCGTAGTCTTTCGTCACCTTAATGCCACGCTTGAGGCGATTACTGAGCAAGATCAACGTATTATCAATGCCCTCATGAATATCACTGGGTTTTAGTTCCGATTCATCTAAGCGGGAAAAGTTGCGCAGCGATAAAACCAATTGTCGAATCCGATCTGCACCCACTTGCATGGACTGTAAAATCTTAGGTAAATCTTCTCGCAAAAAATCAAGATCACTCTCATCTCGTTTTTCAAGAATGGTGGGCGTTGCCTGCGGCATTTCCTCTTCATAAGAGTCCACAAGGTCAAGGAGATCAATAGTATAGGTAGACACATGGGGCAAATTACCATAAATGAAATTAACAGGATTATTAATTTCATGGGCAATACCAGCCACCATCTGACCCAAACTTGACATTTTTTCCGTTTGAATGAGTTGAGCTTGAGTTTGGTTTAATTCCTGAGTATATTTATCAACCCAGGCAATGAGTTGATTCAATGCAGCGGCTAAAATAGCCGTTTCATCTTGTCCCCATTGTTCAGGGACTCGTTGCTGAAAATCACCCGTTTCCGTCACTGTTTGGGCCACGTTTGTCACTTGGCGAATCGGATTGATGATGCCTCTTCCCGTTACAATGGCTAATAAACAAGCCAACATCACCGAGAGAGTGATGCTCACTAAGATAATACTTGACCGTAAATCATTCGCCCGCTCAAAGTTGGCTTCGGCGATCGTGATTTCTTGCGCAGCCGCATCGAGTAAGCTATCAATTTCCCTGGAATAGCGGAAAAAACGAATTGCGTCCGGCGCTGTGGCAAATTGATTTAAGGCTGCGATCGCTTGATCAATATCTATGGTATTGTCGATCCCCGCTTCAAGTTGAGCTAACGTTTCAGTTTGGGCGGTGACATAGTCTTGAAAGATGCGCTCATAGGCTGTCAAAAATTGTTGAGTTTGGACACTGTGTTGAGAGGTTCGATGGCTCGTGAGTGTCTCTAAAATGGATTCAGTGGTGGTGACTCGGGTCGAAAATTGTTCGATTGCTTGCTGTAACCGTTGGGGGTTGCGCAGTACCGGTACAAATTCCTGCTGGGGTTGAAATTGGCTGGTGATGAAGAGCAGGCGAGCTAGGAGTCGGCCTTCTTGAGTGGCATTACTGAGTTGTTGTTGGGCTTGATGATGGACACGATTCCCGACAATCAAGCCGACCATCGTACCAATCACTGCAATGCTCAAAACGATGCCATAGCCCAAATAGATCTTCTGACCGATCTTTAAGCGATGAAACTGATGGGTGAGGAAAGACAAGGGAAAGTTTGAATAATGTAACGCTGATGGTGAAGAGGATGAAGACGTTATGGTGCAAGACGTTCGCATTAAAACAGGTGAGTCTTCGAGCATATCGGAGTTGGTTTTAAGGGACTGTGTTTAATTCAACATTTTGGTAGATCCCCTATCATTTTGTGATCATCAAAAGACCTTTACCCAACGAGACAAAACTAACTCATTGATCTAGAGTTGACTCAATGAGACAAAAGACCCCCTAGGGGGTATTGTGGAAGGTCAAGTTGACCCATACAAGATCAATATTAACTCTCGATCCCGCTTGTTCACCCATTACCTTCACCCCAAACTCCTCTCCCACGGGGCGAGGGGCTTCTAATCTGTACAGGATGATTAACGAGCCGCTTAACCACTGACGCATTCTTGATTGAGTCCCCTGGGATATGTCGGTTAAAAGCGTGTTTCAAACTCAATCGAGCCGCGACTATCTCCTTGGAAATCCGTAGAGCCGCGAATCGTCAAGTTGTCATTGATGCGATAGCGGATGTTGTACCGGGTTTCTTGGCCGGGTGGGGTAATAAACTGCAACACGGAAAGGGAAAAATCATTAGCGATCGTTTTGCCCACTTCCACGGCGATTCCCAAGGTTCCCGTTGTGCTGTCTTCATTCAACACTTGAGCCGGAAAGACCCGAAATTCACTTAAGCTCAACGCATCACTAATCGTCTGTTGCAAGTCTCCAAACAAGGTTGTCCCGGCAATGTTGGCTAACCCTCCCACTAGGGCTGTGTTATCACCACCGGCAACAGAGTTGATAAAACTACCGCCGAGGAGGGCGAGAATTTCTGTATCACTGCGGGCGGGGCTGCTGCTGAGGTCGATGAGTTGTTGGCGGGGACGTGTGCCGCTTTGGGCGGTGGCGCGGAGGGTTTCGGCGAGTTCAAAGGCGGTGGCGTTAATATCGGCTCGTACCGTTAGATTTTGAATGCCTCCGACACCGACCGGACTATCACTGACCTCAGCGGAGAGGGATTCCACCGCAAAGGTGCGCCGACTTGTTTCAATCACAGACCCGACAAGGCGTAAATCTAAGAAGGGATCAAGGCCGTTGAGGGGGTTGAGCACGGCTACGTTGTTGTAGTTGCTGTCAAGGCGGAAGGTGGTGGTAAATAAATTGACATAGCCGGAATTGAGATCAATGACACCATCGGGCTGTAGGTCGCTAAAGCTGCCGTTTAAGACGAGATCTCCTTGGGCGACGAGATCGAGGATGGGGTAGAGCCGAATCCGGAAATCATCGGCGAGGATGAGGCGTAGATCACGAAATTCAAAAAAACCATTGCTGGGTTCTGCGGTGGGGCTGTCACCGGCGGCACCGCTGAGGGAGGCTGCGCCGAGGAGTTGAACATTGCCGTTGGTGACGTTGACGTTGCCGGTGATTTCGGGGGCGAGGGCGGTGCCGAGGATTTGGACTGAGCCGCCGACGACGCCGGAAAAAACGCCCTGAAGAGCGATCGCCAACTGATCCAACGTCACGGTTAAGGGATTCTCTAGGGCTTGGCGTTGGAAGGTGGGAAGGCTGCCCGCCACGGTGAGGGAGCCGCCCCCAAAGTCCCCCGTGATCGACTCAATATCAATCTGGTCAAAGTTGAGGGAAATGACCCCATCTAGGTCTGTAATCGTTTCGGGGAGGAGTTTTGACCCCAGTACCCCGTCTGTGATGGTGATGCTGCCGTCGGCGACGAGGGATTCGAGGGCGAAGCGATCGGGGTTAACCTGGCCGCGAATATCCACGTTGACATCACCGCTGCCGCCTTGCCAGATCAGGTTTTGGCGGCTGATGATGTTGAGAATGGCCAAACCGTCGTCTTGGACTCTGGCGGTGAGGGTGGCTTGGTTATCGCTGGGGGGAAGAGTGCCGGGGATGGGCAGTTGATAGGGAAATTGGCCGGCGGCGGTGAGGGGGGTTCCGTCTGCCATGAGGGTGCTGGTGGCGCTGAAGCGGAGTTTGGCGTTGTTGTAGCTAAAGTTGGCGGTGGCGGTGTCGATGGGGGTTTCGTTGACGCTGGCCCCTAGGATGTTGACGCGGCCGAGCAGGCGGGGGTTGGCGCGATCGCCCCCTAGGGTGGCTGTTACATTAATTGTGCCGCCAAAACCAATGGCAGGTGGGAGGGGGAGCAGATCTTGGAGGGTGATGATCGGGAAGTCGTTGATTTGCAACTGGCCAGTAATTTCATCATTGCCGAAGACTCCGGCCAGGGCTAGCACGCCTTCGGCGGTTTGGAGTTCCAAGGGGCGAATGGTCACGATTCCCTCGGCTAGACTGCCGATCAAGGTGACGGTATCGGCTTGGTATGCGCCCCATTGCCAATCGCTGCCGTTGAGTTCCACTTGGGCATTGAGGCCGCCAATGCCCTCACTTAATGCACCGGACAGGGTAACGGCTCCGCTAAAGGAACCGGCGATCGCATCCAAACCCGGAAACGGCAACGCATCGATACTGTCTTGGCGGCGTAGTTCGTTGAGAGCGCGAATTTCTGACAATCGACTGAGGCGATCGCCGAGGGAATCATCGGGACGACCCACCCCCAAGGTATTGAGATCCGCCGCCTGACCCAGTGCAGGCTGGCCGAAGGTGTTGCTAATCCGCAGCAGGTCGGAAAATTTCACCAGGTCTAAGGCGGCAAAAATATCCTCCACGCGGCCATTTTCGATCGCCACAGTACCGTCCACCCGTGGCTCTGGCCCGGTGGGGATCAGGCTGCCGTTGATCTCGTAGAGGGTGCTGCCGGTTTGCAAGCGAGCCTCCCGCAGCGCGATCGCATTCCCCACATATTGCAGATCCCCCGTGAAGCGATCGCCCCGCAGTTGCCCCACCACGGGTTTTTCAATGGCGACAGACCCCGCCACGCCCCAATTGCGCCAATCAACGGTAAATTTTCCGGTGAGATCCCCCGCGAGGGGTTGGGCAGCGATCAGGGGTGGCAGGAGGCCGTTGGGTAAAAAGGGTTTGGCTTGGGCGAGGGGAAATTGAGTCAGGGACGCGGTGAGAATGTTGTTTTCCGTGCGCCCGGTGGCGATCAGTTGATCCAGGCGGAGATCAAAGGTGGTGGGGCGATAGTTAGCGTTGAGGGTGACGAGGATGCGATCGCCGTCTTCCTGCTCAGACCGCAGGGCGATTTCACTGCCCCCCGGTTGCAGCGACACCGGCCCCGTCAAGATCGGGTCAAGCTGAAACTGATTCACCGCCACATTCACCAAGCTGAGATCTCCCTCAACCTGGGGCGCGGTTAATGTCCCCGCAATCCGGCCTTCAAAACTGGTCAAGCCCCGCAAATCTGCCCAGGCCGCCGCCGTCGGGAGGGTGACAAATTGGGCCGCCACCTCCGGCAAGGCGGCCAAGTCCAAATTCTGGGCGATGACCCCCAAATCCACCCGCTGCACCACCGCCGCATCGAGTTGCCCCCGCAACAGGCGAGGCACATTAAACTGAAGATAGCCCTGGGCCGTCAATTGTTCACCCCCCTGCAATCGATTCAGGGTGAGCCGCCCGTCTTGCCAACCAAACTCCGCATCAATCGGATCGCGCACGGCGATTAACCCCTCACTGAATCGCACCGCGCCTTGGGCTTGGAATTGGGCGAGATCAAACAGGGGTAACCGAACATCCAATTGTCCGGTGAGTTGTCCCCGTAACAGGTTGGAATAGGGGGCAAGGGTGATATTGTCCGGCAAGAGGCGAGCGGTGAGGGTGCGATCGCGCAGGCTAAATTGTGGGATGGCGAGGCGATCGCGCCCCATCTGGGCTGTGCCCTGGCCTTGGAGTTGCAGGGTTTCCACCGTGAAGCGACGGGGAATCACGCCGGTCATGGTGACGCGGCTCTGCAAGGATTGCCCCAAGGCGGCCGGAAGTTGCGGTAACAGTTGCCGCGAGTTGATCCCCTCACCCTGCACCTGGGCTGTCCAGTTGCGATCGCGGAGGGTAAACGCCACATTCCCCGTCCCTCCCCCCAAAGCAGATGCGATCGCCGTTCCCTGCACCTGCAACCCATCCCAAATCCCCAACAAGCCACCCCGGAACAGCGCACTAAAAGGCGTTGCCACCTGTACCTCTGCCGCCAATCGCCCCAGGGCCGAGCGATTCAGCGGCAGTTGCGGAAACAGTTGCGCCAGTTGCGCCGTGTTTAAATTCTGGGCTTGGAGCGTAGCGGTGAGGCGATCGCCCTGCAACCCTAACCCCAAAAGCTGCGCCGTCCCGCCCGCAATGCCAACCCCCATCGCGCCGCGACTCACCAAGCGCGTCGGCCGCAGCCCCGCCAAGGCTCCCGCAACGGTGATTTGACCGTTAAAATTGCCCAAGGGAAAGGCTTGTAGTTGCGCCGGAAGTTGCGCCGCAAAGGGTTGCACCGCCACATTTTGGGCTTGGAGTTGGGCGACGAATTGCCCCCCGGCCAGTTGCAGTTGTGGGATGATTAGCCGTCCTGCGCCGATCGTGGTTTGGGTTTGGCCGGTGATGGCGATCGCCTCTAAATTCAGCGCCTCCCACCGTCCCCCCACCCGCAGGCGGGCATCGGTTGCCCCCAAGGGCAAATCCAGCGGTAGGCGCAACTGTTGGGCAAAAACAGTGGCTTGCCAGGTGTTCTCTGTCAAGCCCACATTGCCCACTTGCACTCGACCGCCGAGGAGATCCGTACTGAGCAACACCTGAGCGGCTTGCCAATTATTGAGGGGAAGGCTCACCGTGGCGTTGCCGGACGTGGTGCCGAGGGCAACGGGGGTCGCAACTTGAACTGTTTGGAGAGCGCGATTAATCGGGATTTGCTCCCATTGGGTTTCAAGGAGGGCGATGGGGTTTTCGGGGTCTTTGCGGGTGGCGATCGCTTTCCCCGTCACCTTGCCGCCAAAGTCCGGAATCAACGTCCAGGATTCGACACTGAGGGTTTGTTGTGCCACCGAGGCAATGAAGTCGGCGTTGAGCGATCGCACCCCCACCCGATCCACCCGCAACGGCAGACAGGGCGAGGCCGTTACACAGGCCGCCTGCACCTGTCCCCCAATTCCCAAATCCTCCAACGGCCCCCGCACTTGGGCCGTCATCGCGATCGCCCCTTGCAGTGCGATCGGTAACTCCAAATCTTCAAACACCGCATCAAGAAGCCGCGTCACCTCCACCGGCTCTAGGCTCACTTGCAGATCATTCTGGCCACTCAAGGACACCGCCCCACCCAACCCCACAGGCACGCTGCCCAGCCGCGCCGTCGCCCCATCAAGCAACACCTGATCCCCCTGAAACCGCAGCTTGGCATTAGCCAACCGCGCCACCGATTTCACCCCCTCCACCTGCACCGTCACATCCTGAACCCGGCCCACGCCCTCTAGGGTGGGCAATGTTGCCAAACTAAAGGGATTCCCCTGTAAGGTGAGGGTGACATTTGCCCCCACCGTTCCCGTCTGGATCGTGGTGTTGAGGGGTAACGGCGGGATCAGCCGCATCACTTGGGGAATATCGACCCCTTGCATCGTCGCGGCTAAGGTTCCCGTCAAGGTATCCAACGACCCCGACGTTAGCCCCAATTCCCCCTGCACCCGAAACCGCCCCCCTTCGGCAAGACTGCCTTGCAATTGGGTGACTTGCAGATCGTCCAAACCGCCATTGATCAATAAATTGCCGCTGTTCACCTGAGCGACGAGGGGCGATCGCTGACTCTGATCGGGATTACGGCGCACCACTGATGCGATCGCCCCATCCACCCGCACCGCCACCACCCGGATTTTGATCGGCAAGTTTCCCTCTTCAATCGTCGGGATATTAATCCATTGACCATCCCGGTCTTGCTCCACATACACCGTGGCATCCGCAAACGTGATATCCAGTTCAAGCCGCCGCTCAAAAATCACCTTAAGGGGATTAAACCGAACGGCGACGGCTTCCGTGGTGGCATAATCCGCATCGTCGGCGGTGGTAGGGAGGCGAGTCTTGTTGAAGTGAATGGCGGTGGGAGATAGGCGAGTGACCGCACCTAACTCCACTGGCCGTTCGAGGGTGTTAGCGACTTGTTGGGCAATAAACGGTTGCACAAGTTGCTGCACGATAACCCACAGCACGATCCACGCCGAGCCAGAACCCGCCATCCCAAAGATGAGCCACCAGATCCAACGGCGGCGACGGGGTTCAGGGGGATTCGGTTGAGTCTCAGGAGTTTGGTCTGTCATCGGTCAAGCACCACATTCCAGACGGTTTAACACAAAACGGGCCCAAAACGGGTGAAACCGCTGCCGGTGAGCGCAATTCCACAACCTTAGAGGTGAATTCACGACGAGAGTTACACCAATTGGCCTGGGCTGACCGAAGCTTCCCCGCTGACAGGATTCCCCCGTTGCCTCCCGTTATCGGTTTGGACTGAGGAGGGCAGGATTAGGGGTGGATTTAATCGCTTGACCCGATTGGGGATCAAGGCGATAGAGGGGTTGAGTGGCGGGTTGAATGGGGATGGGCGATGTTGTGTCTCCGGCTTCGGTGGCAAAACCGACATCATCCAGGGCTTTTTGGGGTTGGAGTTCGTCGGCTTTGGGGAGCATTAACGTACCACTGCCGAGGGCAATTTTACCCAGTTCGGCTTTGGCGCGTTCTTCGGGGGTGAGGCCGCTGGTCATTACCTGCTGCATTTCAGCCATGGCCCATTTCAGGTGCGGCCCCGCATCGACGGGAACCCAATCGCCGCCGATCAGGTGTCGCCATTCAAAGTGCAGGTGGGGCCCGGTGGAGTTGCCAGTGTTACCCACAAGGCCGATCACGTCGCCCTGTTCGACCCATTCGCCGGCTTGGACGAACATTTCCGAGAGGTGGGCGTAGCGGGATTCTTGGGTTCCGTCTTCGTGGCGGAGGATGACCAGTTGACCGTAGCCGCCGGTGTATTCCGCGATCGCCACTTGCCCGTGATAACTGGCGAGCACAGGCGTACCTTGGGGCGCACCGATGTCTGTGCCGGTGTGCATCCGCCATTCCCCAAAGATGGGATGCAGCCGCCAGCCAAAGGTCGAACTGATTGAACTGGGAATGGCGAGGGGGAAGAGCAGGCCGCGATTGTTGTTGTTGGGATAGGCCGCCGGACGACTGAGGGCTTTCTGACCCCGGTTGAGGTAGGCGAGGGGCGTTTGGGGGACTTCGTGAATCGAGTAGCTGCGGCCAGGTTTATTGTGGCGCTGGAGGGGAGCGGGGGGTCGCTGTTGAGCGAGGCGGGGGGCTTGTTGGAGCCGACCCGGTACGGCCATGGCGGGTGGCGGTGTGGGACGGCGTACGGTGCGCTCTGGGGTTACACCACAACTAGCTTGGCTAAGGCGGCCGTTGCTGACTTGGGTTTGACAGCCGTTGTGGCGATCGCTCACCACCACTTGGGGCCGAAGCTGCGGTCGGTTGGAGGGTTGGGCGGCGGTGGCGGGGGATTCAGCCCCGTAGGTGGTCACATCTACATAGGTTTGGGTGGCGCGTCTCGGTTGGTTGGCCACGGGGGGGCGATCGCGTAATGCCGCCGGGATCGAAGCGGGCTGGCGATCCGGCACAGATACCGTTGGCGCGGGTAATGGTTGAGGGGTTGCCGTGCGTGTGGGTTGGGGCGCAGGGGCAGGGGCGGCCACGGGCTGGGGTTTGGGTGCAGGCGCGGCCACCGGTTGGGGCGCGGGCGCAGGGGCAGCGGTCTCCACTTTGGCCGGCTTCACCAATTCCGTTTGCACCGGTTGGGGCGCAGGGGGTGGGGTTTGGGCCACTGGAACCGGCGCAGCGACACCACCGAGATTATCCACAAAGGTATCGGTTTGGGACCAAGCCAACCCACCGCTGAGGAGGCTCAACCCTCCGATCCAGCTCACGCTACGCATCAGCAGGGCATTGCGAAGAAGTCCGTACAGTGGACGTGGGGTTTGGCGCATGATCTCTCCTTGTCGAGGGTGTCGTGAATGGATGGACTGACGTGTTGGGATACGATTTCGCATTTTACGCCATAGATTACGAATTATGACGGGCGCGGTCGTCAGTTTAGAAGGATGCGGCTGAATCTTTGGGGCATGGGGATCAAGGGAACGGGTCAGGGTAACCAATTTGCACGGCTCCCGGTGGACAATTCAACTCGGTGTGGGCTTGTCCTCCCTGTAAGCGTACCCGTAATTCTCCCGTGGGTGTAATGCCGATCACTTGACCGGGCGCTCCGGCTACGGATACAGATCGATGTTTGGTTTCTAAAAGTTCCCAATAGTCGGCGAGCACGTCCGGCATTGGTCGCGTCTGGCCCCAGTGGTTGCCCTGTTGAATGCCGACGATCGCGATCGCTGCTAACTCTTCCAAACTCGCTACCCTAGCATCCGGATCGGTGGCGAGGGCGATCCCCGTTGCCGGAACAGGATTACACCAATTGAGACCGACCCCCACGACGGCGATCGCCTCCCTTGGATTCACCTCGGTTTTAATTCCCCCCAATTTACGCCCATGCAGCAGAATATCATTGGGCCATTTCAACCACACCGGCACAGCGCGATCGCGCAACTGCCGCGCAATGCCCCCAGCACTGAGCAGCGTCACCAGCAGCGGCGGCAGGGTGGAAATCGCGATCGCCCAAGAGAGATACAACCCGCCAATCTCAGACTGCCACACCCGCCCCCATTGCCCCCGGCCCGCCGTTTGGGATTGCGCGATCGCGCCCCCAGGAACCCCCTCGGCTGCCAACTCCCAGGCGATCCGATTCGTCGAATCCACCTGCTCCACCACCCGCAACCGAGGCAATTCAGCCCCGCCCGCCAGCGTTAACCAAGCCGCCTCAAATAGGGCGCGATCGAACCAATCCACTAGGCAAAATCAATCTGAACTACCATATCGTTATAGTCAAAATCACCCCCACCAGAGAGATCCTCAAACCCGAAGATATTATTCCCCAGCATGATCAGGTGATCTTGACCATCCGGATTCGCCGCATTATAGGCAAAATAGGCTTGATTTTTGCGATCGATTTCATTATTCGGATTATCCGCCAGGAACTCATCAATCGTCGCCCCCGCCAGAATAAACGGCGCATAATACGCCCCCCCAAACCCTGTAGCACTACCGCCACTGGTGGAATTATTATTCACCGTTAAATCCAGACCCGCCACCCGATTTTCAATCGCAGCGCGGGCATAGCCAGCACTCCCCGGCGTTAACCCATTAATCGCCCCCGTCAGCGGATCATCCACCCG
Organism: Spirulina major PCC 6313; assembly: GCF_001890765.1. Lineage (NCBI taxonomy): Bacteria > Bacillati > Cyanobacteriota > Cyanophyceae > Spirulinales > Spirulinaceae > Spirulina > Spirulina major. Next base: position 3,208,769 of record NZ_KV878783.1, on the reverse strand, counting down.
ATACAGACCAAACACATTATTAAAAACCGCCTCCCGAAAGAGCGAAAATGTTGCCGTTAACCCGGATGCCCCCGTTAAATCAATCACCTCAACCCCCCCGTTTACACCGGGATCATTCCACAGCCACACCACACCATTACTAGACGTTGGATCAATTTCGGTGGTTTGCCGCAGGGTAATCGTCAGGCCGCTGAGTTCAGCACTACTCGATCGGAGTTGCCACACTCCCGTACTCGACGAGGTGATCTGGTCAAACAAGGTTAAGCTGCTTGACCCGGATAACTGCACGCCAAATTCAAAGTTAACCCCCGTCACATCAGACCCCCCTAATGCCCGTGTGACTTCATCAATAATAACCGGGCTGGGAGCCGCAAAGTTGTTCGGCAAAAAGCCCCCCGGCAACAGGAAAAAAGCATCCAGAGTTCCGTTAGCAAGGGGTGTGCCCACCTTATCTTTCAAGATGAGTTTAATATTGGAAATTCGGGAGGAAGGTGCTCCCTCAATATCCATTTTTAAATTACTACCACTCACCCCCGATGGCCCAAAGACAAAGCGCTGCGATATATCATCATAAAACAGGAAATCTGTGGGGTTCGTTCCCGTTTCTGTGAAGTTCTCGAAGGCAAAAATCGGGTCACTCGTACCATCTGTACCAACGTAGGCCTCGATCGCTTCATCCCCATCAATATCTGCAAAGGCCGGGGCGATCCGCTTTTGATCCCCTGTACCGATGATCAAATCATTAAAGGGATTGTTTTCGTCAAATTGCTCTTCAAACACAGGCGTTGTATTCGTGCCGGTGTTCAAGAAATAACGAATACTCCCATCTTCTGAGCCAACAAACGCATCAAAAATGTCATCCCCACTAAAGTCCGCAAAGTAGGGTACAACACGATTATTATCCCGCTCGGAATCGGTTAAATCAATGCCATTGAAGGGATTTGCTGTCCCTGTTTGTTTGACAAAATTGACTTCACTGGTGTTACTGTCATTAATGTAATAATCGATCGCATTGTAGTGACCGATAAAGAGATGCTCAGGGATTTTGTCGCCGTCAATATCCACAAAGCGGGGCGCGGCGTAGGCCGTCGTCCCGACAATTTCCCCTAACAGCTTGTTGTCCGTAGCGGTGACGTTGGAGTTTTCGCCGGTGGGCAGGGCGGTGCCGAAGGGTTGGGTGGTGCTGTTGGCGGCGGGATCGTTTTCGTAAAAATAGAGGTTGCCGTATGATCCGCCGACGAGCATATCTAGATCGCCATCCCCATCGGCATCGAAGAAGTCTACGATCGCCCCTTGAATCGGCCCCCCAGTGAAGGCATTACCGAGGGCTGGGTTGCCAGTGTCTTTAATTTCAAGGGAATTAAACGGATTAGCGCTACCGGTCTGCCTCGTGAAAACCCCGGTGCCGTCGTTTGTGAAGTAGAGGAGGGCACTGTCGTTAACGTCGCTGGCGTTGGCGGGAGCATCGGAGGCCTTGTTATGGCCGATGACGAGATCAAAATCTCCATCTCCATCCCAGTCCACAAAGGTGGGGACTTTGAGGTCAAATCCCTCGACGGCCGTGACGTTAGATTCATTTTCAACAATAAATTTTTGAACCATGGCTTTTGAAGGAGGTAGAGGGTTGGCAATGGACGGGGGTTGAGGTGAGGGAGGGGTTGAGCGGTGGGGTCTTTAAAATTTATCTTGTTAGAGAATAACAGCGTAGACCATCATTGATGAGCAAAGTATAACCTTTGGGCGTTTAGAGTGAGGGACGATCGCCTTCTGTGAAAAGTTGCGATCGCTTCTTTTCCGCCGGGGGTGCTCCCATGGTGATTAGGGTGCAAATTTCGTCGGTTTTGAAACCGAGAGCCATAGGACGGACAACACCGGGGAGAACTTGGACATCATAAAGCTCCGTGATCACGCCTTCAAGCTGTAACCAATGATCTATATTGCCCGTTTTGAGGTTAATGATCATCAGGCCACAGACAGCTTCAGCATTTTTAGCAGTGAGAGCATCATCGAGGGCAAGGCCCGAAAAGGTGCGATCGCCCCGTGGCTTCGATGTTCCCACGATCGCCCAGTCCTTGTGAAAGGCCAAACCGCGTAAATATCCCGGACAAAATGCGATCGCCTCAAACCGCTGCCAAATTGGGTCAATATAACCAAACTCCCCCGTCCCCGAATTGAGTACCCAGAGGCGATCCTGGTACAGACGCGGCGAATGGGGCATCGAAAGCGTATCCAACATCACCTCATTGCGCCGAATATCAATCACACAGCCGTCTTGATGGCGTTTCTGTCGCCACCCCGCCGCCACATCCGACCGACTCACCGCCGTTGCATAGGCCGGTTGACCCTTTTCAAAGGCCAAGCCATTCAAGTGACAGCGATCCTCTGGGGCCAACTTGGTGATAAACGGCGGCTGCCAGAGGGGGATGAAACTGTAATGGTTGCTGATCGTCGCCAGACAACTGTAGAGGGTATTCACAAATAAGACGCGCTGGGTGCGGGTCAAGCCAAGATCGTGAATATCCACATCCCCCGTGGTATGGGCCACACGCGGCACATACACTTTGTCGTAGCCGTTATGGGTTTCGCCGGCTTGGAGACAATTGTCCAGTTGCCACACCTGAAACCGACAGCCGAGATAAATCCGCTCTGGGGTGGCATAAAGTCCCATTGGTCGATCAAACATTCGCTCGAAAATCGAGGGGGTCTGATCGGGTTTCATGCCCAGGAAAAAAATCCGGTTGGTTTGGTAGGTGGTGAAGGTGAGGCTGATCCGTTGTTCCGCCAGCCAATTTAAGGCATGGCGGGAACAACTGACCGCGAGGGGGGGATTGGGTTCACTCATGAAGGCGGTTTAGTAGTAGCTGCCGGTTTTGCGATGATGGACGGCGGTGGTGCCGTTTTCGTTCAACACTTTGCCGGTTTCTGCTACAGCATAGATCAACCAGTGATCGCTGCACTCCATGCGATTTTCAACGCGGCATTCTAAATAGGCCAACGCATCGGTGAGGATCGGGCAGCCATTGTCGGCGGGTTCGGTGCTGATTCCCTCGAAGCGGTCTTCGCCGGGGGCGTAGTTTTTCATGAAGTGTTTGCGCAGTTGTTTGCCTTCGGCCAGGATGTTGAGAACGAAGCGATCGCCCCCATAGGTGAAGTCTTCAATGGCGCGGTCTTTGGCCACAGCGATCGTCAAGCCAGGGGGCGCAAAGGATGCTTGAGACACCCAAGAGGCCAGCATCGCACTTTGTAACTCCTCCCGCTGCACCGTCACCACACAGAGCGAGCCGATAATCCGGCCCACGGCCTGCTCTAGTCGCGCCGCTTGGGAATCGGTAACAGAGCCTTTGGGTTGGCGTTGTTTTTGTTGACGTTTCAGGGCTTGGGCGAAATCTGTGCCGGCTTCTTCGCAATATTTAATAATTTTGTCCGTGGGGGTGAATTTAACGCGAATCGGGTCAAACCCAAAGCGATAGCCGGCATCACGGAATTTTTGTTCGAGCATATCGATCGCTTCCCCGCTCCAGCCATAGGAACCGAAAACGGCGGCTAACTTGCTTTGATCCGCCGTGGCGAGGACGATACCGAGGGCGGTTTGGACTTGGGTGGGGGCATGGCCGCCGAGGGTGGGCGACCCCATAATGAACCCGGCGGAGGTTTCAACGGCGGTTTTAATCGCTTCGGGGGTGGTGAATTCGCAGTTAATCGCTTCGACTGCAACCCCGGCTTTGGTGATGCCGCGCGCGATCGCCTGGGCCACGATCGCCGTATTGCCATAGGCCGACGCATAGATCAGCGCGACGCGATTGGCCTTGGCTTTCTGGTCAGCGAGCCAGGTGTGATAGGACTGCTTTAACTCGCTGAGGCCGTAGCGAATCAGGGGACCATGGCCAGGGGCATAGAGGGGCGCGGGGTAGTCGGTTAATTTTTCGAGGGCGGCTTCTACTTGGGTGGCGTGGGGAGCCATCAAACAGTCGAAATAATAGCGCCGATCGTCGCTGTAGACTTGCCAGCCTTCATCAAGGATTTGATCACCGCAGACATGGGCCCCGAAGAGTTTATCGGTGTAGAGAATTTCGGTGGCGGGATCGTAGGTGCAGAGGTGGTCAGACCAGCGGGGGCTGGGGGTGGGGATGAATTGGAGGTGATGCCCTTGGCCGAGGTCGAAGGTTTCGTCGTTTTTGATAATGAAGCAGTTGATCGCGATTTCTGGCAGGATTTTCTGGAGGGAAATGGCGGCGGGATTGGAGCAAATGACGGTGATGGCGGGGTTGATCGTGAGGATCTTTTCGAGGGTTTTGCCGCGATTGGGGTTGATGTGGCCGAGGACGATCGCAGCTAAGGTTTTCAGGTCAAGGCGGTCTTGGAGGGCGGCAAGAAAAATGTCGGTGAAGGATTCGCCGGGGGGGTCAAGGAGGACGGTGCGATCGCCTTCGATCAGGTAACTATTGGCCGTTGTGCCTTTGCGCAGGGCATATTCAATTTCAAATTTGAGGCGATCCCAGGTGCGCGATCGCAGCACACGGGTTTGGGCAGCAATGGGGAGGACTTGGACATCACGGGGTTTTACGTCAGCCATAACAAGTGGGGAGGGGGGTGGAGGTCTAAACGAATGCGGTGATTTTAAGTTTTTCTGTAATGGTTTCTAGTGTAGAGGACAGGCTGATCGACCTTGGGCGATCGCAGCGAGTTTTTTGGATTGATTCTGCTGATAGGAATGATATCCTCACCGAGCTAAAGCCATGGTGATTCCTAAATCTCACGATATCCGGAACGTGAACCCCAAGTTCTAGCGGGTTGAGAGTCGTCGGAACCCAGCCGCTTACCCGATCCCTAACGGGAGGCTTCGCCAACGACAAGCTCAGGTAGATAGCGATTGGCATTGCCCCATACCCAGCGCGGTTTTCCGTCCCACACCTGCAAAGAAGGCAAACTGAGCGAGTATTGCGGCGCGTTTGGCTTGGACTGGATCGCGAAACTCATAACTAATCTGACCTTGAGCGCCAATTTGGGTGGAGTTTTTGATGGTCAATCGATGGGTTTTGAGGGTGTAGGCACTCACCCAACCATGCCATTCGATCCGCTCGAAGCGGAGTGCTTCGGGGGCGAAGGCATTCCAACGCCGTTGTAATCCTCCAAAAACAAGTTCGGGTAGGGGCAAGGGCTGGATGTTGTTGTTCCCTTGCTTGAAGCTGGTGGGGGACTGGAATGCAAGGGTTAGGGTAGTGACGGCTTGGGTTTGGTGTAGTAGGGCGTAGGGGGTTGCTCCGGCGAGGATATGACTACCGGGCAGGGTTAGGACGCTAACGATCTGGAATGGATGATTGTTGAGGGTTAAGGCGCGATCGCCCCACTGCTCGATCCCGCTTAACAGGGCTTGAGCGTAAGGACTGGCCAAGATGCCGACCCGAAAATAGACGCGATCGCCCGCCTTGATATCTCGTTTGGGAGATTTTCCTCGGAGTGGGGAGATGGAGAGAGGCGACACTTGAGCCATGTGTAGTTGTTTGGCTAAATTCGCATCGGCTAGCGCAATCCATGCCAAGACTTGAGCATGGAGAGCATGACTCAGGAGCGGCAGCTTAGATCGTGTTTTAGCCACCGCTAACTCCACCACCACTGAATAGGCGATCGCTTCAAGAGACATGGTGCAACACCTCCGCACCATAGGAACAGCCTTGGGGCAGATTAAGGGTTTGGGGTAAATAGGGGTCAGCGTCACGCAATGCCCCACAATTAATCTGCCAATAGTCCCCCGTCAGTTGGGACTGACTCACCAAACTCGTCGGCGGCATCACCACTCGGTTATAAAGTTGCAAGGTTTGCCCCGCGCCTAAATCGAGCGGGTTGAGTGGCTGTTCACAGCGGTAGCTCCCCGATTTTGCTTGGATTGCGGCCGCTGGAATCAGCGTCGAATCAACCCGAATTTTAGACGACCATTTCCCAAGGCGAATCCAGTGGGGCAGGGTGCGATCGTTCTCCGTAATCACAAAAGTACGGAATATATAGCATTTTCGCAACTCATAAGGTACATAATGGAAAAAAGAAATAATAGTACGGAGTGTAATTAATGATTCCATACTCGATTGAGTTCAGACAAAAGATAATAGAAACTTATTATTCGGAAAAACCTTCTATTCGTCAACTGGCTCGACGCTTCAATGTAGCCAAAAGCTTTATACAAAAGCTGCTAAAACAATATCAAGAGACTGGTGATATTACCCCAAAGCGTCAAAGAGGAAGTCCACCTCGCAAATTATCTGATGAACATCTTGTTATCTTAGTAGAAATTATTGAATCGAACAATGATGCTACTTTACGAGAGTTGTGTGAGTTACTAGAAAATGTTACGGGAGTCAAAGTGGGCTGTACAACCTTGTGGAAAATCACTCAAGAGTTAAAGTACACAGCAAAAAACACTACATGCAGTAGAAAAAGAACGAGAGGAAATTCAGAATGAGCGAAGAGAGTTTCGAGAAAAAATGAAAGAAGTTCCAGGAAAAGAACTGATATTCATAGATGAATCGGGAGTAGACCTTGCTTTGTTACGTTTATATGATCGTGCAAAGAAGGGAAAAAGGTGTCAAGGAAGTAAGCCACTAAGAAGAGAAAAAAGAGTTTCAATACTTGGTGCCATAGGGCTAGAGAACGTCTGGGTTTGTCATCCACTCTTAGGAAGTGTAGATAGAATAACATTTGAAGCATTTATCGTCACAAAAGTTTTGCTAAACCTAAAGAAAGGAATGAAAATCTTAATGGATAATGCTCGAATTCATCAAGGAGAAATAGTGAGAGATTGTATTAAAAAAAGGGAACAGAGTTAATCTTTTTGCCACGTTATTCACCCATTGAAAATATGTGGTAAAAAGTAAAAAGCATACTCAGAAAAAAAGCAGAAAGGACATACAAAGAGTTAATTGATGGGCTTGTGGATGCGATCAGACCAGTAACGGTTGATAATCTTCGCAACTAGTACAAACATTGTTGCCACTGTGCCTCATGAGTCACGAAAACGCTATATACTGTTTCAACAGACTGTCCATTATTAGATTGACACCGCTAAAATCTAAAATCAGGTATTAAGAGTGCTGTTAGCGAAGCATAACGCACCACGTCAAGATATTTCAGCGATCGCAGCTATGGCACAACTGCAGACGTGCCACGACAGCAACCCTAAATCAGATCGGGACAGGCAAGGGGGCTTAACCCTCTTATTTCCCAAGGCTGAGGGTTTCAAACTCACCGAGGATTTCCATCTTTAAGTGTTGCCATTCATCTCACCGTTAACCTCCTGTCGTCGGTATAACGGGAGTCCTCTGGCAACACTATAAGATGGAAGAAGTGAGGATAAAGCCGTGAGGAAAAACGTTATCAGCGGCTCACCGATTTCCTCACAGGGAGAGAAAATTCAAGCAAGCTATCATGAATGGGAGCAAACGTCAGGCTAAACTGTCTCTTCCGTTGCGTAGATTAAGGCATAGTGATGTAGCCTACTGTGAACTGGGGTGCAGAAACTAGAGATTATCCCGACACAGGGGCCATCAGGGTGTATCCACAACATAAGGAGTTGTTGCAGACTCCAACCCGTCCTGCAATCTAATCATCATGTCAGGCTTTGAATATCCGAGTGTGACAGAACAGGCACGCTATTCTGAGCACAATGCACTACCGTTCCCTTCCGTTCATGACGCTGCTTCCATCCATCCTGATCCGGTTGACCCAGAGGATATGATCCTGTCCAACTCCATGGAGATCCCACCGTCCACCTCACCCCTGATCACTGTGGGCATTCTAGCCCCTCCGGCGGATCGGGTCTTGAGCACCGCTGATCCGCTGATCTCAGCTACCTGTTTGGCGATTGACATGATTAATCGTCACGGCGGGGTCTTGGGGCGATCGCTCCAATATGATGTGCAACCCGTGGCTTTGGATACTACCCAGGGGGCTGAAGATTTACAGGCCTGGGGGCAGCGCAATCCGGCGATCGCTACCTTCTTTGGCACAGGTCATTTAGCAACCAACCCTGACAGTGAAGCCGCTCACCTCACGGCCTTGGCTACTCTGGATCGCCTGCTGTGGCAACCCTGTGCCACCCCTAGCCCGCTGACCCATCCCCAGGTGTTTTACACCGGCAGTTGCCCTAATCAAACCGTGGCAGTAGCCCTAGGGGGGGTGCAGGCTGAGGGGACGATGCAACGGTGCTATCTGCTGGGGTCGGATTCGGTGCGATCGCGCCAACTCCGTACCCTGTGGAATGCCCAAAGTAACGAGTACGGCCTCAACATTGTGGGGGAACAGGAATTCGGCCCCGATAGCTGTTGGGGAGATCTGCTCGAACAGATCCACACCAGCACCGCCCAGATTATTATTGACACCCGGACTCAGGATCACAGCCAACTGTTTCACGCTCTCTCGGCGGCGGGGTTGACCCCGGAGGACGTGCTGGTGCTGTCGTTGACCTTGCCCGTGGGCGATCGCCCCACAGCGGCCGGCCATCGCGTCGTCACTCACTACGATGTCACTGCCCCCACTCCCGAAAATCAAGCCCTCCTCGCCCAATGGGATGATCCCCACCTAATTAGCGATGCGGCGATCGCAGCCTATACCCAAGTTTTTCTCTGGAAACAGGCCGTCGAAACCGCGCAATCCTTCGACACCGCTGCGGTACGGCAAGCCGCCTATGGCCAGAGCTACATCGGCCCCCAGGGCTTAGTGCAACTCCACCCCAACCATCACCTCAGTTGGGGCGGTGCGATCGCCCGCTGTCACGCCAACGGCCATCTGCACCCCTGCTGGCAGTCACCCCACCCGATCCCGCCGCTGCCCTGGCAGTCACCCCCATCCCCCACCAACGCCGCCATCCTCACGGACCAACTCAGCCAAAGCCGTCGCCGCCATCGTCAACTGCGCAACACGATCCGGGACTACGGCCTTGAACTGCGCACCCTCTTCAATGTCATGGAAGAAACCGTGATCACCACCGATCTGGACGGGTGTGTTTTGCGGATCTTGCCCACCCATGGCCCCCTACCAGTCAGCCCGGAGCAGATCGGGCAAGCGATCGCCCCCCTCTTTCCCGACACCCTCATCCCTGAGATCACCACCGTCCTCCACAGCATCCAAACCGGAACCCTCAGCCCATCCCTCAGCCCCCTCACCTACCACGAAGCCAACGGCTTGCGGTGGTTTTCCATTCAGTTCGCCCCCATCCCTGAACATCAACAGGTGATTTGGGTCATCCGCGACATCACCGAACAGAAACTCATGGAGCTTGAACGTCAAGCCTCCCTCGATGACCTGCGCCAACAGTTCGCCGATCGCACCAGAGCCTTAATCGCTGCCAACGATCAACTCGTGGATGAAATCGTCGAACGCCAACAGGCCGAAACCGCCCTCCAAGCTGTCCTCGATGCCGTACCGGGGATTGTGTCCTGGATCAGTGCAGATCTGCGCTACCTGGGGGTGAATCGTCACCTGGCCGGAATGTTTGGGTTAGAACCCCGCGAATTCATCGGCCAAGACATCGGCTTCCTCAACGCCAGCGATGGTTTTATTGATGTGGTGCGCGGCTTTTTTGCCAGTGACTTCATGGAGGATTTTCAAGAAATTGAAGCCCTCGTGGATGGCCGCCGTCGCACCTATTTGATCGTGATGCAGAAGTACGATCACGGTCGGGCCGCCTTTAGTGTGGGGATTGACATCACCGAACGGATCGAAGCGATCGACGATCTGGCCCGCTCTAAAGAACAACTCCAAGCCGTCCTCGAAGCCGTACCGGGGATCGTGTCTTGGATTGGTTCGGATCTTCATTACATGGGGGTGAATCGTCACCTGGCCAGCACCTTCAACCTCACCCCAGCGGATTTTGTCGGTCAACCGATTGGCTTTCTCCAGGCCAGCGATGACTTTAACGATTTTGTGCAGGAATTTTTCGGCAGTGCGTCCAATGATGATTTCCGAGAAGTGGAAGCGATCGTCGATGGGGAAACCCATAACTATCTGATTGCCGCCCAAAAATATGACAATGGCAAAGCGGCGTTCACCGTCGGGATCGACATCACCGATCGCCAACGGGCCCTGGATGACTTGGCTCGCTCGAAAGATCAACTCCAAGCCGTCCTTGAAGCCGTGCCGGGGATTGTGTCCTGGATTAGCTCGGATCTCCATTACATGGGGGTGAATCGCCAACTGGCCAGCACCTTTAACCTTGAACCCGATGCCTTTGTGGGTCAGGATATTGGCTTTTTGCAGGCCAGTGGGGATTTTAATGAGTTTGTGCGGGAGTTTTTTGCGAGTCCGGCCCAGGATGATTTTCGGGAAGTGGAAGCGATCGTCAAGGGGGAATCCCGAAATTATTTGATTGCATCCCAAAAATATGATGATGGCAAAGCGGCGTTTGCGGTGGGAATTGATGTCACCGAGCGTCAACAGGCTCTCAATGCGTTGCAACAGGCGGAAGAAAAGTACCGCATGATCTTTGAGAATGCGGTGGAAGGGATTTTCCAAACCACTGCCGATGGTCGGTATCTCAGTGCTAACCCTGCTCTGGCGAGGATTTACGGCTTTGAGAGTCCGGATGAGTTGGTGCATCAACTTACGGATGTGGCGGCGCAGTTGTATGTTGAGCCGTCCCAACGTCAAGCCTTTATCGATGCGTTGGTGACCGAGGGGCATATTGTCGGTTTTGAGGCACAAATTCGGCGGCAGGATGGGGCGATTCGCTGGATTTCTGAAAATGCGCGATCGGTCTATGACGATCAGGGCATGATTCTTTACTACGAGGGCACGGTAGAGGATATTACCGATCGCAAGCAGGCAGAGATGACGCTGCTGGAAATTAATGAAGAACTGGAAAGCCGGGTGCAACAACGTACGGCTGAACTGCAAAAGCTGAATATGCAGTTGATCATGGAGATCGGGCAGCGGGAAAGTATCGAGTCGGCGCTACGAACGTCGGAGGCGGAGTTGCGGGCGTTGTTTGCGGCGATGACGGATATTATTACGGTGTTTGATCAGCGGGGGCGGTATGTGAAGATTGTCAGCACCAATTCTGAGCCGCTCTATTCCCCGGCTGATGTGTTGACGGGGCGATCGATTGAGGATGTGTTACCCCCGTCCCAGGCGGCTCTGTTTTTGGCGCATATTCAAGAGGCGTTAACCCAAAACGAGATTATCAATGTGGAATACAGCCTCACGATTAACCATGAGGAGGTGTGGTTTGCGGCGACGATTTCACCGCTGCCGGAACAACGGGTGATGTGGGTGGCGCGGAATATTACGGAGCGGCGGAAGGTGTTGGATGCGCTGTCGAAGGCGGAGGCGAAGTATCGCAGTATTTTTGAGAATGCGGCGGAGGGGATTTTTCAGACGACGACGGATGGGCGCTATATCAGTGCGAATCCGGCGCTGGTGAAGATGTATGGCTATGAGTCGTTCCAGGAGATGGCGGCGCGGGTTTGGAATATTGATACGCAGGTGTATGTGGATGCGGGATTGCGATCGCAGTTCCGCGAGGTTTTAGAGCGCGATGGGGTAATCACGGGGTTTAAAACCCAGGTGAAGCGGAAGGATGGGACGTTGATTTGGACTTCGGAAAATGCGCGGTTGGTCTGTGATCATCAAGGGGAGCCGCTGTATTACGAGGGGACGGTGGCGGATATTACCCAGCAGAAGGCCGCCGAAGATGCGCTCCAGTTGGAACAACAACGGTCGGAGAATTTGCTGTTGCGGATTTTGCCGAAGCCGATCGCTGAACGTCTCAAGCGCAATGAGGGGGCGATCGCCGATCGCTACGATCATGTGACCATTCTGTTTGCTGATATTGTTGATTTTTCATCCCTCTCGGCCCAAATTTCCCCGACGGAAGTGGTGGATCTGCTCAACACCGTCTTTTCCCAATTTGACCAACTCGCCGCCTGGTACAAGCTCGAAAAGATCAAAACGATCGGGGATGCCTATATGGTAGCCGGGGGCATTACGGACACAACGACGGATCACGCAGTCGCGATGGCGGATATGGCCCTGGATATGCAACTTGCGGTAACCCAATTCCGCTGGGCGAACGGTAAACCCTTCCGCCTCCGCATGGGGATTCACACCGGGCCGGTGGTGGCAGGGGTAATCGGAATTAATAAGTTTATCTATGATCTCTGGGGCGACACGGTGAATATTGCCTCCCGGATGGAAAGCCAAGGCATTGCCGACATGATCCAAGTCACGGAAGCAACCCACGGGTTAATTCAAGATCAATTCTTCTTGGAAAATCGGGGTGAAGTGTTGATTAAAGGTCGGGGCTTGATGAATACCTACTGGCTGCGAGGGCGGCGGGCCTAGGGCAGTGTCAAGACTTGACACTCCCCGCGCTGAAGCGACGGGGATTCTGGGTTCATCCACCGGACCTAACCGAGCCGGATTGCTCCAACCCCGCCAGAGGTCTAATCTCCCCAAGCGGATAACTTCCCCTGTGCCCCACGGTAGTGGGTCCAAGGCGCAGGAGACAAACCCGCTTCACTATCGACTCAGCCCGATGCCGATCCCAGACTAACCCGTTCACATTCAAGTCTTCCGAGGCGACCAAATCGTTAGATTGGATGACGCAGGCAATCCGCCCACTCATTCCGCTGCCTGCTTACCCTTAACTGCTTCCAGGCTTGTCGGTTTTTAGCCTTGTGATCGTTCCTGGACGTTTGCAATCCAAGATCGTCAGCCTAACACCCCTGGCCCAAGGAGGGCGACTAACGTCGCTCGTGTCGTCTTTCATCCCTGCAATAACTTGACGGGGCTTTCAGGCTCTCGCACTATTTTCGTAAAGACTCTTAACGGGTCAATCGTCCCCCTAGGGTAACCTCGTACAATTTTAGATAGCGTTGAAAGTTCCTGTAATGTCTGGCGTTCAACCCTCAGTTGTAAATCCCATCCGTTTCAACTTACAAACATCATCTTGATTCAATATATTGACCCAATTACTAGGATAGTGATGCAACAGATTCTAGTGGTAGATGATTCTGCAACGATGCGCAAGATGGTGATGGCGGCGTTACGTCAAATTCCCAATCTTAATTTTGGCGAGGCGAGTAATGGCCTAGAAGCGATTGAGCAGTTAGCGATCGCACCGTTCGATCTGATGGTTTTGGATCTGAATATGCCAGATATGCATGGCTTAGAAGTGCTGAATTTTGTTTTGAATCATTTTGGCCATCATCAGCCTCCTGTGGTCATTCTCACCACGAAAGGTGATGAGCAATCGAAACGGGATGCGATCGCCGCCGGAGCCGCGAGTTACATCACAAAGCCCTTTGAACCCCGCCAATTTGCCCAACAAATTCAACACCTCCTTGCGTCCGCTTAACCTTAGATTTTTGTGCCCCAACCCGATAGCCATTTTTTCGATGATTTCTTTGAGGACTATCTTGCCGAATGTGATGAACATTTAGGTACGATTCGAGCGCAACTGTTGAGGTTAGAACCGCAGATCGAGCAATCGAGCTTCACTGCTGCGAGTTTGCAACCCCTGTTCCGGGCGCTGCATTCCCTCAAAGGCTTATCGGGAATGGTGGGGGTGCAAGGGGCGGAAACCCTCGCCCATGCCCTCGAAAGTTATCTGCGTCACTTGCGCGATCCGGAGGTGACCTTGACGGCGGCGGGGTTTGAAGCGTTGATCCGTGGGGTGACGGTGTTGGATAGGGTGTTGCGGGCCTGTCAACGGCACACGGAGATGCCTGATCTAGCGCCGGTGTTGGCGGAGATTGGGGCGGTGACGGCTCCGCTGCGATCGCCCCTGTCGCCCCTGGTGATTAGTGAGGCGGAAGAGCAGCAGATCCAAGCGGCCCAAGATCGGGGCGATCGCCTTTGGATCGTGATCTTTACCCCCAGTTCGGCCCTCGTTGAGGCGGGAATTACGGTGAATCGAGTGCGCGATCGCCTCAGTGACCCAGGCACCATTTTAGCCGTCACCCCCCAATCCAGCCCCACCCAAGGGGTCACCTTTCGGTTTATCGTTGCCCATCCCCAAGTAGACCCCCCGCCCCCCTGGCAATTATCGGGCGTGGAAGTACACCCCTACACCGCACCGGAGCGGCCGGATCGAGGTGTTGAGGCTCCAGATTTAACCGCACCTCCGATCGCGACTGCATCCTCGGCGGCGATCGCCCCGACTCTGGTGCGGGTGGATCTGCACAAGTTAGATGAGGTGATGGAACAGGTGGCGGAGTTGGTGATGAGTCGGGTGCAGTTGTCGAGTCAGATTCAACAGTTGCGGGGTCAAGTTCCCATCGCCACCTGGCAACATCTAAATGGGATCAGCCGCACCCTTGAACAGCAATTGCGGGAGTTGCGGACGGGGGTGTTGCGGGTGCGCCTCGTGCCGTTGACGGATACCTTTAAGCGGTTGGAGTTTGCGGCGCGGGAGTTGGCGCGAACGATGGGGAAGGCGGTGCAGGTGGTGCTTGAGGGGGATGGCACGGAGTTGGATAAGGTGTTGGTGGATCGGATGATTGACCCGCTGATCCATCTAGTGCGCAATGCGGTGAGTCATGGGGTTGAGCCGGTGGCGGTGCGGCGCGATCGCGCGAAGCCCGATCGTGCCACCCTGACCCTGAGGGCCTCCACCGCCGGGGAACGGATCAGCCTTGAAATTGAAGAGGATGGCGGCGGCATTGATCCGGCGGTGATTGTGGCGCGATCGCAAGCCCTCCACCTCGCCCCGCCCTCACCCCTGACCACAGACACCCTCGACCCGGATCTGCTCCTGTCGATGCTCTGTACCCCCGGTTTTTCCACCCAAGATCAGCCGGATCTCACCAGTGGGCGTGGGGTGGGAATGGCGATCGTCCGCACGACGGTGCAGGAGTTGGGGGGGCATCTCAGTCTGCGCAGTACCCCAGGACAGGGAACCTGTTTTCGGATTGACCTGCCCCTGACCTTGGCGATTACTGATGCGTTGATTGTGACGGTGGGCGATCGCACCTTTGCCATACCCCAAGCCACCCTCCGCGAACTGTTCCCCCTCGCCCCCCAAGACCGTCCCGCCCCCACCGCCCCCGCCCTCTTACCCTACCGCGATGGCCTGTTACCCCTCGTCGCGCTTCATCACCACTTTCGCCTGCCGCCGCCGCCACCGGATCGCACCCTGGTGGTGATTGTCGTGGCGGTTGGGGCGCTCACCCTAGGGCTGTTGGTGGATCGGGTGGTGTCGCAATCTGAAATTGTGGTGCGCCCCCTTCAAGATCCCCTGGTGCAAGGGTCGGGGATTAGTGGGGCAACGGCCTTAGGCGACGGGACAATCATTTTGATTTTAGATGTCGCGTCGTTGATTCACCAAACCCTCCTCGCCCCTTCGGATCGTGCGCCAGCACCGTGATCATTGTGTCCTCTGCCTACATTCTCTTTGAACTTGCCGAGACCACCTATGGGATTGCTGCCGCTGATGTGCAGCAAATGGAAATGATCGACCAAATTACCCCCGTGCCCAATACTGCCCCGGATGTGGCGGGGGTGGTGATGTGGCGGGGTCAGGTGATTCCGGTGTTAAACCTGCGTCGTCGGTTTGGTCTAGAGTCCATGGCGGTGACCCTGCGGAGTCGTCTGGTGATTGTGATCCACAGAGCGCGTCGGGTGGGGGTGCTTGTGGATAGCTGCCGCGAATTCGTCACCCTTGATCCGGAAAGCATTCATCCTCCGCCAGCGGCGATCGGCGATCGCATTCTGCCCTATCTCGATGGGGTTGCCCACCTCGATCAACGGCTTGTTTTTTTGCTCAATCCTGAAACCATCATCACCCACCACCATGGCTCGTCATCCGAAAAAAACGAAATCTAACCCCCGCACCGGCCTCAAACCGAAACAACGCATGGAGGCGATCGCACCGCTGCTGACAACGTTGCACCGCCATGCCGCCGAACTTCAACAGAGCATCGAACCCCAGCAGCAGGCCGTCGCCGCCGGGGCGATCGCCCTCGACCAGATGGACAAAACACTCCAGACCACCACGGCAACCGTGGAGTCGGTGGCGGTTTTCACCGAAGAGCTAGTGTCGGCGGGGAATGAGATGTCCGCCTCCCTCGAAGAAGTGTCCGACAGTAGCGATCGCCTCGCCACCGAAGTCCAGCAAACCGCCACCGCGATCCAAAACACCACCGCCTCGATCCACCAAGTGGCCAGAACCGCCACCGAAATGGCCACCACTGCCACCCAAACCACCACCTCCGTCACCCAAATCGCCGCCTCGGTGCAAAGCATCAGCCAGGACACCGAAACCCTCGCCACCTCCATTGATCAAATCGCCGCCTCCACCGAAGAGATGAGCCATTCGATCCAGAGCGTCACCACCACCGCCGATAGTCTCAGCGAAGCCGCCGCCATCACCACCACCTCGATCAACGAAATGGCCGCCTCCATTGAAGAAGTGTCCGCCACCTCCGAGCATTTAACCGGCAGTGTCGAAGGGGTGGTGAGTGCCATGAATGAGATGGATGCGTCGGTGCAGGGGGTGGCCGCCAATACCCAACACATCACGATCGCGGCTCAGGATGCCGCCATCAGTGCGGAAGAACTCGATCGCTCCCTGCGATCGGTGGCCGCCCTCACCGAGCAAGCGAGCACAACCACGCGCCGGGTCGCCCAAGAGGCCGAATTAGGGGGGCAAACGGTGGAGCAGACCATCCACGGCTTGGGACGGGTGCGGCACTCCATGGTGGAAACGGCAACGGTCATTGAGGACGTGGGGCAGCGGATGACGGAAATTGGCTCCATTGTCGATACGATTAACCTGATTGCGGAGCGGACGAATCTGCTCTCGCTCAATGCTTCGATTGAGGCAGCACGGGCGGGGGAGGCGGGGCGCGGCTTTGCGGTGGTCGCGACGGAAATTCGCAGTTTATCGGATCGGGCGGCCGAGGCGACGGCGGATATTAGCACGATTATTCAGGGGTTGCAGCGGGTGGTGACGGAAGCGGTGAGCACCTCCAAAGAGGGGGTACAGGTGGCCACCGAGAGTAGTCGCTTGGGGGAAAATGGTTTGATGGCGTTGCAGAAAATTCTGGGCGGCGTGGAGGAAACGACGGGCTTAGTCAAACAGATTACCCAAGCGACGGCGGAACAGTTGGTGGCGGTGCAACGGACGTTGGATGGCATTAATACGACGGCGGTGCAGGCGAATACTGTGTCTGAGGCGATGACGAACCAGGCGAGGACGACCCAACAAACCCTGCGGGATGCGGTGCAGATGCGGCAGTTGGCTCAGGAGGTGAATCGGGCGATGGAGGAACAGTCCCAAACGGCGCGGGGGGTGATGAAGTCGGCGCGGGGAACGGCGGAGTTGGCGAATCAGGTGCGGCAGGCGATGGAGGAGCAGCGACAGGGGGCGATGCAGATTCAACAGGCGATCGCCACGGTGCGCACCGTGGCGATCGCGACGATGCGGGCCGTGACGGAACAGTCCACCGCTAGTCAGCAGGTGAGCCAGTCCGCCACCCGCCTCACCCATTTAATTCAACAGGTGACCCAAGCCATGGCAAACCAAAGCAGTGCTGCGGAGCAGATTACCCAAGCGGTGGAGACGATTCGCCTGCAATCGAACCAAGGGGCGAAGGCGATCGCCGAACAAACGCGCACGGTACAGGAAATGAGTGCGGCGATCGTCAAGATCGCCCAGCAAATTCAACAGATTTCCCATCACAACCGGGAGCAGGCCCAGGCATGGCGATCGCTGCGCACCGCCCTCGACACCATCCAAACCGGCATGATCCAGAGACACCGCATCATCCAGGCCACCCACCAGACCACGGCAGACCTGCAAGGGCAACTCAATTCCTGCCAGGGTTGAGGCGGCCCGGCTTCCCCGATCATTTGAGATAGCAATTCAGGACAAGACATGATTACGGTTTTAACCACAGATACAGCGCTCACGATTCAGGCCTGGGAGACCACGCTCCCCCATTGGACTGTTGGCCAGGGCTGCCCCCTGCCGGAGTTGATCCCCGATTGGGAGGTGCGTCACCTGGCCACGGACTTTCAACGGGTGCTGACGCTGGGCATAACCCTGGTGCTTAACCCTGTCGAGCATCCGTATTTGATTCCCTGTTTTGCTGCGTCTCCCTCTTTCCATCAGCTCCCCATGCCCCAACGGGTGACGATCGCGCCCCTCTACCACTGCCGCCAGATTGTCGGGACAATCATCACCCTAATCACCGTTCCCACCCCGATGGAAATCCGAGGGGCGATCGCGCTGCACTTCCCCTCTGCCTCGCCCCCCTGTTTACCCACCGCCCGCGCCGAACATCTCCCCGACCTCACCACGCAACTGGTGGACTTGATGCGCCGCGAACACCACAATCCGAATCTCCTCAATACCATTCTCCAGACGTTGGTAGCCAGTGAGGTAGACCCCTTACCGGCGCTGCTGGTGGGTTTGGAGGATACCGATCCAGAGGTGCGGATGTACAGTGTGCTGGCCCTGGGGGAACGGGGGGATGCGCGGGCGATCGCCCCTGTGATCGCCCGTTTAAAGGACGACGATGTCAATGTGTGCTACCACGCCATCGAAGCCCTCGGCCACCTCCAGGCCGTGGAGGCGATGCCGGCGCTGATGGCTCTGGCCACCGCCGATAACTTTTTCCTGGCCTTTCCGGCTCTCCAAACCCTCATCACCCTCTGTCAGTTAGCCGGTCACACCCCCTTCTCCCGCTCCAACTCAGTGGCAACCTCCCTCCACCAGCCCTTACTGTCCCTCTTGCACAAAACCCTCAATTGGCAAATCCGCCAAGAAGCTGTCGATCAGGTGGCCCTCCATCAAGACCCAGACCTACTGCCGGAATTGATTCACCTCCTCCGCCGCCATCACCACAACCCCAATCTGCTCAATAGCATCCTGCAAATTTTGACCCTGGGCCAGCTTGATCCGGTGCCGCTGCTGATTCCCTGTTTAAGCGATCGCGACCCCAATGTGCGCATCTACACGGCCTTGGCCCTGGGGGAACGGGGCGATCAACGGGCAGTTGACCCGCTCCTGGGCTGCTTGGATGATCCCGATCTCAATGTTCGCTACCACACCATTGAAGCCCTCGGCCAGCTAGCCGATCCCCTCGCCGTGGATGCCCTCACGGACATTGCCGTCACTGAGGACTTTTTTCTCGCATTCCCCGCCCTCGAAGCCTTAAACCGCATTGGTGACCCCAGCGTTGCCCCCTACCTAACACCCCTCCTCCAACTGCCGCTGCTGTTGGGGCCGGTGGTCAATGCCCTGGGGAATTTTGGCGATAGTTTGGTGATGCGGCCCTTGGTGCGCTGTCTGAATCGGGACGAAAGTTCTGCCGTGGAGGAGGTGGCACTGGCCATTGAGAAAATCTATCACCGCTATCAAGCCCATTACGACGAGGGGGACTACATTATTGAATTGACCGTGACCACCCTGAATAGTGTGGGGCGTGCCAATTTAATCGCGGCGGCCCAACGGGTGCAGGGGGAGACGTTAATGGCGGTGACGCGCCTCTTGGGGTGGTTGCCGGGGGAAGAGATTGACCGACTGTTGGTGACGCTGTTGCCCCGATCCCAGACTCGCACCCTGGTGGTGGCGGCGATTCGGCAGCGGGGCCAGCATTTAGGGCCCTTGTTGGTGGAGCATCTCGATACCTGGACTCTGGAAACTCGCTGTGTCGCGGTGACTCTGTTGGGGCAAATGGGCTATCAGCCCGCTGTGCCGGTGTTGTTGCCTTTGCTGACGGGGGAGACGGATTTGGTGATGGCGGTAACGATGGCCCTGGCCCAGATTGGCGATCGCATCGCCTTCAACGCCCTCCTCGATCTCCTCGGCCATGAACATGGGGCGGTGCGCCTGGGGGCAATCACGGCGTTGAATTCCCTGGGCCATTCCAACCTAGCCACGGCCCTGTTACCCCGCTTTGCCAACCCGAATCCGGTGGTGCGCGAAGCGGCGGTCCAGATTGCTGGCTACTTTGCCTTTCCGGACTGTCAGCATGCTCTCTTCGGGGCCACCCAAGACCCTGATCTAACGGTTCGTCGCGCGGCGATCCTGCATCTGCCCTATTGTGAGGCGATTGCGGTGTTGCCGGCGTTGACCGCTGCGCTCCATGATCCAGCTCCCTCGATCCGTGCGGCGGCGGTGTGTGCCCTGGGGGAATTGGATGATCCCGCTATCCTGCCGCTGTTGATGACCGGACTGCACGACCCTGACCCCCAGACGCGGTATCACGCGACCCAAGCGATCGGTAAACTCGCCCCCCTGTTGACGATGGCGGAGATTTCGACCCTGTGGGATCGGGTGCTGGCGGTGGTGCGCACGGATGCGCATTCCCAGGTTCAAGGGGGGGCGGTGGGGCTGCTGGGCATCTTTAACCCGGCTGAGGCGATCCCGGTGTTAACGGATTTGACGGTGCATCCAATGGATGATGTGGCCCGAGAGGCGATCGCTACCTTGGGACAATTGCCCGATCCAGGCGCGATCGCTCCGTTGCTGAGTGTGATCCACCGTGGGCCCCCCAGTCGCTGTTTGGCGGCGATCCATGCCCTGCGCAGTCGGGGCGGCCCCGAAGCCACGGGGGTTTTGGATTGGTTGGTGACCACCACGTCGGATGCGGCCCTGATTCAGGCGGCGATGCAGTCTTTGGTACAGATTGGCACACCCACGGCGATCGCCACTCTCCTAGACCTCACCGCCCAGCCCCGCCATCGAGAAGCCTGCTGCTCGGCCCTCACCCATGCCCACCCTGGCCGCGATCGCGCCGAATTTCAAGACTATATTGATGCGATCGCCCTCGGTCTGCACCATGCCCAAACCAGCGTCCGTTTTGCCACCATCGACATCTTGACCCGCCTCAAACATCCCCACGCCTCCCAACACCTGATCCATAGCCTCAAAAATCCGGACGCAGCGTTGCGGCTTGCAGTGGTTCGCGCCTTAATCACCTTAGGACAATTCCCGCCCCCATCCGCCGGTTGTCACCTGTCTCAAGACCCTTCGCTGCGGATTCGCCAAACTGTACAAACCCATCTTCGTCATTAACCCGATTGACTCTACCCTTGTTTGACTCTCCCCCTCGTTTAACTGATACAACGTTCGTTATTTTGCGCGATCTGATTCGTCGTCAGATTGGGATTTATTTCGACCCAAGCAAGCGGGACATTTTGGCTGACAAATTATTACCCCGCCTCGAACATTGTCGGGTGTGGTCTTTTCTCGACTATTACTATCACCTCAAATATGATGCCCATGCCCAGGCAGAATGGCAGATGCTCGCGGATGTGCTCTCGGTGCCGGAGACCTTTTTTTGGCGGGAGGCGGATGCTCTGCGGCTGCTGACGGATGTGATTGTGCCGCACCATTACCACTCTCATTCCGGCCGTTGCCTGTCACCCTTGCGGATTTGGAGTGCGGCCTGTGCCACGGGGGAGGAGCCGCTGAGTATTGCGATCGCCCTCGCCGAAGCCGGTTGGTTCGACAAACTCCCGATTCAGATCTACGGCACGGATATTTCAGCCCGGGCCATTCACCAGGCCAAAGCCGGAATTTACCGCGATCGCGCCTTTCGTCAACTCTCCTTCACCCTCAAACACAAATACTTTCAGCCCGTCGCCCCTGGCTGGTGCATTGACGAGACCATTCACCAGCGCATCCACTGGGACACCGCTAATCTTTTAGATCAAGCCGCCATTCAGCCCTATGTCTGTGCCTCGGTGATTTTCTGTCGGAACCTGTTTATCTACTTTTCCCTGCCCACGATTCAAACCGTGATCGATCAGTTCTACTGTGCCATGCCGTCCCCCGCTTATCTCTTCGTCAGTAGTTCGGAATCGTTGTTAAAAGTCAATACCCCGTTTCGGCTCACCTCGATTCAGGATACGTTTGTCTATGCCAAACCCTAAGACCCCCTTAATCCGAGTTCTAATCGTCGATGATTCAGCCTATATCCGGAAATCATTGCGAAAAATGCTGTTGCGCAGTCCCTTCATTGACGTGGTGGGGATTGCCCACGATGGCACCGAAGCCCTGGAACTCGTGGAGCGGCTCCGGCCGGATGTGGTGACGTTGGATCTGAATATGCCCCTGATGGGGGGGTTGGAATTCTTAGCGGTGCAGATGGCCCGGCGGCCTCTGCCGGTGGTGGTGGTCAGCATCGCCAGCACCGATAGTCAACAGGTGCTGGCGGCCCTGGAAGCGGGGGCGGTGGATTTTGTCCATAAACCCACCGCCTTAGCCAATGCCACCATTTTGGAGATCAGCCAGGACATGATTGCGAAGGTGAAAGCAGCGGCCCAGGTGGTGTTTCCGAGGGCGATCGCTCCCCTTCCCCCTCTCCCTGTCCTCGAACCCCATCCCCGGCAGCTTCACAGCCCAGACATCATCGTCCTGGGCATTTCCACGGGCGGCCCCCAAGCTCTCAATGCTCTGATCCCCCAACTCCCCGCCAATTTTCCCGTTCCCATTGCGATCGTGCTTCATCTGCCCGTGGGCTATACTGCCCTCTATGCCGATCGTCTCAATCAACAGGCCGCCCTCACCGTCATCGAAGCCACCGCCGGGATGCCCCTCACCGCCGGCACAGTCTACCTAGCCCCCGCCGGTAAACATCTCCGCTTCCAACGTCAACCCGATGGCATCGTGACCACCCAACTGACCCTACATCCCTTTGACCAACTCCATCGCCCGGCGGTGGATGTGCTGTTTCAGTCGGCGGCGGCAGTGTATGGCGATCGCACCGTCGGCATTGTCATGACCGGCATGGGCAGCGACGGCAAACAGGGAGCCGCCTGGATTAAATCCCAAGGGGGACGCATTTTCACCGAAGCCCCCGAAAGCTGCGTGATCTACGGTATGCCCCGCTCCGTGGTCGAAGCCGGCCTCAGTGACGGAGCCATCCCCCTGCCTGCCCTCGCCGCCCACCTCTGCCGCCTGGTTTGATCGTCAACCGCAAAGCCCAATGATTGAGCGATCGCCATGATCTGGGGAGACAACGCCGAGAAATTCGCTCAGTTGCAAAATGCCCCGCTCCAATTATGGAGCGGGGCAGGTAGGACGAGAGTGTTACGAGCGTGATGCGTAAAGCCCCCTGAATTTTATTCGGGGGATATAAGCGAATAACCGAATTGATTCGGTGGTGATGCAATAAAAGCGTTCGCTAGCGCGACGTAAAATTCCGGGGTGAGCACCTTATGGGCAGGGCGTTGTCCATTGGGCTAGGCAAGATAAGACGGGCTACGCCTGCAATTGCTGTCTGAACCCAGAATCCCCCGTCATTTATGCGGGGGAGTATGTCAAAGTTCCCCCGTGGCCAGGAGTTGGATCAGGCGCGGTGTACCGGGATCAAACCCGGCTACATCCCAGGATTGGGGGTCGAGGGGATCGACCAGGGAGATCCGGTAGGGTGCGAGGGTGATGTAGACCGCTTTGGCCTTGGGGTTGACCGCTTGACGGTAGCGGGCCAGGGCTTGGCTGGGATGTTGACGACCTGCCCAGCTTTCGCAGTCCGTCCAGAAGCAGAAAATATCGGCATGATAGCGGGTTTCGATCGCCCAGTCGTAGGCTACCGAGGCATCGGTGCCGCCGAAGTTTTGCTGGCTGGCTTTCGCCATGGCATCGCTAAAGCTATCCCGCGCTGTGATCCCCAAATCGCGGAAGGTGGTCGAGAAACCGCGAATCATGTAATGCGCTTCCGCTTTGGCCGTAGCCAGAGCCATCACGGTCGCGATTTCGCAGCAGGTTAAGCCAATGGAACCGACGGTATGGCAGGACATCGAGCCGGACACATCCACCGCATGGAGGAAGGTTTTCCCCGTGGGTTCGAGGACTTGGAAGGACAGAGCCAAGGCGCGATCGAGGCTGTCGAGGATTTGGGGAATGGGTTCCCAGGTTTTTTGACTTTTGCCGAGTTTGCCGCCGGATTGGTAGGTTTTCAGGGCTTTGAGGATGTCGATGGGGTGGATGCGTCCCTGGCGGAGGTGGCGGCGATCGCACAAGACTTTGTTCACCCGTTTTAGGTTGCCCTGTTTGCGATCGCTTCGCAGCACCCCCAACGCGGTCAAAGACCCCAAGTTCCGCAATAATGCCCCGATCGGCATCTCCTCAAACAACAATTGCCAGGCTTGTTGATTCATCTGACCCACAGGGGCGGCCATTTCATGGGTGAGGCGACCTTGTTTAATCGCTTCAGAGGTGCGATCGGGGTGGCGTTTGAGCCATTCGTACCACCAGATTTGCGTCAGGGCTTTAGACGGCGGTTGACCAGGGAGATTCTCCCAGCCGTTCGTCACCCAAGCAAAGAGGCGATCGTGTTCCGGGGTGGGCGGTTTGACGTGGAACAGCCGCAGGACATCGCGGTGGGAAAACCCATGACGCTGTTGATATTTCAACAGTTGATAGGCCAAGGCGCTCACGTCGGGCCGTGATAACCACGCCGTCCCCATCTGCCGCACAATTTTCCCAAACCCCCGCAGGGATTTCGTATAGCTCAACCATTCATAAAAATGGC
Source organism: Spirulina major PCC 6313 (assembly GCF_001890765.1). Taxonomy (NCBI): domain Bacteria; kingdom Bacillati; phylum Cyanobacteriota; class Cyanophyceae; order Spirulinales; family Spirulinaceae; genus Spirulina; species Spirulina major. The sequence continues at coordinate 3,184,296 of NZ_KV878783.1, read as the reverse complement.
TGCCGGTGCGCACCACTTGGGGAAAAATGCGCCCAAAGGCTTGTTTGGCGGCGGGGCTTTCCCCCATGGACAACAACACGAGGGCGAAGATCGGCGCACTGTTGCTCAGGGCGCGACCGTCGGAGGCATAGAGAATTTCTTGGGCGACGCGATCGGGGTCGGATGCGATCGCACCCTTTAACACCCCCATAAAATCCCCCGTTAACTCATGCTTATCGGCGTAGTAGGTACTCTTCGCCGTGCCGATTAATAAACAACGGCGCAACACTTGCCAATCATCGGCCTGAAACATCCAGCCCCCCGAACGCCCTTGAATCATCTCCCGACCAGGAATCGGTTGGGTTTGGGGGGTTTGACCTTGGGTAAAAAATTGATACGTCATCGTAAACCTCCAGCCCGTCAGGGCGAATTTAAAAAACGATCCCCCCGGCTTGCGCCGACCCCCTTAACAAGGGGGTTCAGGGCTTTGACTTGCGATCGGAAGAATCCCCCCGGCTTGCGCCGACCCCCTTATTAAGGGGGTTCAGGGCTTTGACTTGCGATCGGAAGAATCCCCCCGGCTTGCGCCGACCCCCTTAACAAGGGGGTTCAGGGCTTTGACTTGCGATCGGAAGAATCCCCCCGGCTTGCGCCGACCCCCTTAACAAGGGGGTTTTGAACATTCCCCCCTTATTAAGGGGGGCAGGGGGGATCAACTGGCAGGGCTGGACTTGCACCAGCATCTTCCGCTTAACAGGCGATAACCCTCATTCGACGGCCCAACAGGCGAAAAAATGAACAAGGATGGGAGATGTTTTGACTGCTTAAACTACCTGCCATTGGTGTAGCGACGCGGGAGTTGCACCCGCATCTCCGACGATTAAGGGGGGTTCGTTCCAAAGCGATAACCCTCAATCTTCGGCCCCGGAGGGCAAAGGATGGTGCTCTACTGGTTGAGCTAGCCGCCACAGGTGATGCCAATTGCAACGATGAGAGGTGCTGGTCGGGTTTCGACTCCGCTAACCCTCGTGTTTGCTCTCATTGAGGCATTGGGTTTGAGAGGTGGGACGTTGCGGTGTTGCTCCGTCTTGGCTCTGTATCTAAAGTAGGCGGGGGAACTGCCCCAAGGCGAATCGGGTTGGAATCGGGTGAATCCTTGGGGTAGGCTGGATTACAGACCTTGGGGATCGTTTCAACCCTGGGGATTCCCCACACTTTCACCGCACCCATGGCCCGACCCAACTATGGCCCCACGGCTCAGGCGCGATCGCTCCACCTCTTCACGGTGTTGCTGGACTATGCCAATGATGAATTGGATCTAGACTTGGCTTTGTTGGAGCGGTTGCGTCCCCAAATCCAAACCCAATGGCAAACGGAGCAGCGGCTCGTGGTGCGGACGAAATTACGCCATCTCGAAACCCTGTGCCGTCACACGTTACAACCCCTCAGCCGCGCCCAAATTCGGGAAGCGTTGCACCGTTGGGGGGATTTTTTGGAGATTTTGAGCGATCATCGGCCCCAGGTGAGCGGGTCGGAACTGTGGCATTTTTCAATTAATTTGTGGCATGGACGGCGCGATCGCACCGCTAACCTCCGGCGTTTTGTTCAGGAATGGGAAGACCGCCGCCCGGTGAGGTCGAAACAGGTGACAGGAAAACGCAGCGAGCCGCGAGCCGATGCCGATCAAGCTGCCGATCTCGATCCAATGCGGGATCATGATCGGGAGGTATGGCGATCGCGCTGTCGCACTAGCCTCGAAGCCCAAAACTATCACCGCCTCACCACCAACCCCCTCACCGCCCCCGATGGGATGCGGTTTGACCATCAGGATCTTTATGTGCCGTTGGCATTAGTGCCGCGACCGGTGCGCGATCGCCTTCAGGATGATGCCGATGGAGAAGAACGCGAGGAGGACGGTGCGATCGTGACCCTCACTGAACTGCTCAACACCACAACGGGCCGCCAGCGGTGGGCGATCGTCGGGGAAGCCGGAGCGGGCAAAACCACCACTCTCCAAAGCCTCGCCACCCAACTCCTCGACCGGGGCGCATATCCCATCTGGGTCACGTTAGCGGATCTTCAGGGTCAATCCCTCCCGGATTATCTGTTGCAAAACTGGCTCCAACAGGCCACCCAATCCCTCCACATTCCCGCCACGTTACAGGCTGAATTATCCCAACTGCTGACCACGGGCAACGCTTGGCTGCTCTTGGATGGCGTAGATGAAATGACCGGGGACAGTAGCCGAATTTTGGCGCAATTGGGGCGACAGTTGCGGGGGGTGTTGGGCGGTGTGTCAGTGGTGCTCACCTGTCGGCTCCATGGATGGGAGGGGGCGAAAAATGCCCTCGATGGGTTTACGGCCTATTGCTGTCGGCGGTTCAGTCTGGCCAGGAATGGGGAGCCGGATCAAGGGGGGCAATTTATCGATCGCTGGTTTGCCGCCCAACCCGAACGCGGGCAACAATTACAGACCCGCCTCCACGATCCCCAACACCACACCATCCGGGACGCGGTGGGCAATCCGTTGCGATTAGCCCTGCTCTGTCGAGCGTGGTCGCTCAATGAGGGGCAATTTCCCCGCAGCCAAGCCCAACTGTACGCCCAATTTGTCACCGCCCTCTACAGTTGGCAGCAAGACCGCTTCCCCACCACCCCCGCCCAACGCCAACGCCTCAATGGGGTCTTGGCAACCCTTGCCTTTAATGCCTTTGCTGATTCGTCCTTGGGCTATCATCTCCCCGATCCTGTGGTACAGCGGGCGTTTCACGCTGATCCCGATTTGCTGCCCTTGGCGTTACAAGTGGGCTGGCTCGATCCGGTGGGGATTCGAGCGGCCACGGCTGATCCGGTGTATCGGTTTTATCATCCGCTGTTCCAAGCGTATTTTGCAGCGCAGGTGATTCCGGGGGCGGCGTTTTGGCTCGATCCGGCGGCGGACTATCCGGCGTTGAATCCGCGCTGGTGGGAGGTGTTGCGGTTGTGGATGGGGCGGGAGGATATGGCGGCGACGGAGAAGGAAGAGGCGATCGCAGCCTTGCGATCCTTCGATGATCATGGCGCGGGACTGTATCGCGATCGCGCCCAAGGACTCGCGGCGTTGCTGTTGGCGGAATTTCCCGATTCAGAGCAGGCGGCGGATCTAATGGGGGTGATCCTAGACTGGCGATTTGGCCCGACATTTTCGGCGACAATGCCCCAGGGTCATTCTGTGCCGCGCTTGAACCTGGCCCGGCGAGTGGTGGTGCAAACCGATCGCACCTTGGCGATCGCTCACCTGGTGGAATTCCTCAACACCCAAACCCACCCCTTTCCCCGCTGGCAAGCCGCCTACACCCTGGGCAAAAGTCTCGCACCCGGCCATCCCGTCGCCGTGGCGACGTTGTGCGATCTGCTCCAAACGGCCCCCGATGCCTATCGCCGCTGGCAATTTAGCGACAGCCTCGGCCGAGTGCAGCCGGGGCATCCCGACGCGATCGCCACCCTCACCGACTTGCTTCCACCCGAACACCCGCCGAAAATCCGCTGCAAGGCTGCCTATAGTTTGGGTAAATTTATCCCCGGTCATCCCGACGCGATCGCCACCCTCGAAACCCTCCGCGATACCGTCCAACCCCCCGGCCTCCTGTCCCAAATCCGCGACAATCTCCACCGCCTCCAGCACGGCGCACCCCCACCGATTCCGACAAAATCCCACCCCAGCAAACCCCCCTCCGAACGTGCGATCGCCAGCATCACCGCCCGTCTCCACGCCGCCCCCAACCCCACCGAACAACGCCGCCACGCCAGCCGCCTCGCCCGCCTCCAACCGGATCACCCCGATGCGATAGTGGCTGACGCGATCGCCACTCTCCTCTGTCTCCTGATCACCCCCGGCCATCCCGCCGCCCTCTACAAACGCCTCGCCAAGGACATTAAATCCGTCGCTCAAACCGAACACAATGCCCAAATCGTGGGGTCATTAAAGACTGCGATCGCCCAGCTTCCCCCCTCGGTGCAGCGTCATGAGTGCGATCGCCTCTTGTGGTATTGCACCGATGCCCTGGCCTATCACGAATTTTTGGTGCTGTAGCGATCGAACCCGTTCACCTTACAATTTCACAAAAAAATGGGGCAGGATGTCCCTGCCCCATTGCATCAGCACCATGCCATGGTTTAACCCGTTGGCGATGGGCTTACAGCCGCTCAGAAACCTTCGTCAGCAGCACATTAGAACGCTCCACAAATGCCTTCATATTGTCCGCATCAAAAGGCTTTTGGGAAATCAATGCCAAGTCGTAAATGTGCTGACACATTTGATTAACTAGCGTTGCCGTGGGGGATTCACCCGACCCATCCACAATGCTACTTTGGGACAAATTGAGCAGATTTTGTACCATCGGATGCGCCGTATTCACAAGCAACGTGTGCATATCGGGAAATTCCATATCCTTCTGTTGCATCAAGGCCGTCATCTCTTGAATGCGGCGCAACTCTTCCGGCATGATCACCATCGCGGGGGGCGTGCCTTGGGGATTTTCGGACTTAATCGATTCAGCCCGGATCGTGATTTTGCTGTTTTCTAAGGCTTTTTCAAATAACTCCTTGATCACCTCACTCTTGGTTTTATTCGTGGTGGGGTCAACGATTTCCGACTCGTCTTTATTGAGCAAGCTTTGATCAAGTTCTGCATCCACCCGCGCAAATTTTACTTCGGAATATTCCCGCTCCAAGAAGGGAATAAAGTAATTCGTATCAATGAAGGAATCCATATACAGGACTTCCATCCCTTGATTTTTGTAGAGTTCCACGTAGGGCGCTTGGGAACCGGCATCGGTGCAATAGAACACACGGTTTTCGTGTTTTTCTTGATTGCGTTCGAGGTAGTCTTTGAGGGTGGTATAGCCGTCATTGGTGGGCGTGTCTTGCCATTCATCATCCCCTTCGGTTTGGACTTCCACTTGGGGCGCGTCCTCTTGATGGGTGCTCTTGTAGATGATGATGTCGGCGACTTGCTCTTTAAATTTGTCGTCTTTGAGGGAGCCGAACTTGATGAATGTGCCCACATCTTGCCAGCACTGGACAAACTTGGCGCGGTCTTCGCGGAAGATTTGTTTGAGGCGATCGGCGATTTTTTTCGAGATATAGTCAGCGATGCGGCGGACGGTGCGATCGCTCGTCAACGCACTCCGGGACACATTCAGCGGAATATCGGTGCTGTCAATCACGCCGCGCAAGGGCCGCAAGAAGTCCGGGATAATGTCGTCACAATTATCACTGACAAACACTTGGTTACAAAACAGTTTAATTTGTCCTTTATTTACATCCACATCAGGACGGATTTGGGGGAAATAGAGGATACCATCGAGGACAAAGGGATAGTCTGTTTTGAGATGAACCCAAAGTAAGGGGTCTTCTTGGAAGGGGTGGAGATAACGATAGAATTCAAGATAGTCTTCGTCTTTTAAATCTTGGGGGGAAACCTTCCAGAGGGCTTTTTCTTGATTGAGCCGTTCTTCGCCCATCATGATTGGCACAGGCATGAAGTCGCAGTAAGTTTTAATTAACTGTTTAATGCGAGCTGCTTCGGCGTATTCAGTTTCCTCATCCATCAGGGTTAAGGTCACCGTTGTGCCGGGGGTGGTGCGGGTTCCTTCGGTGAGTTCAAAGGCGGGGGAACCGTCGCAAGACCAGTGAATGGCGGGGGAGTTGGGCCGGTGGGAGAGGGTTTCAATTTCCACTTGCTTCGCCACCATGAAGCTAGAATAAAACCCTAAACCAAAGTGACCGATAATTTGCTGGTCGGGGTCTTTTTGGTATTTTTGAATAAATTCTTCGGCACTGGAAAAGGCGACTTGGTTAATATATTTTTTGATTTCATCGGGAGTCATGCCGATGCCGTTATCGGAGACGGAAAGGGTTTTAGCGTCGGCATCTACCGTGATTTCAATCTTCGGAGCGGGTAATTCGCCGTCAACTTCACCGGCATAGGAGACCATCTTTAATTTGGCGATCGCATCCACACTGTTGGAAATTAACTCCCGCAAGAAAATTTCATGATCCGTGTAGAGGGATTTCTTGATGATGGGAAAAATATTCTCGGTATGGATCGTAATATTGCCTTGTTCGAGTACGGTTGCCATAGTTTCGTTCTGTCGCTAACGGGTTCTAGACTTGTATTGTGGATCGTCGCTGATCATTATCACGCAAGGATTTCCCCCCAATGAGGATGCGGATTACCCTACCTGACCGGGCGAAAGTCCTGCTGTGACGCAAAATTTAGAACACCCGATCGCACTTCAATACCCTCACGTTCTTGCCCCCTTCTCACCATGACTGAACCGAATTTTCTGCTCCTGGGTGCGCCCAAAGCCGGAACCACCGCCCTCTATGCCTATCTGCAACAGCATCCCCAGGTGTTTATGAGTGCCGTTAAGGAGCCGCATTTTTTCGCCTTCGAGGGCCATAGTTTGCACTTCAACGGGCCACGGGATGAGCGCGGCTCCCTCACCACGGCATCGGTAAATGAGTGGGGGGCGTATCAGGCATTGTTTGACGGGGCAACCGGGGCGATCGCACGGGGCGAGGCTTCAACGATGTATCTCTATTGGCCGGGCGTGCCGGAACGGATTCACCGCTACACCCCTGAGGCGAAACTGGTGGCGATTTTGCGCAATCCCATCGATCGCGCCTTCTCCCATTTTCTCCATTTGCGGCGCGATGGGCGGGAGTGGTTGAGTGATTTTCGTGAGGCCCTGGCAGCGGAGGGCGATCGCATCGCGCAAAACTTTTCCCCCGCCTGGCACTACCACGCCGTCGGCCAATATGCCGAACAACTCCAACGCTATCAGTCCATCTTTCCCCGTGAACAATTAAAAATCTATCTTTACGACGATTGGCGACAACAGCCCCGGCAATTTCTCGCCAGTCTATTTGAATTTTTAGAGCTTGATCCCACCTTTCAGCCGGATATGGGCACACGCCACAACACTACCCAACAAGTCCAAAAAAACGTCAGCATTCATGATTTTTTAACCCAAGATAATTGGATTAAAAAAATGCTGCGCCCCCTGATTCCGGCCCGCATCCGTCAACCCCTCGCCGCCAAAGCCTACCGCGCCAACGTGGCAGCCCCCCCCACACTCACCCCCCAACTCCGCCGCCAAGTCTTACCCCGTTTCCAAGCTGATATTCTCGCCACCCAAGACCTCATCCACCGGGATCTCTCCCACTGGTTAACCGTGGATTAAGCCACTCCAGTCGGGGATTGAAATCCCCGCCTCAGAGCGAAAACCCGTTAAAACGGGTTCCAGAGTGGGCTTCAGCCCATTTTCGCGATGAGCCAAGAACTTTAGTTCTTGGCGATGGCGGGCCTCGTGGCAATTTGGGGTTTAATGGGTTCAGATCGTGACCGGACAGGATCTTTTATGACGATGAAAAAACAAGACTGGATTCAAAAATTAGGATTGATCGAGCATATTGAAGGGGGATATTTTGCGGAAAGTTATCGATCCACAGACGAAATTTCGACCCCACGCGAGGGAACAAATCGGGCGATGATGACCTCGATTTATTACCTCTTAACCGACGATCGCCCCCTGGATCATCTCCATCAAAATCGATCGGATATTATGCATTATTTCCACACGGGTGATCCGATCACCTATATTTTGGTGGATTTGGCAGGGCAGTTACAGCGGGTGACCTTGGGCTTAGATGGGGCGCGGGGGGAAGTGCCGCAGCTCCTCGTGCCGGGGGGCTATTGGAAGGCGGCCATTTTGGAATCAGGGGAGTATGGCCTGTTGGGGGAGGCGGTGGCTCCGGGGTTTGATTATCGGGATATGCGGGTGGCGACGGCGGCGGAAATTCGGGCGCAGTTTCCGGAACTGTGGCCAGAGTTGGCTGATTTTGTGAAGCGATCGCCGTGATCACGGCGATCGCCCAATCCTAACCCACAGCGAACTCTCAACGCTCGATATACTAAATACTGAATTCCGGCGGTCTTAGAGTTTCGATACTATTCATCAACGCCGACAAACCCAAATGGAGGCGGAACCCTTGCAGATTATCGATCTCGCTCAAGTCTTGAGTCTGTCACTGTGAACCGCCGCCTATGTTCGCCCCCTTAAACGTTTCGCCCTCACCATTGACGCTCAAGGAACCCAACAACACTTCGCCCAATTTTGAGGCGATCGCCGCTCGCCCCGAAGCCCTCATCGAAGTCATCGCCGCCCGTCAACTCCTGTCCCCCTGGCAGTTCTATCGCCTCTGTCAACAGACGTGTTACGCCTGGAGGTGCGATCGCCTCTATTTTGGCCAGCTTCCCCTTGCCCTGTCACAGTCGTTTCCAGTGAGAGAATTGCAGCGGTTCTTTGATGCCCTAGCCATCCCCATTGGATGGTTTCTCGCCCCGCCCAAGTCAACCACCTACCATCTCTGCTGTCGGGGTCATCGGTTAACCTTGCGAGTCGCCTATGTTGGTAGTGGTGTGGTGGGCCGAGTTGTCAAAATCTCGTGTTTAACGGGAGAGTCTTGGGCGTTCAAAGCCTGTTTTGATTCGCAATGGGTTTGGCAACATGGGATCTGGGCGGAAATTCCCATTGGCTTGTATCTGCGATCGCAGGGAGTTTCCCAGAATATCGCTCAATTTGAAGCCGCTGGCCTCACCTGGATGCTATGGGAATGGATTGATGAAACCGAGAAACCCGAAAACCGCTCTGGCCTGGCCTATGAAACCCTGGCCCAACGAGCGCATCTGACTCGTCTGAATCCTCTCAATGTCTCGAACTACAACCTCCACGGGATACGCCTCGATCCAGGCGGGATTCAGATCAATTCCTGGGGACGACGGTGGCGGGATGGCATCTATACCCTGGGATTTTATTGGCGTCGCTTGCAGGCGGTTGGCTGGCGGTTTCTGAGTCCTCATCTGAACCTTAAGAGTCTGGGTTATGGCCTTAGACGCGGTTGGCGGTTGATCCGAGGCTGTTAACCCTGGCGAGATTGGCAAAAATAAGTCAAGGCTTGATCCACGTCCGGCAGGATGGGAGGGGAATCCGCATCGCACCCCTGCATCGGTCAATGGACAGATTGAGTACAATCGACTCAATCAAGCATTGGCCAATATTGTGAATCATTAGGTGTGTTGAGTATGCGTGTGGGTAGTTGGTACATCGGAGAAAATCGCTGCGAGTTTCGGGTGTGGGCTCCTGGCCGTGAGGCGGTGGCAGTGCATCTAGTGGCTCCGCACGATCGCATCATTCCCCTCGCGCCGGAATCGGGGGGTTATTGGAGTGCGATCGCACCTGACACCCCCCCCGGCAGCCGCTATCTCTATCAACTCGATGGCGACCTCGAACGCCCCGACCCCGCCGCCCATGCCCAACCGGAGGGCGTTCACGGCCCCTCAATGGTGGTGGATCACGGTGCGATCGCGTGGTCGGATCACGACTGGCGCAATCACGCCTTAGATCACTACATCATCTATGAACTCCATGTGGGTACCTTCACCCCAGCGGGGACGTTTGACGCGATCATTACTCGCCTTGAGGATCTCAAAAACTTAGGCGTGAATGCGATCGAACTGATGCCCGTTGCCCCCTTTCCAGGGACGCGCAATTGGGGCTATGACGGGGTTTATCTCTACGGCGTGCAGGAGTCCTACGGCGGGCCAGAGGGATTAAAACGCCTCGTCAACGCTTGCCATGCAGCGGGGATTGCCGTCATTCTCGATGTGGTCTATAACCATTTCGGCCCCGAAGGGAATTATCTCTGGCCCTACGGCCCCTATTTCACCAACCAATACCGCACCCCCTGGGGCGACGCGATCAACTACGACCAAGCCGACAGCAACGAGGTGCGCAACTTCTTCATCGAAAACACCCGCTACTGGCTCGACACCTACCACATCGACGCGCTGCGCCTTGATGCCGTCCATGCGATTTATGACTTTAGTGCCCGGCCCTTTTTGCAGGCATTGGGGGCGGCGGTGGCTGACCTGAGCGCGGCGAGTTATCCCCGCTATTTGATCGCCGAAAGTGATCTTAATGATGTGCGGGTCTTGCAAGACCGCGACACGGGCGGGTTTGGTCACGATAGCCAATGGTGCGACGACTTTCACCACGCCGTCCACACCCTGATCACCGGGGAACAGTCGGGCTACTATTGCGACTTCGGCACCGTGGAGCAATTGGCCACCAGCTACCGCCAAGGCTATATCTATACGGGCCAATATGCGCCCCACCGTCGCCGCAACCACGGCAACGATCCCCAGGGCTGTCAGGGCAAAAACTTTGTGGTTTGTGTGCAAAACCATGACCAGATCGGCAATCGGTTACTGGGCGATCGCCTTTCCCAACTGACAGACTTTGAAGGGCTGAAACTGGCGGCGGCGCTCCTTTTCCTCTCGCCCTTTGTGCCGATGCTCTTCATGGGCGAAGAATACGGCGAAACCCGCCCCTTTCAATATTTCGTCAGCCACAGCGATCCAGGGTTGATCGACGGAGTACGGCAGGGACGCGCCGAAGAATTTAAAGCCTTTGGCTGGCCAGAGGATAAAATCCCCGACCCCCAAGGTGAGGCGGTGTTTCAAGAGTCTGTCTTGAGTTGGGATTGGAGCGGTCAAGGCGGCCTGTTGCGACAGTTCTATCAAACCCTGATCCAACTGCGCCACCAACTCAAACCCCTCCATCATCTGGATTTAAACCACATTCAAGTCACCCCCAATCCAGAGCATCCGAGCCTACTCGTTGAGCGACAGTGGCAGGCGGAGCGCGTCTGGTTCGCGTTTAATTTCAGCGATCGCCCCCTTCCCATTACTGCCCCGTCGGGATCGTGGAGTCTGCAACTCGATTCTGCGATCGCCCCATGGCACGGCCCCGGCAGCGATGCCCCCGATCAATGTGTTGGGGGGGATGACGTTGCGATCGCACCCCGTGCCGTTGTGTTATACCACAGTCAATCCTAGCTCTCACCCTTAACCCGTATCATTGCCGCTTTAGGACGCGTTTAACTCCCATGATGCACTTGCCCCTCGCCACGTACCGGCTCCAATTCAACCCCCAATTCACCTTCAAACACGCCAAAGCGATCGTCCCCTATCTCGCTGAATTGGGCATTCCCTACCTCTACGCCTCCCCCATTTTCAAAGCCCGCTCCGGCAGCACCCACGGCTACGACGTGGCCGATCCCACCCAGTTAAACCCCGAACTCGGCGGCGCGGAACAGTTTGAAGACCTCACCGCCAAACTCCAAGACCATCAGATCAAATGGCTGCAAGATATTGTGCCGAACCACATGGCCTTTGATAGTCAAAATCAAATGCTGATGGATGTCTTAGAAAACGGCAGCGATTCCCAATATAAAAACTACTTTGACATTCAATGGGATCACCCCTACGAAGGCATTCGCGGTAAAGTGCTCGCCCCGTTTTTAGGCAAATTCTATGGGGATTGCCTCGAAAGTGGTGAACTCCAACTGCAATACGATGAACAGGGGTTTAGTGTTAATTACTACGATCTGAAATTTCCGATTCGGATTGAGTCTTACACCGCTGTTTTAGCCTATAACCTGGGGCAACTCCGCCAAACTCTCGGCCGCAAACATCCCGACTTTGTGAAGTTTCTCGGCGTTTTATACGGCTTGAAATATATTCCATCCGGGGAAGAGGGCAGCGAACGCTACGACCAGATCGCCTTTATTAAAAGTATGCTCTGGGAGTTGTGGAATGATAACGCTGATATTCACGCATTCATTGCGACGAATATCAAGCTGTTTAATGGTCAAGTCGGAATTCCAGAAAGTTTTAATCGCCTTGAAGAATTACTCTCAGATCAATTCTTTCGGTTAGCATTTTGGAAGGTGGGAAATGAAGAATTAAACTATCGCCGCTTTTTTACCGTCAATGATCTCATTTCCCTCCGCATTGAAGATCCAGACGTTTTCCAAAGTACCCATCAACTCATTTTTGAACTGATCGAAGCGGGCAAAATTCACGGGCTTCGCATTGATCATATTGATGGTTTATTCGATCCTTCCACCTATTTATTCCGACTGCGCGATCGCGCCAACCATACCTACCTCACCATTGAGAAAATTCTCGAAACCCACGAAGAACTTCCCCTCAATTGGCCGATCCAAGGCACGACGGGCTATGATTTCCTCAATTTAGTCAATGGGATATTCTGTCAACAGGAAAATGAGCAGACTCTCACCGACATTTATCACCGCTTCATTGGTGCATCGATTGACTGCGATCGCCTCATTGACGAGAAAAAACGCCTGATTATTAGCAAACACCTGGCCGGGGATATTGATAACCTGGCCCACTTCCTCAAACAGGTCTCGATCCGCTACCGCTACGCCAGTGATTTCACCCTCTACGGTTTGAAATCCGCCCTCGTCGAGGTGATGGCGCTGTTTCCCGTGTACCGTACCTATATTAATAACGATGATATTAGTTCGAGCGATCGCAACCACATCACCCAAGTCATTCAGCAAGCCAAAGAAAATATTCCCGTTTTCTTAAATGAACTAACCTTCATTGAAAAATTCCTCTTGCTGGAATTTGACGACTATTTGAGCGATGAAGAACAGCAGCAATGGTTACTGTTTGTGATGCGCCTGCAACAGTTCACTGGGCCCCTGATGGCGAAGGGTATTGAAGATACAGTGCTGTATATTTATAACCGTTTAACTTCTCTCAATGAAGTGGGGTCAAACCCCCTCTATTTCGGCGTATCCTTGGAGGAATTTCACCAAAAAAATCACCTCAAATGTGCCAACTGGCCTCACACAATGAACGCCACCGCCACCCATGACACGAAACGAGGTGAAGATGTGCGATCGCGCATTAACGTCCTCTCCGAAATTCCCGATGAATGGGATGCTCAATTACGCAAATGGCAAGCCTTAAATGCCGCGCAAAAAATCTGTCTCCCGGAAACGGGTTTGGATGTGCCAGATACCAATGATGAATATTTTCTCTATCAAACCTTGATCGGCACATTTCCCTTCACCGATACTGATCATGATGAATTTGTCGAGCGGATTAAAGAATACACTGTTAAAGCGATTCGAGAAGCAAAAGTCTATACCGCTTGGCTCAAACCGGATACTGGGTATGAGGATGGCTTTACTCAGTTTGCAGAGCGCATTTTAAAACCGAGTCCGAAGAATGATTTTTTAACTGAATTTCGTGTCTTTCAACGGAAGATTCAACATTACGGTGTCTTTAATTCACTCTCGCAGGTGTTGCTAAAAATGACGGCTCCGGGTGTGCCGGATATTTATCAAGGGACGGAATTATGGGATCTGAGTTTGGTTGATCCCGATAATCGCCGCCCGGTGGATTATAAACTGCGCACGAAGTATCTGCGGGCGATTAAAAAAGCCTGGGACAAAGATCCCCTTGATTTACTAAAAACCTTGCTCGAAAAACCGGAGGATGGGCGCGTCAAGCTCTTTTTGATTTATCAACTGTTGCAGGCGCGGCGGCAATTTGTAGAGGTGTTTCAACGGGGGGATTATCAAAAATTAACGGTGATTGGTAGTCTTCAGGATCATGTGGTGGCGTTTACGCGCACTTGGGGCAACCATACCGCGATCGCGATCGCCCCTCGCTTTTTCACCTCTATTGTCAGTGATACAGAATTGCCCCTCGGTGAGCAGGTGTGGCACGAAACCCGCCTGTCCCTCCCCCCCGGCTCTCCGTCCCACTGGTGCGATCTGATCAGCGGTCAAACCCTCAACAGTCAGGACGCGCTGTTTTTGCGGGATACTTTGGCACATTTTCCCGTTGCTCTGTTGGTGAATTCTGTGGATGATGTCAATTCGGAAACGGATGTCGTAACGAGCCGCCACGGTCAACCCTCATCATAAGCCCAGCACTCCTGTTGTCCTAAAGCCGTGATCAGCACCATTAGACTGCTCTTCACGGCTCAACTCATGGGTGGATCATGGCTGAATTTGCGCTCTTGTCCAGTCCCGCACCGCCTGCCGTAATGCCCGCCGACCTTGCATCCGGTGAGTTTCGATCAGTTGGGGTAATTCACGAATTTTTAATTGTGAAAAAGTCGGGCTGATTTCGACTTCTTGATATTGCCCAGCTTGCAATATATAAATGCGCAGTTCTCCCGCTTCATAACACCAAATTTCCGGCACATTTAAGCGGGCATAAATTGGAAACCGAGCGAGGGATTTACTGGTGAGGTCAATTTCAAGGGCAAGATCCGGCGGCGGATCTTGACTGAGATCAAAATCTAGCTTCCCCCGGATGAGGTGTTCATTTTGAAAATAAAAACAATTATCAGCCTCTAAACCTGCTTGGGCGAGCGGTTTTCGCCAAGTCGCAGAGCCATAGCTTTCGTAGTTGTAGTCTAACGTTTCGGCAATATCTTCAATAGCAATGCTGATCGACTGCTTGAAGTACTCATGTTCTGGTAATGGGGTCATAATCTCCACTGTCCCTGCATCATAGGCAATCCGACGATTTCGCTGATCGCCCAGACAGGTGAGTAAGGTTTCAAACTGTTGCCAGGTTAGGTGATGCAACAGGACGCGATCGGCCCGGTTTTGGGTTAGCAGCATGGTGATTCGTCACTCTATCGCTCGATTTTAACCTCTGGCACTGGGGGCGTTGGGGCGCGATCGCTGCACCTTGAGCGATCTAGAAGCCTGTAGATTGCCGTCCCTGGCCTGCACTCAGGCTTGCTCTCGTGGCGATCGCTTAAGATTGGAAGAGGTTGCCCCTGAATTGTTGCGATCGCTGTGCCGGGTGTGGTGCGCAAGATCATGCAGACGGTGAGGGTTCGGCCTACACTGTTGCTTTGACCGCATTTTTTTGAAATCTCCCATGCAATCGCCACTGACACCGGGAATTCTGTTAAACCAGCGTTATTTAATTGTGCAAACCCTTGGCCAAGGCGGCTTTGGGCGCACCTACCTCGCTGAAGATCGGGGCCGTTTTAATGAGCGTTGCGCGATCAAGGAACTCGTGCCGTCCCAGAGTTCGGACTATGTGATGGCGAAGTCGCGGGAACTGTTCCAACGGGAAGCGGCGACGCTGTACCAGATTAAACATCCCCAAATTCCGCAGTTTCAGGCGACCTTTGAGGAGGCGGGGCGGCTGTTTTTGGTGCAGGACTATGTGGAGGGGCAGACGCTGCAAGATGTGCTTGAAGTCCGGCGGCAGAATGGGCAGCAATGCAGCGAGGCGGAGGTACGGCAATGGTTCGTACCGCTGTTGCCGGTGTTGGGCTATCTCCATCAGCAGGGGATTATTCATCGGGATGTGTCGCCGGGCAATATTATTTTGCGATCGCCGGATCATGTGCCGATTTTGATTGATTTTGGCGTGGTGAAGGAACTGGCCACCCGGATTCAATCCCCCGATTTACAGGCGGCGACCACGGTGGGTAAGGTGGGCTATGCGCCCCGCGAACAAATGCAAACCGGCCAGGCTTACCCCAGTAGTGACCTCTATAGTTTGGCGGTGACGGCGATCGTGATGTTGACGGGGAAAGACCCCCAAGCCTTGTTTGATCAGGTGAATTTTAGCTGGCGATGGCGGGATCAAGCGCAGGTCAGCCATGAATTTGCGGCGGTGTTGGATCGGATGTTGAGCGATCGCCCCAATCAACGCTATCCCTCGGCCCTCGCCGTCCAGCAAGCGATCCAAAATTTAGGCACACCGCCCCCCGCTCCGGCTGCCCCCGTTGCCTCCCCGCCGCCGCAACCCCCCCAAACCCCACCCCCACAGCAACCCCCACAACCGCGCTCCCAAGATCTGTCGCAGATGGGCACGATGGTTGTTGGGGGGCGATCGCCGAACCCCACCACCGCAGGCGAACCCAGATCACAACCCACGACCACCGGCCCTCAAATTCGGACACCGCGCCAAGGGTCAACGATCCCCGCGCCCCTCGCCCTGTTGGGGTTGACCTTGGTGATTAGTCTCGCTGCGGGTTTGGGAACGTGGGGCTTAATTACCCTATTGCTCAATCGCTCCCCCGATACGGGAGCGATCGACGAACCCCAGGACTTTCCCACCCCCACCCCTACCCCCACCACAGACATTCCCGATACGCCCCCCAGCCCAACCCCGTCCCCATCTCCCTCACCCACTCCAGCCCCTTCCCCCACGGTGACGGAAGAAACCCTCGTTCTTCGTCCGGGTCGTAACCTGACCCGACGGGGACAACTCACCACCGATAGCTCAGCGGAATATAGTTTTGATGCCCAAGCGGGCCAAGCCTTGGAGACGCGCTTAGAGAGTGATGGGGTGGTGCTGACGGTGCTTAATGCCCAGGGACAGCCCGTGGGCAGTGGCAGCGATCGCGTCCGCAGTTGGCAAGGAACCCTACCCAGCGATGGCCGCTACACGATCACCCTCAACCCCTTACCCGGATTCGCAGTGGATCAATACAAATACCGCCTTGATGTGATGGTACAGGGTGCTCCGGAACCCTCCCCCATCCCCACGGCTCCCCCCATTCCTACCCCCACGCCCACACCAACCCCCACGCCCACGCCCACGCCAACCCCAACCCCCACGCCCGCCCCCAACCCTGAGCCGGTAGAGATTAACCCCGAACCCGAAGAAACCTCCTTAGAACTGCGGGGACGCACCACCCCCCAAGCCTTTAAGCAGTATCGAGTGGCGGTGGAATCGGGGCGCGTGCTCACGGTGGCCGTCACCGATGGCTTGGTGGAATTGCGGCTGCGTGATCCCAGTGGTGCGGTGCTCGAATCGGCGCGGGGAACCTTATCGTGGCAGGGCAAGATCCGCCAAGGGGGAACCTATTACATTGATGTGCTCACCCGCGAGCCGACCCAATTTGCCCTGCGCTTGAATGTGGATTGATCGATGGGGCGATCGCCCGCTGAAGGGACTGCGATCGCTCGCTCTAGGGCCAATCGTCACAAATATTGTTGGCCAGACCCCATTTTTTGCTGAATACTGGAGCAGTGGTCAAAGCATTGAGAATAGTTGAAATTCTTGACAATCATGGGCTTCCGCAGCCTGGGTTGTGCTCAACGGTTGGCATTGCGCCCGACGATCAATCATCACCAAAAATACTCAGGAATGTTAATTATGGCAACGCTTCAAGATCAGATTGATCTCAGTTTAGAACGGGAAGGCTTGCCGAATATTTGCGGATCTGAAGCTGCGATCGCTCGCATTACCAACCACGATCAGCCCATCTTTTTAAACCGCACAAATCTCAACCTAGACACCTTCAAATCCAGCTTTGCCTGTGCCCTCCACATGCATCAACCCACCATCCCAGCGGGACAGAATGGCGGCTTGATTTGTAATCTCCAAAATATGCTTGAAAATCCCCACAATGGCGACAACCACAACGCCACCGTCTTCGCCCATTGCTATAGCCGCATGGGGGACTTTATCCCGGATTTAATCGCCCAAGGCTGCAATCCTCGGATCATGTTGGACTATTCCGGAAATCTGCTCTGGGGCTTGATGCAAATGGGTCGCCAGGACATTATTGATAATCTCAAAAAAATCACCCTTGATGACCGGTATTGGCCCCATGTGGAATGGTTGGGAACCCTCTGGAGTCACGGGGTTGTACCGTCCACTCCGATTCCGGATGTGAAGCTGCAAATTCAAGCCTGGCAACAGTATTTTGCGGCCATTTTTGGCCCGGAAGCCCTAGCGCGGGTGAAAGGATTTTCGCCGCCGGAAATGCATTTACCGAACCATCCTGACACGTTATTTGAATACATTAAAGCCCTGAGAGATTGCGGCTATCGCTGGCTGATGGTGCAGGAACATTCCGTCGAACGGCTCGATGGTGCGGGGCTAATTCATGATGATAAATATTTACCCAATCGTTTGGTGGCGACGAATTCCCACGGCGAAACGATCAGCATCACGGCACTGATTAAAACCCAAGGATCGGACACAAAATTAGTGGCGCAAATGCAGCCTTATCATGAGGCCAAAACGCGGGGTCGTCAAACCCTAGGCGGCCAAGCTGTGCCCTGTTGCGGAACGCAGATCGCCGATGGGGAGAATGGCGGGGTGATGATGAATGAGTTTCCGGGGGGATTTTTCCCGGCGTGGCAGGCGATTCAGCAGGATAGCAGCACGGTGGGGATTAATGGGACGGAATATTTGGAATTGTTGGCGGCGGCGGGGATTACGGCGGCGGATTATCCGGTGTGTCAGGCGGTGCAACAGCATAAGATTTGGGCACGGGTGGATCGGGAGCAGCCAACACCGGAGGCTGTGGCGGGGGCGATCGCATCCCTCAAAACTGACGATCATCAATTTCACATGGAGGGCGCATCTTGGACGAATGACCTCAGTTGGGTGAGTGGTTATGAAAATGTTTTAGAGCCGATGAACCGCCTCAGTGCGATGTTTCACGCCAAGTTTGACGCAGCGATCGCAGCCGATCCAACCGTAACCCAGAGCCGCGACTATACCGAGGCGCTGCTTTATGTGATGTTGGTGGAAACCAGTTGTTTTCGCTATTGGGGACAGGGGACTTGGACGGACTATGCGCGGGAACTCTATCGCCGGGGGGAAGCGTTGGTGCAGTAGCAAAAAATTCCCCAGAGTTCCTCAGACAAGGTAGCGTTAGCCCCTTGTCCCCTCCTGGACTAAGTCCATGCCATAGACCTGTACGACGATCGCATCAATCACAATTTCGCGCTGCCACTGCATCCCGACTTTTTCGGCGACGCGGCGCGATCGCTCATTAGCCGCCTCGATTAGGGAAATGACGCGGGGAATACCGAGGCGGGCGGCATGGTCGCGCACGGCACAGGCGGCCTCGGTGGCGAACCCTTGGCCCCAGTGCGATCGCCCCAAACGGTAGCCGATTTCGATCTCGGTGTGGCCGTCGATCTGTTGATGAATCAGGCCACAATAGCCGAGTAATTCGCCCGAAGCCTGGGCCGTGACGGCATAGAGTCCATGGGGATGATTTGGGCGGCTCTGGTGGTGGATCAAGTCAGCGGCTTCGGCCCGGCTGAGGGGTTGACGGGTGCGGGAAAAATACATCACCTCCGGATCACTCAAGATCAACGCCAAGGGGTCAAGATCCTCCGGGCAAAAGCGGCGTAAACACAGGCGAGGGGTGTGAGCAATTAGCATAGGTGTGGTGACTGGGCACAATGAGCGGGTGAGGAGGTTTCAATGCTACACCATGTTTCAATTCGCACGGCGGATATTCATCGGGCGATCGCATTCTACGAAATTCTGGGGTTTAGGGTGAGCGATCGCTTCACCACGGGCTACACCCTCGCCTGCTGGCTGACGGGGCAACAGGGGCGGCTGGAATTGATTCAAATCCCCGAACCGAAGCCCGCCCCCGATGCCTTTGGGGACGAGCATTATGTGGGCTATTATCACCTCTCCTTTGACCTGACCGATGCGGCCCCCAGCCTCAGCGCGTGGCTGGCGGAGATCACACCCCGATTCGCCGCGATCGGGCATCAGTTATCAATTTTATTACCGCCAGAGCAACAAATGATTGGCCAGAGCGTCTATGAGGTTGCGTTTATTCAAGACTGCGATCGCTTGCCGATTGAAGTATTACGGCAGCTTGCCGAAGGAAAGTCCTAACGGTGAGGGGAGCGATCGCAACCCATCCAGAATCCAGAGGGTTCAATGTTTGAAATTGTCCCCGATCACCCTGGATTCCGAAAAACATCAGGTTATCCTTAAAACTAACAATGACATTGCATCCACACTCTGCCCTACTGTGAGAATCATGGCTTTTAAAACTCCGCTGCGCTGGCTTGCGATCGCCCCCGCCCTCCTGAGCCTCAGCCTTCCCAGTTTCATCCTCCCCGCCCAAGCCAATCCCCTCGACCCGCTGCTGCTCAGTTTGGGCTTCCCCTCCTCAACCCCCTCCGGCAGCGGCGCACCCCAACGCACCGCCGGGGGAGCACCCAAGCGCGGCTCCGAAGCCTGTGTGGCCAAACTAGCAGACCTCAATGGAGATGGTGAACTCGACCCCCTCACCCCCCTCACCGCCCTGATGCCGATTAGCAACATCGGCACCAGCCTCAACCCTGACCCCACCCTGACGATCTATATGCCCCGGAACAGTTCGTCCGGCGTGGAAATCGTCGTCCAAAAACGCACCCCCCTCGCCAACCCCACCGGCCGCACCCGCTACCGCTACGAAGAAGTTTACGCGAACATTTTGCCCGCCCCCGAAAGCACCACCACCGGCCCGCGCATCGTCAACTATCGCCTCGAAGGGGTTAACCTCGAAGCCGGGGCCGTGTACGAATGGACATTAGCCATGCTCTGTGAAAACAGCATTGGCAATGAAGAAGTGATCAGCGGCTTGATTTCGTGCAGTCTGGAAGATGGCAGTCCCCTCGGTTGTACTGCCGGTGCAACAATTCCCGATCCCACCACCTTGAATGCTGGCGAACTGAAACAACAAGCCACCGCCTACGCAAACCAAGCCTATTGGAATGAAGCGTTACAGTTTTCGGCCCAGTTGCGCCAGTTCGATCGTAGTGATTGGGTGGAGTTTTTAGAGTCGCAGGAACTGGGCTGTTTAGCCGATGTGCCCTTTGCGGATGAGGTGGTTGATCCGAATTCGCCCCAAGCTGCCCCCAATTGGGACCCGCAATGTTTTGTTGAAGCGGTGCCGGAATTTTAAACTGGGTCGGTTTCGTTAAGAATTAAGATCAGAGATGATGCGATCGCATCGTCTCTTGTTTTGATGAAATAGAACCCGCGCAACTCAGCCGCCATGACTTGGACTCAGCTTAAAAAAAACCTGTGGCATTGGCGTGGGGTTGTCGTCGCCGCCCCCTCCGCTTCATTGTTAGTGATTCTCGTGCGGTGGGCGGGCCTGCTTCAGGGCTGGGAGTTAGCGGTTTATGATCAATTCATGCGGCTGCGGCCCGTCGAACCCCCCGATGATCGGATTGCGATCGTCGGCATGACCGAAGACGACTATCGCAACCTCGGCAAAGTAGTCATTCCCGACGGGTATTATGCCGAAGTGATCCGCGAACTCCGCCAACAAAATCCCCGCGTCATTGGCCTCGATGACTATCGCGATCAACCCATCGATCCCGGCTCCGAAGACCTCATCGCAATCTTTGAAACCACCCCCAACCTGATCGGCATTCAAAAAGTCGCCGGGGATAGCGAACTCGAAACCGTCGATCCCCCTCCCGCCCTCCAAGAACGCGGCCAAGTCAGTGCCAATGATGTGATCCTCGATTCCGATGGGGTGGTACGTCGTGCCTTGGTGAATGTGCAAACCCCAGAGGGCGAGATCATCCCCACCCTGAGCCTTTTCCTCGCCGGACGTTACCTCGAAGCAGAGGGCAAATTGATCGACATTGCCCCGGATACAGACAATTGGTGGCAAATTGGCGAAACCGTCTTAAAACCCTTCCAACGCTACGATGGCGGCTATATTCGCACCGATGACGGCGGTTATCAAATTTTGCTCAACTACCAAGGTGGGGCGCAAACCATTGAGCGTGTTTCCTTTTCCACTGTGTTAGAGGGGAACTTGCCCGATGGCTGGGCCACGGATCGGATCATCCTCGTCGGGGCCGTGGGCGCGACGGCCCGCGATCAATTCATGACCCCCTACGGTAACTATTTACTCGCCTCCCCGGAACCGATGCCGGGGGTGGAAGTTCACGCCCAAATGACGAGCCAACTTCTCAGCGCCGTCTTAGACGATCGCGCCTTGATCCGCACCTGGCCCGAACCCCTCGAAATCCTCTGGATTGTCTTCTGGATCAGTGCCGGGGCTGTTACGGCTTGGCTCCTGCGTCATGTGGAAAAAACCCGCGTTGGGATTCTTAAAGTGGTCTCGGTGCAAGGGGGCGCGGCGGTGCTGTTGATCGGCAGTAGTTATGGGGCGTTGATGCAGTCCTGGTGGATTCCCGTTGTGCCGCCGTTGCTGGGTTTCGTGGCCGCGACGGTGGGAATTACGGCCTATGTGGCGCGGACGGCGGGGGATATTCGGCGTACCTTTGGCCGCTACCTTACCGCCGAGGTGGTGTCAACGCTGCTGGAAAACCCCGAAGGGCTGAAAATGGGGGGCGAACGGCGCAAGATTACGATCCTCACGTCAGATTTACGGGGCTTTACTGCATTATCGGAACGGCTCCCCCCGGAAGAAGTGGTGAAGATTCTCAACTTCTACCTGAGCTATATGGCGGACATCATCACCCAATATCAAGGCACGATTGATGAATTTATGGGGGATGGGATTTTGGTGCTGTTCGGTGCGCCGACGGAACGGGAGGATGATGCGCGGCGGGCGATCGCCTGTGCGATCGCGATGCAGTTGGCGATGACGGAAATCAATGTGCAGATTGAAGCCTGGGGCCTGCCGAAGTTAGAAATGGGCATCGGGATCAATACCGGCGAAGTGGTGGTGGGGAATATCGGTTCCGAAAAGCGCACAAAATACGGCGTTGTCGGCTCTCAAGTCAACCTCACCTATCGGATCGAGTCCTACACCACGGGCGGCCAAGTCCTTACCTCAGAACCCACCCTGAAGGAAGCCGGGGCGGATATCCAAATCGACGGCACGATGGAAGTAATGCCGAAGGGGGTGAAAAATCCGATCACAATCTACACAATCGGCGGCATCGGTGCGCCCTACAACCTCTATCTGCCCAAGGTAAAGGAAGACTATCGCCCCCTGGCCGAACCCTTAATGATGCTGTTCACGGCTCTCGATGGCAAACATATCAGCACGGAACAGACGAAGGGTCAGTTGGTGCAGCTTTCGGAAAAGGGGGCTGAAGTCCGGTTAGACGGGGATGCGATCGCATCCAAACCCGAACCCCTCACCAACCTCAAACTAGCGATCCCCGATCTCCCCGATGACCCCGCCGGTAGTGATGACATCTACGCCAAGGTGATAGATGAACCTAGCGAGGCCAACACCTTTTTCATTCTCTTTACCTCTCGTCCACCTGCGGTCTTGAAGGTGATGACCCAACTGTATCAAACGGCTCAGGGGTAGCTACGGCTCGGAGTACAAGACAAACGTTGAAATGTACGGCGGCATCTGATTTTGATGGGGTGGGAGCATCCTGCTCCCTATTGTGTCTGATCCCAGCGGGCAAGATGCCCGCACGACAGACTATGGATGTTGATGGAGTGTGTTGAGTTTTGCGATTGTTCCACCCAACCTAGGAAATCATCAGGGTTTCAGCCCAAGCCTGATTTTTTGTCCTGTACTCAGTCAAGCTTGTCGTGTCATGGCATATTTTAACTGCTAGCGGGCAAGATGCCCGCACTCCTTAAATCCTCTGATCTGACCGGAGTGGGAGCGTCTCACTCCCTAGTTGTTTCATGATGATGTTGATGAGATGGGTTAACGACAGTTGAGGCTGTCGCGGGTGGCGACTCCGGTGGTGGGATTCGTGCCACTGGCGCGTTTGCAGAGTTGGACGATTTCGTAGCGATCGAGGATGGTGTCGGTGAAGTCGGCTCCGGTGATCGTGGCTTGGTAAAAGTGGGTGCTGGTGGCGATCGCTTCGGTGAAAATCGCGTTGGTGAGATCCGCACCATTGAAGGTGACGCGATCGGCAAAACTTTTATTCAGGTTGGCCCCGGAAAGATCCGATTCCTCAAACACCGCTTTGGTGAGAATTGATCCCGATAGGTTCGCTGCGTGAAAATTCGCCTGCCGCACTTCTGCCCCGGCAAAGGATGACCCCGCCAGATTTTGCCCCGAAAAATCGCGGCCGCTGACATCCGTGAGGGTATAGTTCACGGCATTGGCATTGGGGTCACGGGGCGGCGCAGCCCAGGCCGGTTGTGCCTCTAACAACCACCAGCCGAGGGTGAGCACCCCCAGCAGTACCACGATGATTAGCCGTCGTAACCCTTGCTTCATGATTCCTCGTCTGTTGACTCCTGGGCGGCAGGGAGTTGATCAAACCAATCAGACCCTACCCGAATGGTAATTTCTGAGGCGAGATCCCCCGTTGAATCGGCTTGGATGACCCCAAAACCAAGGGCATCTTGGATCGCATCGGCGGCATCGGTGTTGCCCTGTTGCACAATGATTTCACTTTGGCGCAGGAGACGGGGCGATTTGGACTGGGAATAAAAGACATTGCGAAAACCCTGTGCTGCGAGGTGGTCGGCGGCTTGGGTGAGGAGGTCTGGATCACTGGTGGCGTTTTGCAGGCCGATGCGCACGGATTGGAGGGAGCGATCGCCCATGTCATAGCCCGGTTCCACTTCAAAGAAGTCTTGCATGACGCGATCGCGTCCCGGATGGGACATAATCCAATAGCTCACCCCTTCAAACTCAAATTCCTCGCTAAAACGACCCGGCAGCAACACCATTTTCACCGCTTCTTTGTCCAACGCCATCCCAAAGTTGACCAAGGCGAGCAATTCTTCCATGCTCAAATCCGTATCCACAAAGGACAGCATCCGCTGCACCACCTTCGGCAAGCGCGGCAACACCGCCGGACTCTGAAGCCGTTCGCGCATCGCCTTGAGCAGCACCTGTTGCCGTTGCACCCGGCCAATATCACCATATTCATCCATCCGGAACCGGGCAAACTGTTCCGCCTCGTCGCCGTCTAGGGTTTGCCAACCTTTGCGCAGATCAATGGTTAACCCCTGGGTTTTGTCCTCGTAGACCATGGGCCGCGGCACAAAGACTTCAACTCCACCGACGAGATCCACCAATTCCCGAAACGCATCATTGGTGACTCGCACATAGCGATCGATGGTGACCCCATTGAGGGTTTCGCCCACCACATCCATCGCCAGCCCTGCGCCGCCGTAGACATTGGCAGCATTGATTTTGGTTGTCCCCACATCGGGGATAAAGACTTGGGTGTCGCGGGGCACAGACAACATCCGCACGGATTGATCCGTCGGGTCGAAGCGCATCAGAATCATGGTGTCCGTATGGCCTTCAAAGGCTTCCTCGCTGCCTACTTCAGCATCGGGGACGCGATCGATTCCCATGACTAAGATATTGACCGGGCGTTCGATTTTATACTCGAACATGGCCGGAATTTGCCCATGCTGGGACGATGCAGCTTCGCTGTGAGAGGGGCCAGCGGCGGCGATTTCATCCGTGACGTTGAACATTTTTAAGGCGGAGGGGAGGGGACTGACCATGGCAACGGTGGCCCCGACAGTTGCCGAAATACTGGCTGTGATTAAAAATGCACTGCTCCAGAGTATCCGTTTACCCACTGGAATGGCGGGGCGGGTCTGGGGGGATGGTTTGACTGGAGTTGATACCTCGGTGGTCTGTTGATCGGACCCAGAACTGACTTTATCGCTTGTGATCACACTAGTCCTATCTTGAGAACGGCTTTTCACGCTGTTATTCACACTTAACCTCACCACCACAATTCAGTTCTCTAGGGACATCAACGATGACAGACACACTAGATACCGAGAAAAATTGCTACTCATGGCGCATTATAGCGTTGGTTGCGAATTGTTTCCGGATTTTTTTTCGAGATTTCCCGGCGATCGCAACTAGTGGACGACTCCCGAAAGGCTAGGATGGGAGCATTCGAGAACGGCGCGTTTAGTTATGACTCAATCTTTAATTCCGGTGATTTTGGCAGGGGGGAAGGGGGAGCGATTTTGGCCGCTGAGCCGTCGCCACCGTCCGAAGCAATTTCTCTGTTTAGATGGGAGCGATCGCAGTCTCTTACAAGCCACAGCAGATCGCCTGCTGCCGATGGCGGGAGGCTGGGATCAACTGTGGGTGATTACCTCGGCGTTGGTGGCCGATGGGGTGCGCGAACAGTTGCCGGAACTGCCGGAGGCGAATTTACTTGTGGAGCCTGAGGGCCGCGACACCGCCCCCGCTGTGGCCTGGGCCACCTTGGAGATTGCGAAACGGTACGGTGAGGAGGCGTTGATCGGCTTTTTCCCGGCGGATCATTGGATTGGGGATCAAGCCAAATATCAACAAACCCTAGCCGCAGCGGGGGCATTGGCCACGAGTCAAGCTGCGATCGTCACCCTAGGGATTCAACCGGGTTATGCCTCCACGGGTTACGGCTACATTGAGCAGGGCGATCGCGCCGGAACCCATGGGGATCTTGCGGTGTTCAAGGTGTCGCGCTTCACGGAAAAACCCGACGCGGCCACGGCTCAGGAGTTTATCAATACGGGCCGGTTTAGCTGGAATAGCGGCATGTTTATTTTCCGCGCCGCCGTGGTGCTCGCAGAACTCGCCCAGCACGCCCCCGAAATTCTCGAACCCCTCCGCAGTCAGGGTAAAGCGGCCTACGGAACCTTGGACAAGAAGAGTATTGATTATGCCTTGATGGAAAAAACCCAGTTGGCCTATGTATTGCCCGCTGATTTTGGCTGGGATGATCTCGGTGATTGGAATGCCTTGGAACGGTTGAACGAAAAACAGGGCGAGAATGTGGTGATTGGCCAACATTTGGGCGCAGATACCACGGGGGCGATTATCTACAACAGCAGCCCGGATGAGGTGGTGGTGACCATCGGCCTAGAAGATGTGGTGGTGGTGCGCGATCGCAATGCCACGCTAATCGTTCATAAAAGTCGCACCCAAGACATTAAAGCAATGCTCAAACAAATGCAGGGCAATCCAACCTTAGAAACACTGCTCTAGTCTGAAACTCAACGTGGCGGTGCGTTACGCTTCGCGCTTCAGCACCCTACGGGTATCCTCATTCTTAGCGTTGACTCGGCACTAGGGTCACTTTCAATCACGATGTGATTGTCTGACCTCTTGTTTTGGGGTCAACAGACGAGCATTGTGTTGATAATCCGTAACGCGACGCAGGGGAATGACAATCAAGATTGATAAGTTTTTGTGTGTTTTCAACGCGATATCTCGCACGGCTGGTCGAGGTTGAGTCATTCGGCTGAGGCTGTTTTCAGGGTATTCGCTTAGACTGTTCCCAAGCAATTTCAGGGCTTCTGGGATCATTCACCTAGGGTAAACTGAAAGATACAATCACGCGCAAATCATTGCGCCGACGATGCAGATTAGGGTTCATCGCTGGATCATGCACCGAATTATCCCTGATAGTTTGGGCTAGGTTCGGATGCTGTTATGTAATTCACATTTTGGTCTAGGGACTCGATGGCTCATATCCTTGTCGTGGAAGATAGCCGTACTCAGCGTCATTTGATTGCCCATTGGTTGATGACTCAACAGTTCACGGTGACAGCGGTGGGCAATGGTTTAGATGCCCTGAAAGAGGTGCGCAAAGAGCTACCGGATATGATTATTTTGGATGTGGTGATGCCCCATCTCAATGGCTATGAAGTTTGTCGGTTTTTGAAAAATAATCGCCGCACCCAAGATATTCAAGTGATTCTCTGCTCAACACAGGATTCGTTCACGGCACAATCCAAGGGGCTGGATCAAGGGGCGGATGCCTATCTGTGCAAACCCTTTAAGCCGCGCCAATTACTCCAGACGGTTCATAGGTTGCTGCATACGGTGGAACCGATCGCATAATCGCCCCACGGCCGGACAATGGCATACTAGAAGCGATCGCACCTCCAGCTTGCTATGGCATTGTGCCTCAATCCCCAATGTACCCACCGAGAGAATGCGCCCCACCATCGCTTTTGTGTGGGCTGTGGGTCGTCGTTGCGGCTGGGCGATCGCTACATTGCCCTGGAAGACCTCAGCGCGGGGGGCCAGGGGCGCACCTTTCGCGGCCAGGATTGCCTTGCGCCAGAGCCAGCGTCGGCCTGTTTGCTCAAACAGATCGCTGAACGTGATCCGGAGCAGGTGCAATCGGTGGTTGATCAGTTGCGACCTTGGGGCGAACATCCCCAGTTGCCGCGTATTCTGGACTATTTTGAGACGGCTCCGGCGATCGCCAATTTTCGCCCCACCCTGATCCAAGACTTCATCACCGGCACGCCCATCGATCAAGAATCCGGCACGGTGGCGCAGGTGGTGCAGTTTCTTGATGACATTTTGCCCCTCTTGCAAGTCCTCCACGAGCACGGCTTAATTCACCGGGACATTAACCCCCAAAACCTGCGCCGCCAACCGGATGGAACCTTGATGCTGCTGGATTTCAGCGCGGCGACGGTGACGCGAAAAACAGCCCTAGCAACGACGGGAACGGTGGTAGGATCGGCGGCCTATATTGCGCCGGAACAGTTGCGGGGTCGGGCGATTCCAGCCAGTGATCTGTATAGTGTGGGGTTGGTGGGGATTCATCTGTTGACGGGGGTGCAGCCTTTTGATCTGATCAGCGGTTTGGGGGGATTGGCGCGATGGACGGACTATTTAACCCAGCCACAGGATGAAGCGTTGGCGGTGTTGGTGGCGGTGTTGACTCGCTTGGTGGCGGAGACTCCGAGCGATCGCTTCTCCTCAGCAGCGGCGGTTTATGGGGCACTCCATCCGGGCCAAACCCTGCCGACGATTATCCTCTCGCCACCGGATGCGGTGACAACGCGCCCCGGTTGGCATTGTCGGCAGATCTTAACGGGAGGAGGGAGTGTGAACGCGATCGCTGTTCATCCCGTTTTGCCCCAAATCCTCAGCGGCGGCGCGGACTGTCGGGTGCGATCGTGGTTTCTCGATGCCGATACCCTCAACCCCATCGCCCAAGACTATCCTGGCCATCGCAGCATTGTGACGGCGGTGCAATATGTGCCGCGCACGGAGCAGTGGCTGAGTGGCAGTTGGGACTATACGGTGCGCTGTTGGGAGGGGGGCGAAACCGTGGCGGTGCATCAACTCCATCCGGGATGGGTGACTGCGTTGGTGGTGTGGCCCGATGGGCAGCGGGTGGCCAGTGGGGGAGCGGATCGGGTAATTCAGGTGTGGGAGCGGGCCACGGGAACCCTTCACCACACCTTAACAGGCCATGAAGGTGCGATCGCATCCATGCAACTCAGCCCAACGGGTCAGATCCTCGCCAGTGGCAGCGCCGATCGCAGGATTAACCTCTGGGACGGCCAAACCGGAACCCTGCGCCACACCCTGACGGGCCATGATCACACCGTCACCGCCCTCTGTTTCAGTCCTAGCGGGCAATTGCTGTACAGTGGCAGCCTCGACGGGACGATCCGGGTGTGGCAAGTGCAGACGGGTCAAGCGGTACAGTCCTGGCAATCGGTTGGAGCGGGCATGACTGCGATCGCGATCCATCCCCAAGGCAATCTCTGCATCAGTGGCCATGATGACGGCGCGATCACCCTCTGGCATCCGGGCACGGGGACAACGGTGCAAACCTTGACGGGCCATGCTGGGGCGGTGACTGCGATCGCGTTCCATCGCCGCGAACAGTGGCTCGTCACCGGATCGGAGGATAAGACGATCCGGATCTGGATGCTGGGATCAGGGGGTTAGGCCTCCGTGGCCGAGACGGCAGCGGGCGGGGTCGCGATTAAGGCCACAAAAACCCCATCTTCATCGTCGGGATCGGGTTCGAGGGTGACACGAATATCGGGGCCGAAGAATTTCGCGATCGCTTCCTGCCGCTCCTGCCAAATCTCCAGCCCCACAAAGGGCGAACTAAATTCCAACACCAAGGCATAGGCCCCATCAATTTCCGTCTCTAACAACGACTGTAAAATGGGCCGCTCATCATCACTCGGACTCAGGCCCAAGCGTTCGAGGGATTCGTC
This sequence comes from Spirulina major PCC 6313, assembly GCF_001890765.1. Classification (NCBI taxonomy): domain Bacteria; kingdom Bacillati; phylum Cyanobacteriota; class Cyanophyceae; order Spirulinales; family Spirulinaceae; genus Spirulina; species Spirulina major. Next base: position 3,154,727 of record NZ_KV878783.1, on the reverse strand, counting down.
TAAATGAGCCTCTTGGCCGTAACGGTAGCGAGTGACATCCTTGCGAATTTGATTTTGGGTGGCGGTGGCTTGGCGATCGCGCAGGGCTTCAATCTCTGGCGGTGTGGCTTCCCGGTAGGGCGTGGGGCGCAATTCCGCCGCCCGCAGTGCTAACCCCCCCAACAACACCGGAATCCCATAGAAAAACCCAATTAAATTTAACGTTGGTTTGCCCAACCCATAGGCCACAAATCCGCCGAGGGTCAGCAATCCCCCCACCACTAACCCAAATCGCGCTAACGAAAATTTACCCAACATGATCCATACCCGTCCTTAAAAACTAATGAATTCGATGATTTTGATGATCAATTCTAAAATCGGCAACAAGGGTGCTAGTCCTCAGTGATACCGCATTCTGGGAAGGGTTTGCAAAGTCCTGTAACAGGAAAATTGACAGCCCCGAAAAATATCAATAGCCTAGGGAGTAGAGTCTAATGCTGCAAAACCCAATGCGAGGAAGTCGATTGTGCCCGGTGCTAAATCGCCAGAACAGGAACAACAGGAACAGGAAAATGTGCGGGATATCGCGCTGACCTTGCAGCAATTGGTTGAGCGGGAAGATGTCACCGTGAAATACATCCTCGATCGCATCTACAGCATCGGCACGGCGAATATTTTGCACCATCACATCCAGATGCGATCGCTCCATCCCGTTCTCCGCTCCATCTTTTGGGGGTCGCGCCCCGTGGCCCGCCGCGTGGGAATGTGGTGGTTTCAGAAAAATGGTGCGCAGTTAATTACCAAGTGGCTCCATTCCCTGGTGTTGTTTGAACCGGAACCCGACCCGCCGCTACAGACCATCGACATCGCCGCCGCCCAAGAACTAGCAGCGTTAGGGGACTTGAACGCCTTACCCCCCCAAACAGCCCTCACCTATCGCCGGGAAATGACCCTCTATCGCCTCGAAATGGCACAGTTGCGATCGCGGGTGCGGATGTTGGCGGGCTGTCTCGTGGGGGCGATCGCCCTCTTTGGTAGTAGTTTTTTCTGGCTCGATTATCGTCTCAAACCCGCCGCCTCCGAATTCATCCAAGACCAGACCCCCACCAACATTCGCCCCATCTCCAACAATCCCTCCCCCTAGTCCCCGCGAATCCCTCCCCGCCACAGGGTATGATCGGATCTGGAGCCTCCTCACAGAATGACCATGCAATTTTCTCCCCAAAGCACGCCCCTCAGTGACGACGAAATCAAAACCCTCTTGCAGCAACTCCGACGCAAGGAAGGCAGTTGGGTCGATTGGGGCAAAGGCTGTCAACAATTGCAAAAAGCGGGCTATTCTGCCCAAAGTATTTTTTCAGAAACGGGGATTGAGGCCGCCTATCAAAACCTGACCATTGTGGCCGCCCAAGTCTTCGACAGTCTCGTCCAACAGGAAGCCGCCGCCGATCTTTTAACCTATTGCCAAGGGCCGCGCAGCGATGTGCTTTATGAATTGCGGGTTTTAAATCAGTCCCAACGCCTGGCCGCTGCGGCGTTGGCCATGGAAAAACGTTTAGATGTGGATGAAGCGCGGCAACTGGCCCAAGCCATGAAAGCCTTTGGCAAGTCCGGCACGATTCCCACCGGCTTCACGACCCATCCGGGAGATGCGGTGGCCTATCAAGCCTGGCGGTTGGCGCGGGCCAAGAAAGATCTTCAGGAGCGATCGCGCCTCATCGCCCAGGGGTTAAAATTCGCCCATTCCGACAGTGCCCGCCGCCAAATTGAAGCCCTCCTCAGTGACTTCACCGTCACCCCCATGCAGCGAGCGCCCCTCCTCCCCCTCTTTCGCTTAGAACAAGAAGACGAACTCCCCCGCCTCATCCCCGTTGCGGGTCAAATGCCCCTGACGGCGGCCCAAGTCCAGGGTGTGGCGGCAATTGAAGAAATTGAACCGTTCCGAATTGCGACGATCACAACCCCAACGCAATGTGTGCCAATTCCCGGTTGGCAAGCGGTGCTCAAGGCCCAAGATGCGATCGCAATTCTCTGCCGCAGCGACGAACTCCCCAACGCCCCCGACGGCCCCACCGAAGAGGTGGTGGTAATTGTCGATCGCGCCGTTCAAGACTGGCACAGCAACGCCTATTGGCTCACGGATCAGGGCGATCGCGCCGAAATGCACTGGTTCAGCGAAGCCCCCACCGTCCCCATCCTCGGCCAAATCGTCCTCATCCTCCGCCCCAAACGCATCCTCGACGAAGGCAACCTCACCCAACCCTGGCAAATGGACGATTAACCCCCATCGCACTGTATCCTATCTTCGTTATTTTGTTTCTCTACTGTCCGATGAAACCCTGCTCCACTCCCGGTTGTACCAACCTCGTTAAAAACCCCGATCATCCCTTCTGTTATTCCTGCTGGAAAAAAAACCAAGCTGTATCCAAACCCACTAAACCAAGGCGAGAACGGGCGATCGCGAAACCCACCCCCACCATTGACCCCCCATCGTCCACCCCCGATCGCCTCACCGCTACCCAGATCAGTAAAATCCTCCAAAGCCAAGGCCAAACCATTCACCGCAATGCCGTAAATCGCCTCTTTTCTGAACTCGGTCTCCTGGAAAAAGAGGGGCACGGCTGGGTTGCCACCGAGCGGGGTTTCGCCTTCGGAGCCACCCAACACCGCCACCCCAAAACCGGAAAATCCTACGTCCTCTGGGACGCTCAAATTCTCGAAAATCGCATCTTTCTCACCAGTTTAAAAAACCAATACGAAGCCAGTCTCGCCGCACCCGATTCCAGCCCAGACCCCACCCCCCAATCCGAACCCCCTTCCCTCATTCTCAACCCTGCCACCCCAACCCGTCAGACTGACTCTAACTTCCGTGAAGCCTTCCGCAGCGGTGCAAAATTTCGCACCACCGATGGTCATTGGGTACGTTCCAAAGCCGAAGTGATGATTGATAATTGGCTTTACATGGCGGAAATTGTCCACGCCTACGAGCGTCGTTTACCCATTGAAGCGGAGGTGTATTGCGACTTTTATATTCCCTCCTGCAAAGTCTACATCGAATACTGGGGCTACCTCGATGACCCAGCCTACCAAAAGCGCAAAACCGAAAAACAAGCCCTTTATCAAACCCACCATTTCAAACTCATCGAACTCACCGACCACCACATCCAAACCCTCGATGATCATCTCCCCCAACTCCTCCATAAATTCGGCATCAATGTGACGTGATCTAGTGCAGTGAATAGCACTTCTTAAAATCACGAAATTCATCGATTTCCCTTAATATTTCGTCTGAGGAGAGCGGTAGAATTTTCATCGGTCATGATAACGCTATCGGTTATAGCAATGATGTTGCTGCTTAGGACATTTATAGCCGAGGGCTGAGCCTGTCGTTCGCGCAGCGCCGACCCAGGAGATAGCCCGGCCGCTTTACCTAATCCCTACGGGAGGCTTCGCCAACGACAAGCTCAGGGTGCGCTGATTGAATGTCCTAACCTAGTCTCTCTTTGCTATATACGGTAGTTTCATTACCCCTGAACCTAAAAACGTTCAATATCAATATTGAGTGTTCCGGCATGATATCGACGATGACAATCAGGGCACATTGTCACCATATTTTGTAAATTGGCTGCTCCCCCTTCCCTGTAAGGAATTAAATGATGGCCGTGAGCTTTGGCATCAACCATATTACAAACAATGCATTGATACATTTCAATGTCTTTCACCTCTTTTTGAACCTTACGATGCTCATAGGGTCTTTTTTTTGCCATAAACTCATGCTCAAAATCAAATTCAGGAAGGGCGTGAAGTTGTAATTATTCTTCAGAGTCTAGTGACTGCGAGTTTTGTGCCGGGAGTGATTGCATACTCCCTTCAACGATTGTTCCCCGTGAGTCGGGTGCAATTCTTTTTTTTGCGCGTTTAATTTCAGAGGAAATCTGCTCTTGCTCCGATTCAGTCAGACGATCAATGCGAACATGGATAGCACGATCTCTTTTTTCAGGTTGAGTCATGGTTGACAATCCATTATCCTAAAATGATGTCACTTTGATCATGCCATCGGGCGTATTGATTTCAGTCTGAATTTCAGGCCCGTCATGCAGATCATCTTTGCGAGTAATGATTAATTCAGGTTCTAAGTCAAGGCGAGGAATTTGCTGTTCATCAAGCCGGACGGAATGCAATGATACTTCACCATTGGCATTTTTGATCACAATTCGATAGCCTAAATCTGTCGGCCAAAAATTGAGAACTTCTTCACCTTCACTCAGGATTTTCATGGTAACGGGAGAGATTCGCTGTGTTGTCATGAATGTATTCTCCACTGTACTTTTGACATTATATTGTATTTCGATTGGCGATCGCTGTCTGCCATCCGACCGCCTTGCACGGGTGAAATCATAGCCAGGGCCGGGGAAAATCTCGCTACAATAGGGGACTGATCTGTATTGTTTGTCGCCATGACTGTTGCAACCCCCGTGGACTTTCAAGATGAATTTGAGGTCATCGTCATTGGTGCTGGCCATGCTGGCTGTGAGGCAGCATTGGCGGCGGCGCGGTTGGGGTGTCGGACGTTGATGTTGACCTTGAATCTGGATAAGATTGCCTGGCAGCCCTGCAATCCGGCGGTGGGTGGCCCGGCGAAATCGCAACTCACCCACGAGATCGATGCATTGGGGGGCGAGATCGGCAAAATGAGCGATCGCACCTATCTCCAAAAACGGGTCTTAAACTCCTCCCGCGGCCCCGCCGTTTGGGCCCTCCGCGCCCAAACCGATAAGCGGGAATATGCCCAAGTGATGCGCCGCGTTGTGGAAAATCAAGAAAATTTAGTGATCCGCGAAGGCATGGCCACGGATTTAATTCTCGGCCCCAATGATGAAGTGCTAGGCGTGCAGACCTATTTCGGAACCTGCTTTGCAGCGCGGGCGGTGGTGTTGACCACAGGCACATTCCTCGGCGGCACGATTTGGATTGGGAATAAATCGATGCCAGCAGGCCGAGCGGGAGAATTTGCCGCCGTGGGCTTGACGGAAACCCTAAACCGGATGGGCTTTGAAACCGATCGCCTCAAAACGGGCACACCGGCGCGGGTTGACCGCCGCAGTGTAGATTTTAGCGTCATGGAAGTGCAACCCCCAGACGAAGAGGTGCGCTGGTTTAGTTTTGATCCGGAGGTGTGGATCGAGCGGGAGCAGATGAATTGTCACCTGACGCGCACCACGGCGGCCACCCATCAATTAATCCGGGATAATTTGCATTTAACGCCGATTTATGGCGGCTTTATTGACTCGAAAGGGCCGCGCTATTGTCCGTCAATTGAAGATAAAATTGTGCGCTTTGCGGATAAAGAATCGCACCAAATCTTTATTGAACCAGAAGGGCGCGACATTCCGGAATTATATATTCAAGGCTTTTCGACGGGATTGCCGGAAACATTGCAATTAGAGCTATTGCGCACCTTACCAGGGTTGGAAACCTGCACGATGTTGCGCCCTGCCTATGCGGTGGAATATGACTATTTACCGGCGACGCAATGTTACCCGACGTTAATGACGAAAAAAATTGAGGGGCTGTTTTCGGCGGGTCAAGTTAACGGCACGACGGGCTATGAAGAAGCAGCGGCCCAGGGATTCGTGGCGGGGGTGAATGCGGTGCGCTTTGCCCAAGGAAAAGAGATGATTATTTTCCCCCGTGAACAGAGTTATATCGGCACACTGATTGATGATTTGTGTACGAAAGACCTGCGCGAACCCTATCGGATGCTGACCTCGCGGTCAGAATATCGGCTCATTTTGCGATCGGATAATGCGGATTATCGATTAACACCGTTGGGCCGTGACATTGGCTTGATTTGCGATCGCCGCTGGGATCTTTTCCAACGTAAATATGCGAATATTACCGCCGAAAAAGATCGTCTCGCGTCTAATCGGGTTAAAGAACATGAGCCGACGGGTCAGCAGATTATGGCGGACACCAACCAAAAGATTAAAGGCGCGATCGCCCTCGCGGATCTACTCCGACGGCCGGGGATTCATTACGCCGATTTGGAACGCTACGGGCTAGGTAATTCGGAGCTAAACAAGGCAGAAAAAGAAGGTGCGGAAATCGAGATTAAATATGCGGGCTATATCCAACGCCAACAAACCCAAATCGACCAAGTGGCCCGCAGTGCGAACCGAAAACTCCCGGAAAATCTCGATTATTTCGCCATCTCTACCCTCTCGATGGAGTCCCGCGAAAAGTTGGCAAAGGTGCGCCCCTTAACGGTGGGCCAAGCGTCGCGGATTGGTGGGGTGAATCCGGCGGATGTGAATGCGTTGCTGGTGCATTTGGAGGTGCGATCGCGCCAAGGAGCAGCGGCGATCGCGGGGAAAGAGTAACCCCCTGCTGCTGACCGGATGCGACGGCGAACCCTGGATGACTATGTGGGGCAAGAGCATATTATTGCGCCGGGTCGTTTGCTGCGACGAGCGATCGCCCTCGATCAGATCTCGTCCCTGATTTTCTATGGCCCACCGGGAACCGGCAAAACCACCCTCGCCCGGATTATCGCCAACACCACCAAAGCCCATTTCATCAGCCTAAACGCCGTTTTAGCCGGGATTAAAGACATTCGCAGCGCGATCGCCACTGCCCAGGAACAGAATAAGCTGATCAGCTTACTTGAGTTCATGCTGCAATATTTTTTTCTCTTCCGTGGTTATATATAGCAATCCCATTTGATTCATGAACAGGCAAGGGGCTTAAGCCCCTTGTTGATGAGGAGATCTGATCTCCGATTGATTTAGGATCGCTATAGTTTTTAATCAGCATATCAATCGCCCTTCTCCCACGAGGAGCCGGAAGAACTCACCCGACAGGAGAGAGTTTTGAGGGATTGAGGATCGCGATCGTGGCATGATTACAAGCCAATCACATCTCTGGACTTAGCAAGGATATCCTTGGGACGAAATGGTTTTGTCATATATAAATCTGCGCCGACTTCCTGCCCTTTTTGTTTATCAAACTCTTGCCCCTTTGCCGTGAGCATGATGATGTAAACCTGCATTAAACCCAACTCCTGTTTAACCATACGGCAGACCTCTAAGCCGTTCATTTTGGGCATCATCACATCTAGAAAAACCAAATTCGGTATTTCGGTTTGAATCACCTCTAGGGCTTCTTGGCCATTTTCTGCAATCAGTAACTCAACTCCCTCATCTTCAAGATCTTCTAGGGTTTGTTCGAGCAAAATGCGAATATTAGGTTCATCATCCACAATCAAGATCTTCTTCATACCTTTGTCACTCTGAGGGATAGCTTAATCTTATGGGTTACGGATATTCAGATTTCCTGCTCAGCAGTCAATGTCTTGAACTCCTCTACTTGATTTTCATCACCGAGTAAGATGAAGAAAACATTTTCCAGTCCTTTTTCAAAGCGGAGGGTGGTCATTAAGTCCGTTTGTTGGGACAAACCAGAATCGACAATAATGGTGTCAGGCCGTACCGATAGAGCTTTTTCGATACATTCGGCGCTGTTGGCCGCTTCACTGACTTGGTAGCCTTGGGCCTGCAAGACCTGGGAGAGGTTAGCCAGGGTTGAGGCATTGCTGTCCACCACCAAGATCTTTTTGTTGGATTGGCCCTGGGAAAGCAAACCGCCAATCTCCGCTAGCAATGCCTGATTTTCAATGGGTTTGGTGAGATAGCGATCGATCCCCAACCGATAGCCCCGTGCTTTGTCCTCAAAGATGGAGAGCATAATAATGGGGGTGTTGAGCGTTAGGGGATCATTTTTGAGAATGGCTGCGGTATCAAAGCCATTGATTTTGGGCATCATCACATCCAGAATAATCAAGTCCGGGGCGTGACGCTTGGCTTGCTCAACGGCAGCGAGGCCATCCTTTGCCTCAAAAACGATATAGTCTTGGGCGGCGAGGAACTGACGCAGTAGTTCCCGGATGCTCGAATCATCATCCACGACTAGGATTTTTTTCTGGTTGGCTGGTTCAGTGATCTGTGCTGTTGTGGTGGTGCGGGTCTGGAGTTGACGGACGAGGGAATCAAAATTAGTGATTTTATCCGGCGTAGAGGTGCGATCGCACTGCGGCAACGTGAATTGGAAGGTACTGCCCACCCCCAACTCGCTCTCGGCCCAAATTGTCCCGCCATGATATTCCACAATCTGTTTGCAGATTGGCAAGCCCAAGCCCGTTCCCTTCGGCTTGTCGGTGAGGGTTTCGCCCACCTGCTTAAACTTGTCAAAAACCTTGCCCAGATCTTCAGGGGCAATGCCCATACCGGTATCTTGTACAGCTAAGTGGATATTGTGGTCATGGGGCTTTGCCCGACAGGTGATCGTACCATTTTCGGTGAATTTGATCGCATTGGAGAGGAGGTTAATCACTACTTGGATGAGCCGATCGCGATCGCCGCTGATTTCCGGTAATTCAGGGTCAATATCCGTGACCAAGTGCAAACCACTCTGCTCCATCAGACTGGAGACCGCCGCGATCGCCCGATCCACCACCTCACCCATCGGCAAAGGTTCCATTTTCCATTCCAATTTGCCCGCTTCCATCTTGGCGATGTCAAGCACATCGTTAATCAAAGCTGTGAGGCGTTCGGCTTCCGAGACAATAATATTGAGGTTGTCCCGGACGCGACGCACGGTGCGCTGGGTTTTCCGCTCTTCCGTCGAGAGTTGTGGAAAGACCCCCTCTTCGAGTTTTTCTTGAATGATCGACGCAAAACCTAACACCGAGGTTAACGGTGTGCGCAATTCATGGGAGACGGTGGAGATAAAGTCGGTTTTCATGCGATCGACTTCTTTCTCTTGGGTGACATCCCGAATTAGAGCGACTGTTCCCACCTGGGTTGCGATCCCCGACTCATCCACTATGGCGATCGGGGTGGCCACGGCTTGACCCACATGATGCTGGCCGAGATCCACCTCGGCGGCCAACACTTGATCCGCATGGGTGTGGCATTGCTCAATGATCTCCACCAGTTGTGGCTGGCCCAACTCCCGGCAATTAATGCCCATGAGGTTGAGGTTGCCCAAGTTAAGCATCTGGGTCAGGGCAGGGTTGTAGCGGGTAATGTTGCCGTCCAGATCCACCACCAACAGGGCATCAGCAAGGTTACTGATAATCGCTTGGAGATCAGCACTGGTCGCTTGGACTTCAGCGGTACGGGCACGCACCCGATCTTCTAACTCTTCATTGAGGGCTTTCAGTTCGGCCTGGGCAGTCACTAAGCTCTGGCGACTCTGGGCGAGATCCGTTTGTACCCGGCCCAAGAGGTGATAGAACAGAACAATGAGACCCGTCGAGAGCAGCACAGAAAGAACGCTGGCAAGTACCATAGCCGCCCTGGCCGGGCGCACCGCAGTCGTAATATTTTTGAAGGCAATCACATAACCAATCGTTTCCCCTTCTACATTTTCGTAGGGAATGAAAATGGCTTGATAATCCTGATTGTCTTGGCTGTAGCGAATAGATTGGGCAATAGCGCTCGTTTCAGGTTGATTCAAGACTGCCGCCACTTCTGACGGTAACTCGCCAAAGGTATTATTGGTGACGACCAACTGGGGATAGTTGTCCCAACCCGGATCAATGCCTAATTGTGTGGCTTTGGCTTCCCACAAGTTCTGGTCCAGATAGGTTTTGTCCACCGCCAGAGCCAATTCTACCCTCAAAACCCGTTTTACCCGTTGCAGGACATCTTCAAACTCGACCCCCAGTTCAAGATAGCCCACCAGTTCTCGACCCTCTTGCCCGGCAAACCAGTCCTTGTGATCATCCAGCCTCGGAATATCGGCAAACCAGGGATAGATAGAGCGGAGGACAGCATTGCCGGTTGCCCCTTGTTCTAGCCCCGCTGAGGGCTTCCCGGTTGCTTCCGCTTCCAGGATGGTGGTGCGGTTGTTGAGGTCGCCCCGCTGGTCAGAATGGAGTCGCAAACCCACCAGGCGATTGGGCTGATGGTAATAAAAGTGGGTAATCTCTTCTTCGGTTCGGAGTTTTTCAAAGACGGGCCGGTTAAACGCTTCTAACGCTTGGTAGTCTTGG